>CBIHRB010000008.1:0-197507 GCA_966212355.1 uncultured Mucilaginibacter sp.
GGAAATCTCAAATTAGGAACCTTACCCGCACTTTTATTTTCTTTTGCCATCTCGACTATTCAATTTTCGTTAGTAATTGCATTAAGGATATTAAAAAACAAGTCCTAATTCCTTAAAATACACTTCAATTTCCTCGTCGAGTTTTGCTCTTTGCGCTTCAAGATCCTTAATTTCTCGCATTACGGCTTGAATATCAATTTCTTCCTCTTCTTCAAAGGTGTCCACATAGCGCGGAATATTCAGGTTATAATCATTATCAGCTACTTCTTTCAACGTTGCTAAGTGACTGTATTTTTCTATAACCATCCTGTTGCGGTAGGTATCAACAATTTTGGTAATATGCTCTTCACGAAGCATATTTTGGTTTTTAACCTTCTCAAAGTCTTTACTTGCATCAATAAATAAAATATCGTCCGGTGTCTCCCTGCATTTCTTAAACACCAGGATACAAGTAGGAATGCTCGTGCCGTAGAATATATTAGCCGGTAAGCCTATTACAGCATCTAAATAATTTTTCTGCTCAATCAGGTACCTGCGAATATGTAGCTCTGCTGCACCGCGGAATAAAACACCGTGAGGCAACACAATAGCCATTGTGCCATTTTCTGCAAGATGGTAGATCATATGCTGCACAAACGCAAAATCTGCTTTACTTGCAGGAGCTAACTTCCCATATTGGCTAAAACGATCGTCACTTAAAAATAAAGGGTTAGCACTCCAGTTTGCAGAAAAAGGTGGATTGGCCACAATAGCCTCGAATGGCATATCATTGAGGTGTTGGGGATGTTCGAGCGTATCTTCTTGCTTAATGTCAAACTTCAGATAATGCACACCATGCAGTATCATGTTCATACGGGCAAGATTGTAAGTAGTACGGTTCATTTCTTGGCCGTAAAAGTTGGTAACATCTTTTACTTCCCGGGCTACCCGTAGTAATAAGGAACCCGATCCACATGTTGGATCATATACCGATTTCAATCTGTTTTTACCGGTAGTAACAATCTTTGCCAAGATTTTAGAAACTTCCTGGGGCGTATAAAATTCTCCTGCTTTTTTCCCGGCGCCGCTTGCAAATTGGCCGATTAAATATTCATAAGCGTCACCTAATACATCAAGCTCCGTATGTTCAAGCTTAAAGTCAATCTCATCTAAATGTACAAGAACCTTTACTATAATGGCATTTCTTGCTTCCGCCGTTTTGCCAAGCTTAGTACTATTTAAATCCATGTCCTCGAAGAGGTTATCAAAATCCTCTTCGCTTTGAGTACCCATAGTACTCAACTGTATGTTGATCAGGATTTTTTGAAGATCCTCAAGTATAAATGTGTTAGTATCACTGTTTCCGCGCTTGGCAATTTCGCTAAAAAGTTCAGATGGCTTTAAAAAGTATCCTAAAGTTTCAAGTGACTCTTCACGAATGGCGTTGATATATTCTTGCCCTTCAGATGTATTCTCTTTTATTTCACGAAATTGAATATTGTCCTGCTTTAAAATGGAATTGGCGTAGATTTCCATTTTCTCTGCCAGGTACTTATAAAAAATAAATCCAAGAATATAATCCCTGAATTCATCAGCATTCATTTTGCCGCGCAGCGTATTTGCAATATTCCAAAGCTGTTGCTCCAGTATCTTCTTTTGTTCTTCTGACATTTTATAAATATTAATGGATAAGATTGAGGATTTATATTCTCAAATAAGCGCTAAAATAACTCTCTTTTTTTTCTCAGCTCAAAATGAATAGAATTCTTTTATCAAACTCCGCTATAAAGCAAAGAAACGCTCTGCCTGCAACAATTTCATAAAACGGATTCGTTGTTAACGTAAAGCTCTCTTTGAAATTCTTTCAGCGCTTTCAAATTATACTATTGGATAACTGTCAATAGTTATGTTGTAGCAAACAGAGTTTCAATATTGAACTGAATATAATTATTACGATACGGGAATAGTGCCATTTCTGGTAATGATCTTGCGTAGCTTCTCAATTAGGTCATCAACGAAGATGTCAAATTCCGCTCCTTGTTGTATTGTTCCCTGATTGATAATGCCGCGGTAGTCATTAAGCGTTACCGGCGAAGTTGGATTTGCTTCCGCCAGCAGATTTTCTTTGATCAGCGGCTCAATGTCATTACCGATCTTTTCCACTACTTTGACCAAAGGCAGGACTTCAGCTTCGGACAACTGATAAACATTCGATGGACCTTCATATCTCGTGATATCCACTGAAACTAGTGCGTATCTGTTTGCATTTTCTGAAGCCCTCTCCAATTGCAGTTTACTCATGGTAACGGAGTTCTGGCTGTCCCATCTTGATTTAACTTCAAGGAAATAGACAGGGTTACCGTCATAATAGATTATAATATCCTGGCCTCCTTGCACATCATCTGCTATAATAGCATCCTTCTCCAGCACTTGGAACCGCTTAGCCAGTTCGCTGTTTATTTTGTCCCGGATTTTGTCCTCGATGTAGGTGCCGATCATATACTTGTGCTGGAAATCTGATCTTTTCCGTTTCTCCTGCAAAATGGCTTCTTCTGCCTTCTGAATGACCTGATCCAGATTTCCTTCTTTGATAATTTCCCCTAATTTAGTGATTTGGTGTTCCTGCAAAGTAACAATGGAAAATATATGGTCCTTTGTATTTTCATTTGTCACCACCTCCAACATTAAGTTTGCTTTCTTGTCATCCAGCCGCGGGAAAAGCCCTTTATAAAACGGTTGATTGATTCTGGCGATAATGCTCAGAATCTCATTTTTATACGGGTGCTCATTGATGCTTTGAATATCGTTTTCTAAAAATGCACTTTCCAATGCACCAGAAAGAAACTTATTGGTAATCTCCTCATTATCTGTTAAGTAATGATTGAAGCCTCGATGGGCTAGGTCGCTTTCTATTTGTTTGCGGAGCACAGTATTATATAGCATAATTAGCTCTTTATCCAGATTAACGTCCTTTTTCAGATCAGCCAATAACCGTAGTCCGAATAACTGATTGGGATAAATCTTAGAACCAGTGTAAACGTCTTTATACCGGTCCTCATTGCATGACAGAACATCTTCAAGAAATTGCAAATGACTTTCAACCCAAAGTTCATCCAGTTCCAGCAGACTGTTAAAAAATACCTTGACCGCTTTCCGCTGTGCCGGCCTGACATTGATGTCTTCTTCCAATTCAGGTACAGTACTGATCCGGATTACTCCCCCGTCCAGCGTATAATGTTCGCTGATCAGCCGCATGAGTTTTACTGGTTTGCTCTGTGAATCGGCTTGGGTGTGCAGTCGGCAGTAGCGTAGTAGAGATGCAAATAATTCGAAGTCTAGGACAGGGGGAGCCCCTGCAAGTCTTGTTGGTTGGGGTTCTTCACCGCGTAATCCCAAGCAGACATGCTGGTCAGATACAACCTCGTTCAGTTTAGCATTCACACTATTGGAAAAGTCTTTTCTTGAATAAGATCCGAAGGTAAAATCGAAGGAAAATCGTTCATTAATTAGAAGCGCAATACTTTCCCCAATCAGTTCTCTGCCGATGCTGAGGAGCGAAGGATCGAGATCTTTCGCATGCCTCAGCACGTTCAATGCCTGAAACTGTCCATCAATGTTGGGAATTAAATCGTAAGTGGTAAACAAATGTTCCTGTTTGCCTTCAATCAGATACAGGTAGTATGTGATCAACTGGCTTTCATCAAATGCTGAAAGTACCTTTCTGTGCAATTGCTTCGCTAGTGATTCATCATCGATAAATAGGGCATCCGTATAATGCCATTGAGCAACAAAAATGCTCCATTCAGCAAGGCTCTCCTTTATTGGAACGTTGCTGTAAAAGCACCGCAGCAGGTAGTCTATGCAATCAAAGTATTTCTCAGATTGTAGCATAACAGGGTCAGGCAACACGACCTCAGGGACCGTTTTGTACCCGTCGCGCGTTGCTACAATTGGCAGCTGAATAAACTCCTGAACCCAAGCACGTTGTAGGTAGGTGAAATAGGCATCAAGGAAAGAATCTCCCGAATCCCTTTTAAAATTGATTTCAGCGTACAGCAGGGGATTCCCTACCGGCAGCACGTTACTTTTTAGAAAATCAAAAATCAAAGCTGAAGCTTTGTCGATCAGTTGTTTATTTAGTTCCTCCTGATCTTTGACCTGATCTTTATTGCTTTGCAGGTGAATACCGTCTCTGGGCTCGGTAGGCAGAAACCTCGTGCAGTTGATAATAAAGTTGATACCAAATTGCTCAGAGCCAACCAGCGGATAATACAGAAAGAGACGTGCAGTGCGGTCGGAAAACTGCTTCAATGTATAATCTTTCTGCACCGGAAGAATAATTTCGATTTCCTTTTTCTTTTCGTCGGGATGGTCGGTGACGGAATAGATAACCTGCTCATCTTTGTTCTTAGTAATTGTGGTCTTATACAAGTTGATTCCCTTATCATTGCGCACTGGTTGTTTTTCTAATTGCACATAAACGGTTTCGAAACCATTGGCCGAAATGATTGTAAAAGATTTAAGGCGGTCGTTGATCGTTAGGACAATTGGGACATAGGCTTCCAGGTCACGGTAAGAATTCGCCATGTAAGTTCGTTCCTGAGGAGTTTCGGGTGTATAAGTGAAGGTGGTTTCAAAAACCGGGTTTTCGACAATCTCCCCCGTCGCTAGGATTTGCAGGGCTTTTTCTTTCTGGTCCCAGATCGCGTCGCGTAAATCCTGCCAATCGCGACTACTTCGGTCCACTTCAAATTTTTCAATCTTCAGATACTTTCCAGAGGTTTCCAGCAAAGAATCGATTTCAAACTTGCGGCCGAGTGAGTGGGTGGTGAGAAATCCTGTGCCGTATTTTCCTATCGGTGGAATTTCGCTCTCGCCATCTTTATCACCTGATACTTGCTTAATCAGCGATATTAGCGCATTGGTGGTAAATGGACGTCCGTTGTGGGTGAAGGCAAACTTACCGTTGCGGTAATCAACTACAACATTACAATTAGTAGTTAGGTCACAGGCATTTTGTACAAGTTCCCAGATCGCGCGATTGGAGGAAAAATCATTGAATTTTTCAAAGTCCCGCAGCATTTTCATAGCATGCTGCTTGTAATCCGAACGTTCAGATTCGGCATTCGCCTGTTTAATCGCTTGTTTACGGTCAAAGCTTTCCGTGCCGATATTGATCATATTTTTGTGATAAGTTAGATTGAATATAAATTAAAAAATTTGATTTACATCTCACATCGCTAAAGTGATACACAGAACTTAATTTAAAACAATTTTTATTACAAATCTTTTGTCCTTATTAGTAGACATATGGCAACAGCCAGAGCAAAAGCCTGTTTTGACACGACAGCCTTATGACTGCCGTGTCAAGATGAAACTATAACGGCTCAATAGACAGCGTGTACAATAGGGCGTTGGTATCTTTCTTGCTGATCGTCACCACAGATGAACCGTTCGTTTGTTCGGTAAATAAACGCCCAGGCCCACTGGAGTACCAGCCATGCGCAATGCCGGCATCCGGCCGGATGATAACCCGGAGGCGGTCGCTTTTAAATTCGAAATAACGGAAATGCGGTACGCTATCGTTGATCGCTTGCGCGTTGGCTAAACCCTGGTCCGCAGCAAATTCTTCCATCGTCTCGTTGCGTATCTTGGCGCTCTGGAAATTATGCGACACGCTATAGGGTACACGTTCTTCGGTAAAGTCCTGTCCCTTAAAGGTAAATGAACTCAGTTTAAAGCCACAGATATCGCGCAGCCTGGCAACGAATTGCGCGGTTAGAATGCAGCCCAACGGCGTACGGAGGTAACGGTCATGGTAAGCCACTGCAAAGGTCTGGCCCTGCATTTTCTCTTTGAGGTCTAGCGTAGGCAACCTGTTGAGCAACTCGTCTGCCAGCCTGTTAGACGCGATCGGGCTGGTATGGTCAAGGTCCGCCTCAAAAATGTACTGTTCATCGATCCGAACTTCGATAAGCCTAAGCGAATCCAGTGTCTGCCCGGCGTACTTGAATACCGGCGATACATCCGCACGCCCCCAGTGTTCATCCACGTTTTTTTCAAAATCGGTCGTCAGGTAGCTGATCACTTCGCCATTTTGAAGTACTGCTTCGCAGATCGTATCCAGCAAAGCCCCTGCGGAACGCGGCGCTTGCGCCCAGCTCTCTGCCCACTCGTTCAGCTGGATGAGCGTCATTTTATCCTGGATGCCCCAGCTGGAGGGAACCTGGTCGATGACGAACCCGACCTTAACCTTGCCCCGCAATTTGTTTAGGAGCTGCAGCCGCTCCAGACCCCAGTTTTGAAAGTTCGATGATACGACCAAGCGGATCTCCTGCAGTTTATCGTGGTCCACTAGACGGCCCAGCTCCGCTTTGATCTCGGAAGACAAAACGGCTGCACCGGGATAAGCCGCGCTGATTTGCGGCGGTACCTGGTTGCTTGTGGCCCTTGTAAGCCAAGCAAGTGCCGGCTGTTTGTCCAGTTTGTCGATGTGCCATTGCGTGTTCCGGTCGATGAGGCACTTCGTACAGGCGTGCTCGCAATCGCAATCGGCGAGGCTCTTTTTCGCGATCTTGAACAATTCTTCCGCATACAGCGGGAATTGTGCAGCATATCCGGCACCGCCTTTGGCTGTATCGAAAATGAATACAGAGGAGAACTGCGCATAGCGTTTAATCCCGAAGCTTACCTCGGATTGTTCAATGGCGAGGTAATGTGCCAGTTCTTTCGTCAAAGTTGCGCCGAGGGTGTAGAGAAGGCACTCGTCGCGGGAAAAACCGTTCAGTTCATCCCGGAAACGGATCTCACAAAAGCCGGTCTGGAACTTACCGCCGAGGATGACATTGTGGTGGATGGCATGCGGCGCCGAGTTTCCGGAGCACAATGCCGTCCTATCGCTCTTATCATTTTTGCCGCCGCGTAAACGGGTGTGACCCGCCAGATCAGCAGCTTCAGTTACCGTTCTCCCGCAATGCAGGCAAACGGAATAGCCGTTGCCTCGACCGACGTTATAATAAAGGATTTCCGCATTTTCCTCGCTCTCGCGGGTTTCGTAAATCGCCTGGCTAGCCGAATTCCAAGCCTTCACGTTGATTAGCAGCGGGTCCACATACTGCACCGAGGAGGCCTCCGTGATCTTCCGCGTCGGGTCTTCATAAACATCGACAGCGAAACCCGCCGGCTGAATTACTTCCGTATATGCACGCACTAATGACGGGTCCTTGAAGTTGATCCCGGTAAATTCGGTGTGGCCACATAATTGGCAGGGCCGTGTAAAATCATCCGCAGATGCCGACTTGAGGATGCGCTGGTGCCCGCATTGTTTACAAGACTGGATGATCTCCCGTTCGGCTTCCACCCCCCGGTCGTTTTTCAAGATTATACCTGCCGGTTCATATCCCTTACCGTCAATCACCACCTGGTTTCCGGGCGCAAATTCGGATAAAGCACGGGTGATAAAATAAGATGGTTTCCGGCCGGTGTTCGTTTGATGCCTTAGATCGTCGGCATTGACCGTGTCGAATTCTACTACGCCCGTCGGCAGCCCTGCGCTGGGCAGGTAACCGCTCTCAGCCAGGTAACCAATGGCATTCTTTTCGAGGAATTGTCGCAGCTGGTAATTCACCGAACGGTAAGGCGGCGACTTCTCACCGAAGGCTGTTTCCAGTTCGGCCAGTTTTCGGTCGAAACTGCTTTTCTGGTCGGTCGTGAACGTATGCAGGTCCTGGAAGGCCTTCATGGTCTTGTTAAGCAAATAAGCAAACTGTCTTCCTTCTAGGGGCGTACCGCTTACGATTCGGCCAAGTCCTGCGGCGAAATCGTAAACTTCGCTGCTGAGCATCCAGTCGTTGAATAAGGCTGCGACCGGGGCATGCGGGTGAAAAAAGAAACGCTCAGTGTCAATGGTGAGGTTGATACCGCTCATTTTTACCTGGACAAACTTCCCTAAAAAGTAGGAATTAACATGACGCATCACCAATGCTTCGCTGCTGAAGGAAATATAAGGCGAAGCGATCGGGTGTGTCAGTGCCCATTTCGGCTGGTTCCACGCATTCATCCCGACTGGGTTCGGCGGGCAGATCGTAAAAGCCAGGGATTGCGCTTCCGCACGTCTGCCGGCGCGACCAGCGCGCTGCAGGTAGTTGGCTGGGCTGGGCGGTACGTTATTCATCACTACCAGCGATATGCCGCCGATGTCTACACCCATCTCCATGGTGGTCGAGCAATTCAGGATATTGATCTCCGAGCGTTCAAACTGCTGTTCCAGCTCGTCCAGCCTTTTCTCGCTTTGCTGCGCCGAGTGCTCGCCGGAAAGGTATAAGGGCCTGTAGAGAATGACCTGTTCGTGCAGGTTGTTCCAGTGCCCCGCTACTCGTAGTGGGGCCGACGCCTCGGCGAGCCATTTGCGCGTGCCTTCCGTATCCTCGTTATTTTCCGCGTCCCGGTTGAAAGGGTGCGGAAATTCGGGGAACCTGGTCGACTCCGTGATTAAATACCGTCTTACATTCTCCGGGTTGAGGCTGCCTTTAATCCAGGGTGAATAGCCACGAAAGCACTTATCGATAAGACGCTTTTTTACAGGACAAAGCCATAGCTCGTCAGCTAGCTGGAAGTGGCTGGCCGTTTCCAGATTCATCTGGAACCCGTCTCCATTAGGTTCTAAAAGATGGGTTCGCAAGGCTACCCAAATGCTCCGCATCAGTTCATTGATCTCGTCCTCGGTTTCTGCGTCAATGTCCGTCCGGTCATGAAAGCCCAGGCCAGCGCAAATGAGCAGGGCCAGCTTGTTGGGCCGCGCACTGCGGCGGTCGAAGACGGGCCACTTGAGCGCATCTACCTGTGCGGCACCCGGATTGTAGATCGTAGCGCTACGTAAGAATTCTGTCCCATAGCGGAACACGCCTTGCGGCAGCTGAAAATAGAATTTCAGGCGAATGACATAGTCTGCCGCGATCTTAAGCAGGTCCTGCCACTCCGCGGGACTGATGCCCATCGCGGTCACATGCGTAGGGATCTTCGCTTTGCCGAGTGCCGGATAGACTATATTCACCATGCCCAGGTTTTCCAACGAACGCTTTTTCGGCATACGACGGGCGAACTGATCGAATAGCAACGCAGTAAGGTAATCGTACCGGGCGTTGGAGCCCTTTTCGCTCGGGTTGTTGCCCCGGAAAAGTTTGCCGAAATCGTTCTGCTTCATCAGCTCGTCTTTGATTTGCTGCCAGCTCAGGGTCAGGGCCTGCTGTTCGCCGCCGTTCTTGCCCCGCAATGCGATATGGTCATCCAGCACTTTCTGCTTCGTACCTCGCAAGGCTGGGATGCGGTTATTGCGCAGGTCCTCCTCGAGATGTACGATCAGTGCTTCCAGTTCTTCGGCTGGCATGGCCGGGTTCTCTGCTCGTTGCAGAAGCTTCTGCCTGCAAAGACGGTGGTAAACTTGCGAACGCACCCAATTACCTTCATTATCCTGGTTGATGAGCGCGGATATCTTGGCCGTCCCCTGGCGGCTGTCCGTGAACGAAATATATTTATGCCCTTTCCAGAGCATATCTGTGGTCTGTTCGGTAGCTTCCGGCGTAATCTCCAGCAGAATGTCAGCTAGGATGCGGTTGATAAACGATGCCGATGAACGGAAATGCTGCGGGTTATGGATCTGTTCGCCGCAGTGCGGACACGCCGCGCCTCCGTCAAACTCGATAAAGTGGCCATCGCGATGGATGATTTGACCGTCGGCAGTCAGGTCGAAAGGCACGGCATCTGGCAGGTAATCCCCGTCCGGTAGTCTGCGAGTAAAGTAGAATTTCGTCGCATTGGTGGGACCGGTGGTTTCGTCTTCTTCATCCTCCTGGTCGATCGTGAAGGGGTCCTGGACGACCGCAGTGACCATCCGTACCCGATCATCGCCTGTCTTCGGGTCGGTTGTGCGTTCCGCTTCTAACAACTGGTGGTCGCAGCTCCGACAGGCCACCAATTCCAGTAATTGCGAGCCGCATTTGCAGAGTCCGCCGGCGATCGTGGTCATATGCCCCAGCGCTGTTGACGGTTTCGGGGTAGAGTGCTCTTTGCAATTGGGATTGGTGCAAACGAAAACACCACCGATCCCCCGGGCAAAGAAATGGCCCCGCACGGGCAATACGGACTGCCCTTGTATACGGTGGCTGCTCCACTTGTCTACGATCTCCAAACGCTGGTCGAGATTGAGAGCCTCAAAATAGCGTGCGATCTCCGATAAAGACAGTGCCGGCCTGGCCAGAATCTCTTCCCTTAATGCGATCAGGCGCGGGTCGAGCTGCACAAGCTGCTCTGCACCTAATTCGGGTGACACAACCCTGCGTCCGGCGATCAGCGTGAGCTGACTTTCTGGTATACCGCACAGATCCGACATAAATTTCTTTAATTTTTCTTGGCTTTCCGGGCCCGAGCCAACGGTCGCGGACGTGATCGCAAACCGGATCTGGCTGATGTCCGTACCGAAGGCGTCAACGACCCGCCGGATCAGGAGCGCCATTTCGGCCGCGCCCGAACCGGTCAGCGTATGCGCTTCATCCAATAAAATCCACCGTAGGCTGCCTTGTGAGCGCTGCAATAATTCCACATCTTTATTACGAACCAGCATATACTCAAGCATTGCTGGGTTGGTGAACAGTATCTGAGGTGGTGTCTTGCGGATCTGTGGGCGGCTGATAAGCTCCGGCAGTCTGGCCTGGGCGTCCGCGGCTTTTACGATCTCCGGCGTATTGCCATTATAAACGGCGTATTTGATACCACCGAGTGCCCGACACCAGGCATCCACCCTTTTCTTTTGACTCCCGATCAGCGCATTGAGCGGATAAAGAAAAATGGCATTAATGCCTTCGGTGTTTTTACGGTGCTGATAAATATCATAGAGCACGGGCAGCATGAAGCACTCCGTCTTGCCGGAGCCCGTGCCAGTCGTCACGGCGATCGAGCGTTTCTGGTTGATCAGCGCGTCCCAACTTTCTACCTGGTGTTTGTAAGGATGGCGGTCAAGGGGAAACCGGTAACCCGGGTCCTCAACAGCGCCCAGCTTTCGGATGAAATCCGGACTGAAAATATCGCTTGTCTCTGCAAATGTGAGCTGCGAAGGCTCCCAGGGAAAAGACGTTTGAAAGACGGGTTCTGCCATCAACCCTTCCCGTTCGAGTATCTGCGAGAAATAGGCTTGCATCGTCGCATCACCCGTCGCCCATAAGGAAATGATGGCATCCTTCAGGCGGTTATTGATCTTGTGATATAGGTTTTTAAAATTCATAAGATTAGATTTTGGTTAAACAATAGTTGATTGCCTCGCTGTACCAGGCCGGGTCGAGTATCTGGCTGTAGCGCACGTGCCGGCGTATTTCTTCATTCTCCCTTTTCCAGAGACTGTCGTCCAGGCCAGCGATCGACAACGCGACGGTCACCGGTGATTTCAGTAGTAATTTGACGTTGGCGAGGGATTCGTTGACGCCAATGATCCTTTTATAAGGTTCGGGTACCTTCGGACATTTGGTCGGCAATTCAGCCAGGACCTTTGGTCCCAGCAAACTGCGCATCCGGTTGATCGCGGTATTGAGGTGAAAACCTGGCTTCAGGGTCGGTTTCTTGTCCTTGATAATGTAGTCCGCCGTCTGTCCGAAGCTTTCCGCTGGTTGCAGCTCATCGAAATATTTTACGATGCTGCCAAAGATAAATTCAGCTACCACGGCATCGGCATGGCAGCCGATCCATTCACCGGCAGCAAACCAGTGCCCTGCGGTAGCCCAGTGAAAGCAGAAACCGATGTCACGTTCCAGCAGATTGCAATTCTCTCCGATGAACGTTTGGTTTTCATCATGATAGGCCAGGAAAACGAAGACGCGCGCGGCCAAAGCAGAAGAAAAGCCGGTCGCTCGCAGGATATCAAAGGTGGCATAGGTAAGGCCATTCTGCTGGCAGATGCGGAAATAACTTAATAGACGCAGCCAAATGTCCTCTTCCGGTCCCGCGGCAAGTAACTGGTCGCGCAACCGGATGATTCTGTCAAGGCGTTCTTCCGGACCAGTCGGCTCCTCTACTGGATCATTGCAAATGAACGTTGGCTGAACCCGGGTTTCCTTTCCGGCGAACACAATGAATTTGGTTGTGCCGCTGGCATCGCGCAATTCGTAACCGTAGTCATTGCGGGCCAGATCGCGCAGGTAAAGTTCGTTCAGCGGACAATCCAGCGGAACGGCGAAGAGTTCTGGCTGAACAGGCTGTGTCTGCAATAGCAGCGAGCGGTCTTCCGCTAATGTCCAACTGATGCGCTGATCATATCTTTTCACGCGGTATTCTGCCAGCTTGGTTTGCCCGAAATGTTTTTGCTCCACAATCTCCAGCCTGATCTCCGCATCTCCATCCATCACATCAGAAAGCGCATAGAGCTGCACGATCTTATCCTCCAGTTTGGTCAGCGAACTTAAGCCTCGTTCAAGCGGTTCCGCTATGATAATATTCGGCTTTTCGCTATTGGTAATATTGACAAGCAGATTGTCCTGGTTCGTCATTAACCGGTAGCCGTAAAGCTTATTTAATGTAAGGCTGCTGCCATGTTCCATGGTAGATTCCTGGTTATCCAACATGGCCACACCATGAAAGGGCGGTTCCATTTCGAACTGTAGACCTTTCATTTGCCCCTCCAGTTTGAGGTAGCCGTGGATCGCATGCGGTATACGGCTTGTCGTCGCCAGATTGAGTGTGATGGTATGCGGCCCGTATTTTTCGATCACGGTCAACGGATTTTCGTAAATCCGAAAGTGAAATTGATTGTTCGTGAGTTCGATCGTCGCCGAATGCAAGTTTTCAGAAGAAACGTTACGCCCTAGGCTGGCGATATTGAAATAGCTGTCGTGTTCAACGATCTCATCAGCCTGAAGCCTGATATCGATCAGTCCCGCTGGCGCAGGTACGGACCAGTTGTTCCAAACCGTGGAGGGGCTTTGGCGCCATTGCAGGTTGATGTTTTTCAGTGGCCCGTTTACGTCCTCGGCAACGACATGGGGCTTTCCTGAGGTGATCGGGAGATTCGCCCGTTTGATCCATTTTGGCCGTTGGTCCAGGATATACCAATCGATCTTTTTGCTGGATGCTTTGAACTGGCGCTCCCCGGTAGCATCAGCAATCGTGATGTCCGCCGAAAATTCGGTCAATTCAAACGTCCGTGCGTAAAGTTGTAAGGTTTGACAACGCAGGTCGCTGGTCACGCGTAAGTCACTAGGGGTTAGCAAAAAGCCTGTTTCGGCGCTGGTATGACTTCCTTTTTCAAGGGTGTATTGGGTGTCATCATAACTCGTCCATAGCGTGGCTTGTTCAAGGTCGGGTAAGTAACCCACCAGATCGTAGCAGTTATGCCGATGACCATCTGCACCAGTGAGGTAAATATCCGGCAATTGGTCACTGCCATCCCAAAGCAGGTCTTCCTGGTTGACCCAATCCGTCTTGTAACAGCCATTCGCTTTTTTAATGAATTTACAGACGACGAGGCCATTGTAATAACACTTATACACATAGTCCAGTTGATCGGGATCGGCACCATGCAGAAAGGTATCACAGAACTGAACAGCCGTAAATTCAGGAAAGATCAGGTAGAGGCGGATGGCCTGCCTGATTGTATCCAGCATCCAGGTTACTTTGATCTTTGTCTTGCGGACGGGTGCGCGCAGGCTTAGCTTTTTAACCATCAACTCCGTGCTGATCTCACTCAGTTCCTGGTTGTCATTGAGGATCTTCAGGTATTCTTCATCATTGGCCATGATTGCTTTCACAATCGAAAGGCAGCATTCATAGACCTCCGGGTTGCGGCTGCTTGGAGGCAGATATGCGGTCAGAACGCTGTCGAAAGCAAAATCGTCGATCGTGTCAGGGTTAAGTTCGAGGATTTTAAGTAGGAAGTTTTTATATCTCCCGGCATTAGCAGACATGTGCCGGACGGGTAGCCCTCCCTGCAGCAACAGCGTCTTAAAATATAGCGTGTTCTGATTCTTGATCCAGCGGACACCTAACAACTGACCGCCTTTACGGGCCAGTTGAAAGAGTCGCTCTTCATCGTGCTGGCCGCCGATGCTATCGGCGATGTCCCGTTTCGAGGGAATGCCCCCGTTATAACACCTTTTCCACCATTCCGCATAATATAACGCACAGTCATTTGGATCAAGTTGGTTGGTATGTGCAGCATTGGATAAAGTCTGCGAAAGCTGGTAGAATTCCGAATCGCTGAGGGCGTATGTCCATAAGGGCCGGCCCTGATGCCGCCCAAATTGCCGCGATGTCAACAATGATTGAAAAAAAGCCATATTAATTAGGATAAGGTGGTTAAATGTAACGATTTTTTACACGTGCTGTTGATCAGGTTAAATCTTCCGTCGGAGCACCTGGTGCATCCCGTTTGACCGCGTCAATGCCATTGTCCCGCCCGGCAGCAGTAAAATAAGTTTCACTGCGTCCGATAATCTCCCCGTTACCCGATTTCAGATTGAAGCTGTAATTGTAACTGCGGTCCTTTCGCTCATAACGGCTGTCGTAGGGTGCATTCGCTTTGACGGAATCAATCCCGTTCTGGCAGGACTGTTTGGTGGTGTATCCTTCGCTGCTGAGGATTTTTTCGCCATTGCGTGCTTTCAAAATGAAAGTAGAATTGTTGGTTGGTGCCCTTAAACACCTGAAATTTTGGATTTTCCATAGTTTAAATTTTTTAAACGGGAGCTTGCCAAAATCCTGCCAATCGTTTTTGCGTGTATTTAAAGGAAAAATTTATTATATTTATATCAATTATTGATTTTATATATCAAAAAATGACATGAAAATATTAATATCTTGGATTGCACAAAAAAATGACTTCGGCGGAAACGGGGTTGACGAGGCTGGGCCTACCGTGAATTTCTATAAGCATTTTTATGATTACGACCGGCATTTATTATTAAGCGCGGCAAAGGGGGATGACACACGGGCTGAGCAACTTGCGTCCAGATTGAGGGTAATGTTCCCTGAGGCAAGAGAAAAACTTGAACTGCATTATTTGGCAATTGATGATGTGATCGACATCGCTTGTATCAAAACGAAGGTAGAAACGCTGTTGCTGTCCTGCGCCGGAAATGCGATCGATATTTTTTATTCGCCCGGGACCTCGGCTATGCAGGTGGCCTGGTATATCTGCCATACCACGCTGGGTTTGCAAACTCGCCTATTACAGGTCAGGCCGGCACTGCGGACCCGGAGTAAGTTACCGGAACTGATCGTGATCGATGTGGCTTTCTCCGCGACTCCGGTAAGCGCGGTCATCCTAGAAGATCGTTTAGCTAGATCCGCGAAATCGTCCGGACACTTGATGGTCCCATCGATACAATCCGTCTATGACAAAGCGAGGCTGGTCGCGCAGACCGACAAAGTGACCACCCTGATCATTGGCGGAAGCGGTACGGGCAAAGAGCAGTTGGCTCGGGAAATCCACGACGGTTCAGCGCGTTCGTCAGCACGGTTCATACCCGTCAACTGTTCCGCTTTCAGCGACCAGCTCCTTGAGTCGAGATTGTTCGGTTATAAAAAAGGTGCATTTACAGACGCCCTCAAGGATACGCCCGGACTTTTTGAGGCAGCAAATGGCGGGACGATTTTTCTCGACGAGATAGGGGACATTTCCTCTTATATGCAGCAAAGTTTACTTCGGGTTATCCAGGAACAGGAAGTACTCCCGCTGGGGGCCAATGATCCAGTAAAGATCAATGTACGGGTGATTGCAGCGACCAACCGTGACCTACCGGAAGCGTGCAGGCAAGGTAACTTTCGATGGGACCTGTATTACCGGCTCGCAGTTGCAGAACTTTTTTTGCCCAACCTGGCAGATATGCCGGTAACGGAACGCGAGGCTTTTATCGATTACTTTTTAAAAGCAAAAAAGACGGAATTAAGGAAAGCGCAGTTATTAAGATTCAGCAAGGAAGCGCAGGCGGCATTAACAGCCTATCCTTTCCCCGGAAATATTCGGGAATTGGAAAATTTGATCGCGCAGTTGTATGTGTTCTATGACGGCACTGTAGACTTGCGCGATTTGCCGATGCGCCTGCAACAGCCTGCCAATGATCTTTCCCTCCGCTGGCAAGATGTCGAAAAGCTGCACATCCATAAGGTATTACGTTTGACGAAAGGCAATAAACGCCAGGCCCTCGATTTACTTGGTTACGGCTCTATAAATACCCTGCAAAAAAAATTGAAAGATTATGAGCTCGAAAATTAAGTTCATGCCGTAATCGAGATACTATTCAGCAAATAAAAAAAGTTAACATCATGCACTTAATCTCAAACATAAGTCATTAAGAATTTTCGTTTATAAAATATCTCTACCTTAAGTGCAAACAGCTTAATAATTATGTCCGACTCTGATAAACTCGGGGGTAAATCCAATTCACATAACTCATTTTTGTACAAAATGCTCTACTTCGTACATTAGGTGTGATATTTACTTATACCAGCTCAGCACGTTTGTACTTAAACAAACGCAGTGTGAAAAAGCATACAATGTTTGCCCAGGTTTTCAGCCATCCTTCAATTAAGGGTACAACTTTGTTGCAGGAGTACAACTTAAAGTTGAGTAATAATATTTAAGTACGGATTATTTAGCTGAGCAAATGGAATGAAAAAGGGGGAAATAATAACGTATTCTACTATGTTAAATGATACGTCTGTGGCACATTTTTAATCATCAAAATCTGCCACGAATGTGCCACAAAACTTTTGAGCGATTTTACAAGATTTGATTGTTATGATTTAATAAATAATTATAACTATCTATTATCCAGATAGATAAAGGGTATTACTCCCATTTGTTGTAATTTATAGCCAATTTGGGGATTCGAACCCTCGATCCTTTTTCGATCTTTTGATTAATTGCAAAGCGCTGATAATCAAGCATTTAAAATTAAAAAGTAAGCATAAAAAAACCGAACTTTTAGGTTCGGTTCTCTTAGCGGTGAGGGAGGGATTCGAACCCTCGATACCCTTTTGGAGTATACACACTTTCCAGGCGTGCTCTTTCGACCACTCAGACACCTCTCCGTGTAAATGTGGATTGCAAAGGTAAAATTTTTGCCCTTACTATCAATAAAAAAGCGAAGCCCGTTTTAACTGGCTCCGCTTTCACAAAAACTTAACTCTACTTATAAAAATTGCACTCGCACAGGTATGACAGTTATGGCGGGCTTTGGTTTAATTTGAGTAAAAAATATTAGGCTGCAATGCAGATACATAATTTTAGCTTATGTTTGCTCCGCACTGTCACATGGCGGTGGTTAACATAAAATACTGTTTTGGTTGCAATGCTGAGCATCAACGACATTAAAAAACCTATTGCTGCTGATATTGATGCGTTTGAGGAGAAATTCAGGAACTCAATGAAAAGTTCCGTTCCGCTGCTTGACCGCATCACGCATTATATTGTAAAGCGGAAAGGCAAGCAGATCCGCCCTATGTTCGTGTTCTTTTCGGCCAGTATTTGCGGGGGCATCAATGAGGCAACGCACCGCGGGGCGGCATTGGTTGAGCTGTTGCATACAGCATCTCTTGTGCACGACGATGTGGTTGATAACTCCTACCAGCGCCGCGGCTTTTTCTCTATCAACGCTTTATGGAAAAATAAGATAGCTGTTTTGGTAGGCGATTACCTGCTTTCAAAAGGCTTGCTGCTTTCTATCGATAATAACGACTTCCAATTATTGCGCATCGTATCCGACGCTGTTAAGCAAATGAGCGAGGGTGAACTGATGCAAATTGAAAAGGTACGCCGCATGGATATTGGCGAACCTGTTTATTATGAGGTGATCAGGCAGAAAACCGCTTCGCTTATTGCATCCTGCTGTGCCTGCGGTGCTGCGTCGGCAGGGGCCAGTGACGAGGTGATCGAAAAAATGCGCCTCTTTGGCGAGAAAATAGGCATCGCGTTCCAGATCAAGGATGATATGTTTGATTTCGGCACCGATGATGTGGGTAAGCCGTTAGGGATCGATATCAAAGAAAAAAAAGTCACCCTGCCGCTTATTTACGCCCTGGCCAATTGCAGCAGTTCAGAAAAAAAGAGGGTGATCAACCTGGTGAAGAACCATAATGAAGACCCTAAAAAGATTGCTGAGATCATCAAATTTGTGAAGGATACCGGGGGCTTACAATACGCCGAAACCCAGATGAAAAAGTACCAGGAGGAGGCTTTCGAAATTCTGAACACTTTTCCCGACAGTGATTCGCACCGCGGGCTGGAGCAACTGGTTAGGTTTACTACCGAACGGGACAAATAATC
Organism: uncultured Mucilaginibacter sp.; assembly: GCA_966212355.1. Taxonomy (GTDB): domain Bacteria; phylum Bacteroidota; class Bacteroidia; order Sphingobacteriales; family Sphingobacteriaceae; genus Mucilaginibacter. Next base: position 18,284 of record CBIHRB010000008.1, read on the forward strand.
AATTTTATTGCTGCGTATAAATAACTGGTTTTTTAAAGATGCACTCCCTATCTTTATCACAACCGGTTTTTACACTTATGACAGCTACAATCCCTACATTGTTTGAATGGGCGGGTGGTACACCTGCTTTTGAACTGCTTTTCAACAAGTTTTATGATAAGGTTTTGGCTGATGAGCTGCTGGAACCCGTATTTAAGCATATGTCGCCCCAGCACCGGATGCATGTGGCGCATTTTGTAAGTGAAGTTTTTGGCGGCCCAAAAACCTATAGCGAAACTGAAGGCAGCCATTATGCCATGATTAATAAACATTTGCAAAAGCATTTAACCGAAGCGCACCGCAAGCGCTGGATTGAACTGTTGCTGCAAACTGCCGATGAACTGTCACTGCCCGATGATCCGGAATTTCGCTCAGCTTTTATGGCTTACCTGGAGTGGGGTACGCGGATAGCAGTGCTGAACTCCCAAACAGATAATACTACAGAAAGCCCGGATACGCCTATGCCGAAATGGGGCTGGGGTGTGCCGGGAGGGCCATACATCCCCTGAAATAATAACACAGGTATGTAAAATGACGGGTGTTCAAAGATAGCAAATCATAATTACTGCTCTTCCGGCGTTTATGTTCGGGTAAACTTATTAACTTCGTAAATGCAGTCCATACAATCCCTCTTCCCTAAAATAGGTTTCTTTTCTATTCTTGATGTATTGCTGGTGGCTCTGATCATTTACCAGTTGTATAACCTTATCAGGGGAACCATTGCAGCTAATATCTTTATTGGGTTTGCAGTGATCTTTGCCCTCAATTTTGTGGTGAAGGCTTTGGATATGAAGCTGCTTACCATTATCCTGGGCAAATTTGTTGATGTGGGGATCATTGCCATTATCGTGGTTTTTCAACAGGAAGTAAGGCGATTTTTATTATTGGTAGGTAAAAATGCTTCACTCCAACGCAATAAAGCCTGGTGGCAATATTTCTTCGGAAAATCAGAAGTGGAGAAAAATAATTACGCCCGGATCAAGCCAATAATTGATGCCTGCAAAAGCCTGAAGCAAACCCGCACAGGGGCGCTCATTGTTTTCGCCAAGTATTATGACGAACAGTTTTATCAAAACAGTTGCGAGGTGGTGGAGGCCAAAATTTCAAAGCGATTATTGGAAAGTATTTTTCAGAAAACCAGTCCGCTGCATGATGGTGCGGTGGTGATTTCGGAGAATAAGATTAAATCGGCAAGTTGTATTTTGCCGCTTACCGAAAAAACTGATCTGCCTGCGCAGTTCGGCCTGCGCCACAGGGCAGGTATTGGTGTTACAGAGGCAAATGAGGCCACGGCGATCATTGTATCTGAAGAAACCGGTGAGATCTCGTATGCCAAACAAGGCCGGATTAAAATGAATATCAGCTTCGCAGAGCTGGAAAAAGTTTTAAATAAGGATTTTTAATCGGATAAAAATAAGACAGGATGCGCCTTTAACTGGTGCAAGTATTGTGTGGTTGCAAGAGCGGGGCGTACTTGTGCCCTCTAAGCTAATAAAGGATTGCTATATTGTGAATCAAAATAATCAGCGTTAAATTAACAATGCCACTGCAACCCTCCATCGATAAAATAACAGAAATCTCCCGGGTTCTGCTTTCGATAGCAGGGCGTTACCTGGTATTTGCCGGGGCATTATACTTGTTTTTTTACGTGTGGAGAAGACGCACATATTGGTATTCAAAAATTCAGCAACGCTATCCCGAAAGCAAGCATATCCTTCGCGAAATCGTTTATTCGTTTTTTACTATACTGATATTTGGTGCGGTGATCCTGTTGGTGATCTACGCCAGTAAGCAGCATTTAACAAGGATCTATCCAAACATCAGCGATAAAGGATATGCTTATTATTTTTTGAGTATAGGGCTGATGATCCTGATGCACGACACCTACTTTTACTGGACACACAGGGCTATGCACTGGAAGCCTTTGTTTAAGCTGATGCACAAAACGCATCATTTGTCAACTAATCCGACACCATTTGCCGCTTATGCTTTCCATCCGCTGGAGGCCGTAGTGGAGATTGGTATTGTACCACTCATCGCCTTTACTATTCCCTATCACGGCACAGCGCTTACTATATTTTCTTTGTATTCGTTGCTATTAAACGTGACCGGTCATCTGGGCTATGAGCTTTTTCCCCAGGGGTTTACTACGCATAAACTGTTTAAATGGCACAATACTTCAACGCATCATAATATGCACCACCGATTAGTTAAATGCAATTATGGTTTATATTTCAATATATGGGACATGCTGATGGGCACTAATCACCCCGATTATGAAAAGAGCTTTGAACAGGTGGTTGAAAAGCGCGAAAAAGTGAAGTGTAAAGGAGACCAGGGACTATTGTCAGACGAACTGGCTACGGAGTAACTTTTTCCTTTTTTACCCCGGCAGTATCCGGATTAACAACATCTATTCTTTTAATGAGCATATGGTATTTTATCCCGGGTTCGTCAGTTTTAACAACGGGCATATTGTCGTTCGGGTAATTTTTAACAACAGGCATCCGGCTGTAAACGGTCACATTATCAACAAGTTCACGGGTATTTAGCAATGTCCTGCTATCATTTAAAAGTCCGTTTTTCGGAAGTACCGGGATTAGTTTAGACAAGTTGCTGTCAGGCTTTAACGGCTTCAGGTTAAAAAGTTTATCGATAGAATTATTATTATCCGGGGTTTTATTTAAATTTTGTGCTTTAAGCTGGCCTGCACAGGCTAAAATAGCAACAAAGAGTAAGGCTTTTTTCATGGCGATAATATTTTATACTAATATACCTATCATTCAATAATATTTAAATGTTAAATAATGTTATAAAATGTTAAATGCTTTCGAATTGTACTTAAATACCAAAGGCGTAAAATGATAGATTTTATTACTTTTGTTGAAAATTTAAAAACCGATGAGCGAACTCATTAAAAAACAAGTGAACGATGCAAAGGCCTTGATGGAAAAGGCCATTGACCATGCAGATAGCGAATTAAATAAAATACGTGCAGGTAAGGCAAGCCCTTCATTACTTGACGATATCAGGGTTGATTACTATGGTACCCCAACACCATTAAGCCAGATAGGTAGTGTTAACACCCCTGATGCCCGTACCATTGTTGTTCAGCCCTGGGAAAAATCATTGTTAAACCCTATCGAAAAAGCTATTAAAGAAGCTAACTTAGGTGTTAACCCTCAAAACGACGGTATTATTATCCGCATCAATGTACCGCCGCTTACTGAAGAGCGCCGTCGTGATTTGGTTAAAAAAGCTAAAGCCGAGGCTGAGACCGGTAAGGTAGCTGTTCGTAACATCCGTAAAGATGCCAACGAAAAGATCAAAAAATTAAAATCGGAAGGTGTTTCTGAAGACGAAATAAAGACAGGCGAAGCTGAAGTTCAAAAACTTACTGATGCTTACATTGCTAAAGTTGATCAGCTTTCAGAAGCTAAAGAAAAAGATATCATGACGGTTTAATATTAACCTTGTGTCAAATTAAAAGGGAATGAGCTACTTAGCCATTCCCTTTTTTTATGTTTGCTGTCGAAACATGAATGTATTAATCTCTTACTTAAAAAAACACCGCTGGATAGTTGTATTTGCACTTTTCCTGGCGGCTATGAATATAGGCTTCTCCCTGCTCGACCCATGGATAACCGGGCGTATTGTTGACCGTGTTATTGAACAACGTGGCACTCTGCATTACGACGAGTATCTTAATAAAGTACTGATGCTGGTTGGCGCTGCTATTGGTGTTGCCATGGTATCGCGTATAGCTAAAAACTTCCAGGATTATTTTACTAATATCATTACCCAAAAGGTGGGCGCCGAAATGTATGCCGATGGTTTAAAGCATTCGCTTGAGTTGCCCTACCAGGTATTTGAAGACCAGCGGAGCGGCGAAACTTTAGGCATATTGCAAAAGGTACGTTTAGATTGCGAAAGTTTATCACCTCTTTTATCGGGATCCTTTTTGTTTCGCTTATCGGGATGGTATTTGTTATCGTTTACTCAGTGAGCGTAAGCTATAAAGTTACCCTGGTATATTTCGCCGCGATCCCCATCATCACTTTTGTGAGTATGGCCATGAGCCGGAGAATTAAAAAAATCCAAAAGACAATTGTAGCCGAAACAACGGCGCTTGCAGGTTCAACAACCGAGTCGTTAAGGAATATCGAGCTTGTAAAAAGTTTGGGTTTGGCAAAACAGGAAATAGCAAGGTTGAATAATACAACCTACAAAATCCTCGACCTGGAACTGAAAAAAGTGAAGTATGTACGCAGCATGAGTTTTGTACAGGGTACTACTGTAAACTTTGTACGCAGTGTAATGGTTGTAGTACTGTTAATGCTTATCTTCAAAGAGACTATCTCTCCGGGTCAATATTTCAGCTTTTTATTCTATTCGTTCTTTTTATTTAACCCTTTGCAGGAATTAGGCAACGTAATCCTTTCCTGGCGTGAGGCTGAGGTTTCCCTTGGTAACTTTAACCGGATATTGAGTATCCCTATTGATAAAAAGCCCGAGAAACCTGTATTGCTTGAAAAAGTAAATACCTTAACGTTTAATGATGTTAGCTTTAAACACTTAACAGCAAATCGTAACGCGCTTAACCATATTAGTTTTGAAACCAATTCGGGCGAAACGATAGCTTTTGTTGGTCCTTCCGGTTCGGGTAAAACTACGCTCGTTAAATTATTGGTTGGTTTATATCAGCCCTTGCAGGGCGATATTTTATACAACGGCACATTAAGTAAAGAAATCGACCTTGATCAACTGCGCGAAAAAATAGGCTTCGTAACCCAGGATACGCAACTGTTTTCGGGTACCATCCGTGAAAACCTGCAGTTTGTACGCCCGGATGCTACCGATGAGGAATGTATGGATGTGCTGCAGCGTGCCGCATGCCAAACCCTGCTGGCCCGAGCCGATAAAGGTTTAAGCACTGTAATTGGCGAAGGTGGTGTAAAAGTATCTGGCGGTGAAAAACAACGCCTGTCAATAGCCCGTGCTTTATTACGCCGGCCGGATATCCTGGTATTTGACGAGGCTACGTCATCCCTTGATTCTATCACCGAGGAGGAGATCACCGAAACTATCCGTAACGTATCTGAAAAAGAGAACCATATTACTATCCTCATCGCTCACCGCTTATCAACCATTATGCATGCTGATAGTATTTACGTATTGGAGAAAGGCCGTATTATTGAATCGGGCAAGCATGCCGATCTCATTTCCCAAAAAGGGTTATATTATGCTATGTGGAGGCAACAGATAGGGGAAAAGGATACGGTAGACGCACTGGATTAAAAGCACAAAAAGCAGATTGATATTAGGAAATCCAGACTTACGAAGTTTCAAAAACTTCGTAAGTCTTCCACGTTTTTGCTATTTGCCCGTAACAGCTTCTATATACTAATGTCATTTTTCCTTCAATATTTATTGAGTTTAAAACCGCATTAGCAATCCCAAATACCCAAGTTTAAATATTCTTATTCTCGATCATCCTGAAAAACTCATCACGATAGGTGTCGCCTACAGGGATGATCTTGTCGCCTATCTGGATGCGGCTCCGTTCAATACTGTCTATTTTGTTGAGGGCTACGATGTATGATTTATGTACACGTACAAAATGTTTCTCGGGCAGGGCGTCTTCCATCTTTTTCATGCCCTGCAGGGTAATGATCCGCTCTGCAGAGGTGAAAATGCTGATGTAATCCTTTAAGCCCTCAATAAATAATATATCATGCAGGTATACCTTCTGAATCTTATGTTCGGTTTTTACAAAGATAAAATCGGTTGAAAAATCATCCTGCTGCACGGGCTCGGCCTGTACCAATACCTGTTGTGGTTTGGCTGTAACCGGCTGGATAATACTTTGTGCTTTTTGTACCGATTTAAAAAAACGATCAAATGCGATAGGTTTTAACAGGTAATCAACCACATCGAGCTCATAACCTTCAAGCGCGTACTGCGGATAGGCAGTGGTTAAAATAACTTTGGCTTTACCGTTAGCAATTTTCAAAAACTGGATGCCGGTAAGCTCGGGCATCTGAACATCTAAAAATACAAGATCGGCTTCGGCGGCCTGTACCATGGTAAGCGCCTCGATGGGGTTGGTTGTAGCTTTAACCAATTGCAAAAAAGGCATCTTGGAAATATAGTCTTCCAAAATATGCAGCGCCAAAGGCTCATCGTCAACTACCAAACATCTGATCATAGCGTAAAAATAATGTAATAATGGTTATCTTAAATTTTTTAATATGCTGTTTTGTTATAACGGTGTCAATTCAACAGATTTATACCAGATTTCGGCCCCTTCCGATTGTAACAGGATGCGGCCATGCGATAATGACGCTATTCCCCAGTTTACCAAATGCCCGTTAACATAATGTTCAATCTGGTTGCCGTTGCAAATAATTTCGATGGTGTTCCACTCGCCGCGCGGATTTTCAAAATTGGCGGTTCGGTAAACACGCTGCTGGTCCCACTCAATGGCCGATTTATTGGGCGTAACCACATTAGTATGTTGCACGCACCAGATATCGCCGCAATCGCCCTCCTGGATCTGGCATTCTATTGATCGGGGCCAAACGATGTCTTTATCAGTTTCGCCAAAATGATATAAAATACCCGCGTCGCGTACACCCTTTTCGCGCGGGTGATATTGTTTGCTTCCCCATTTAAACACCACTTTCAGGTAATAATTGTCGTACGATTTTTGGGTGGCCATATAACCAAAATACTTGCCCATTACATGTACCATGCCCTTTTCAATGGCGAAATTATTATGCACGTCGTTATCCTTGCCTAAGGTATCCAGGTAGGTATACCAACCCTTTTTATCCTTGCTGTTTAACAATTTTTGAACCCCAATTTCCCTGATCCAGATATTGCGGAATGATACCGGAAACTCGTGCTCTTGCAGTAACAAGGGTAAAGCGAAGGCATGTTTTTGATATTTAGGTTGACCAACATGTGCCACTGTTCCTTTTATAGCTACATGGTTTTGTACCAGTATGCCATTGTGTAATACGGTAATGTAGGCTGGTGTTTTAACAGAGCTATCGATATTAAAGCGTGGGGCGGTATAAATGATATCATACTTTTGCCACTGGCCCGGTTTAAGCGAGGCATTTACCTGCGGCACATACTGTTTGTAAACAGAACCGGCTTGCCCGTTTGAGTAGGTGTGGTTTTTATAACTGTCGAGGATCTGCAGCTCGTAGCGGCTTTGCATAATTACGCCGCTGTTGCCGCGCTCCTGGCCGTTGCCTTTAACAACGGCTGGTGTGCGCCATTCAATATGCAGCTGACAATCGGCAAAGTTTTGTTTGGTGATGATGGAGCCGCTGCCCGGCTTAACGGTTACAATACCATCCTTTACTATCCAGCCTGGTTTGTTGCCTTTCTGATCTGTCCATTTGTCCAAATTTTTGCCATCAAACAAAATAATAGCATCAGATGGCGGCTTGTTGCCGGCGCCCGGTAAAACTACTTCAGGCTCAGGGTCCCAAACTTCGGTTACCTTAGGGTCGGTTTGTGCAGATGCAGTAATGGCCGATGCTGCAAGAAACAGGGCTGGGAGCAATTTTTTCAAACAGGTCATGGTTATAATGGGTTATAACTATAAATCTATTGATAATTCGCAGGTGTAAGTATATTCTTCATCCCTTATTTTTAAAGAGTACCGGTTGGGGTAAAGCAGGTTGAGCCGGCGCTGCACATTTATCAAACCAATTCCACCTACAGCATCGCGGTTATTGTTATGTTTTTTATTTTGGATGTAGAAATGCAGTTTACCATCCGCCACGTTAATAAGTAGCTTGATAGGTGAGTTGATATCATTTGCAACGCCATGCTTAAAAGCGTTTTCGATAAAAGCGATCAATAGCAAAGGTTCTATTTTTTGATCGGTGATATTGCCATCTACCTTAAAATCAATAAAGGCCTTACTGCCAAAGCGGATCTTTTGCAGGTCGATATAGTTTTGCAGGTACTGGAGTTCTTTACTCAGGTCAACCTTGTTTTCGTTACATTCATATAACATGTAACGCATAATTTCCGACAGTTTTAAGATAGCTTCGGGCGTGGTTTCCGAACGCTGATAAGCCAGCGAATAAATGCTGTTTAAGGAGTTGAATAAGAAATGCGGGTTGATCTGCGATTTCAGAAAAGCCAGTTCGGCAATAAGGCGCTGATTTTCCAGGTCGCGCTGGATGCGTTCGTTCAGGAACCAGTCGGTACTGAACTTAAGTGCTGTGCTTAGGAAAACAAATATAAGACTGGTAAAAATACTGCTGTAAAAATAAGTGGCAAAACTGGTTACATGACCTTTTTGATGTACTAATACAATGTCTTTGAATATTAACCCTACTCCATATTTACCTATGCCATATATTATTATGCTGACCAGTACAGCTGTGGCGTATTCCCAGTATCGCTTTTTATTTAGGAAATTGGGTATATAAACCAGGTAGTTAAGGTAAAACAGGCTGATGTTGATAGCGGGATAAAGCAAAAAGATCACCAGCAACTCTTTGGTGCTGAGCTGCGCATCGTTTAGCCTTGCCAAAAAAACAAAAAAGGATATAATGCCCGTCCAAAAAAACAGGTGCCAAAAAATTATCCAGGCAGTTTTTATGCCTGTTCTGGATTTCGGTAATGGTAATGAAGCCTCCATTCGCTGTTTTAAAACCCTTTCTTTATTTATGGGGTGGCATCTAATTTAATATTTTGATGTTAATATCGTCCTGTTATTTATATATAGCTACCCTTTTTTTCGATGAACTGGCTTTTATTATCGATGAACCGGTTAAAAGTGGTAGAAGTGCGTTCATCTATAAACAAAGTGTGTTGGTCTAAATGATTTTAGCAGGTTATTTTTTTAATATTCCTTTGTTGTATAAAATCACCACTCACAATGAAAACGCTTATCAAAAATTCAAATCCTTTTATCATGTTATTGATCCCGGTAATGTTTGCCCTTATTTTGGGTGTTACATACCAGTTCGAGCAAAAAAAGGAAACAGCAATAATTGGCCGCACAGCAGTACATGCTACCTCATTGTTTCACAAAGGTTTTGTAATGGTTAAAACCGTTTGCGCAGTAGCAAAAAATAATATATGGTAATTAAAACCGAAGGGCTTTCCTTCACCTTTGGTAAGCAGCAGGTAGTTAAATCACTGGCGCTGCAAGTTCCGGAAGGAAGCATATATGGTTTTCTCGGCCCCAACGGTGCCGGGAAAACCACTACCATCAAACTCCTGCTTAACCTGCTAAAACCCGATGCAGGTAACATCCACATTTTTGGGCAGGATATCAAAACAAACCGCGTCAGCATACTTTCGCAAATAGGTTCGCTTATCGAGCAGCCTGCTTTATACCAGCACTTAACCGGGAGGGAAAATTTATTGAACAGGGCCTTATTATTGCAGGTGCCTGCTCAGCGCGTTGAAGATATGCTTGATCTGGTACAGCTAACCGCTGCCGCGAATAAAAAGGCCGGGCAATATTCATTAGGGATGAAGCAGCGCCTCGGTATTGCGCTGGCCCTGCTGGCCGATCCTAAATTGTTGATTTTAGATGAGCCTACCAACGGCCTCGATCCAAACGGTATCATCGAGATCCGCGAGCTTTTAAAAAAGCTTGTTGCCAAACAAGGTAAAACCGTTTTTATATCAAGCCATTTGCTCGGCGAGATTGAACGGATGGCTACGCATGTGGGCATTATAAATAACGGCGCAATGCTTTTTCAGGGCAGTGTGGCCGACCTGCAGGCCATCAGTAAACCGCTGGTGCGCGTTGATGCCGAAAATACCGTTGACGCCGCCAACTTGTTAACCCGCCACCATATTAACGTTACCGAAGTAACCGACGAGCATTTACTGGTACCCTACATCTCCAAACAGCAAATGGGCGAGATCAACGCTCTGCTTAATAAAAACGGGCAAATGGTTTATAGCATCAGTAAACAGCAAAAAGACCTGGAAAAACTATTTTTAGATATCACCCAAAGCGCCTAAGCCATGAAAGGATTTATACTATCGTTCCGTTCAGAGTTTTACAAAAGCCGTAAAACACTTGGCTTTTGGGCTTCGGTAATGCTTCCTTTATTTATAGGTGTTTTGTTGTTCGTAGGGTTTTATACCAAAAGTGAAAAGTTGGTGTCAATGCCGCCGATGATGCTTTGGCTACAGTTTGCTGGTGCTATTTTGGGTATCATGGGCTCATTGGTGTTACCCATGTATATCATATTTATAGCATACTCCGTAAATAGCATCGAACACCGGGCCGATACCTGGAAAACCTTGTTTAATCTGCCAATCCCCCGCTGGTCGGTTTATGCGGCTAAATTTTTTTATGCAGTTTTCCTTGTATTTGTTTGTCTTTCATTATTTGTGCTGTTCACTATCGGTTTCGGCAATTTATTAAGCATAGTAAAACCAGAGCTACGGTTCGACGATTTCCACATGGAAAAAGAGCTGGCACAGATCTATTTCAAATTGTTTTTATCATCGTTAGGGATCCTCTCCATCCAGTTTTTACTCAGTTTATTTTGGGCCGATTTTTTAAAGCCGATGGGCATAGGTTTTGTGTGTACCATAGCAGGGGTTATCCTGGCTTCAAAAGGCTGGGAGTATAGCTACCTGTTTCCTTATGCGCATCCCATGGCTGCTATAAGCAGCATGTTAAAGAACAATCACGGAGATCCTTCTAACCGGTTACAAATAGATATTTTTACTAAAGATGTATTTGTAAGTATGGCTATTGCCCTGGTCGTCTTTATTCTTGGATATTTTATTGTGCAGCGTAAGAGTGTGAAGTAGTTGTTAGTGATTAGAGGTTGGAGATTAGTTTTTAGTCTGTTTGTTGTTTCAGGGCAATGCGCCTTCTTTGCAGTTTAATTGCTTCAACATACTCATGATACCAGTTTTAAATATTCGGTGTTGTTTTTAAGCATGGTAATGCCTTGCTTATAAGTCATGTAATTAATGCTTTTTTGTTGTTTATTAAGTTTGCTTACGCGATAAAGGAGCTTCCAATGCCTGATGATCTCATACCAGGCGAAGAATATTGAATGTTTGGGATCGTAAATATGAGTTGGTTCGCTGCCGGCACCATTCAGTTCTATAATGGATAGATTTTCGCCGCGGCTTAGCTTATCCCATGTGTTATACATTACATCCAGCCGGCCAAAATTAAACCCGGGGATCTGTCGGCATATGCCATCTATCGCCTCCGTCAGTTCATCGGTAATGAGGTGACTAAGGTCAATGAATTTAGCACCCCTGGCATGGTTACCATAAGGTACCAGCGTTTTTGATTCGCCAATAGGCAAAACCTGTTTCAGTTTATCACCATAGGTGTCTATCAATACAGGCAGTTGCAGCAGGTATCGGGGTTCTTTAATAATAAGTTCCATCATGGTATGTTTGCCGTCGCCGGTTAGGGCTAAAAATTCTTTGCCAACTATACCGGTTACCTGGCCTTTGGCTTCACCGGGTAAGCGGTAATAAAATATGCCTACTTCGCTTTTGTACTTAATATATTCCTGCACCAGGAAATTAACCCTGATCTGCTGGGTATATTCCAGCAGTTCTACTTCGTTATGTATCAGTTTAACCTGTACGCCCCTGCCACCAATATCTGGTTTGGCAATTAAAGGATAATCGAAATTTTTATACTTTATGACCGATTTGATTTGCCCAAAATCTGTTCCTGTTTTAAAGAGGATGGTTTTTGGATAATATTGTTGAGGGATGAGTTTATAGATACTGGCTTTGCTTTCCAATGTAAAACCACCATTTTCAATCAGTGGATTAGCCGTGCTGAAAAAGAAAAACGAACGCGCCTTAAAACTCAACCAAAACCAATAAAACATGACAGGTGCGTAAAACATATTGAGCGACCAGTATTCCCAATTAAAAAGCCTGATTAAAAATCTTCTTAAGTCAAAAAAAGGGGGCAATACAACAGGTCTGTTGCTATCAGCTTCTATAGCAAGATCATGCACATATTCATTGCCATCCCTCAAATCATGATAGGTCATGGTAATGTTTTGCAGACTGACGTTAATGTTGGTAACACTTACCGTTTTCATTTTACCACCGCGGTTTATTACCAATGCATCGGTATCATCACCTTCGCCGGCATGGTGATGAAAATACAGGATATCTTCCACCTTATCCGGATTGGCCGATTTATGCCAGTTATTAAACCAATTGATACGTTTGGCGGCTGCCACCTCATCATACAAAGTAACCGACGACCAGATATGTGCGTCCTTGCCATCCAGCAATTTGATATGTTTTCCCTCGCCATCCCAGCGGCATTCATGTAATTTACCGAAGCTGAAAAGCACGATGGTGAAAGGTTCAATGCCTTTAAGCGGGTGGTTTTTATAAAATAGGTATGGATCTCCGGCATTGATGATATCTATCAAAACCAGTCCGCGGCTTGTTTTATAGGGCGGCATGGCTTTGTGTTTTACAAAGGCGCCGTTTAACAGCACAACAATATCGCCATTGTTTTTTGCGGCTATCCAGCTGCCATTACGGTCGGCATCTTTAGGATATAGCAGCGTGTAATTACCATATTGGTACGTACGCGGTGCAACGGCCTGGCCCCGGTTAATATTTTCGTCGCGGTTGGAGGTAAGCTGGAATCCGCTTTTTGTGGGGACATAGGTTACTGTGCACATGCCTTACGGTACTTAAGTGTTGACGCGGCAACGCCAAATTCATCAGGAATAACTACATTGGATATAGCGTTTACGCCAATACGGATCAGGGCCATATGATGAACGGTATGTTCCAGGTTATAAACCAGTTCGCGGTAATAATTTGAAAATACCTGTGCCGAATGTGCTTCACCTTCGCCGTATCCGGCTTGTAGTATTAATACTTTATCAGGCTTTTGAACGTTTGCTTCTACCTGGAGAATGGTTGTGATGGCAAAATCTTTATCGGCCTCAATGGCTTTATTGCGGACGCGTTTATCATAATCAACTATGCCGGTTTCGTAACCTTTATTCAGTTCAATAAAAAACTCAAGAATATGACGGGTGTGCTGGCCGATACTTGATTGCGACAGCAGTTTTACCGGTTGGGTGTATTGTAAAGGACTTAATTCGTCAATTACATATTGTAGTTGCTCCAACAGATTGGAGATAGGTTCTTTCAATTGCATAATGCTAATTATTAGCAGTGGTTTTTGATTTTATTAATGAAAAAAAGGGATAAGGTTTAAAACCTCTTTCCTGAAAATGTAAAGCAGTATGGCTGATGTTGTAAACACAATAGTTGCCAGTATAAAAAGCTGACCGCCATCGCCCTGTACCACGATCCCCAGTTTAGTAAGATGAAAAAATATGGCACCAGCCATTAACCCTACGGCTATCAAAGCGCCGATACCGGTAGTGCGGGGAAAAATAATTAGTATGGCAGCTACCAATTCCATGCTGCCAATGCCAATCCTGCCCCAGGGTTCCATACCCAGTTTGGTAAATATGTAAACCGACTCGGGGGCAGCGGTGAATTTGAAGAACAAGGTTTGCAGCATGATGATGGCTGCTACAAGGCGCAGGGCCCAAACCAGTATATTAAATTGTGTATAAGTCATGATATCGAATGGCGTGTTTTCTGAAATTTATGCTTGTAGAGGTGTTTCCAGGTTTTGGCCCACTTTGATAGCGGCCATAACAATATCCCTGGCTACCTCTGCTTTGCTTTTAAGCTGGTATGCCTGGAACAGGAAATCGCGGTTTATGATGGTGATCTTGTTGGTATCGTAGCCAAACGCAGCGCCTTCGTCCTTTACAGAATTGAGTACTATCAAATCGAGATTTTTACTGTAAAGTTTTTTTAGGGCGTTTTGTTCCTCGTCGTTAGTTTCAAGAGCGAAGCCGACTGATACCTGGTCATTACGCTTGATCTTACCGAACTCAAAGGCGATGTCGACATTTTTAACCATTTGCAGGCTAAACTTCTGGGTCGACTTTTTCATTTTTTGAGCGTGTACTTGTGCCGGTTTGTAATCGGCTACGGCAGCAGCGAAAATTGTGATTTGAGCTACAGTGAAATATTGTTGACAGGCCGCATACATTTCATCAGCCGAGTTAACATGGATAACTCTGAGGCTGCTGTGAGATAAACTGATATTTACCGGCCCCGAAACTAAAATCACCTCAAAGCCCTGATTTAAAAAAGCCCCGGCAATGGCATAACCCATTTTGCCCGACGAATGGTTGCTGATGAAACGTACCGGATCAATGGCTTCGCGGGTAGGGCCGGCGGTGATCAGTACTATGGGTTTGCTGGTGCTTGTCATTTTGTTTATTGGTGTTGTGCTTGTTTTTTTAAAGCATGGGCTTGAGCGATTCCTCTCTTGAGAGGGGCGGAGGGGTGTGTTTCGTTGCTTGCATAACACACCTCTGCTACCTCTCATTCCTCCATGCCCCTTCTCAGGAAGGGATTTTGAATTGCTTTTACTTTTGCCCCTTTACTCAGGCCACTTCTCGTCAGCCGTTTTAATGAGGTTTACCTGGTTTTTGGTCCACAGTTCTTTCACCTTATCGTTGTAGTTGAAATAAAGCTTGTCGTTCAGTACTGTCCAGGTATCAGTTTGGGTTGGGGCCTTGTGACCCTGTGAGGTGCCATAAGCGCAGTAGCCGCCGTACTGTGGGGCATACTTTTCAGGGTCGGCTTTAAACGCTTCGAGGTTTTCATTGCTGGAGAAGAACCAGGTAGCTTCTTTCCATTTATATTGAAATTTGTCTGAGCCTTTTACCGGTTTCGATTCTTTGAAAAATGCAACCGGATCATAGCCTTTAATAGCCTTGCCGCCCGGAGCAAATATTTCTGATTGCTGGGCATAGGTTTGAATTGCGGTAACAAATGCGAGTGCCGCGATAATTAATAGACGTTTCATTTTTATGGTTTTAGATTGGTTTTATAATGGATTATTGAAGGCAGATCAATGAACGATCTTGGCCCAGTTGGCGTCGGCTTTGGTTTTGAGGTTAGCCTCGTCCTTATCCCAGGATTTTTTTGTATTATTAAAAAACTTGTTGTAAAACAGGTACAGCTTGTTATCAACGAGTTTGAAGGTCTTGGGATCTATCTCTACTTTTTCGCCTTTGGCGCCCATGGCATAAGCGCACCAGCCGCCGTATTGTGGTTCGTATTTAGCAGGATTGGCTTTAAATAAGTCCCTGTCTTGAGTGGTGGCGAAATGATAGGTTACGCCTTTATCGGTAAGGGTAATTTCTTTTTTACCTTCAATAGCTTTTTGCTGGGTGAAGTAGGCAACCGGGTCATAACCTTCAATAGCCAGGGCGGTGTTATCTAAGTTGAATTGTTTTTTACGAACGTCTGTTTGGGTCTGTGCCGAAGCGATACTTACAGTAAATACGGTAACTAACAGGAGATTGAATAATTTTTTCATGATTGTGTTAAACTTGATGTTTGATTTTTCCTCCTTTGTCGTGACGGATCATCAAACCTTACAGTGAATCAGAAAAAATATTTAGACAGGGGAGCGAAGGGATTATAAGGGAAGTGAAATAGGTTTAATTTTTGTTTATCGGCCTTTTTTGCCGATCTGGGCTAATGTTAATTCTGAAGTTTATCTATTTTGCCTTGAATAATGGCGTTATCAGCAGGCGTTTTTATCAGCGTTAGTGCTTTCTCAAAGTTTAATTTTGCCTGTTCATTGTCAATGCCGGTGTATAGTTCGCCAAGCAGGGTATAGTAAAACTGGTTTCCGGTGAGTTTCAATTTTTCAGCTTCAATAATGGCTTCTTCAGGGCTGTTGGCTTTGGCAAGCGCAAAGGTGCGGTTGAGTGCCGCTATAGGTGAGTATGCTATTTGCAGCAGGCGATTATAAAGCTGCAATATGTTTTCCCATTTTTGTTTTGAATCGGTTTTTTGGGTATGCCAGTAGGCTATACTGGCTTCAATGTGATATTTTGATAATTGAGTACCGGTAGTGGCAAGGTTTAAATAAAAGGCACCTTTGGCTACCAGGTCATAGTTCCAGAGGTTGGTGTCCTGATCTTCATATAAAATTAGTCCGCCGTTTTGATCTGTGCGGGCTTCAAACCTCGAGGCATGAAAATACATGAGCGAAAGCAATGCGTTAACCGGCGGTTTGTTGGTGCCTTCGTTTTCAATAAGCATGTGGCAAAGGCGCATGGCCTCAAAGCAAAGATCTTTACGCAAAACCTGGTCATCACTAACCGAATAATAACCCTCACTAAATAACAGATAAATAGTAGTGAGCACGTTTTCGAGCCGGTTATCAATTTCAGCCAGACCAGGCATTTCGATTTCTATTTTTTCATTGCGGATCTTTTCCTTAGCCCTGAACAGGCGTTTGTTAATGGTTTCTTTATTGGTCAGGAAAGCTTCAGCCACTTCATCAATTCCGAAACCGCAAAGGATCCGTAACGAAAGCCCGATCTGTGCCTCTGGCGGGATGGCAGGGTGACAGATTGCAAACATCATTTGCAACTGGCTGTCGGTGATGTTTTGGAGCGAAAGATCGATTTCCGGTTCATAGGTCTCCAAGGTTTGGATTTCCGGGGATACTTTGTTTTCAAAAATGCTATTACGTTGCAAATGATTTTTCGCCTTGTTTTTGGCTACGCTATACAGCCAGGCGGTTGGGTTAGGCGGGATGCCCTTATAACTCCAGGCCTGGGCTGCGGTAAGGAAGGTGTCGCTGGCGATGTCCTCGGCAGTTTCCATCTGATCAAACCCAAAGCAGCGGCACAGCACCGATACTATTTTGCGGTACTCGGTGCGGAATAGATGGGGAATGATTTCGGGGTTTTGCATGGGGTAAATGGAAAAATGTCATTGCGAGCGATAGCGCGGCAATATCGTAGCTGTGCTTCGCCGCTTTGCATATCTCGCAGGCATAACGACGGGATTGCCACGTTGCGCCGGATACTCTTTTGCCCGGGCTGCTCCTCGCAATGACATGATTTATAAAATTATCCTTAATGCACGCCGTCATTCCTGGCAACTTTCCGTACTTCAACGGTATTGCCATCGCCCTGCAAAACAGGACAGCCTTTGGCAAATTCCACAGCTTCTTCAACCGATTCGGCTTTTACAGCGATGAAACCGCCTATCGTTTCTTTGATCTCGCCGAAGGGGCCATTGGTGACTATGCCGCCGTGACCTACAATTTTGGCATCGGCAAAGGGCAAACCAGTGCCACTCACAAATTTGTTTTGAGCAGCTATGCCGCCAATCCAGTCCATAGTTTGTTTCATCCAAATCTGGATCTGTTCGGGAGAAGCTATTTTAGTGCCATCCTCGTGCCTGAAAATTAAAACGAATTCGTCCATCTTTTTAAATTTTAAAGGTTAATAAATATATGAATTACACCTCTATATCAAATGGGAATGGCTGAATAGGACAGGGCAGGTAATATTTATTTTGAATTTGAGATGTTCAATTTCGGGATTTTTCTGAACCGGGTAATTTTTTGAATTACGGAATTCATACAATTAAGATGAAAAATTCAATAATGTCTTTCCATCGATTTAATCAGGAAGGCTGTTTTAAGAACGGAAGCGGATACCTGTCATATGGTTAAGGCCCGTGCAGTATGAACGCACAGCCTGGACCGCAGGCAATGCTATAAGTTAAAGAAAAGCGGCTCTTGCCTATTATCCCAAAAGAAGAGAATATCGATCTGATCTTTCTTTATTTGGTAAAATACAGAACAATTTTTATGAATAAAGCCCTTTCTTATTTGAGCTGAGTTTTTTATCCCTTGAAATATGAGTGGTGATATACTAATTATATCAATTACTTTAAGAGTTCGTTTTTCAAAGTCTTTGACTACTTTAGAGCCCCATTGTTCTTGTAATTGCGATTTTATAGCATTAAATGATTCAAGTGCACTTGAAGAAAAAACTATATTATAGCTCATTCAGATATCGTGAGCCGTTTTTTAAATTCTTCCAAACTTATACTGCGTCCAGCCTCAATATCTGCCTGCCCTTTAGCAATACCTTCGATTACATGAGGTGGTAATGTTTCTTCTTCTTTTTTTTCGAAAGGAATATTTAGCGCCTCAAAAAATGCCTTAATAACTTTTTCTTGGGCTTTTGAGGGGTATACAACGTATGCTTCCATATTTAAAGTTATCGCAAAATATCGTCAAAACCAAAAAAGACCATCCGCTTATGCAAATGGTCTTTTTATTTTTTGATCCCACACCTTTCAGTGGGCCGGTCGTCTATCAAACTTTGATCTCAACCTCAACACCGCTTGGCAATTCAAGCTTCATCAGGGCATCTACAGTTTTTGAGTTAGAGCTGTAAATGTCTAATAAACGCTTGTATGAGCAAAGTTGGAATTGCTCACGTGCTTTTTTGTTTACGTGTGGTGAACGTAATACGGTGAAAATTTTCTTTTCGGTTGGTAGCGGAAGTGGTCCGCTAACTACAGCACCCGTAGGTTTTACTGTTTTTACGATTTTCTCGGCAGATTTGTCTACCAGATTGTAATCGTAAGATTTCAATTTGATCCTGATTCTTTGGCTCATTGTTAATTAATTTTGGGCGATTTCACTGATTAAGTGATTTCACCGGTTTGATTTTGAACTACCCTAAGAGCTATTTATTAGAGTAATTACTTGAATTATTGATTTATTGAATTACTGAATTAGTTATTAGTGCTTTGGAATTCACTAAATCACTAATTCAATAATTCAAAATTGATTATTAGTCGATAGCAACTTGTTTGCGGCCTTTTGATTTGGCAACAACTTCGTCCTGTACGTTACGAGGTGCGTCAGCGTAGTGGTCAAACTCCATAGTTGAAGTTGCACGGCCTGAGGTGATAGTACGTAATTGAGTTACGTAACCAAACATTTCAGAAAGTGGTACCATAGCTTTGATAACCTGTGAGCCGTTACGGGTGTCCATACCTTGCAGCTGGCCACGACGACGGTTCATGTCACCGATAACATCACCCATGTTTTCTTCAGGGGTTAGGATCTCGATTTTCATGATTGGCTCAAGCAATACCGGTTTACATTTTGGCAATGCTTCGCGGTAAGCAGAACGTGCAGCAATCTCGAATGATAACGCGTCCGAATCGACTGCGTGGAATGAACCATCAATCAAACGAACTTTTAAGCTTGTAAGTGGGTAACCTGCAAGTACACCATTGTCCATAGCGGCTTTGAAGCCTTTTTCAACAGATGGGATAAACTCACGAGGGATAGAACCACCAACAATTTCGTTAACAAACTGTAAGCCTTCTTTATTGTCGTCGGCTGGAGAGATAACAACCTGGATGTCCGCGAATTTACCACGACCACCAGTTTGTTTCTTGTAAGTTTCACGGTGTTGGATAGTACCGGTGATAGCCTCTTTGTAAGCAACTTGAGGAGCACCCTGGTTAACTTCCACTTTAAACTCGCGTTTTAAGCGGTCCATCAAAATATCCAGGTGTAACTCACCCATACCAGAGATAACTGTTTGACCAGTATCTTGATCTGTTTGTACGCGGAAAGTTGGATCCTCTTCTGCCAGTTTACCTAAAGCGATACCTAATTTATCAACGTCGGCCTGAGTTTTAGGCTCAATTGCCAAACCGATAACCGGCTCAGGGAATACCATCGACTCAAGAACCAACTGATTTTTCTCGTCGCAAAGGGTATCACCTGTTTTGATATCTTTAAAGCCTACTACCGCAGCAATATCACCTGCACCCACGTTAGGGATAGGGTTTTGCTTGTTAGCATGCATCTGGAAGATACGGCTGATACGCTCTTTGCTTTCTGAACGCATGTTGTACACGTATGAACCAGCATCAAGGTTACCAGAGTAAACACGGATGAAGCATAAACGGCCCACAAACGGGTCGGTAGCAATTTTAAATGCTAATGCTGCAAATGGTTCTTTTACATCTGGTTTAACCAAAATTTCGGCACCTGTGTCTGGGTTAGTACCAACAACACCTTTTGAATCAAGAGGTGAAGGCATTAACTCCATTACATAGTCGAGCATGGTTTGTACACCTTTGTTTTTGAAAGATGAACCGCAAGTCATCGGAACGATTTTACCGGCTAATGTAGCCTGACGTAAAGCGTCTAATACTTCGCGCTCAGTGATGGTTGTAGGATCTTCAAAGAATTTCTCCATTAAAGAGTCATCAAACTCAGCAACTGCTTCCAATAATTTCTCTCTCCACTCAGTAGCTTCGTCAAGCATATCGGCAGGGATTGGAACTTCGGTAAAGGTCATGCCTTTATCATGTTCATTCCAAACAATACCACGGAAGTTGATCAAATCAACCACACCTTTAAACTGGTCTTCAGCACCGATAGGTAACTGCAATGGGATAGCAACGCTGCCCAACATTTCTTTAACCTGTTTTACCACATTAAGGAAATCGGCACCAGAGCGGTCCATTTTGTTAACGAAACCAATACGCGGAACGTTGTAGTTGTTAGCCAAACGCCAGTTAGTTTCTGACTGAGGCTCAACACCATCAACCGCGCTGAATAAGAACACTAAACCATCAAGTACACGTAATGAACGGTTTACCTCCACGGTAAAGTCCACGTGACCCGGGGTATCAATGATGTTCATGTGATAGTTGTGGTTGCGGTATTTCCAGTTTACGGTTGTTGCAGCCGAAGTGATGGTGATACCACGTTCCTGCTCCTGGGCCATCCAGTCCATGGTAGCGGCACCTTCGTGTACCTCACCAATTTTGTGGCTTACACCAGCATAGTAAAGGATACGCTCGGTAGTGGTAGTTTTACCAGCATCAATGTGAGCGGCAATACCAATGTTTCTTGTATATTTTAGATCTCTTGACATGTCAATTATTGATTTATTGAATTAGTGAATTAGCGATTGAATAAAAACGTAGGGATCAGGTCCTACTGTATCTTCAATTATTAATTCAATCCTTTTATTTGTTTTTTATGGGATGAATTGCCGAAATAATGAATTATTGATTAGTAAAATGTTACCAAATCAATAATTCACTAATTCAGTCATTCACTAATTAGAATCTGAAGTGTGAGAACGCTTTGTTAGCCTCAGCCATTTTGTGCGTATCTTCTTTCTTCTTAACGGCGGCGCCTTCACCTTTAGCTGCTGAGATGATCTCGCCGGCTAATTTCTCCATCATGGTTTTTTCACCACGACGACGTGCATAGCTGATCAACCATTTCATACCTAAAGCTATTTTACGCTCAGGACGAACCTCTGTAGGTACCTGGAAGTTAGCACCACCTACACGGCGGCTTTTTACTTCAACAGCAGGCATTACATTGTTTAAAGCTTTTTTCCAGGTTTCTAAGCCGTTTTCGCTTGTTTTTTTCTCAACAATTTCAACAGCGTTGTAAAAAATAGAGTATGCGGTTGATTTTTTACCATCATACATCATGTTGTTTACAAACCTTGTTACCAAAGTGTCATTGAACTTTGGATCAGGAAGGATAATTCTCTTTTTTGGTTTTGACTTTCTCATTGCTTTCTATCCTCCTTAATTATTTCTTTTTACCTTTTGTTGGCGCTGCTGCTACCTGACCTGGTTTAGGACGTTTGGTACCATATTTTGAACGGCGTTGGTTACGGCCGGCTACACCTGATGTATCCAGTGCACCACGGATGATGTGGTAACGTACACCTGGTAAGTCTTTAACACGACCACCACGGATCAAAACGATAGAGTGCTCCTGTAAGTTGTGACCTTCACCTGGGATATAAGCGTTTACTTCTTTACCGTTGGTTAAGCGCACACGGGCAACTTTACGCATTGCTGAGTTTGGTTTTTTAGGGGTAGTGGTGTACACACGGGTGCACACGCCTCTTCGCTGTGGACAGCTGTCCAACGCTGGTGACTTACTCTTGTCAACCAGAGCTACTCTACCTTTTCTAACTAATTGCTGAATAGTAGGCATTTCTTGCTTTTTTGTCTAATTATTTTATCCCGCATTTCGGGACTGCAAAAGTACGAACATTATTTTTGATTTTCAAGTAGTTGTGTGAAAGTTTTTTTGATGGGGGAGTCTGAATCAGAATTTGCAGAATTTGAGAATAAACAGAATGAAAGTTAAAAAGCAAAACAGGCAAATTCTAATTCAGATAAGAGAAAATCCATTAATCCTAAAAATCATGGTTCAGAAAAAATCAGCGAAATCAATGTAATCATACCAAAATCAGCGGTACAAAAAAGGGCCGGTTACCGATGTGACCTGGTTTAGGAAACAGCGGGCCGGCCCGTAATACTTTATATATTGAATTAATAAGGGAGCTTATTCTTTTACCTTATTCCAAGTGTCGCGGTTAAAAGCCAATACTTTGGTTGGGTTGCCGCTCGCGTCTTTAGTGAACTTTAAGGGAAAGCCAAAGGCTTGATTTAAAAATAACACTTCAGACAATGGTTTAAAATTGATTTCCTTGCCATCCCATGATTGTTTGAGCGTTAATCCGTCGGGTATCGCGGTTATAGTCAGAAAAAGATCAGCCCTCTCATCCGACTGATATTTACCTGCCAAAACTTTTATTTGTTCGGGTTTCAGTTGTACTTCTTTAGGTGGGGTATAGCTGTTTATCTTTACCCATATTTGCCTGCCGCCTAAGGTGATCTGGTTTATTTCACCGGCTTCATTCTTTGAAAATACAACAGGGATCTTTTCATCGCCGTCATCATCTAAAAATTCAAACTCAAGATCTGATTTACGGGTTAAAGTTAGTTTTTGATCTCCGCCAAGCTGTTGGGCAATTAGTTTATCACCATCTGCTGTTATTTTATATACTCTATACTCGTTATCCTTTTGCTGATAAATGCCTTCAAAAGCTTTGAGCTGGGTATCGGCAATAATTATTGTTGGCGACTGTGCAATTTTGGCGGTAGCCGGCGTAGCGGGTGAACCGGTCGAAGCAAATGCAGCTATAAATGCAAACCTGCATATATAATTAGTGGTAGTTTTAATGCTGGTCATTTTTGATAGGTTTATAATGTATGAACCAAATTTACGGAAAAATATTTTGAATAATCAAAATTATCGAAATTAAATTTTGTTAATTTTCATTTTAATCATTTTTAATTCCGATCAAGTCGGCTTGATGCGCAATTAGTCAAAATAAAATTCGGCGGAGCTAAAGGATATACATTAAAAAAGAGTGCCGGTAAAACCGGCGCCCTCTTTCATCACTCACTAAACTACTTATGGAAAACTTAAATTAACAATCTTAATAACCACGGTCGTGGTAATGGCCATTATCGTAACCATTATGATAGCCATTATTATACCCGTTGTTATAGCCATTACGATACCTGTGGTGGTGACCATAATCTTCACGTACCACGCAACCGGAGGTTACGGATACTACTGCTGATATTAATAGTGCCAAAGCAACAAATTTCCTTTTCATGGTGTAAAATCTTTAATCATCATCTATATTGAAGATGTACACCTATATGACTGATGGAAATGGAAAAGGATTAATGATGGGGGATTAATTTGGAGAGAAGAGAACTATTTGTTGTCAATGATACTGGTTTATAATCATTAAACCAATCCCATGCTCTCCCGATACTCTTGCTGTATAATAAGTAAACAATTAGCACATAAGCAACCATCATGCAGTTCACTTACATACTGAACCTCATTCAGCGTAAGTTGCACCGTACTGCACTGGCATTTGGTGAATGAATTGGCTTTACATTCAAAAGGTGTTTGGCAGCGTTCGCAACGGATGATTTCGTGTTTGGGCATGTTTTTAAGTCCGAAAGTCGGGAAAGTCCGCAAGTCCGAAAGAAGTGGTGCGGAAGTCTTGAGTCAAAGGTATCGAATAAACACAAGTTCAATGTCAGCTCAATCCCACTAAAAATAAAAAGCCCTTAAACCGAAGTTTAAGGGCTCTAAAAATTATCTTGCGGACTTGCCGACTTCGGACTTCCGACTTAAGCAGAACAAGTCACGCAGCCTTCCTCCATTGAGCAGGTTGGGCCTGCCGGAATTTCGTCGGCAACGGCGTCAACAACGGCCGGGATAACCGGATCCATGTTTTTGCCACCCTGGTTCTCAACCGTAAATTTAACCGCTTGCGATGCTGCCTGTGTACGCAGGTAGTACATACCTGTTTTCAAGCCTTTTTTCCATGCGTAGAAGTGCATTGAAGTTAGTTTTGACGCATTTGGCGAGTTAATGAACAGGTTCAGTGATTGTGACTGGCAAATGTACGCGCCCCTGTCGGCAGCCATATCGATAATGCTGCGCATTTTGATCTCCCAAACAGTTTTGTACAATGCTTTGATATCAGCAGGGATCTCAGGGATTTCCTGGATTGAACCGTTTGCACTGATGATCTTATCTTTCATGCTGGTGCTCCACAAACCAAGGTTTACTAAATCGCGCAGCAGGTATTTGTTTACCACGATGAACTCACCGCTTAATACACGACGGGTGTAAATGTTTGAAGTATAGGGTTCAAAGCACTCGTTGTTACCCAATATTTGTGATGTTGAAGCAGTTGGCATCGGCGCAACTAATAATGAGTTACGTACACCATGGTTCATTACATCCAAACGCAGGTTTTCCCAATCCCACCTGCCGCTTTCTGGTTTTACACCCCAAAGATCGAACTGGAATTTGCCTTGTGATAGTGGCGAACCTTTGAACGTTTCATAAGCGCCATCTTTTATAGCCATATCTTTTGAAGCTGTCATTGCTGCAAAATAGATGGTTTCGAAAATCTCTTTGTTTAATTGCTTAGCTTCTTCGCTTTCAAACGGCATACGAAGCTGGATGAAAGTATCGGCCAAACCTTGAACACCTAAACCGATAGGGCGGTGACGTAAGTTTGAATATTCAGCTTCTTTAACAGGGTAATAGTTACCGTCAATGATCCTGTTAAGGTTGATAGTGGCCTGGTAGGTTACTTCATACAGTTTATCATGATCAAAAGCACCATTGTTGATGTAACGTGGCAATGCCAATGACGCCAGGTTACAAACCGCTACTTCGTTTGCATCGGTATACTCGATGATTTCGGTGCAAAGGTTTGAGCTTTTAATGGTACCCAGGTTTTGCTGGTTTGATTTACCGTTGGCAGCATCCTTATATAATAAGTAAGGTGTACCGGTTTCAACCTGGGCATCAAGCACTGCAAACCAAAGTTCCTGTGCTTTTACTGTACGACGCTGACGGCCTTCTTTTTCGTATTTAACGTACAGCTCTTCAAATTCTTTGCCCCAGCAATCGGCTAAGCCCGGTGCTTCATGCGGGCAGAATAAGCTCCAATCCTCATTGGCTTCAACGCGCTGCATGAACAAGTCTGATACCCAAAGGGCATAGAACAAGTCGCGGGCACGCATTTCTTCCTTACCATGGTTTTTACGCAGATCCAAAAATTCAAAGATATCAGCATGCCATGGCTCTAAGTAAACAGCAAAAGCGCCTTTACGTTTACCACCGCCCTGGTCAACATAACGTGCAGTATCATTAAATACACGCAGCATCGGGATGATACCATTGCTGGTACCGTTGGTACCGCTGATGTATGAACCTGTAGCCCTTACATTGTGGATGCTTAAACCAATACCACCTGCACTTTGTGAAATTTTGGCAGTTTGTTTCAATGTATCATAGATACCTTCAATACTGTCATCTTTCATGGTTAACAGGAAACATGATGACATTTGTGGTTTCGGCGTACCTGCATTAAATAAGGTAGGGGTAGCATGTGTAAACCAGCGCTCGCTCATTAAATGGTATGTTTTAATGGCGCTTTCGATATCATTTTTATGGATCCCTACTGAAACGCGCATGAACAGATGTTGCGGGCGCTCAGCTATTTTACCGTCAATCTTTAGCAGGTATGATTTTTCAAGGGTTTTAAAACCGAAATAATCAAAACCAAAGTCACGGTCATAAATGATGGTGCTGTCAAGCAGTTCGGCATTTTCTTTAATCACTTCATAAACGTCGTCAGCGATAAGCGAGGCATCTTTACCTGTTTTCTTGTCAACATACTCATGCAGGAGGCGCATGGTTTCAGAAAACGATTTGATGGTGTTTTTGTGCAGGTTTGATACCGCGATACGTGAAGCTAACAAAGCATAATCAGGATGCTTGGTGGTTAATGAAGCGGCGGTTTCGGCAGCCAGGTTATCCAGCTCGGAGGTGGTTACGCCATCAAATAAACCTTCAATTACCTTTTTAGCCACATCAATAGGGTCAACTAATTGAAACCCATAGCACAGTTTTTCAATACGTGCGGTGATCTTGTCAAATTTTACGGACTCTCTTCTTCCGTCTCTTTTTATTACGAACATTTTGCCCCTCCTTTTGCCCCGTTAAAAGCGAAGCTTTTTAGTTAATATTATTGTGATTTGATTATTTTCTGAACCTTGATTCTGAACCCTGATTTTCCTGATTTGATGATTTCCTGATGTAATGATCAGACCTAATCTCTGATCTCCAACCTCTAATCTCTAACCCTAAAAATCGTCATCAAGCGAAAAGCTTTTGCTTTCGGCCGATGCGTTCAGTACACCACTTTTTTGATAGTCGCCTACGCGTTTTTCAAAGAAGTTGGTTTTGCCTTGTAACGAGATCATTTCCATGAAATCGAAAGGATTGGTTGCGTTATAGAATTTATCGTACCCCAGTTCGCTCAGCCACCTGTCGGCCACAAACTCAATGTACTGGCTCATCAGTTTGGCATTCATCCCTATCAGGTTAACAGGTAATGCCTCGGTTATGAATTCTTTTTCTATCTCTACCGCGTCGGTAATGATTTTGGTAACCTGTTCCTGTGGTAGTTTGTTTTCAAGCATGCCATATAATAAGCAGGCAAACTCGCAGTGCGAGCCTTCATCGCGCGAGATCAGCTCATTGCTGAAAGTTAAACCCGGCATCAATCCGCGCTTTTTAAGCCAGAATATGGAGCAAAAACTGCCTGAAAAGAAGATCCCTTCAACAGCCGCGAATGCAACTAAACGCTCGGCAAAGTTACCGTTGTTGATCCATTTCAGTGCCCACTCGGCTTTTTTTCCAACACATGGTACGGTTTCAATGGCGTGGAAAAGGCGATCTTTTTCGCCCGGATCTTTTACGTAGGTGTCTATCAGCAGGGCATAGGTTTCAGAGTGGATGTTTTCCATCATGATCTGGAAACCGTAAAAGCAGCGTGCTTCGGGCAATTGTACTTCGCTCATGAAATTTACCGCCAGGTTCTCGTTCACAATGCCATCGCTTGCGGCAAAAAAAGCGAGTACATGCGAGATAAAATGTTTTTCGCCCGAATTAAGACTTTCCCAATGTTTGATATCGTCCGAGAGGTCGATTTCCTCGGCAGTCCAGAAGCTGGCTTCCGCTTTTTTATACATCTCCCAAATTGCGGGATACTTGATGGGAAGGATAACAAACCGGTCTTTGTTTTCCCGTAGTAATAATTCGTTTTCCAAACTCATTGGTGTCTACTTTTTTAGTTTCTTTCTTTAATCAGGTATTCAGACACGAAAGCAAGCCCTACTTTTCAATAAAGCTTTAAATTTTGATGCCTTCGGATTTACTCCTTAGCAACTGTATTGTGTAACTTTCTGACAGCCAGTTATTTAATTAGAAGTTGACGAGTGCGTCCGGCTGCCGGCTGAATGCCTTTTTATTACCTTGCTGAGCAAAGTTAATGTTTGAGTTGTGTAGTTGTGAATGATAGTTTTTCACAAACCCCCGAGTTATCCACACTTTATTGGCACTTGTTATATTGATGAAAAATTAATGGACTTGAAAACAGCTGATTAAAAATTTGATTGAAATTTACAGGCCTTTATACTTGCGGATTACGATAATTTAACATTATAAATTACTTGACTTAACACCGACAATTATTGCCAATAACGAAATGCTTTTACTTTAAGCAGGTATCAATATCTAAATACTGAGTTAAAAGCGTTTTGCAAACGGGTATGTGGAAAACAAATACGCCCGTTAGCCAGGAACCAACGGGCGTATTCCTGAAAGTTTTACGAATTATTTTGCTTCTTCTACCGGGACAAATTTCATTGATACTGAATTTACACAATGACGTGTATTTTTCGGGGTCATGTACTCGCCCTCAAACACGTGGCCCAGGTGAGCGCCGCAATTTGCGCAGAGGATCTCAACCCTGCGGCCATCGGCGTCTATCTCGCGGCGTACTGCTCCTTCAATTTCATCGTCAAAACTTGGCCAGCCGCAAAATGATTCAAACTTATCTTCCGAGCGGTACAATGGCGCATCGCAGCGTTTGCAAACGTATAAACCTTGCGCCTTATTGTTCAGTAACGAACCGGTAAACGGCCGTTCGGTACCTTTATATAATATTACCCTTTCTTCATCGGGCGTTAATTGATTGTATTCCATATTTTTTGTTGGGATTACACAGATTTTTTTTGATGATTTCACCGATTGGAAACTCCATCCGGTGTTTTGATCTACTATAAAGATACGACAATTTAGGCCGGTATAATGTTTTGCAGGCTGATGTTTACACTGGTTTGACGGGGAGTGACAGATGTGTTGATGTGCAGATTTCAGATCTGCAGATTGCTGAAAATATATAGCTACCAGGACCACTGAAAGCCTGCGACAGAAGGTTTAATATCCCTCGTCCAGCTTTTTTAAAAGTTCGAGGCCTTCATTCCACTCTCCGTAACCTGCTGATACATTGATATGGCCGGCATCGCCAACATTCACAATTTCACTTCCCCAACTGTCTGCAAATAAAGAGGCCCGTTCCCTGCTTACGTAGAAATCATTGTTACTAACCACCGTTATTGATTTGAATGGTAGCTTGCCTAATGACATCGGCATAAAACCACTTGTACCGCTTGGATAACTATCCGCTTCGGTATCGCTTGGTGCAACCAATAATGCGCCTTTTATCTTAATGTTATATGCTGTAACCCACCGGGCTATAGCAGCACAAGCCAGGCTGTGGCCAACTAAGATTACGTTTTCCGGATCATAGCGGTTTACATAATCATTTATAGTTTTTATCCAATCGCTGCAAACCGGGGTTTCCCAATCCTGTTGTTCAATACGGGTAAAATTGAACCGCTTTTCCCAGATGCTTTGCCAGTGTTGTGAGCCTGAATTACCCAATCCCGGGTGTATAAGAATATCAGCGTTGAAAACCATAGTTTCGGTAAGATGTTAAATAACTTAATAATTGAAAGCTCAAGATAGAGATTTTAACCCTCGGTCATGAGTTTGAACGACCTTCAGCCGCCTGTTTAATCACTTTATTCCTCTTTACCAACAATTGTGTCATGTAGTTTGAGAGGAACAGGACGTTTACCACTTCTCCCAATACCCCACCCGGCGATTCGAATGTGAAAATATCCCGCATCATGGTTTGGTTAAGAATTGGGTAAAAATAATGCTCATGCGTAAAGCTTTTGAAAGCACCCTCAACCTGGATATCGGTAAAGTAATTTGGATAGTCCATTTCGGTGATCTTTGAGGTGAGGTTTTGCCATATGCCGAAATGCTTTGCCCGCCAGGTAACAGTTTCGCCCAGTTCAATCAAGCCGCTTGTACGCCCGGCAATAGCTCGTTCGCCAGTATGTTTTGTTGACTCTACATGTACATCAATGTTGCGGGCAATGTCAAACACTTTTTCAACAGGCGCATTAATATGGGTAGCAAGCAGAATTTGTGATGGCATATAGTATAAAAAAGGCTGTCGTTTAGCGACAGCCCAAATATAGTGTTACGCATTACAAATAATCAGCGTAATCATCAAAATCAAAAAAACAATCAACGGTTAAAACTCCGCATTCTTGGGAAACCTCGGGAAAGGGATCACATCGCGGATGTTGCCCATGCCGGTAACAAACAGCACCAAACGCTCAAAACCCAAACCAAAGCCGGCATGCGGACAAGAGCCGAAACGGCGGGTATCCAAATACCACCAAAGCTCTTCGGTAGGGATGCCCATTTCATTCATGCGTTGTTCCAACTTATCTAAACGCTCCTCACGCTGCGAGCCGCCTACGATTTCGCCAATGCCCGGGAAGAGGATGTCCATGGCGCGTACGGTTTTGCCGTCGTCGTTCTGTCGCATGTAAAACGCTTTGATCTCTTTCGGATAATCGGTCAGGATCACCGGTTTTTTGAAGTGTTTTTCAACCAGGTAACGCTCATGCTCGCTTTGCAGGTCGGTTCCCCAGCCTTCAACAGGATAAACAAACTTTTTCTTTTTGTTCGGGGTTGATTCTTTCAGGATTTCGATGGCCTCGGTATAAGTTAGGCGCTCGAAATCGTTATTTAAACAAAACTGCAATTTTTCCTGCAGCGTCATTTCTGAGCGCTCGTTTTGCGGTTTGGTTTTCTCCTCTTCAGTTAAGCGCTGGGTTAAAAACTCAATATCATCGGCATTTTTATCTAAAGCGTACTTGATCACATATTTCAGCATGTCCTCGGCAAGGTCCATGTTATCAACCAGATCGTTAAACGCTACTTCCGGCTCAATCATCCAAAACTCGGCCAGGTGGCGTGTAGTGTTTGAATTTTCGGCACGGAAAGTTGGGCCGAATGTATAAATATCACTCAGGGCCATAGCACCAAGCTCACCTTCCAGCTGACCGGATACAGTTAAGTTAGTAGCACGACCAAAAAAGTCTTGTTTAAAGTCAATCTCGCCGGTATCAGTTTTCGGAATGTTATCCAAATCGAAGTTGGTAACGTGGAATGTTTCGCCAGCGCCTTCCGCATCTGAAGCGGTAATTACGGGTGTATGCAGGTAAACGAAGCCCCTCTCCTGGAAAAACCGGTGTACAGCAAATGCCAGGCTGTTACGTACCCTGAAAATAGCGCCGAATGTACTGGTACGGAAACGCAGGTGAGCATTCTCCCGCAAAAATTCAAGGCTATGCTTTTTAGGCTGGATAGGGTATTTTTCGGGATCGCTGTCGCCTAAAATTTCAATCTCGGTCGCTACAACTTCAACTGTTTGGCCTTTACCTAAAGATGCGGTCAGTTTTCCCTGAACACTAAGTGCCGCGCCAACGGTGATGCGTTTAAGCAAAGCCGGGTCGGTATTTTCAAAGTCGACAACTACCTGGATATTATTATTAGTTGAGCCATCATTCAAAGCAATAAAACGATTTGAACGGAATGCACGCACCCATCCTTTAACTGTTACATCAATTTCGGTTTGCTGGCTTTGCAGCAATGCTTTGATCTTGGTTCGCTGACTCATATCATGTATAATTTTTAGAGTCGCAAAAATACAATTAATTATGAAAGCGTACTTTGAAACATGAGCTAAAAAACATTAGCCGGTTAATACGGAAAGATATATCAGGAGAAAGGGTGGAAGTGGAAAATGGAAGCCGTGATTAAAAGGGCCGGGGACATAAAGTGTTCCCGGCCATCTCTTTTTTTTCAAACCTACTTGCCTGATACCATAATAATGGTGTCTTGGCGGTTTACGCTCGGTGCCGATTGGCCGTTAATCATAATAATTGTGTCTTTGGTTTTATTCAATGACTGGTTAAGGATACTTTTTTTAGTACTCACACCATCTTGTTTTGGTGCTACGCCAGTTTTTTGGCAACCCACAAGTAATATGAATGATACTGAGGCGATTAGTAAAAGAACTTTTTTCATAAAACAAATTTACAACTAATACGAATGATAATTAAGCTTAGTTACAATTAATGTGAAAGTTAATATTTGAGTTTAGCTTTAAACTTGCCCTCGCTAAAAGTAACTTTGTCCGGATGGCTTTCGATTTGGCTATCAATTACTTTCAGAAACCTGAGCTCAAAATATCCCTGCAGTATTTTATCGGCCTGGTTGTATGAAATTATAGTTACCGAACTAAGATGGCTTGGGTCGGGTTTGTATCCGGCTAACAGGGAGCCGTTTTTTGTAATGCGGTAATAGTTTTCGTTTGCTTTGAGGGTATAATACCCAACGCCATCAAACACGATTTTAAAACCTACCTGCTCTTCTTCGCCTCCTATGGTACTTTTTGCTGATACGGTAATGGTATCACCCATTATATTCGAACCGGAAGGGTTAGCCTCCCATTTGATGCTGTTTTTTTGCGCAAGCATAAAATCAGGTATCACCGGAAAATTACAGCAGTCCTTTTTTTTGCAGGCTGAAAAAAGCAGGGCCACGGCTATTGCTAACATAAACCGGTGATATTTCATTGCTTTACTGATGACAGGTTAATAAATTGTACAGGAAATATAAAGATATTTAAAAGTAAGGCATATTATACAGGCTTTCAGTAAGTTTGCCGCTCATATAATTCTACCGTGCTATGAATCCCAAAGTGAGCCTTGTTATTGGCATTTTGTGTATTTCCTTTTCGCCGATATTTGTAAAGCTTGCCGGGGTATCACCTATAGGATCGGCATTTTACCGGGTGTTTATAGCCTGGGTTTGCCTTGCCCCATTTTGTGTATTTAGGCAAAAACTTAAAATAGATAAAAAGCAATTGCTTATTTCCATAGCCGCAGGTATGGTTTTCGCCCTTGATATTGCGGTATGGAATATTTCGCTGTTAAAGATCAGCGCCACTGTATCAACCCTTATTGCCAACCTTGCCCCGGTTTGGGTGGGCTTGATGAGCTTCCTGTTTTTAAGAAAAGGATCAGGTCGGCTATTTTGGATAGGTACGCTCATTGCCATCGCCGGTATGATTGTTTTGGTAGGTTATGAACACATTTTGCACATGGAACTTAATGCCGGCATACTGCTGGCTATACTCGCCAGTTTTTTTTATGCTACCTATATCATGATCACCAAAAATATTATGGCCGGTATTGATGTGTTTAGTTTTATGTTTTACAGTATGCTGAGTGCCAGTATTTTTTTACTGGTGATCAATGGATCAATGCATAACGATATTGTTCATCTTTCATTAAAAGTATGGCTTTGCTTTATAGGTATGGGACTTGTTTGCCAGTTGGCAGGCTGGCTTACCATCAATTACTCGTTACGTTATCTGGAACCAACCAGGGTTTCCATTGCTTTATTAAGCCAAACGGTTTTTGCCGGGCTGCTTGCCGCGTTTTTACTTCATGAGCGTTTGGGTTTTAATGAGATTGTTGGCAGCATAATTGTATTGGCCGGGATTGCGGTGACCTTTTTAAAACCCCGAAATCAAAAAGCTGATGCCCTGGTTTAAAAGGGTTTAAGCATAATACAAATGAACCTATACCATACCATGATTTTAATATCATGGGTCCGTTTTGGTTGCGACGATCGAAGTACGATCGTATAGTTTTATTAGCTTTCTAATAATTTAGCGATACTTAATGTTAACCCTCGTTTTTGTTAAGTGGTTGATTTTAAGCTTTGTATGTTATTGTTATTGAATTTCTGTTAACCCTGTTAACCCCCTTCATCGCGGTGATGAAAGGGGCATATATTTCAGGATCTTACTTAAAGTATTAAGCAGTAAACTTGCCTCTTGGGGAGATTGAATTTTAAACCGCTCGTTATCAAACAAAACCGTATTTTAACGTTTTCGAATTACGGGCAACGATCTATCTTCCCTACATTTGTATTTTACTGATGATCCAAAAATCCACTATCGACCGTATTATGGAAGCCACCGACATTGTGGAGGTGATAGGGGAATTTGTGCAGTTAAAAAAACGCGGGGCTAACTACGTAGGTCTTTCGCCTTTCGCGAACGAGCGTACCCCGTCGTTCACGGTATCCCCGGCAAAAGGTATTTTTAAAGATTTCTCAACAGGAAAAGGTGGTTCGGCTGTTACGTTTTTAATGGAGCTGGAAAAGTTCAGTTATCCCGAGGCCTTGAAATGGCTCGCTAAAAAGTACGGCATCGAGGTTGAAGAAACCGTTGAAGCTCCCGAAAACCGCGAGGAGGAGCTGCGTCGGGAAAGCCTCATGATCGTATCGGCATTTGCCGCTAAGTTTTTTCATGAAACCATGCTTGATACGGAAGAAGGTCAAAGCATAGGCCTCAGCTATTTTAAGGAGCGCGGCTTTACGGCTGAAACTATAAAAAAGTTTGAGCTGGGCTATTCACCCGATCAATGGGAAGCTTTTACCGGCGCCGCCATCAGAAACGGTTATAAAGAGCAGTTTCTGGTTGAAAGCGGTTTGTCAGTAAAACGGGACAACGGCGCTTTGTATGACAGGTACCGCGGCCGGGTGATGTTCCCGATCCACAGTTTTACCGGGAGGGTAATTGGTTTTGGCGGCCGTACATTAAAAAAAGATAAGAACGTAGCCAAGTATGTTAACTCGCCCGAGTCTGAGATCTACCATAAATCAAATGTACTTTACGGACTTTACTTTGCCAAAAAGGCCATTCGTGAGCAGGATAACTGTTACCTGGTAGAGGGTTATGCCGATGTACTGTCGGTACACCAGGCGGGGGTTGAAAACGTGGTGGCTTCATCGGGCACATCGCTCACTACCGAGCAAATTAAGCTCATTGCCCGTTTTACCAAAAACATCACCATATTATATGATGGCGACGCGGCCGGGATCAAAGCTGCCATCCGGAGTTTGAGTCTACTTTTTAAAGAACGATTTAATATACGAATAGCATCTTTTCCCGATAATCATGACCCTGACTCATACGTAAGAGCTTTTGGCTCTAATGGCTTTAAGAGTTACATTGAAAAAAATTCTAAAGGTCTTGTTGACTTTTACCTTACCACAATTAATGAAAGCGAACTTAAAGATCCTGTTAAAAAGATTAAAGTTGCCGATGATTTAGCAGATATATTATCTAACAGTTTAGAGCCTGAATTTAGGAGCGATTATGTAAAACAAGTAGCCGAAAGGTTAAAAATAGATGAAAAAGCTTTTCACAACGTAGTAAATAAGGCTGTTAGTGGAAAGTTGAAAAAGGAAATTGGAGAGGTCAAAGAAGAAGCTACTGATTCAGTAGATGACGAGAGTACCGCAACATTAAATGATACTAAACTTGTTTCAACTGACTTACTTTACTCTGAACAGTCTCAGGAAAAAGAAATAGTACGCCTGCTGTTGCTTTACGGCAATAAGATCATTGACTGGGACGGAAATTCAAATACATATATAGGCCCGTTCATTATTGCCGAATTAAGCGACGTAACGTTTGATAATCCCATTTGTAAATCGATAGTTGACATTTACAGAAGCGATGTGGAAAATGGTAATCTTCCGGATGATGCTACATTTATTCATCATGCCGATAAGGATATCGTTAACCTTACCGTAGATATATTGGCGACTAAGTACAGTTTGAGCGAAAACTGGTACGAGATGCATAAAATTAAAGTTAATGAGGAGCAGGAAAATATGAGGGCGACCATATTGGGCGGCATATTCCACCTGAAGCTTCATAAAGTTAAAAAGATATTGGATGAAGTTATATCTGAGCTAAAAACTGCGCAGAGTGCCGAAGATCAGGATAACCTGCAAATAAAATATCTCCGTATGAAAAAGGTGGAGAAATCAATCTCGGATTTTTTAGGCACTGTAATCACCCGGTAATGGCCCAACACCTCGAACTTGGTCGTGCCGGCGAAACATTAGCCAAAACCCATCTCGAAAATGCAGGCTACGAGATCATTGATGAAAACTGGACTTATGGAAAAGCCGAGATCGATCTTATTGCTTATAAAGACAAGGTTATTATATTTACCGAAGTAAAAACCCGTACGGGCAATGGCTTTGGCGAACCGGAAGATTTTGTTGACAATCGTAAACAAAAACTGCTGGCCGAAGCTGCCGATGAATACATTTACCTCATGAACCACCAGGGCGAAGTGCGGTTTGATATCATCGCCATATTGTTTGACCGCAGTGGAAATTATATACTAAACCATATAGAAGATGCGTTTTGGCCTTCGGCCACATAACACTTATGAATTACAATAAATTAAAGTTTTTTTTTGCTGCCATTGTCCTAACGGCTTTCGGCTGCAACAGTTGTAACCACAAACCTGATAGCTCGGCTACAGAGTATACCATAACGCCAGATGCCGGCGCTAATTACAAAGCCGGCGACAAGATCGACATCAAAGTGGGCTATCCCTCGGGCAGTAAAGTCGATTCGGTAGTTTACCTGCTCGATTCGGCAAAGATCGCTTCCAGCAAAGATACTACAGGTATCAGTCTTAAAACCGATACTATTGGCCTGGGTATCCGGATGATCACGGCTAAAGTTTACGAAGGCGGTAAAAGTAATGAGGTATCAACCAATATCCTGTTATTAGCAGCAAAAGCCCCTGCCAGGTACACTTATAAAGTTGAAAAAGTTTTCCCTCATGATACTGCTGCCTATACTGAAGGTTTGCAGTATGTTGACGGCGTTTTATACGAAAGCACCGGCGACTATAAACATTCATCCATCCGCAAGGTTGATTTGAATACCGGGAAAATTTTGAATCAAACCAAACTTGATGAGAAATATTTTGGTGAAGGCCTGTCCGTTATTGGTGATAAGGTAGTACAGCTTACCTGGAAAGAAAAAGTAGGCTTTGTATATGATAAAAATACATTGAAGCTACTTAACAATTTTACCAATAATGTTGGCCCGGAAGGCTGGGGAATGTGTTATGACGGAACCAAACTTTATATGGACGACAGCACCAACCGGATCTGGTTCCTGGATAAAAATGATTACCATCAGATAGGCCACATTGATGTGTGTGACGATAAACAACAGATAGATTCAATAAACGAACTGGAATACATCAACGGTAAGATCTATGCCAACGTTTATCAAACCGATAACATATTGGTGATCAATCCTAAAACCGGTGCGGTGGAGCAGATAATTGATATGAAAGAGATTTACCCGGTGGCAAGCCGTCCGCAGGACAGGGACTGGAATAACAACGTACTAAACGGAATCGCCTGGGATGCCAAAGGTCAACGCCTGTTTGTTACGGGCAAAAAATGGCCGCATTTGTACCAGGTTAAGTTTGTGCCGGTTCCGTAGCCGAGCTCCTAACCCCCAAAAGTCGGAACCAAAGTTTGAAATAAACATTTATAGTAGTATACTGCCGCGAGTTTGGCGGTAGCGTAACTTGTGGCTGGTGTAAGCTTTCAGCTTACATCCCATCAGCTGAAAGCTGAAGTCATGCTCAACCACGGGCTAAGAGCCCGCGGTAGCCGAAATCTTCGTCAGAAAGTTTATACATATATACAGAGTAATAACGTTGCATCTTTAACGAATAATTATTCTTTGCTTTTGTAGCTAAATAATATCTTTAGTCAATTAATTTATTCCTAACCTAATCATTTAAACATGTTTCAGAATTTATTTTCCTTTGAAGGCCGGATCCGCAGGACAGAATACGGGATCAGTGCTATTATCTATTTTATTTGTTATTTAATAACTATTGGCATTACAGAGGCCAGTGAGGGAATGGGAAAGATGCTATTTATAGCATTTATTCCACTTCTTTGGTTTTTTTGGTCGCAAGGTGCAAAACGTTGTCACGATTTAGGCAACACCGGCTGGTACCAGATTATTCCTTTTTATTTTTTATGGCTTTTATTTAAGGAGGGGGACTTGGGTGAAAATGAATATGGCGATAACCCTAAAGGTTTAGGAGCCTCATTTGATCCGGCCGATTATCAAAGTCCCTTTCCGCCGCCACAAAATCAATCAACAGAAAGTTATTCGGAAACAAAAGAATAAATTATTTAATAAAAAACTACGTGAGTTTAGCGTTGACGTAACTCGTGGGGAACATAAGACTTCCATCAGCTGAAAGCTGAAGCGATATTAAACCACGGGCTGAAAGCCCGCGGCAGCGTACAAACGACAAAGCGCCCGGATTTTCCGGGCGCTTTGTCGTTTGAATATAAAACTCCCCCTTTAGGGGGCCGGGGGCATTACCTCCATGCTTTATATTGATTGATCAAGCCATTGGTTGATGAATCATGGCTGCTGATCTCTGCATTATCTTTCAGCTCAGGAAGGATTTTGCCGGCAAGTTGTTTACCAAGCTCAACGCCCCACTGGTCAAAGCTGTATATATTCCAGATAATACCTTGTGTGAAGATCTTGTGCTCATACGCAGCTATCAGCGCACCTAAGGTGTATGGGGTGATCTTTTTAATCAGGAATGAGTTTGTTGGGCGGTTGCCTTCAAATACCTTGAACGGAGCGATCTTAGCAATTTCCTCGTCCGATTTTCCGGCTGCTTTAAGCTCTTCAATAACCACTTCTTCGGTTTTGCCATTCATTAAAGCTTCGGTTTGAGCAAAGAAGTTTGAAAGCAGCATGTTATGGTGCTCGCCAAGCGGATTGTGGGATTGTGCCGGGGCGATGAAATCGGCAGGGATCAATTTGGTACCCTGGTGAATTAATTGATAAAAAGCGTGCTGACCATTTGTACCCGGTTCACCCCAAATGATCGGGCCGGTTGAATAGTCAACATCTTTACCATTGCGGTCAACATGTTTACCGTTACTTTCCATATCCCCCTGCTGGAAATAGGCAGAGAAACGGTGCAGGTATTGATCATAAGGCAAAATAACATTGGTTTCGGCCTCAAAGAAGTTGTTATACCAGATACCGATCAAGCCCATAATAACAGGGATATTTTGGTCAAACTCGGCAGATTTGAAATGGTTGTCAGTCGCGTGAGCACCCGCAAGCAAATCGGCAAAGTTTTCAAAGCCAATGCTCAGGGCAATTGACAAACCGATAGCGCTCCATAAAGAGTAACGGCCGCCAACCCAATCCCAGAACTCAAACATGTTTTTGGTATCGATGCCAAATTTTTCAACGGCTGCTGCATTGGTTGAAAGAGCGGCGAAATGTTTAGCTACATCGGCTTCAGTAGCACCGCTGGCCAGGAACCAGTCGCGTGCGCTGTGGGCGTTGCCCATTGTTTCCTGGGTAGTGAAAGTTTTTGAAGCTACCAGGAACAGCGTAGTTTCCGGATCAACTGCTTTCAGGGTTTCAACTATATGTGTACCATCCACGTTACTTACAAAGTGGAGGTTCAAATGGTTTTTATATGCTTTTAATGCTTCGGTAACCATTACCGGGCCAAGGTCTGAGCCGCCGATACCGATATTTACCACATCGGTAATAGCTTTGCCGGTATAGCCTTTCCATTCGCCTGAAATAATGGCGTCGCTGAAGGATTTCATTTGGTCAAGCACTTTATTTACATCAGGCATAACATCTTTACCATCAACGTAAATAGGGGTATTGCTGCGGTTACGCAATGCGATGTGCAGCACCGGCCGACCCTCCGTAACATTGATTTTTTCGCCCGAATACATGGCGTTTATCGCCTCTTTTAGTGAACACTCTTTGGCCAGCTGTATCAATAAAGCGATGGTTTCGTCATCGATACGGTTCTTCGAATAATCGAGCAGAATATCCTCAAACTGGATCGAGAATTTATTAAAGCGCTGGTCATCAGCATCAAACATTTCCTTCAGGCTTTTTGATACAATATCGATGTAATGATCTGTAAGATATTTGTAAGCCTGGGTTGTTGTAAAATCAGTAGTTGGCAGCATAATTGTGTTGTTTTTCAACAAAAGTAAAAAGTTAATTGAAAGGTAACTGTTAAATAAAATAATAGTCTGGCATAGTGTTAATTAAACACGGCTGGCATAGTGTTTACTTTACACCAAAAAATTATGAGAATTACAAAGAAATTACAAATATATTTTGAAGTTTAAAATTTTTATTTAATATATTTGTGTCGATGGTAATCAAATGAGGTATTTATCATCAATTTGTAAATTTACTTTAAAAACACGTATTACTATGTTCGAAAAACTGTTTTTGCTTGTAAAAGATAACGCCGGGACGGCTGTTATCAACAACCCGGTGATCCCTGCTAAATATCATGAAGCGGTGATCAATGAAGCTTCAAGTTCAATCATTGAAGTTTTAAAAGGCCAGCTTGAAAGCGGCAAAGTGAAGGAACTTATAAAGTACTTCCAGTTTTCGGGTAGTTACAACAATTCATTAGTATCGAGCATAACCAACCGCTTTGCAAATAAGCTTAACACTTTTTACAGTATTGATCCGGCACATGCGTTAACAGTTGCAAAGGCTTTGATCCCAACTGTAATGAATGAACTGATTAAGGAAACAAAAAGCGGTGAAGCCAAAGAATTTGCTTTGGGCACTATGTTAACTAAACTGAACGGTAACCGTACCGATCTGAACCCGCTTGTGAACGACCTGATGGTTGCCTAACATACCATTACATCTGCCTAATGAACGGGCCTGCCGATTGTTAAACAATTTGCAGGCCTTTTTATTTATCGCAATTTTTCAAATTATATATATTTGCCGCATGACTAAAGAACAAGTTCAGGATTTAAGGGATAGAGTAACTTCCCTGAGGAGGCATCTTTGACATTGATAAGAAGCTGGAACTATTAAAACAGGAACAGGAAATAACCATTGGTCCGCATTTTTGGGATCACCCCAAAGAGGCCGAAAAGGTACTGGCATCTATTAAAGTTAAAAAAGTATGGACGGATGCTTTTCAGAAGGTAGTATCGGTTGTTGATGACGCCGGCGTGCTTTTTGAATTTTACCAGGGCGGCGACGCTACCGAGGCCGAAATGCAGGAGCAATATAATGCAGCTATAAAAGCCGTTGAAGAGCTTGAGTTTAAAAACATGCTCTCGGCCGAAGAAGATCAACTAAACGCGGTGCTTCAGATCACGGCGGGTGCCGGTGGCACCGAAAGCTGCGACTGGGCCGGCATGCTCATGCGTATGTACATTATGTGGGGCGAAAAGAACGGCTATAAAGTAACCGAGCAGGATTACCAGGAAGGCGACGTGGCCGGCGTAAAAACCGTTACCCTGCAGTTGGAAGGCGAGTTTGCCTATGGTTATCTGAAAGGTGAAAATGGCGTACACCGTTTAGTGCGCGTATCGCCTTTTGATGCCAATGCCAAACGTCACACCTCATTTGCCTCTGTATATGTTTATCCGTTGGTTGATGATACTATTGAGATTGAAGTAAATCCGGCCGATATCGAGTTTGAAACCTTTCGCTCGGGCGGTGCCGGTGGTCAGAATGTGAATAAGGTGGAAACTGCCGTGCGTTTATACCATAAACCATCGGGCATTATCATCAAAAACCAGGAGTCGCGCTCGCAATTGCAGAATAAGGATAATGCTATACGCTTGCTGAAATCGCAATTATATGAAATTGAGATGCGCAAACGTATGGAATTGACTAACGCTATTGAGGGCAACAAAAAGAAAATAGAGTGGGGCTCACAGATCCGTAACTATGTTTTGCACCCGTACAAACTGGTTAAAGACCTGCGTACCGACCACGAAACTTCAAACGCAGCAGCAGTGCTTGACGGTGACCTGGATGATTTCCTGAAAGCCTACCTCATGGAGTTTGGCGGACCGAAGACGTAATTAGAATAGGTAGCTGTCATGCTGAGCCCGTCGAAGCATGGTGGGCAGGCCTCTCCGCGCGAGTCTTCGACAAGCTCAGACTGACAGCGCTTTCCTTATAGTTTAAAAAACGGAGTATCATTTCTGATGCTCCGTTTTCGTTTTCGGGAGATTAATTGTATTTTGGACACATCCAATTTTACATTTAATAAATATGAGATCCATCTTATCTGCCTTAGTTTTGACAGCTATAACATTTGCTTCCTTTGCACAGGAAAAA
Organism: uncultured Mucilaginibacter sp.; assembly: GCA_966212355.1. Taxonomy (GTDB): domain Bacteria; phylum Bacteroidota; class Bacteroidia; order Sphingobacteriales; family Sphingobacteriaceae; genus Mucilaginibacter. Next base: position 59,974 of record CBIHRB010000008.1, read on the forward strand.
CCGATGCCGCTTTATCCAAAAGGAGTTCCCAACTCAAAAAAGACCCCGGCAGCCTACGTTGAAAAAACAGACAACAGGAGCTGGATCACTTTGGTAACAGAGCCAACATTAACGCCCTATCTGCCAGAAAAAGGTAAGGCCAATGGTGCCGCAATTGTTGTTTGCCCGGGTGGCGGATATTCCGGGCTGGCTTCAGATCATGAAGGAAAGGCCGTAGCACAGGCTTTTGCCAATATTGGTGTTACTGCGTTTTTGCTAAAATACCGCTTGCCAAGCGATGATATTATGGCAGATAAATCTATCGGCCCATTGCAGGATGCGCAAATGGCCATATACACCGTACGTAAAAATGCTGCCGAATGGAATATTAACCCTTCAAAGATAGGAATTATTGGTTTCTCGGCCGGCGGTCACCTGGTTTCAACTGAAGGTACGCATTTTGATAAGCCGGTTATAGAGGATAAAGAAAACATCAGCGTACGTCCTGATTTTATGATGCTGATCTACCCTGTAATTTCTTTTGGCGAATATGCCCACGTTGGTTCAAGAGAGAACCTGATAGGTAAAAATCCTTCGCCCGAGCAATTGGATCTTTACTCAAACGAAAAGCAAGTAACGGCCAACACGCCGCCCACATTTTTGGTACATGCTGAAGATGATACGGTAGTGCCTGTGCAAAACAGCCTGTTGTTTTATGATGCGCTGTTGAAAAACAAAGTAAAGGCCGAAATGCATCTTTTCCAGGAAGGCGGTCATGGTTTCGGGATGAACAACTGGAAAAATAAAGGCAAATGGTTTGAATGGGGTGCCGCATGGCTGGAGGAGAATGGATTTTTGAGCGGGAAATAATTGTGAGCGCCTAATTTCTTCTTCTGTAAAACAGTAGGCTAATTTTATTGTTGAGGTAAACAGTCTTTTTTTTGAAAGCTCGAAGTTCGACCTTAATGATGATTTTATGTTGAAAAGAATACTGTTAGCAGGGGTGTTTGTTGCCGGTGCCTGCTTTAATGTTATCGCCCAATCAATCAAATATAAAAGCGTATCTAATCAGGACCTTACATATGTTTTAAATAATCTGCAAAAACGTTATGTATATACTGATCACAAAACGCTGAATATTGCGGTGTACCTTGTAGCCGATCAGCAGGGTGACGTTGATGCCCCTGCAGATTGTAAAACGCCCGGTTCTATTTATATAGCGGTGTCAGAAGTTAAGCCTCAGCCTCAACAGTATGTTTATAAACTGAACCCGGTATGTGATCCCAAGTTTGTTAATTGGATCAAATCAAAAAAAATGTATAAGATAGCATTCAGCTACGGGGCGTCGGCTAAAAGGAAAACAGCTACTATTGGAATTACGTTGAAGAAGCTGGTGGTGGAGTAAAACGTTGATGTTTAAAATGGGTGTCATGCTGAGCCCGTCGAAGCATGGTGGGTAGGGCCTCTGCGCTCGAGTCTTCGACAGGCTCAGACTGACAGGCCTCTTTTTGTAGTCAGATCTTCGGGTCCGCCGGATTTTCAAACTTAGCGTGAATTTAATCAACTAATATCCATTATTCCAACAATCTTATCTCCTTCAAAAGTGAAAATCGAATGCCCTTTCAGATTTAACTCATCACCTTTCTTTAATCCATTTGGCAGGTCGGCGGCTAAAATTGCGTTATAGTCAATAGCTATTTCGGTTTTGTTGCCGGTGTGTTTAAAAGACCGGATAATTTGCTCGCGGCGTTCAAAAAGCTCAGTTGCCTGTTCGGCCTGGCTCCTGAATGCTGCTATGCCATCAAGCTCCATATCCACATCACCGTTTGATATGTTTTGAAATTTAACGGATGGTGCGAGGTTTTTAAGCATGTCTTCAATATCAAAGTTGTTATAGGCCTTTACATAATTGCTGATGATAAGTTCACGTTGCTGCATAAGCTAAAGATAATGATTATGCCAACGTATAAACTATCTGCAAGGGATTATTTGATCATTCCTAAATTCTGTACATAAGCCCCACCTACAGGCAGCAAAAATCCATTAACTGATACCTGATGGCGTTCTATCTTATCAATTTTATTTATGGCAGTAATAAACGAACGATGAATGCGGATAAATTTTTCGGCTGGCAGCAGGGCTTCAACTTCGGTGATGGTCATGCGGGTAAGTACTTCGCTATCCTTTAATATGAAATTTACGTAATTACCTGTAGCCTCTAAATGGTAAATGTCGTCGAAGTCAACGCGCACCTGCTCATAGCCGGTTTTCAGGAAAATGTAATCCTTAACCTCGGCAGTGTTCCTGAAACTGTAAAGTTCATAGGCTTTGTTACAGGCTTTGATGAAACGGGTAAGCGCGAAGGGTTTCAACAGGTAATCAACCGCGTCGAGCTCAAAACTGGTCACAGCGTGTTCGGTATAGGCGGTGGTAAATATTACCAGCGGTTTTTTATTGAGACATGTTAACAGATCGATGCCCGAAATATCGGGCATCTTAATATCCAGGAACAGCAGATCCACAGGTTCGTGCTGCAGATAGTCCATTGCTTTAAAGGCATCGGTAAATTCGGCCTTGAGGTCAACAAAAGGCACCTTTGCAGCGTGTGAGCGGATCACATCAAGCGCTATAGGTTCGTCGTCAATGGCTATGGCTGTAATCAAAGCTTATTGCAGTTGTATAGTTAAATGTATGAAAAAATCTTTGGCACTTTCGCGGATCACCAACTCATGCTTATTGGGATATAAAAGTGCCAGCCGTTGTTTAACATTCCCCAGCCCTATACCATTGTTATATTTTTCGGTATCGTTAACTACTTTGGGGTGGATGCTGTTATGCACATCAAAGTAAAGTGTATTTTCCCTGGTTTGCAGGCTGATGTTAATATGCGAAGGCTCGCGCAGGCTGATGCCGTGTTTAAATGCGTTCTCAATAAAAGGGATCAGCAACATGGGCGCTATCTGCAGGGCGTTCATATGCTCTTCAATCTGTAGTACAATTGTAATATCGGGCGATGTTTGGGTGCGGAGTTTTTGCAGGGCGATATAATTGTTCAGATAATCGATCTCACGAACGAGTAAGATCTTTTCCTGCACGTTTTCCTGGAGCATAAAACGCATCATATCGCCGAGGCGTTGGATACCTTCTGCTGTACGTTCGGAGTTTTCCTGCAAGGCGGTTCCGTAAAGGGTATTAAGCGCGTTAAAAAGGAAGTGCGGGTTAATTTGTGAGCGGAGAAAATCTAAATCGGCAGTAGAGCGGCCGAGGGCGGTTTTTAGGTAGGTGATCTCCTGGTTACTTGCCAGTTTGCGTTTGTAAACTATCCAGGCAAAGGGGCCTGTAATCAGAATCTGTATACCGCAATTGAAGCCGAAAATAATGAATACGGGGTCCTTTTGGTCAAAAATAAGTGCGGTTATAAAACCTATCGGAATTCCGATAATGATCATAATACCGGCAACTTTAAGCAGGTAATTAAAAATGCCGCGGTTTTTGGCAAGTGTTTGAGGTATTAAGCTATAAAATGACAAGGCATAAATACCAATGGCTGTTGAACCTATAATCACGCAAGTAGTGATCAGCTCTATTGGGCCGTCAACAAGTGCCATTAAAAACACAATGATCATCAAAACAACGATACCAATGATGCAATCATGAGTAAGCACCCGGTATTTTGCCTGGATCTTGTCGACATTCCCTAACAGGAAACTTGCCGAATATTTGATCATGCTGTAAAAAGTAAGCATCATCATTACCCATAGCGCATACAATACATTTGTTTTGAAAACGATGTTGTATACATAATCGGCTGATCTGTGGTAAAACAGGTATCCTTTTAACCAGGTATCGGTAATGCCGAACAATCCCCAGAGGACGATAAGCAATGCTAACCCTAAAATGATATTCCACACTACCTGCTTTTTCCCGGCAAGTGCAGGAATGATTACAAAGTTCCAAAGTAAAAAAGCTCCGTAATAGCCGGTATACCTAAACACCTGTGGAAAGAAATAGTATTTAGAGTAGGAGTAATGCAGGTGATAGTTATTAAACATATACCTGTATGGGGTCCATATTTCGTTGTCGGCACTGTTGGCTACTTTAGCCAATAGCAGCATAACGGCAAAAGCGTAAATGGTGCTTGCGACCCAAAATTCAATTTTGCCAAGGTTCAGGTTTTTTTTCAGAAGATCGTTCATCGTGTTTTGAATTATGCCCGCAAGGTATAATGCACAATACTACTGAATAAATAAATGGGATGAAACCGGTGATTTGCGTGACGGGTTTTACTTACAATACCTTAGTTGAAAACTTATGAAATGCATAGAAGAAAAATTTAGTGAAGGTAATTTAAGTCTCTAAAAGCTTCCTCAACAGCAATTTTGAATTTTTTATAGGAATTTAACATATTTAGTCTATCAATACTTACTTTTTGACCTATGGGCTGATATAGATCACTAATAGTTAGCTTGAAACGTCTTTTCGGTAAGTCTCTTTGAGCCACTCGAAGGGCAGTAATTATCAAATCTTTAGGGTCGGCAATAGATTCTGGATCCCTTGCAATATTCAGATCTTCGTCAGATAAAGTTGTATTTATTTCGTTTTTAAATAGCTCTTTGTCTGCAAGCATCCATGATTCTGACATAGTTATTGGAACAATTGGAACTATGATTTTACATATTTCTTCATTACTATCATGAATTGCTTTGATTGCCGGATTTATCTTTTGACTAAATACCAAATTATCATTTGTATTATCTGAATCTGTATGGATACACAATATAAAAATGCCATTTTCAAATGCTTCTTTTGCTGCATTTACTAACACGTTTGAGAATCCACCATGCTTATCGCATTCTAAATAAATGGGATCATAAACGTCTATTTGACCATCGCAACTATAAGCAATTTCTTCGATCGTTTTCTTTATAATTGTTTCCAGAAAGCGTTTGTCAGTTGTCCCTTCAGTGATATAGCCGACTGTAACAATATTACTCATTCTGCATTTCGTTAATAAGATCTTCGGATACTGCATTTTCTAAATAAGAAACGAGTTTATTCAACGTCATCTTTCTTTCACTTTCGGAAAATTCTAATATAGTTTGGGCATCGCCCTTAATAACAGGCAACATCTTTGTAATTTGAAATTTTTGTCTTTTAAAGTCAATTTCGCTAATCTGAGTTACAAGTTCTGAAAACCATATTTTATAGACCTGAGGGTCGAGTTTGAACATCTCTTTTACCAAAACCGGTGAATGCGAATTTACTATTACTTGCCTGAGTTCAGAATCGTTGTCTTCAAAATCAGAAACCAAGTCCTTTAGCAAATCCGCAGTCATTTTCATTCTTGCTGGATGTATGCCGTTTTCAGGTTCTTCAAAACAAATAAGTCCATTGTGAGTAGGGTCGTAAAGAAACACACATAAGGTAAGTAATCTTAAGGTCCCTTCCGATAACACCCTTGATGTAAACTCCCTGTTATCCTGAGTTCTTATTTGCAATACAAATTGCTTTCCCACCTTATCATCAATAACATCGACGTCGACAATACTTGGTAATAAGGCATTTAATCTTCTTATAATACCTTTTATGGATTGTGGGCTATAACTTTTAATTCTAAATAGCGTGGCAGCTAAATTTTGACCCGTATGAGTCAAACTATCTTTTGCTAAATAAGAACTCGGTTTTCTTAAGTCTTCAGGATTTAGCTGCAAGAATTTCCAACTTTTAATTTCTTCTTTGGCTGCTAAAGCGTGTGGAAAATCAACAGAGTTAACTATACTCAAAATGGCTTGATTAATATTGTTGAGAGGAAATTCCTTCTTTATCCCTCCTTTGCCATCTTGTCTTAGGTTGATTCTATCGTTTTCAGTATCAATATATGCTACTCCTCGTTTACCTGTCTTAACCTTTGGTCTCCAAATTTCTACATTTCGTTTGGGGACATATGATTTAATCCATAAGTCATCATCGTGTCGTATTGGATTTAACGATTCTGAAATCACAACAAGGTCATCTATACCTCGTTCATTAGTGGTCCGATTAATTTTAAGAGTATAATTGAGGCGAGTATATTTAAGAGTCACTTCGCCTCCAAATTTATCTTTGATACTTTTATCTATTAATAAATCAATGGAAAAAAATATTTCTTTAGATGATTCGCTTTGAGAATACTGGGTGAAAAGTTCATTTGCATCTCCTCTTTGCTCACTGAATGCAGTTTTTAAGTCAGTATCAACAATTCTTGTTAAGAGCTGCATCGCATCGAATAAGTTGCTTTTGCCTGAAGCATTCGCTCCAACAATAACTGTCAATGGAGCAAATTCCATTTTGAAATTATTGAATGTTTTAAATCCATTAATCTCTATTTTAGTAATCATAATTAATGCACTAAGTGAATTGTTTTATCGAAAAGGCGTAATTTAGGAATAAAGATATTATATACTATAATATTTCCTACGTCAAAGATTAAAGCAGTGTTATTCCATAATGTTTAGCAACTCATTCAACTCCCGTACCTTATCAACCGAGCCCAGGTTTTCGTAAGCACTGATGAGGTTGCGAAGCACACGCTTAATGATATCAGTATTAGAGCAGGGCTCGTAAAATTGCTTATCAAACTTAAGGTTAAGCTGTTTCAGGAACATATCCACATCGCGCCTGCCGAACAGGAAACCTTTATTAAAGGCGTTGATATAAAACAGGATCCCGCTTTCAAACTCGCTTTGCATACTCTCGTCAAGATAGGCGAGGATAAAATGCTGGGGAAGGTTTACGCCGTAAACAGGGATATCCAGCTTTTGTGCGATGATAGAATAGATAATCGCCAATGAGATCTGGTTGCCTTTTTTAGTTTCCAATACCTGGCTCAGATAGCTGTTTTGCGGATCGAGGTGATTGGCTGTATTACCGCTGAAGCCGTAGATATTGTAAAATACATGGTTAATGAGCTTGATCTGCTCTTTTGGACTGGCCTCGTTCATCATCTGGATCCAGATATCTCGTTTAATAGCTTCTATCTGGTTAATTACCTTTTGCTCATCGAGGTCGGGATATTGATACCGATTAATGATCAGGATGCCTTGCAACAAGTCGAACGCGCCGCTTTGGTTCCAGAGTTTTAAATCGTTTTTAAGATTGCTGAACTGAATTTCATGCACCAGGTTGGCAATACGTTCCTGTAGGATAGGGTCAAAAGCCTGCTCAAACGCCGACTCAAGGTACATTATAGCCTCGGCACCATATGAAAACAATTTGTTATACACATGCTCAAAGATCTCGCTGTCCGGATCATCCAGCAGGCGGATCAATGAATTTACTTCAGTTGGATTTATCATACGCTGTAATGCTAAAATACTAAACCTTTTCTATTTTTACAGCGATGTATAATATAAGGTATGGGCTTAGTTACCTGCGGCACCGTTTTAGGGCTAACAACAGGCACGGCATACACTCTCCATTTGTTTACAAGCTGATTGATACGGTTATTTACGATTATCGCGACCAAAAAGTATACCGCGAAATTGAAGAGGTCTTTCATAAACAACATTCTGACAAGCGCATGATAAAAAGCATGCCGCTTAAAGTTTACAAACTGATTTACCGTTTTGCTGTTTATTTTAAGCCCGCAACTGTTTTTTTTGCTGATCATGAGGATTATATTACACCATCAATAGTTGGCAATGCTATTCCAACTGCTGAGATCATCGATGTAAAATATCCTGCCCGAGCCCGACAGGCTGACATGATTTTTGTGGACACTGCCAGGCATGATGCAACAGAATGCCTGGAAAAAGTAATGCCCAATATTGACCATGATACCGTACTGATCTTTTCAGGGATCCATCGCACACAAAATATAAAACAGGCCTGGGAGCGGGTAAAGATTGATAATCGGGTAAGGGTAACCATTGATCTTTTCTATATCGGCCTGGTATTTTTTAAGCCGGGAATGAGTAAGGAAGATTTTAAGGTGAGGTATTGATAGCTTATAGTTCATAGATCATGGTTCATGGCCGAAGAGTGTTTTGCGTTAAACCACTATATCCTATCATGCCATGAACTATGGACCGTCAACTATGAACTCGAAGATCAAAACGACTGCCCCAATCCAATATAAAAGCCGGTTAATCTTTTCTCGTTAGGGATTTTCTGGCCCACACCATAGTCAATACGTACAGCAAGTCCTTTTTCAATATCAAAAAAGTAACGGAGGCCACCGCCACAATTGGGTTTTAGTTCGGATGTGCTGAAACTGCTTTTGAAAACTTCGCCGGTACCTACAAAGCCTGCGAAGCCTATGCGGTTATTAAGGCGATAACGCAACTCGGCTTGTCCGGCCAACATATTTCTGTCGCGGAAACGGCCATTGTAATAGCCGCGCATCAGCTCGTCACTACCTAAACCGGGCAGCAGATAAAACGGTGATGTACTACCCGTAAGATTTTGTTCCTGCACATCGAGGCCAAGAACCCATTTAGGTGCCAGCAAAAAAAACTGGGAGTATTCGATATTAAAGAAGCCGCCTTTATAATCATTATTGCTAAACATGCCGTGTATAGCCTGAAAATAGGCGTTTACAATGAGCCCTTTGGTAGTGTATGTATTATTATTCCTGTTATCGAATGTAATGGTTGGGCCTATGTAGGCACTTGGGCCACCGCCGCGGTATTCAACGCGAGGGTCGGTATAAAATATCCCTGTTTTGTCGTCGTCCCTGAAGCTGTAATCCCAGGCGCCGCCTATTATCCCGGCGTACAGGTTATTGGAGATCTTTTTTTCGGCAGTAAAATTCACCTTGAACCGTTTTTGACCAATCCTGTCGGAGTTAGCCTTTAATGTATTGTTACCGATGCCGTAAAAGTCAAAAGGGAAATTGATATAACCAATGCCGGCAGTTAGATGATAGTTGTTTCCGGGCGTCCAGTAACTGGTAGTAAGGCTCAAACGGCTCTGACCTTTTGTGGTAACAGAGGCATAGCCAAAAACATTGGATACCCTGGTATTGAGTTTTGAAGTATCGGTATAAAAAGATAATAAACCGGCGCCGCCAACTTCAAGGCCGGTTTCGGGAGCAGAGCTTAATACAGGCAAAATAACAAAACTGCTTTTTCGGGACGTATCTTTATCAAAATACATTCGCTTTACAATGCGGGAGATTTGTGAAAAGGCACTGGTTGAAAAAGCGCAGACCAGTATTAAGGTAACAAGTTTCTTCATAGATGTTTGTCGAGGCTAATATAACCCATTTTGTTTTATAAGGTTCTGCGAACGGGCATTTTTAAAATTAGGATGACAATATGCTGAGGGGGTAGGGGACAGGATGCTAATTTTAGGCATGAAATGGTTATAAAAAGATAAAGTTTCATTTAAAATTCAATTTAACTAAAATGTCTACTTTTGCGGCTGAAATTTTATTGAAATATTATGAGCACTACAAGAGGACCTATTTCGCAGTTTATTGAAAGAAATTATCTGCACTTTAACGCCGCGGCATTAATGGATGCAGCTAAAGGCTATGAAACACACCTTGAAGAAGGCGGTAAAATGATGGTAACCTTGGCCGGTGCCATGAGTACAGCCGAGCTGGGTATTTCACTGGCCGAAATGATCCGCCAGGATAAAATTGCTATTATATCATGTACCGGCGCTAACCTTGAAGAGGATATCATGAACCTTGTGGCACACTCACACTACAAAAGGGTGCCTAACTACCGCGACTTGAGCCCCCAGGAAGAATGGGACCTGCTCGAAAATCACTACAACCGTGTTACTGATACCTGTATCCCGGAAGAAGAAGCTTTCCGTCGTTTACAAAAACATATCCACAAAATCTGGAAAGATGCTGATGACAGCGGTGAGCGCTATTTTCCGCATGAGTACATGTACAAAATATTGTTGAGCGGTGAGCTGGAGCAATACTATGAAATTGATCCTAAAAACTCATGGATGCTGGCTGCTGCCGAAAAGAACCTGCCTATCGTAGTACCAGGCTGGGAAGATTCGACCATGGGCAACATCTTTGCTTCATACGTAATTAAAGGTGAGCTTAAAGCTTCAACTATGAAAAGCGGTATTGAATACATGGCATGGCTGGCCGACTGGTATACTAAAAATTCATCTGGCAAAGGCATCGGTTTTTTCCAGATAGGCGGTGGTATAGCCGGCGACTTTCCAATATGCGTTGTGCCGATGCTTTACCAGGATATGGAAATGCATGACGTACCTTTTTGGAGCTATTTCTGTCAGATCTCCGATTCAACTACTTCGTATGGTTCGTACTCCGGTGCAGTTCCAAACGAAAAAATAACCTGGGGCAAACTGGACATTCACACACCTAAGTTTATTGTAGAGAGCGATGCTACGATTGTTGCACCGCTTATTTTTGCCTGGTTATTAAAACAATAGATAAAATTTTATAATTAAAGTTGGATAATAATTATTCCCCAAAAATGTCAAATGACATTAATATGCATTTAGCAGCGTTTAAACGCAGTTTTTTGTCTATTTAGAACGATTATAAATTATAGGTTGGTGTCATTTATGTGTCACCGATAGTGTATAAAATTATACTTTTGTGCCTGTAATTATCCGATGAAACATACATCTTACAACAGTTTCAATCATTAATATAAAAATTATTTAGCATAAATACACTGTATGAGAAGTTTCTCATTGATTCTTAAACAATTCTCAAGGTCGGTTTTACTGATTGCCGGGTTTGCTTTTTGGAGTTTATCTAATGCGTACGCGCAAACTGACGCTGCTAAAGGCGAGGCCATTTTCAAATCAAAATGTACTACCTGTCACAAAATCGACACCCGTTTAATTGGTCCGGCATTAGGCCCGCAGCTTACTCAAGAAACCGACGATAAATATCTTATCCAGTGGATTCAGAATAACCAGGCGCTGATTGCTGCTAAAAACCCTAAGGCACTCAAAATTTATAATGAGTATAACCAGTCGGGCATGACCGTATTCGCTGACCTTAGCGATGCTGACGTAGGCAACATTATTACCTACGTTCGTACTACCTGGAAAGACATGCAGGCAAAACCTGCGGGTGGTGACGCTGCTGCTGCCGGCGGTGCTGCGAAAGTTGAAAGCGGCCCGAGCGATATGGTTGTTTACGGTTTGATCGGTATTATCGTTATAGCTTTCATCGTTATCCTGGTACTAAACAGGGTAGTAGGTTCTTTAGAGCGCATTTTGCTTAAAAACAAAGATCTTATTATTGAGGACGAGGTTGTTACTCCGGAAGGTGCTGTAGCGGTTGATGCTAAAAAGGAATTTATCACTAAGATCCTTAAAAACAAAAAACTGGTATTCTTTATACTGGTTGCCGGTACTGTTGCAATGTGCAGCTGGGGTTGGGTTACTTTATGGAACACCAACGTTCACCAGGGTTACCAGCCGGTGCAACCTATTAAATACTCGCACGAGTTACACGCCGGTATCATGAAAATTGATTGCCAGTACTGTCACTCAGGTGCGTACAAGTCAAAAAATGCTTCTATCCCTTCATTAAACGTGTGTATGAACTGCCACAAGGTTGTTAAAACCGAATCGGAAGAGATTCACAAGATTTATGACGCTTTGGGTTACGATCCAAAAACACAGAAGTATGACAGCACCGCGGCCAAACCAATTCAGTGGGTACGTATCCACAACCTGCCCGACCTGGCTTACTTTAACCACTCACAACACGTAAAAGTTGGCGGGATTAAATGTCAGCAGTGCCACGGCCCGGTACAGGAAATGAAAGAGGTTTACCAATACTCTCCGCTTACCATGAAATGGTGTATCCAATGCCACAAACGTACCGAAGTTAACGGTAAAGGCAATGCTTACTATGACAGCATCCTGGCTGCACACGATAAGATCAAGAAAGGTGAGAAAGTTACAGCCGCCGTATTGGGTGGTATCGAGTGCGGTAAGTGTCACTATTAATAAAAAGAATTTAGCATTACAGTTTATACAGCTTAAATGGACAGCAATAAAAAATACTGGAAAGGTTTAGAAGAACTAAACAGAACACCAGAATTTGTTGAGAAAAATAAGAACGAATTTGCAGAGCCAATTCCTATCGAGGAAGTGCTTAGCGGATCTGGTTTATCAGCTAAAACCCCACGTCGTGACTTTTTAAAGGCACTTGGCTTTGGTGTTGGCGCGGTTACATTGGCGGCTTGTCAGAAAGTGCCGGTGCATAAATCAATTCCGTACCTGATTAAACCTGAAGAGGTTACCCCGGGTGTGGCTAACTATTACTCTTCAAGCTATGAAGGCCAGGCTATTTTGGTTAAAACCCGCGAAGGCCGCCCTATCAAAGTAGAAGGTAACCCTAACGACGTGTTTTCAAAAGGTGGTTTAAGTGCACAAGCTCAGGCTTCGGTACTTGACCTGTATGATGTTAACCGTTTAAAAGATCCTAAATTAAAAGGTAGCGAAGCTGGTTGGGCCGAGGTTGATGCTTACGTAATGAAAGAGCTTGCAGCTGTTGCTGCATCAGGTAAAGGTATCCGTTTGGTTACTTCAACTGTATATAGCCCTTCAACCTTAGCAGTTATCGCCGAGTTCATCGCTAAATATCCTACTACAAAACATATCAATTATGATGCGGTTTCATACACCGGTATCATTCAGGCTAATCAAAACAGTTTTGGTAAAGCAGTATTGCCTCACTACAACTTTGATAAAGCCGATGTAATTGTAAGCTTTGGTGCTGATTTCTTAGGTACATGGATCTCTGGCGAAGAATTTACCCGCCAGTATGTTTCAAACCGTAACAGCAAATCGCTGGCAAACAAAAAAATGTCTCGTCACATACAGTTTGAAACTGGTATGAGCATGACCGGTACTAACGCCGATGCCCGTATCACAACCAAACCATCAGAAATTGGCGTTGCATTAATAAATCTTTATAATGCAATCTCTGGCACTACTTTGCCTGGTTCAAAAGCAACCGGCAGCAAAAAAGTAGATACCGCTATCCAGTTAGCAGCTAAAGAATTAGTTGCTGCCAAAGGCAAAGCATTGGTTGTTTCCGGTTCAAACGATGTTGCTACACAAGTATTGGTAAACGCTATCAACTCATTATTAGGTAGCTACGGTACTACTATCGATTTGGATAACCCATCAAAACAATACGCCGGTAACGATGCTGCATTTGTTGAGTTTGTAAGCGAAGTAAAACGTGGTGATGTTGGTGCGGTATTATTTCTGAATGCCAACCCGGCATATGATTATTATAAAAATGATGAGTTTAAAACAGCGCTTAAAAACGTTCGTTTAACTGTATCATTTGCCGATCATGCTGATGAAACAGCTTTATTAGCTACTGTTAATGCTCCAAATCACCATTATTTGGAGACATGGGGTGATGCTAATGCTGTTGAAGGTTACTACACTGTAATACAGCCAACAATTAACCCGGTTTATAATACCCGCCAGGCCGAGCACAGCTTACTGGTTTGGATGGAAAACCCAATAAAAGATTACTACACTTACGTACGCAAAACCTGGGATTCAGGTTTATTGGCAAAAGGTGGCCTATCTGGTCAAAAAGGATGGGAAACCTTGTTGCAAACAGGTATGGTAATAGCTGCTCCTGCTACAGCAGGTGCTTACAGCTTTAGCCTTGACCTTGCCGGCGTAACGCAAAAAATATTAACCCAAAGCAAAGCTGTTACTGCAGATGGTGACAAATTTGAGTTACAACTTTATGTAAGCCAGGCTATAGGTGATGGTAAACGTGCCAACAACCCCTGGTTACAGGAACTTCCTGATCCGGTTTCAAAAGTTACCTGGGATAACTTTGCTGCCATGTCAATTTCTGATATGAAGAAATTGAAACTGGAAGAAGGTGATGTGATCAAGATCGAAGCTAATGGTTACGCTGTTGAGTTGCCGGTATTAGCTCAGCCTGGTCAAACACAAGGTACTTTATCAGTTGCTGTAGGTTACGGCCGTACAAATGCTGGCCCGGTTGGCAACAACGTCGGTAAAAATGCCTTCCCATTCTTTAGCGTAAGTAATGGTACTTTTCAAACCGCTGCTGTAGCGTCATTTAAATCAGCCGGTTACAAATCGCCACTTGCACAAACACAAACCCACCACTCATATGAGGGCAGGAGCGTGATCCGCGAGGCTACTTTTGTTGAATACAAAAAGAACCCTGCAGCAGGAAGCGGTAACGAGCACGGCCGTAAAGATTACAACGCCGAGTCGCTTTGGGATAACCACGACCGCCCTGTTTATGACTGGGTAATGGCTATCGACCTTAACGCTTGTACCGGTTGCGGTGCCTGTGTGGTTGCTTGTTCTGCAGAAAATAACATTCCGGTTGTAGGTAAAGATGAGGTTTCACGTCGTCGTGAAATGCATTGGATCCGTATCGACCGCTACTATAGCTACAATGACCATGGTAACAGCGAAGAAGCAGTTACCAAAGAAAAGGAAATTGATAAGCTTGAGAACTTTGACAATGTATCGGTTGTTCACCAGCCAATGCTTTGTCAGCACTGTGACCACGCACCTTGCGAAACAGTATGTCCGGTATTAGCTACCGTTCACTCGTCTGAAGGTTTAAACCACATGGCTTACAACCGTTGTGTAGGTACACGTTATTGCGCTAACAACTGTCCGTTCAAAGTACGTCGCTTTAACTGGTTTAACTACTGGAACGATGCACGTTTTGATAACTACCTGCAAGGTGAGCATACACAATTAGTACTAAACCCTGATGTGGTTACACGTTTCCGTGGTGTTATGGAAAAATGTTCGATGTGTATCCAACGTATCCAGGCTGGTAAACTGAAAGCTAAAATTGAAAAACGCCCGCTTAAAGATGGCGAAATCAAAATGGCTTGTCAGCAAACATGTTCTGCTAACGCTATCGTATTCGGTAACAGGAATGATCCTAACTCTGAAGTTTCAAAAGCGCTTGCAAGTGAAAGAACTTACTACGTGCTTGAAGAGCTTAACGTACAGCCAGGTATTGGTTACCAGACAAAAGTTAGAAATATAATAGAAACTGAAGCTCAGGCATAAATTTTTATATACAGAGATTAAGATATATGGCATCTCATAGTGAATCAATAATAAGGGAACCGTTAATTACGGGTAAAGACATCACGTATGGAAAAATTACGAATGATGTGTTACGCCCTGTAGAAAATATGCCGGGTAAAGCCTGGTGGATCGGTTTTAGTGTAGCCTCGCTTGGCGCCTCGCTTTGGGTTTTCGCAATTAGCTGGACTTTTTGGTTCGGTTTGGGCGAATGGGGCCTGAACAAAACAGTAGGATGGGCCTGGGACATTACCGGTTTCGTATGGTGGGTGGGTATCGGTCACGCCGGTACGCTTATCTCGGCGGTATTGTTACTGTTCCGTCAAAACTGGCGTAACTCTATCAACCGCTCGGCCGAAGCGATGACAATCTTCGCGGTAATTTGTGCGGCTACTTATATCGCCGCTCACATGGGCCGCCCGTGGATGGCTGTTTATTCATTACCGTTGCCAAACCAATACGGTTCGTTATGGGTAAACTGGAACTCACCGCTTATCTGGGACGTATTTGCGATCTCAACATACTTCTCGGTTTCATTGGTATTCTGGTACACAGGTTTATTGCCTGATATCGCTACCATCCGTGACCGTGCACAAGGTATCCGCCGCCGTATCTATTCGGTATTGTCATTCGGCTGGACAGGTTCAGTTAAAACCTGGCAACGTTTTGAAACAGTATCATTGATCCTGGCAGGTGTTTCAACCCCACTGGTACTTTCGGTACACACTATCGTATCAATGGACTTTGCAACTTCATTGGAACCGGGATGGCACACCACCATCTTCCCTCCATACTTCGTTGCCGGTGCGATCTTCTCAGGTTTCGCCATGGTACAAACCCTGTTGCTTATTGCACGTAAGGTTTTAGGCCTGGAAAACTACATCACGATGTTCCACATCGAATCGATGAACAAGATCATCATGTTAACCGGTTCGATAGTAGGTGTGGCTTACTTAACAGAGTTGTTCATCGCCTTCTACTCTCAAAATGAGTATGAGCAATATGCTTTCGCAAACCGTATCGCCGGTCCGTACTGGTGGGCTTACTGGAGCATGATGACCTGTAACGTAATTACGCCGCAGTTGTTCTGGTTCAAAAAGATCCGTACCAATATTCCACTATCATGGGTATTATCAATCGTGGTTAACATCGGTATGTGGTTTGAGCGTTTTGTAATTATCGTTACCTCACTGCACCGCGACTTTATACCTTCAAGCTGGGCAATGTTCTATCCAACCTGGGTTGACGTAAGCGTGTTCATCGGTTCAATTGGTGTATTCTTTACCATGTTCCTGTTGTTCATCAGGGTATTACCTTCAGTGGCTATGGCCGAGGTGAAATTACTGTTGAAAAGCTCAAGCGAGCAGGCTAAGAAGAAACTTATGGATGAAGGCCATGTTGTACCGGCCGAAGCAGAGTTTTACATCGCTTCGCTGGAGAAATTTGATAGTGTTGAACAGTCTGAATACTTAAAAGCATAATACTAATGAGTAGCACTAAATATATATTAGGCGTTTTTGATGATCCCGATGAAATGATGCACGGGATTGATAAGCTGCAAAAGAACAGCGTACCTATTTATGACGTTTATACGCCTATGCCTATCCACGGTATTGAGGCTAAATTGAACATTAAGGATTCGCGTTTAGGTTATGCAGCATTTATGTTCGGTTGTTTGGGCGGTACCATTATGTTCAGCATGGTTTATTATATGCTTGTTCATGATTGGCCTATCAATATCGGTGGTAAAAACTTCTTTGCTATCCCGGATTTTATCCCGGTTACATTTGAGTGGACGGTATTATGGACTTCATTTGGTATGACCTTTACCTTCTTCTTTGCAAGCCACCTTTTCCCGGGCCGTGCGCCAAGGGTAATGGACCTGCGTGCAACTGATGATAAGTTTGTAATAGCGATCAATGCTAAAGGAAACATTTCTCACGACGATATAACTAATTTACTAAAAGAAGCGGGCGCTACAGAAGTTAAGCATAACGACAGAAAATATGTTAGCTATGAATAAAATTAAAATATTAGGAACAATTGTTACTATTATCGCTGCTTCGATAATTTTTACATCGTGCAAGGATAAAAGGAGTACCGGCTGGGAGTATGCACCTAATATGTACGAGCATTTGGCATACGATCCGGATCAAAAAAATAACAATTTCAAAGATGGTAAAACCGCTCAGTTACCACCTGCCGGAACTATCCCGGTTGGCTTTACCAAATTTGATTATCCAAATACCAAAGAAGGTTATGAATTAGCCAGTGTTGAGGTTAAATCAGTATTGGCACAAACTCAGGCTAATTACGCCGAAGGTAAGATTTTGTTTGAGCACTTCTGCTCGCCTTGCCATGGTGTTAACGGTCAGGGTGATGGTTTAGTGGTACAGCACGGTTATCCGGCCCCTCCATCATATTCAAAAGGCCAGTCATCACGCGGTGGTAACATGAAAGACCTTACAGACGGTAAAATTTATCATACCATTACTTACGGTGTAAATGCTATGGGGTCATACGCTTCTCAGCTTGCTCCCGAAGAACGCTGGAAAGTGATCATGTATGTTCACCATTTACAAACCTTATAAGAAAAAGATATTAATGAAGACTCATAATAATTTTGACGGGCAATACGAATTTGTCGGCAAAGCCAAAACATGGAGCTTGATATGCATCGTGATTGGTTTGGTTGCCATACTTGGTGGCTTTGCGCTTGGCTACGCTGAGCGTACCTTTGCCAACCTGTTGCTAATGACCTACTACTTTGCAGCGGTTTGTATGTGCGGTATTTTCTTTTGCGCCGTGCAATATGCAGCACAAGCTGGTTGGTCTGCATCAATGATCAGGATCCCACAAGCTTTTGGTAAAGTTTTGCCGATAGCAGCAATTACTCTTATTGTGGTAGTTATCGCAGGGTTTTCATTAACGCACACAGTAACCAATGAAGAAGGTAAGCAGGTTGTAGCTCCCTACTTATATAAAATCTGGGCTGCTGCCGGCGTTACTGATCCTCATAACGAAAATTACAATGCCATTATAGCTGGCAAAGCCGGTTACATGAATAAAGTTGGATTTATAATCCGTTTAATTTGCTTCCTTGGCTCATATTGCATCTTCGGTCGTTTATTAGCTAAATATTCAGAAGCTGAGGACGATTTGGGCGGCATGTTCTACTACAAAAAGAGCTTTAACATGTCATGCTTATTCCTGGTGATCTTTGGTTTTACTACACCAATATACGCTTTCGATACCATCATGTCATTAGAAGCAGAATGGTTCTCAACTATGTTTGGTTGGTATAACTTCGCAGCAATGTGGGTTAGCGGTTTATCTGTTATTACACTTACATTGATCAGGTTAAAACGTATTGGTTACTTTGAGTGGGTTAGTGAAGACCACATGCATAGCTTAACCAAGTTTATCTTCGGTTTCTCTATCTTCTGGACTTATGTATGGTTTGCTCAGTTCCTGCTGATTTACTATGCCAACATGCCTGAGGAAACAGTTTACTTCTTTAAACGCTGGGAGCCTGAGTTTAAACCTTGGTTCTGGATCAACATCGTAGTTAATTTCCTTACTCCGTTATTAGTGTTGATGTCACGTGATTCTAAACGTATTTATCGTACTGTTGAGATTATGTGTATCATCCTGATTGTCGGTCACTGGTTAGATTACTTTATGATGATCATGCCCGGTACAGTTGGCCCAACTTCATCATGGTTAACTGAAATTGGCCCGATTGAAATAGGTGTATTCTTAGGTTTCGGTGGTTTATTTACTTTCACTGCGATGACTGCGTTAACCAAGTTCAAATCGCTTGTTCCTAAAAAACACCCATTCTTGCAGGAAAGCCTTCATCATCACATATAATAATTATTACATTTGCACCAAAATACAGAATACCAAACAGCTTACTAAAATGGGATTCAGAAAACTAATAAATTCTAAAAAACTACTATCGTTCTTCGCTGTGTTTATGCTACTTGGCACAAACCTGCTTATGGCGCAAACTGAGGCCGCCGGTGCGACTTCGGGCCAGGGAGAGGCTCCTAAGGTTGACTGGACCGGGGTTGCGTATTATGTGGCTATATTTTTCCTGATTTGCTTAGGCGTTGCTATTGTTGGCAAGATCCTTAAGATCTACGACCTAACCTTGAAAATGCAAGGTAAAAAAGGGATCAAATGGAACACCATAATGGCGGTGATTTGCATCATTTTCCTTGTTGCCGGTCTTTATGGCGCTTACTGGTCATTTACCGAGCAAGGCAGCATGACATTGCCTGAAGCTGCTTCAGCTCATGGCGTTAAAATAGATGAGATGTTTACTGTCACTACTGTTTTAACGATGATAGTATTTTTTGTTACCCAGATCCTGCTGTTTACATTCCTGTTCCAATACCGTCATTCTGATAAACGCCGTGCGCACTTCCTGCCACACAATAATACCATCGAAAAAGTTTGGACAATTGCCCCTGCTATTGTGCTAACTATCCTGGTTGTGTTTGGGTTCTTTACCTGGCAGAAAATCATGAACAGTGAAAATCTTAAAGATGACATCAATATAGATGTAACCGGTCACCAGTTTGCCTGGGAATTACGTTACCCTGGTAAAGATGGCATATTAGGTCCTAAAGATTTCCGTTTGGTTACAGGTGCAAACAATTTGGGTGTTAACTTCAAAAAGAAAAGCAGCTTTGATGATTTAAAGGTAGATACTATGTACTTACCGGTTAATAAATCAATCAGGTTAAATATCCTTGCACAGGATGTGATCCATAGCGTTTATATGCCTCACTTCAGGGTTCAGTTGAACGCGGTACCTGGTTTACCAACCTTCTTTAAATTTACCCCGACTATTACTACCGCAGAAATGCGCACAAAATTAGACGACCCTAAATTTGAATATACCCTTTATTGTAACAAAATATGCGGTGGAAGCCACTACAACATGCAAAAAGTTGTACGTGTTGTTTCTGAAGCCGAATATCAGTCATGGCTGTCAAGGCAAAAGCCTTACCTTAATGATGCTTTAAGAAAAGAGCTTCATTTCGCGGCAGCAAACAATGAGCAAAGCGGTGCTTCAACAAATAGGTTAGCGTTAAATAATTAATAAAGATAAGAAATAGAGATATGTCAACATTAGCAGTTCACGACCACGCAGGAGCCCACCACGACGAACACGGTCACGAACACCACCATGACCAATCATTCCTGTCTAAATATGTATTTAGCATGGACCACAAGATGATTGCCAAGCAATTCCTGATCACAGGTATTACTATGGCGGTTATCGCAATGATTTTGTCAATCCTGTTTAGGATCCAGCTTGCTTACCCTGATAAAACATTCCCGCTGTTAACTACCCTATTAGGTCGTTTTGCACCTAACGGACGTATCAGCCCCGATTTTTACCTTGCTTTGGTTACCATACACGGTACTATCATGGTATTCTTCGTGCTAACTGCCGGATTGAGCGGTACTTTTGCCAACTTATTAATTCCATTGCAGGTAGGTGCACGTGATATGGCTTCGCCTTTCATGAATATGCTTTCATACTGGTTCTTCTTTTTAGCCAGCGTTATCATGTTGTCATCATTCTTTGTACAAAAAGGCCCTGCCAGCGGTGGTTGGACAATCTATCCCCCGTTATCAGCATTGCCAAAAGCAATGCCGGGTTCAGGTGAGGGTATGACCCTTTGGCTGATCAGTATGGTATTGTTTGTTGCGTCATCATTAATGGGTGGTATCAACTACGTAAGTACCGTATTAAACATGCGTACAAAAGGGATGGACCTTTGGAAAATGCCTTTAACTATCTGGGCTTTATTTCTTACCGCTATATTAGGTATCCTTGCTTTCCCGGTTTTAGTTGCCGGTGTGGTATTGTTGATATTTGATCGCAGCGTTGGTACAAGTTTCTATTTATCTGACATCGTATTAAACGGCGTACAGCAACCATTTGAAGGTGGTAGCCCGATCCTGTTCCAGCACTTATTCTGGTTCCTTGGTCACCCGGAAGTATATATCGTGATCATGCCTGCGATGGGTATCTCATCTGAGGTAATGTCGGTAAATTCACGGAAACCGATCTTCGGTTACCATGCTATGGTTTATTCTCTGATCGGTATCACTGTATTATCGTTCATTGTATGGGGCCACCACATGTTTGTTACCGGGATGAACCCGTTCCTTGGCGGTGTGTTCATGATCACTACATTGATCATTGCGGTGCCATCGGCGGTAAAAACATTTAACTGGTTAGCGACGCTATGGCGCGGTAATATCAGGTTTACACCTGCTATGTTGTTCGCCATCGGCATGGTATCATTCTTTATCTCTGGTGGCTTAACAGGGATCTTCCTGGGTAACGCTGCTTTGGATATCAACTTACACGATACTTACTTTGTTGTTGCCCACTTCCACTTAGTAATGGGTTCTGCAGCTATATTCGGTATGCTTGCTGGTGTTTACCACTGGTTCCCTAAAATGTTCGGCCGTATGATGGACGAGAAATTAGGTTACCTGCACTTCTGGTTAACGTTTATCTGCGCTTACCTGGTATTTTTCCCTATGCACTTTATGGGTCTTGACGGTGTACCGCGAAGGTACTATGCCTTCACGGAATTTGCTTCAATGCAAAAATGGTTAACGATCAATACTTTTGTGACCTGGGCTGCTATTATCGCTGCACTTACACAATTCGGTTTCCTTTATAACTTCTTTGTGTCAATATTTAAAGGACAAAAGGCGACTCAAAACCCATGGGAGTCAAATACACTGGAGTGGACTACCCCTGTTGAGCACCTGCATGGCAACTGGCCGGGCGAAATCCCAACTGTTTATCGTTGGCCATATGATTACAGCAAACCGGGAGCCGAAGAGGATTACATCCCTCAAACTGTTCCTTACTCGCAAACAATGAGCTCAAACCTTCCTCATGATTTTGAAGATAATCCTGCAGGTTTGGAAGAACTTAATAAGTTTACAAGTACACTGAAAGCAAACGAACAAGTAAAATAAATTAATACTTATCTGATCTTTTAGGGTACCGGTTAAGTCTTAAGTCGGAAGTTTTGAGTCCTAAGTTAAGCAGCTTTGAACTTAAAACTTGGAACTTCCGACTTAATAAGGTACCCTAAATTTTTAGAACTATTTAGATGAGCACAGCCGCAAAAAATAGGTTTCAAAAGATCAATATTACAACCATTGTTCTGCTCTTTGTTTTGATTCTTGCCGGTGGTGTTGTACGTAGCTCAGGTTCAGGCATGGGATGCCCCGACTGGCCAAAATGTTTCGGAAGGTATATTCCGCCTACCGATGTGAACGATCTGCCGAAGGATTATAAACAGAAATATGTAGCCAAGCGGGTTGAAAAGAACCAGCGTTTTGCAAAAACGCTCGATGTATTTGGATACAGTGATCTGGCTAAGCGCATCCGTGAAGATCGTTCGATCCTTGTGCCAGAGGAGTTTAATGCAGGCAAAACATGGACTGAGTATATAAACCGCCTTATCGGTGCTTTATCAGGTCTTTTCCTACTGCTTTCGGTGATATTCTCTTTCAGCTATTGGAAAACAGATAAAAGAATAGCTATTCTGAGTATTTTCAATCTGGTACTTGTAGGTTTCCAGGCCTGGTTAGGCTCAGTTGTAGTTTCAACTAATTTAATAGCCTGGATAGTTACTGTACATATGCTTTTGGCGCTGGCCATTTTAGCAATTTGTATTTACACCTATCATGTGGCGAAAATCTCAGGAAAGAACACATCAGGCTCATCGCCTTTGGTTTACATTATAACGCTTGCTGCGTTATTTGTAAGTATTCTACAAATAGCTTTTGGTACAGAAGTGCGTGAGAAGATAGATGCGGTTGCCAATCATTTTCAGGGCGGTTACCGTAAAGATTGGATCACCAATGCCGGCGAAATTTTTCAGCATCACAGAGACCTGGCGGTTTTGGTGCTGGTGCTGAACGTAGCCTTATTTGTTTTGATCCGCAGAGGATTTAACAGGCATTCCATCCAGCAACAGCTGATGAGTTTTACATTTTTAATGATCACGTTACAGATAGTTACCGGGATCTTGTTATCATATCTCGCTTTACCGCCGGTTGCCCAGGCAGCACATATCGTATTGGCGAGTTTAATATTTGGAGCGCAATTTTATCTGCTTTTGAATTTATTTAAAGGTGTTAAGGGTAGGGAGGTAAGCAGGTGAAATGGGCTGATTTTTCGAAACTGATTAAAACGAGACTTACCTCTTTGGTAGTGTTTTCGGCGTCAATATCATTTTTAATAGGGAGCCGTGCCAATGGCCATATTGTTTGGATTGATTGGGTAAAGCTTATTATAGGTGGTTTCCTGGTTACATCGGCAGCCAATGCTTTTAACGAGATCATCGAAAAAGATCTTGATAAGCTAATGAAGCGTACAATGGACCGCCCAATTCCGTCAGGTAAAATGGCTACCGGGCAAGCATTGGTATTAGGTTTGGGTATGGGCATGGCAGGTACTTATCTATTAGGCAGTTTAAATCTCCTGACTGGCTTGCTATCTGTATTTTCAATTTTATTGTATGCATTTGCATATACGCCTTTAAAACGCAAGTCGGGAATTGCGGCAGTTTTTGTTGGCGCTATCCCGGGGGCATTGCCGCCGCTTATTGGTTATGTAGCTGCACAAGTGCACGGTAGGATCGATGAAATAGCTTTGATCCTGTTCTCTATCCAGTTTATATGGCAGTTTGTTCATTTCTGGGCTATTGCCTGGGTTTTGGATGATGATTACAAGCTGGCAGGTTTTCGCTTGCTGCCCTCAGGCAAAAGAGATTTAACAAGTGCGGTAATTACATTTATATTTGCCATTGTTTTAGTCCCCGTAAGTTTATTGCCAACCTTTTATGGTTACGGTGGTTACTGGGTAGGCGGTGTATCACTGATATGCAGCCTGATATTTTTATACCAGTCATTTATGCTGCTGCGTACAAGGCAAATACCCGAAGCGCGTAAATTGATGTTCGGCTCGTTTTTTTACTTGCCGGTAGTTCAGATAATGTTTTTAGTAGATTTTATAGTTAAGTGAGATGATGGCAAGGATGGAACAAGATAACGACAGGCTTAACCTTGGTGCCAAAAAGTTTAATATGTGGATTTTCATATTCACGTCGTTTATGCTTTTTGCGGCTTTTACCAGTGGCTTTATCGTTTATTCGGGCGGTAGCGGTCATGGCTTAAACGTGATTATGCCGCAATCGTTTTTGTATAGTACTATTGTTATAGTATTAAGCAGCGGCACGTTGTTTTTAGCGTCGCGGGCTGCTAAGGCATTGCAGTTTGACAAACAGAAGCTGTATTTATGGATCACATTAGGTTTAGGACTGGCATTTTTTGCCCTGCAGATCTACGCTTGCTATGTGTTGACCTACAAAATGCAGATCTATTTTGTTGATCCTAATGCTTCCCGTTCGTTTGTTTACGTTTTTGTCGGCGCGCATTTAATACACATTTTTGCCGCCTTGTTATTGCTAATAAATACACTTATAGGTACATACCGTAATATCCCTCAGGTAAGGAATATGTTTAAGATGGAACTAACTTCCATTTTCTGGCATTTTCTCGATATTATATGGATTTATCTCTATGTTTTTTTACTTTTGAATCATAATTAATACACCCATAGATTAGTACAGATGAGTACAACAGTTTCACAAATTGACGAAGTAAAAACTTCGCCCTGGTCGGGAGGAAGATCCCCGTTCAACGTGGAGTACGGAAAAATAATGATGTGGTTTTTCCTCCTTTCGGATGCATTTACCTTTTCATCGTTATTGATAGCTTACGGTTCATTGCGTTTCAGTGCGAGCGTATGGCCAGGTGCGGATAAAGTTTTTCAATCAGTACCCGGATTAGTTGATAGCGGTGCACCGCTTGTATTTGTGGGTTTAATGACCTTCATCCTCATTGCAAGTTCTGTTACTATGGTATTGGCTGTAGAGGCCGGCCATCGTAATGCTAAAAAAGAGGTAGTGGGCTGGATGATAGCTACAGTGATAGGCGGTTTCATGTTCCTTGGTTGCCAGGCTTTGGAATGGGGACATTTACACCATGAAGGTTTCTGGTGGGGAAGTGTTCCGCCTGCCGAAGAACTTAAAAAGTTATTTACCGGCGGTACCGAAGCTGTGCAGCATATGACTTCGCAGGAGTTTGCTAACTTGTTCTTTACCATCACAGGTTTCCACGGTTTCCACGTATTTACAGGTGTTATTATCAACATTATTATTACAGTAAACGTGTTAATGGGCACATACGAAAAACGCGGCAGTTATTTAATGGTTGAAAAGGTTGGTTTGTACTGGCACTTTGTAGACCTTGTTTGGGTATTCGTATTTACATTCTTTTACTTAGTTTAAAAATATTTATCATATGTCAGCAGAATCGCACGAAATTCATCACGATGGTGATCATGAAACCATGAGCAGAAAGCGGATATGGCAGGTTGCAGGTATCTTAACTGTTATTACCTGTATCGAATTCTTTATCGCGCTTGTATGTGTGCCTAAAGGAATTCTTCCGATACAGTATGCCAACCCTGTATATATCGTTTTAACCTTGCTTAAAGCATTTTATATAGTTGCATATTTCATGCACTTGAAGTTTGAGAAAATGGGTCTCATATTGTCAATAGCAATTCCGGTAATATTTATAATCGGTTTAATCCTGGTACTTACAAACGAAAGCCACCACTGGGTTGACCTGAGGTAATGAACAAGGCTTCTATATTAAAAAAGATCCTGATCCTGGTACTCATATTAGCGGTACCGGGATTTTTATATTATTTACTTACCGCTAAAGGTAAAAACAGGTATAAACCGCTTGCAGTTTTCGGGCCCAAGGTGGTTGCAAAAACAGGGCATAAGTTTCACGGTAAATACATTCCAGATACCATTTATCATACCATTCCTGATTTTAATCTCACCGATCAGGAAGGAAAACCGGTTACGCTGACCACACTGAAAGGAAAGATCTTTGTAATTAACTTCTTTTATAAAAACTGTCCTACCGTTTGCCAAACCATCAATAAAAACATGAGTTGGTTGGTGGGTACTTATTATAAAAACAAGATGGTTTATTTTTTAACCATCAGCATAGATCCTGAACGCGATACCCCCGGGGTACTTAATAAATACCTGCAAACTTTTAAGCCCGAATCAAACCGCTGGCTGATGTGCAGTGGCGATACCTCATCTGTTTACAGCTTTGCCCGCAACGGTCTTTTTGTTAATGCTGCAAAAGCCGGTAATGACTTTGTTTACAGCGACGACTTTGTACTGGTCGATCAGGAACATCGCATCCGGGGCTACTACAAGGCAGCGGTAACACCAGAGGTTAACCGCCTTAACGACGAGATTAAAGTGTTGATAGCTGAAGAGCTGCGTAAAGTTGATAAGCCCCTATATTAATTAGCCATGAGCGATAAATTTATAATCCGCTTTGTAGCGGTTGTTACCATAGTTGTAATTGCACTTGTTATTCTTTTAAACAGGCATCTGATCCCGGGCCCGGCTGTAGCTCCGGCTTTTACGCCCTATTTGCCGATGCTTAATGCGCTGCTTAACGGTACTTGTACTATCTTGTTACTTTTGTCACTATATCAGATTAAGCAAGGTAACATAGCTTTACACAAACGGCTTAATATTATTACGTTTTGCCTTTCGGCACTATTTCTGGCATCCTATGTTCTGTTCCATTACCTGATGCGTAACGAAATTGTTTACGGAGATCTTAACGGCGATGGGCATTTATCTGACGTAGAAAAAGCTTCGGCCGGTTCTTTACGGACAATATACTTAGCCATTTTAACTCCCCATATTATACTGGCCGCAGCCGTTTTACCGTTAGTATTAATGAGTTTTCACCGCGGGCTGCAAATGCAGGTTGAAAAGCACCGTAAGTTGGTACGTTGGACATTCCCGATATGGTTGTATGTTACTGCAAGTGGCGTGGTGGTTTACTTAATGATTCGTCCGTTTTATCATTTTTAATTTATAATTGGTTAAATTTGTACCTATGAAACAAGGTTTTAAAGTTGTCCTTTTTGTAATGG
Source organism: uncultured Mucilaginibacter sp. (assembly GCA_966212355.1). GTDB lineage: Bacteria > Bacteroidota > Bacteroidia > Sphingobacteriales > Sphingobacteriaceae > Mucilaginibacter. Next base: position 87,119 of record CBIHRB010000008.1, read on the forward strand.
CTCTCGGCTTTATGCTGATTGCCCGCCAACCTGTAAAAGCCCAGTGTGCGCAGTGTGCCGCTACGGTTGAAACCAATGCGCAAAGCGGTAGTTCAAAAACAAGAGGATTAAATAACGGGATCCTGTTTTTATTGGGTGCGCCTTATTTTGTTGTTGCTTTAGGTGGTTATATCTGGTATAAAAAATACCGTCGTAAAGATGTAAAGCTTGATATGCGCAGCGAAAAACTTAACCTGAATTAAATTAAGCGGGGCTATGGCCAGTCGGTGGCCAATTTCATTAACACACTATAAGATCCTTTATCGTGTCCCAAACATCAAAGTCATGGGCTACGCTTAAATGTAAATGCCCGCGCTGCAGGCGGGGCAATATGTTTAAGGGAAGTCCTTACAGTTTCTCTAACAAAATAAATCTTAACTGTCCTCATTGTAATCTTTTTTTTGAGATAGAGCCTGGTTATTTTTATGCGGCAATGTATGTGAGCTATGCGCTAAATGTTGGTGAAGCCCTTGGGATAGCATGGCTTACCTACCTGGTTACCCGTAACCAGGATTCGCCGTGGTTATATCTTAGCGTTATAATTTTAGGCTGTTTTGTGCTTGCTCCTGTAAATTTCAGATATTCGCGTATGTTTTTGTTGTATTGGTTATCACCCAAAATACATTACCAAAGCTATTTAGATACCGATGATATACCAGGAAAGTATTGAGTTTTTAAAAGATCTCGCCGAAAATAATAACCGCGAATGGTTTGCCGCCAATAAAGAGCGTTACGATAAAGCCCGCGAAAATGTAATTGATTTTACAGCGAAGGTGCTTGACAGCGTACGTAAAATTGAAGCAGGCATGGATGAGAACCTTGATGCCAAAAAATGTGTAATGAGGATTTACCGCGACATCCGTTTCAGTAAAAATAAAGCACCTTATAAAAATAACTTTGGGGTAAGTTTGCCAACTTCTGGTTTAAAGGGTGGTGGAGTTGAATATTACCTGCACATTCAACCCGGGAATTCATTTATTGGTGGCGGATACTGGATGCCCGAAGCGCCGCATTTGAAAGCTATCCGCCAGGAGATTGATTATAATGCGGCCGATCTGAAAAAGATCATTGATGACAAGCAGTTTGTAGAGATGTTCGGCGATTTCCGGAAGCAGGAGCAGCTTAAATCTGTGCCGAAAGGATATGAGCCGGATAATGAAAACATCGATCTGCTTAAACTTAAAAGCTTTATAGCCTGGCATAAATTGGAAGATAAGGAGCTTACTGCAGCAGGGTCGGAAAAGTTGGTTGCTGATGTTTGCGGCATGATCCACCCGCTTAATGTATTTTTGAAGAACGCCCTGGCTTAACACAATTTATAATCCTCAATATACAATGAAAATTAGATATACATTTTTAACCGTTGCTGTATGTTTAACAATGTACTCATGCAAGGTAATGTCTCCAAAAGCATACAAAAGCCTTGTTGCCGAACGCGACTCATTAGCTAACCGTACAACAAACCTTGAAGGTCAGCTTGCACAGCTGCAGGCAGATACAGCCCGTCTTCATCGTCAGCTTGCCGACCTGCGCAATAACAACAATGTGCTGAACAGTAACCTGGATGCAACGTCATCAAAAGCTAACGAATTGGCCGCCCAAACCTCAAGACTGGCCGCTGATTTGAAAAAACGTGAAGCCCGTTTAAAGGAAGTAGAAGATATTTTGAAGAAACGTGATGAGGCTACTAACGCCCTGAAAGATAAATTGCAGAAGGCGTTATTAGGCTTTCAGCAAAGTGGCTTAACAGTTGATATCAGAAATGGCAAGGTTTATGTGTCATTAGCTGATAAACTATTATTCCCATCGGGCAGTATTATTATTGATGATAAAGGAAAGTCCGCATTAAAGCAACTTGCCGCAGTGTTGAATAAGGAACCGGATATTAATATGGCAGTTGAAGGGCATACTGATGATAAGAAAGTAAAGAACCTTGGCCAAATTAAGGACAACTGGGATTTGAGCGTTTTACGTGCTACCTCGGTTACCCGTTATCTGACCGAAACAGAAAATGTTGACCCGCACAGGCTTACCGCAACTGGTAAGAGCGAGTTTCAACCGATAGACGCAAATGCTACAGATGAAGCCCGTGCAAAGAACAGGCGAATAGAGATAGTGCTTACTCCAAAGCTCGATGAGTTATATAACCTGATCACTAAGTAGCAAGAAGCTCCCGGCTAACCACCGGGAGTTTTTTGTTGATGGCATTTCTTCTTTTTATTGTAGAGGGTTCAAATTAAATTTGTAATTATATAAGCACTTATATAAATTGCATCATGAATTTATATCAAAGCTTAGGATATCTGGTTTTAGGCAGTCGTTTGAGGCGGCTAAGCGAAGCTTTTTTATCTGAAGTTAATCGGGCCTATCAAACTGCGGATATCGATTTTGATGCCAGCTGGTTTCCTGTATTTTATTTGCTGTCAAAAAATGATGCTTTATCTATCAAAGAGTTAAGTGAACAGATAGAGGTATCACACCCGGCTGCCAGCCAGTTGATCACTAACCTGAAAAAACGGGGACTTGTAAGTACGGACCCCTGTACCGATGACGGCAGGCGGCAACTGGTTACACTCACTGCAGAAGGACGTGAGCTGCTGAAGCAGGTTATACCTGTTTGGGATGCTATAAGCCTGTCGATGGTTGAACTCGTTGCTAAAGACGAAACTACAAAACAATTACTGCCGGCCATAAGCGCACTCGAAAACACTTTCAGGCAAACTAAACTGGCCGATAACATCGTTGAAAAACTAAATACCAATTTAAAACCAGCCGGCAATGACTGATATATTTAATTACGGCACCGACCATCTTACAATAGGTATTTGTCTTGATATAGCAGCAGGCGAAACCAAAGGCATCATTAACAAAGAAGCCGCCGACATGATCAAATCTTCATGGCGTGAGGTGGAAAAGATTGTACATAGCCATTACCCGGTTTATGGGATCAATACAGGTTTTGGCCCGCTGTGCGATACCCGGATCTCTGAAGAAGATACCAGTTTGCTGCAAAGCAATATCCTTAAAAGTCATAGCGTAGGTGTGGGCAAACCCATCCCGCAGGAAATTGCCAAATTGATGATGATTACCAAAGTCCAGGCTTTGGCACAAGGTTATTCGGGCATTGCGCTTGCAACGCTTGAACGGATCATCTGGCATATCGATAATGATATCATTCCGGTGGTGCCAGAAAAAGGCTCGGTAGGAGCTTCCGGTGATCTGGCGCCTTTATCTCACCTGTTTTTACCATTAATTGGTTTGGGAGAGGTATTTGAAAATGGCGAAAGGATTCCCGCTGGAAAGCTTTTAAACAAGCACGGTTTACAGCCTTTATTGCTTGGCCCTAAAGAAGGGCTTGCCCTCATTAATGGCACACAGTTTATCCTCGCTTTTGCAGTTAAAGCTGTGCAGCGCCTGGATGATGCCCTGAACCGCGCCGATCTGATTGGTGCCATGTCATTAGAAGGGTTAATGGGTTCTATCCGCCCTTTTGATGAGCGGCTGCACCAAATCAGGCCATTTAAGGGCACAAGAATGGTAGCGCACCGTTTGTTTACCTTGCTTGATGGATCGGAAATCAATTCGTCGCACATAAATTGTGATAGGGTACAGGATCCATATTCATTGCGTTGTATGCCGCAGGTGCATGGTGCCTCACGTAATGCATGGCTGCACCTGAAAGAGCTTACTGAAATTGAGCTCAATTCGGTTACGGATAACCCGGTTATTTTTAATGCTGATGATACCATTAGTGGGGGAAATTTTCACGGCCAGCCCCTGGCTTTGCCGCTTGATTATGCAACCACGGCAGCGGCCGAAATTGGTAATATTGCCGACAGGCGTTGCTACCTGATGAGTGAAGGCCGTTATGGTTTACCCAAACTGCTTACGCACGATGCCGGGCTTAATTCGGGCTTAATGATCCCGCAGTATACTACTGCCGCCCTCGTTACCGAAAATAAAACCCTGTGTTTCCCGGCCAGTGCCGATAGCGTGCCAACCTCGCTTGGGCAGGAAGACCATGTGTCTATGGGCTCCATCAGCGGGCGCAAGCTACACCAGGTGATAGATAACATTGAATACATCCAGGCTATTGAATTGCTTTACGCAGCCCAGGCTATGGATTTCCGCAGGCCGTTAAAATCAACCCCGGTTATTGAAGCTTGCCATCAGCTGGTAAGGCAACATGTTGATTTTATACAGGATGACCGCGTTTTTGCCGTTGATATTAACAGTCTTCACAAACTGATTACAGATGGCTCCCTGCTGCAAACCGCAGGTGAAGCTGCCATTGCTCACCAAATAGATTTAAGTCATGACGAGTTCGGAATTTATTAAAACCTACGCTAATCACCCGGTGTACAAAGCGCCGCGTGGTACGCAGCTTCATGCCAAAAGCTGGCAAACCGAGGCTCCGCTCAGGATGCTGCTTAATAACCTCGATGGTCAGGTAGCCGAAAATCCTGATGAATTAGTGGTTTACGGTGGCATCGGTCAGGCCGCACGTAACCCGGAGGCGCTCCGCAAAATTATTGAGTTGCTGCTGGAATTGGACGAATATCACTCGCTGCTGATCCAGTCGGGCAAACCGGTGGGGATTATCCGTAGTCACCCCGAAGCACCAAGGGTTTTGATAGCCAACAGTAACCTGGTGCCAGCATGGGCCAATTGGGAGCATTTTAATGAGCTTCGCGAAAAAGGGCTGATGATGTATGGCCAAATGACCGCCGGCAGTTGGATCTATATAGGTACGCAGGGTATTTTGCAAGGAACATATGAAACTTTTGTAGAATGCGGTAATCAGCATTTCAATGGCGATTTGACAGGGAAGCTTATTGTAAGCGCCGGTTTAGGTGGCATGGGCGGCGCTCAGCCATTGGCGGCAACCATGGCAGGCGCTGTGTTTTTAGGTGCCGATGTGGATGCTTCAAGGATTCAAAAACGTGTTGATACAAAGTACATCGACCGGATGACGGATTCGTATGATGAAGCCATCGCCTGGATAAAAGAAGCTATCGCCAAAAAAGAAACACTTTCGGTAGGATTAGTGAGCGATGCCGGTGATTTGCTCGATAAGCTATTGAAAGATAATTTCATTCCTGATATACTTACGGATCAAACTTCGGCACATGATCCTTTAAACGGTTATATCCCTAACGATTTGTCATTAAATGAAGCTGCGGCTTTGAGGAAAGATGATGCTGTGGAATATAAACGACGTTCGTTGAAAAGTATGGCAAGGCATGTAGGTTTAATGCTGGATCTGCAAAAAAGAGGGGCAATTACTTTTGACTATGGCAACAATTTGCGCGAATTTGCCCGGCAGGGAGGTGAAGCCGATGCTTTTAATTTTCCGGGTTTTACGTCGGCTTATATCCGTCCGCTGTTTTGTGAGGGAAAAGGGCCGTTCAGGTGGGTAGCGTTATCCGGTGACCCTGAAGACATTTATACTACCGATCAGGCGCTGATCGAGGCTTTTCCAGATAATAAACCACTAATTACCTGGCTTAAAAAAGCGAGGGAAAAAATCGCATTTCAGGGTCTCCCCGCACGCATTTGCTGGCTGGGTATGGGCGAGCGTGAAAAAGCCGGACTGATATTTAATGAACTTGTGGCCTCCGGCAAAGTAAAGGGCCCGATAGTAATTGGTCGTGACCATTTGGACTGTGGTTCTGTGGCATCGCCTAACCGTGAAACAGAAGCTATGCTTGATGGCTCGGATGCAGTATCCGACTGGCCGCTGCTCAACCTCATGGCCAATGCATCAGGCGGAGCGACCTGGATTTCGTTCCACCACGGCGGGGGGGTAGGCATGGGCTATTCCCAGCACGCCGGCATGGTAGTACTGGCCGACGGCAGCCATCGCGCAGCAACCTGTCTTAAACGGGTGCTGTACAATGATCCTGCGATGGGGATCTTCAGGCATACTGATGCGGGTTATGATAAGGCTGCTGAATGGGCAGATAAGTTTAGGTTATAGCCCCACCCAACCCTCCCCGGATGGGAGGGCTTAAAAAAGTGATCTTTTATTAAAAGTCTCCCCATCCGGGGGGGATTTAGAGGGGGCTACTCATGAAAAAATTAATAGGTCCGTTTACTCAAATAGTGCCTTTAACAGGTTTACCGCTTAAAGGTGCCCTGAATGACGAGCAATTACACATCAATGCCAACGGCGGAATGCTGATTGAAGACGGTATTATTTTGGCTGTTGATGATTTTGAAAAGCTCCGCAAAAATTATCCATCGGCACAAATAGAAGAAATTACCGGCGATCATGTATTGCTGCCCGGTTTTGTGGATTGCCATACGCATATTTGTTTTGCCGGTAGCAGGGCAAAGGATTACGCCATGCGCAATGCCGGTAAAAGCTATCTCGAGATTGCAGCATCAGGAGGCGGTATTTGGGATTCGGTAACTCAAACCCGTTTAGCCACAGAAACTGAATTAAGCAATTTACTGACGAAACGGATAGCCCGTCATTTAGCAGAAGGGGTAACAACCATTGAAATCAAAAGCGGTTACGGTTTGTCTGTGGCAGAGGAACTCAAACAGCTTAAGGCCATTCATCAGGCTGCTAATAAAACTATCGCTCATATTATACCAACCTGTCTTGCTGCGCACATTAAGCCCAAAGATTTTGATAGTACTGAAAGGGAATATCTGAAGTGTCTGTTAAATGATCTGTTGCCGAAAATAAAGCAACAGGATTTAGCCAGCAGGGTTGATATTTTCATTGAGCAAAGCGCTTTTAACGCCAGTGATGCATTGTTTTATTTAAGCAGAGCCAAGCAAATGGGTTTTGAGGCTACTCTTCACGCCGATCAGTTTACAACAGGCGGCAGCGAAGTGGCAGTTAAAGCAAGGGCCGCCTCTGCCGATCATCTGGAGGCCAGCGGAGATTATGAGATAAAATTATTGGCCAATTCAGATACTGTTGCTGTAACTTTACCCGGCGCTTCTTTAGGTTTGGGAATGGGATATGCAACTGCCCGGAAGCTGCTTGATGCCGGGGCCTGCCTTGCTATTGCCAGCGACTGGAATCCCGGCTCGGCCCCAATGGGTGATCTGCTGATGCAGGCATCGGTAATGGCAGCGGCTGAGAAGTTAAACACGGCCGAAGTTTTCGCCGGTTTAACTTATCGCGCGGCACAGGCATTAAAATTAAATGATCGCGGTATATTAACTAAAGGCAAGCTTGCCGATATGCAGGCCTATCCATGCAATGATTACCGTGAGATCTTATATCAACAGGGAAAACTAAAACCGGACCATGTATGGACAGCCAACCACTGATATAAAAATTATTTTTGTTGATTACTCGCGAACAAACTAAAACTAACCTCTGATCTCTAACCTCTAATCTCTCCAATGAAACTAATAGAATGCGTACCCAATTTTAGCGAAGGTGTTAACCTCGATATCATTAAACAAATAACAGATGAAGTTGAGTCTGTTGAAGGAGTAAGGTTACTCAATGTTGATCCGGGAAAGGCCACTAACCGAACCGTGGTCACTTTTGTAGGTGAACCCGAAAAAGTGATTGAAGCCGCTTATCGTGCAATAAAAAAAGCCGGCGAGTTAATTGATATGAGCAGGCAAAAAGGCGAGCACCCAAGGATGGGCGCAACAGATGTTTGTCCGCTGATACCGATCAGTAATATCACCATGGAGGAAACTGCTGAGTATGCAACGCAGCTTGCCAAACGTGTAGGAGAGGAGTTACAGATCCCGGTTTATTTGTATGAGGCTGCGCAACCAAACAAAAGCCGGAGCAACCTATCGGTGATCCGTGCTGGCGAGTATGAGGGCTTTTTTAAGAAAATCAAACAACCGGAATGGGCGCCCGATTTCGGTCCGGCAGAGAATGATGTTAAACGCGGGGCTACTGTGATTGGTGCCCGTGATTTTTTGGTGGCTTATAATGTTAACCTGAATACCACCTCTGTCCGCAGGGCAAATTCTATTGCTTTTGATGTGCGTGAGGCTGGCCGTACCCTGCGCGAAGGGGACCCGATCAACGGTAAAATAGTATACGACGAACATGGCAAAGCCAAAACCATTCCCGGTTCATTGAAGTCTGTAAAAGCTATCGGCTGGTATATTGAGGAATATGGTGTTGCCCAGATCTCGATGAATTTGACCAATATCAATATTACCCCGGTACATAAGGCTTTTGATGAAGTGTGTGATAAAGCTGCTGCACGCGGTATCAGGATAACCGGCAGTGAGCTGGTGGGCTTGATCCCTCTAAAGGCGATGCTTGATGCAGGCAAATACTTTTTAGAGAAGCAGCAACGCTCTACAGGGGTAAGCGAAAAAGAACTGATCAGGATAGCCATTAAATCAATGGGGCTTGATGAGCTTTCGCCGTTTAAGCCGGAGGAACGGATCATTGAATATTTACTGAAGGATAAAGCCGACAGCAAACTCATTAACATGAGCCTTACCGACCTGGCCGATGAAACCGCGAGCGAAAGCCCGGCACCCGGTGGTGGTTCGATCTCAGCCGCTGTTGGTGCTTTAGGTGTGTCGTTGGCTACCATGGTAGCTAACCTGAGCTCACATAAAAAGGGTTGGGACAGCCGCTGGCAGGAATTTAGCGACTGGGCGCAGAAAGGGCAGCAATTTAAGAATGAGCTGTTAGCATTGGTTGATCAGGATACCACAGCCTTTAACCAGATCATGCAGGCGTTTTCTCTACCAAAATCAAACGACGAGGAAAAGGCAAGCCGTGATAAAGCCATTCAGGATGCCACCCGATATGCTATTGAAATTCCTTTTAAAGTAATGGAGGCCGCTTTGGATAGCATGGAGGTGATTAAAGCAATGACACTAAGCGGTAACCCCAATTCCATAACCGATGCCGGTGTGGCCGCCCTTTGTGCCCGTACCGCGGTATTAGGCGCGTTCATGAATGTAAAAATCAATGCTTCGGGTTATAAAGATAAGAGCTATGTAGTTGACGTTATTTACCGGGGAAATGAAATTGAGCGGAAAGCGATTGCGCTGGAAGCAGAGATTATTGAGCTGGTAAATGGAAAGATAGGGTTGGAGTAGCGGGGGAATCGAAGGCAGACTTACGAAGTTTTTACTTCGTGAGTCTCATAAGAGGCCAAAGTCTCTATAATATGTTTCTCCTAAATGGCGCAAGTGTAATGCGACTTAATCAATTATTTTTTTGGCGCAAGTATGAGGGGCTGCCTTAGGGCAACTGAAGACTTACGAAGTAATTATGTAGGAAAAGCATAGCGCAGGAGCTGCGGTCATCCCCGTTTACGGAGGGCCGAAATTTTACTTTTAAGCGATAACTTTAAGTTTCGCAATGATTAACAATTAAAAAGCAGTTTTTGAAACTTCGTAAGTCTGGAAAGAAATTCCCACAAAAAAAGCGATGAGTATTAACCCACCGCTTTCTTTTAAATATTAAGCTGCTTATGCTTTTTTCTTATCCACCGGTTTGGCAGCCGGAGCTTTCTTTTTGTTTTCGGTATAAGCGGCACCACCTAAGGCAAGCACCAGTAGGATTGAGCCTGCTAATGAAATGTTTTCACCTGTGTAGTATGAAGCCGGGTGGAAAATAAATTCAATTTTGTGGTTACCGATTGGGATCTGAGCTGCACGTAATAGATAATCGGCACGGAAATAAGGTTTCTCAACACCGTCGATATACATTTTCCAGCCTTTGTTGTAATATACTTCAGAGAATACAGCGATTTGTGATGCAGTAGAACCACTTTGATAAACCATATGGTCGGGTGAGTAGCTGGTAAGCTCAATTTTGCCTTCGCCGGCACCTGCTCCCAAAGTTTTTTCGTCGATAATGCTTTTGTATTGTTTATCAACAATAGCTTCATCTTTTGGTGTAAAACTGCTGATGGCTACCATTTCCTGGTCGGCATTATCAGCATATTTAATGCTTTTAACAAACCATGCGTGGCCACAGGCTGTTTGGTTTACCTGCATGCCTACGTTTTGTGTTTTTGGATCGGAGTTAATGATGTACTTCACGTTCATCATATCCAAAACATCCTGGTTAATGCTTTTGCTTAATTGATTGTCAACAAGTTCTTCCCAGCGTTTTAACCTTGCGGCAGAGTATCCGCCTAACGATTTATAGAAAAATGGTGTAAGACCATCGCCTTTGATTGATTGTGTAGCGTCAAATACCCTGAAATCAGGATCTTTATCTTTCATGATAAACTGGTCAACCTCGCGTGGCTGTGGTGTTTCATTGTCTTGTTTTGGCGCAAAGCTGTCGTGATTTAAATAGCGTTTGTCGATACCCCAAAGGTCAACAAGGATCAGCGCCAGGAAAGCAAGCGATGCAACAGTTGGATTGATCTTCTTTTTAAGGAATGCCCATGCAATACCAAATGCTATGGCAATGAATATAAGTGACCGGATAGCATCTGCTTGTGCTATCGATTCCCTGTCGGCAATTAAAGCGCGGGTAAGGGCAGAGCTATCAGTTTTAAGGGCCTGACCAATTTGTGCAATAACGCCGGCTTGTTGTTCGCTAACACTGAAAGATAACAGCAATGAAGGTACCACGGCCACAATTAGGACAATGCCACCGGTAATGTAAAAAGCAATTTTTAGTTTTTTAAACAGGCTTTCTTTATCTTCATTTATAATAGCTTCGTTTACTGCTAATACAGCAAGGATTGGGAAGCAGAAACCTACAATTGCCAATATTGAGTCAACTGCACGGAATTTATTGTAAAGCGGGAAATAGTTAAAGAACAGATCAGACAGAAAAGACCAGTTTCTGCCAAATGATAATAGCGTAGTTAAAACCACAGCACCAAGCAACCACCATTTAATACGGTTTTTAACAATCATTAAACCCCATACAAACAGTAAACAAATTACTGCACCAAAATAGAATGGGCCGGCAGTAAATGGTTTATTACCCCAATATAAGGGTAGATAATTGGCCGAAATGCCGGTAACCTGATTAGGGTCGGCTCCACTTGCATTAAGCGCTTTGATTACGTGTGAGTCCGGATCGGTAGAGCCTTGTTCGCCGCCGCCATAAGCGTTAGGAATAAGGAAAGTGATACATTCACCAACACCCTGGCTCCATTCAAAGGCGTAATCGCGTGCCAAACCGTTATTGGGCTCTGCAGCTTGCCTTGTGAGATTTGATTTGCCACGGATGGTTTCATTGCCATAGTCGGCAGTACTCCATAATATGGATGCATTTACAGAAACCGCAAGAAGAGTAGCCGCCGCTATATACCCCAGCGATTTTAGAAAGCTGTTAAGGGTTTTATTTTTGATAGCATGGTAAAGCTCAATACCCACCATGATCAATAAGGCCAGCATCAAATAGTACGTCATTTGTATGTGGTTGGCCCTGATCTCTAACGCAAGAAACAAGGCTGTAACCGCGAAACCAAGTAAATGCTTGCCGCGAAGCGTAAGGATGATACCCGCAAGTATCGGCCCGAAAAATGCTATGGCGAAGGCCTGATTAGCATGCCCGGCAACCAGCAAAATGATATTATATGATGAAAAGGTAAACGCTATTGCACCTGCCGCTGCAAGCCATGGATTAACCTTTAACACAATAAACAGGAAGTATGTACCTAATAAGAATAACAATACTGTACCAACAGGGGTTGGGAAAGTGTAATTTATGGCAGTAACCACCCATGTAGTTAAATTGGCTTTATAAGGTGCCCACACCTGGTAGGTTGGCATACCACCATAGATCTGGTTGGTCCAGAGTATCGTAGTGTCTTTAGCTTTGTAATCGTTGATTTCTTTTTGGGTTGATAGAGCCCTTGTAACGTCATTGCCGCCTAATGTTTTTCCCTGGAAAGCCGGGGTTAAAAATATAAAGCAGATCACTAAAAAAATTGCAGCTATGGCAAAATGAATGCCGTTACGCTTAAACCAGTTATTCATTTAAGTTTTTTGAAATGGATATTATATTCCTCAAAAATAGAAATTACAATGAGAATAGGAATTATAAGTTTTGTTAAGGAATAACTTAACAGGTTTGCGCACGGCTGCGCAGCAGGAAAAACATGGCTATCAGCACAATAATAGATATCACATAAGCAATAACCTGCACTTTGCCGTAATCTTCGCGGTATTTGCGGATGTTGAAAAAGTTGTAAACGCCCAGCCCACCCATGATCACCCAGTAAAAAGTGCTGATCTTAGTGCAATTGGCAAAAATTTGAGTGGCCACTATAAATACGATGACATTGGTAATAATCAGCGTAATAGACTCGGGGGTATTGTTATGGTTCTGCCGCCTGTTAAATACCGGGTTATTGTCCATATTTATTGATTTATTTTACTTCTTCATAGTCAATAAACTCACCTTCGCTATCAGGTACGCTGCCTTTTTTTGGTTGCGGAACATGATCAATCCTGATTTTTCCATCAGGTTTTGGGCCTTCGTTATAATTACGTTGTTGTTGCTGATATTGCTGTTGAGCTTTGTTTACAACACTTTCAAACAGAAATGGCAGCAGGTAGCGTGCCAGGCTGCGAATAATGTATAATATACAAATAGATATGATCAGAAAACGAATAAGAATCATACTGTTAATTTTGAGCTTACAAATATAAGGTATATAACGTTAAAAATGTTTTATTATGATTTGAAGATACCTGTAGCTTCTTTAATTTGAAAATAAGACAATTTGAAGATTTGAAAATTGCCCGATGGTTACATTTTCAAATCCTCAAATCAATAAATTTTCAAATTAAAACTTCTCCTCCATCATTTTTTCCAAAGCAAACATTTCGTCGCGCAGTTTGGCGGCCAGCAGGAAATCCATGTTTTTGGCGGCGGCGAGCATATCTTTTTTGGTGTTGTCGATTGATTTTTTCAGGTCGGCTTTGGTCATATACTGAACTATCGGATCGGCGGCAAGTGTCAGGGTATCGGTTTCTACATAAGCCTGCTGTACACCGCCCTTAAAGTCAACTACCGATGTTTGTTCCATAATTTCCTCGCGCGATTTGCCAACAGTTAATGGCGTGATGCCATGTTGTGTGTTGTATGCAATCTGAATTTCACGGCGGCGATTGGTTTCATCTATCGTGATCTGCATCGAATCGGTTATTTTATCGGCATACATGATCACCCGGCCCCTATCATTACGGGCAGCGCGGCCTATGGTTTGGATCAATGAGCGTTCTGATCGCAGGAACCCTTCTTTATCCGCATCTAAAATGGCAACTAACGATACTTCGGGCAGATCCAGGCCCTCGCGCAATAAGTTGATACCTATTAATACGTCAAATTCACCAAGTCGCAGGCCACGTAAAATTTCCACGCGCTGCAGTGTTTTTACTTCTGAGTGAATATAACGGCATTTAATACCCAGCCTGTCCATGTATTTGGCCAATTCTTCGGCCATGCGTTTGGTGAGGGTGGTCACCAGTACGCGGTCGCCCTTTTTAATGGTTTTATCTACTTCATCCAGCAGGTCATCTACCTGGTTTATCACCGGGCGAACGTCAATCACCGGATCAAGCAGACCTGTCGGACGGATCACCTGCTCAACCACCACGCCACCCGATTTTTCCAGTTCAAAATCGCCTGGGGTGGCGCTTACATAAACGGTTTGCGGAGCAAGGTTTTCAAACTCCTGGAAATTAAGCGGACGATTGTCTAACGCAGCCGGCAGGCGGAAGCCATAATCAACCAGCGAGATCTTGCGCGAACGGTCACCTCCATACATCGCCCTGATCTGCGGAACGGTTACGTGACTTTCGTCAATCACCATCAGGTAATCTTCCGGGAAATAATCAAGCAAACAGAACGGCCTTGCACCGGGCTTGCGCCCGTCAAAAAAGCGGGAGTAGTTCTCGATGCCCGAACAGTAACCCAACTCGCGGATCATTTCCAGGTCGTAATTAACCCTTTCTTCCAAACGTTTGGCTTCCAGGAAACGGCCGTCATCAATAAACTGTTTTTTGCGGGTTTCCAACTCTTCCTGTATCGCCCAGATGGATTGCAGGAAACGCTCTCGGGGGGCAACATACAGGTTGGCGGGATAAACCACCATGTGTGTCATTTTTTCGATGGTTTTACCGGTGCCGATATCAAAGGCGCTTAACTCTTCAATATCATCACCAAAAAAGGAGATGCGGTAGGCATAATCCAGGTAAGCCGGGAAAATATCCACAGTATCACCCTTCACCCTGAATGTCCCTCGTTTAAAATCGGCAGTGGTGCGGGCGTATAAAATTTCAACCAAACGATGTAAAAAAGCATTCCTGCTGATGCGCGTACCTACGGCAAATTTGAAAACCGAATCGGCGAAGTCATCAGGGTTCCCCATACCGTAAATGCAGGATATAGATGATACCACGATCACATCGCGCCTGCCCGACATTAAAGCCGAAGTAGTGCGTAAACGAAGTTTTTCTATCTCTTCGTTTATCTGCAGGTCTTTTTCGATGTATGTATTTGTAGTAGGAATGAAAGCCTCCGGCTGATAATAGTCATAGTAAGACACAAAGTAATTCACCGCGTTTTCGGGAAAGAACTGCTTAAACTCGCCATAAAGCTGTGCCGCTAATGTTTTGTTGTGGCTCAGGATCAGCGTAGGTTTTTGTGTTTGTGCTATAATATTGGCAACCGTAAAGGTTTTGCCCGATCCGGTAACCCCTAAAAGGGTTTGGTAGGGGTCGCCGTTGTTGATACCTTCAACCAGCTGCCGTATAGCTTCAGGCTGATCGCCGGTTGGTTTATATTGAGATGTTAATTGAAAATCCATGTTGTTATGTAAAAATACAAATAATCCAGAAACAGGGTTTGTAAATCAAAATAAGTACATGGTAATGACAACCGTATGTCAACATTGTTGGATTTGGGGTGATAAATTACCTCTCGGCCTTTAAACGCAACGCCCTATCCAAAAAACTCTGCTGCTTTATTTTCTCTTCGGCTTCAATAATAGCCTTCATCAGGTTGTTTTGGGTATCGGCAATTTCCGCGGCGGCCGCTTTCATAATTTCCCAAACGGGTTTCATGCGCACAATAAGTTCCTGGCCTTTTGTTGTTAACATGATAAGCCGTTTCCTTTCGTCGGCCTTGTCCTTTTTTGATCGGATCAATTTCTCTTTTTCCAATTCTTTTAACAGGCTGATGGTGGAAGGGTGGGTGTAGCCAATTTCAGCGGCGATTTCCACTACGCTTAAAAGCGGCTTAAAATGTAAAGTGTAAATAACAGGGAACCATTTGGGTTCAAAATCAATATTACTGGCTTTGTATACAAGTACACCGTCTTTGCGCAGCTGCTCGGCCAGGCGCTGGAGCCTTGTTGAAATTGCTAAAATTCCCGATTCGTCAATAACATTCATTATACCGCTGTTAATTGTTCAAATGTAACTGATAAAAAATGGTATCTGCAGCCATAAGCGGGAATGATTCAGGCAAATCCTGCTTGGCAAGGCGGGTAAAGCCATTTTTTTCATAAAAGCGATGAGCGGCTTTCAGCATCTCAACTGTGCCTAAATAAATGTCGGTAATGTTGTTGCGTTTACAATAATCAATAAGATTATTAAGTAGTAACTGTGCGATGCCCAGCTCCTTTCCCCGGTATTCTTTAAGCACAAACATTTTGCGTATGGCGGCTGCATTGTTGCCAAAAGCAATAAGGGCAATGGTGCCAACAAGTTGCTCGTTATAAATCGCTCCCCAAAAGTTACCGCCGGTTTGATGATAGTTGGTTTCAATATCAAGCAGGTCGGGCTGGGCTTCGAGCGTGATCGGCACATTAAATTCTATTTGCTGAATTGGTAAAATGATATCAATGATCTGCTGGCAATAAGTATTGTTGAGTGAGCTGATAACAGGTGTAGTATCCATGACTTTAATATTCATGTACAAATCTACGTAGTTAACTACATATATTCAAAATTTATTATCCTTGCCATGGTGCAGTATGACATTTAATAAACAAATAGTGATGCTATTGCTCAAAAACGCTTAAATTTAAGCATGATTTTCATCCTCAATAAAACCGATACCATTGCCAACCAGTTTCTGGCCGAATTACGGGATGCCGTTATTCAGCAGGATAAGGCACGTTTCAGGCGAAACCAGGAAAAGTTAGGAGCCGTATTGGCTTATGAGCTGAGCAAATCATTACATTACGAAACCAAAGAAATTCAAACCCCCTTAGGTACAGCCAGTGTTAATATGCCGGCCGATGAACCGGTGCTGGGTATTATATTGCGGGCAGGGCTCCCTTTTCACCAGGGTTTTATGCAGTTTTTCGACCGGTCACCTTCTGCATTTATCACAGCCTATCGCAAGGTGAAACGTAACGGCAGCTTTTTGATCCAGGTTGATCATATCTCAACCCCAAACCTTGATGACAAGATCTTTATTTTGTGTGATACGATGCTGGCCACCGGGCAAAGTATAGTATCTGTTTGTAAGGAATTGATGGCGCAGTATAAAATAAAGGAACTACACATTGCCGCGGTAATTGCCAGCACCGAAGGGGTGGCGCATGTTAAAGCAAACCTGCCAAAGGCCAAGCTGTGGCTCTGCGCGGTGGATGATGAGATGACCAGCAAAGCCTATATCGTGCCTGGTTTGGGCGATGCGGGGGATTTGGCTTTTGGGGAAAAAGTGTAGTTTGATTTCGGATGTCGAATGTTCGATTTGGGATTTGTTTTGATTTCGAATTTCGGAAGTTCGATTTCGGATTTAGTAATTAAGATTTTCTAATTTTGAGTTTTCGATTTTTGAATCAAGGAATAAAACAATTTCGAAATCGAAAATCCGAAATCCGACATGAAATGATTAATTCCGAAATCGAACATCCGAAATCCGACATAAAGTATAAACACATCTTCTTTGATCTCGATCATACTATCTGGGATTTCGATAAAAATGCAGAGGAGGCCCTGCATGAGCTGTATGTTATTCACCAGCTTGGTGAAATAGGGCTGCAATCGGCCGAGCTGTTCATCGAAACGTATACCCGCAACAATCACCGCCTCTGGGCGCAGTATCATATCGGCGAGATCTCCAAAGATGAATTACGCGAGGCCCGTTTCAAATCAACCTTTACTGATCTTGGCCTTCACCCCGATCTGATGCCCGTTGATTTTGAGGATGCTTACGTAAAACTTTGCCCCACCAAAACCAACTTGTTTCCGCATGCGCACGAAACATTGCAATACCTGCAATCAAAATATACCCTGCACCTCATCTCGAACGGGTTTAAAGATTCAACGCGGATAAAAATAGCAGGAACCGATCTTGCCAAATATTTTCAGAACATTATTATCTCCGAAGATGTGGGTGTTAACAAGCCGGACAAAGCCATATTTCAACATGCACTTGACCTGGCCGGGGCATCAAAAGCCGAAAGCGTAATGATAGGAGACAGTATTGAAGCTGATATCCGCGGGGCGCTTAATTTTGGAATGGATGCGATTTATTTTAATCCTTTTAATGCGGAAAAACCTCAGGATGTAACAGTGCAGGTTGCTCATTTAAAAGAGTTAACTTTAATTTTATGAGTATTATCTGCTATTAATACAAACGATTATTTGTTTAAATTTGTTTATGAAACAACGCACATATCGAATATTGCTTACCCCGGAAGAAGAAGGTGGATTTAGTGTTTCAGTTCCTGCATTACCAGGATGTTTTACACAGGGCGAAACGATTGAGGAAGCCATTGAAATGGCAAAGGAGGCTATTGCATTATATGTGGAAACATTAGAGGAAGAAGGTGAGCCTGTTCCTGATGATAGCCGTAGTCTTGAATACTCTTTAACATTCGCCTTGTAGTTCAATCAAATGAAGTCTTATACTCCTAAGGAGATTGTTGCTGTTTTATTAGCGCATGGGTTTGAGCTTGCGCGTACCAAAGGAAGCCATCAGATATTTGTAAACCATACAAATGGTAAGAAGACTGTGGTACCAATGCATTCGAAGGAATTGAAAAAAGGGACATTACATGCAATACTTAAGCAGGCAGGTATCGATCTGAAAGATTAACTTTACTTTTATGAGTATCGCCAAAGAACGTAAAGCTATTGATGCAGCCCTTGATGAATACCGCAAACAACTGGATGTTATCCCCGATGAGTTGTTTGATGTTACACCGCAGGATGGCGGCTGGTCGTTTGCCGAGGTTTACAGCCATATTATGCAGGCTACGCTGGGTTCATCAATCGCGCTTGAACGTTGTACCCACGGCAATTGCGAGCCAACTAAAAAAGGCATTAATTGGGAAGGCCGGATCTTGCTGTTGTTAGGTAAATTTCCACCGGTTAAAACAACAGTCCCCAATGCGGTAAGCGATAAAATGGCTGCCAATAAGATCAGTAAGGAAGATGCCAAAAACCTGATCATCAAATGCCGCAAACGGATTGAAACTACTATGCCACTCATTGCCGAATCATCGCCGGCTAACAGATACAAGCACCCGCGTATGGGAATGCTTAATGCCAGGCAATGGTTTAAATTTATCCGCATCCATTTACAGCACCACTTGAAACAACTTAACAGGATCAAAAATAAATTTAATACAGCAAAGTAACCTTTTATATTTAATGTAGTCTTAACAGTAGGATAATGTTAAATTTCAGACATTTGTAAAAATCTTTGTGATGAATTTTGAGTATGCTTATTTGGTAGTTATAGGGTTGCTGATCCTGGTCGGCTGCTTCTATGCAAGTCCATATGAATTGACTGTTAACGAAGATGAGGACGACGAGTAATCGTTGCTTTATTAATGAAAATGTTGTTTTCCGGCATATCTTGCCGGCCTGTAAAATAGCCCCCTTAATTTAATGGCAAAACGCGAAGTTGATATTGTAGTAATATCTGATGTGCATCTTGGTACTTACGGCTGTCACGCAAAAGAGTTGCTTAAATATTTAAAAAGCATCAAGCCCAAAATCCTTATCCTTAACGGCGATATTATTGATATTTGGCAATTTAGTAAATCATACTGGCCCGAAGCGCACATGAAAGTGGTGCGCCGCATCCTGAAGTTTGTTACCGATGGCATCCCGGTTTATTATTTAACCGGCAACCATGACGAAATGCTGCGCAAGTTTACCGATTTTAACATGGGCACTTTTCAGCTGCTTGATAAGCTCGTGTTAAATATCGATGGCAAAAAAGCCTGGATCTTTCATGGCGATGTGTTTGACGTTACCATGCAGCACTCCAAATGGCTGGCTAAACTCGGTGCGGTCGGTTATGACACATTGATTTTGATCAACAGTTTTGTAAACTGGTTCCTTACCGCTATTGGCAGGCAAAAAATGAGCTTTTCGCAGAAGGTGAAAGCCAGTTTTAAGGAGGCGGTAAAATTCATTAACCAATTTGAGCAAACCGCGGCCGATCTGGCCGTTGATAAACAATACGGCTACGTGATCTGCGGTCACATTCACCATGCCGAAATCAGGGAAATTACGTCTACACAAAATACAGGCTCGGTACTTTACCTCAACTCGGGCGATTGGGTAGAAAGTTTAAGCGCTCTTGAATATCACAATGGCAAATGGGAGGTGTTTAAATACAAGCCGGATGATTTCAATACAGATGCTGATGAAGATGATAAAACCGATTCGGAAGATCTGAACGCTATGCTCGATGTTAAAAACTTGTTGGAGCGCTTTAAACACGAACACGATTAAATTACTTACCGAAAACATTTTTCTTTATTAAATTAAGCCCCTGAATATTGGTGCGGATAAATCAGTGCATTCGTTGTATCTGCGCCGCACAATCATCATCCTATTTGAAAACAATTTATTTTAATGAAGATACTGTTTGGTATACAGGGAACAGGTAACGGGCATATAAGCCGGGCAAGGGAAATTGTGCCCCTGCTGCAACAATATGGCGAGGTTGACTTGCTGGTGAGCGGCACCGAAGCCGAAGTATCATTATCACAACCCCTGAAATATCGCTTTCATGGTGTAAGCTTTGTATTTGGTACCAATGGCGGCGTGGATAACTGGGCTACCTGGAAAATCATGAACCTGCGCCAGTTTCAACGGGATCTGCGGAGCCTTCCCCTGAAACAATATGACCTCATCATCAATGATTTTGAACCTGTAAGTGCCTGGGCTTGTAAATTGCGGGGTGTACCGTCGGTATCTTTAAGTCACCAGTGTTCGTTTGTATCGCCAAAAACACCTCGCCCCGAAAAAAAAGACCCTTTTGCACAGTGGCTTTTAAAAAACTATTCGCCTACTACCTATCATGTAGGCTTCCATTTTGAGCGCTATGACACTTTTATCAATACGCCGGTAATCCGCAGTGAGATCAGGCAGATGGAAACCTCCGACCTGGGCCATTATACAGTTTACCTGCCGGCTTATGATGACAAAACCCTGCTGAAATATTTAAGTGCCCAAAAAGATGTTAAATGGCAGGTATTTTCAAAACGACAAAAGCAGGCCTACAAATCAGGAAACGTGGAGATCTTCCCCGTAAATAATGAAGCTTTTAACAAAAGCCTGGCAAGCTGTACTGGTTTGCTTACCGGTGGCGGTTTTGAAGGCCCGGCCGAAGCCCTTTTTTTACAGAAAAAGGTAATGATGATACCCATGAAAGGGCAATACGAGCAACAGTGTAACGCGCTTTCGGCCTCCAGGTTGGGGGTTCCGGTAGTGAGCGAAATAAACGGTAAGTTTAACGGGCACTTAAGTAAGTGGATCAATGACAGCAAGAAGATCGTGGTTGATTTTCCGGATGAAACCGCCGCTATTGTTGATAAACTGGTAAAGCAGTATACAAGGTAGTAAAGCATTGCAACTTAAGCGGTTTTTCTGCTAATTTTGCAACCGCAAACACGGCCGCACATATGATCAATCTTTTCAGGAACTATAATCCCCTTAATGTTATATGGCTGGCTATTTTGCTGTTCGTACTGCGGATAGGTTTCATGGTGCAGGTTCCCGAAAAGGTTGAGTTTATTTTTGTGGAACCCTTTGCACGGCTGTTGGTACCCGTAAAATATGAATATGCGTTTTCGCCGCTGCTTAATGTGATACTGGCCGGCGGGCTTGTATTTATCCAGGCTTTATTGCTTAATTCGTTAATTAATCATCATAATTTATTAGGCAAGCCAACCTTTTTGCCGGCGCTGATGTATATCACGCTTTCGGGCTTGTTTACGCCCTTTTTAACTTTAAGCGCTCCGCTTTTATGTAATTTCTTGCTCATCTGGATGTTGTTTAAATTATTCAACCTGTATAAGGGAGAGGACGTTAAATCAACAACTTATGACCTGGGTTTGATCGTGGCGGTGGGGTCGCTTGTTTATTTTCCGTTTATTTATTTGTTCCTGGTTATATGGATAGCGCTTATGATATTCAGGCCGTTTAACTGGCGCGAATGGGTCATTTCGATATTAGGTTATGTAACCGTGTTCTTTTTTCTTGCGGTTATTTATTTTATGAATGATATGCTGCCGCAGTTTAGCCATATCTGGTCGCCCTTAGGCAAAAAATTTCCCGATCATATCAGCATTAACTCCTATAACTACCTGTTGCTGGTGCCGGTTATCGTAATATTAGTGCTTTGTTTTTTTAAGCTGCAGCAAAATTTCTTTAAAAGCTACGTGCAGATCCGTAAAACATTCCAGCTGTTGTTTTTTATTTTTCTGATTACAGCCCTTTCATTTTATCTCAATTCGGAATTTCGCCTGAGCCATTTTTTGCTTTGTGCAGTGCCGGTAACGGTGTTTTTTGCCTATTATTTTTTGTATGCAACCAAGCGTTGGTTTTATGAAATACTGTATTTGTTGTTGTTTATCAGCATCATTTACTTTCAGTTTAACAAATTTTAACTTTTACATTCGTCCTTATTTCGGCGGTTATGTTAGTTTTGTAGCCTGAAACTATATAATAAACTATTTAGGTTCAACCTCAATTTAAAAAATAATTCTGATGAAGTTTGGAGTAGTTATATTTCCCGGTTCTAATTGTGATGAGGATATCATATATGTATTAGAGAAAGTGATGGGTCAGCAAGTGGTAAGGTTATGGCATAAAGATCATGACCTGCAGGGTGTTGACTTTGTTGTTTTACCCGGTGGTTTTTCATTTGGCGATTACCTGCGTTCGGGCGCTATTTCCCGTTTTTCGCCAATTATGCAGGAGGTTATCCAGTTTGCTGCCAAAGGTGGTTATGTAATGGGTATTTGCAATGGCTTCCAGATATTAACCGAGGCCGGTTTGTTGCCAGGCGCGCTATTGCACAACACCAATCGCAAATTTATTTGCCGCAACATTTACTTAAAACCGCAAACAACGCAATCATTACTTACCGCTCAGCTTGATCCGCAGCGACCCTTAAGGATCCCGATTGCACATGGTGAAGGCAATTATTTTGCTGATGCAGATGTAATAAAAGCCCTTAACGATAACGACCAGGTAATGTTCAGGTATTGCGATGAGGCCGGTAATATCACTGCCGACGCGAACCCTAACGGATCATTGGAAAATATTGCAGGTGTTACAAACTTAGGCAGGAATGTATTTGGCTTAATGCCACACCCTGAGCGTGCTGCCGATGGCTTGTTAGCCAATGAAGATGGTTTAGCTATTTTTGAATCAATATTATCAATAGTTAGGGCCTGATGACCAGCCTGGTTATCGATATTGGTAATACGCTCATCAAAATCGCAGTTTTTAAACTGCATGAATTGCTTGAAGCTAACCAATATGAAACCATTGATATGCCGGTACTGGATGCTTTGCTTAACAAATACCATCCTGTTAAGGCAATCATATCATCGGTAAAAAAAAATGCAGAAGCATGGCAGGCCGGGCTGGGGCAAAAAATTTCGCTGACGCATTTTAATACTTTAATGACAAGCGGAATAAATAACCATTATTTGACCCCTGAAACTCTTGGGCCCGACAGGCTGGCAGCTGTTATTGGTGCATATCATATGTTCCCCCGGCAAAACAGCCTTGTAATAACCGGAGGCACAGCCATTACTTATGATGGTGTTGACGCCGCAGGAAATTATTTTGGCGGCAGCATATCGCCGGGCTTAAATATGCGTTATAAGGCTTTGAACAATTATACGGCGGGTTTGCCGCTTATTGAACCCGATGCCGGTTTTGATACGCCATACGGAAACAATACAACCACAGCCATCCGTTCGGGAGTACAAAACGGAATAAAATATGAGCTTACCGGTTTTATTGAAAGTTATAAAACCGGCGATGGGCAACTGAACATTATACTAAGCGGGGGCGACAGCATTTTTTTTGATACTCTATTGAAAAATAGCATCTTTGCCCGCTACATAAAAATTGAACCATATTTGGTTTTAAAAGGATTAAACGCAGCTATACAAAAGCATAATGATTAAATATACCCGGTTTTTTATAACACTTTTATTGGCTGTTGCCGCTTTTTCAGCGCATGCGCAATCAACGGCAACTTCAAGCTCTCCATATTCACGTTACGGTATCGGCGATATTGATCCTCAACTGATGGGCCAAAACATAGGTATGGGCGGTATAGCTGTAGCTACAAACAGGATAAGCCTTTTTAACAATATCAACGTAATAAATCCGGCTTCATACGGTGCCATTAATCTTACAACTATTGATGTTGGCTTATATGCAAACTTTTTAAACCTGTCGCAAACCGGTTCGGCAAGCCAAAAAAACAGCAATTTCAGGCTTAACCACATCGCATTCGCTATCCCTACTTCAAAACGTTCGGCACTGAGCTTTGGTTTATTGCCATACAGCGAGCGCGGCTATAATTATAAAAAAACGGTAAATAAATTAGGTACCTCAGGTTCACCTGCGGATACCAACGTTACAAACTATACCTACAGCGGTGATGGCAGCTTATCAAAAGCATATTTTGGATACGGTTTTGGCATCGGTAAGCACTTGTTATTAGGTGCAAACGTATCGTATATATTTGGTAATATTAAAGATATCGCTACTACCGAAATCCCCGGCCTGGCAGGCGCTATCAATTCAAAAATTGAATCGAGCAATGCCATAGGGGGTATCAACTATGATTATGGCTTGCAGTATTCATTTGATTTTTCTGAAACCAAGCATCTTGTATTTGGCTATTCGGCATCGGCAGGTACAAAACTGCACACGCAAAGCAGCTTTATTGTTAGCCAGTACTTTAACGATGCAAACGGCAATCAGGACATAGCTGCCGATAGCGTGGTTAGCACAACGGGGCCTAAATCAAAACTAAAATTACCGCAGATCAACAGGTTCGGGATCTCTTTTCAAAGTGATGGTAAATTTTTGGTTGGTGCCGATTACTCCATGGGTAAATGGTCCGACTTATCAATTGCCGGCGTTAACCAGGGCTTACAAGATAGCAAAACTTTCAATATCGGTGGTTCATATACCCCAAACATAGCAACCATCAGAAACTACCTTGCCACAGTTGATTACCGCATAGGCGCTATATATGATCAAACCTATATGCACATTAACGGTACTACAATTAAAAGGTATGCCGGTACTGTAGGTGTGGGTCTGCCTTTACGCTCAAATAACGGCAGTTACTACAAAATCAATATCGCGGCAGAAATAGGTCAGCGCGGTTCATTGGTTAACGGCTTGGTTAAAGAAAACTACGTTAACATTCACCTTGGCTTTACCCTTAACGATAAGTGGTTTACCAAGTATAAATTCGACTAATTTTGTTGTTATGAGCCGCCCTGCAGTTAACATACCGGCTTTATGCCTGTTACTGTTGCCATTGGCGGCTTTCATCTCTTCGTGCGAAAATGACCTGAAAAAGGTTAGGGAAATTTCAGCTAATGAGGTTGATACGGTAGCCCAGCGCACCACCGGGCTTGATCTGATTATGAGTGATTCGACTAAGGTGGAGATCCATCTTACTGCCCCGCTGATGATCGAATACCAGATCAAGAAGCCTTATAAAATTATGCCTAAAGGCGTAAAGATAGATTACTATGACCGCGGCACAGGCCAGTTTGCCGGCGATATAATTGCCGATACAGGTATCCAGCGCGAGCAGGAAAAATTGATTGAATTTCATGGCAACGTAGTTGCAACCAACGCCAAAGGCGAAACCTTTAAATCAAACGAGTTATTTTGGGACCAGGTAACCAAGCGGGTTTACTCTAATAAACCTGTTCAGGCCACACTTAGCGGCGGTAATGTCATGAATGGCAATACCTTTGAAAGTGATGATAAGCTTTTAAACCCTACTTTTAAAAGCAGCACCGGGCTGTTTCATGTAGATGAAAAAGCGACACAATAATGACTTTTTTTAACGAAAATTTTGTGTTATAGAATTTTGTTAAAAATTGTATCTTGCGCCCTCTTAAAAAGAATAGAATAATTATAAATGTAATATGGGTATAATGGGTTTTTTGCGCGAAAGGATGGGAAAGATTCTCGCATTCTTTATTGGTTTCGCGCTGCTTGCATTTATTGTGAGCGAGGTTGTAAGATCGGGCGGTTCCTTTTTCAGGGACGATAGTAACGAGCTTGCTGTTGTAAACGGCGAAAAAGTGCCCTATGACAAATTCAACGAAAAGCTGGAGCAAAACTCTGCACAGTTTAAACAACAGGGACAAAGCATCTCTCCGCAAATAGCAAGCTATCTGCAGGAAACTACCTGGAACCAGTATTTAAGCCAGTTACTGATAGGCAAAGAAATTGAAAAACTTGGCCTTACTGTTGGTGATGATGAAATGAACGTAATGATCGGTGATAACAATCCCGACCCGCAGATAGCCCGCCAGTTTGCCGATCAGCAAACCGGTCAGTTCGATCGCAGCAGGTATGATCAGTTCAAAGCCTACCTGCAATCAGGTAAAGCAGATCCTGCTCAGAAAAAAGCCTGGAGCGATTTTGTGATCGACCTGATAGAAGCTAAAAAAGCTACTAAATACATGACTTTGGTTACCAACGGCCTGTATGTAAACTCGCTTGAGGCTACAGATGATTACGAAGCAAAAAACAAGCTGGCTAACTTTAAATATGTATCGCTTGATTACGCTTCAATCCCTGATGCTAAAGTTACTTTAACTGATGCTGATTACAGCGCATATTATGACGCGCACAAGGCTTCATTTAAAACTCCGCAGGAGTTAAGAAATTTTGAATATGTTAGCTTTAATGCAGCCCCTTCAAAAGAAGATTCAGCGGCAGTTAAACAACAGGCCGAAAAATTGGCGGGAGAATTCAAAACTACTCCTAACGATTCGCTTTTTGTGCAAATCAATGCCGAAACCAAAGCGCCTTTGGCTTACCAGCGTAAAGGCAGCCTTGACCCTAAACTGGATACTACCATGTTTAGCGCGGCCAAGGGATTTGTTTATGGCCCTTACCTTGAAAA
This sequence comes from uncultured Mucilaginibacter sp., assembly GCA_966212355.1. Lineage (GTDB taxonomy): Bacteria > Bacteroidota > Bacteroidia > Sphingobacteriales > Sphingobacteriaceae > Mucilaginibacter. The sequence goes on from CBIHRB010000008.1 coordinate 113,493, forward strand.
CGGCAGCTATAAAGTAGCTAAGCTGGTTGATACCAAAACCACTTTTGATTCGGTTAAAACCAGGCATATCCTGATCGACCTTGCGTCAGCAGGCGGTGAAGAAAAAGCTAAAGCTAAAGCCGATTCAATTAAAAAATTAATCCAGGGCGGTAAATCATTTGCCGAGTTGGCAACTACATTCTCTGCCGATAAAGGCAGCGCGGTAAAAGGCGGTGAAATTCCTTCATTTGATGCCAATGGCTCAATGGGCGGTCAGGGCAATTTAGTTCCTGAATATTACAATGCTGCTTATAAAGCAAATAAAGGCGATATCCTTGTTGTGAAATCACAATTTGGGTACCACGTTATCCAGGTTGAAGATCAAAAAGGCTCTGTTAAACTGGTTAAAGTTGGTATAGTTGATAAACCGTTAACTGCAAGCAGCAAAACCCAAACGGTAGCTTACAGCAAAGCCCAGGCATTCTTAGCCTCATTAACACCTGATAATTTTGAGGCAGAAGCTAAAAAAGAAGGTTTGAAGCCCCGTACTGCCGAAGATGTTACTGCGATAGCTTCTGGTCTTCCCGGCCTGGATAACGCACGTGACGTGGTTAGATGGGCTTACAAAGCCGAAAAAGGCGATATTACTGATAAAGTATTTACCGTAGGCGACCAGTATATAGTAAGCCGCCTTACCGAAATTAAACCTAAAGGTACCTTATCTCTTGAGGCTGTTAAAAAGCAAATTGAGCCAATGGTACGTAATGAGGTTAAAGCTAAACAATTGAAAGAGAAGTTTGACGCAGCCCTTAGCGGTGGTACTTCAATTGACCAGGTTGCCCAAAAAGTAGGCAGTAAGGTAGTTCCGGTTGAAAACATTGTGTTTGCCAATCCTATTATCCCGGGTCAATCGGCAGAGTATAAAGTTATCGGTTCAATCTTTGGTTCGGCAATCAACAAAATTTCAAAACCTGTTGATGGTGCCCAAGGTGTTTATGTATACCTGGTTAATGGTTTCACTAACCCGCCGGCACTTACCAATGCTATTAAACAAAAAGAACAAATTAACCAGGCGCTTTTACAACGCTCACAAGGCCAGGTGCTGGATGCATTAAAAGATAATGCAATTGTAAAAGATAACAGGGCTAAATTCTTCTAAACAAAATTTAAAGTAAATTTGCATCCGGGATCAGCATTAAGCTGTTCCCGGATTTTTTGTTTATATACGGTCTGTTAGGCTTTTATATAAAGCAGTTAAGTAGTATTAGCTTTAAACTTTGTGCGTTCTGCTTTCAGCTTATATAAATATTGATAATCAAGCTAAGCGGCTTTTAGGCTTTGTGCCTTCAGCTTTTGGCTTTCATATAAAAGATATGGATATCCAGGAAAACATAATAAACAAGGTGGCTCAGAGCGGCCTCGTTACCTTAGACCCGGCTTCTTTTTATCCCGCCGGCGATCGCGTTATTTATGATATTAAAGATAACCTGTTCCATGGCCTGATCCTTCGCGAGAAAGATTTCAGGGACTTTATAAAGGAACATGACTGGGCGCAATATGAGGGTAAAAATGTAGGTATTACCTGCACTGCCGATGCTATTGTACCAGCCTGGGCATATATGCTGCTGGCCAACCGGATGGCCCCTTACGCCCGCGAAATTGTTTTTGGGGATAAAGAGGTATTAGAAACTGTACTTTTTGAAAAGGAAATAGCCAAAGCCGATTTTGAACAATACCGTGGGCAGCGGATTGTGCTGAAAGGTTGCGGCGATACCGAAGTGCCGGTATCTGCTTATGTTGAGCTGACTAAAAAGCTAAGTGCTGTGGTTAAAAGCCTCATGTTTGGTGAGCCTTGTTCAACCGTGCCTATCTATAAGCGTAAGGATTAAGTATTTAAGCGGCAGTGCGCAATAAAAACAAGTTTAAACCATTTATAATAGCAGTTGTCATATCACAAGCCCGGCTAAAAGGGGCTATTAATCAATGAAGAAACTGCTGATAAATAAATATTTTTTTACTGTACTGCTTTTTATAGCCTGCTGCAAGGGCGGATTTGCCCAGGAACTGAAAAAGATCAATGAGTCGATCTTTAAAGCAGGTGAACAACTGGACTACAAGATGAAATACGGTTTTTTTACTGCTGCCGAAGCTACCATAAAGGTAGAGGCCAGCGATAAGAAATATAATGACCGCCCTACATTTCATCTCGTGGCCGAAGGCAAAACCGCCGGCTCTTTCGACCTTTTTTACAAGGTACGCAACCGTTATGAATCATATGTAGATCAAACAACACTGATGCCCTATTTTTATACTGAAAACAGGCGCGAAGGTAAGTACAGGCATACCGACAATGTTACGTTCGATCAGAAAGATAAAAAGGTAACCGCAAATAAAGGAACATTTGGGTATAAGGGCGAGTCCTTTGATTTTGTATCGGCTTATTATTTTGCGCGGGCCATTGATGTTTCAAAGCTGCAACAGGGCGATACTTTTGATCTGCAATATTTCCTGGAAGACGGGTTTCACAGTATGCAAATAACCTATGTTGGCACTGAAACGGTTGAGTGTTCGCTTGGTAAGTTTAATTGTCTTAAATTTAGCCCGGCAATTATTCCGGGACGCATTTTTCGGAAAAACAGCAAGTTGTACCTTTGGGTTACCAACGATAAGAACAGGATCCCGGTAAAGGCCCACGTTGAAGTGCTGATAGGCAGCGTAACAATGGACCTGAAATCCGCTGCAGGACTTAAATATCCTTTGAACCCTATAAAAGATTGATTTAAAAAGATAATGATTGAGGTTGGCAATGTATTACTGCACGAGGATGTAGTAAAAGAGAATTTTGTATGTAATTTAAATAAATGCAAAGGTGCCTGCTGTCTCGAAGGAGATTCGGGCGCACCACTTAATGCCGATGAACTTGATATCCTGAAAGAGATCTATCCCAAAGTAAAACCTTATCTTACCGCGAAAGGGATCAAAACTATTGAAAAGGAGGGGGTTTACGTAACCGATTTTGAAGGGGATTATACTACGCCCTGTGTTGATACCAACAAAGAATGCGCCTATGTAATATGGGAAAACGGCATTACTAAATGCGGTATTGAAAAAGCGTATGAAGAAGGTGCCGTTAATTGGAAAAAACCCATATCGTGCCATTTGTATCCTATCCGCATAACGTCTTATCCCGAGTTTGATGTTTTAAACTATGACCGTTGGAGTATCTGCAGCCCTGCATGTTCGTTTGGGGATGAGTTGAAAGTACGCGTTCACGAATTTTTGAAAGATCCGCTCATCCGTAAATACGGAGCGGATTGGTACCGGGAACTGGAAGATACCGTGGCAGGGATTTAATCTTTTATAAAACTTTTAAAGCCGGATATTTTTTTCCTTAAACTGTAGTATAGCGCCTTGCCTAAACCTATATATTGAGCGTTATAGGAGTAATTACAATAAAATTGGATATTATTGTACTACCTAATATATCTACGGTCATAATTAATGAAAAAGGCTTTAATAACAGGCATAACGGGTCAGGATGGCGCTTATTTAGCAGAGTTTTTGCTGAAGAAGGGCTATGAGGTACATGGGGTTAAACGCCGTTCGTCCTTATTAAATACCGACAGGATAGATCATTTATACCATGACCCGCACGAGTCCGGCGCCAAATTCAGCCTGCATTATGGCGACCTCACCGATTCAACAAACCTGATCAGGCTAATCCAGGAAGTTCAGCCCGATGAAATTTATAACCTTGCAGCACAAAGCCATGTAAAAGTGAGCTTTGAAACTCCCGAATATACCGCCAATGCCGATGGTGTTGGTGTACTACGTATTCTTGAAGCAGTAAGGCTTCTTGATCTCACCAAAAAAACACGCATCTACCAGGCTTCCACATCCGAGCTGTATGGCTTGGTACAGGCTGTGCCGCAAAGTGAAACCACGCCCTTTTATCCACGCTCACCTTACGCGGTGGCAAAACTATATGGCTACTGGATTGTAGTTAATTATCGCGAAGCCTATGGTATGTACGCCTGCAACGGGATTTTGTTTAACCATGAAAGCCCGGTAAGGGGCGAAACTTTCGTTACCCGGAAAATTACCCGGGCAGCATCAAAAATAGCCCTTGGCTCGCAAAACTGTTTGTATGTAGGCAACCTTTCGGCACGGCGCGATTGGGGGCATGCAAAAGATTATATAGAAGCGATGTGGCTGATGCTGCAGCAGGAAACCGCCGAAGACTTTGTAATAGCAACCGGGGTAACAACCACCGTCCGTGATTTTATCAGGATGGCTTTCATGGAGTTGGGTATCGAAGTTGAATTTAGCGGAAAGGATGAGAACGAGCGTGGGGTAATCATTGATATTGATGAGGAAAGGGCCATCGCGCTTGGATTGAACCTGGAGGCTTTGAGGTTTGGGCAAACTGTTGTAAAAGTTGACCCCAGGTATTTCAGGCCGACGGAGGTTGATCTGTTAATTGGAGATGCTGCCAAAGCTTATAATAAGCTCGGCTGGAAACCAAAATATGATTTGCAGGCATTGGTGACGGATATGGTACTGGCAGATCTGCAACTGGTAAAAAAAGATGAATATCTGAAAAAAGGTGGGTTTAGCACGCTTAATTATTTTGAATAACCAAGTATAAAACCATATAAACCATTATATGAAGAGAATATTTACAAGCATTATTTTACTGCTTTTGATAAGCGGGTTTGTGAAGGCCCAGTCAATATATCAACCTTATAACTACCAGTTTTATCAGAAACTAAATGAGGATGTTTATTCAACCAAAACAAGGGTACACAGTTCATTAAAACCATTTATGGTTGATGACTCACTTTTGAAAGTTCACTATGACTCATTGATGAACTTAAACGATATTAAAGGGCGTTTTTTTAATGAACATCAGATTGATGTTAAAAGCAGCAACTCCACCTTCTATGCCGATCTGTTGCCCGACTTCAATCTAAGCCGTGATTTCTCAGGGAAAAAGAACACCAATTTTGGTACACTTGGGATCCAGTTGGGCGGTACCTTCGGAAAAAACTTTTCGTATAATGTGGCCGGTTATGAAAACCGCGCGGTATTACCTAATTATTTACAAACCTACGTTAACCAGGTTGGCATAGCCCCCGGGCAGGCCTACGCCGGTATTTACGGCAATGAATACCGCTGGTCATATATCACGGCTAATGTTTCGTATACACCGATAAAGTTTTTGAACATCAGCGCGGGGCGCGATAAAACCTTTGTTGGCGATGGCTACCGGTCATTATTATTATCTGATTATGCATCGCCCTACCCATTTTTCAAGTTAACGGCAACGCTGGGCAATGTACGTTATATGGCCATGTGGACTTATTTTAATGACCCGCTTTCGGTAAAAGTAGATAACGGGGACAGGAAAAAATTTGGTGTATTTCACTACTTAGACTGGAACGTATCCAACAGGTTATCACTCGGTTTTTTTGATGCCGTGGTATGGGCAGCGAAAGATGATTTAGGCCATAAGCGTGGGTTTGATTTTACTTACATCAACCCGGTGATATTTTTAAGGCCCGTTGAAGCTTCAAATGGCTCACCCGATAACGCTTTGATAGGATTTACAGCTAAATATAAGCTAACTGATGGCATCACCGCTTATGGTCAGTTTTCGCTCGATGAGTTTGAGTCTTCAAGCTTCTTTTCAAGTAAAGGGAGCTCTCGTAATAAATACGGGTTTCAATTGGGTGTAAGGGGGGCTAACCTGTTTAATGTTAAAGGCTTAAACTATCTGCTTGAAACAAACAATGTTAAACCATATACTTATTCAGAACGTTCTTCGGTAATCAATTACACTGAAAATGGCGAGCCGATAGGACATCCATGGGGCGCCAATTTCCGCGAAGTAGTTGGACTGCTTAACTATTCATATAAAAGGTTTGATTTTTCAGGGGAGCTCGACTACGGGCATTACGGGCTTGATATCAATGGCCTGAACTATGGTAAGGATCCCTTTCAGGGTTATCGTGACCCGGCAAGGTTATATGGCAACTACACCGGGCAGGGTTTAACCACCAATATGGTTTACCTGGAGGGAAAGGTGGCCTATTTAATTAACCCTAAGTATAACTTAAGGTTTGAACTTGGCGGCCTGGTACGCCGTGAAAAGAACAGTCAGTTTAATGATAAAACCTCAATGTTAACATTTGGTATCCGCAGTTCATTCCGTGCTATATACAATGATTTGGCGAGTTATAAGGTTCATTAACGATGTAATAAATCTTATACCGATAAAATTGAATTTTACTTTTAGTATATTTGAGTATGATCAGGACTGTGGTGAAGCCGAGTAATCGTAGCATATCAATTAATTTACCAGAAGAATTTGTCGGTAAACAGGTGGAGGTTATTGCGTTTACTATTGAAGAGGCCGACAACGCCATCGAAAGTATGGACAATATCACAACTCATTTTGCTACCGAAGGAGTTTTAGCTAAAACTTGGTTGACAACAGAAGAAGATGAGGCATGGCAGGATTTGTAAAAGGAGATATTGTAGTTATTCCGTTTCCTTTTTCTGATTTATCTGGTAGCAAGAAAAGACCTGCTTTAGTATTGGCTGACTTACAAGGCGATGATATCATATTATGTCAGATAACGAGTCGGCAGAGTAAGGATATATATGCTATCGCTATTGATCAAACCGATTTTGCAAAAGGCTCTTTGCCTGTGGCTTCCAATGTTCGCCCTTCCCGTATTTTTACAGCTGATAAAAAAATCATCGTGCGTACCGCCGGGACATTAAAAAGCGCAAGTTTTGCAAAAATATCGAGCGCGATTATCAAGCTTTTGGCTTAATCAAAATAAGCTTACACGGGTTAAGACAGATAATTATCATCTCATTCTTCTAAATGTCAGGCTTATTCTTCCGTTTAGGGTATCCGATGATGGTATGGCATGTTGCCATTCTTCTTGAACTTCTTGTGTCATATATATCAAGCTACCCGACATAAGTTCATAATCCACTAATTCCTCTTTATTCTCTATGTTTCGAAACCTCAGAGCTCGGGTTTCTCCCACAGAAACTATCGCCACTCCGGTGTTAGGTAAAGAATGTCTGTTTGATCTGAGTGATACCCCATTTTAGCCTTGCCATCTAAGTAATAATTTATAAGGCAGTTATTGGCCTCAAAATTAATAATGGGAGTCAGGTCTCGTATGATGGCTTCCAACTGGCGCGGCAACTGTTGATAAGGATAACTAATTTGTGAATAGTTATATGCCTCTCCGTAGCTGGCCGTTTTACGCGCCGCCATTCGTTCGTCCCAATTTACATTCGCTACCAGAAAATCGAATAATTCTGTAGGAGCTTTAATGAAACCTTCGATGTAAAGTACCCCATCCATTTACCGAAAAAATTATTTGTACAGGGCGTGATTATTACGATGCTATCGTATTCACATTCCTTTTCTCTGCCATATTGCGAACCTGTTGGGCTATACCATGGGCGTCGAAACCACATTCGGCCCAAAGTTCGGGCTGGTCGCCATGTTCAATGAACTTGTCAGGAATGCCTAAGCGTTTTACCTGGATGTTGGTGTAGCCGTTATCAATCATAAATTCCAGCACTGCGCTGCCCATGCCGCCTTCAATGCAGCCATCCTCAACAGTAATTACTTTATTAAACTTTTTAAATACATCATGCAGCAAAGCCTCATCAAGCGGCTTTACAAAACGCAAATCGTAATGGGCTGGGTTGTAGCCTTCGGCATTAAGTTCGGTAGTAGCTTTAACTACTTCGTTGCCGATAGCGCCAACAGACAGAATCGCCACATCATCCCCATCACAAACCTTACGGCCTTTGCCTACGGGGATAGCTTTGAACGGTCGCTGCCAGTCAACCATAACACCGTTGCCGCGTGGATACCTGATTACAAACGGCCCCATGTTCTCCTGCTGGGCAGTATACATCAGGTTACGCAGCTCTTCCTCATTCATTGGCGCCGATACAACCATATTAGGGATACAGCGCATATATGCAATGTCATAAGCACCGTGGTGCGTAGCGCCGTCAGCCCCGGCAAAACCGGCACGGTCAAGGCAAAATACTACATTAAGCTTTTGTATGGCCACATCGTGGATCACCTGGTCATAAGCCCGCTGCATAAAGCTGGAATAAATGTTGCAGAACGGAACAAGTCCTTGTGTGGCTAAACCGGCAGAGAAAGTTACCGCATGCTGTTCGGCAATACCCACGTCAAACGCGCGGTTTGGCATGGCCTTCATCATCAGGTTTAATGAACAGCCCGATGGCATAGCCGGGGTAACACCCATGATCTTAGGGTTTTGCCCGGCAAGTTCAATTATACTATGACCAAACACATCCTGGTATTTAGGTGGTTGTGGCTTATCGTATTTGGCTTTTTTGATCTCGCCGGTAATTTTATCAAACAAACCCGGGGCATGCCACTTGGTCTGGTCTTTTTCGGCCAGGGCATAGCCTTTACCTTTTACCGTGATGCAATGCAGCAATTTAGGGCCCGGGATATCCCTCAGGTCCTTCAATACTTTTACCAGGTGATTTACATCATGACCGTCAATAGGGCCAAAATACCTGAACTTAAGCGCTTCAAAAAAGTTGCTGCGTTTAAGCAGGGTGCCTTTAATGCTTTTTTCAAGCTTTTGAGCTATCTTAAAGGCATCCGGACCAATTGATGATAGTTTGGCAAGCACATGTGCAATATCATCCCTGAAACGGTTATACGGCTTTGAGGTGGTGATATCAGTCAGGTATTCTTTCAATGCGCCAACGTTGGGATCGATGGACATGTTATTGTCATTCAGGATCACCAATAAGTTGGAGTTTTCGATGCCTGCATGGTTCAGTGCTTCGAAAGCCATACCCGCGGTCATGGCCCCGTCGCCAATTACGGCTACGTGCTGCCGGTCTGTTTCGCCTTTATAGTGGGAGGCAACAGCCATGCCCAGTGCGGCAGATATAGAGGTTGATGAATGGCCTACGCCAAAAGTATCGTATTCACTTTCCGACCGTTTGGGGAATCCGCTGATACCACCGTGGATCCGGTTGGTATGAAACTCATCACGGCGGCCGGTAAGTATTTTATGCCCGTAAGCCTGGTGGCCAACGTCCCAAACTAACTGGTCGTAAGGTGTATTAAGCACATATTGAAGGGCTACGGTGAGTTCAACCACGCCCAGGCTGGCAGCAAAATGGCCGCCGTTAACTGATACTACGTCAATAATATACTGGCGTAGCTCCTTGCATGCCTGTTCAAGCTCATTTTCATTAAGTAGCTTTAAATCAGATGGATAATTTATTTTTTGTAATAAATTCCCGGCCGGTACCTGCATTGACATTCGTAAGGATATTTAACCTGCAAAATAAGGTAATTATTGTTAAATTCTGGGTATATAAAGATATTAAATTACTTAACAAACAGGATATGCCAAACAAAATGACACATTAAGGCATATTATGATGGCAGACGGAAACAGCTGATTATTGGTTTTCAAGATTGAAAACCTGTGCTTTGCGGCTTAATTCTTACTGCGATGAATCCGGCCGAAATGTTTATTTTTGACCGGATTTTATGACCGACGATAGTTTTGCCATTAGGTTACCCCAGTTTGAAGGCCCGTTTGACCTGCTGCTGTTTTTCATTGAGCGCGATGAGCTGGATATCCACGATATCCCGATAGCAAAAATTGCCGATGATTTTTTGAATTTCCTGCACCAGATGTCGAGCCTCAATATGGAAATTGCCAGCGAATTTATTTTCGTGGCGGCAACGCTTATGCGCATCAAGGCCAAGATGCTGTTGCCGCGTTATGGCACCGAAGAAGCAGTCGATGACCCGGACACCAAAGAAAACCTGATCAGGAAACTCATCGAGTATAAAAAGTTCAAAGAGGTGTGTGAAGAGATAAGGCCGATGGAAGATGAGCGCTTTAAACAGGAAAAGCGCGGCAATATCAAACATGACCTCGAACAGGTTGAGAAAGTGGCCGTCCCCGGCGAAGAGTTATCCGAATTAACCCTTTACCGTCTTATGGTTGTTTATGAGCGGATGATCCGCAATTTCACCAGGCGCAGCGAGGAGGTGAAACACACGGTAGTACAGTATCCCTATACCATCGAAAAACAAAAAAAGGCAGTTGCCGATCTGCTCAAGATCAATAAAATGCTCGATTTTAAAGCAATCGCCAAAGAATCTGAAAACAAAGTTCATTTTGTATATAACTTTTTGGCAGTGCTTGAAATGTTGCAACAGGAACTGATAGATATCCAGATTGGATTGGGTTATAATAACTTTTGGATTTCGCCAAAAGAGATATGAGACATTAGATTTGAGATATGAGACGGAATAAGCCAAGTGTTTTAAAAAAGAGGAGGCCATCGGTTAGTTTATCGGAGGCTGATTTTTGGACTGATGTTCCAAAAGGAATTAAGCAGGCTATTCAAAAAGCCAAAGAACAACTTGATCGGGGTGAGGGCATTGCACATGATAAAGTGATGGAAAAAATAAAATCCAGATTTCTCAACAGTTGAAGTTGTTTGAGATCCAAAGAATAATTATACGTTTAGATCTGATGATTTATTCGCCGTAAACACCTGGGCGGCAAATAATATTGTGTTTATTTTAAGCTACGTAAAATCTAACATTACTCTTGTCTCAAATCTCACATCTCACATCTCAAATCTATATCAATTGCGTAACTTAGCGCCGTTAAAAACACACAATGAAAAGAGACAAACTGATATTTAAGCTATTGGATGAAGAGCAGCAACGCCAGGAAGAAGGCATTGAGCTTATAGCATCTGAGAATTTTGTAAGCAGGCAGGTTATGGAAGCTGCAGGTTCTGTTGCAACCAACAAGTATGCCGAAGGTTTACCGGGCAAACGCTATTACGGCGGCTGCCAGGTGGTTGACGAAATTGAAACCATAGCTATCGAGCGCGCCAAGCAATTGTTTAACGCCGAGTGGGTTAACGTACAACCACATTCTGGTGCGCAGGCAAACGCCGCAGTTATGCTTGCCGTATTGCAGCCGGGCGATAAAATATTAGGCTTCGATCTTTCACATGGTGGTCACTTAACACACGGTTCGCCTGTTAACTTTTCGGGCAAATTGTATGAGCCTCATTTTTATGGGGTTAAAAAAGAAACCGGCCTGGTTGATTATGATCAGCTTAAAGAGGTGGCCCTGCGCGAAAAACCGAAACTAATCATTGCAGGCGCTTCGGCCTACTCACGCGATTGGGATTATGAGTTCATCCGCAAGGTAGCTGATGAGGTTGGTGCTTTGGTACTGGCTGATATTTCGCACCCGGCAGGTTTAATTGCCCGCGGTTTATTGACCGATCCGCTGCCGCATTGCCATATTGTTACTACCACTACCCACAAAACTTTACGCGGTCCGCGTGGTGGTTTAATCATGATGGGTAAAGATTTTGAAAATCCATTCGGTATCAAAACTCCAAAAGGTGAAATCAGGATGATGTCGTCATTATTGGATATGGCCGTATTCCCGGGTACGCAGGGTGGTCCGTTGGAGCATATCATTGCCGCCAAAGCAGTTGCTTTTGGTGAGGCTTTGAGCGAAAACTATATGAAATACATTGTGCAGGTTAAGAAGAATGCCGACGCTATGGCCGAAGCATTTGTGAAACTGGGCTACCAGATCATATCCGGCGGTACCGATAACCACTTAATGCTGATCGATCTTCGTAATAAAAATATTACAGGCAAAGCTGCCGAAAATGCTTTGGTAACTGCCGATATCACTGTGAATAAAAACATGGTGCCCTATGATGATAAATCGCCATTTGTAACTTCAGGCATCCGTGTAGGTACTGCGGCTATTACTACCCGCGGAATGAAGGAAAAACATATGGAGCATATTGTTGAATTGATAGATGCTGTAATTTCTGATCCTGAAAATGAACATTCTATCAGGAAAATTCGTAAAAGGGTTCACAAGTTAATGTACGACTTCCCGTTGTACAGAGATAAGGATTCGGAATAAAAATGACACCAAGGCAGGAAGATCCATCAAACGTAGAAAATAAGCGTTTAGCTGCGCTTAAATCATACAATGTTTTGGATACCATGCCCGAAAAGGAGTACGACGCCATTACGCGCTTAGCCTCCTACATATGCCAGGTACCGGCAGCGCTGATATCGCTGCTTGATGCCGAAAGGCAATGGTTTAAATCAACATACGGCGTCGACGTGGGGGAAACACCCCGCGCCGACGCTTTTTGCAACCGCACTATCCAATCCGACGCGCTTCTTGAAATAGCCGATTCAAAGGAGGACGAGGAATTTAAGGATAACCCTATAGCCAATGAAATGGGCGTACGCTTTTATGCCGGGGCCCCATTGATTGATCCGGACGGCCACAGGCTTGGGTCATTATGCGTGATTGATACAAAGCCGCGTAAGCTCACAGCCGAACAGCGTGATGCGCTCCGTACGCTGGCCGATGAGGTAATGTCGCACCTGCTGCTCCGGAAACAGAAGCTTGAACTGGAGCAAAACCTGAAGAGCCACCAGGAATTTCATGATCTTTTTGACAGCTCGCCCGACATCCATTGTATCATGGACAGGGATTTTAATATTGAGCAAATTAACCGCTCTGCTAAACCGGTTTTGGGTTATTTAGCTGCTGAGGTTAAAGGCAAGCCCATCTGGAGTTTTTTTCCTGAAGAAGAACAGGCTACATTGCTGTCGGTACTGAGAAAAGGCTTGAGCAGGCAGCAACGCCATTTTGAAATAGAAGCAAATATCATAACACCATCGGGCGATGTTAAATGCATTAGCTGGTCGGTAACTTTTAAAAGTGATAAATGGTTTGCCAGCGGGCGCGATATCAGCTATCAAAAAAAGGTAGCCGATGAGGTAGCATTACTATCATTGGTTGCAAGTAAAGTTACCAGTGGTGTAGTGATCAGCAACGCGGCCGATGAGGTGATATGGACCAATGAAGCTTTTGAACAGATAACAGGTTACAGCCAGGCGGATGTAGAAAACCGGCGTTTGCGCGATGTACTTAAAGGCGTACCGCTGGATGCCGAAGCTGTAAAACGGCTGGATGAAGCCATCCGCAACCAGGTATCTTACGAAGTGGACCTGCTGATTGATAAAAAAGATGGTGAACCGGTATGGATCTCGGTATTTAATTCGGTGATCCGCGATAGCGCCGGGCAAACAGATAAATCTATCAGGGTTATTATAGATATAACCCAGCGTAAAAAGATAGAACAGGAGCTGGAGATCCTGTCGTTCGCGGCCCGTAAATCGCCAAGCGGCATCCTGATCCGCAGTAATACGGGCGAGGTGATCTGGATGAACGAGGCCCTGGAAAACATTATAGGTTATACCCTTGATGAAATGCGGGGCAAGATGTTTGGTACCATGTTGCTTGGCGAAGATACCGACATCAGCGTGTTTAAAGCGGCAGTAAAAGCCGTAGAAGAAAAGCGGGGTTACGAAGTTGAAATAAAAATTTATAAAAAAGATAAAACACCAATTTGGGTATTTTTATCAAATACCCCCTTGTTTAACGAAACAGGTAGTGTTGAACGGCAGATTGCCGTAATGGTTGATATTACGGAGCGAAAGAAAACTGAAGAGCAGGTAACCATGCTTTCATTAGTGGCCAGCAGTACTGCCAGTGGCGTGGTAATTAATAACAGTGATGGTAAGGTTGAATGGGTAAATAAAGCTTTTGAGCAAATAACCGGTTATACTTTGCTTGATGTAAAAGACAATCATCTTGGTGATGTGCTGAAAGGGGAGCTTACTGACGTATCTATTATTCAAAAGGCACGGGAGTTATCCCGCAATAAACAATCATTTGAGGTTGACCTGCTGGTTTACCGGAAAGACAGGCAGCCGTTGTGGATCTCGGTGATCAACTCGGTGATTATTAACAGTAAGGGCGAGGTTGATAAATATATAGAGGTTATCATTGATATAACTGCTAAAAAGAAGGCCGAAATTGAACTGATCAATGCCAGGGAGGAAGCTGTGCAGTTGAGCCGCGCTAAAGATATGTTCATATCGGTAATGAGCCACGAGATCCGTACGCCGCTGAATGCCGTAATTGGTATGTCGCATTTGTTACTGGAGGATGATCCGCTTGATGGGCAAAAGGAAAACCTTAATATCCTGAAATTCTCGGCCGAAAACCTGATGACGCTCATCAACGATGTGCTTGATTTTGCCAAGATCGAAACCGGGAATGTTGAGCTGGAGAGGGAGGGGGTTGATTTAACCGAGCTTGTTCAAAGCATAACAAGCTCCATGCAGTATAAAGCCGCCGAAAAAAATATATATATTAGCAAAAGCATTGATGAGGCTATACCCAAAGTAATTTTGGGCGACCGCACCCGGCTGATCCAGATATTACTAAACCTTGTTGGTAATGCCATTAAATTTACCGAAAAAGGTGGAGTTACCATCGATCTGCGGGTGATACAGCAATCAGAACAGGATGTGCGCATCAGGTTTGCAGTAATTGACACCGGCATAGGCATTGCCGCAAATAAACTGGGTACTATATTTGAGCAGTTTAAGCAGGCCGAACTGGATACTACACGCAAGTTTGGCGGTACGGGCCTTGGCCTCGCTATCAGCAAGCGGTTAATTGAACTGCATGACTCGCGCATAAATGTTGACAGCGTACCAGGACAGGGATCAACATTTTGGTTTACCATAGGTTTTAAAAAAGGAGATTACCAGTTAAACAGAAATAGTAATAACGTGGAAGAAGGACTTAAGATAAATGTTTTAGTAGTTGATGACAACCAGATTAACCGCCTGCTCATTAATAAGATATTAAAGAAATGGGGTGCCAGTGCTGATTTTGCCGAAAACGGCATTGAAGCTATTGAAAAGGTTGAAACCAACCGCAACTACAACGTAGTGCTGATGGATATCCACATGCCCGAAATGGGCGGTTTGGAAGCTACAGGCATTATCCGCGCTAAAACAGAAACTTATTTCCAGCAGTTGCCGATCATTGCCCTTACAGCCTCTATGCTCAGCAACCAAATGGGCGAGATTAATGATGCCGGAATGAATGACTACATTCTTAAACCCTTTGACCCGAGGGTGCTTTATGATAAACTAAGCAGGTATCAGCAGCAGTAGCCCCACCCAACCCTCCCCGGAAGGGAGGGCTTTGAAAAGAAAGATTCAGGTCAAAAAGAAAGTCTCCCCTTCCGGGGGAGATTTAGAGGGGGCCTCCTACACCGCATAAGCTATAGCCGCTATACTCAACTTCAACCCCGGCACTTTTAATAACTCAGCCCCGCAGGCTTCAAGCGTTGAGCCGGTAGTCACTATATCATCAACTAATAAAACGTGTTTACCTTCAAGTGCAGCCGGATCTTTAACCGCGAACACATGCTGCATATTTTCAAACCGGGCAAAGCGCGACCGTTGGGTTTGCGTTTTGGTGGCAACCGTACGTACAAGGCTGTGCTCATCAACAACCGCCTTTAATTTTTCGGCAAGGCCATAGGCAAAGCAGGCACTTTGGTTATAGCCGCGTTCGCGCAGGCGGCGTTTATGGAGCGGCACCGGAATAATTACATCTGCCGTATTAAAAATATCATTTGCGGCCAGCTGTGCCCCTGCTACGGCGCCAAGCAGATTACCGATCTGGGGCATGCCTTTGTATTTAAAATGGTGCATCAGGTTTTGGATCTTTCCTCCTTTATGAAAATAATAGAGCGCGTAGGCGGCTTCAACATTAATTTTACCCCAAAATTGCTGGGCTACAATATTAGCAGGCTGCTGATGAAAATTGGTAAAGGGTAAATTAAAGCGGCAATCGCTGCAAATGATATGCTCACCTGCTACCAAGCTTGCCTGGCAGGCCGGGCAAAGCTCCGGGAACAGCAGGGCGGCAAAATCTGAAAGATAGGCACGCAGTAATTTCATGCCCTCAATTTAATACGGATTTTTTAAACTTCGGCCAGTTTATCTTTTTCTTTGATGGCAAGCTGCCCACAGGCGGCGTCAATATCCTTGCCGCGGCTGCGGCGGAGGTGCGTGTTAATACCTTGTTTGGTGAGGTAATCGGCAAATGCTTCAACTTTATCTTCGCCGGCATTGATGTAGCTGGCAAAAGCAATAGGATTGTATTCAATGATGTTGACCTTGCAGGGCAGGTGTTTGCAAAATTTAGCCAGCTCCATAGCGTCCTGGATACCATCATTCACACCATCAAAAATAATGTACTCGTAGGTCACCGGGTTTTTGGTTTTGGCGTAGTAATATTTTAACGCCTCGGCCAGGGCTTTTAACGAGTTTTGCTCGTTAATGGGCATAATAGTATTACGCTTTTCGTCGTTTGCCGCGTGCAGGGAGAGGGCAAGGTTAAATTTCACCTGGTCGTCGCCCAGTTTTTTGATCATTTTGGCAATGCCGGCTGTTGATACGGTAATGCGTTTGGCAGCCATATTAAGCCCATCCTCGGAGGTAATGCGCTCTATCGACTTCATCATGTTGGCATAGTTAAGCAATGGCTCGCCCATGCCCATGTAAACAATGTTTGATAAAGGCTGATTGTAGTTTTCGCGGGCCTGTTGATCAATTAAAACTACCTGGTCGTAAATTTCATCGGGGTTGAGGTTCCTTTTACGCTCCATATAACCGGTGGCACAAAATTTACAGGTAAGGCTGCAACCCACCTGCGATGATACACAGGCCGTCATACGGCCGGGGGTTGGAATTAAAACGCCCTCAATTAAGTGGTTATCATGTAAAATAAAAGAATTTTTTATAGTTTTATCAGCACTAATCTGTGAAGAATTAATTTTTACATTATTAATTACAAAATTTGCATCCAGTTTAGCACGGAGTTCTTTTGAAATATTGCTCATCTCGTTGAAAGAAAAGCAAGATTTTTTCCAAAGCCATTCATACACCTGTTTTGCCCTGAAGCCTTTTTCATCCATACGGATGAAATGCTCCTGTAAAGCATTCAGGCTCAGGCTACGGATGTCAATTTTATCTTTTGTATTGTTCACAGTGCAAAAGTACTTAAATTTAAAAAAATCTATCTTTTTTTAAAGTCATTCTTTTTGGCTAATAAAAAACAATAACTAAAAGTTAATTGTACTTATTTTGCAGGACAGATTGTTTTGAAAAACGTTATGTGTTACGATACTAAGTTTAAATTTTAATGAAAAGTTTTAGAGCCGATTACGTTTTTCCTGTTTATGCCGATCCGATTAAAAATGGAATAGTTACTGTTGATGATCAGGGGAAGATCATAGCTGTTACCGATAATACCAAGTCCCCTGGCGGGCAAATACAGCAGGTAAACGGTGTTATTTGCCCCGGATTTATCAATACGCATTGCCATACCGAACTTTCTCATTTAAAAGATAAAGTAAAGCCCAAAGGCGGCCTGGTGAATTTTATAAAAGACGTTCAATCCTTACGCAATACCGATCAGCAGGAGGTTCTTGATGCCATAGCTAAAGCCGATCAGGAGATGTATGATAACGGTATTGTAGCCGTTGGCGATATCTCCAACACTAATAACAGTGTTGCGATGAAAAAACAAAGCAAGTTATACTATCATACCTTTGTTGAAACTTTTGGTTTTTTGCCCGAAAAGGCTACAGAAGTTTTTGAAAAAGCGCTGGCGCTGCTCAATGAATTTAAGCCCGGCTCGTGTTCGATAACCCCGCATGCACCCTATTCGGTATCAAAGGAGTTATTTAAGCTGATTAAAAAGCACAGCGATACCGATGATGAAAACCTGCTCAGTATCCATAACCAGGAATGTGAGGACGAGAACAAATTTTACCGGTATAAACTTGGCGCTTTTTTAGAGTTATACGAGCATTTTGGTATGGATATCTCCTATTTCAAGCCACAGGCGCGTAACTCGGTACAATCTATTATCCCGCTGCTCTCTAACAAGCAAAAGGTTTTGCTGGTACATAATACCTGTACCAACCTGAAGGATATTTACTTCATCAAACGGTTCGACCGAAAGATAAACTGGTGTTTTTGCCCTAATGCAAACCTTTATATTGAGGGGCGTTTACCTAAAATTGATCTTTTTGTTGACCAAGGTTTT
Source organism: uncultured Mucilaginibacter sp. (assembly GCA_966212355.1). Classification (GTDB taxonomy): domain Bacteria; phylum Bacteroidota; class Bacteroidia; order Sphingobacteriales; family Sphingobacteriaceae; genus Mucilaginibacter. The sequence continues at coordinate 131,585 of CBIHRB010000008.1, forward strand.
AATATTACCCTGGGTACCGATAGCCTTGCATCAAACAGCAAATTATGTTTATTAAGCGAGATGCGTGCTATTCAGCAAAAGTTCCCTTCCATAAGCTTACCGCGCCTGGTTGAATGGGGGACCCGTAATGGAGCCGAATACCTGGGTATCGACGATGAAAAGGGTACGCTTGAAGCAGGCAAAACCCCGGGCCTGAACCTGATCAGCGGCCTTGATGGGTTTAAGATCACCCCCGAAACCAAAGTAAAGAAACTGATATAATTGGCACTAATTTTCACGAATCAAATCGAATTACACGAATAAAGTCAAGAGAACATTCGTGTAATTCGATTAAATTATAAGCAATCTATGCAAGGATTCGTGCAGATATCATCCTTTACTCACCGGCACAACCAAATGTATGGTAACTTCGGGCGGTGTGCCACTTCTGTCAATACCATATTTGGGAGGTTGTACTTTAAAGTCGCCTTTAAACACACCCTCGCTGCCTTTTTCATCAAACGTAAAATGGATGGCTTCGGGATTGGTTTTGCCTTTCATGGTTAGCTTTCCGCTGGCTACGTAGCCGTTACCGCTTTTTGATACCGAGGTTGATTCAAATTTAATGGTTGGATAATCGTCGGCGCCCAGGGCCGATTTTACGTGGCTGGTTTTAATAAAGAAACCGGTTGCCGCGGTTGTAACATCGATAGTTGCCGAAATTTTAGCTTGTTCGGGATGGTCTTTATCAAATGTTATATCGGCTTTTAAACCGCTGAATGAACCGCTTACCCTGTGGCCTTCAAAAGTTACCTGGGCTTCATCGCCTTTCACTTTCCAGTTGCCCAAAATAGCGAATGCCGAAAAGGCTGTAAAAGCAATGATCAGGGCAGAAAAAATAATTTTTTTCATAAAATAGATTTTTAGAGTTATATCAATCAAAATAAAATGTAATGCGTTTTGTAGTAATTACGCTTGTTAAGTAAAACAGGTTGCTTAGCCGGAAAAAAGTTAACTTTGCGGTGTTTTATAGAACCTGTTGATTGTTTCATACAATCCGGTTAAACAATATCAATAATCAGGCTATCAGCTTTAGGCTTTGTGCATTTCGCTTTCAGCTTTATTTAATACCCGATACAACTGATGATAAAACATCTTAATATTACAGTTAAAGGCAAGGTGCAGGGCGTTTTTTTTCGTAAATCAACCAAAGCGGTTGCGGATCAGCTCGGTGTACGCGGTTTTGTATTGAATGAGCCCAACGGTGATGTGTACATCGAAGCCGAGGCTGATGACACATTTCTTGATATGTTTCTTGAATGGTGTAACGAGGGACCTCAGGATGCCGAGGTAAATGCCGTTGAAAGCCATGAAGACGAATTGAAAAACTATCGTAATTTTGAGGTTGTTAAAAGGCGTTTGTAATTAAACACAAACTCATTAAATCGAATATCTCCATTGTCTACTATAAAAAAATTCGCCGGGCAAACTGCTATATATGGTCTGAGTACTATCATTTCCCGGATGATCTACTTTGTTTTAACGCCAATTTACACCCGTACCCTGCCGGTAAATGCTAACGGCGTTTTTACATCAGTATATGGAAGTGCTTCTATCATTAACGCCATTTTGGCTTTTGGTATGGAAACTACCTATTTCAGGTATCTGCAAAAACGTTCGGATAACAAACAGCAGGTTTATAATAATGCGTTTGGTGTTGTTATAATGGTATCAGTAATATTCCTTGTTTTTTGTGTACTGTTTTTAAATCCTATTGTCAATTACATGCAGGCCGGCGTCACTAAAGATCATGCCGACTATACTTTTTACGTAAAGTGCTTCCTTGTAATTTTAGTGCTTGATGCTTTTTGCGTAATCCCTTTTGCCCGCATCAGGGCAGAAGGCCGCCCGATAAAATACGCCATTATCAAATGCTCAAACATCGGCCTTGTGATGATGCTCAATTTGTTTTTTCTGTTCGGCGTTCCGTTTATAATAAATCATCATTTGCCGGCCGGAGCGTGGATGGCAGGTTGGTACAGGCCCAATTGGGTAGGATATGTATTTTTAGCTAACGCAATAGCAAGCGGGCTTACCATACTATTGTTATTGCCCGAGATATTGCAAATGAAGCTGAAGTTTGACAGTGCCATGTTAAGCGAAATGTTTGCATACAGCTGGCCTATATTGATAGCCAATATATCATTCATCATCAATGAGTCATTAGATAAGGTGATGCTCAAGCAAATGCTGCCCCAAAGTATCGCCGATACGCATGTGGGCATTTATGGCACCTGCGCCAAGATTGCATTATTCCTGAGTATTTTTGTGCAGGCCTTCAGGTTAGGTGCCGAACCGTTTTTCTTCAGCCATGCAAAAAACAAAAACTCGGGCGAAACTTATGCCCGCATCATGACCTACTTTGTAATTATGGTGGCCGTTATATGTGTAGCACTTATTGCCAATGTTGATATACTGGCTACTGTTATAGTAGGAAAGGAAACGCATGAGGTGAAACATCATATAGTTTACAATCCATTTTGGCAGGGCCTTGGCGTTGTACCGCCTTTATTGTTCGGTTATCTGAGCCTTGGTATTTATATGAATCTTTCGGTGTGGTATAAATTGTCTGACCAAACCAGGTATGGCTTATATATATCTGGGATAGGAGCGGTATTAACCGTTATTTTAAACTGGCTGCTCATTCCTAAATACAGCTATATGGCTTCGGCGTGGATCTCGTTCGCGGCTTATGCTACCATGATGGTACTCTCGTACCTGTGGGGGCAAAAAAATTACCCCATCCCGTATAACCTAAAAAAGAACCTTGCGTATATAATTGTCTCGGTATTGTTTGTTTTTCTGTCGTTCACGGTATTTAAACGTAATATTTTTGTTGGTAACGGGCTTTTACTTTTATTTGCGGCCGGGGCGTATTACTTTGAACGCAAGGAGTTAAAAGCTATATTTAAACGATGATCATCCGCATAATTAACAAATCAAAAAATAGTTTACCGGCTTATGAAACTGCTCATGCGGCAGGCATGGATCTGCGTGCCGATGTAGAAACAACGGTAGTGCTTAAACCAATGGAACGTAAACTTATTCCAACAGGTTTATATATTGAATTGCCCGAGGGTTTCGAAGCGCAGATCCGCCCGCGAAGCGGCCTGGCATTTAAGCATGGTATTGGCATTGTTAACTCGCCGGGTACCATTGATGCCGATTATCGCGGAGAGATCAAAGTATTGCTCATCAATTTCTCGACAGAGGATTTTGAGATCAATACCGGCGACAGGATAGCCCAGATGGTAGTCGCCAAACACGAGCGTGTTAACTGGGAGCAGGTAGAAGTACTGAACGAAACCCAAAGGGGTGAAGGCGGCTACGGGCATACAGGGAGGTAATTAGAGTCAGGACTATAAGAGTCAGGAAGCAAGAAGAATGAAGATTGGTAAAAGCAATATTAAATTAGAAAGTACGCGGAAAACACACCTGTTTTCTGCGCCTTTTCTTGCGTCTTTATTCTTGCCTCTTGCCATCTTGCCTCTAAATTCTCAGGCTCAGCATAAAAAGGGCGGCGATAATAAAGCCCTTGCATCGGCAGGTAAAGTAATGAGCTACCAGGACAGCGCCATGGTTAAGCAGCTTTTCTTTTCGGCCCTGCGCGAAAAAACGGTTGAGAACTATAAGCTTGCCACCGAAATGTTTGAGCGCGTTTTACAGGCCGATCCTGCAAATGATGCTTCCTTATATGAACTGGCTAACCTTAAAAGGCAGCAAAATAATTTTGCAGCTTCTGAGCCTCTTTTAGAGCAGGCTGTAGCAATAAATAAGGATAACGAATGGTATTGGGCGGCATTGGCCGATAGCTATGAAAAAACCAATACCATTGATAAGCTTGAAAATGTTTTTAACCAGCTGATCAGGCTTAACCCGGACAAATCAGCGTATTATTTTGACAAGGCCAATGCTTTCACCATCCTGAAAAGGTACGATGATGCCCTTAAGGTGTACGATGAGATTGAAAAACTGAATGGCCCGAGTGATGATGTTTTAGCCAATCGTCAAAAGATCTATTTAAAGCAGGGCAAAATTGACCAGGCCACTTCCGAACTGGAAAAGCAGATAGCCGCTAATCCCGGGGAAATCCGCTATTACCTGGCCCTTGGCGAAGTTTACAACTCGAACGGGTTTGCCGATAAGGCGCTTAAAGTATTGCAGCAAGCCGAAAAGCTTGATCCGCGAAATGGTATGGTGCACTTCGCGCTGGCCGATATCTATCGCGATAAAAAGAATAACGAAGCCAGCTTTAACGAGCTTACCCAGGGATTTGCCATTTCGGATATCGGCATCGATCAAAAAATTAATATTATATCGGGATACTTTCCTAAGTTTCCGGAGGCCAATGCCAAAGCCAGCGCGCTTGAATTAAGCCGGATCCTGACCGTTGCCCATCCTAACGACGCCAGGGCTTATGCCATTTATGGTGATATGCTGATCCAGAATACCAAATATAAAGAGGCAAAGCCGGTACTTAAAAAATCGGCCCAGCTTAATAACCAGGTATACAATGTTCAGGAACAGCTGGTGCGCCTGGATTTAGGCGACAATGACCTTGACGCCGCTATTAAAGATGGTGAAAACGCATTGTCATTATTCCCCAACCAGGCCTGGATGAACTATCTTGTTGGTGTGGCCTGGGCACAAAAAAAGGATAACAATAAAGCGGTTGGTTATCTTAAAAACGCTACTTCATTAGAACTTCAGGATAAGGAGCTACTTTCGTTAAGTTTTTCATTATTGGGCGATTGCTATCATGAGTTGAAGAATATTAAAAGTTCTGACGAGAGTTATGAGAAAGCTTTAACCTACAATCCGGATAATGCATTCACTTTAAACAATTATGCTTATTATTTATCGTTAAGGAATGAGCAGCTGGAAAAGGCGGCAGCAATGTCGGCACATTCCAACGAGTTGCAGCCTAATACGGCATCGTTTGAAGATACTTATGCCTGGATCCTGTTTAAACAAAAAAAATATGCCCAGGCAAAAGAATGGATGGAGAAGGCCCTGACGCATGATAAAGACAATAGCGGGGTTAAGTATGAACATTATGGCGATATATTATTTTTCCTCGGGAATACCGATGCTGCCGTAACTAACTGGAAAAAGGCGAAAGGCTTTGGTGAGCAGTCACCAGTTTTAGATCGTAAGATAAATGAAAAAAAATATAGCGAATAGTTTACTTATAGCTTGCTGCCTGCTGGTAATGGTGAGCTGTAAAGCGCGTAAACAAGTTTTGGTTACCCGTAAGGCAGATTCGACGGCAAGGACGAGTGATATTGCCGGCAAACTGGCTGCGATAAGGGCAAACCAGGTAAATTTTACAACATTTGCGGGCAAGGCAAAAACCAAGCTTAGCATCAATAATAACAGCAATGATGTTACCCTGAATATCAGGATAGCAAAAGATAAAAGGATCTGGGTTTCCATCACAGCAGTATTAGGAATTGAAGCGGCCCGCGCCGTTATAACGCCCGACAGCATTATGATCATTAACCGCCTGCAAAGCGTTTATATTAAAAAGCCATTCAGCTATATATATACTTACGCCAGCAAAGAAGTTAATTATAAAACGCTCGAGTCATTGCTGATTGGCAACGCGGTGCCCGAACTGCTGAACGAGCAGTCGACCTTTGACCATGCCGATGGCAATACAACCTTAAGCGGCACCCTGAACGATCTGGTTTACAAGCTGATACTTGGTCCGGATAATAAGGTTACGCAAACCAATTTAGATAACCAGCGCCAGGCGCAATCATTACAGGTTACCAATAATACCTTTATCGAGGCAACAAACCGGGTATTGCCGGCACAAATAGATATCGCATCAGTAGTAAAAGATAAAAAAATACAAGTTAATTTGCATTATACTAAGGCCGATTTTGAAGTACAGCAAAACTATCCGTTCAGCATTCCTGACGGATACGAGCCTGGCAAATAATTAATATGTTTATTTGATGAAGTTTTTAAAAGCAGTTTTCTTTTTAGTATTGGTATTTACGGCGTTTACGGTGCATGCCCAAAGCAGCGATGAGCTGAAACGCAGGCGCGATAAATTAAATAAGGAGCTTGAGCAGCTTAACCAGGACTACCAGGAAACCCTGAACAATAAAAAAACTTCATTAAAGCAATTAAGTATCCTTAAAGCGCAAATAAACCTGCGGCAGGAAAAAATTGAGAATATCAACTCGGAGGTAAGAAACCTGGATAACCAAATCTCTGAGAGCAATAATAACGTACGGAGCTTACAGTCGCAGTTAGACCAGCTTAAAAAGGAGTATGCAGCCATGATCCTGTTTGCATACCGTAACCAGAGCGCCTATAATAAAATGATGTTCCTTTTTGCATCAAAAGACTTTAACCAGGCCTATAAACGTTTAAAATATTTACAGCAGTTTGGTACCTACCGCGAGCGGCAGGCAAACTATATCCAGGGCACGCAAAAAGAGCTGCATGTTAAAATTAATGAGCTTGACCGTACCAAAGACGAAAAAAATGATCTTTTAAAAGATCAGCAAAAAGAAAAGGAAACACTGGGTAACGAGCGGAACAACCAGGTTAGGGTGGTAAGCGATCTGTCGCAGCATGCGGGGATCCTGAAAAAACAACAAAGGGATTTGCAGGCTAAGATAGCTAAAACGAACAGTGCTATTAAGGAGGCGATTCGCAGGGAGATTGAGGAAGCCAGACGCAGGGCTGAAGAAGAGGAAAGACGCAGGGCCGAAGAGGCCGCAAGACTGGCAGCTGCAAGGGCAAAAGCCGAAAATAAACCGGCTCCCGTTGCTCCTGTAGCACCTAAACCGGTTGCCCGTACAAACTCAAGCGCGTTAAATGCTACGCCGGAAGCCGCTAAGTTGTCAAATGACTTTTTAGGTAATCGCGGAAGTTTACCGTGGCCGGTTGCTAATGGTATCCCAACTCAGGGCTTTGGTATTTATACCACACCAGAAGGGATCAGGAGTGAAAGTAACGGCTGGGATATCCGCACCAATTCGGGTAGCGCGGTAAGAGCGGTATTTGATGGAACCGTTGTAAAAGTAATGGATGTGAGCGGTACCTACCTGGTGGTTATAGTTCATGGCGAGTATTTTACTGCATACAGTAATTTGCGTTCGGTTAGTGTGGCAAGAGGCCAAAAAGTAAGTACTAAACAATCCATAGGTGTGGTGGCAACTGATCCGTCGACAGGTGAAACTGAAGCCCATTTTGAAATTTATAAGGGAGCAACGCCGGTTAACCCCAAGATCTGGCTGGCGCCTAACTAATTAGTTATGAACTATAAGAAATTTTAATTGTATATATTTGTATCCTTAAACAGAATGCTATGTTAAGTTCAGTTTTGTTATTTTTAAATATTGGTACGGGCGAGATGGTACTGATACTTTTTGCAGCATTGATGCTATTTGGCGGCGAAAAGCTGCCCGGCCTGGCGAGGAGCCTGGGTAAAGGTATCCGCGACTTTAAAGATGCCTCCGAAGATGTTAAACGTGAGATCAATAACCAGATCAATAATTACGAGGAAAAGAAACCTGCACCTAAAGTAGAAGAAGAAAAGCCGCTTTTAGATGAAAAAGCTTCAGAAGCTCCTGAAGCTGCAGCTGAGCACGAAAAGCCGGTTGTTGAAAATACTGTTCCAAATACAATCGCTATCAGTGATTATCATGTAAATACCCCGGCCGAGCCGGAACATCAAAGTCATATCAATTTAGATAAGACCATTACCGGTAGCCATCTGGATACCGAAAAAGAAGAAGAATACAAATCATAATATAATATTAATCATACATAAAACTTAAAATCATGGGTGGATTAGGCGCACCAGAAATTATTCTGATCATCATTGCGATACTTTTATTATTCGGCGGTAAAAAAATACCTGAATTAATGAGAGGTTTAGGGAAAGGCGTTAAGGAATTTAAAGACGCGCAAAACAGCGACGGCTCATCTTCTTCATCTGAAGAAAAAAAAGCTTAATACCCTAACAGGGATTAGGTTTTAATGCCATTTTTATTGAGTATATGAACTTATCTGTTGATTTATTTCTTATTTCAACGGATAAGTTTTTTATTTTAGCCCCATGGCTAATATTTATTCCTCTTTAACCGAAATAAAGAGCGGGTTGCAACGTGCAGAAATTACTGTTGAAGGTCTTGTAAAAGGCTATTTGCTTGAAATTGAAAAAAATGCTCATTTAAACGCTTTTAATGAAGTGTTTGCTGATGAAGCACTGATTGCTGCAAAAAACGTTGACAACAAAATAAAGAATGGCACCGCCGGCAAATTAGCCGGTATGGTTATCGGCATTAAAGATAATATCTGCTATAAAGGGCACCAGGTTAGTGCCTCCTCAAAAATCTTAACAAGTTTCACTTCCATCTTTTCATCAACCGTGGTTGAACGCCTGCTGGCCGAAGACGCGGTGATCATTGGGCGCTGTAACTGCGATGAATTTGCTATGGGGGCCACCAACGAATCATCATACTTTGGCCCGGTAAAAAACCATGCCGACGAAACTAAAGTTGCCGGCGGGTCGTCGGGCGGTTCGGCTGTGGCCGTACAAGCAGGGATGTGCCATGCCGCTTTAGGTACGGATACGGGTGGTTCAGTAAGGCAACCGGCTTCATTTTGTGGTGTTGTAGGTTTAAAGCCAACATACGGGACAATTTCAAGGCACGGTATTATCGCCTATGCTTCATCGTTTGACCAGGTTGGCCCTATCACTAAATCGGTAGAAGATGCAGCATTATTGCTGGAAGTACTTGCCGGTCCGGATGAGTTCGACAGTACGTTATCACAAACTCCGCCGCCTGCATCATATACTAACCTTCAAAAGCCGGGAAAAAAGAAGATAGCTTACCTGCAGGAAGCCATATCAAGCCCCGGTGTTGATACCGAAGTAAAAGATAATCTTGTACAATATATTGATAAGCTGCGTGCCGAGGGGCATACGGTTACCCCAATAGCTTTTGAGCTGCTGGAATACCTGGTGCCAACTTATTATATCCTGGCTATGGCCGAAGCGTCATCAAACCTGGCAAGGTACGATGGTGTACATTACGGCTATCGCAGTCCGCTGGCTACAGATTTACAGTCTACTTATAAACGTTCCCGTTCTGAAGGTTTTGGTAAGGAAGTAAAGCGCCGTATCATGCTGGGCACTTTTGTTTTGAGCGCGGGTTATTACGATGCCTACTATGCAAAAGCACAAAAAGTACGCAGGTTGATACAGGAAAAAACCAACCAGATACTGGAAGAGTATGATTTTATACTGGTGCCTACCGCGCCCGAACCGGCCTTTAACATAGGTAAGGAAGAGAAAGATCCGGTGGTAATGTATCTTTCTGACATTTTTACCGTACAAGCCTCATTAACCGGCGTGCCGGCCATATCAATACCTACGGGCAATAACAGCAACGGTTTGCCGTTAGGTTTACAGTTATTAACAAAGCACTTTGGCGAACAGCAACTGTTAGATTTTGCCAAATATTTTCTCGATCTGTAATAAAAAATGATATTTTAGTAAAATGCTGATGCTTTGGGCATTATAAATTAATCAAATCCCTGAATAAATGAAGAGATTATTTACGCTGACCATTTGCCTCTTATCACTCCAAGTTTTACAAGCCGAAACAAACACAACCAATTCGGCAAAGTCAATTAAGCAAATAAACCGGGTAACCAAATTTAACCCCGATATTGTAAACGCCGACACTACTATTTTACCGGTGCTTAATCAGTCGTTGCCGGTAAGTACATACGGCGGTTTGTACAAGCGCAGGTTAGATTCCATCCGCAAGGATATCCAGCTTGATTATAATGAATATGTGCAGGCTTATATCGATCTGTATATGCACAACCGCGAAGAAATGGGCCAGGTAGCAGGCTTAACCAAATATTACTTCCCCATATACGAAAAGGCTTTCCGCGAAGCCGGGATCCCCGAAGAAATAAAATTCCTGTCGATTGTGGAATCAAAGCTTGATCCAAACGCGGTATCAAGGGTAGGGGCCACAGGTCTTTGGCAGTTTATGGGTACCACAGCAAAAACTTATGGCTTAAACATGGATAACTATGTTGATGAACGCCGTGACCCTATCCAATCGAGCTATGCCGCGGCTGCCTATCTGAAAGATGCCTACCAGGAATTTGGCGACTGGCTACTGGCCATTGCCTCATATAATTGCGGTAAAAGCAATGTGGAGCGCGCCGTTGAAAAGGCAGGTGGCATAACCGATTTCTGGAGCATCCGCCAGTACCTGCCTGTTGAAACCCGCGGTTATGTGCCGGCTTTCATCGCCATGAATTATGTGATGCATTATTTTAATAAGCATAACATTGTTGCGCAGGCCTGCAGTTTTTCTACACGTACTGATACGGTGATGGTAAAAAGGGTAGTGCCGTTAAGTAATGTTGCCCAGGCACTTGATGTTAGTTTAAGGGAGATCACCATCCTTAACCCATCGTACAGGATGGCGGTAGTTAACGGAAGCGTTAAGGCGCCACGCAGGTTGATCATTCCCCAAACAGCAAGAGATAATTACGCGGCATTATACAATGTGTTAAATGGTGTTGATGCGCCGGTGAAACCTGCTGCTAAGCCCGCTGCTTACGCTGCAGTTCAATATACACCGGCTAAGCCTGAACGTAAAATCCCTACCCATCATAAAGTGAAGAGAGGCGAAACACTTGCTTCTATAGCTGATATGTTTGGTTGTGAAGTTTCCGATCTGAAAGTTTGGAACCATCTTAAAACCAACAAGGCACCAGTAGGGGCCATGCTAAGGGTATCGGCAGGGGAAGTTGCTGCCAACGTGCAGGATGACGGCCAGTATTCAAAGAATTAATTTTTTTAGTCCATAAGTCTGATATACGCAAGTATTTTTAGTCGGGAAGTCCGCAGTCCGCAAGTCCGAAAGTTGAGATCCAGCTTTCGGACTTGTCTTTTATAATATTGTAAATTCTTCAATCGCCGCCCGGTTAATGGCTACAGTGGTACAGCGACCGCAAATAAAGTACTTTTAGCGGATTGTTAGTGTAATCCCTGTTTTTATTATATGTCTTATTGTCAAGGCTTTATATTGACAAATTGCGAAAAGTGTTAACCCTGTTAACCCCCATCGCCGCCGCTCGCATCATGGCGAGTGGCAACTATCAAGCGGCCTCTGGCCGCCGGGGCAAAAGCAGCTTAGCCGTTTTAACTTGCGCTCGTTTTTAACTTGCGCTCGTTTGCAACGAGTGCTTAACTTGGGTTAGCGTTTATAACGCGACTGGCGATGCAATCGCCAAACCATATTAAGCACTCGTTGCAAACGAGCGCAAGAGATGATAGTATAAGAATCTTTCGGACTTCCGGACTTTCCGACATAAAAAAACATTTGTATTTTTATAGATATAAAGTCTTTCCGTGAAAATCTTTCGGACTTATGCGGACTTTCCGACTTCCGGACAAAAATATAGCTATGGAAAAGCCAAAGGAAAATATTGACGAATATATCGCCGGTTTCCCGGAGGATGTACAGCAGAAACTGCAACAGGTGCGCGAAACCATCAAAGCCGCCGCCCCCGATGCCGAAGAGGCTATCAAATATGCTATTCCTACCTTTATGCTCAATGGCAATTTAGTACACTTCGGCGGTTTTAAAAATCACATCGGTTTTTATCCGGCACCGCAGGGTTTGGAGGAGTTTAAAGAAGAACTTTCGGGCTATAAAGGGGCCAAAGGATCGGTTCAGTTTCCACTGGATGAACCTATGCCCCTCGATCTGATCACCAAAATTGTAAAGTTCAGGGTTCAGAAAAATATGGAGAAGGCGAAGAAGAAAAAATAGAACATTGCCAAATCCATTCTTTTAAATCGATCTTATCAAAACATTAACCATATTTTATCCTCTTTTTAACATAATCGTAAAAAGGGGCTTTTTTATGTTTGTTCCATAAAAAGAATTGTAATTTTGGGCGCTTCAATTTGAAAAAAATGAATAAAACTAACCGAAAACAGGACGCGCTGAATTACCACTCGCAAGGCCGTCCCGGAAAGATACAAGTTGTACCTACCAAACCAACAAATTCGCAGCGCGACTTAACCATGGCCTACTCGCCCGGTGTGGCTGAACCATGTTTAAAGATTGCTGACAATACCGAAGATGTTTATAAATATACCGCCAAAGGTAATCTTGTAGCGGTGATCAGCAATGGTACTGCCGTACTTGGCCTGGGCAACATCGGCCCTGAGGCCAGCAAGCCTGTAATGGAGGGTAAGGGTCTCCTGTTCAAGATCTATGCTGATATTGATGTATTTGATCTTGAACTGAACGCCAAAAGTGTAGATGACTTTGTGAACATCGTAAAAGCACTTGAGCCAACTTTCGGCGGTGTAAATTTAGAAGACATCTCGGCCCCAACCTGCTTTGAAATTGAGCGCAGGCTGAAAGCTGAAATGAATATTCCCGTAATGCATGATGATCAGCATGGTACCGCCATTATATCCGGCGCTGCCTTGATGAACGCCTGCGAAATCCAGGGAAAAAAACTGGATAAGATAAAGATGGTAGTTAACGGTGCAGGTGCCGCCGCGGTATCCTGTTCAAAAATGTACCTGTCATTAGGGGTTAAAAAAGAAAACCTGGTGATGTTTGATATCAATGGTGTGCTCAACCAGGAACGCACCGATCTTGACGAGATCAGGATGGAGTTTGCTACTGACCGCAAAGATGTTAAAACACTGGCTGATGCCATGAAAAATGCCGACGTATTTGTCGGTCTTTCGGCAGGTAATGTGGTAACCCCCGATATGCTGAAAACTATGGCTAAAAAGCCCATTGTTTTTGCTATGGCCAACCCGGTGCCCGAAATTGATTATGACCTTGCAGCCGGCACACGCGATGATATTATTATGGCAACCGGCCGTTCCGATTTTCCTAACCAGGTAAATAACGTGCTTGGTTTCCCTTACATTTTCCGCGGAGCACTTGACGTAAGGGCTACCGCTATTAACGAGGAAATGAAGATTGCCGCTACACACGCCATTGCCGAAATGGCTAAAAAACCGGTTCCCGAAGCAGTTAACCTCGCTTATAACCTTACTAACCTGAAATTTGGTAAGGATTATATCATTCCGAAACCAATGGACCAAAGGCTGATCACCGAGGTATCCATGGCGGTGGCAAAAGCGGCCATAGCTTCAGGTGTAGCCCGTAAGGTGATCACCGATTGGGATGCGTACGCGGAGGAACTGAGGGTGCGCCTGGGTACTAATGATAAACTGCTGCGTAACCTTACCGCTAAAGCAAAACAGAACCCCAAGCGCGTAGTATTTGCCGAGGCTGATAATTATAAGATCTTAAGATCGGCACAGATAGTGAAAGAAGAAGGTATTGCCACCCCTATTTTGCTGGGCAATATCGACAGGATCAAAAAGATCATCCATGATAATGACCTTGATTTGGGCGATGTTCATATCATTGATCCACGGGAAGGGTGTGAGCATATGGATGAGTATACCGAGTTTCTGTATAACAAACGCCAGCGCAGGGGGATTACCCTGTACGAGGCTAAAAAGCAATTGGTAGACCGTAACTACTACGGCGCTTGTATGGTGCAGTTTGGCCGGGCCGATGCCCTGATCTCGGGCTTAACCAAAAACTATGTAACCACGGTAAAACCGGCCCTCCAAATTATCGGTACGGAAGAAGGTGTTAACCGTGTTGCGGGCATGTATATGATGATCACCGCTAAAGGCCCTGTGTTTTTTGGAGATACAACGGTGAACGTAAACCCATGTGTAAATGATTTGGTTGATATTACCGTGCTGATCGAGCGCTCGGTAAAGCAGTTTAATATCAGCCCGAGGGTAGCTGTGTTATCATACTCCAACTTCGGATCGAACGAAGGCGAAATACCGGAAAAAACCAGGGAAACAGTAGCGATACTGCATGAAAAATACCCTGATATGGTTGTCGACGGCGATATGCAGGCCAACTTTGCGCTAAACGCAGATTTGCTTGATGATAACTTCCCGTTCTCAACACTCAATGGTAAACCGGCCAATACACTGATTTTCCCTAACCTGGAGTCGGGTAATATTGCCTATAAACTTTTGCAGGAAATAGGCGGCGCCGAAGCAGTTGGGCCGATATTGGTTGGCTTAAAGAAACCCGTGCATGTGCTGCAGTTGGGCAGTTCGGTACGTGAAATTGTAAATATGGTTACTATTGCAGTGGTTGATGCACAGGCAAAAGCTGCTGCCAAATAAGCCAAGCCCCCTCTAAATCTCCCCCGGTAAGCCCCACCCAAACCCTCCCCGGAAGGGAGGGCTTTTAAGAAATCTCCATAAAGTCTCCCCTACCGGGGGAGATTTAGAGGGGGCTAAAGACGCTGGTATTTAAATGCTTAGCGTCTTTATTTTTTTTGGGTGAGTATCTTGCGGCTTTTTATTTGTCATTATATAACATAATGACGCCGGAATTTTATCTTTGGATAATCACTGTAAAGGCTGTTTGCCATTAACATCATTGTTTAATAAACTTAATAAAGTAATAATATATGTATGATTATATTAGTGGGAAACTAATGTTCAAAAGCCCGTCATATGTAGTGATAGACGCGGGAGGGGTAGGGTATCATATTAATATTTCGGTAAATACCTATTCGGGCATTAGTGACGACGAGAAATGTAAACTCTTTGCATGGTTACACGTAAAAGAGGACGCGCGCACACTTTACGGCTTTGCTACAGAAGGTGAACGCAGGTTGTTCTTACATTTGATCTCTATTTCGGGTATCGGGCCAAATACGGCAAGGATGATGTTATCGTCCATAAGCCCGGCCGAGATCCAGGCGGCTATTGTGAGCGGTAATGTTTCATTGATCCAGCGGATAAAAGGAATTGGCCCGAAATCGGCTCAGCGGATTATTTTGGAGCTGCAGGATAAGCTACGTAAGGAAGGCCCCGATACCTTGACTGTTGTGCCGGTGAGCCAGACGGTTAAGGATGAAGCACTATCAGCATTGGTGATGCTGGGATTTGCGCGTAACGTTGCCGAAAAGGTATTAGACCAGGAGATCAAGAAAAATAATGGCGAATTAACGGTTGAAGAACTAATTAAGTTCGCGTTAAAAACGCTATAATTACGGATAAATATCTACTAACTTTTGACCAAAGTATTTACTTATAAGACACTTATAAGTGTGTTGTTCATTGTGGTGTTCGGGGGGCTGGGTAATGTGTATGCACAACAAAAGCCTTCGCCTGCGGCTAAAAATGATACAACCAAATCAAATGCACCAATAAACCTGACCGCGCCACGAAGCCAGCGGATGAGGGAAGGTATTTTCAATACCGACCCGGCAGGCCTGGTACGTACCATTGAATATGATCCGGCCACAAACCGTTATATTTTATACGAAAGGGTAGGTAATTTGCTTTACCGCCCGCCGCAGTATCTTACGTTTGAGCAATATTTAAAACTTAAAGAACGATCGGTCCAACGGGGCTATTTTCAGCAACTGGCAGATAATTATGCCTATGATTCGCAGCAGCCGGGGTTTATACCGCCTATAAAGGTGAGGAGCCGTACGTTTGAGCAGATCTTTGGCAGCTCGGTGATTGATATCCGTCCGCAAGGATCAGCAGAAATGATCATGGCCGGGCAGATAAATAAAAACCAGAACCCGCTTTTTAACACCCGCCAGCGCAGCCAGTTTAACTTTAATTTTGATCAGCGCATCCAACTCAACGTAACCGGTAACATAGGTGATAAGTTAAAGATCACCACCAATTACAACACCGACGCGCAGTTCCAGTTTGAAAACCAGATCAAACTGGATTATACCGGATCGCCCGACGAGATCATCCAGAAAATTGAAGCCGGTACGGTTAGTATGCCGCTTAATACCACACTGATCACCGGTAGTCAGGCGCTTTTTGGCGTTAAAACCAAGCTGAAATTTGGGCGGCTGGATGTTACCAGTATCTTTTCGCAGCAACGCTCGCAGTCAAAAACCATCACCATTACCAATGGCTCGCAACAAGGTGAGTTTAGGTTGACCCCTGCCGATTATGAAGCCAATAAGCACTTCTTCCTGTCGCAATATTTCAGGAATAATTATAACAGGGCGCTGGCCAATATCCCGATCATCAGCTCCAACGTAAACATTACTAAAATTGAGGTTTGGACAACCAACCGTACCAACGTAACTACCGATTCGCGCGATATATTGGCTTTCATCGACCTTGGTGAAAATAACCCATACAATAAAACAAGGATAGTAGGCGGCGGCAGTGCCCTGCCCGCGGGTTTTAAAGGGCCTGGTTTTGCCCAGCAATCAAACAACCTTTTATCTGTTTTGCCGCAAAATGCAAGGCTCACCAACTCCAATGATGTTGCCAGCTTTTTCCAGGGATCGGGCAATACGGATAACTATTCAAAACTAACTTATGCCCGCAAGCTTACCGATAAGGAGTATACCCTGCACCCGCAATTAGGTTATATCTCCTTAAATTATCCCTTAAATAATGACGAGGTGCTGGCGGTTGCTTACCAGTATACCGTTAACGGTGTACAATACCAGGTGGGTGAATTTAGCAGCGATGTTGCGGTTAACCCAAATACGCCTAATGTGCTTTTTGTGAAATTGCTGAAAGGCGAGTTATTGAAAACCAACCTGCCCACCTGGGATTTGATGATGAAAAACATTTACTCCCTCGGTGCTTTTCAGATAGC
Source organism: uncultured Mucilaginibacter sp. (assembly GCA_966212355.1). Classification (GTDB taxonomy): domain Bacteria; phylum Bacteroidota; class Bacteroidia; order Sphingobacteriales; family Sphingobacteriaceae; genus Mucilaginibacter. The sequence goes on from CBIHRB010000008.1 coordinate 148,351, forward strand.
CCCTACCAATTTTAAGCTAACTGTAACCCGCCTCGATGATAAAACGGGGATCGAAAAAACGGTAATGGAAGAGGGGCAAAACCTAAAAGGCAAACTTTGGCTCCAGGTAGCAGGACTTGATAACCTCAACCAGCAAAGCGATAAAAAGCCGGATGGCTACTTTGATTTTTTAGAAGGAATCACCATCGATTCGCAAAACGGGCGGATTTCGTTCCCGGTGGTGGAGCCTTTTGGTTCGGACCTGGCATCCAAATTTACCCCTGGCGAGACCGACCTGGTTAAACGATATGTTTATCAACCATTGTATGACTCAACCAAAACTATCGCGCAGCAATATTTCCCGGCATTAAACAGGTATGTAATTAAGGGAACTTATACCTCAACAGGTGGTTCGGAGTACCAGTTGAACGCGGTCAACATTCCGCAGGGATCTGTAAATGTAACCGCGGGTACGGTAAAATTACAGGAAGGGAACGATTACACGGTTGATTACAATGCCGGGCGGATCAGGATCCTGAACCAGGCACTGTTATCTTCCGGCCAGCCTATTACCGTAAAGCTGGAGAATAATGAATTGTTCGGCGTACAGCAAAAGTCATTGTACGGCACCAGGCTTGATTATCATGCCAGCGATAAACTTCAGTTAGGTGCTACTTTGATGCACCTAACTGAGCAACCCATTACCCAAAATGAAATTGCCGGTGAAGAATCCATCTCCAATACCATCTGGGGTTTTGATGCCAATTACAGTTCAAATTCCAGGTTTTTAACCAGGCTGGTTGATAAGATCCCCGGCATCCATACCAAAGTGCCATCGTCCATTAATTTTTATGGCGAGTTTGCCAAACTGATGCCGGGCAGCCCCGGTGCATTGAATTTTGCAGGCTCCAAACACGGCACATCTTATCTTGACGATTTTGAGAACAGTCAATCGGTAATAGATATTAAAGGAGCTAACAGCTGGCAAATTTCAGGAACGCCGCAGCTATTCGGCGAATCGGCTTTGTTTGATAACCTGAGCTATGGCTACAACCGTGCCCGGCTGGCATTTTATAATATCGACCCTATATTTTATACCAACACAGGTTCCATCCCCATATCAAGAAGCGAGCTTTCCAACCATTATGTAAGGCAGGTAATTGAGCAGGAAGTTTTCCCCTACAAGCAGTCGGCTACCGGGCAGCCGATTAGCCTGGCTACGCTCAACATGGCTTTTTATCCAACTATCCGTGGACCGTACAACTATGCTACCACAGGTATTAATCCCGATGGTACCTTGCAAAACCCTAAAACACGCTGGGGCGGTATGTTCAGGAAGCTGGAAACAAATGATTTTGAATCGTTGAACGTATCCTACATCGAGTTTTGGATGCTTGATCCGTTCATATACAAACCAAACTCGGCTGGTGGTGATTTGTACTTTAACTTAGGTTCGATATCGGAAGATATTTTAAAGGACGGGCGTAAAAGCCTGGAAAATGGTTTGCCTGTTGATGGCGACCTGACCAAGGTGGATGAAACCAGCTGGGGGCGGGTGTCTAAACTACAGCCGGTTATTAATGCTTTTGATAACAACCCCGATGCCCGTAAACTGCAGGATGTTGGTTTGGACGGCATGAACGACCAGGATGAGCAAACCAAATTTGCCCCGGTTGTTCAGCAGATAAAAGGGCAACTGAACGCGCAGGCCGCGACTGCCATCGCTTCCGACCCATCGTCGGATGATTATCAGTATTACCAGGGCCCGGCGCTCGACCAGGCCCGCGCCGGCATCCTCGACCGTTATAGCAAATATAACGGTACGGATGGTAACTCGAAAACGGCGCAGCAATCGCAGGCCGAACTTGGTTTGCAAAACTCGGCTTCAACATCCCTGCCCGATGGTGAGGATATTAACCGGGACAACAACATGAGCCAGGAAGATTCATACTTTCAGTATAAAGTATCCATGCGCCCGGCAGATATGGTGGTAGGGCAAAATTACATCAGCGATAAAGTTACCGCACAGGTAAAACTGCCCAACGGCACAACACAGGCAGTTAACTGGTACCAGTTTCGCATCCCGATTACCGATTATCAATCAAAAGTGGGCAATATCCAGGATTTTAAGGCCATCCGTTTTATGAGGATGTTCATGACCAACTTTGCCGATACCGCTATACTTCGTTTTGCTACGCTCGAACTGGTACGCGGCGAGTGGCGTGCTTTCAATACCGAAAAAAATCCGTTGAATGTTATTGCCGATCCTGCTATCCAAAACCCACCGATAGATAATTCGACCATCGACGTGCAGGCTGTAAATATTGAAGAAAACGGTAACCGCACGCCAATACCTTATGTTGTGCCACCGGGTATTAACCGTCAGCGTAATTACAATAACCTGCAAACCAATACCAAGCTCAACGAGCAATCACTGTCCCTTAATATAAAAAGCCTGCGCGATGGATATTCAAGGGCCGCCTTCCGTACTTTTTATAATGACCTGCGCAAATACAAACGCATGCAAATGTTTATCCATGCCGAGGGTGATTATTTGAAGAATAATGACCTGAACGCGTTTATCCGCCTCGGAGTTGATTACCAGGATAACTATTATGAGTACGAATTGCCTTTAAAAATAACCCAGCCGGGTACCAGCGACGCAGGAGCAATATGGCCGGATGTTAATGAAATGGACCTGGAGCTTGATTTGCTGATCCGCGCAAAGCTTGCACGTAATCACTCTAACGTGGCCTACAACCAGCTTTTTAAATACACCGAGGGTGATAAGGTAGTTTATATCAAGGGCCAGCCCGATTTAAGCAAGCTGCGTACCATTATGCTTGGCGTACGCAATCCTTATAAAGGCACAAATGTTTTGCCCGATGATGGGCTGGATAAATCAGGAACTGTTTGGTTTGATGAGCTCCGCCTTACCGATTTTGATCAGCGCGGGGGATGGGCCGCTACCGCGAGGATTGATGCCAAGCTTGCCGACTTTGCCGATATTACCGTATCGGGCAGTAAAACGACTATTGGTTTCGGTACCCTTGATTCAAGGCTGAACGACCGGAGCCAGAGTGATGATCAAACCTATGACGTATCGGCCAATGTTGAGTTGGGCAATTTTTTTCCGGATAAAAGCGGCATCCATATCCCGGCATACATCAATTTGTCATCACAAAGGAGCATGCCGCAATATGATCCCGGAGCGCCGGATGTTGAGCTGAAGGCCTCGCTGGCGGCGGCAACCAGCACCAAAGAGCGCGACTCTATCAGGAACGCGGCTATTGACATTACCACCCGCAAAAGCATCAACTTTACCAACGTACATAAGGCGCGTACAAATCAAAACGCTCTCAATCATATTTGGGACATTGAAAATTTTAATGCCACTTATGCTTATACCGAATACAATCACCATGATTTTGTGACGCAGAATGATGTGGAGAAAACCTATAATCTCACACTCGCTTATAACTATACCAATCAGCCCAAATACTACAGCCCATTTGCCAGGATCATCAAAAGCAATATGCTGGCCCTGTTCCGGGACCTTAACTTTAGTCTGCTGCCGTCGCGATTGAATTTCAGCATCAATTTCAACCGCTTTTATTCGGAGAATACCCTGCGCGATAATGATCCTAATAACTATATTCCTATCCCGACAACTACATTCAACAAGTATTTCAACATTACCCGTGTATATGGCATAGGCTGGAACCTGTCAAAATCATTACAAATGGATATTGACGCTACCAATCTTTCGGTTGTAGATGAACCCGCCGGTCGGATCAACGGTTTAAAGCGCGATACCCTTTGGGATAACCTGAAAAAGCTGGGCCGTACAACCAACTATAACCACACTATCAATTTTAATTATACTGTACCTATTAACAAAATTCCGGGATTGGATTGGATATCGGCAGTAGCGCGTTACAGTACACACTTTAACTGGCAAACACAGCCGCTGTTCGCTATCAATAGTACCGCTTATGATGTTGGTAACAGTATTCAAAACTCAAGGGCAATCCAGCTTAACCCAACCCTGAATATGGTGTCGCTGTATAATAAGTTCCCTTTTATCCGCAAGGCCAACAATCCCAATAAAAAGAGCAATATCCTGATCGGCCTGCTAACCAGCATTAAAAACCTAAGCGCAACCTATACCCGTACACAGGGAACGTTTTTACCGGGATACTTACCGCAGTCGGGCTTTTTTGGTGCAGATGGCAATGCCCCCGGGTTAGGCTTTTTACTGGGCAGCCAGGCAGATATCCGGGCCAGGGCTGTGGCTAACGGCTGGATTACTACCGATACCCTGCAAAATCAGTTGTATACCACATCGCTAAACGAGGATATGCATTTCAGGGGTATTATTGAACCGTTTAAAGATCTGCGGATTGAGCTTAGCGCCTTTAAAACCCAGGACCATAACTACCAGGCCAATTTCAAATACCTGGCCTCAAGCAATAGTATCGAAACATTAAGCCCGGTTACATCGGGTAATTACAGTGTATCATTCCTCACTATTGGCACCGCCTTTGAATCGGCGAAGGGAATTAACAATGTTTCATCTACTTTTCAGAAATTTTTGGATGCCCGCGCCGTAATATCGCAAAGATTAGGACGTACTAATCCAAATTCGGCCGGGGTTGCTGATGGTTATGCCGATGGTTACGGGCCAAATTCGCAAAATGTACTGGTGCCGGCGTTTCTGGCAGCATATGCAGGTAAAAATGCTTCGGGCAGTAACCTGTCGCAATTCCCCAAAATTCCTATTCCCAACTGGCAGGTAACCTACAATGGCTTAGGTAAGATCTCCTGGTTCCAGGATATTTTTGATTCGTTTGACCTGAGCCATGGTTACCGTTCATCATATAATGTAAGCGGCTTTACCTCGCTGCTGCAATATCGCGAGGCTAATGGCGCCGCCACTTCGCGCGATTTAAATAATGATTTCCTGCCGTTGTACCAGTTTTCGCAGGTCACCATTTTTGAGCAGTTTGTGCCTTTGCTGGGCGCAAGCGTACGCTTCAAAAACAGCATGACCGCCAATGCCGAATATCGCCAAAGCCGTTCGTTAAGCTTAAGTATGCTTAACAGCCAGTTGGCACAGCAAAATGAAAAGATCATTGTTTTTGGTTTTGGTTACCACACCAAAGATTTCCATTTTCCGTTTGGCTGGTTTGAGGGCATTCAGCATAAGGACGTGAACTTTAAGCTCGATTTTTCATTGCGCGATAATAAAACGCTCATTTACCGGGCTGATGTTGAATCGGCTGAGATATCATCGGGTGCGCAAAATATTACCGTAAGGCCATCTGTTGATTATGTGATCAACCAGCGTTTTAACCTGAATTTGTTTTATGATTCAAACCTTACCAAGCCCTATACGTCGCAAACGTTTAATACATCATTTACCAATTTTGGGATTAATTTGAAGTTGTTGCTGCAATAAGGCTGATTTGAAGATGGGTTAATTTGAAGATTTAAAAATGAAATAATAATCTGAATTTCGGGTGGGTAACGTTCTATCAGGGTCTGTAGCAAATTCAAATTAACCTGCAAAATTGTTTGTTGGTTAATCAGCAAGGCGTTGTTTTACCCCTCTGGGGCAAGGGACATATCTATTATTTCGAGGGCTACAAACCTTTTGCACCTCTGGTGCATCATTTTCAAATCCTCCTTCCCCTCAGGGGCTCTCGGGAGAGGACCCTGAGGGTGATAATTATCTTACGGTTAGCCTTAGTCGAATACTATATGAACGAAGCTTTACTCTATTCAGGAAAAATTTGAGGATAATTCATGATCCTCAAAAAGAGCTGAAGGGACGCGAACGGCGCCCGGGATTTTAAATAGCTTCAAGGAATTAGTATATTTGTTATATGGATGCATTAATTGTTTACCCTGAGAATAAGGAGCAGATGGCAGCTTTAAAAGCAGTGATGAAAGCCATGAAAATATCTTTTGAACAAAAAAGCGAAGTTTACCCGGATTACGTGGTTAAGGGAGTTAAAGAATCACTAAAACAAGCTGATGAGGGAAAATTAACTCCATACACCGGATTTAAGAATGTTCTAAACAGAAGATGAGTTTAGAAATCCTATCTACGCAAAATGCGGACGAAACATTTATAGCAGTTTACGACTTTATTGAAATCCGTTTCGGAAAAAAAGTTGCTGATAAATTTTTAGAAAAGACTGAAAACATCGTAGCTCTAATAGCAGAGTATCCACTTATGTATAAAGCTACATCTATAGATGTCAATGTAAGAATTGCAATTATCAGTAAACACACTTCTCTATTTTACCGGGTTACAGAAACATCTGTTCATCTCTTATACTTTTGGGACAATCGTCGGGATCAGTTGTTTTTATAACAAGTTCCCCAATCAATACCCCGCCGTTGTGGGTGTTCTCATCATAGGTGTTCGAAGATAAAGTTATCTCTTTTTTAAATGAACATTTTCGCCCAAATTTTATCTTCCGAACACCAACAGCGGCGGAAGAAAACTCGAGGAGCTCCATTTTCAAATCTTCAAATTAAACAATCTTCAAATCAAAACTTCCCCTGGTCCATCAACTTTTTCCGCTCCGCTTTTCTTTTCTGGCGCTCTGCTTTATTCTTTAAACGTTCTTCTTTGTTTTTGAGATGCTCGTCAATGCGGTCTTTAGTGGCTTTTTGGCTTTCTTCATCAAGGCCGACACATGGTTTTATACCGGTAAGCAGGGTTTTCCAGATAGTTTTAAAAAATGGCGAATCTTTAGGCCGTTTATAGATCACTAATGATGAAGTGAGCTTCCCCTTATCATCAGGATTACTACGCCTGATCACGAAGAGATTGGCATATATCGACATGATTGATTTCCTTTTGAAACGATCATTAACCGTATCGGCTTTTAGTAGCACCACCTTTAAATCGTTATATAAAAAATCAACCTTACCTTTAAATACCTTGCTGTTGGCCTGGATATCAAAGCTGAATTTTTTTACGCTGCCCGATGTCATTTTTACCATGGCTAAAGGCATGGTAGCCGGATTTAGCCTTCCAAATTCCATTGGTCCTAATGTGCCCTTATAACTGAAGGCGGCATCTGCATCGCTTAAATTAAATTTCAATTGCACATCGAGCCGGCCGCGGTTCATAAAATACGTTGTCAGATCAACAAGGGTAATGTTGTTTTTGGCTATGGCCGATGGATTGTTGGTAATGTTATAAATATACCCGCTGGTATTGTTAAATGTAACGGTGCCTGTTTTTTGAGATTTTTTATTGAACTCGTTATAGATCACATCAACGTGCCGGATTTTCATGGTGTCGATCCTTAAATCAAGGTTTAATTTCCTGATCATCATATTGGGGAACGTTTTAACCTTATCTGTTACAGGATCTGGTTTCTTACCCGGGTTGGTGAAAGCTGTTATCTTGCCGTTTGCCATGGTTAGGCTTGAAGCAGAAACTGTGCGGTATTTGTGATAATTTAAATAGTCAAAATTGTTTAGCTGAACAGAATCGGCCAGTAAGCCCAGCCGGTCCTTCTTGCTTTTATCAAAAAAAACATCCGATTTAGTTGGCTGCATAACAAGCCCTTCGATATTTAGCCGTGATGTAAGGGTTGAGAGTTTAAGATGCCTGATCTTATAAGTATGCAAACCGCTCGGTGTTTCTCCGGTGTAATTGTTCAACTCGGTGATAATATCTTTGCAATAAAGCAGGCGCGATTTATCATATTGTGTAGCCGAATCAATGAGCAGGTCGTTTGCACTTAAGTTTAGCTCTTTAAGTTTGGAAATGGCCACCTTATTTCCCGAGTAATCTTCATAGTTCAGGTTAACGTCATTAAGCAGGATGCTGCCGATATGGATCGATTTCAGGCTTTTGGAGATCCGCTGCCAGGCGGTACGGCGATCTTTAACAACAGTATCTTTGGTATGGTTTAACTGGTAGCTTACATTCAGGCGCGGCTCATTCAGGATGATTTGGCCAATGTTCAACTTTTTTTGAAAATAGAGGCTAAATGGATGCACGTGGTTAAGCACCAGCCGTTTTACCTTAAGCTCAACCAGGGTATTGGGGGCCAGGCGTAAACGCTTTTTTTGATTGTAAACTGTTGTGTCGGGCTTAAGGGTTATATTGTAAATAATAATTTTGCCCTGCAGGATATGCAGCTCGGCGTCCGAAAAATCGGCTTTGTAAAGGCTGTCGCTGCTGCTTAATACCACATCCTTTACTTTGGCGGCCAAAATGGGCGACCAATACCTGTTTACTACTACAGCCAGCAGCAATATCACTATAACCGGTATCAGCACAAATTTAAAAGTTTTTTTTTGCCACTGGTGCTTTAAAAAATTGAGTGCCATTTACCGGTGTTACTTTTACTTGTGTTTTAATGCTTTAACAGCAAGGTAGCAACTTTTGTTATAGCGTAGCGGATGGATAAGTTATTTTTTGTTAAAACTCATACTTAATTCATCATTGTTAATGCGGGATCATATGCCGGTGTTTAACTCAAATAAAGGTTTTGTTTAACTGCAAAGCAACCCTCGGGAATTTCAGGGCGTTATGTTTATAAATATCCATAACTAACATCATAAGACTCCCGATGAAAACAAAAATGTACTTAGCCCTGACGGGCTCAATCGCCCTAACTTTATTAGCGGCATCGTGCAAAAAAAATCACGACAACAATCCAACCACACCTAAAGCTATTACCGGCGTACAGCTTACCTCAAACGCAACTTTTGGTAGTATCATAACAGATAATAACGGCCGTGCGTTGTACTTGTTCTCTGATGATGCCGCAAACGTTTCAACTTGTACCGGTGGATGCGCTGTAGCCTGGCCTGCCTTTTATAAAGAAAACCCATCTATAGGTACCGGCCTGGCAGCTGCCGACTTCGGCGTTATCACCAATGCTGACGGAAATAAGCAAACTACCTATAAAGGCTGGCCTTTATATTATTATGCAAAAGACGTGGCTATTACCGATGTTAACGGTGATGGCGTTGGCAAATCATGGTTTATAGCCAAGCCGGATTACACCGTTATGGTTTCCTACGCGCAACTCATAGGGCATGATGGTAACCAATACACAAGCAAAGGTATCGCCGGCACCGAAAACTCGCAATATATCACAGATGCCAACGGCCGTACTTTGTACCTGTTTACTAAGGATACGTTTAAGACAAATAAATTCAGCACCGGTGTGGCGGTGCATGACGCCAACTGGCCAATCGATGCGGTAACGGCGGTTCAGAATGTGCCTTCTATTTTAAATAAAGCCGACTTTGATGTGATAACCGTATTCGGACAAACACAACTGGTGTACAAAGGGCATCCACTTTACTATTTTGGCCAGGACAATGGTGTTAAAGGTAGTACTAAGGGTGTTAGCTTCCCTACGCCCGGTGCAGCTATCTGGCAAATCAATAATACCACCACTGTAGCTTTAACACAATAAATAACGACTTATTTGAATAGGATAAACGGGTAATGCGAAAGTGTTACCCGTTTTTTTTGAAATGAATGAGATTTTATTTAATACTGACAATATGTCATTTAGGTATTTAAATTTTGTTTATTTTTGCAAACTAATTTTTTATATAAATGATGGATTTGCTTATTCCGGATAAAACACATGATGAGAGCAGGCAGGGTGAGGCGTTAATGTTAAAAGCCGAAACAGCTAAAAATAATGGCCGCAAGCTTTATATTGAAAGCTACGGCTGTGCCATGAATTTTTCTGACAGTGAGATAGTTGCATCGATATTGGCCGAAAGTGGTTTTGAAACTACTGCCGACTATAGCGTAGCCGATGTTATTTTCATCAATACCTGTTCTATCCGCGAAAATGCCGAACAGCGCGTACGCAACCGTTTAAAAGAGTTTACCGTTGCCAAGGTAAAAAATCCAGGCCTGGTAGTAGGCGTATTGGGCTGTATGGCCGAACGCCTCAAATCAAAATTCCTGGAAGAAGAAAAATTAGTTGACGTTGTGGTTGGCCCGGACGCGTACCGCGATTTGCCGAACCTCATTAACCAGGTAGATGATGGTCAAAAGGCAGTTAACGTGCTGCTCTCCCGTGAGGAAACTTATGCCGATATCAGCCCGGTGCGTTTAAACAGCAATGGTATCAATGCATTTGTATCCATTATGCGCGGGTGCGACAACATGTGCTCGTTTTGCGTGGTACCCTTTACCCGTGGCCGCGAACGCAGCCGCGATCCTTTATCGATAGTTGCCGAATGCCGCGACCTGTTTGACAAAGGTTATCGTGAGGTTACTTTGTTAGGGCAGAATGTAGATTCATATAAGTGGCGTCCCACCCAAACTCTCCCCGGAAGGGATAAGCCCCACCCAAACCCTCCCCAGGAGGGAGGGCTTTTAGAAGTCTCCCCTGCCGGGGGAGATTTAGAGGGGGCTGGTGAGGCTGTTAACTTCGCTAACCTGTTAGAAATGGTTGCACTGATCGATCCTGATCTGCGGGTTAGGTTTTCAACCTCACATCCAAAGGATATCACCGATGAGGTGCTGCATGCCATCAATAAATACGATAACATCTGTAATTATATCCACCTGCCGGTACAATCGGGCAACAGCCGTATTCTTGACCTGATGAACCGCACTTATGACCGTGAATGGTATATCAACAGGATCGACGCTATCCGTCGTATCATTCCGGATTGTGCAATTTCAACCGATGTGATCACCGGTTTTTGCAGCGAAACAGATGAGGAGCACAAGGATACTGTAAGCATGATGGACTATGTAAAGTATGATTTTGCCTACATGTTTAAATACAGCGAAAGGCCGGGCACTTTAGCGGCAAAACGTTATGCCGATGATATCCCTGAAAATGTAAAACAGAAGCGCTTAACCGAAATAGTAGCCAAACAGCAGGAGTATTCTTTTTACAGAATGCAGGCCCGCATAGGCCGGGTAGAGCGGGTACTGATAGAAGGTTTCTCCAAAAAATCAGACAAAGACTATTGCGGCCGCAGCGATCAAAACGCGATGGTGATTTTCCCGGTTGGTGAAAATTACAAGCCGGGGCAATATGTAAACGTGCTTATTGAACGCAGCACTACGGCCACGTTGATAGGGAAAGTAGTTGATTGAGTTTATTAGGTTGATTGAGTGAGTAGTTGTTAGGTGATTACCATTCACTTAATAAACCCAATCAACCACTCACTAACAAAACAATGGAAGTACAGGAAATAAAACAACGCTTCGGGATCATTGGCAACTCGCCATTGCTTAACCGGGCTATAACTATAGCAAACCAGGTTGCACCTACTGATATCTCGGTATTGATTACCGGCGAGAGTGGTAGTGGTAAGGAGGTATTTTCGCACATCATACACCAGATGAGCCCGCGCAAGCATGGGCCTTTTATTGCCGTTAACTGCGGCGCCATACCTGAAGGTACTATCGATTCGGAACTTTTTGGTCACGAAAAGGGTGCTTACACAGGCGCGGTTGGTGAACGTAAGGGTTATTTTGAAACTGTAAACGGTGGCACTATATTTTTAGATGAGATTGCTGAAATGCCCCTGGGTACCCAGGCCCGTTTGCTGCGGGTACTCGAATCGGGACAATATATCAAAGTAGGTTCGTCGAAAGTGGAAAAAACTAACGTGCGCGTTATCGCGGCTACCAATGTTGATGTATATGACGCGGTGAAGAATGGCAAATTCCGTGAGGACCTTTACTATCGTTTAAACACGGTACCATTAAAGATTCCGCCATTGCGCGATAGGAAAGAAGACGTATTTCTGCTGTTCCGCAAGTTCACGGCTGATTTTACCGACAAATACCGTACGCCGCCCATCCAGCTTGATGAAGAAGCCCAGCAGGTATTAACCAACTATTCGTGGCCGGGTAATGTAAGGCAGTTAAAAAACATGGCCGAACAATTAGCTGTATTGGAGCGCGACAGGATCATTACCGCCCAAACCCTGCTTACCTACATTCCGCACGAGGCCGGCGCGCGTAACCTGCCAATGCGTTTGGACAATCAGCCTAAAGAGGATTTTTCTGAACGTGACATCCTCTATAAAGTATTGTTTGATATGAAGCGGGATATGGTGGAGTTGAAAAAACTGGTGGCTGATATTATTGAGCATGGCGGTGTTTCGCCCCATTATGCCAATAATCCGCAAACCTTAAATCAGCTTTACCGCGATATTGAGCTGCATGGTAATAACGAACCACAATTTACCCTGCAACAACCCGTTAATACCGTTACAAACAACAGTGGCAATAACACCAGTACTATCGACGGTTTTAATATAACACATGATGCCGAAGAGGTAGAGGAATCATTATCGCTGATTGAAAAGGAATCAGACCTGATCCGAAAGGCTTTAAAAAAACATAAGGGTAAACGCAAACTTGCCGCTAATGAACTGGGGATCTCTGAACGTACGTTATACAGGAAAATAAAAGAACTAAACTTATAAAATTGATGAAAAAACTTTTGGGAATTATTTCAGTGTGTGTGCTGGTATTTACGTGTCCATCATGTTATACTCTCAAAAATCAATCAATTCCGCCCAGTTTGAAGACCCTTAATGTACAGTTTTTTGAAAACAATGCAGCTTTGGTGGTTAATAACCTGAGCCAAACTTTCACCGAAGCGTTAAAAGACAGGGTTCGTACACAAACCAGCCTAAGTTTAGTCCGCGGCGAGGCCGATGCAACCATGTCGGGCGCTATTACCGGTTATTCTATCGCTCCGGCATCTATCCAGGCTACCGCAAATAATGTTGCGCCCATCGCTGATGCTAACAGGCTCACTATCACAGTAAGGGTTAAGTTTTCATTTGATGCGGCAAAAACTCCGGCAGATAAAAAACTCAGCTTTGAAGAAAGTTTTACTAAGTTTGCTGATTACCGGGGAGATATTTCTTCGCAGGAACAGAACCTGATACAGCAAATTAATAAGCAGTTAATAGACGATATTTTTAACAGGGCCTTTTCTAATTGGTAGGCAATTTGTATTTTCAACCACGTGGATCAATATTTGAACAGCAGGCAATACGAAATATTAGATGAACTGTTGGCCAACCCGGCCGAAACAGGTTCTTTTTATGGTTATAACCTGCAGCAACTGGTTGATGCCTACCCGCAAAGTGGTATTTTGCGTGCTTTGCTTGCCCATGCCGGTACCAATAAGGATATACAGCGCGCGGCCGTTTATTACAAACCCGTTTTACTGCATAAATTAATTCAGGAGCCCGAAGGCCTTTCTCCGGTAAATTCATCACAGGTAATTAACCTGCTTGATGTTGTTCCGGTAAATAATACACCAGCCTCCGAAAACTATTTTAATATCGGTCCCGCTGTTGATGACCTGCCTGATACACTTCCGCCTGTCTCCGAAGATTTAGCCGCTGACGCGGATCAGGATAAAAGTAGTTTCAATTTTATCAATATCGATGATCATGAGCCTGAAATTGCAGAGGCAGAACCGGTAATGGAGGTTGCTGATCCGGGAGCAGTTGCAACTGAGCCCAACGGGGAATCAGTTGCATCTACCCACGATATAGATGATGAGGTTTACGATGAAATTGTTGGGATCGAGAATATAAGTATAGGCCAGGCTAATGTGAATGAACCTGTTGCTGCTGATGTTAATACCGATGCATCGATAAACGATAAAGCAGAGGTGGCCGGTGAGCCGCCGATTGCCGTTGACGAAGCTAAAGACGTAAGGAACGATGTAACTGAAAAATGGATAATCGGTAATATCGCCTCAACGGATTATTTTTTGTTTGATAACTCGGTTGTTGACACAAGGAATGATGATAAAGCCATCTCGCAGGAGTCGGCTCCGCAGCCGGCAGAAATTGAAGCTACTGAACAGCAGGAGGTTTTATCAAAGTACAACGACGAGAAAATGCCTTATACCTTTATGTGGTGGTTAGATAAAACCCGTAAGGAATATGCATCAACTTATCAGCCTTATAATATTGAAACGGTTGAACAGCCCAAAAAACCTGTAGCGCCTGATAGCCAAACAGCGGATGCACTGCAGCATCAGTATTATGAAAATATCTTTCATTCGCAATCTCTTGAGGAGCTGGAGAAAACCCCTCAGCCCGATGTGCCGGAGATAAAAAGAAAGGAAGACATCATTATTGAGAAATTTATCAAAGAAGAGCCCCAGATCAGGCCGCCGTCAATTGATAAGCTCGATAATGAAAACAAAGCAAAGAAGAGCTCGGAAGACAGAAATGACCTGGTAAGTGAAACATTAGCCCAGATTTACATCGACCAGATGTTATATCACAAAGCTATTGCAACTTACAAAAAATTGATGTTGAAATTCCCGGAAAAAAGCCGTTACTTTGCAAGCCAAATTGAAGAGTTAGAGAAGAAAACTAATTAATATAAAGAAATGTATATCGTTTTAATCATTGTTACCGTAATTGTATGCGCTCTGTTAGGGCTTATCGTACTTATCCAAAACCCTAAAGGCGGTGGTTTGGCATCAAATTTTTCAAGCTCATCACAATTAATGGGTGTACAAAAAACCGGCGACTTTTTAGAAAAAGGTACCTGGGCGTTAGCTATCACCCTTATGGTATTGTCATTGGCTATTAACGTTGCTGTAAAAGGCGGCTCATCAAGCAGCAATGATAACCCTGCGCTGCGTGAGCAAATTGAAAAAGCTTCAAAACCAAGCAACGCGCTTCCTTCATCAACTCCGGCATTAACGCCGTCTGCTACACCGGCAGCTCCTAAAGCCGACAGCAGCAAAAAATAGTAAATAATCAATTAAGATATATAGAAGGCCTCTGGATATATTCAGGGGCTTTTTTGTGTACTATGGTTTTGTGCCGGAGGCATTGTTAATTGAAAGAATAGGCTATTAAACGGTACAATAGTGTGGTTCCTCATAAAAGAGGGATATTGCAGATATTAAACCATATCTGTAGATTTGTGTTAATTAACCAGGAGAGACTTCGAATATGAGTGAGAAAGATCTGCAGTTATTAATAGAATTGGCTAAGGAGCTCGGGAAATCCTTGACAAAGGAAGAGGCACTTAAGTCTTTTATTGCTGCTGGTATACTGGATAAAGCAGGTAACTATACCCAACCCTACAAAGAACTTGAGAAAGCCGATGCCTGATTATTATGTATGATAGCAGGCCCAATCTGGTCATAGGATTTTCTGTCCCATCAGGGTCTCTCGGAGAGGACCCTGATGCTGATAATTATCTTATCATCAATTTTAGCCCAAATGTTATGTATCTTAACAAAATTGCAGAACAAATAATCTGGCGAATACCTCAATCATAGGATACTTTTCAACAAAAACGCCCCCGATTTTCGTCGGAGGCGTTTTTTATACAAGATAATTCAAATTATAATATCAGGATCAATACCAAAATGATGATGATAATGGCGCCTACAGAAAGGTAAATGCCACCGCCGCCAAGGGCATTGGCTTCTTTTTTCATTGATTTTAATTCGGTACGCAATTCCTTACGTTCAGCTTTGGTAAGCTCCGATTTATCCATCGCTTTGATCTCGTTTACACGGGCCTTGATCTCCTCAACACGGGCTTGTTTTTGCTCGGTTGTCATGGTTGCTATTTCTTCCTTGCTTAGCGGGGTAAGCGCGTGGCTATCAGCAGCAAAGGTGTTCAATGCTGTAAATGACAGCAGCATGGTTAAGGCTAATAAATAAACTTTAGTTTTCATAGTTTTAATATTTAAGTGATTCTTTCTATGAAAGAGAAAAAATGCGAAAAATGTTTTACCGAAGTATAAAATTATTGTAACCCAAATGTTTATAAGCAAACAAAATAAGCTGATTCAAAAACATGTCCCACGCTTAATTTTTGAATAGCTTCTTTATCCTTAATGTCAACGTGTTTGCCTTCGGTATCGGCACAGCCAAGCCATGGTTCTATGCAAACAAAATCAGCTCCCGGTTTGGCCCATAAACCAAGATAATTAAAATGAGGGAATTCAAGCGCTAAGGTTTGATCATGTTTATCGCTTTTAATAGTTACCATGCGCGATTTTAGATCCTTAAAAACAAGCGCGTCATCCTTAAACAGGTCGCGGGTTAAGTAAAGTTTTTTGTTGGGAGTTGGTACAGGATGGGTTATGCCGTTAAAAAAGCCATCTTTTGATAAAAGGTGGGTGTTAAAATGTTCTTCAGTTTCAAACTCGAGGTAATAGTCCTCGTAGTTTTCGCCTTTGTTAAAGGGTACATTAAATGCCGGGTGCCCGCCGACAGAAAAATATATCGATTTTTTATCGAGGTTGATCACTTTATAGGTAATCCGAAGCGCATTATCAATAAGGTGGTACAGGATCTGGAAATCAAATTTAAAAGGATAAACCTTTAAGGTGTTTTCGCAATTAGGTAACGAATAGCTTGCCGATGTCTCATCCGACTCCAATAAAAAGAACTCCGACTGCCTTGCGAAGCCATGACGCGACATGGAATACTTTTCACCACCAACCAAAAGTTCATTATTAATGAGGCCGCCTACTACCGGGAAAAGATTGGGGGCATGCCATGGCCATATTTTTTCTTCAGCTTGCCACATATGTTCAATACCTGTGGCTTTATTGATAAATGAACTCAGTTGAGCGCCTTTGGTGTCGATAGCTACTTTAATGTGGTCGTTTTCTAAATGAGTGATCATAGGTGTATAATTAGTTATCTGAACTCGAATTTTAAGAAATTATTCGAATTTCACGAATTTTCAATTGCTATTAAATTTAATTCGATAAATTCTTTAATTCCAAAAATCCGAGTTCAGACACAAGTTAACAAATCAATCATCATCCTGTTCTTTTTTAGGTTCTAAAATTACAAAAGCGCTCCTTTTTGGTGCAGGCATAACCGATGCTTCGCCTTTTACATATTTCCAAACCACTTCATTCAGGTCGATATCGGGCGCGGCGTCTTCCCTGGCAAAATTAAACAGTTCCGAACGTTTGCTGCTCTCGTTTACCGCTATATTCCGCTGTTCCAAATCAACCTGTGCCGGCTTAGCGGTATATGGTGTAAGGTCGGGCTTGCTGGTGAAACAATCAAATAACGGCATAGCGGCTGCATCATACTGGCTCATTGGAGGCAGGCCTAAAATAAGCTCGATGGTACGTAAAACACCCGAGGTTGAGTACATGCCGTGGATCACAGCGTTGCGTTTTACATACGGACCGGCTACAAACACCGGTGAACGATGGGCATCAATATGGTCGGGGCCGTTTTGGGCATCATCCTCCAAAATAAAAACCACCGACTCTTTCCAGATCGAACTATGTGATAAATGCTCAATGAACTGGCCTATAGCCAGATCATTATCGGCCACAGCGGCGATAGGCGATATGGCGCCCTTGCGCTGCCCGCTGGTATGGTCGTTTGAAATACGCACGGTGTTAAAATGCGGCACCGCGTTTATAGTGAGTAACGAATCAAAGTCATGGGCCCAGATCTCGGTCCTTTTAACATCTTTGATATTCAGGTCGAATCCCGGTGACTTGATACAAAAATGCCCTTCAAGCGATTTTAAGTTTGCTTTGCCGGGGTTACCATCGCTCACAAACTCGCCATAAGTACGATAGCTTACACCGGCGCGTTTGCAATAGTCCCAGATAAAGCCGTCGCGCGGATAGGCGGCTTTGCGGGTACCTTCAAAATCATAATTTCCACCGCGGCTACCGTAACTGGTTGGCCATGTTTTTTCTACAAAATCGGTAGCATAAGCAGCCATGCTCCAGTTGTGGCCGTCGGCGCTTACTTCGGCATCAACGTAAAAATTATCAAGCAGTACAAACTCATTGGCAATAGCGTGGTGGTTAGGCGTTACTTTTTTGCCGAAGATGCACAACGAAGTGTCGCCGTTCCCTTGCGGCATATCGCCTAAAACCTGGTCGTAAGTGCGGTTTTCTTTAATAATGTAGAACACATATTTAATCGGCGATTTTTCACCTACCCGGCGGGGGATGGGGTTACCTTCTTCGCCTTTGGCTGTTTTTTCAACTTTAGCGGTAAACGGTGTATTGGCATAAACCTGTTTGGTATAAGTTTTCAGCTGCGCATCGGTTGGGGTATTGATGAAAGATAAGGTACCTTTAAACAAGCCGCCAATGTATTGCTCGCGGCTGTTGATGGCCCCTTGTTTATAACCACTGTTATCGGTTTTTTTAACTGGTTGGGGGCCTTTAGGATTTGCCATTGATGAAAAGCCCTTTCCGTTTGATACCAGGATTTTATTACCCAGTACTTTTACATTGGTAGGGTACCAGCCTACAGGGATAAAACCTTTGCTTTTGCTGCTGCCCGGCATAGTAACATCAAATACAGCAAGGCAATTGTTATCCGCGTTGGCTATATAAAGTGTTTTCCCGTTTTGCGATAAGGCCAGGCCATTGCTGGTTGAACCGGTGAGGCGGGTAGGATAAAGCGCGGTAGAGATGGTTTCTATTATTTTATGAGTTGAAGTATTTACTACTGATACAGCATTATCGTTCGCATCGGCCACATACAGAAATTTCCCTTTCTTATCTAAAAGTAGTTCGTTAGGATGGCTGCTGGTTTTAATGGTGCTGAGCGTTTGCGTAGCTATGTTGTAAAAACCAAGCATATCACCACCCCATAAAGAGATGTACAGCGTTTTTTCATCGGGCGATAAAATGCAGCTGTAGGCCTCGGCCGGCAGTTTTACCTGTTTCAGAATATCTTTTTTATCAGGATCGATAATATAAAGGGTGCTGTCTTCCTTCGTAACCGAATACAGGCGGCTGTTACTTTTATTAGTTACCATGCCGGTAGGGCAAACCTTATTTTTGGGCCAGGCATTCGGTGCTAATTTGATGGTATCCGGGGTGCCCAGTTTGTTACCGACTATGTTGAATATCAGGATCCAGTTATCATTACCGCCCGATGCGTACAGTTTTTTTTCATCGCGGCTGAACGTAAGCCCATACCATGATTTTTTAACTATTACCTCATCAAGCAGTTTTTCATTTTTAGGGTCGATGAGCTGTACCGACTGGGTGCTTTGGCCGTTATTGGTAACGGCTAATAATTTACCCGATACGGAAAGCTGCATATTCAGCGGCAGATCACCAAGCGGTAAAGACCTGCCCGCGGGACTAAGCTTCCAGCCGTTGGGCAGTAATACCTGGCCTGTTTGTTCAATTTTACCCGGAGTTTGAGCGATGGATTGTAAGGCCGCACATAAAAGAACAATGCCGGCGATGAGTTTTAGTTTCATAAGAAAACGATTGTAGCCAAAATTACAAAATCGTTTTATTCCGAAAGAGTTGTTAACAGAAACTTAATATGAATAAATTGGACTTTCCCGCGTATTGCCTTAGCTCATCAATTTACCAACTGTTTTTTAAACTGATTAGGGCTGATACCAGTTTCCTTTTTAAACAACCGTGAAAAATATGGAAGATTCTCAAAGCCGAGTTCGTATGCTATTTCAGACACGCTTTGGTAATCACTTTTAAGACGGTTTTTTGCCTCGTTTATAAGGTAAATATGGATCAGTTCAATAGCAGTTTTTCCTGTTTCCTGCTTAAGCATATCGCTTAGGTACCGGGGAGATAAATTAAGTTGTGAGGCCAACGCGTTAACAGACGGCAGTCCCTGGGTTAGCAATAAGCCGTTGGTAAAATAAGCTGCTAATACTTCATTAAACTTTGATACTGTTTTACCCGAAAGCTCTGTACGGTTAATAAACTGGCGTTTGTAAAACCGTTGCGAGTATTTCAGGATAGAATCAATATGCGTAAGTATAATGTCGCGGCTATACTCATCGGTATTATTGTGATATTCGGCTTCTATCTTGTAATAAAGGTCCCACATGATCTGCTCTTCCGATGGCGAAAGGTGCAGCGCTTCGTTTGCCTCATAATCAAAAAAAGCATATTTACTTATTTCGTTATGCAGAAAGTGGCCATTCAGAAAGTCCTCGTGAATGAACATGATAAACGCGTCTTCATCATACTCCACACTATTAAACTGAATAACCTGCCGGGGTTTGATGAACATCATGCTGCCGTTATCGTGGTCATATTTGGTACGACCGTACATGATCTGACCTGCTTTGAGTTTTTTAAACCCGATCATGTAAAAATCAGATGTAAATTCCCTGTCGCCAAAGCCGCAGGTATGAGTGCACCTGTACAGGCTGAAGAGCGGGTTCTCCGGCATCGGGAAACCATTAGAGCGATGCATATCGGCCAAATTTTTAAAATGCTGCATGATTATTAAAGTTAAACAAATCTACGCCGAATTACGGCGTAGATTATGTCAGGATAATACCATTTATTTAGAAGCTGAAAGCAGAACGCTTAAAGCCCAAAGCTATGGTCTGATTATTAACAGGCTATACCATATTATTTACCGTGCGCGGCTACAGCTACCTCGTTCCAGCTATCCCACTCGGCAGCACGGCCTTCATAAGTTTGTTTAACCCACGGATGGGCGTGTTTACCCAGGAATAAGCGCAACGGAGGGTTTTCAGTGTCAATCAGTTTCAGCACAGCATCTGTAGTTGCTTCCGGTACACCGAAAATATCGGTGTCATTTAAACCAGCCTGGAAAGCCGCCCTTACCGCGTCATATTCGGGCATTGCCACGGTTTGCGCGGCAGAAGCACCGGCCCAATCGGTTGCAAAGCCGTTTGGTTCAATCAGGGAAACGTTTATTCCAAAGCCTTTTACTTCGGCGGCCAGGGTTTCACTTAAACCTTCTACCGCAAATTTAGAAGCGTTATACAAGCCCAGCACAGGTAAAGTAACGAGGCCAAGTACGCTCGAAAGCTGGATAATATGGCCATAGCCTTGTTCACGCATTACAGGTAACACTGCCTGTGATAACCATAGTAATCCAAAAAAGTTGGTTTCCATTTGTTCGCGGGCTTCCTGCTCGGTAGTTTCTTCAACGCTTCCGAATAAGCCGTATCCTGCATTGTTGATCAGCACATCAATACTGCCAAAATGTTCTTTTGCTTTGCTGATGGCTGCAAAATCCGCAGCGCGATCATTAACGTCCAGTTGCAGCGGCAAAATATTGTCGCCATATTTATTTACCAGGTCATCCAGTGTGCTCAAATTACGAGCAGTTGCAACCACTTTATCGCCTCTTTGCAGTAATGCCTCGGCCCATAATTTACCGAAACCGCGTGATGCTCCGGTAATAAAAATTGTCTTTGCCATTGTTATTGTTTTTAAATGTTAAGACAAAATTAGCGTGATTAAAGCCGGGCGATTTATACAGAAGTGGGGAACAATGATACATTTTTACGCGGGGGCTTGTAATTGGTAATCAGCGTGTCATTAGAAGTAAAATATATGTATAAAAAACAAAACCCATCTCCAGGAGGCGGGTTTTGTTTTTATGCTCTAAACTTTCTTTGCTTTGGCTATGCCTACACATCATTTAAAAAAGGAAAATGTCATTTCGATAGAGCGAGGGGCGGTCTGAGTAGTGGAGCGAAAGAGAAATCTTCTACATCTGGCTCTACAACTATACCCGTAAAAGCAGGGTGTAGAAGATTTCTCCTCACCCCCGACGCGCTAATCCCACTCTTGGCTCGTTCGAAATGACACATAGTAGCTTCTTTGGAGCGGGCTGATGTTATTTGCTTTTCAATACCAATGTACTGCTCTGCAAGCCATCGGCCGAAGCAGTTAAAGTTATTGTACCGGCTTTTTCTTTGGCCTGCACAATGGCTAAGGCAAGGCCATGAAATGCTTTGCGATAACTGGCTTTGAACGGATCATGACTAACCGGATCGCCGTTATCAACACTGGCAATAAAACCTTCGCCGTTAATTTTAAAGTTTACCTTGTTATCAGCATCAGGTACAACGTTGCCGTCTTTATCCAATATTTTTACGGTGATAAATGACAGGTCTTTACCATCGGCTTTGATTTGCAAACGGTCGGCAGTCAGCTCGATTTTTACAGGAGCTCCGGCGGTATGGATCTCGCGGGTTAAAATAGTTTTGCCGTTTTTACGGGATATAGCTTTCAGCGTTCCCGGCTCATATTTTACACGCCACATTACATGCAGGTCGTCGCCGGTTTTCTTTTGGATGCCCAATGATTTGCCATTGAGATAAAGCTCAACCTCATCGGCGTTGTTATAGTATGCCCAGATATCAATCATCTTACCAGGTTGCCAGTTCCAGTGCGGGAAAATGTGGAGCACATTTTTATTGGTCCACTCACTTTGGTACATATAATATACGTCTTTAGGGAAGCCGGCCAGGTCAATAATACCAAAGTACGAGCTGCGCGATGGCCATGAGTACGGAGTAGGCTCGCCAAGATAATCGAAGCCCGTCCAGATGAACATGCCCGAAAGGAAGTCGTACTTTTTCATCACCTTCCAGGTCATCTCATGTGTTGAGCCCCATGGTGGTCGGGTGTTGTCATATGCCGATACATTGTTACCCTCCCTTACAAAAGGCTTATCCCAGCTGGTAGGCCAAACCCTGATACTATCCGATGGCATTTCATAATAGCCCCGTGTTTCCAGGCCCGAAGTAGTTTCGGTAGCGATAAACTTTTTACCCGGGTAACGGTCGTGAAACTTAGCGTAATCAAACTGGTGATAATTATACCCAACCAAATCAATAGCACCTGATTTTATAATTTTGTTGGTGCTATCCGGACGGTCATTAGCCGTAGTGAGCGGACGGGTTTTATCCAGGCTGTGAACGATAGCCGCCAACTCAGGCGCAATGCGTAACGCGCTGCTATCGGCCTGTTGGGGGATTTCGTTGCCGATACTCCAGATCATGATACTGGGGTGGTTGCGGTCGCGTTTGATTTGGTCTTCCAGGTCGCGTTTATGCCATTCTTTAAAGTACAGATGATAATCGTAAGTAGCCTTTTTCCATTCCCAGCAATCAAAGGCTTCATCCATCACAATAAAACCCATTTTGTCGCAAAGGTCGAGCAGTTCGGGTGCCGGAGGGTTGTGTGATGTACGGATACCATTACAACCCATCGCTTTAAGCATCTGCAACTGGCGCTCCAATGCACGGTTGTTAATAGCTGCGCCAAGGCTGCCAAGGTCATGATGGTTACAAACACCTAAGATCTTCATCGGCTTCCCGTTCAGGCTGAAACCTTTATCTGCATCAAAATTAAAATAGCGAATGCCAACTGTGGTAGTGTATTCATCAACTACTTTTTTGCCTTCAATAAGCTGGGTAACGGCTTTATATAAGTATGGGTTTTCTACCGACCAAAGCACCGGATTTTTTACCGTAATAGCATTGGTCACCGTTAATGCTGCTTTTGTACTGTTTGCTGCGGATAAAGCCTCGCCTGCAGCTGCTACCGGTTTACCTGTAGCATCATAAAGTTTGGTGCTTACCAATAATCCCGGTATTGTTTGAGTGTTATGCAGTTGCACCTGTACATTTACTTTGGCAGAAGCATCGGTGATGTCGCTCGTAGTTACATAAGTACCCCAATGATCGATGGCGATTTTGTTGGTGGTAACCAGCCAAACATGGCGGTAAATACCCGATCCCGAATACCAGCGAGAGTTTGGCTGCACCGAATTATCGACTTTAACAGCGATAACGTTGCTGCCGCCAAAGTTTAAATAGGGGGTGAGTTCATACCTGAATGAGATATACCCGTTTGGCCTGAAACCAAGGTGATGGCCATTGACCCACACATCGCTTTTTTGATATACGCCATCAAAATCTATATAAACCAGCTTGCCTTTTGCCGAAGCCGGAACAGTAAAAGTTTTGCGGTACCAGCCAATGCCGCCGGGCAGGGCGCCGCCTTCAGGTGTGGCCGGGTTATCTTTTGAAAATTTACCTTCAATACTCCAGTCATGCGGCAAATTGAGCACGCGCCATTTGCTGTCGTTCAGCGTTGTTTTTTCGCCGTTTTCAACAGCGCCGAGGTTAAAGCGCCAGCTTTTATCAAAATCAAGTTTCTGCCGGTTTTGGGCAAAAGGTTTTAACGCGGCCAGCATTAAGATAGCCAGCAGCGCATATTTATAAACCTTAGCCCCGGGTGATTTCATTGATGACATAATATCGTTTGGGATTAAATGTATTTTGGACACTAAATTATAAATAATAGGCTAAAAGCAAAGGGGTGCAGTAAATAAGCAGGTGCAAAAATTCAATCTTGAAACATTGGATTTAAGTCTATGGTGATAATAGCGAACACAACTCAATAAGCGTGTTAAAATCTTGGTAAACTGTTGTAATGCATTGGTGATTATTTTATATCTTGTTATTAATTTTACCGATAACCAGTTATGCCTCAGCAACGTAAAGCCAAAATCGCTCCACGGGAAAATAGTGATAAACAGGAGATTTATACTGTTAGAGATTGGAAAGAATATATTGGCGAATCGTTACTGATTGTATTCAGTGTTTTCCTGGCGCTGTTTTTTACTGAAGTGATCAACAGTCTTCATGAAAAAAACGAAACCAAAGAGTTGGTTCATAACATCCGCACCGAGCTTATCCGCAATAAGCAATACGCCGCCGAACAATATACTTACAATCAAAAGGTACTCAGGTCGATAGATTCGGCTTTGACCAACCCCGAACTTCAAAAAAAGATCGTATCAAATGATGAGTTTCATTTAAACTACATTGCGCCGGCCGGTGTTTTGTACCGTTATCTTGATAATGTAGCATGGGATGTTGCTAAAAGCCATAACATCCTTTCAAAAATTGATTTTAAGGAGGCCTCACTGCTTACAAGAATCTATGATGAACAGTTGCGCATTATGAAAGTCGAAGATGAAGTAGCCAAAGTAATGTTTAATCCCGAATCGCGTAAAACACAAAATGTGCATGCTACACTAATGCTGATCAGGGATAACTATCATGCCTGGGCCGTTGACCGGGCGCCGGGTTTAATTAAACAATATGAAGAAGCTATTGGAGTATTAAAAGAAGAATAAAAAATGCCGCAGGTCAAATCTGCGGCATTCTTTATTGAGATGGTTTTAATGAACCCTATCTGTTTTATATATCCCAAGCGGGCCATCAATAATATCGGTTATCTGCCGGCTGAATAATTGAAAATGCTCCTGCTTAACATGTTGATCAAGCCCTTCCTGGCTGGCCCAGGTTTCATGAAAAATAAACTGGGTTTCATCTGTTGTTGATTGATATAGCTCGTATTGTAAGCAGGCTTCTTCCTGGCGGGATGCTGCTACCAGCTTATCCAAAAAATCTTTCATTTGGGCAGTGGTGCCGGTCTTACACTTCACTAAGGCTGTTAAGTAAATTTTCATGGGCGTGGTTGTTTTGGGTAAATAGTTTGTTTAAATGTTCCTGGTAGCGTTGCAGGTTCTCCTCAATATTAGCGTTTTTCATCACATCATAAAAGTGGATACTTTCTAAAGCCTGCATGCCGGTAAAGGCGTTCATGCGGTGAAAGCCAAACAGGGGGCCTTCGTCAACACTGCGTTCATTAAAAAACTCGCCGGGTAAGGTGAATGCGGTAACCGGTGCATTCCACGATGTAGTGAGCATGTATTTTTTGCCCTGCATTAAGCCGCCTGTGCCGTAATTAATACCGGGGTTTTCGGCGGTGCGGCCATCGCTGCGGTAAATGCCGTTTTGATACCCGGCGGTAAAAACTTCGTCGATATATTTTTTAAAGGCATGCGGTACCTGGAACCACCAAACCGGGGTATGGTAGATGATCACATCGGCCCATTTATAGTTTTCGGCTTCCTGCATAGGATCGTAAGCGTTATTTACATCGGTTGAACGAACTTCAAAATCAGGATGACCGGTAAAATATTGTACGGTGGTATCCAATAAAGTTTTGTTAAATCTTCCGCCGGAGTGACCGAAGATCTGTCCGCCGTTTATTACAAATATGTTTGTCATTTATTTTCTTGTTTAATTTTCATCAAAATTACGGCAACTCAATTCATTATTAAAATAGTTTAATTTATACATTTGTATTATAATTATGATAGATAGGCTATGGTGAATTTTGAATGGTTCCGTACGTTTAAGGCGATCTATGAAACCGGCTCATTAACCGGGGCGGCCGAAGCGCTGTTTATTTCGCAGCCGGGAGTGAGCCTGCATTTAAGTTCATTGGAAAGTTATGTGGGCTACAAATTGTTCGACCGTACCTCGCGCAAAATGGTATCGACAGAGCGGGGTAAGATCTTATACAACTATATCCTGGAGGCAATTTGTAAACTGGAAGATGCCGAACGGCATTTTCATAAAAGCACCGAAAAAGATATACCAACCATCAGTATAGGGATGTGTTTTGAAACTTTTCAATTCACGCTCGAATCCTACCTGCCCACATTGCCTTTTAATGTGATCATTAAATTTGGCGAATACCCCGAAATGCTGGCCGACCTGGACAATGGCATCCTCGATATGATCGTTACGCCACATAAAGGTGACTATAAAGGTTTGGAGTATAAACCCTTTTTTAAGGAACGCATAGTGGTGCTGGCCGGGGCACAAACGCCCACCGACGAGTTTGAGGGTTTGTTAAAAAACAAAGATCTTAACCAGATCCAGGCCTGGCTTAAAGCCCAAACCTGGTACGGCTCATCTGGTGATATGGAACACCTGCGGCGTTTCTGGCATATCAACTTTGGTAAAAGGCCTGATTTTAAGCCTAATTTCATCGTTCCTAACATGGGCTCCATTATCCGCTGTCTCAGCAATGGCAAGGGGATAGCCGTGATACCGGATTTTCTTTCAAAAAAGGAGCGGGATAGCGGCAATATCAAACTGCTTTGGGAAGGATATAATTTAATTGAGAACACCTTGTACTTCGGCACCCGCAAAAAATCCATTTATGCGGAGCAGGTAGGAATGATCCAGGAAATTTTTGAGCGGGAGATGGTGTAAGCTTCTAATCGCCGCCGCTCGCCTCCGGCGAGTGGCAACTATCAAGGCGGCCTCTGGCCGCCGTGGCTCAGGGATAAGTAGTTAAAAACACAAGGTGATAGCTAAAGTGGTGCATTTGTTGATAAGACAAGGTTTACACGCCAATTTATGCTTTTTTTACCGTCTGTATTACTAATTCCAAATCAAAAAAATGGTGACAATGTACTGTCAGTACAATGATCATCGGCAGCGTGTATTTTCAAAAAAACTCCAAAAAAACGCAAAAAAGCAAACAAAAAATCCGGGCGTTTTTGCCCGGATCTGAAACGCTGAATTTATATTCCTAAAAGGTTTATTTGCTGATAATCAAATGTTTAACAGTGTTTCGGATAAAATATTAAATTATTGATAATCAATGTGTTTCATTTTTAATCCGTTCCGCTGTTTCACTCTCAAAAAATGGAACATTTGTTATTTGCAAAAAAAGAAACGCCGGCAATTTTTAACTTTTTTATGGAGAATCAAAAAATTGGGACACCTTATTTGTTACATTGGATATGCCCTATAAAGCTTGTAGAATCACCGGATGCTTACACCGTTGGTGTAGCCGTAAAAATACTTGCATAATACTTGCGATAGGCAAACAGCAAAAATACCTCTAAAACGATAACCGCCAGTCCAATTGGCAAACCGGCCGGTGCCAAAATGGCATGGAACAGGAATATATTAAGTGCAATAGGCAGCAGCAATAACACAAACAATGCGGTATACCGGTTGATAATTAAAAACAGGCCGCTGGTTATTTCAATTACCTTCATGTATTGAAAAAAATAACCTGAACCAAATAATCCGCCGCTAAATGCCTGTGCCTTA
Organism: uncultured Mucilaginibacter sp.; assembly: GCA_966212355.1. Taxonomy (GTDB): domain Bacteria; phylum Bacteroidota; class Bacteroidia; order Sphingobacteriales; family Sphingobacteriaceae; genus Mucilaginibacter. Next base: position 176,065 of record CBIHRB010000008.1, read on the forward strand.
TCGCTCATGGGCGGTTGGGCCATATGCAGAAACTGGAAAAAGAAGTTTAAACCAAACACCACGAAGACCAGGCCCAGCAAAACGCGGGCAATTAATGCTGCAATTTTCATAATTAATAGGTTTAATATAAGGTTAAACACTAAGTTTAGTAATTTAATTGACATATTCAAATCCGCCTCTTAGCTAACTATTTAAACAGGCATTACTTTTGATGAAACAGGACATATGAACATTCAAAAAATAACTTTCGGCAACGGTTGCTTTTGGTGCACCGAAGCCGTTTTTCAATCTCTTAAAGGTGTAACATCAGTAACCTCGGGTTATATGGGCGGCAAAGTTTTAAACCCAACCTATGAGCAGGTTTGTACGGGCGCTACCGGTCATGCCGAAGTGATTCACCTGGAGTATGACGCCGACGTGATCTCGTTTGATGAATTGTTATTGGTTTTCTTTAAAACCCATAACCCAACAACACTTAACCGCCAGGGTAATGACGTGGGTACACAATACCGCTCGGCTATATTTTATTATACAGATGGACAAAAGCAGGCTTCGGAAGCGATGATCAAAACGCTTACCAACGAGCAGGTTTTTGACGATCCGATTGTAACCGAAATCACCCCGGCAAGTACATTTTACAGCGCCGAAGATTACCACCAGAATTATTTCAACGATAATCCTAACAAGTCGTACTGCGCGTTTGTTATCCAGCCAAAACTCAATAAATTTGCCAAGGAGTTTAAGGATAAAATAAAGCCGGAGCTGTTATAAGATGCCTGTCATACGGAGTGTTTAAATCGAGCGGCTCTGAAGATGAAATAATATAAAGCAAAAGGGCCTGTCACCCTGAGCCCGTCGAAGGGTCGCGCGCAGAGGCCCTGCTCACCATGCTTCGAGGGCCTCAGCATGACACCCGTTTTAGTTAAACGGTAGTTCGTCAAAGCATGCCGGCGTACTTTTTCCGCATGAGTCTTCGACAAGGTCTCGACCGGCACTCTTTTTAATCAACCCATATGAAAAAAAGCTATAGCTATCTACTATCAGGACTGTTGTTATTCAGCGCCTGCTCATCTGTTAAAAAAACGGCCAATCCTAATACCAGCATTACCAACGATGGTAAGATCTGGGCTTCATTGTGGCAGCAGCGGGCGGCGGAGTACAAAGCATTATGCTTTCAGGCCTATAACGTAGCTAAACTCAGGGTTGATGAAGGGATTAAGAACCCCGGTGATAAACCACTGGCTATTGTTACCGATATTGACGAAACCGTGCTGGATAATAGCCCCTATGATGCCCATCGCGCCTTACAGAATTTAGATTACAGCGATGCCACCTGGAAACAATGGACAGACAAAGCCCTTGCTGATACCGTGCCGGGCGCACCTGCTTTTTTTAAGTACGCTGCATCAAAAGGGATCACGATATTTTACATCACCAACCGTAATGAAAATGAGCGGGCAAGTACGCTGAAAAATCTGCAGTTGTATGGATTGCCCAATGCCGATGATGAACACCTGCAGTTGAAAACTGCTTCATCCAGCAAGGAAGCGCGCCGTCTTAACATTTTAAAAACACATAACATCCTGCTGCTTTGCGGCGATAACCTGCCGGATTTTGACCTGCTGTATGATAATCACCCGGCTGAAGAAAACAGGACAGCCACTACACAAAAGCTGCAAACGGAGTTTGGCAAAAGGTATATTGTTATTCCCAATCCTTCATATGGTGATTTTGAAGGGGCACTGTTCCGGTTTAATTACAAGCTTAGCCCTGCCCAAAAAGATTCGGTGATCAGGGCAAAGATCAAAGCTGATCAATAGAGTTCCCAATCTGTAACGATTGACCGGGGAAGCCGCCCGGGCACGGTATATAACTTAATTGCCTGTATTTACGTATATTTACACGCTGATCCTTCCGTGGGTTTAATTATTTTATATAGCTAAAAGCATTTTACTTAGTTTAATAAAATAATTGAATGTTTGGGGGATGTCATAATCTTGCGGCAAAATGTGCATGAAGCGCAAATAAATTGCAAATTTGCATACTGCATTATTATTATTCAGTTAACCCCTGTTTAACTATGAGTGATAGAACTATTCTGGTTTGGTTTAGAAATGACTTGCGCGTAAATGATAACGAAATTTTGTTAGAAGCTGTACGCAAGGCTGATAAAATACTGCCGGTTTATTGTTTTGATCCTTATTATTTTCAGCATACCGAAAGCGGCGCTTCAAAAACGGGAAGCTTCAGGGCGAGGTTCCTGTTAGAGGCCGTTGCTGATCTCCGAAAAAATTTACAGGGTTTTGGTGCCAAATTGATCATCCGCATCGGTAACCCTGCCGATGTGATCCCCCAGCTTGCCCAGGAATACCAGGTAAATGAAGTTTATCATCACCGTGAGGTAGCTTACGAGGAAACAAATATCTCCGAGCAGGTTGAAACCGCCCTATGGAAAATGAGGCTTAACCTTAAGCATTTCATCGGTCATACCATGTATCATAAGGAAGATCTTCCTTTCCCGATTAAGGATATCCCGGATAGCTTCGCGGTTTTTAAAAAGAAGGTGGAACGTGACAGTAATGTTCGTCCATGCGTACCCAAACCCGATCATATCAGCGTTCCGGAAATTACCGATGCCGGCGAATTACCAACCTTGCAACAATTAGGTTTAAATGAGCCTGTTGACGATATGCGTGCTACCGAATATTTTCAGGGAGGAGAAACCGCGGCTTTGGTGCAAATGCATAAGTGCTTTGCCAATGCAGACCAGCTGCTAAAACAAAAAAATGGCCGTAACGGCTCTGATTGCTCTTCAAAACTTTCTCCCTGGATTTCGATAGGATGTATCTCGCCGAGGCAGGTGTACTGGGAAATTCAGAAATATGGAAGTAATAGCAACCTGTTAAAGCTTGAATTGCTTTGGCGCGATTACTTCAGGTTCATGTTTAAAAAGCACGGGCAAAAATTTATCAAAGCTAAAGACGAAGCCCAGAGCACCGACCTTGCACCGGACGCCGACCTGTTGCTTCAAAAATGGAAAAACGGCGAGACAGGAGTGCCCCTTATTGATGCTGCCATGCATGAACTTAACGCTACCGGCTATATCAGTAATCAAAACCGGCAGATAGTAGCAGGCTATTTGGTAAATACCCTCAAAGCCGACTGGGTACAGGGTGCTGCTTATTTCGAAGAAAAGCTTATTGATTACTCGCCGGCCAGCAATTGGGGCAACTGGGCCTTTATTGCCGGCGTTAACGATGCTAAAGAAAGCAAATACGCTATAGTTACCAAGCTCCCCAAAGAGCTTGAAGCCAAAACCGATTTTGTGAATACCTGGCAGCCATCATCTATAGATGAAGCAGGGGATTTGGTTAGCGCTTAAGGTATACAATTTATACAAGGAATTATTTTATTTAAGATAATTAAGCCGGAACCTTGTGGTGATGAACGGAGTTCCGGCTTAAAGCGGTAAGCAGTGTGTAATTGCTCAATATTCGGTTAGGTAGTCCAAACTGTTGCACCGGTATTATCTACACCCATCTTATAAATGGTTCCATTCGGGCTTTTTTTGATGTATACACCATTAATTGTGTAACTGCTATTTAAACCATCATTGGTTAAATTATAACCCGGACCTGTAAGTTGATTTTGTTCGTATTGATCATTGATGATCATATTTAGCATTAGTTCGTCATTTACAGCTTCTAATACACCACCAGAACCGAAAACGCCAGACGGAACAGATGCACCAGGTTGATTTCTATATTGAAAAACAGTGCCAACCGCATTACTTGGCGATGCATAAGCCTGTTGAAGAGGGATAAAATTCGCACCTCCGGAAATATCTTTAATCCGGTAGTAATTGCCAATTACCAGGCTTGCTTCTGTTGTGAAAGTCTTTCGTTGTTGAACATGTACCCCTCGTAACTGTCGTGGATATGTGTATTTGGCTCTGAAGTCGCTTGCTACACCATTAAGTGTAATCCCGAAGTAGTTATATAAAAAAACGCCGTAACGTTTGTAATCTAATTGTACTGAAGCTTCAGCATCGCTATCGTAACCGCCGTTGCCGTCAACAATAACATCAAACTTACTATTGCTGCAACTATATGCTGAATTTCCTATCTGGATTCCATACGAGCCACACTCCTGAACTTCAAAGTTGCTAACAAGATGTCCCGCACCAGTAAAAATTGCCGCTCCGCTATCTGTAGATGCTGTTGTTTCATGTGGGATGATTTTATTGGTGGACGTTGAAAAATCATCCTTCGGATTTAGTATTCTGCACCTGTAAACTTTAAAATTTGTAAATTGACAATTACCGTTATTACTCCCAAGTCTGACACCAAGATTTACACAGTTACCTATCCAAAAGTTAACAAACTTACTGTCGGTTACGGCCCCCATATCTATCCCCATACCATCTATCATCGAAATCCTCACATTCATCATCAAAAGTTCGGCAGAGCTGGCACCCCCTCCAGAACCTGGACTAATTACAATCGCATTTCCACCTGTTAACAGGTGGCCACCTGTTCCGTTTGAAATATCAGTTCGGCTATAGTTTTGGTTCACACCATAAGGACCTCCGGAGGGCGTGGTTTTGTAACCGGCAAAGCCTTCTATTCTTAGACCTGTAAAATTGCGTCTGAGCGCGTTGCCATCCGGAACGATCTGTAAACCATTACCTACGGCATAATTACCAGAGGTGCCAATATTGCCATCAATTGTTACGTTTTGTAAACCGGAAAACGACCCCTGGCTAATTACAGTATATTTTGCAGCATCTATAGCATCGTTTCCTGACGGTTTAAATCGAAATTTAGACTGCCCTTCAATCCCAATTACGGTTATGTAGGCGGGAATGGTAAATTCTTGCCCATAATAAATTCCGGGTTCAAGGATAATATTGCCACCTTTATAGGCTGTAACTACCTCATTCATAAAAGTATTTAATAGGCCACTTGTGTCTGTGCCGCTTTGGTCTTTTTTTATTCCGGCCCAGGTTACATGAAAGTTACCATCCTGAATAACCCTTTGATAAATACGGCCGGCAGCTGTGGTTATTTTATTCCAATTGTAAGATCCTGTCCCCGGACTTACGGTATCTGAAGTAAGCCTGAACTCTCCTTCATAACCTTCTTCTCTTATAAAAATTGCAGATAATGTATTGTCGGTGATAGCTATTGCACCGGATCTCGTGGTATTATACACCAGCGAATTCCACTTGGCTTTTTCAGTATCTGTACAAAACCTTGCCGCTGCACTGGTATGAATTTTTGCAGGGTCAATTAATCCGCTGCTATCTAAGCCTGCATAACCATTTGGTTGATTTTTTTCGCTTAGTGATTGCTTTAATGAGATGTTTGTATTAACATCTTCAATATCTGAGTATTTTGCTAACTGACGGTACTTGTCGGTAGCTTCACCTCCCCAAATGCTGAAATCGGGGGCCAAATAAAGATCGCCATAGGCTACGCTACCGCTTGGTAGGCTGTTTTGAGGATTGTCGCTCATGATAAGTGAAGTTGGTCTAAGATTGTGAATATTAAATAAGGTTATTGATTAAAAAAAGAACGGTGGTTGTATTGTTATATTTTTTTTAGCAAAAAATAAATTTTTATACCCTTCACAAAAGATTTGGTAAGTTATTGCTTTTGCTAATGTTTGGCTTGATATAAGCCAAGCAGTTGATTGTTTGGTTAGCAGCAAGGTGTTAAACGCTTACGTTTTTCAGACACTTGAAAGCCGCATTTAAATGCTTGGTGTGATTATCGGTAGCACTTCTTGCGGAAATAGGTAATTCAAGGTTACTTCGGAATACTTTATGCGGTCAACCGCTCCCTCTAATCAAAAAAATATATGCTTTGTTACTCATGGGTAAAATAAACCTAATATTGGTTAAATTTCTTTGCAATTAATTATGAAGTATATAGGGGTATATGCTTACTTTTGTACCGTTTTAAAGATCAGTTTCACATGGATCGTCTCAATTATATAAATAGCGGAAACGCTGCCTACATATCTTCCCTATACGAACAATACAAACAGGAACCGGAATCGGTTGATTTTGGATGGCAAAAATTCTTTGAAGGATTTGATTTTGGTAAAGATACCGATGCTGCCGGAGCAATTGCACCTGCTGCCGTTGGTGAAGCTACTCCTGAACATTTTTTAAAGGAGATTAACGTATTAAACATGATAGATGGTTATCGCTCGCGCGGGCATTTGTTTGCAAAAACAAACCCCGTTCGTGAACGCCGCCATTATTACCCTGGCAAGGAGCTCGAAACTTTTGGTTTGAGCGAAGCCGACCTTGATACCGTTTTTAACGCCGGTGTTGAAGTTGGTTTAGGTGCCGCCAAATTGCGCGATATCCGCCAACTGCTTGAAGATACTTACTGCCGTTCAATAGGTACGGAATATAAATACATCCGCAATCCCATTAAAATAAAATGGTTTGAAGAGCGGATGGAAAGTCGCCGCAATGCTCCTTCTTTCACCCTTGATGAAAAGAAGGAAATGCTTAACAAGCTGAATGAAGCAGTAACTTTCGAAAACTTTCTGGGCACCAAATTCCTTGGCCAAAAACGTTTTTCACTGGAAGGTGCCGAGGCGCTGATCCCTTCAATGGATTCGGTAATTAAAAAAGGCGCCGATCTGGGTATCGAGGAGTTTATCATCGGTATGGCCCACCGGGGGCGTTTGAACGTACTGACCAATATCATGGAGAAAACCTATAAAGAGGTATTCTCTGAGTTTGAAGGTAAAAACTACGATTCTGAATCACCTTTTGGTGGTGACGTGAAATACCACTTAGGTTTTTCAACCGATGTGCATACCAAAAGCGGTAAAAAAGTTCACCTGAGCCTTTGCCCTAACCCATCGCACCTGGAAGCTGTCGACCCGGTTGTTGAAGGGATCACCCGTTCAAAAATCGACTTTAAATATGGCGGCGATCATTCAAAGATCGCTCCGATCCTGATCCATGGTGATGCTTCAATTGCTGGCCAGGGTATAGTATATGAAGTTTTACAAATGGAAAAACTGGATGGCTACCGCACTGGCGGCACCATTCACTTGGTTATCAACAACCAGATAGGTTTTACCACCAACTATAAAGACGCCCGTTCAAGTACTTATTGTACCGATGTTGCCAAAACTGTGCTTTCGCCGGTTTTCCACGTAAATGGCGATGATGTTGAGGCTCTGGCGTACGTGGTAAACCTGGCTATGGAATACAGGCAGGTATTTAATGAGGATGTATTTATCGATATCCTTTGCTACCGCCGTTATGGCCATAACGAAGCTGATGAGCCGAAATTCACCCAGCCATTGTTATACAAAGCTATTGACGCGCATCCAAATCCGTTAAAGATTTACAATCAGAAACTGATAGATGAAGGCAGCATAGACGCTGAGTTCTTGAAATCTATCGAAAAAACCTTCAAAGATGAGTTACAGCAAAAGCTGGATGAAGTAAAATCAGAAGAAAGGTTTACTGATACCATTGCCATGTTTGAAGGTGCCTGGAGCGGGTTACACCTGGCAAGCCATAAAGAACTGGTAAAAGCTATTGATACGTCAGTAGCCGAAGAAACCATATTAGAGATTGGTAATAAGATCACTGTGTTACCACCAAATAAAGAGTTCTTTAAGAAAATTGAGAAACTGTTTGAAGACCGCAGTGCCATGGTGAACAAAACCAAAGTGTTTGACTGGGCCATGGGCGAATTGCTTGCTTACGGGACTTTGTTAAAAGAAGGTTACCCGATCAGGTTAAGTGGTGAAGACGTAAAACGTGGTACTTTCTCGCATCGCCATGCGGTATTGACGCTGGTTAATTCGGAAGACGAATTTACACCGCTTGCATCCATTAACCCCGAAGCTAAATTGAGCATCTATAACTCTTTATTATCCGAGTATGGTGTTTTAGGTTTTGAATACGGCTATGCGCTTGCAAACCCAACTGCTTTAACCATTTGGGAAGCCCAGTTTGGCGATTTCTTTAATGGTGCACAGATCATTGTTGATCAGTACATCGCCAGCGCCGAAACTAAATGGCAGCGTGGTAACGGTTTGGTTATGCTGTTGCCTCACGGTTATGAAGGCCAGGGCCCTGAGCACTCATCTGCACGTGTTGAACGTTTTATGGAGCTTTGTGCCGATGATAATATCCAGGTAGCTAATTGTACTACTCCTGCCAACTTCTTTCATATTTTAAGGCGTCAGATGCACCGCGACTTCCGCAAGCCATTGATCATCTTTACGCCGAAGAGCTTGTTGCGCAGTCCTAAATGTGTATCGCCGATCGAAGATTTTACCAGCGGTAAGTTCCACGAACTGATAGACGATACTTATGTTGATCCTAAAAAGGTAAAACGTGTATTACTGTGTACAGGTAAGGTTTATTATGACTTGCTCGACAAACAACAGGCTGATAACCGTAAGGATGTAGCGATTGTACGCGTAGAGCAGCTTTATCCTACTCCGGTTACCCAAATCCTGAAGATTAAAGCTAAATACGAAAAAGCTGAATTTATCTGGGTTCAGGAAGAGCCTGAAAATATGGGTGCATGGCCTTACATTTGCCGTAAGTTCCACAACGATAAGCTGATTAATTTGAGCGTTATTTCGAGGATAGAAGGCAGCAGTACTGCAACCGGTTTTGCCAAACAGCACGCCGCCCAGCAGTTATACATAGTTTCAAAAGCTTTCGAAGCTCCCGCCGGTAAGGCGGTTAAAGAAGCTGTTAAAAAAACAACAAAAAAAATGGCTGATGCCGGTGCTGATTGATCAAATAATTAAGCAACCTGACATCATCCATAAAAAAATATAAAATCTACAATACTACAATATGAGCTTAGCGATTAAGGTGCCTACCGTAGGCGAATCAATTACAGAAGTAACCCTTTCGAGCTGGAAAAAGAAAGACGGCGACCACGTTGAAATGGACGAGGTTATTGCCGAACTGGAGTCAGACAAGGCTACTTTTGAGCTTACTGCCGAAAAAGCCGGTACTTTAAAAATCGTTGCCAGTGAAGGCGATGTACTATCAATTGGCGCTGTTGTTGCCAATATTGAAGATGGAGGTGCCGAAGCTGCTGCTCCTGCAGCACAACCACAGCCAGAAGTTGTTGCAAACGCTCCTGCTCCGGCCCCTGTTGCTGCCGCCCCGGCTGCTGCATCAGCATCTGTTGAAATTAAAGTGCCGCCGGTTGGTGAATCTATCACCGAGGTTACTTTATCGCGCTGGATTAAGAAAGACGGCGACGCTGTTGCTATGGATGAAGCCATTGCTGAACTGGAATCAGATAAAGCTACTTTTGAACTTACCGCCGAAAAAGCAGGTACATTAAAAACAATCGCTAAAGAAGGCGATGTGTTAGCGATTGGTACCGTAGTTTGTACTATTGAAGGTGCAGGTGCTTCACAACCTGCAGTTACCCCGGTAACCCCGGCTGTAGTGAACGCTACCGATGAATCGCCACGTGGTGGTGCAGCTGCCGAAAGTGCTAAAACTTATGCATCAGGTACGCCATCACCGGCTGCCGCCAAAATATTAGCCGAAAAGGGTGTTGATCCAAAATCAGTATCAGGTTCAGGTGTTGACGGCCGGATCACTAAAGGTGACGCCCTTGGCGCACAAGCTCCCGCGGCTAAACCTGCTGCTCCGGCTCCGGCCGCCCAAACTGCTGCTCCTGTTGTAGCAAGCGGTGCAAGGGACGAGAAACGTGAGAAAATGACCTCATTGCGTAAAACTGTTGCTAAACGTTTGGTATCGGTTAAAAATGAAACGGCAATGCTTACTACCTTTAACGAGGTTGATATGCAGCCGATCATGGAATTACGTGGTAAATACAAAGATAAATTCAAAGAGAAACATGGCGTTGGTTTAGGCTTCATGTCGTTCTTTACCAAAGCTGTTACAGAGGCTTTGAAAGACTGGCCGGCTGTTGGTGCACGTATTGAGGGTGAAGAGATCGTATACAGCAATTTTGCTGATATCTCCATCGCTGTTTCTGCCCCTAAGGGTTTGGTTGTTCCGGTTATCCGCAATGCTGATAGCATGAGCCTTGCCGAAATTGAGAAAGCCATTGTGGTACTTGCCGGTAAAGCCCGCGAAAATAAACTGACCATCCCTGAAATGACCGGTGGTACATTTACCATTACCAATGGGGGGGTGTTTGGTTCGATGCTGTCAACCCCTATCATTAATGCGCCTCAATCGGCCATTTTAGGTATGCATAACATTATTGAGCGCCCGGTAGCCATCAATGGCCAGGTAGTGATCCGGCCGATGATGTACCTCGCCCTGTCATATGATCACCGCATTATTGACGGCCGCGAATCGGTAAGCTTCCTGGTAAGGGTTAAACAATTGCTTGAAGATCCTGCAAGGTTGTTGTTAGGTGTATAACCCTGCAAAAAATTTATAAAGATCCCGGTTGGTTTTCCTTCCGGGATTTTTTATTGCTGATATTTTATCGGGATATTGGCAAACCATGAATGGGAGGGTAAAATAAGCAGTTGAACGACTTGTATATAAGCCTAAGCTCCGACCTCAAATCTCTAAAAGGACCTCTTCACCACCCTTTTAAGCACTAACAAATTTTGCCCGTTGAGGCTATAACCGCTGATGTTGTTTTGGTATAGATTTACCAGTTTATCATAGTATAATACTACAACCGGCGATTGCTCCATCATCAGGTTGTCCATCTGGCGGTAGATGGCAAAGCGTTTTTCATCATCTTTTACCTGGTAGGTTTGTTCAAAAAGTTCGTCGAACCTTTTGTTGTTGAACCCGGTGTAATTGGGGCCGAAAGGGATTTTGTTTTTGGAGTAAAATACTGAAAGATAGTTTTCGGCATCTGGATAATCGGCTATCCAGGAGCCATAAAAAAAGTTGATGCCATTTTTGGAGATCAGCTCGCGCAGACTGGCGCCCTGGGTTATCTCCACATTTGTTTTTATGCCGATGCGTTCCAACTGGCCCTGAACATATTCTATCAAACTCCGGTAACCAACGGTTGTAGCCAGGGTAATTTCGGGCATGTTTTTACCATTGGGGTAACCGGCATCGCGAAGCAGGCAGCGTGCTTTTTCGGGATCGTAGGTGTATCCTTTTATCCCCATGCCGTTAAAGCCGGGCATGCCTTCGGGTACAAAACCTTCATGGCCCGGTGTACCCATACTGTTGCGGAGGTATTTGATCATCTTTTCGCGGTCGATGGCGTAGTTGATGGCCTGCCTGATCTTAAGTATTTTTAAAGGGGATTTTTTTACGATGGGCAGCGTAGTATCCACCAGCATGCCCAGATAAATAGTATTTAAATATGGGGCAGTATTAAGTACAAACTTCCCTTTATATTTTTGAGTTATTTTGCCCGCCTTGGTAAGGATATCATCGCGATAGCTTCCGTCGATATCATTCAAAAAATCGATATTCTTTTTTACAAACTCCAGGAACGAGGTTTGCTTATCGGCAATAAAGGTAGACCGGATGGCATCCAGGTAGGGGAGGCGGTTGCCTTTTTCGTCTTTTTCCCAATAATGCTCGTTTTTTAAAAACACCAGTACTTCGCCCTCCTTCCAGTACTTAAACCTGAAGGGGCCGGTGCCTACCGGATGGCTTCTGAAATCTTTACCATAAAACTCAACCACTTCTTTGGGTACTACCGAGCAATATTGTGCCGTGAGTAAGCTTAGAAAGGGAGCGAAAGGCTGTTTAAGCCTGATCTGGAAAGTACTATCATTAGGTGCCATGAAGGCGCTGTTGTCCTTTACCTTATCACTGAAGATCCATGAGCCGGATGAAGCAACTTTAGGATCGATCAAGCGACCGAAGCTATAAGCAAAATCTGAGGCCACTGCCTTTCGACCTATACCATTTGCAAAATGAGGGTCGTCATGAAAATATACATCATTACGCAGATGGAAGGTATATAATAAACCATCAGCTGATGTTTCCCAGCTTTTGGCTATACAGGGAATGGTTTTTAAACTATCGTTGATCTGTACCAGGCCGTTATAAAGCTGGTTATCCATCCATATGGTGTAGTGGTTACGGCAAAAGGCGGGATCAAGCGAGGTAAGGCCCTCTTCCAGGTTGATATTAAAAACTGTTTTATGCTGATTGGAAGATGTATTGGTATGGCAGGCGCAAAACTGAACAGCAAACAATAAAAAAAGGTAAGTGATCAGCTTATTCATTTACGCTAATATATCAATAATCAGGATATCGGGCTGAGGGATAAATTGATTATTACGCGGGGATGATTGATTGTTGGTAGGTGAATAGCTAAAATTAAAACAAGAAATTAAAGCCACTCCCTTTTGATGGCTTTTTCATTTCCTCAAACTTTTCAATTTCCTGATTGAGTAAAAAAGCATATTCGCCCGCCATGAAACTGCGGAATATTTCAATGTCTTCCTGCTGGCGGGTATCTGTCAATGCCTGGATATAAGCGGCTTTATTTTCACTCCTCACAATTGCTAATGGATGATTATAATGGGCCTGAATATAGTTCATTAATAATCGCGATGTACGGCCATTCCCATCGTAATAAGGATGGATACTTACAAGATTGAAATGCGCATCAAAGGAAAGGTTGAGTTGTTCAGTAACAGATAAGGGAGAACTCATCGACTCGTTGAGCTTTTTTACGAGTTCGTTCGTTAATCGTTCTATCTTATCAAAATTGGGGAAATAGGAAATACCTGCAGTGACGTTGCCTTTCCGAAATGCTCCTGTTCGGGAATCCACGGTACCCAGCATAGTATTGTATACTTTGCCGGTATTCTTCATCACCAAAGCATTGATTTCCTGCAAAAGAGATACTGACAATGCTCTTTTTGCTTTTGCATTTTCAATTGTAAAAAGGAGGGCCGCGTGATGATCTGTTACCATCAAGCTGTCTTCTAACGGTTTACCGTTGGGCGTGCGCCCTTCGTTGATCAATACTTGTGCTTCAACTTCTGTTAATGTTGAGCCTTCGATCTTTGTAGAATGATGGTCGATAGAAATCAGATTAAACCGGTCATGATCGATCACATCGGCTATGCCAAGGGCTTTGTATTTTTCTATCAGGCTAAGTATTTCCATCATCTCGCTAACGCGAAAATACTTATAAGTTTTTACATGTAGTTATTCAGTTGCCTGGCACCGATAAACCTGGCAACTGAATTTAACTTTACTACGCATCAATACCGGTCAATCCCTTATAAAAATGTTTGGCATAACCTGCTATCAGCACATCGTGATCATTCCCGTTAATAATACGGCGGGCGTTGATCCAGTCGGCATGGGTGGCGTCAAAATATTTGCCTAAGCCAACGCCGGTAAACATGCCTTTTGTCATACCTTCAATCATAATGTTGGCAGCTATATCAGGTTGAAGCGCCAATTCGGGATGGTTTAGCAGATCGAGATGTAAATGCTTATCCATGGCGTCATAGTTCTCGTACCAGGTTAATTGTACAAAACCGCGGCCATAATAAAGCTGATCGGGCGTTGTATAAGGAACACGGTGACCAGGCCCCCCGCCCATTTTAAATTTTTCGCCATAGGGATGACCTTTGCCCTTGCCAAATTCATTTATCGGTTGCATAGTGCCTGCGCATTCATGGTAAACGGTGCCTAACATGTAGGCTACTTTACGCTGATCGGTAACGCCGGCATCAGCTGCGGCTTTTAAAATGGCTTCGATGCCATCAACCTGGCTTTGTGAAATGTGGCCTTTAAATACAGACGCACGGATAGTGTCATAAAATTCTTTTGTACCTGGCATGATAATGAAATTTAGGTATTAGTAATAAAATTAATTGCTGTAAACGGATGTTTCAGATTAAAAAGGTATGGAAGACTTAGGTAAATATAAATATTCACGTTTGGAATACCAAGGCTGATATCAAAGAGTGGGCCGGGATTTTCAAGGCAATTCCGGCATTGGTTGAAAAGGCCTAAAGTAGGAATATGTTTATAAAGCAAATTTTAAAGTGCCCGTTTTATTACACGAGCACTTTAAATTAAAACCGCTCTTTTAAAAACTTGCCCGTATAGCTGCCTTTTTGTTTTAGAAGGTCTTCAGGAACGCCCTCAAATACTACTTTACCACCGCGGTCGCCGCCTTCCGGGCCAATATCGATAACCCAGTCTGCACATTTGATCACATCCATGTTATGCTCAATAACAATAATGGTATTGCCATGATCAAGCAGGGCATCAAATGATTTCAAAAGTTTTTTGATATCAGCAAAATGCAGGCCGGTAGTAGGCTCGTCAAAGATGAATAGCGTTTTATTGGTGTTGTTGCCTTTTACCAGGAACGATGCCAGCTTAATACGCTGTGCCTCACCACCTGACAAGGTATTTGATGACTGCCCTAACTGAACATATCCCAAACCAACATCAACCAATGGTTTTATCTTAGCGATGATCTTAGGCTCTTTGGCAAAAAACTCAACAGCCTCGTCAATGGTCATGTTCAGGATCTCCGATACGTTTTTTTCTTTGTATTGGATATCTAAAATATGCTGCTTAAAACGATGGCCCCCGCAGGTTTCGCAGGTAAGAAAGATATCTGCCATAAACTGCATTTCTATCTTAACTTCGCCTTCGCCCTGGCAAACATCACAGCGACCGCCTTCAACGTTAAATGAAAACGCAGAGGGTTTTAGCCCGGCGGCTTTTGCTGCCGGCTGAGCGGCGTACAGGTTGCGGATCTCATCCCAGGCTTTGACATAAGTAACCGGGTTTGAGCGCGATGAACGGCCTATCGGGTTTTGGTCAACCAGTTCAACCTGTTCAATTTTGCTGTAATCGCCATCAATAGCATCATATGAGCCTGTTTGTTCGCCCGAATAATTGCCCAATGCCTTTTGAACGGCCGGGGCAAGGATGCGTTTTACCAAACTGGTTTTGCCCGAGCCGGATACGCCGGTAACAACAGTAAGCACGCCCAACGGAAATTTGGCGGTGACATGTTTCAGGTTATTTTCGCGGGCGCCTTTTATTTCAATAAAATCATGCCATTTGCGGCGGCTTGCGGGGATAGCTATTTCTTCCCTGCCGCTCAGGTATTTACCGGTGAGGCTTTTATCGTCTTTTATAATTTCGTTATAGGTACCTGTAAAAATCAGCTCTCCGCCATGGGTACCAGCCTCCGGACCAATATCAATAATGTGATCGGCAGCTTTCATGATCTCTTCCTCATGCTCAACAACCAATACGGTATTGCCCACATCGCGGAGGGATTTTAATACGCTGATCAGCCTTTGGGTATCACGCGGATGCAAACCAATACTCGGCTCATCCAATACATAAACCGAACCTACCAGGCTGCTGCCTAAAGAGGTGGCCAGGTTAATACGCTGCGACTCACCGCCCGATAATGTATTTGATAAACGATTGAGTGTTAAATAACTCAAGCCCACATCATTTAAAAAGCCAAGGCGGTTGGTTATTTCCATCAGCAAGCGTTTGCCGATTTTGGCCTCAGTTTCACTGAGTTCAAGCGATTTAAAAAACTCAAACGCTTTATCCAAAGGCATCAATACCACATCGGTTATCGACTTTTCGTTGATCTTTACGTACGAGGCATCCATTCGTAAACGGCTGCCTTTACACTCGGGGCAGGTAGTTTTGCCCCTGTATCGCGACAGCAAAACACGGTACTGGATCTTATACGTTTGTTCTTCCATTTCCTTGAAAAACTCGTCAAGGCCACGGAAAAACTTATTACCGGTCCAGAGCAGGCGCTGCTCTTTTTCGGTTAGTTGATTGTATTGACGGTGGATAGGGAAGTCGAACTTTAAGGCATGTCTTACCAGCGCATCGTTCCATTCGCGCATTTTTTCGCCGCGCCAGGGGGCAATGGCCCCCTCATAAATAGATTTGCTTTTATCCGGGATAACCAGGTCTTCATCAATACCGATCACCTTGCCGTAACCTTCGCATTTTTTACAAGCGCCGTACGGATTATTAAAACTGAAGAAGTTTGGCGTAGGCTCTTCAAACTTCAATCCGTCTAACTCAAAGCGGTCGCAAAAAAAGCGTTCATGCTCGGTATCGTTGCCTGGTTCCTGGAAGCGAACAAAACAATCGCCCTTGCCTTCAAAAAAGGCAGTCTGTATGGAGTCGCCTAAGCGGCTAATAGTTTCGTCTTCCTCATTTTTGGTAACGCGGTCAACAACTATGCGTACTGCAATTTGCTCATCAATTTCGGTAGTTTCTGCAGTGGCTTTTTTTGTCTTTGTTTTTTTGATCCCGACTGTTGGTTCAGCCGCCATTAAAGGAACGTTCTCTACTGTTTCGTCCTCTAATAAAGATTCGATACGCGAAAGTTTGCCATTGTATTCAACACGAACAAAACCTTTCTGCATCAATACGGCAAGCTCCTCTTTAAGGCTCCTGTTATTATGCGGGTGCAATGGAGCAAGAATGGTTACCTGGGTTTCGTTAGGCAATGAAAGCACAAAGTTTACCACATCGGTCACTGAGTCTTTTTTTACGATATTGCCTGATATGGGCGATATCGTTTTACCGATACGTGAAAAAAGCAGTTTTAAATAATCGTAGATCTCGGTTGATGTACCAACGGTTGAACGTGGGTTTGAGGTAATTACCTTTTGCTCAATAGCTATAGCCGGTGCAATGCCTTTAATATAATCAACATCGGGCTTGTTCATACGGCCCAAAAACTGGCGGGCGTATGATGAAAGGCTTTCCACATAGCGGCGCTGACCTTCGGCGTACAAAGTATCGAAAGCGAGCGATGATTTGCCCGAACCCGACATGCCGGTAACTACCACCAGTTTATTTTTGGGAATAGCCACATCAAGGTTTTTAAGGTTGTGCACCCTTGCGCCTTTTATAATAATATGCTTTTGCGGATCTTTTTCTGCTTCTTTACTCATTCTATTGAATTAGTTCATAGTTGATGGTTGATGGATCATAGTAGTATGCTTTGCAGGTTAGTGGCAAAATTTATACCATGAACCATGATCTATTAACCATGAACTTTTTGCGAATGCAAAAATCCTAAAAAATTTAGCAGAATCCAAATGAGTTTTGATTGTTTATTGGATTAAACTACATGAAATATTGGAGTTTACAGTTTGCTGACTTTTTAAAACTTAATGTTGTTTTAACAACTACTTTTTAAAAAATTTATTTTGGCGAATGATTAAACCTTCGGTATTAAAAATAAGTCTAACGGAGGTGTGCCAAATAAATGATGGTTTTACAGGTAATTATGCCGATTAATAGTAAAGTAGGACGCAAAAAAAAAAATTTTATTTGTTTTTTTACCAATAATTTATTTTATTTGAACGAACAAATCTTTAACCCCTAAGGAGCACGCTATAGAATATACTTTACTTTAAAAGGTTTTAACTAAAAATTAAGTTTTAAGTAGTACTTTCTATGGATTTTCAATTGAAGAGTGATCAGGATCTAATCCATCTATATGTAGCCGGCGACGAAGCCGGTTTAGTAGAATTGATAAGGCGTTACCAATCAAAAATATATACTTCTATTTACTTGCTGGTAAAAGACGAATACCTTGCCGAAGATATTTTTCAGGATGCATTTATAAAGGTGATTAACACCCTTAAAGCCGGTAAATATAATGAAGAAGGTAAATTTTTGCCTTGGGTAACCCGTATTGCGCATAACCTGGTAATTGACCATTTTCGCCGTGAAAAACGTGCGCCTATGATCAGCAACGGCGATGATTTCGATATTTTTGAAGTGCTTGGTAATTATGATGAAAGTACCGAGGATAAAATGGTTAGGGATCAAACCCATAAAGATCTTAAAGCACTGATCCAACTGCTTCCATCCGAACAAAAGGAGGTGCTTATTATGCGCCACTTTGGCGATATGAGTTTTAAAGAGATTGCCGATATTACCGATGTTAGTATCAATACCGCCCTTGGCCGTATGCGTTATGCCCTTAATAACCTCCGCAAAATGATGCAGAGCAAAGAGCTTAGCCTGAAAAATTAGTTTTTTAGTATAAGAGATTGCCGATAAAAGGTTAGGATATTATTGTTTAGGTTAAACCGGATAATAATATTCTAACCTTATTTTTTGTATAAAATTCTGATATTGTTTCATTAGTTGCTGATATAAAGTTATTTACTGTGGCAATAACGTAATTCATAGCGTGCGGCAGCTAATTTCTTTAAATAAAAATTTCATTTAATTTTCATTTAACAAAATATTATCTTTAAGCCACCGTTATAAACCATATAAAAATTATAGTAAAATAAGCTTATGGATGAAACCTTTACAAAAACGTTAAATGCATTAGCTAACGAAGCTGAAATGAACAGGAATGCACAAGAAAATCTGGACGCCGACGAAGTGATTTTTTACAATTCAATTCGTGCTGATTTGGACCTGCTGATCAGGAAACCGAAAGTGCAAACCATACACCAGATCCTGGATTATTCAAAAAGCTTACGTTAGTATTTATTGCGGATTCCCCCACTGGTTCATAGATCATGATTGTTGAAAAGGTTACCGATGCGAATCGAAAAACCAAAACCCAATAAGTGATTTATGAACCTTTCTATTTTAAGATGGCTTATGGTTGATGGATCATAGTTCATGGTTTTTTATTGTTGTGAATATCTATACTTTTGGACAGGATCGCCATTGCGTTAAGCTGGGTGCTTGAACCATGATCCATGAACTATCAACCATGAACTAAAAATGTTAAAAGCCGAACGCTATCGCCATTTTGTTGATTATTTTTCTAAAAACCAGCCTAACCCGGTTACTGAGCTGCACTATAATAACCCATTTCAATTATTGGTGGCCGTTATACTATCGGCACAGTGTACTGATAAACGGATTAACCAGGTAACGCCGGCACTGTTTGAGCGTTTTCCTACTCCGCAAGACCTGGCTGCCGCAACATCCGACGAAGTTTTTGCATACATCCGGTCTGTAAGTTATCCTAATAATAAAGCCAAACATTTGGTAGGCATGGGCAAAATGCTCATGGAAGTTTTTAAAGGCGAAATACCTTCGGGGATCGAAAATCTGCAAAAATTACCAGGTGTAGGCCGTAAAACAGCCAATGTAATCGCTTCGGTTATTTTTGAAGAACCGGCCATGGCTGTTGATACGCATGTTTTTAGGGTGGCCAACCGCATTGGCTTAACTAATAATGCCCGTACCCCACTGGCGGTTGAAAAGCAACTGGTCCAAAATATCCCTAAAGAATATATAGGTGTTGCACATCACTGGCTTATATTGCATGGGCGGTATATTTGTTTGGCGCGCAGTCCTAAATGCGATGTTTGTCCGCTAACCTGGTTTTGTCGCTATTATGAGCGCAATAATACAGAAGCCGCGCTGCAAAGGCTTGAAGCTGCAAAACTTAAGAAGGCCAAAGAAGCTAAAAAGAAAAAGGCCCTTAATATTATAGGTAAGGAATTGAAGAAGCGGAGTGTGGATAAAGGTTGATTAGGTGAGTAGTTGATTAAGTGAATAGTTGCTTATCTTCGCCAATACTAACCTAATCAACTACTCATTTAATGAATCATTCACTATAAAAATAAATTACTAAAAAAATTAGTATTTTTAAAAAATGTAATTATATTTGTTGAAGAAATTAATACGATGGCTAACATAGATAAAAATAGCGCTGATAAATTGAAGGCATTACAGCTTACGTTAGATAAGCTGGAAAAATCATACGGTAAAGGTACCATCATGAAATTGGGCGAATCCGTAGTTGAACAAACTGAAGTTATATCAACCGGCTCATTGGGGCTTGATATTGCTTTGGGAGTTAACGGTTTGCCTAAAGGAAGGATCATTGAGATCTACGGGCCTGAATCGTCAGGTAAAACAACTTTGGCTATCCATGCCATTGCCGAATCGCAAAAGAACGGTGGTATTGCCGCCTTTATTGATGCGGAACACGCTTTCGATCGTTTTTATGCCAAGAAATTAGGCGTGGATGTCGAAAACCTGCTGATCTCCCAGCCTGATAATGGTGAACAGGCACTTGAAATTGCCGATAACCTGATCCGCTCGGGCGCTATTGATATTTTGGTTATCGACTCTGTTGCGGCATTGGTTCCTAAAGCCGAGATAGAAGGCGAAATGGGCGATTCAAAGATGGGCCTGCATGCACGTTTAATGTCGCAGGCATTACGTAAGCTAACCGGCACTATCAGCAAAACAGGATGCTGCTGTATCTTTATTAACCAGCTGCGCGATAAGATCGGTGTTATGTTTGGTAACCCTGAAACCACTACCGGTGGTAATGCATTGAAATTTTATGCTTCGGTACGTTTGGATGTACGCCGGATCTCCCAAATTAAAGACACCGATGAGGTTTCCGGTAACCGCGTAAAGGTTAAGATTGTTAAGAATAAAGTTGCCCCTCCGTTCCGTGTTGCCGAGTTTGATATCATGTTTGGCGAAGGTATTTCAAAGGCCGGTGAGATCATTGACCTGGGTGTTGAATACAACATTATTAAAAAAGCAGGTTCATGGTTTAGTTATGGTGAAACCCGTTTAGGCCAGGGCCGCGATGCCGTTAAACAACTAATCCTTGATAACCCTGAGCTACAGGAAGAATTGGAAAATAAGATCAAAGAAACAGTAACCGGCGAAAGCATGGAAGAAGTATAATTGAAATTATACTATATACTAATCTTTAAAGTGATTTAATGAATATATAAGAAAGCTTCCTGTAAGGAGGCTTTTTTTGTAAAAGCTGCCGCGGGTTTAGCGCAGCGTAACCCGTGGTGTAATATCATTTAAGCTTTCAGCTTAAATAACACTAACAACCTAACCTAAATCGATGAGCCGCAACTATAAATTCCACAACCAGGAGTTTCCTTATTTTGTAACCTTTACCGTTGTTAAATGGATAGATGTATTTACAAGAATTGAATACAGGGATATCCTTGTTGAAAGCCTCAAATACTGTATCAAAAACAAAGGCCTTAAATTATACGCATGGGTTATCATGAGCAATCATGTGCATTTAATTATTGGAACAAATGATAAGCCGATGCAGGATATTTTAAGGGACATTAAAAGGCATACTTCCAAAACCATTTTGAAAGCGATTCAGGGAAACTTACAGGAAAGCAGGCGCGATTGGTTGCTTTGGTTCTTTGAACGCGAAGGCCGAAATAATCCAGGCAACGAGCATTTTCAATTTTGGCAGGCAGGGAACCATCCTATAGAATTGTTTGGTGATAAAATGATTGATCAAAAGCTTGACTATTTGCATAATAATCCTGTTATAGCAGGTTGGGTGGATAAGCCAGAACATTTTCTTTATAGTAGTGTCAGGGATTATGCAGGTGATAACGGTTTGATTGATATTGAATTGATGTGTTAATATATTGATGAGGCTGTATCATAAATCATGGTACAGCTTTTTTGTTGAAAAAAAAGCTGATTA
>CBIHRB010000009.1:0-181565 GCA_966212355.1 uncultured Mucilaginibacter sp.
CTTATTAACAGCTCAAATAAACAATAATAATGTCTACTTTTTTCAGGACATGACAGGAAGCAAAAGCTTTCCGCTTTGGGCCTTTTCTTTAAACGCCAAGCATCATTCTAATTTCTGCTAATTAATTCAACTAACAAAAAGCTTTGGGCTTTATGCCTTTAGCATTCCGCTACAAACAACAGCTTTAGGCCTTCTGCCTTCAGCTTTAAGCTCAAAAAAATGAACGAAAGTACCGAAGTGATCCAGGAGATACTTGAAAGTATCGGATTAGATAAAAATTACCGCACAGCCAGCCTGAGCCTTTTAGAAACCGGCGAATCACGCTACCTGCGCGACCTTAAGCTGAACTTTACCAGCACCCTTACTTCTGCACATCTAACTAATAAAGAATGCGCACTACTTGGTTTGGCGACTGCAGTAAACAACAATAATCTGCCGCTTACCAATTTCTTTACCAAATATGCTAAAGAAAACGAAGCTACCGATGCCGAAATTGGCGAAGCTGTAGGTTGCGCCTCATTGCTGGCATCAAACAACGTATTTTACCGGTTCAGGCATTTTACCCAAAAGGAAAAGTACACCCAAATCCCTGCCCGTATCCGCATGCAGTTGATGATGAAACCTGTTACCGGTAAAGAGTTTTTTGAACTGGCCAGTTTAGCAGTATCAGCCATTAATGGTTGCGAGATGTGCGTGAACGCGCATGAGGATTCGCTTATAAAATTAGGCACTACCGAGGAGCGTATTTTTGATGCCGTACGTATAGCATCATTGATCACAGCTACAGGTAAAGTTATATTTTAACAAGCTTAACTTATTTTAACAATGAAAAAGGCATGAAATAATAAAATTTCATGCCTTTTTCATAAATAGTATTTTATTGCCCAATAAAATTTGCGTTTATTAATTAAAATCCAGTAAATTTATACCTTAAGATTAAACAAACCCCGGTCGCAATATTCAAATATGTTGTTTATGCGGGAGGAGTTACTTAAATTTTAATTGTTAATTTTTTTTGGGGAAAGCCGTTCCGGTAATAGTGGAACGGCTTTTATTGTTTTAATGCGAATCGGCAACAGCTTTCAGCTTTTTGAACGGCTGCAGGTAAAGCAACGGTATCGAAAATAACATCACCAGTCCCGATATCCAATAAGCATCATCATACGTTAACAACAATGTTTGCCTGGTAACCATCCCTTCAATAGCCTGGTATGCCATATGGGTAGCATCAATCATTGATTTGCCTTTGGCCATAAATCCCTGGGTAAGCATGTGCAAACGGTCATTAAACGGATTATTATACGGATTGATATTTACCAGCAGGTTATTGCGGTGCACGCCCTGACGTATATGAATAATGGTAGTAAGCGTAGCAATCCCGAACGAACCGCCCAACTGGCGCATCATATTGTTCAAGCCCGATCCCTGGCCCAGTTCAGGACCTTTCAAATCGGCCATAGCCAGTGTAGTAAGCGGCACGAACAATAAAGCCATACCAACACCACGGATCAACAGCGGTACCAACACATCTTTTTCGCCGGTAGCCAGTGTTGAGCTGCTCAGCATATGTGTAAATACATAAAACAGGAACATGCCCGCTGTGGCCATAAATTGGGCCGGTATGCCTTTGTTAAGCATCTTACCAATAAACGGCATCATCACAATGGTACACAAACCACCTGGAAACAACAGCTCGCCTGTTTGCTGGGCGTTAAAGCCAAGCAGGTTTTGACAAAATACCGGGAATACAAACACCGAGCCATACAAACCAAACCCAAGTATAAAAGACGTGAACATCCCCACAGCAAAACTGCGGTGCCGCAGGATGCTGAAGTTTACGATCGGGTGCTCCGTGCTCATCTCGCGCCAGATAAACAATATAGTGCCTAATACAGCGGTGATAGTTAATACCAGGATGTAAGTTTTTGCAAACCAATCTTCACTTTCACCTTTTTCAAGTACGGTTTGTAAGCTGCCCACGGCAATGGCCAACAGGATAATACCCCACCAGTCAACCGGTTTGCCTTTGGCATCCTTAGGCGTTTCCCGCACAAAGGTGTAGGTACAAAAAGCCGCCAGCGCTCCAACCGGGATGTTTACATAAAAGATCCATGGCCATGAGTAATTTTCAACTATCCAGCCACCAATGGTTGGGCCCACAGTTGGGCCTACTACGGCTCCCAAACCAAATAGCGCGGTTGCAGTACCTATCTGCTCACGAGGCCAGGTTTCAAGCAATATGGCCTGGGCTGTCGAAATCAAACCACCACCGGCAATACCCTGAATAATCCTGAATAACACCAGCTCATCCATGCTGTGCGCGTTACCACATAAAAAGGATACTATGGTAAACACGATGATAGACGCCATGAAATAATTTTTACGCCCAAAACGGCCGCCCAGCCAACCCGACATGGGCAATATGATTACGTTTGCTACCGCATACCCGGTAACAACCCAGGCCACATCCTCAAGGGTTGCGCCAAGGTTACCCTGTATGTGAGGCAACGCTACGTTAACGATAGTGGTATCTATCAGCTCCAGTAATGAAGCTGTGATCACCGTAATGGTGATGATCCACTTTTTAAAGCCAGTTTCAGCCATAATATTATTCTTTAATTACTGATACGTTTACGCTCATACCCGGGCGTAATTTTGCAAGCTCTTCTTTGGTGCCGTTAATTTTGATTTTCACTGGCACACGTTGTACAACCTTTACGAAGTTACCGGTAGCATTATCCGGTGGCAACAGGGAGAATTTAGCACCTGTAGCAGGCGAAAAATTGTAAACCTGGCCTTCCAGCTTCATGTCTGGATAAGCGTCAACTTCAATTTCAACTTTTAATCCATTTTTGATATTAGTAAGCTGTGTCTCTTTGTAATTAGCGGTAATGTAAAGGCTGTTATCATTCACAATTGAAAACAAAGTTTGACCAGCCTGTACCAGCTGACCTAACTGTACATTCTTTTTAGAGGCTAAGCCGCTTGCCGGAGATTTTACCAGCGTGTAGCTCAATTGCAGCTTTGCATAATCAATATCAACCTGCCTTTGCGATACACCTGTGTGGGTAACCGCTAACTGGCTGCGGGTTGTACCAATTTGCTGAACAGCAGCTTTGTACTGATCCTGCGATGCCCTGTAATTAGCTTTTGCAACATCCAAATCGGCCTTAGCCTGGTCAAATTGTTGCTGGGTTACCGACCCGTCTTTTACCAGGTTGGCGTAACGGTCGTAATCTTTCTGTACTTTTTCTAAATGGGCCAGGTTTGATGAAACCTGGGCTTTTGCACTTGCAGAGTTTGCTTCGTTAGCGAAAATTTGCGATTGATTTACATTAATGCCTGCGCTTGCGCCAACTTGTGCAGCCTGAGCCTGCTCTAATTTTACCTTATAATCGCGGTCATCAATTTTAACCAGCGGCTGGCCAACGTTTACATGGGTGTTTTCTTCAAAATAAATTGAGTCAACATATCCGCCAACGCGGGCAACTACAGGGCTGATATCGCCGTCTATCTGCGCATCATCAGTATCGATGTGCTTGCTGAAATAGATATATTCTTTTATACCGAAAATTACGCCGCCAATAAGTACAATGCCTAATATGATGGGGATAACTTTATTTTTCTTTTTCGGTTGTTCCGGTGTTTCTTGTTCCTTTGCCATTTTATTTAAAGGTTTGGTATTATTATTTGTTGATTTTTCCTGTTGATTTTTGTAGCGTGTAATAAGCCAGACCAGCATCGGCTTTAGCCAATTCTAAATTGATCTGTGCCTGGTAAAGCAAGGTTTCGGCATCGGCCCTATCGGTTGCAGATGCTATATTGCTTTTGTATTTCGATTCGAGGATCTTGTTGTTTTCACCGGCCTGATCAATAGAGGTTTGTAAAAGTTTAACCTTTTCAAGTGCCTGGGTGTAGCTTTGGTAGCTTTGGTTAACCTCGTCTTTCACACGATCTGTGGTGATACTTTTGTTAATATCAACCTGCTGGCTCTGAATCTGAGCTTCTTTTACCTTGTTCTTGTTAGTCCACAACGAGCCGAAGTTCCATGACAGCGTTAAGCCGGCCGATAGCGGGGTAATAAAATTACCGCTTTTAGGTATAGGGTTGGAGCTAACATCTACGTAGTAGCCTGCAACCGAAGCGCCTAAAGTTGGCAGCTCATTAGCTTTAATGCTTTTGATATTGGTTTCGGCAACGCGGCTGCGTAACGCGAATTGCTTAAATTCAGGGCGTACAGCCATTGCTGTATCAAGGTAAGCTGCCAGCGGGGCTACCTGCCTGTCGGCCTCGTTGATCTGGTCGATATTTAACTGTGTACCTTCGGGTAAGCCTAACAACACATTAAGGTTATAGTTAATGATACGACGGTTAGTTTCCAGGTCAACACCGTTAACTTCAATGTTTGAGCGTTGTAATTGAAAGCGCAGTACATCATTTTTGGTAACTAAACCCTGCTCAAAAAAGCGTTGAGCCTGTTTAATCTGGGCATCAACAGTAGTTAAATTTTGTGCTACTACTTTTTTACTTTGCAATACTTTGTATAAATTGTAGTATGAGCTGATGATGTCATAAGTGATCTGATCTTTATCATTCTCCACATCCAAACGGGCAACCTGTGTAAGCAGCTCGGTTGATTGGCGGGCGTACTTCAATTTGCCACCGGCAAATATGGTTTGGTTTAAAGTAAGGATCCCCAGGTAGGCATCAGCGCGATTAGGCAGGTTAAAACTTTCCGAACCTAAAGCCAGCCTGTTCGCCGGAATTTCGGCGTGGTTATAACCGTAGCTTACTTTACCTGTTGGCAGGGCCTCATCTTTAGCCTGGTTGTATTCAGAAACAGCCTGTTCAACCTTCGAGTTTGATAGCTTTAAGGTTTTGCTGTTTTCGAGGCCAAGCTTAATAGCCTCGTCAAGTGTGATTGTCCTGTCTTGTGCATTTACAACAAAAGGCAGGCTTAAAACTATGAGGGCGATACTGCCGCGAAAAACGGGCCGTAACACCTGCTTTAATAGCTTAAGGTGATTGGTTTTGTTATTTTGAGTTGTCATGTTCTTTTACTAAATAAGCTTTTAAAAGTCTTTTCATATATGTTTTAACACGTGGTTTCAGTTCATTTTCCATAAACTTTTCATCACGAATATCATGTCCCAGTATTAATGATGATAGCTGCGGCATGTTAACTATGTAATTTTTTGTGCCGAAGAGGGTAGCTATCACGAGGGGAATATCAACATCTTTATAAAACAGGCCGTTGTTTACGCCCTCTTCCATAATCCTTTTTACCTCATAAACATTTACCATCAGTATTTCGATGATCTTATCCGTAAGATCTTCGCGTTTGTTCATGGATACTTCCCTGTTAATAAGCTTTTGAAAGCAATTGTTGGCGATAATGCGCTCAACATAATTGTCAATGCATTTATCCAGTTTATCCCAGGCCGATATGCTTTCATCATTACCGATGTTTTGCAGCAGCGTGCGGAACGAATTGATTTTGCGTTGAAAAATTGCCAGGAATAGCCCTTCTTTTGATCCAAAATAGTAATTGAGCATAGCCATGTTCACACCGGCTTCGCCCGATATGGTACGGGTTGAGGCACCGTCATAACCAAGGTCCGCGAACACCTTTTCGGCTACGTCGAGGATGTGGTCTTTTTTATCTATTTTATCTTTTTCCATTGTTTTAACGGCACAAAATTAATCAAACGATTGATTAAGCGTATCGCTTCGGGGCAGAAAAAGTTAATCGGTTGATTAAGATTACCATCGAATGACAGATTTGTTTGACAGCCGGTTAATAAAACTGCAAAAAATAAAAGTGTTTGTTGAAACATTTAATATGAATCATTAAAAACTTTAACAGATTGATGTTCACCGTAATGGTTTTGTTATATTGTTGATACAGGAAATACAGAATATCTATCTTTCAATATATTTGTTGCTATGAAGCGTATCCACCTCATTGCAGTATTCCTGTTTGCAACTGTTTTTTCAAAGGCCCAAACCAATCCCCCTACCGATCTCGGCACTATTCAGCAAAACCTTAAAAAACTTGATGTGCTTGGTAGTGTATTATATGTTGCCGCCCATCCCGATGATGAAAATACCCGGCTGCTGGCTTACCTGGCGCAGGAAAAACATTATCGCACCGGTTACCTGTCGCTCACCCGCGGCGATGGCGGGCAAAACCTGATAGGCAATGAGCAAAGTGAGCTGCTTGGTTTGATCCGTACGCAGGAATTGCTGGCTGCCCGCCGGATTGATGGCGCCGAACAGTTTTTTACCCGCGCTAATGATTTCGGCTTTTCAAAAGGACCGGAAGAAACGCTAAAGATCTGGGATAAGGAAAAAGTATTGGGCGATGTAGTTTGGGTGATCCGCAAATTCAGGCCGGATGTAATCATTTGCCGCTTCCCAACAACCGGCGAGGGGGGCCATGGGCATCATACCTCTTCGGCTATATTAGCGCAGGAAGCTTTTACAGCCGCCGCCGATCCAAACCGTTATCCCGAGCAGTTAAAATATGTAAAACCATGGCAGGCCAAACGCCTGATGTGGAACACTTTTAGCTTTGGTAGTGTTAATACCACTGCTCCCGATCAATTTAAAATTGATGTAGGAGTTTATAACCCAATCTTAGGTAAAAGCTATGGCGAAATAGCCGCCGAAAGCCGCAGTAACCATAAAACCCAGGGCTTTGGCTCGGCCAAACAACGCGGCGAATCATACGAGTTTTTTAAAACTATTTTGGGCGATGCCCCTCAAAACGATTTGATGGATGGTGTTAATACTTCCTGGAAACGGGTTAAGGATGGCGATGCAATTGCGGCCCTGGCAAGCGTAATCAGTCGTAACTTTATCAGCGAAGCGCCCGAAAAATCAGTACCTGCATTGGTACAATTGCTGACGAAGGTGGAGAAAGTATCGGATACCTACTGGCGCGAACAGAAAACAAAAGAGTTAAACAACCTGATCACGGCCTGCTCCGGCTTGTGGGTTGAGGCTTATGCAACAGAACCCACCTATGCGGTAGGAGATCAAATGAAACTACGGGCACAGGTAATAAACCGCTTTAACTATCGTGTTAAAATAAACAGAATTGACGCCAATGACAGCTCATTAGCATTGCAAAGCAAGGAGATACCATTTAATCAACTGCAAACCTTTGAAACTACTGCCGCCGCATCTATGTTAACGCAGCCGTACTGGCTTGCAGCCCCGCACCCCATTGGTGTTTACACTTTGCCCGATAACACTTTGGCCGGCAATCCTGAAAACCCCGATCTGCCCAAAATTACTTTCCAGTTTATCATTGAGGGGAAGCCTATTAATATTGACCGCCGCATAATATATAAATACGTTGATCCGGTAAGGGGCGAGGTTTATCAGCCTATTGAAATAACGCCGCCGGTAACCGCTAACATTGAAGACAAGGATTATATTTTCAGTACGCAACAAGCACAAACAATACTGGTAAAGTTGAAAAGTTTTACCAAAGCAAGCGGTACCATCAGCCTGAAACCCGCTGCCGGCTGGAAAATAAGTCCGGAAAAAATTGACTTTACAGATAAGGACAAAAATGATGAATGGTCGGTAGCATTTACAGTTAGTCCAACCGATACCAAAACCAAAACAACCGATCTGGAAGCGGTGGTAAACGCCAATGGCAAACCATTTTCACTTAGTCTTCACCGGATCAGGTATGATCACGTACCAGCTATTACCCTATTTCCGCCGGCACAAACAAAGCTTGTTTACCTCGATCTTAAAAACAATGGCAAAAAAATAGGCTACATTGCCGGTGCCGGCGACCAAATGCCCGAAGCTTTGCGCCAGGTAGGCTACGAAGTACACATGCTAAGCGAAAACGAAGTAATGAACGGTGATCTTTCAGGCTATGATGCCATCGTAACCGGCGTACGTGCTTATAATGTGAACGAGCGACTTGCTTACCAGCAGCCAAAGCTAATGGCTTACGTAAAAAATGGCGGCAACCTGGTAGTGCAGTACAATAACAACAACGGCATTGTTGTAAAGCAAATAGGTCCTTATCCATTTACCGTAGTGAACCGCAGGGTTACTGATGAAAATGCAGAGGCAACTATTTTAGATCCGCAAAACCCGGTGCTGAATTACCCTAACAAAATAACGAATGACGATTTCAACGGATGGATCCAGGAACGCGGTTTATATTATGTAAGCAATATTGATCCGCAATATAAGCCCATTCTCCAAATGCACGATAAAGGCGAAGAACCACTTAACGGGTCACTTATAGTTGGCGATTATGGTAAGGGCAGGTTTATATACACCTCCCTGGCGTTTTTCAGGGAGTTGCCAGCCGGTGTTCCTGGAGCCTACAGGTTGTTCATTAACTTGTTGAGCAAGCCAAAGTAACAGAATACGTTTAAAAACGAATAAACAAATCGTCATTGCGAGGAACGAAGCAATCCCCATGTAGCAGAGCGGCTATGCAAATCCTCTCTGTAAAGTCGGGGATTGCTTCGTTCCTCGCAATGACGGTTTATTCTTTACCTTTTCCGTTTATCCCCCCAAACTATCCGGCAAAAAACACTTTATGTTATCAAAACCGTGTCAATTTCAGCGCGTTAACAATTTTTTAATATAAAACTCTTTCAATTACAGTAAATTCTATTTACGTTTGAATTTTTTCTTGATGTAGCTTCAAATAATTTTTTACCCTGAAGCACATGTTACGCGTCGACAGTTCCAAACCATGCCAAATTATTTATGCCATTGCCAGGCATGACTACCTGTCGTATGTTATTGAACCTCACATTGTTCAGCTTAACCCTAACGGTGAATTTTCATTAACCCATCAGCGTTTATTTTCCAATACAGCCAAAGAGTTTTGCGAGTTTCTGGATGAAACTGATATTAGGTTGATCAAACTGCTGGAGGAGATGGAACAGGGAAACGTGATCAAAAGGTATTATAAAAGACCAATCCGCCCGTTCGAGTTTTTCTCCAAGATCTTCAATGAGCAGATGTTCGATATGATCCGCCCAAAACTGGAGAAGCGTATCGCCGAAGCCTTATCGTTACTTTGCGGAAAGCAGGTGTACCAGATGAGCAAGGAAGGCTATCCCGGCGAGCGTAAGCTTCAGCTGGCTACCGAAGCAGCATCGGTATTATTTCATTTCAGGCGTAGTGAGGAAGAGATCAGGTATTTCCCTACCATCAAATACCAGGGCATGCGCATTGAGTTCATGTTTAAAAATGCAGAGATCATTTGTAACCACCCGGCCTGGATGCTGCTTGATGATACCCTGTATTATTTCGACAAGGAGATTGAGGGTAAAAAACTGCAGCCCTTCCTGAACAAGCGTTTCATCGCCATCCCAAAATCGTCCGAGCAATCATACTTTGAAAAGTTTGTTGCCCCGCTTATCGAAAAGCATAATGTTTATGCCGAAGGTTTTACCATCAATACCGAAAAGTATGATGCCTGCCCTGTACTTAAACCTATTTATATTGAAGGCGGCACTTCGCAGTTGCAACTTTCCTTTAAGTATGCGGGCTATATATTTCCTTATGGCGATGGCAGGCACATTTCTGTGCGGATGGAAAAAACCGGCGATGATTACCTGTTTCACCGTATTAAGCGTTCAACCACCTGGGAAAAAGGCAAAATGCACCAATTGGAGCAAATGGGGCTTAAAATAGCTTCATCATTGTTCCAAAACCTTGAAGTTGCCGGCCACGATGAAGATGACGACCGCTCATTCTCGGTTTTTGAATGGCTCAATCAGCATCATGATCAGCTTATTGAACAGGGTTTTGAGCTGGAACAGCCCGAAGGGCAAAAACGCTATGTATTTGGCAGCAGCAAAATTGAACTTGAAGTAACAGAAAATAACGACTGGTTTGATATTAACGCCATGGTGAGCTTCGGCCCCTACCGAATCCCTTTTATCCAGTTAAAAAACCATATCCTCAATCATAAAAAGGAATTTACATTACCATCGGGCGAGATAGCCGTGATTCCCGAAAAATGGTTTTCACAATACGGCAACCTGCTGCATTTTACCGAGTCAAGCAATGACCTCAAACTTCGCCGCCATCATATTGGCCTCATTACAGACCTTGCCGAAGGCGAAATGGCCAGCGTAACCATGACCCGCAAACTGCAAAAGCTTACTAATTTTGATGAGCTTGAGGATGCGCCAATGCCTGTTAATTTTGAAGGTAATTTGAGGCCGTACCAAAAAGCGGGCTATAACTGGTTCCATTTTTTAAAGCAATACCATTTTGGCGGCTGCCTGGCTGATGACATGGGTTTGGGTAAAACCATCCAAACGTTATCATTGCTGCAAAAGCATAAGGAAGATACTGAAGAGGCTGGAGGAAAAGCAACTTCGCTGGTGATCATGCCAACCTCGCTGATCTATAACTGGCTTAATGAGGCCCGCAAATTTGCCCCGCAGTTAAAGCTTATGGTACATACAGGCACCATGCGCTACCGTAGTGCCGAAGTTTTTGCCAATTACGATGTGGTGATCACCACCTATGGTATCAGCCGCATTGATATTGAAATGTTTAAGGGTTTCTTTTTTGATTACGTGATCCTGGATGAAAGCCAGAATATTAAAAACCCGTCGTCAAAATCATACCAGGCGGTTAAACAGCTCAAATCGCGCTTTAAACTGATCTTGAGCGGGACCCCGGTCGAAAATTCGGTTAACGATTTATGGACCCAGATGTCGTTCATTAACCCTGGTTTATTGGGCGCGCAACAATTTTTCCAAAACGAGTTTGTGGCTCCGATAGAAAAGAAAAAGGATGAAGATAAGGCCCGCAAACTTCAGGCCCTGATCAAGCCTTTTGTGTTACGCCGCACCAAAGAGCAGGTAGCAACAGAATTGCCACCCAAAACTGAAAATCTTTTCTACTGTCAGATGACCGAAGAACAATCCTCGGTTTATGAAGAAGTAAAATCCGAATACCGGAATGAGTTGCTGAAAAGCCTGGAGGACGGCACTTTCGCTAAAACACAGATCCAGGTATTACAGGGCTTGATCAAGCTAAGGCAAATTGCTAACCACCCTATCATGATTGACAAGGATTATGAAGGCGACAGCGGTAAATTTGAAGATGTGGTGCATACATTAGGCAACGTGCTTGATGGCGGCCACAAAGTGCTCATATTTTCGCAGTTTGTAAAACAGCTTAGCATTTACCGCGAACATTTTGAGCGGGTTGGCATTCCTTACGTTTATCTGGATGGTGCTACGCAAAACCGGGGCGATGTGGTTAAGCAATTTCAGGAGGATGAAAAAACGCGTGTGTTCCTGATCTCGATAAAAGCGGGGGGTGTAGGCCTTAATCTTACCGAAGCCGATTATGTGTTCATCCTTGATCCATGGTGGAACCCCGCCGTTGAACAGCAGGCTATCGACCGTACGCACCGCATTGGCCAAACCAAAAACGTGTTCATCTATAAATTCATCACCAAAGATTCGGTTGAAGAAAAGATTTTGGCCCTGCAGCAACGTAAGCTCAGCTTGTCACGTGCGCTGATCACTACCGAAGAAAGCTTTATTAAATCGCTTACGGCGGAGGATATTAAGGAGATATTGGGGTAAATGCCCCTCCCAAACCCTCCCCTGAAGGGTGAGGGCTTTAAAGAAAAAGCGATGAGTAATTAATGCTCATCGCTTTTTCTGATAACACACTATTTAACTTGCGCTCGTTTGCAACGAGCGCTTAATGTGGTTTAGCGTTTAAAACGCGAATCGCGCGATACAATCGCAAGACCATGTTAAGCACTCGTTGTAAACGAGCGCAATATATGATTTAGAGGGGGCTTATTTTAACTTGCTCAATGCCGCTTTCACTCTTGGTATCAGCGCTTCAATTTCATGAAGCGGGGTAGCACCTACAGAGGCACGGAACCAATTCACATCATCACCTGTGCCAAAAGCAGAGAATGGAACAAATGCAGCTCCTGCTTCTTTAATCAAATAAAAGTTTATATCTGCCGAATCTTTTAGCACCGTGCCATCAGGAGTGGTTTTGTCGCTGTAATCTATTTTCAGGGTAAGGTAGATAGCGCCCATCGGTTCAATCGAGTCTACATTTAAACCGCTGGCTTTCATCTCCTGGAAACCTTCGTGCAGGGCAGTTAAGCTTGCCTGGATCTTTCCTTTTAAATCGGCAAGGTAACTGTTTACATCAGCCTCATCGGTTAAAAATTTGGCCATAGCCATCTGTTCAGGCTTTGGCGACCAGGCACCCATATGCCCTACTATGGCTTTCATATTTTCGATAACCAGCTCCGGCCCGAAACCCCAGCCTACACGTACACCAGTTGCTGCAAAACATTTTGAACCGCCATCAACAAAAATCGTGTAATCTTTTAATTCAGGGCGAAGAGTTACCGGATCGTAATGCTTATGCTCGCCAAAAGTTAACTGCGAGTAGATTTGATCGTATAATAAATACAGTGGTTTCTCCCCCGCTGCACGGCTCTTGTTTTCGGCAATTACAAGGTCGCAGATCTCTTCCAGGTCCTTTTTGCTGAACATAGTACCGGTAGGATTTAAAGGCGAACACAACGCCAGCAAAGCCGCTCCTTTTAAATGCGGGCGAATATCATCTGCCGTAGGCATAAAATTATTTTCAGGAGCGGTAGGGATGATCACCGCATCAGCATTCAGCAGATCGCTATAGTGATTATTGTTCCATGATGGTGCAGGGAAAACCACTTTTTCGCCGGGGTTAACTACCGCCAAAAATATAGAATAGATCAGCGGGCGCGAACCACCCGAAATCAGGATCTGGTTAGATGCATAGTCAAGACCTAAACTTCTTTTCAAGAATCCGCTTACACTCTGGCGCAGGTCAAGCATGCCATCGGCAGCCGGGTAGTTGGTTTGATTATGATTATAGGCGTCAATAATCTTTTCCTTTAAAGGAGTTGGAATAGGATAAATATTGGAATCGAAATCGCCGATGGTAAGGTTGGCGATATTCTGGCCTTGTCGTTTTAATTCGTTGATCTCGCCCGCAATCTTGATGATCTCCGAGCCATGTAAATTTTGAGCTAATAAAGAAACACTCATGGATTTATGTATTTATGAGCGGCAAAGATAGGAAGAAAGCTTAAAGCAAAAGGCCTAAAGCGGAAAGCTTTTTAGCTTCAACTTCAGGCCTCTTGTTAATTTTATCGCCTTAAGCTTTTAGCCTTCGGCTTTAAGCTCTATAAATATGCTTTACGCAATTTAATTATCCGCATCCAGTGCATGAGTTTCATTACGGGATAAACCGGATCAATCTCAAACCATTTGGCGCCAAAATTGGCTTTGTTGGGGTGTTTGTGATGATTATTCTGAAACAGTTCGCCCAGCATTAAAAAATCAAACGGGGTAGTATTTTTTGACTTATCTCCATTATCAAAATTTTGATAGCCATATTTATGACCGCACCAGTTTACAATAGCACCATGGATGGGGCCCATTAAAAAGTGAATAGGGATCAGCAGGTACATCCACCAGGCAGTAGCGAACTCCACATAAAATAAAACATACAAAATACCGAACGAAATACGGGATACAATTGATGAACCAATTAAATCGACAAAACGCCATTCGGGAATATTACCTTTAAAACGCTCCTCCGGCTCCTTCAGTTTCCTTACATGCAGGCTGTAGCTTTTCGCCGTATAAACCATCATCTGGAAAACATCCCTGAAAAAGTGAGGCGAATGCGGGTCCTTTTCGGTATCACTGTATGCGTGATGTTCGCGGTGCATAATGGCATAGGCCCTCGGGTTTAAAAATGATGATCCCTGGCAAACATAAGTAAGCAGGTAAAACATTCCTTCGTAAAATTTATTGGTAGTGAACATTTTGTGAGATGCATACCTGTGCAGGAAGAACGTTTGAAAAAATAGCGACAGAAACCAGTGCGCTATGAAGAATATGATAATAACCATTGAATTGTAGAAAATAGACTTATTTATAATCTTTCCAAAGATACAATTTAAAGCCTTATAAAGTTTTTAATATGTGAATAATGATAGCAGCGTCAATAAAAAATGCCGTTCCTGGCATAGAAACGGCATCTGCTTAAAAAAGTTGTTTTACCGGGATTATAATAATTCAAACTGTTCGGCCAATAAGCGGTACGATTCCAGCCTATCCTCAAAATTTTCAGTTATTGTAACAGCCATAATTTCATCCACCTCATAATCATTGGCAAGCCAGCTTAATTTGAGCTTTAGCTCAGTAGGCGAACCTGCAATTACCCGGTAACGGTTATAACGGATGCGCTCCTGTTCGGTTGGGGTATACTCCACATCTTTTACATCCTCATAGCTTAGCGGCACTATTGGCCCGCCTTTTTCAAACTGCAAAAAGCGATGATCCATCACGGCCTGGTGCTGTCTTACTTTTTCGGCATCGTCAGAACAAAAAATAAACACCGCTACATTGGCCTGTGGCCGTTGCAGATCATCAGATGGCTGAAAGCGCTCCTTGTACATTTTAACACTTTCGGGGCCGCCGTTAGGATTAATAAAATGTGCGAAGGAAAAGCCCATGCCAAAATGCGCCGCAAATAAACCGCTCTGCCCGCTCGAGCTTAGCAGCCACATGTTTGGTACGGTTTTAACCTGCGGGATAGCCCTGATACGCGCCTGTATGGTTCCCGGTTCGTAGGTGTCATGAAAATAATTCTGCAGATCGGCCAATTGTTCCACAAAATCCTGCTCCCTGAACTGGTTTGAAGGGTTAAGCGCGGCGGCTGTGATCCTGTCGGTACCCGGCGCGCGGCCCATTCCAAGGTCAATCCGGCCGGGGAACAGCGCTTCCAGCATCCGAAAGTTTTCGGCAACTTTTAGTGTACTGTGGTTCGGCATCATAATACCACCCGAACCCATGCGCATGTTTTTAGTTTCACCTGCCAAATGGGCTAATAACACTTCGGGCGTTGAGCCTGCTATGATGCCCATATTATGATGTTCCGAAATCCAGAAGCGGGTGTAGCCAAGGGTATCGGTATATTTTGCCAGTTGTATGGTTTCTTGTATGGCCTGCTCGGCAGTAGCGCCTTTTCTAATCGGCGACTGGTCGAGCACGCTCAGTTTAATCTTGTTTGTGCTCATATCTATTGTGAACACAAAAATAAGCATCGGGTTGGAGGCGGGCTTTAAGCCAGGGCTTTTATGGCATTTCAATTACTATTACAGTTTTGAATCAATTTTTGCATCTGGCAATAAAATAAGCCCCGCCTGGGGAGCGGGGCTAAACATAATTAACTATTTATAATTGATTTGAAAAAATCCGTATTGATTACGAGCATCCCATTGAGTTGCCGCAGTTTAAGCATTTGTAACAGGTACCCGAACGAACCGTGGTATGCCCGCAAACGTTGCAGCTTGGCGCATCACTTTGCACACCCATACTAACATCGAAAGATAAGCCTTTTCTTTGAGCATTTATGGAATTATCTGAAGATTGAGCGGATGGCTGGTACACATTGGTTTCATCGGTATTAAAATCCTCATCGCCCATTTGCGGGTTTCCCAATACGCCGTTTTTATCGGTTATGATGTGTACCAGGTCGGTGCGGTCCTGGTATTCATAGCCCAGCATCCTGAAAATATAATCGATAATGGAGGTTGCACTTTTAATATTGGTATGTCCTACCACCATTCCCGCCGGCTCAAAACGGGTGAATGTGAATTTTTCCACGTACTCCTCCAGCGGAACACCATATTGCAGACCGATGGAAACAGCAATGGCAAAACAGTTCATCAATGAGCGGAAGGTTGCACCTTCTTTATGCATATCTACAAAAATCTCGCCCAGGGTACCATCCTCATATTCGCCGGTACGCACAAATACGGTTTGCCCGTCAATACTGGCTTTTTGCGTAAAGCCCCGGCGTTTGTATGGCAGGTGTTTCTTTTGCACCACGCGCGAAAGCTGCCGCATAAAATTGGTATCCTTTGATTTTTCCATGATGGCCATGGCTGCTTCAATAACCTGCTCGGGTGTCAGATCGCTCAGTTTTACGTTAGCAGCTTCGCCTAATACTTCTTCAATTGTATCCAGCTTGTCATCAGCTTCTTCCTTAACATCTGATTTGGTTGAGAGCGGTTGAGATAGTTTACAGCCATCACGATAAAGCGCGTTAGCTTTCAGGCCCAGCTTCCACGAAAGCTCGTAGCAATCTTTGATCTCATCAACTTTGGCTTCGTTTGGCAGGTTGATGGTTTTGGAGATAGCACCCGAAAGAAACGGCTGCGCCGCGGCCATCATTTTGATGTGCCCATGGGCATGAATGTACCGCTCGCCTTTTGCGCCGCATTTGTTGGCGCAATCAAAAATAGGATAGTGATGTTGTTTCAGGTAGGGCGCTCCCTCGATGGTCATAGTACCACAGATATATTCGTTAGCTTCTGCAATTTGTTTTTTGCTGAAACCAAGTGCGCGCAGCACATTAAAATCGGGCGCATTATACTGCTCGGCCGTGATGCCCAAACGTTTCAAACATTCTTCGCCCAGCGACCAGATATTGAAAGCAAAACTGATTTCAAAGGCAGATACCAGGCCTTTGTCCAGTTTTTCCAGTTCATCATCATTAAAACCTTTAGCTTTAAGCGTATCTATATTGATATGCGGAGCACCTTTTAGGGTTGCCGCGCCTTTGGCATAATTAACAATGGCGGTAACCTCATGTTCCTGGTAACCTAAATTGCGCAAAGCCCCGGGCACGGCCTGGTTAATAATTTTGAAGTAGCCACCACCCGATAACTTTTTGAATTTCACCAACGCAAAATCCGGCTCGATACCTGTAGTATCGCAATCCATAACCAAACCGATAGTTCCCGTTGGAGCGATAACAGTGGTTTGGGCGTTGCGGTAGCCATATTTTTCGCCCATTTCAACAGCCTTGTCCCAGGCATTGCAGGCAGCTGAAAGCAGGTAATCGGGACAATGTTTTGGGCTGATACCCGGAGGGGTAATTTCCAGTCCCTCATAGTTTTCGGTAGAGTTATACGCAGCATAGCGATGGTTGCGCATCACCCGCATCATATGCTCCTTATTATCATTATAACGGCTGAAAGCACCCAGCTCACGGGCCATTTCGGCTGAAGTTGCATAGGCAGTGCCGGTCATGATGGCGGTGATGGCTCCGCCAATAGCACGGGCTTCATCGCTGTCATAAGGAATGCCGTTAACCATCAGGGCCGAACCGAGGTTGGCATAACCCAAGCCAAGCGTACGGTAATCATATGACAATTGAGCTACTTCTTTTGAAGGAAACTGCGCCATCAGCACAGATATTTCCAATACAATAGTCCACACGCGGCAGGTATGTTCAAAACCCTTTACATCAAATACACGTGTTTGCGGATTAAAGAAATGAGCAAGGTTGATGGATGCCAGGTTACAGGCCGTATTATCTAAAAACATATACTCGGAGCAGGGGTTAGATGCGTTGATGCGACCACCTTCGGGGCATGTATGCCACTCATTGATGGTGCTATCAAACTGAACACCCGGATCGGCACAGGCCCAGGCAGCAAAAGCGATATCGTCCCACAGTTTTTGCGAGGATATGGATTTAACGGTTTTGCCGCTCATCCGGCTGGTTAAATTCCAGGCCGAGCCGGTTTTAAGCGCTGTGAAAAAGCTATTGGGAATGCGTACCGAGTTATTGGAGTTTTGACCCGATACCGTGCGGTAAGCTTCGCCTTCATAATCAGACGAATAACCTGCGGCTATCAGGGCTGCTACTTTCTTTTCCTCTTCCACTTTCCAGTTCACAAAGCCCTCAATTTCGGGGTGATCCAGGTCAAGGCAAACCATTTTGGCTGCCCTGCGGGTTGTCCCGCCCGATTTGATAGCTCCCGCTGCCCTGTCGCCTATTTTTAGGAATGACATCAGTCCCGATGAATAACCACCGCCCGATAGTTTTTCACTCTCGCCGCGGATCTTAGAAAAGTTTGTGCCTACGCCCGATCCGTATTTGAAAATACGGGCCTCACGAACCCAAAGGTCCATGATGCCGCCCTCGTTCACCAAATCGTCATCAACAGAAAGGATGAAACAGGCATGAGGCTGCGGGCGCTCATAAGCTGATGTCGATTTACTCAACTGTTCTGTTACCGGGTCGATATAATAATGCCCCTGTGGTTTGCCGGTAATGCCGTATGAGGTATGCAGACCGGTATTGAACCATTGCGGAGAGTTTGGAGCAGCCAGTTGCCCAATAATAGTATAAACTATTTCATCATAAAAAATCTCAGCATCTTTTGACGAAGCAAAATAACCATATCGCATGCCCCAATCCTTCCAGCAGTTGGCCATACGATGGGCAACTTGTTTAATGCTTTTTTCAGATCCGGTTGAGCCGTCGGGTTGAGGTACGCCTGCCTTACGGAAATATTTTTGAGCCAGGATATCAGTAGCCACCTGCGACCAGCCCGCCGGCACCTCAACATCGTTCATTTCAAATACAGCATCGCCTGAGGGGTTGCGGATCACCGACGATCGTTTCTCATATTTAAATAGGTCGTAAACACTGGTACCTTCTTTGGTGAAATAGCGTTCGGCTTTGAGCCCCTTTTCCCCGCTTGTTGTGGGCGCCTTCCTGGTAATATTTTTAGCCATAGCTTTTACAGATTATGATAAAATTAACTGAGTACTTGCAACACTAAAAAGGTTCAGGGGTTTTAAATCAAATCTATTAGTATGCTGAACAGCATAATAGCCGGAGTTTTCCACATGCCTGGAATAACATGCATCCCTTGTTCTTATACAAGAGAAATTAATTGATTTTTAAATACTTGCAGTGTTGATAATTAAGAATTGATGTACTTTTTAAGAAAAAAGACATATAGTTTTAACCATGCTCAATCACTGTGTTTTAGCCTGCCGGTGCCAGTCTTGTGAGGTTGCCTGTGTGTAAGGTTGACCCTTGCCTTCTAAAACAAAAAGCCTCCGGATTACTCCGGAGGCTGGGTTAATTGTTATATTAAGATCAGTCAACAATTACATCTCTAAAAAATGGTCGAAGGTATCGCTGCGGATACCCAACCTCAAGGTTTCAAGCGGAATGATATCCATTGGGGCGATATTACCCAAACTCACATTTGCACCTATCAGTTTAATGAACCAAACTTGCTGCGCTTTTTGAGGCGCTTCCCAAATAATAGTCCCTTCAGGGATCTGGGTCAGGATCTCATCAATCAACCCCTGGCGTACTTCTCCCGAATCACGATAAATCCCTACATTTCCGCTTTCACGTGCTTCAGCAATTACTTTCCATGAGCCGGCCTCAATTTCGGCATTCATCAGTTTGATCCATTTATAAGGGGCAAAGATCTTTTGAACGTCTTTTGAACCCACCTCGGATATTACCGTAACCTGTTTGGCCAGCTCGCTGATATAATTACATTTTACATCATGCTCAATAGTGATCGAACCATCGGATACTTCGCAATGTTCCAGCTGGTATTTATCCAATAAACGGCGGTAATCGTCAAATTGATTACGTACAATAAAGGCCTCAAACAGGGTGCCCCCAAAATAAACAGGGATCCCGGCCTCGCGGTAGAGCTTTAGCTTTTGTTCAAGATTAGGGGTTACATATGATGTAGCCCAACCCAGCTTTACAATGTCAGTATACGGCCCGCCAACTTCAATAAAATCTTCAACCTGCCGCAAGCTAAGGCCTTTATCCATAACCATGGTTATGCCTTTATCACGGGGTTTAGTTGTACGGTCAGGAAGATGATTAATAGTGTAGTTCATTGTAAATATTTGTTATAGCCTATAACTAAAAGTTCTAACGAGGCAAAGGTCGCAACAAATATGCAGATGTGCAAATTTCAAATGTTAAATGATTTTAAAGCTCATGGTAAATTCATTGTTGGTAGTGAGTTGTTGATTGAGTTGATTAGGCGAGTGGGTTGATATACCGTCATCTTGCGGCCGCGCGTTTATCTTAAAACACGAAAAGACACATATTATATGCGTCTTTTCATGCTTTACCTTATTTAAAGAGATAGAACCATTCACCTAATCAACCCAATCAACCATTCTGCCTACTTAGTATACCTGTTGATAATATCCACAATCACTTTATTCTTTTGCAATTGTGGCAGGTAATCAAACAGGATGTAATGTTTTTCCGGGTCGGCTGCTAAAGCATACTCCAGGTTGTTAAGGGCTTCATTGTATTCGCCTTTGGCAAACAGGTAAGCCACCATACGGTAGTATAGCTCAGCAGCTTCGGGGTTATTTTTGATAGCCTGGGCTATAATTTCAATAGCTTCATTAAGCTTTTGCTGCTCGTAAAGTATAGATGAGTAATCCAGCCAGGCATCAATATCAAGCGGATTTAGCTCAACCACCTTTTCGTAAGCCTTTTCTGCTTCATCTAAATGCCCGAGCTTATATTCGGCATCGGCAATAGCAAACCAGTAATCGGCATTGGCGATGTCAAGGTCAAGCGCCTTTTTATAAAAGTGCAGGGCCTCAAAATAGCGCTCCTCAAAATCAAGGGTTACACCTATCCCAAACCAGGCATCGGCCAGCTTTGGATCCATCTTAACCGATTTTTTGTAGAAAGCCCGGGCGTCGTCCATTTGCTCCAGCTTTTCGTAGCATTCGCCAATGGCACAATACGTATCGGCATTAGGCTGTTCATACTCAAAAGTATGCCGGTATACTTCTATAGCTTCTGCATATTTTTCAAGGTTAACCAGTGCGTTGCCCTTGTTAAAATAGGCCGAAGCAAAGCTGTCCTTAATTAATATAGCATAGTCATAAGCATCGATGGCTTTTTCAAACAGGCTTAGCTTGGTATAGGCATTACCCAAATTATACCAGGCCGCATAGCTGTAAGGCTCGTTATCGATATATTGCTGATAAAACTGCACGCTTTCCTGCTGGTTGTCCATTACGTCGTAGCAAAAAGCCAGTTCATAAAGGGCATCCTGGTTTTCCATATTTTGTTTAAGACATAGCTTAAGATAGGTTATAGCAGTATCATAATCGCCCATGTTTTGATAAACGTAGGCTATGTGCAGCAGGATCTCGTCGGTCTCTTCGGCAAGGTCAAGGGCCCTTTCGTAGTTTTCCAGCGCCTCAGAATAACGCTCCAGGCTTTCGTACAGGTTACCACGGATGATATAAATATCCGCGTCAGATGCTTCGAGCATAGCAGCTTGATCCAGTGCGGCAAAAGCCTCCGGAACCTTGTTGCTTACCACAAGCAGTTGGGCCTGTTTAATCAGGAAAATTGCCGCAAAAGGGTGCTGGCTCCGCGCGTACTCTGCTACCTGTAATGCCCTGGCCGGATCATTTTTTTCGATGTAGTAGTCGATAATGTTCTCAAACGCCTGGGCATCAAAAAAGTACAAGTCCTGATTTCTGATCATTTCCTCGTACCGTTCTACCGAGAATTTTGGGTCTTCGGTAAAACCAAATTCAAATTCTTCTTCCATTCAATTTTGTTTGCAGAACATCCGCTTTAGGTTGACAAATTGCCTTGTAAAGACTTATTGAGTTCAAATTACAATAAGTAAGCATCCAAAATGCAATTTAGTTTTCAACATTCAAACATTCTTAACAACTGTTCAATACAAAGCATTGATAATTAATGACAATGGATACAACAGGCAAGCGATGAGTGATTCTGAAAAATTGCCCTAAAGATTTCTACCTTTGGCAAAAGTAACAATTATGGAACCTAATATTTCAGATATCCTAAAACGTTTACATATAAACGATATTAATGACGCCTTTAGTACAGGCAATACCTGGGGCAGCAGCGCCGGTGCCGCGGTAAAAGATATAACATCGCCGGTCGATGGCAAAAAGATAGCATCAGTAAGGCTGGCAACGGAAGCAGATTATAACCAGGCAGTTGAGCAGGCAGTCAAGGCATTTAAAACCTGGCGTAAAACCCCGGCACCTAAACGTGGCGAAATAGTACGCCAGATTGGTGAAGCTTTACGCGCAGCCAAACAAGACCTGGGCACCCTGGTATCTTACGAAATGGGCAAAAGTCTGCAGGAAGGTCTGGGCGAGGTTCAGGAAATGATAGATATCGCCGATTTTGCCGTTGGCTTAAGCCGTCAGTTGTATGGCTTAACCATGCACAGCGAAAGGCCCGACCACCGGATGTATGAGCAATACCACCCGCTGGGCATAGTAGGAATTATTTCGGCATTTAACTTCCCGGTAGCGGTCTGGAGCTGGAACTCCCTGCTGGCCTGGGTTTGCGGTGATGTGTGCATCTGGAAACCATCCGAAAAAACGCCTTTAACCGCAATTGCCTGCCAGCATATAGCGCAGGAGGTTTTTAAAAAGAATAACATTGAAGAAGGTGTATCATGCCTGGTAATAGGCGAGCGTAACATAGGCGAATTGATGGCTGCCGATACCCGCGTTCCATTAGTATCTGCCACCGGCTCAACCCGTATGGGTAAAGCGGTGAGCGCCTCGGTTGGTGCAAGGTTGGGCAAAAGCCTGCTGGAGCTTGGCGGTAATAATGCCATCATCATCAGCGAAAATGCCGATCTGGATATGTCGCTCATCGGCGCGGTGTTCGGGGCGGTGGGTACTGCCGGTCAGCGTTGTACCAGTACCCGCAGGCTTATTATTCACGAAAGCGTTTACGAGGCATTTAAGCAAAAGCTGGTTAACGCTTATAAGCAGATCAGGATTGGAAACCCATTGGATGAACACAACCATATGGGCCCTTTGATCGACACTGATGCTGTTGCCTTGTATCTTGAGTCGATTGAAAAATGCAAGGCCGAAGGCGGCAAGTTTGTAGTTGAAGGCGGCAAGCTGGAAGGCGTAGGTTATGAATCGGGTTGCTATGTTAAACCGTGCATTGCCGAAGTTGAAAATCACTTTAAGATAGTGCAGCATGAAACCTTTGCCCCTATCCTTTACCTCATTAAATACAACACCATAGACGAAGCCATTGAACTGCAGAACGGTGTTCCGCAGGGGCTATCATCAGCCATTATGACCAATAATTTGCGCGAGGCAGAACAATTTTTATCCTACGCGGGTTCTGATTGCGGAATTGCCAATGTTAACATCGGTACATCGGGCGCCGAAATAGGCGGTGCTTTCGGCGGTGAAAAGGAAACAGGCGGCGGCAGAGAATCGGGTTCAGATGCCTGGAAAGTTTATATGAGGCGGCAAACCAATACTATAAACTATTCAAAAACG
Source organism: uncultured Mucilaginibacter sp. (assembly GCA_966212355.1). GTDB lineage: Bacteria > Bacteroidota > Bacteroidia > Sphingobacteriales > Sphingobacteriaceae > Mucilaginibacter. The sequence goes on from CBIHRB010000009.1 coordinate 23,232, forward strand.
CTGCCTTTAGCCCAGGGGATAAAGTTTGATTTGTAGTTTCTGAACTGACAAAATCCCCAAAACTCGGGTTCAGACAAATTAAACATCAAATTCTGATCTAAACCTGGAGTTAAACAAAGCGCCATTGCTATTGTTATTAAAACATGACAAAGCCAGCAAACGAAAAAGATAAACCTTCGCCATCAGATACCCCGACCCACAGGCCAAATGACAATGGGCATAAAAGCAAGGTGCGTAAAGAAGATAAACAATATCACGCCGATAATCCGCATGGCGGCGATATTGCCAAAAAGCATGAAAAGGAAGAACAGCCGGTTCATTCAGTGAAAAGTGTACCGAAATAAGCCCCCTCTAAATCTCCCCCGGAAGGGGAGACTTAATTAAGATCTTTAAGCCCTCCCTGCTGGGGAGGGTTGGGTGGGGTTATCTCACAATCCCCGCCGAGTTAAACTGAAGGTCGTACAATTTCCGGTAGTGGCCGTTCTCAATTTTAAGCAATTCCTGGTGGGTGCCCATTTCCATGATCTCACCGTGATCAAGTACGATGATCCTGTCGGCGTTTTGGATGGTTGACAGCCTGTGGGCTATCACTATGGCCGTGCGGCCTTCCATTAATTTATTGATAGCGTTCTGGATCAGGACCTCGGTTTCTGTATCAACAGATGACGTAGCTTCGTCCAAAACCAGAATTGCGGGATTATAAACCAGTGCCCTGATAAACGAGATCAGCTGCGACTGCCCGGCCGAAAGTGTTGAGCCGCGTTCCATCACATTATAATCGTAGCCACCCGGTAACCGTTCGATAAAATCATGCGCGCCAACATCTTTGGCTGCAGCTATGATCTGGTCGCGGGTGATAGTAGGATTATTGAGGCTGATATTATTGGCAATGGTATCGCTGAATAAAAAAACATCCTGTATCACAGTTGCTATCTGCGAACGCAGGTAGTTTACATCATAATCATGGATATCATGCCCATCGACCCTTACACAACCTTTGCCAATTTCATAAAAACGGTTCAGGATATTAATGGTTGATGATTTGCCTGCGCCGGTTGCCCCTACCAAAGCCAGTGTTTCGCCGGGTTTAATGTGGAAGCTGATGTTTTTCAGCACCCAGTTTTCATCATTATAGGCAAACCATACTTTATCAAAGCTAATATCGCCCTGCAGCCTGCCTGTTGTAAGTGTGCCTTTATTTTCGGCTACCTCATCGGTATCCAATACTTTAAAAATCCTGTCGGCACCTACCATGCCCATTTGCAGGGTATTAAATTTATCGGCCAGCTGGCGGATAGGCCTGAACAGCATATTCAGCAACACGATAAAGCTGGTGATCAACCCGGGAGTAATGCCTTTACCCGATACGGTAATAGCAGCCATTTGACTGTCAGACAACATCCTTTTGCAACCATACCAAACCAACAGGCCCATACAAATGGCAAAGAGGATTTCAACTACAGGGAAAAATATGGAATAATACCAGTTTGAGCGGATATTGGCATCGCGGTACTTTTCGTTTACGGCTTTAAATTTACGCATCTCCTGGTCTTCACGGGCGAAGATCTGGATCACACTGATCCCCGAGATATGCTCGGCCAAAAAAGTATTGAGCCGTGCCACCTGTGTACGCACCTCCTGGAATGATGACTTGATAGCCTCTTTAAACACATAGGTTGAAGCAAACAGGAAGGGCATCGGGATGAGCGTAATCAGGGCCAGTTTCCAGTCCTGCCAAAGCATGTAGCCAATCACGGCGATTACCAGCAGCATATCGCCCATGATAGAGATCAACCCTTCCGAAAAAATATCAGCAATAGTTTCCAGGTCAGATACCGTACGCGTAATGAGCATGCCGATAGGTGTACGGTCGAAGTATTTTAATCTTAAACTGGTAATGTGGTTAAAAATATCGATCCTCAAATCGCGGATCACATATTGACCCAGCGCATTGGTTAAATAAGTTTGGTAGTACTGCGCAATAGTTTGAATGATCAGTTGAGCTATCATCAGCTCAACCATAAAAACCAGGCCGTTATAATCGTCGTTCAAAATGTTGACATCCAGTGTACGCTGGATCAGGATTGGCTGCAGCAAAGCGTTGGCGGCTATGAAGATGGTAAGAAAGGTAGCTATAACAAATGTTTTATTATACGGCTTAACGTAATGCATCACGCGGCCAAGCAGCTTCCAGTCGAGGGCCTTTCCGGTTACGCCCCCCCCGCCCCCTGAAGGGGGTGCCTGCTTATTAGTATTTTCTTCCTTTTTTGCCACTATTTCAAATGTAAGGTATAATTATAAATCTTAAAATTCTATCCTGCACCATTATTCCCCCTTTAGGGGGTTAGGGGGAACGGATATTTCACCTCCGTCAAATACAAGCCGCAGGCCGGAACACTGGTGCCGGCGTTTGAGCGGTTCTTACTTTCAATAATTTCGCGAATGCTTTCGGGAGATATTTCTTCCCGGCCGATCATCATTAATGTACCCACAATGGCGCGTACCATGTTACGCAAAAACCTGTCGGCAGTGATATGGAAAACGATGCCACTGTCGGTTTTCACCCATTCGGCACTGGTAATTTTGCAGTTATTGGTTTTTACCTGGGTGTTTGATTTACTGAAACAACTAAAATCAATATAGTCCATCATGATAACTGCTGCCCGGTTCATCAGGCCGATATCGGGCACATCACGCAATTGCCAGGAAGCCCCCTGTAAAAAAGGGTCTTTACTAAAGTGAACATGATATTGATATGAGCGCGACACGGCATCAAAACGGGCATGTGCATCGGCATGTACCGGGATAATATTTTTTATGGCGATATCAGGGGGGAGCAGGGCGTTGAGCCCCCTGGTTACCTGTTCATGGTTGATAGTTGATGGTTCATGGTTGGCAACCTTACCATGATCTATGAACAATGAACTATCAACCTCAACATCAACATCAAAATGCGCGAAGAACTCTTTAGCGTGCACGCCGGTATCTGTACGGCCGCAGCCGGTTGTTTCTATGGGCTGTCGTAAAATTGTGCTTAGGGCCTTGTTCAGCAATTCCTGTACACTTACGGCATTTTGCTGTATTTGCCAGCCGTGATAGGCGGTGCCGTTGTAGGCCAGTTCAATAAAATAACGCTGATTGGTACTCACAAAGGCAAAGTTAATAATCTGCCGCCTATGGCAGGCTCATAATTTGGTCATAGTATTTCAGGGAGCAATAAATCGGCTACACTCTATAAGCAAAACAATTATATTTGCCCATATAATAATTAAATACTATGCTTCAACGCATCCAAAGCATTTACCTTTTGTTCGCCAGCCTTGTGCTGTTCGCCCTTTTCTTTTTTCCGCTTGCCCACAACGTCTATATTAATGATAAACCCTCAAGCATTATGGTTACCGGTATTTACCAGGATGTAAATGGCGTACAGCAGCATACCCAAACATTTGTGGCGCTCACCGCTATAACAGCTATTGTTGCCCTTATTCCCCTGATCATCATTTTTCTATATAAAAACCGAAAACAGCAAATAGCCTTCTGTTACAGTGCTATACTGGTACTTATTGGCTATAGTTTCTGGATGGCACAAACCGTTAAAGGCGCAGCAGGCAGCATTACGCTTGACACACGCACGATGGGCATTGGCCTGTTCCTTACTTCATTAAGCATTATACTGATCATCTTCGCGCAAAAAAGCATAAAAAAAGATGAGAAGCTGGTAAAATCGGCCGACAGGTTGAGGTAAGTTAGTGTTAAGTAAACAGTACCAAGTCTGAAGTCACAAGTCTGGTTTTTCTTTTTCTCTATGCTTAGAACTTACGACTAAAGACAAAGTTCCTTTTTTGCAATCCTGGTGTAAAAACCAGGTAATAGGTTTATGATTTCATGTTCATTACCATGTGCATTGTCTATAAATCGGGCTTTAAAAACCGGAGAAAAAGGTAATCCTTGTTATGAAATTATTAATTAACTGGTTTTTTTTCAGTCAATTAGTAGCGAATTCTCAATAATACTACTAAACTTCATTTTATCTCAGCCTACCTATTGGAATTTTAAAACATTAACGCTATCTTTGCGCCCGATTTGACGATGTTGTCAAATTCGTTATTTAAATTCATGAACAACCCATTTATTGAACTGGGAATCCGTCATGATATTGTTAATGCCATCTCTGAGTTAGGATTTGAGAATCCTACACCAATCCAGGAGCAGTCAATCCCGGTATTGTTAACAGGCAGCAACGATTTTGTCGGATTAGCCCAAACCGGGACCGGAAAAACTGCTGCCTTTGGCCTACCATTGTTGGAACTGCTTGATTTCGAAGAAAATCATCCACAGGCACTTGTTTTATGCCCAACACGCGAACTTTGTTTACAAATCGCGAACGACATTAAGAATTACGCCAAAAAAATGAACAACGTACACGTTGTTGCCGTTTATGGTGGTGCAAGCATTATGGATCAGTTACGCCAGATCAAACGCGGCGTACAGATCGTAGTAGCTACACCAGGGCGTATGCTTGATATCATTAACCGTAAGGCTATTGATTTTTCGGCTGTGAAGTATGTAGTATTGGATGAGGCTGACGAAATGCTCAATATGGGCTTTCAGGAAGACATTGATAGTATCTTATCTACCACACCCGAAGAGAAAAAAACCTGGCTATTCTCGGCCACCATGCCTGCCGAAGTTAGGCGGATTGCCAAAAAGTACATGGACAATCCGTTTGAGCTTACTATGGGCGCAAAAAACACCGGCAATGCCAATATCGAGCATGAGTACTATATAGTACGTGCCCGTGATAAGTATGCCGCGTTTAAACGTATTGTTGACTTTAATCCTGATATTTTTGGTATCGTATTTTGCCGTACCAAAATTGAAACCCAGGAAATTGCTGAGGCCCTGATCAAAGACGGCTACAATGCTGATTCATTGCATGGTGACCTTTCACAGCAACAACGCGATAAAGTGATGAAACGCTACCGTGAGCGCAGCCTGCAATTATTAATTGCTACTGACGTTGCAGCACGTGGTATCGACGTTAACGATGTAACTCACGTTATTAACTATTCATTACCCGACGAAATTGAAAACTACACCCACCGTAGCGGCCGTACAGCCCGTGCAGGTAAAACAGGTGTGTCAATCTCTATCGTAAACGCCAAAGAATTAGGCAAAATCCGCCAGATTGAGCGTGTTATTGGTAAAAAGTTCGTTAAAGCAGAAATTCCAACAGGTTTTGATGTTTGCGAAAAACAATTGTTCTCTATTGTTCACAAAGTACATAATGTAACTGTGAACGAAGAGCAGATTGAGCAATACCTGCCGCGCATTTATGACGAGTTTAAAGATTTTACCAAGGAAGATTTCATTAAACGCTTTGCTTCAATTGAGTTTAACCGTTTCCTTGATTATTATAAAAACGCTCCCGACCTGAATGCCAGCATTGAAGAAGGCCGTAACAGGTTTGAAGATCGCGGCGAACGCGGCAACGGCGTAAGAGGTAACTACACCCGTTTATTTATAAACCTTGGTTCGGTTGACGAGTTTAACCGTGGCGATTTGTTAGGTTACATCTGTAACACTACCAAAATAAGCGGTCGTACCGTTGGTAAGATCGACGTTAAAGGTGTTTATTCATTCTTTGAAGTGCAGAACGAAGATGTTGATAAAGTGATGAGCAGCTTCAAGGAAGCCGAATATAAAGGTCGCCCGGTAAGGATCGAGATCTCAGGCGAAGGCACCAGCGAACGTCGCGAAGGCGGATACCGCGGTGGTGACCGCCGCGAAGGCGGATACCGTGGCGGAGATCGCCGTGAAGGTGGCTACCGTGGTGGCGGCGACCGTCGTGAAGGCGGGTATCGTGGCAACGAACGCCGCGAACACAGTGGTGGCTTCCGTGATTTTTCAGGCAAAAGCCGTGAAGATCGTCCGGAACGTCGCAGAAGATTTTAAATATCAAACCACCGGGTGGGTTTTAAGTCAGAAGTACTGAGTCCGAAGTCGAAAGTCTTAAGTTCAAAGTGAAAAACGCGATGAACTTCAGACTTAGAACTTAAGACTCCAGACTTAGAACTTGAGACTTAAAACTCACAGGGTGGTTTTCATGAGCTTCCTTTAGTAAGAAGCATTAGTTTTAGTTTAGTTTTGTTAACAAAGCCTTTTTACCGCTGCATACGGGAACAAAGGCTTTTGTTTTATATATAAGCCCGGCCTTTTCCGGTCATAAACAAACTTCAACCCATCCATAAAACTTATGAGCTTTCGGCTTTGAGCATTCAGCTTTCAGCCTACATTAACGGCTAAATTCAACAATATCCGAATCAGGATAACAAAGCGTTAGCTTACTGTCGGTAAGTTCCTTAATAAAAAACTTGGTATAAGGCCTGCTCCCCTGGTATGAGGTATAAATGGTATCATTTTTTACAAAATAATCCTCTTTGCTCGCCTGTCCGTCGTCCATAATAAAATCTTTATCGGTTATCGAAAGCTTGGTAGCACCATCTTTTGATTTCCAGTTACCTTCCAGCTTTTTATTGGCGGCCGGCGGCTGAGAACAAGCGTATATCAATAACATGCCTGCAACTGCAGCAAATATGGGAGCAAACTTTTTCATGACGGATCAGGATTTTTTAGAACGGCTTACGCCTTTGTTGAATTTAATTATTGGGCAGGTTTATCAATCAGTTCAGATTTTTTCAGATAAACCCGGTGACCTTTTTTATTCACATAAAAATAATGCGAATATTTATCAATGTAAATGGTTTCGCCATTAGGACCGGCCTTGCCGGCATATTTTTTATCAGCTACCGTAGCTGCGCCTTTAGCCGCAATCTCGGATGTTTTATGGCCTATTTTTTTTGTGGTTTTGCTGATCTTCCCGCCGAGGGTTGAATCCTTATGCGTTTGGGCAAAGCCCGGGCTAACCATAAATGTACCGGCAGCAAACAGGGCTATTTTAAACAGATTTTTCATATTGACGGTAATTAAGTTTTTTAATAAAATCAACTCAATTTCTCGGCCAAATTTCTCATTTCTACTACAGGTGAGCGTTTTTGATATAAAATAGCATAAACAGCTTCGCAAATAGGGATGCTCACGCCGTATTGCTTATTAACCTCGTGTAGGCAATTTACTGCATAGTACCCCTCGGCAATCATGTTCATTTCAAGTTGGGCCGATGTTACTGTATATCCCTTGCCTATCATGTTTCCAAAGGTGCGGTTACGGCTAAATTGCGAGTAGGCGGTAACAAGCAAATCGCCCAGGTAAGCCGACTCTTTAATATCCCTGTCGATAGGATGTACGGCGGCGACAAAACGCTCCAATTCGCGAATAGCGTTTGATATCAGCACCGCCTGGAAATTATCTCCATAGCCCACACCATGGCAAATACCACTGGCAATGGCGTATACATTCTTCAAAACAGCCCCGTATTCTGTACCATAGATATCATCAGAAATGTTTGTTTTGATATACCGGGTATTGATCATTCCCGCAAACTGCGATGCCAGTCCTGTATCTCCGGAAGCTATAGTTAGATATGATAATTTTTCGAGCGCCACTTCCTCGGCATGGCACGGACCGCTGATCACCATAAAATCATCAAACGATATATCGTATTTTTGATGGAGAAACTCGGCAATTATCAGGTTTTCATCGGGCACGATACCTTTTATAGCCGATACTATCTTTTTTCCTTTCAGATCGGCAGCAGTAATATCTTTTAGCGCATCTTTCAAAAAAGCAGCCGGTACATTAAGCAATACAATATCAGCAGCCGCTATAAGCGGTTTCAGATCGGTAGATATATTCTGTTCGGGAAGTTTGATCTCAACCGAACTCAGGTAGTGCGGGTTACGCGCAAACTTTTGCAGATGTTCCACAGCTTCGGCATTACGCATCCACCAAAAAATTTCTTTTGGAGTGGTGTTGTCGATAAGCATTTTGATATTAGCCGTAGCCCAGCTCCCCCCGCCAACAACTGTGATCTTGTTTAATTTTTTATCCATCAATAAATAATAGAAATATCGCTGCCTGGTTTTAATCGGCTAAGCAAATTAATGAAATATTATGCAGATTGGCGAATGAGAGAAAAAGCGGACTTATCATTTCTTGTTAATGAATCCAATGCATTAAGCAACACCGGGGGCCTGTGAGGTCCGGCCATTGCGGCTATAATTGAGCGCAAGTTGTCAAGCCTCAATTCAAAAACACCTCATCTAAAAACACCCAGCCCGGTTTGCCTTTGGCCGGATGCCATGCCGGCACGCTTTTAAGTGATTGGGCAACCAGTTTGATGCAGGATATCTGTTGTTCGGATTTTAACTTACATTCCAATGGGATCAAAGCAAACGGATCAGACTTTTTTGGTACCCCTGTTTTAAGTGTGCTTAATAGCTTGAGATGGTTTTGATCGGTGCCTCCCCAAACCTCAACTCCGGCGGGTAAAAAGATCTGGGAACCTGTATTACGCATTACATTGAGACTAACCGAATGCAGATCAATCGGTTTATTAAACCACATGATCACCGCCAGATCCTTTTGCGATGCAACCCATTTTCCGTTGCCAAAATTGTCGCCGCCTAATTCTTTATCGATAATTGTTTTAGCGCCATCGCCTTTGTATTTGTCGTCAGGATATTTGACAAAGCTGATACTATCGGGAGTATAGGCACATTTATAAACATTGAATTGTACGGTATCGCTGCCAATCCATCCGGCTTTAAATGCCCTTGTCCTGATCACGGTACTTTGGGTAAATACAATGCCTGGTTTGTAAGATGCAGCCTTGATGCTATCAGGTACCGAACCATCGGTGGTATAACGGATATCGGCTCCTTTTATAGGGTTGCTAAGTTGCAAAGCATAATTCTGCTTAAATATAACTGCCGTATTTTTTAACTGCGGACTGGTGAGCTTAAGCGCCTTACCATCATCCTTAAAGCCGGTTAACAGGCTAAGTTTGGGGTTTTGTTTTTGAAGCGATTGCAGGTCGGCCGGGTTCAGGCCGCTATCCCATACCGCCAGTTCATTAAGGCTTTTTATAGCGATGAGCTGTTTTACATCGGCTATATTAAGTTTAACGCCCGTTAATGAAATACTTTTGAGATATTTTAAACCTGCTAATTCCTTTAAACCCTTGCCCGTAACATCGCTAAAGTTAAGGTTTAGCCTGCGAAGGTTTTCAAATTTGGCGATGGTTTTCAGATCGGCATCCTTTACAAGCATCTTGTTCAGATCGAGTGATACCACCTGTTTTTTTATAGAACTTAACTCCTCCAGCACTTTTACATTATAGGTGCTTTTATTGTAAATATTAACCGCCAGCGCCGGCGACTCGCTGGCCAGCGGGTAAACCACCCGGTAGTTGTTGTTTAGCTTTTGAATTTCTTTTTCGTTAGCTGCCGAAAAATCATAAACCTCTTCTTCGCTTTCTGCAGGTTTTAAGTGCGTCGCAGCTATCATACGTAATGAATCGTTGGCAGGTAAATCAATCACTTTTTTACTGAAACCGGCCTTGCTTTTTATCCACAGGTAAAGCAGCATTTTTTCATCATCGGTAAGCTGCGTTTTGCCGGTTGGGGGCATGTGTTTCTTTTCGGTTTCGGGCAGGTGAACGCGTTGCAGCAACAGGCTCATGGCCGGGTCGCCGGCTATGAATAGTTTGCCGGTTTTGCCGCCTTTCATTATCGCTGCCGAATCGGTAAGCATCAGGCGGCCTTTCTTTTTATCGATATTATGGCAGCTTTGGCATTTAACCTCAAATATGGGGCGGATCACATCGTTATAAACCAGGGCCTGGTCTATCGGTACCACGTTTTTGCTCTTATCCATTACCGGCCCCAAAACAAAATCATTGCCATGGGTAAGGTTGCCGCCAAGGTGCCCGGCAACAATTAAACAGAAAACGGTTATTATAGCTCCGGCTTTAGCGAACCTTACGGTATATTTTGAGGTATGGCGGATGAGGTACACTCCATACCCGGCAAAGGCCACGCTTACGCCAAACCATTTATGCCATTGTAAAGTATCGCCTTCATAACCCGGCTCTCTTGACAGGAACAAGCCCATAATTACCGTTATGGAGGATAGCAGTGCGCCTAAAAGCAGCAGGTAACTTGTAAAGGTTTGATACAGTTTTTCGTTAATAAACTCGGCCCGGTAACGGAAAAACTCCATCACCATGGCCAGCATCAGTATCACGATGGGAAAATGCAGGATCAGCGGGTGCATGCGGCCAACAGGTTGCAGCCAGCGGGGCACAACCAGGCTATCGCCTGCTATAAGCAGCACTACAATAAAAATATTAAGGGCAAATAATGTCCCTTCCGCAAAACCTTTATGGCTGCTTTTCATATACGCCGGGCTAAATGCATATTAATTAAACCCTTGTGAATTTATAAGGATACACCTTGCCCGATGCCCATTGCGCCACATACAAATTCTCGTCGTTATCCACACAAACATCGTGCGGGTTCAGGAAAATCTTTTCGGCCTGTGCCATGGGCTGCAGCATGCCATCAGTGTACACAGGCTCGGTACCGCCAAGGTTGGATACTACTTTGTTGTTTTTATCTAATATGGTAGTAAAGCCGGTATTCTCCTTGCTCAGGTCGGGCGAGCGAAGTACGGCAGCATACAAATGATCGCCCTTAATCACCGGACGGCAAACACAGGCTCCCGGAAGCTTAATTACTTCCTGCAATTTTCCATCCATGCTGAAGCGCTTAAAGCAGTTACGGGTACGATCGGTAACCAGCAATGTCGGTGTATCATATCGTCTGTCAATCACAATACCGTGCGCATTATCCAGGTGTTCGTCGCCCTCACCTTTACCACCGAAGAAACCTTTAAGTTTGCCATCTTTATCATAATGGGTAACGTATTGGGCCCCGTAGCCATCGGCAATAAAAATATCGCCATTGCTGTCGATAGTAGTTTCGGTGGGAACAAATTCTTCGGCTTTTTTGTAAACGCCGGTTTCGAGCGGCACATTAATGGTCATTAAAATACGGCCATCAAGCGTGGTTTTATAAACCTGGTATTTTACGGTATCGGTTATGAACAGTACTTCGGTACCGTTTTCATTAAACAGGGTGAGGCCATGTGCGCCGGGAAAATCATGCCCCCAGGTACTTAGCAGCTTGCCCGATTTATTATAAATGAGTACATTGTTCTTAGTCTCGTTGGTGAGCAGCAAAATGCGTCCTTTTGAATCCTGCACCATCTCATGGCAATCATTCACCGGGTTCTTCTGCGAATCGGCCTTGCTCCAGTTTTTATCCATGCGGTAGCGCATATTGCCATGACCGTAAATTGGGCCGTCGTCTTTCGCTAACAAATCTTTGGCTATAAAAAAGCCTGCTGATAAAACTGAAGTGTGCTTGATAAATTCTCTTCTTTCCATATTGTTTGGGATTTCACCGATTGATTATGATTTCACCGATTGATTTATTTGATTGTTTAAATTATTAGCTGCCGCGGGGCTGTGCCCCGTGGTGTCGCATGGTTTCAGCTTTCAGCTGAATTTGTGCAAGCTTCGTATTCAGCCCCTCTCAACCCTCCCCGGAAGGGGGGCTTAAAAGCTTTCCTGAAAGTCTCCCCTTCCGGGGGAGATTTAGAGGGGGCCTACGCTATTATCCCCTTCACCACATTCCCCGCCACGTCCGTTAATCTGTACCTACGGCCCTGGCTTTTATAAGTTAGTTTTTTATGGTCGATGCCTAATTGATTTAAAATGGTGGCATGAAAATCATGCACGTGCACCGGATCTTTAACAATGTTATAGCCAAACTCGTCGGTTTCGCCGTAAACTATACCCGGCTTAATGCCGCCGCCGGCCATCCAGATGCTGAAACAGCGGGGATGATGATCGCGCCCATAATTAGCTTTTTCCAATTTACCCTGGCTGTAATTGGTGCGACCGAACTCGCCGCCCCAGATCACCAGTGTTTCATCCAGTAGCCCCCGTTGCTTGAGGTCGGTAACCAGTGCTGCCGATGCCTGGTCTACATCTTTGGCCTGCCCTGCCATTTCCTGCGGTAGGTTGCTGTGCTGGTCCCAGCCCTGGTGATAGAGCTGCACAAAGCGAACGCCGTTTTCAGAAAGTTTGCGGGCCAGCAGGCAGTTAGCCGCATAAGTGCCGGGAATAAGGCACTCCGGCCCGTACATCTTCACAATATCGTCCGACTCCTTGCTTACGTCCATAATTTCGGGTACGGCGGTTTGCATGCGGTAAGCCATTTCATATTGCTGTACCTTGGTGTTTATCTCCGGGTCGCCAAACTCTTTATAATTCATGTCATTGAGCTCGGCCAGTTTATCCAGCATTTTGCGGCGCTCGTGGCGGTTCAATCCTTCAGGATCATTCAGGTACAGGATTGGATCTTCGCCGCTGCTGAACTGTACGCCCTGGTGAATGGAATCTAAGAAGCCATTACTCCACAATTTGGAGTAAACACCCTGCCCGTTTCCCTTGCCTTTAGAGAGCAATACGGTGAAAGCCGGCAGGTTTTTGTTTTCGCTGCCGAGGCCGTAGCTTACCCACGAGCCCATGCTTGGGCGGTTGCCCTGCTGTGCCCCGGTCTGGAAAAAAGTTAGCGCGGGGTCATGGTTAATGGCATCGGTGTTGAGCGATTTAATAATGCAGATATCATCGGCAATTTTGCCTATGTGCGGGAACATATCGCTGATCCAGGCGCGCGACTCGCCATATTGCTTAAAATCATAAAATGAACCCACCAGCGGGAACGAAGCCTGCTTGGCCGTCATTCCTGTCAGGATCTGGTTGCCGCGTACGGATGCCGGCAGTTCCTGCCCCATCATTTCACGCAGCTTGGGCTTGTAGTCAAATGACTCGAGTTGTGAGGGCGCTCCATCCTGGAACAGGTAGATCACCCGTTTTGCTTTAGGCGCAAAGTTGGGGATGCCGGGAATAAAATCAGCCTCCGCTTCATCTCCCTTGCCGCTAAACAGATCAGGAATGAGCAATGAACCCAATGCCACGCTGCCAATGCCCAAACTAAGCCTGGAAAGAAACCTGCGCCGGTTGATGTTAAGCCTGTTTTCTAAAAAATCTTTTTCCATGTGCTCAGGTTTTTGTTATTGCTTCTTCCAGGTTATACATGGTATCAACCACTTTCATCATAGCTGCCAATGTTATTTTATCCAGATTGGCAGGTACCGGGTATTCGCCCACGGTTAGCAATTTTTCGGCATCCGCCTTTTTCATGCTTTTTAGTTCATCAGCGTAATACGAAGTTAAAATAGCCAGCTCCTTTTCCTGCGGGTGCCGGCAGAGGATCAATCGGAACGCTTTGGTGATCTTTTCTGTCGAAGTGCTTTTATCCTGTAAAAGTTTCGCTGCTAAAACCCGTGCACTCTCTAATACGGTTGGATCGTTCAGCATAACCAGTGCCTGCAATGGGGTATTGGTACGCAGGCGTTTTACTTCGCACTGGTCGCGGTTGCTGGCATCAAAAATACCTAAGGATGCCGGCGGAACGGTACGTTTAATTAGGGTATACATTCCCCTGCGGTACAGGTTTGGCCCGTGCACCTGTTTGTAATTCGCCAAAATCCCCCTGCCCGATGTGGCGTTTTCCCAAAGGCCCGGCGGCTGGTAAGGATTAACACTCGGGCCGCCGATGGTTGGGTTAAGCAGGCCGCTGCTGGCTAAAACCAGGTCGCGCACAAACTCGGCAGGTAAACGGCCTCTTGGGCCCCGCGCTAATAAATTATTATCCGGATCTTCCTTCAGTTTTTCGGGCGTGGCCGCTGCCGATTGCCGGTAAGTGGCCGACATTACCATCTGTTTTACCAGCCGTTTAATATTCCAGCCATGATCGCGGAAATCAACCGCGAGCCAGTCCAGCAGTTCGGGGTGCGATGGCAGATCGCCCTGCATGCCGAAATCGCCCGAGCTTTTTACGATGCCCTTGCCAAAAAACTCCTGCCACATCTGGTTTACAAATACACGGGCGGTAAGCGGGTTGTTTTTATTGAACAGCCATTCGGCCAGGCCTAAGCGGTTTTTTGTGTAGTTATTGGTAAATGGTAATATGGATTTGGGCGTACCGGCCTGCACCTCATCGCCATGGGCATCGTAGTTGCCTCGTTTGAGGATGTATGTCGGCCGCACCTTGTCACTATCCGTCATAATGGATACAATGAGCTTATCGGTATCGCGCTTGTTCACAAAAGTCAGGATCTTTTTAACATCCTCATTGCTGATCTTCATCATGGGATTTTTGGCGTAGGTTTCCGGCCCGCCAACGGTTGACTGCAGTCCCACTTCCTTCACATTATTAAAAAAAGCATAAACCTGGTAGTACTCTTTTTGCGAAAAAGGGTCGTATTTATGATCATGACAATGAGCGCATTCCAATGTGACGCCCAATAGTGCTTTGCCGAAGGTATTGGTTCGGTCGGTTACATAGCTTACCCGATATTCCTCATCAATTACGCCGCCTTCTTCGGTTATTTTATGGTTGCGGTTAAAGCCGGTTGCCAGCAACTGCTCCTTAGTGGCGTTGGGGAGCTGATCGCCCGCCAGTTGCCAGGTAATGAATTTATCATAAGGCAGGTTTTCGTTATAGACATGGATCACCCAGTCGCGCCATGGCCATTGGGTGCGGTAATTATCATCCTGGTAGCCGTGTGAGTCGGCATAGCGGGCAACATCCAGCCAGTGCAGCGCCATTTTTTCGCCGTATTGCGGAGTTGCCATCAGCTTGTCCACCATTTTTTCGTAAGCGCTGGCGCTTTTATCGGCTAAAAACTCATCCATTAAAGCAAGAGATGGCGGCAGACCAGTCAAATCGAGTGAAATGCGTTTCAGCAGGCGTTCTTTATCGGCTTCGGGATTGGGCTCCAGGTCTGCATGCTCCATTTTTTGCAGTATGAAATTATCAATCTCATTTTTAGGCCATGCCGTGTTTTTAACCTGCGGAACCGGATAATTTCGCGGAGCGACAAAAGCCCAGTGCTTTTCATATTTGGCGCCCTGTTTTATCCACTTGTGAATGAGTTCAACTTCATAGGGCGATAACCTCTTTAAATTGGATGACGCCGGCGGCATCTGCTCGGTAGTGTCTTTGGTGGAGATTCGGCGATAAACCTCCGATTGCATAGGATCTCCGGGGACAAGTGCATGCGATGATGGATTATCTTTTAATGCCTTATAGGCGCTCTCCGGAAGATCAAGCCTAAGGTCGGCTTCGCGATGCGACGCATCAGGGCCGTGACATTTATAGCATTTGTCTGAAAGTATTGGGCGGATATTAAAGTTGTAGCTGATGGTATCGGGCACCTGTTCTTCGGCTATCCCGCCCGATGAATGGCAGGAATAAAGCGTGTACAGCGTGCAAATGGCTATTGTAAGCCACACATAATACAACTTCCGGTACATGGGTTTAAAATTGGTTAAACAGAGATTAAAGTTATATAATTTACAGCACAATTTGCAAATACATATTTGTACCCCAAATTGATTTAGCAGGGGCAATATAGCATGAAAAATGATATGTTCATACATTTTGTACAAATGTTTTTACATATATACACTAAAGAACATTTTAAAAGAATAAAAACGGAATAGCCGATGAACAATAAATTGAATTTGACTGGCTAATATTTGTTTTTTTAACATAAAGGAGCAATGTTCTGATTGCTCATCTTTTCCAACTTTTAATATCCCGGTAAACGATATATAAAGGAATGATCCCGGAAATACCGAGGCAGCAGTCAATGAAGCGCCAGTAAACGGGGACCGCGGATTGGGCCGGCAATAAACGCCGTTGGAAATACCATCACACAGGCGATCATGCCAAACTCAATTACCCAAATGTTTTTAACCGGGGCTTTCAGCCATTTGAGCTGACAAGCCTTTAGCACAAAAGACCACCCGGCCGGAGTGGATCGGCGGCTGAAGGTAATTAAATAAGGAAGCCCTCCGGATTGAATTTCGGAGGGCTTTTATTTATGAATTATTCTTACTTTTTAATCCTGCTTTTCAGCTCAGCCAATGGCATAGTAACCATACGGCCAATTGGTTTTTTACCGCGATAGGTGATCACTCTTAATGTAGTGGCATCTTTAGGCGCATCTATCGGCGCTGTGTATTTAGGATAAAACCTGTCGGGGAACGAATTGTCGAAGCTGTAATAGGTGTCCAGTCCGTTTACCTCATTGGTCAGGGTGATTTTTAACGTACTATCAGGATTCAACACCGCGTCAAATGAGGGGTCATAAGCGCTTGGGGCTATCTTGGTTTCGGCTTCATCAAAGCGCGGGAAGTGTTTCTCTACCCTGCTGAAAAATCCATCCCAGTTTTTAGGGCCCTTTGGCGACCATACATCCTCGGCAATAGCCATGCCGCGTGGCCATGTCATATATTCGGCCTGGCGAATGTTGTATACCTGCTCTGTCCATAAGTTAGCCTGGCCACCTTTAATGAGGCGTGCATCAACGCTGTCGGGAACCGGCTCCCAAGAGTAAGTTTTGTTTAGGCGCAGGGTGGCGTAGATCTTGGTTTCGTTTACACGGTCGCTTTGCATGTAATCTAAATAAGCAAACGTAGTTGGGCTCATTACAACCTCATGACCGGCTTTAGCAGCGGTGATACCTCCCTGAATGCCGCGCCAGCTCATTACCGCTGCATTAGGGCCGAGGCCGCCTTCAATGATCTCGTCCCAGCCCATGAATTTTTTGCCTTTTGATTCCACTATTTTTTCAAGCCGTTTTTCAAAATAGGCCTGTACCTCGTTCATGTCTTTCAGGTTTTCTTTGGCCATCAATGCTTTTATGGCATCGCTTTGCTCCCAGAAATTTTTTGCACACTCATCACCGCCTAAATGAATATAGCCGAAGGGGAACAGTTGGGCTACTTCGGTCACTACCTTATCTAAAAAAGTATAAACGTTTTCATTTGCAGGGCAAAGGGTGTTATCAACAATAGCCCTGTTATGCGGCCCGCTCCAGTCCATAAAAGGTTCGCCGGAGTTTACTACATACTTATCAGCGCCGGGTGTACATGAAAGCTCGGGATAGGCAACCACAGCAGCAAGACTGTGGCCAGGCACATCAATTTCAGGGAGAATGTTTACAAACCTGTCTTTGGCGTATTGTACCAATTCTTTGATATCTTCCTGGGTATAAAAACCGCCGTAGGTACGTGGCTCATCTGCTGTAGGTGGAGTAAACGTACCAAACTGGCCTACCTTTTTAACATTGTGCGATCCTACTTCGGTTAACCTTGGCAGGCTTTTGATTTCCACGCGCCAGCCTTCATCATCTGTAAGGTGTAAATGCAGCAGGTTAAATTTGTATTTAACCATGGCATCAATGTATTGTTTAACCTCTGCCTTGGTAAAAAAGTGGCGTGATACATCAAACATTAATCCTCTCCATCCAAACCTTGGATAGTCGGTAATTTCAACCGAGGGTGCGGTCCACTTTATGCCTTTGGCTACTTCTAATCCTTCAATTTCTTTAGGCAACAGCTGGAAAAACGTTTGTACACCATAAAATAATCCCGCGGCATCATTAGCACGGATCACTACTTTTTTAGGAGTTACGGATAGTTTATAGCCTTCGGTTTTGAGTACGGTGTCGGCTGTTTTATTTAAAATGAGCCTGATAGGCGCTGTGGGCGCAACACTTTTTACGGTGATGAATGCACCTGTAGCCGTAGCTAATTTTCTTTTAAGATACGCTGTTACATTTGCCACATCGGCCGAAGAACCGGCCTCTACAACAACCGTTTTGGGCAATACAAACTGGCCGGTAGTTTGGGTAACTTTTACAGGCTGCGGGATAAGCGCCAGAGCCGGTTTAGCTGCCTGGGCTACAGAAAGCAGGTGTGCCATACAGCCGCAAAGCAATAAGGATAATTTCTTCATAAAGAATTGTTATTTAATTGGATGCACGCAAATTAAACTTTTTAAATAATATTAAGAAGTATATTTTCTGAACCATGATTTTTAGGATTCGAGTTCAGACAAAGACACTTGCATGCAGCCGTGAGGACACGGCCGCCGGGCAACAAAATTCCAAAAAATCCGAAATCGAACATTCGAAATTCGACATCAAGAATCAGACCCTGATATAAATATTCCGCTTATCAAGTATATAGGCAACCAACCAGCAAATCATCATAAAGCTGATGGCAAAGAGCAATGAGCCTACAGGGCCGGGGGCTATGGCCTGGTAAAAGGCCGTGTTGATCCAATCGACAGCGTTTGTGCCGCTTATGATGATCATACTTACCGGGATCAGCAGTATTTCGGATAGTACATAAATAGGCAGCGGGTTTTTACCCATGATGGTGAAAAATCGGGCCCAGTTACCTTTGTTCCAATTATTAATTTCCAAAGCATATATCAAGGCAGAGAGGATCACTAAATCCAACCCTGTGGTAACCAGTACAAATGAGCTTGTCCACAGCTTTTTATTGATCGGGAAAACCATATTCCAGCATAAGGCTAAAAAAATGAACAGGCAGCCGGTTAACAGCAACTTGGTAGTGGCATCATAACCTTTGCCTTTTTGTTGGATGAATTTACCTGCATAGTATCCAATCACAACGTTAACAATTGCCGGCAATGTGCTTAATACACCTTCCGGCTCAAACGGGATACCCTCACCGTGATACAGGTGATCTACACCAAACAAAAACTTATCAAGGTAGATACCTGCGTTGCCGGTCATACTCAGCGGATCGGGAGGGTTGCCGTACACCAGCAGGATGATCCAATAGATCACTAAAAACAACCCGGATAAAATAAAAACGGTTTGTTTAGAAAAGAAATGGATCATAAGCGAGGCAAAGCAATAACACAGGGCGATTCGCTGCAAAACACCCATAATTCGGGTATGTGTAATAGGTTTTAAATGAAAGCCGCCGCTCATTGAAAAGAAAGGGAACCAGTACATGAGGTATCCTATTAAAAATATAAGCAGCGTACGCCTGAAAATTTTGCTAAGCACAGCCGCGTTGCCCATTTCCTGGTAGCGTTTCATTGAAAAGCTCATGGCGTTGCCTACTGCAAACAGAAAAGAAGGGAACACAAGATCGGTTGGGGTGAAGCCATGCCATGCGGCATGTTCAAGTGGCGAAAAAGGGGCTGCTCCGCTGCCCGGCGTATTTACAATGATCATGAAGCATAAAGTCATGCCACGAAATACATCCAGCGATAAAAACCGCGATGATGATTTGTCCATAAATGGGTTTAAAAATGTTTATAATCAGCTTTTCAGAAGCAGGAATGTTAAGGCAAGATAATAAACTTACCGGAAAGTATGCTTTCCCGGTAAGTTGCCAGGTTATTTATAATTTCTATGCATTTTTCTGTTACTAACTGAACGCCAGTTTATTTTATTAGCTTTTGGCTTTGCGCATTTTGCTTTCAGCTTTAATTAGTGATAACCCGGGTTTTGTTTCAATTGCGGGGTGCCACCTTTAGCGCTTAAGTCAATCTCCACCAGCGGTATGGGGAAATATTCGCTTTTACCTTTAATAAATTTACCACCTTTTACATCACTGGTCAACGTACTTTGATATGCTATGTAAGCATTAAGCTCGGTATCGGCAATGCCCCAGCGTACCAGGTCAAAAAAGCGGTGCCCTTCCATGGCAAGTTCAATTTTACGTTCAAAATAAATGGCTTTAAGCGCAAAATCTTTACTGGCAAAAGCGCCGCCGGGATAAGGGCTCACTTTGTAGTTAGCAGCAGCCTGAGTGGTAAACCCGGCCGTAGGGTCATCATCATCTTTGTATTTGTGTACAAAGCCATCGGGATTAGCTGCACGGTTACGCACCAGGTTTACATAACTTTCGGCTTTATCCAGACTACCAACCTGTGCTTCAACTTCGGCAGCCATCAACAATACATCGGCATAACGGATCACGTTGTAATTGATCCCTGAGCCTGGCGCCCATGAGGTGTTATCACCGTTTACATCCTGCTCGGCCTGGCCGTAAACATTTTTGATAGGCGAATAAGGGCCGCCGTACTGCTGATCTCGGATCCAGTCGGCTCCCGGATGTAAGCCCCAGTCAAGATAAGGGATCCCGCGGCGACCGGCAGTCCAGTCAAGGCGCGGGTCAATTGTGCCGGCATCCGGGGTATAATCGTCGGCCGATGCCAGGCCCATATCTGTTTTTATAGCGTGGCTGTTATAATCGTCAAGATATGGTAAACCCGTAGTTGAATTGGTGCGAAAATGATTTACAAGGTCAATTGATGGCTGGTAAAAACCACAGCAACTAAACGGGCTGCTATTGCCATACGGAAAGTTAAGCATATCGCCGTTATTTGCCTGCGACGGGCCGTTAGGATCGGTATTGGCAGCAGCCTGAACAGCAAAAACCGATTCGGCGCTGTTGTTGGTAGCCGTTCTGAAATTGTCGTTGAATTTAGCGTTAAGGGCGTACTTTTTACCATCGGACGTTACACCCTGCGCAATAACCGCATCAAATACAGCCTTTGCTTCGGTATATTTATGCTCGTATAGGTATGTTTTACCTAAATAGGCACCGGCAGCCCATTTATTGGCGCGACCAACTTCGGTTTGGGTATTAGGCAGATTGTCGTAAGCGAATTTGAAATCCGCTTCAATCTTTGGCCAGATATCCGTGTTGTTGGGTTGATTAACGTCGGTTGTTGTTTCATCAAGATAAGGCACATTATTGAACATCTTTTTCAGGTCGAAGTAATAATGCGCTCTTAAGAAACGGGCCTGTGCCAGTATATTGGTTTTGTTTGAGGCTGATATCGAAGTAACCTTATTGGTTATTTTGATGGTGTTGTTTGTGCGCGATACGCCCTCATAATCGGCCCGCCATTTACTGTCAAAGAAACCGTTGCTGGCATCGGCGTTGTATTTCATCATCGGTTCTATCGGTTGCTGATCGCCGGCAATACTGCCCTTTGATGCATCACCACCTACTACACCTCCATATACCCAGTTATCTGGTGATGCTTCCCAGGCACCGCCGCCACCTACTGCGGCATCACCGCCTTGCTGACCATCAAGCACTGCATAGGCACCCACAAGTAATTCATTAGCTCCTGATTCTGTTTCGAGAAATTGTGGTTCGAGGGCGCCGTTAATAGGCTTATCGAGATATGATTTTTTACACGCGCCAAGCGACAGTGTGCTTAAAAGCGCTATGGAAATAAGTTTTTTAGCTTTCATTGTAATCCGTTTAAATATTGCTGTTATAATGAAAAATTAACTCCGAATATGAAGGTACGCGGACTCGCGTAGCTACCCTCGTCAATACCAAAATCTTTGGTGTTGCCGCTTAGTTCAGGATCGACACCGCTGTAACCTGTTAAAGTAAACAGGTTGGTTGCCGATACATAAACTCTTAGCTTTTGGATACCCGCCTTTTTCAAGCCTGCAACGTTAAAGGTGTAACCAACCTGCGCGTTACGCATGCGTACGTAAGTACCGTTTTCAACAAAGTATGAGTTTGGTGTGGCACCACTGCTGGTTGAGGCGTCGAGCTCCTGGATAGGCGCTTTTGCATTTTGATGGGTTGGTGTCCATGAATCATTAAGCGCGGTGTAGCTTTTTGCTGTACCGAATGAAGCATAGAAATCCCGCCAGTATTTAACGCTGTTCCATAATTTATTGCCAAATGAGCCATAAAGAAATACGCTGGCATCAAAGTTTTTATAGTTTACACCCAGGTTTAAGCCGGCAGTAACTTTCGGGTTTGGATTACCGATAAAAGTACGGTCGGCATCGGTGATGACACCATCGCCGTTTACGTCCTTATACCTGAAACGGCCAACCTTCACATCTGATTGGTAGTAAGCATTCGGATCGCCGGTGCGGGTTTGTACAGCTTTGTCGGCGGCATCAATTTCGGCCTGCGAATTCCAGAAGCCTACGATCTGGTAGCCATAAAACTCGCCTAAAGAATGACCTACCTGGCTGCGGGTAATTGGGTTATCAAACCGGCTTGTTGCAGAACCAGGAAAGTAATCCCTGTCATCAGATACTTTTAATACTTTATTATTATAAGTGGTTAAAGTACCGGTAGCATTAAAGCTCAGATCGCTGCTGGCCCTGAAGTTGCCGGTAACAGAAAGGTCAAGACCATCGGTTTTCATTTTACCAACGTTTTGCGCCGGGAAAGCACCGTTGCCCGCAGTACCTAACTGGGTAGCGTTAAATAACAAGTCCTTAATGTCTTTGCGGTAGTAATCGGCAGTTACGGCTATTTTGCCGCCAAATAAGGTTGCATCAAAGCCAAAGTTGGAGTTAATATCCTTTTCCCAAAGCGCGTGAGGGTTGGCTGTTTGATCCTGGTAAAAACCCGGAGTTAGGTTAAGAGAGCCATCGATAGGATAATACGATTGGCCAATATCATTGCTGAATGTAACGTAAGCGTCTTTACTGCCCATATTGATCTGGTTACCCATAATACCCCAGCCGCCTCTCAGCTTCAGGTCGGTAAGCCAGGTAATATTTTTCATAAAGTTTTCCTGCGAGATACGCCAGCCCGCGCTGAATGCCGGGAAGTAGCCATAACGTTGGTCAACCGGGAATTTTGATGAGCCATCACGACGGATAGTGGCGTTAAACAGGTAGCGATCATTATAGGTGTAATCTAAACGTGCAAACTCCGAAAATAACGAGTTGTTAGATTTGCCGCTGTAAGTGTTTTTATTGGTGGTACCGGTAGACAGGTTTACATAATCAGGATCAAAAGTGTAAAAACCCTGGATGCTGCCGCCAACATAACGGTCGTGATCTTCAACGGCCTCCGTACCTACCACTATGTTAACATTGTGTTTGCCAAATACTTTTTGATAGCTAAGGGTGTTGGTCCAGTTGTAGGTATAGCTGTTGTCCGATCCTTCGCTATAAGTATTGGTTGACGAGTTTTCAACGTTTTCATACGTAGGGAACGAAAACGAATGGTTGTTGCTGTTGATGATATCGCCGCCAAAACTGGTACGTAAAGTAAGGCCGGGAATAATGTCAGCTTCTGCAAAAACATTACCAAGCAGGCGATAGCTTGTTGACTGGTTGTTTTTTGTACGCTCCTGTATGGCAACCGGATTGTTGGCATCGCCGAGGCCTGTACCGTAACTGCCCGCATAGTTACCTTTAATGTCGTAAACCGGAATGATAGGTTGCTCACGCAGGGCATGTGCAATAACGCCGTCAGGGTCGTTGGTGCTAACCTGCGAATGTGATGTTCCGTCATTTACCTGCGGCTGCCTGGTTATAGAATAAGCCAGGTTTTCGCCCACCCTGATGTGTTTAGTTACATTGTAGGTGGTATTTGAGCGCAGTGTGTATCGTTTAAGATAAGTATCAATCAGTGTACCTTGCTGGTTAAAATAATTTAAGGAGAATAAATAGCTGGCGTTATCAGTACTGCCGCTCAATGATATATTGTGGCTATTCATCGGTGCCGATTTAAACAACTCATGATACCAGTCGGTACCGGCTTTGTTGGCTCTTGTTATCCTGTAAAAATTGCCCAGGTCTGTCGCTGATGTATAAAAAGGATTTACATAATATTTTGATGGATCGACAGATGGGTCACCTTCCTTAGCTCCGGCCGGGGTAATGTAATCAGGCAGTGTAAAAGCCGAGCCTGTACCGGTTGGGTTGTACAAGGCATCTTTAATGCTGTTATCGCCCGAATTTTTCTTGGCGGTAAGTTTAAGATCGGCCATTTGTTGTGGCGTTATGGTATTCCAAACATTGCCGCCTTTGGGTCTTTGTGTACCGTAGTAGGCATCATATTGAATATTTACTTTGCCTTTACCCCTTTTGGTAGTGATGATGATGACGCCGTTTGCCGCCCTTGCACCATATATTGATGCCGAACTCGCATCTTTTAACACCTGGAAGGTTTCAACATCGTTAGGGTTCAGCGTGCTTACATCATATGTTTCCACACCGTCAACTACGTATAGGGGAGTATTATTTCCGAAAGTATTAAAACCCCTGATGTGTACCTGCGGCTCTTCGCCGGGTTGTCCTGATCCGGTAACGGTAACGCCCGATGCCTGGCCTTGCAATTGCGAGTTTACTGATGACGATGCCTGTTTATTGAGGTCTTTAACGTTAACTACCGCAACGGCGCCGGTAAGGTCTTTCTTTTTCTGCGTGGTATAACCAACCACAACAACCTCATTTAATGCTTTTGATTCTTCAAGCAGGGTTACATTAATGGTGGTTTGTCCGTTTACCGGAATAGCCTGTGTGGTAAAGCCTAAAAAGCCAAATTCAAGTGTGCCGTTACCATCGGGCAGGGTAAGGCTGTATTTACCATCAACATTGGTAACCGTACCTAAATTACTGCCTCTGAGTTTTACACTTACACCCGGTAAAGGTTGACCGCTAACATCTTTAACCACACCGGTTACGGTTACCGTGACAACAGGCTTTGCATCGGCAGGTTTTATAATGATGATATCATCAACTACCTGGAAGGTTAAAGGCTGTTTTTGCAGTACCTTCTGCATCACGGTTTCAATAGGCGCGTCCTGCACGTCCACATTTATTTTCCTGTCAACATCAACCTGGTCAAGCCGGTAAAAAACAGTGTATTTACTGCTTTTTTCAATCTGCTTAAACATTTGCTTAACAGAAATATTGTTCACATTAAAGTTGTAAACGTTTTGTGAATAAGCGGCAGCGTGTATTTGCATAATGCCCGTTAAGAGCAGAACGGTTACCAGCTTCATAATTTTGATCGTTTTTTGCCACGGGCCGGCGGCCAGAGCGGACTTTCTGTAAAAATTAATCATAAATTTGTTTGTTAATCAGTTAATACGATGCTTCCCCAAGCGTAGGGTATTAGCTTTGATTGCTTTAGGCCCGGGCGTGTTGGTAGCACATCCGGGTTTTTTATGTAAAAGAGAATGTTAGTTTTTGATCATAGTTTCCTTTTTGTTTTTTTAGTCGTTAATTATTATTGTTGTTTCGTGTAATGTTTACTGTATTGCCGCTTACCGAGTAGTTGATGGCTGTATTGGCCTTTATAATAGCCAGCACCTTTTCAATGCTGGGAATGTTTTTAAAACTGCCGGAATAACGAATGCTGCTCAATTCGGCATCGGTCATGTTGATGGTTACATTATATCTTCTCTCCAATACTTTAGCAATGTCGCTAAGGGTTGTACCATCAAACACAAGTAAGTTCTCTTTCCAGCCGTCATAACGGTCAAGCTTTGCCGAATCAATCTCTGATACCTGGATCTCATTCAGACTTTTTGGATCTGGTGTGGTATAGCTATAGTTTTCTTTTTTGGGATGATAATAAATGCGGAGCACCTGCCGCGGCTTTACATAAATGCGGCTCATTTCATGCGCGTTGTTATCTATATTTCCCTCTACAGATACCTCGCCTTTTACTACTGTGGTTTCAAAAAACGGGTCGGAGGCATAGGCTTTAAGATTAAACTTTGTACCGATGTCCCTTATGGTATAGTTTTTCGTATTTACAATAAACGGGACCTCTTTTTTACCGGGGGCGATATCAAAAAACGCTTCGCCTTCCAGGTAAACGGTACGGGTTGTTTTACCAAAATCGGCCGTATAATTAAGCTTGCTGCCCGCATTAAGCCAAACCTGCGTGCCGTCGCTCAAAACAATTTTTTTAATGGCGCCGGGGTTAGCGGCTATTTGCCTTACGTTTTCTGCATTTTTTGAATACCGGTTATATAAGGTAGCCGTAACCGCTGCCAGTAAAGCAATAGCCGCTGCCACTTTGCCCCAGGTGATCAGCCTTGCATAGCGCGACGGCTCCGCTGGTTCCATACCGGTCGAAAGTTTATTATAGGCATTATCTTTATTTACAACCGCGGGCTGCAGGTAAAGCATATTATGCCAGGTTTCATACAGCTGCGCAAAATACTGCTCGTTTTCGGGGTGCGCACTTATCCATTGTTTAACCTGTTCAAGCTCCTCCGCGGTAGCTTCGCCGGTTATGTATTTTACCAACAGCAGTTTTACTTCTTCGTTATCCATTTGTAATATTATCGTTAAGACAATCGAAAAAAAAGATACCCTCAAAACGAGAAGAAATATTTTCAATTTTATTCGGCGAGTAACCTGAACGCCCCTTTCATATTACGCGTAACTGTTTTTTTACAGAATGTTTGTGTTTAGCTTTTCATTATTTCCATATTAAATTTGATACGGAATGAAAAACTCTGTAACTTGTTAAAGTTTTTTAAAAAGTATTCGGATTAATTAAAGGCGGATTAATGATCCAGGAAAACAAGCTACCTATAACCTCATTTACACAGGGTGACGCGAAAACGTTTGAAACCCTGTTTAAGCTGTACTATACCCGGTTAACCCTGTTTTCCAATCGTTTTGTAAACGATTTAACCGTTGCCGAAGAAATTACCGCCGATGTATTTACTCAACTGTGGGAGCGCGGACATGAGGTCAATTTCTGCACATCGGTAAGTTCCTATCTTTTTAAAATGGTGCAAAACCGGAGCCTTAATTACCTTAAGCGCCAGAAAATAGAAAACCTTTACGTTAATTACCTCGAAAAAAACAACCTGTTTGATGAACTGCGCAACACGCTCGAAAACGGACTGGAGGAAAAAGAACTCGCCCTGCAGATAGAAGCTGCCATAGCTACCCTTCCCGAAAAATGCCGCGAGATTTTTGTATTGAGCCGCTTCAGCGATATGAAATACCGGGAAATTGCCGTACAGCTTAATATCTCCCCTAAAACAGTAGAGCGCCAGATGAGCATCGCCCTCGAAAAATTACGCCAGGTGCTGAAGCATGTGAGTTATATGCTTTTTTAAATTGCCGGTCAAAACCGGCGAACAGCGAAGGTGAAATGACAAAAGAAGGCCTGTTAGCCTGAGCCTGTCGAAGGGTTGCACGCAGGCATGCCGTCCACGCTTCGAGGACGAGGCCATGACAGCAGTTCATCTTAAACCCGCGCCCTTTTTTAACGATGAATTTAATCATCGGAAATTCCGTTCACAAAAAAGCCCGGCTTCGCCGGGCGTCTGAAAATCTAATTCATCTGCACATCCGCATATCAATTACTTAGTATTATCAGCGTTAAATAATTTTGACTTATCTACTTTCTGAACAGCTTGCCCATCGCTAAGCGTTTTTGAAATAGCCGAATACGGAGCTGATACAACTTCTTCGCCACCTTTAAGGCCGGATAAGATCTGGATGTAACTATCGTTCTGGATACCCGTAGTTACCTGTACCTGTTTAAGCTTACCTGCGTTTAGTACAAATACATATTCTTTGGCTACCGGGCTGATCTGTGGTTTACTCTTATCCTCATCAGCTTTCGGCGGACCGTTATTTTCTTTCTTTTCCTCGCGGGTGGTTACCGATTGGATTGGTACCGACAGCGCTTTGGCCGAATTGGTACTGATATCAACAGTGGCCGTTAATCCCGGACGGAAAGGTGATGGATTATCGGCTGTTTTCTTTAACAGGGCGGCATATGAATCGGCATTGATCCTCACCTTTACAGTAAAGTTTGTTACCTGGTCGGCAGATGTACCTACCACGTTTGCCGAACTGCCTATTTCAGTTACCACACCGGTAAATTTCTTGCCTAAAAATGCGTCCACCTCAATTTTTGATGAATCGCCAAGGGAGATGCGATTGATATCGTTTTCATTCACGTCAACATTCACGTCCATTTTGCTCAGATCGGATATAGTCATGATCTCGGTACCGGCAAATTGCTGGGTACCCAAAACGCGCTCACCTTTTTCAACAGATAGCTTTGAAACCACCCCGTCAACCGGCGAATAAATAGTTGTTTTCGCCAGGTTATCCTGTGCTTCCTTAACCGATGCCTGTGATTGTGCCAAGCCATATTGCGAGCCTACCACATTTTGTTTGGCAGCTTCAAGCGATGCTTTAGCGCCTTCATAAGCAGCTTTGGCATTTTCAAATTCCGAAACCGTTAACACTTTTTTATCATAAAGCTCCTTACTGCGCTTGTAAATACCGGCCTGGTTAGCATAGGTAGCTTCGGCTTGTTTAAGCATTTGGCTTGAATTACCTACGCTTGCTTTTTGGGTATTGTATGACGCGATAGCCCGGTCATAACCTGACTTTAAAATGTCGGGCCTGATCTTGCAAAGCAGCTGGCCTTTTTTAACCACATCACCCTCTTTTATTGGCAGCTCAACCACCTCACCCGATACTTCGGGGCTTATCTTAACCTCAACATGTGGTTTGATCTTTCCGCTGGCCGATACGGTTTCATTTATTTCGCGTGTTTCGGCCTTTTCGGTAGCTACCTGGGTTAGCGCGGGCTTACTCGTTACTTTGGCAATAATAAGCACGACAATCAGTAAGCCAAGACCTATCAGAATATATTTAGTAGTTTTTCCCATGACGGTGAATTTGGATATTTTACGGTTAAGATTTTATTAAAGTGTTATCGGGTTACCTAAATAATAGTCAATGACTTTGCTTCTGAAAATCACCTGGTATTGCGCCTCAATCATATCAAACTGCGATTTGTTAAGATTGGTTAGCGATGTATTATAATCAAGCGAGTTAACTAAGCCTACAGTATAGCGTTGCTGGATAATATTAAAAGCATCCTTATTGGCATTGTAGGTTTGCGTAGCCGATTGATAGCGTTTATCGGCAGCCTGCAGGTCCCACACGGCCTGGTAAATGATCTTGCTCAAGTTATTACGGGCCAGTTGCGCCGTTACTTCGGCATTTTGATTTTGCAGTTTTGCTTTTCGTACCGCAGTACGCGACTGAAACCTGTTAAAAATTGGAATTTGCAAACTCAGGCCAACTGTTTGGTTGAAGTTATCGCTCAACTGCCTGAAGAACGGGTTGCTTTTATAGCCTACTTTATAATTGGGTACTACAACAGCCTGCTGTGAATTTTGCACAAAACCCACTGTATCAAACTTGCCGGTAGGCGTAACTCCGAACGGCGTGTTCTTGGCATCAGAAAAATATGAACCGGCGGCACCAAACAATACTACCGATGGGTAATAATTACCTTTTGCTATTTTAACACCCTGCGCTGCCGCTTTTTGACGCTGCTCGGCCAATAACACATCCGGATTTACTGCAAGAGCGGTTTTAACAACTTCCTGGGCGTTATATACAGTTTGTACATTATTTAACTTGCTGATATCCGGCCTTTCAACTTTAATGTCGGTACCAGGATCCATCTCCATATATTGCTTTAAGGTCAATAAGGATTGCTCCAGCTGATTTTCGGCATTGGTATAGTTAAGGTCGTTGGTTGATAGCTGCGCTTTGGCCTGCGACAGATCGGCAAGGGTTTGATTACCCACGTCAAAGCTTTTCTGGGCGCGATCCAAAGCTATTTTAGATACGTCAATTTGTTGTTGAGCGGCGGTCACTAAATCCTGGTTGGTTAATACCAGCAGGTATGTAGTAACCACATTCAATATCAGGTCGTTTTTTACTTTGGCAACGTTGGTTTTGTCGGCATCAAGCAAAATCTTGTTCTGAATTACTGTATTACGCAATTGCCCGCCCTGGAACAGTGTTACCTGCGAGGTAAAGTTACCATTAACCGCCAGGATCCGCTGGTTGCTGAACTGGTTAGTTGAAGGGTCGATATTACGGCCAAAGTTGAATGAGCCTTGTGGGCTTACGGCTAAATTTGGCAGTTGATTATATTTCGACTGCTTAAGGTCTTCGTTAGTGATGGCAGCTGTAAATTCGGCCTGTTTAATGGTAAGATTGCGTTCAAGGGCCAGGTCTACCGCTTTTTGCAAGCCTATTACCTCTTGTGCGCGGGCATTAAAGCCGCATGCCGAAAATATAATTGTGCAAATGAACGTTGCTTTAACTGATAGTAATAATTTTAGTTTCATAAGGTTTTTCTATACAATGGTAAGCAACTGTTCATTACATTGCAGTGTTTATTTTTGTTAAATGTTGTTAATAGGGATAAAACACAAACTACCTCATCTGTATGTACCTGGTTAAAACTCCCTGGCTGCTAAAAAAGCTTTATCCCCAACTTACCTGGGATATAAAATCAACTGACCGTTGCATTTATCTCACTTTTGACGACGGTCCTATACCAATTGTTACACCGGCTGTATTAAATATTTTAAAACAATACAATGCCAAAGCCACCTTTTTTTGTATTGGCGACAATGTACGCAAACACCCCGATATTTTTGAACAGGTAAAAGCCGGCGGCCATGCCATTGGCAACCATACTTTCAATCACCTTAAAGGATGGAAAACCGATACCCAAACCTATGTTGATAATTTTTTACAGGCCGATAAATTACTGGACACATCGTTGTTTCGCCCCCCTTATGGGCGGATAAAAAGGGCACAGATCCGGGCACTGAAAGCGTCCAAGCCCGGTCTGAATATTTTTATGTGGGATGTACTCAGCGGCGATTTTGATGCAGCCCTTAAACCTGAAGATTGCTTAAAAGGAGTGCTTAAATATACCGAAGCAGGATCGATGGTAGTATTTCATGACAGCATCAAAGCTTTTGATCGATTGGAGTATGTACTGCCGCGGGCTTTGGAGGTTTGGAGTAAGGAGGGCTATAGCTTTGCCGGTTTGCAGATATAAGTTTGCATTTTACAGTAATAGCTTGCCGCCACAGCAAACTGCTTACTTACTGTCGCAAACTGTCTGCTGCGCCCTACTCAATATCAACAAGCCCACCATTGCTAAAGCTGTCACCAAACTGGTTTGGGTAGCAGGCAAGGTTTTCACCAAAATCATCCCGGTAGAATCGAAATTGCTATCACCTTATATTGTAGTTACAGCTACTAAATAAAGTTTATCGCTTCGCTTTAAGGAAACTATATTTCGCCAGTTTATGGTATAAATATCCGCGTCTTTTCATCGCTTCCGAAAGTGTTTTATCATCGGCCTGCCCACCAGTCAGCTTAGTAACACCAATTCGTTGCGAACCATAGATACCCGTATGTCCGCTGAAAAGATAGGCGGTGAAACAGGCTACGGCAAACAACAGAGCATGTTCACCGCCGAAAAGTTCGATCCCCATAAAAGTACAAGCCAGCGGCGTGTTGGTTGCGCCTGCGAAAACGGCTATAAAACCCAAAGCAGCAAACAGGCTAACCGGCGCATCAAGTAAGCCGGATAAAGTGTTACCCAAAGTAGCGCCAATATAAAACAGTGGTGTTACCTCTCCGCCTTTAAAACCTGTACCTAAGGTTACGGTAGTGTAAATGGTTTTCCAGAGCCAGCTCCAGGTATCGGCACCGCCGGCATGAAAAGCCGAAGGGATTGTAACAGCGCCAACATATTCGGCATCTACCCCTAAACTCAGGTAATCGGGTTTGCCATTAACAAAAGTAAGCGCGATAATGATCAGCCCGCCGATAAACGGGATCAACCAGGGTGTTTTAATGTATTGGGTAAAAAAACTTTTGATGCCATGTACCATTTTGGCAAAAAGGTAACTGACCAGCCCGAAAGCGATAGAAGCTACTATCGTTTTAAAGATCATCAACAGGTCGGTTGAAACATAGCCTGAAAACCAATGCGGGATAACAGGGATAATATCAATATGATAAGGCGTATGATGAACACCCCAGGCGGCCACAGTAATATCGCCGGCAATGCCCGCAATAAGGCAGGGCAGCAGCGCATTATATTGCACCCGGCCTATCGTCAGCACCTCCATTGCAAAAACAGCACCTGTTAACGGCGTACCAAATACCGCACCGAAACCCGCCGCTATGCCCGCGGTAAGTACTGTTTGGGTATCAGCTTCATTAAGCTTAAGCCATTTGCCTATCGTTTGAGCTAAGCTGCCGCCCATTTGCACTGCCGTTCCCTCGCGCCCGGCCGAGCCGCCAAACAAATGAGTGATAATGGTGGTGATCAGCACCAATGGGGCCATACGCTTGGGGACCCCGCCACCGGGGTTATGGATTTCATCGATAATTAAATTATTCCCCTTTTCGGCCGAACCACCAAAAAGTTTATAAATAAAAAATATCGCGATACCTGCCAACGGCAGCAAATACAATAACCAGTTATGTGCAAACCTAAAATGAATAGCCCAACTCAACAACCACAGAAACAAAGCCACTGCGCTGCCAATAACTACAGCTATGGGAATGATAATGACCGTCCACCGGAGGGCGTTTTTAAGAATTGCGAAATGCTGCGAAGAAAAAAGTTGGTTTTGATTTTGCATATTGC
The DNA here is from genome assembly GCA_966212355.1 of uncultured Mucilaginibacter sp. GTDB lineage: Bacteria > Bacteroidota > Bacteroidia > Sphingobacteriales > Sphingobacteriaceae > Mucilaginibacter. The sequence continues at coordinate 55,432 of CBIHRB010000009.1, forward strand.
TGATATTTATGTACCCACAAAAAATTAGCACAGGATAAAAGCCTGTGAGTTAATTATCTGTAGGCGCCATCAGCTTTTTAGGGCGGTTAAGTAGGAAGACACCATTTCCTTTTGTGACGCTAATATAGGTTTCTTTTTGATAAAAATAAAATAGCCTTACTTAGCACGTATGCATGAGTAAGGCTATTTTCCCTTGTCTTTTGAACAGACCGGCTCAAGTTATTCTACTTAAGCAATGCTTAGTGTTTCCACATCCTTCAGTGCCAGAAGCATTAATTTACCCTGGTATTCCACCCAGATGTCGGCGAAACTATTCTCGTCGTACCCCATAAATTTTAATGGATGACCAATGTGCAGGTTTTTCCATTTTTTTCCGATGTACTTAAGGAGTTGTCCGCTTTTTAGTGTGTGCTTTGCCATAAGTTTTAACTTTTAGGAGTGAAAAACTAAATTAATTAACGAAACCGATAAAATTTAACTTTTAAAGAATATTTTTTGAATTGTATCAGGTTTATTACAACTGTTGGTTAAACAGCTTAGCTTTATTTTGCTCAATTACCTCAAGGTAAAAGTTTTCATATTTGGGCAAAATGGTAGATAATTCAAACTCCTTGGCGTGTGCCAGTGCATTTTCTTTAAATTTAGCTAAACGTTCTTCATCCTCCAAAATAAATATTGCTTTTTCTGCCATACCTTCTACATCTCCTGGCTCTTTCAAAAAGCCTGTTACGCCATCAATATTTAATTCGGGCAAACCACCGGCATTACTGCTGATCACCGGCACTTTACAAGCCATAGCTTCAAGCGCTGCTAAACCGAAACTTTCTGATTGCGATGGCATCAGGAACAAATCGGATACAGAAAGGATCTCTTCAACAGCATCCTGTTTACCTAAAAAGCGTACATTATCGGTAACGCCCAAATCGCGGCAAAGCTGTTCGCACATGGAGCGTTCGGGGCCGTCGCCTACCATCAGCAGTTTCGACGGGATCTTTTTAATCACTTTAGCAAAAATCTTCACTACATCTTCGGTACGTTTCACCTTACGGAAGTTGGAGGTATGTACCAGGATCTTTTCGCCCGAAGGTGCAATCGCTTTCTTAAAATGATCTTTAGGTTTAAGGCTGAACCTGCTAAGGTCAATAAAGTTAGGGATCACGAGGATATCCTTCTTAATATCAAAAAACTTATAGGTATCCTCTTTAAGGTTTTGCGATACGGCTGTTACACCATCGCTTTGGTTGATGGAAAAAGTAACAACCGGTTTAAAGGTGCGGTCTTTACCAACCAACGTAATATCGGTGCCATGCAGCGTAGTTACTACCGGGATATAAATACCATAGGTCATTAATATTTGCTTGGCCATAAACGCGGCCGAAGCATGAGGTATAGCATAATGCACATGCAATACATCCAATTGCTCATGACGTACCACATCCACCAGCCTGCTTGCCAGGGCCAGCTCGTACGGCGGAAAATCGAACAGCGGATAGTTGGAAACCGAAACTTCGTGATAAAACAGGTTTTCGGAAAAGAGATCCAACCGGGCCGGCTGGTTATAGGTCACAAAATGAACCTGGTGACCACGATCTGCAAGGGCTTTACCAAGTTCAGTGGCAACAACCCCGCTTCCGCCAAAGGTTGGGTAACAAACAATTCCGATCTTCATTAATATGTTTTAATTGGTGCAAGTTTAACAGCAATTTACATCAAATGTGTTAAGCTTGTGTAAAATGATGGATGGATGATAATTACCGCATATTTATTTTGCCGGCGTTGCCAACCATATCTGTTACCGAGTGTTTAAACATATATTAAATCCATAATAAACAACTGATTATCAACATGAGCAAGCATATTAATTTAGCAATGAATGGAATACAACATATTGGCGTGCCGGTAACCAATATTGAAGCATCACAACAATTTTACGGCAGGCTGGGCTTTAACAATGTAATGCAGGCCCCTTTTACCGATAATGGTGGTACGGGCACCTGCGTTATGATGCAGCGCGGCAACATGATCATGGAGCTTTACCAATTGCCTGAAGCTTCGCTGGCCGGGGTCCGTTCAAGATCAAACGGGCACATTGATCATGTAGCCTTTGATGTTGATGATATCGATCTCGCCTTTAAAACTATTAAAGAGGCCGGCTTTAATGTGCTTGAACCGGAGCCCGTGTTTTTACAATTCTGGAAAAATGGTTGCAAATATTTCAACATCACCGGGCCGGATGGCGAGCGGTTGGAGTTTAACCAGGTACTTTGATTTGAGAATTCGGATTTTCGATTTCGGATTTAGTTATACAAGTAAAACAGGTTGTCAGCAACCCACAGCACAGCAACCTGATCGGCAAGCCGCTTTGCAAATGGGATACTGAAAATAAATTATGACTATCAGTTTAGCTATTCAGCCATAATTCTTTCTAAGCTATCTAAACATAATCCACAATTTATTGTCGATATTTATACTATGCTTAAAGCAATTTGTCTCCATATCGCGTTGATCATTTTTACAGCGGGTTATTTGCTTGGCCAGCAGCCTGCGTTTAAAGGCGGACAGCAAGCGTTTAATGATTTTCTGAAGACAAAGATCATTTATCCGGAATACTCGCGGCAAAATTGTATTTCGGGAACCATCAATGTTTCGTTTTTGGTTGATAAAGATGGTGTGGTACATGATGCTAAAGTACAGGATGGCCCCGGTATCGACCTTGACGATGAGGCTTTGAGGGTTATCAAACTTACATCGGGCCAGTGGGTGGTTCCGGCGGGGTATAATCTTAAAACTAATATCGTTCAACCCATCCGTTTTGATCCTGATCCCGCACGTTGCGGACCTGCCGGAATCCGCGATATGCAAAGTGCCATTGCCAGCTATAAAGCCCAGCAGGAACTGGAAAACGCCGTGACCAATTACTACAGTAACAAATATAAAGGCAAGGCTGATACCACTAAAGAGGCTATCATTATTAACCTAAAAAAACAGCTTGGCTACGATGATGATTTTATAAACGATGTACTAAGCCAGGCTGGTGAAAAATTTAAACAAGGCGACAAAGAAGGCGCCTGCCATGACTGGAATTTTATCCGCAACATAGGCAGTGATAAAGCCGACAATTTTATTAGGAAGTATTGCGCCAGGGGCTCCCTAACCCCCTAAAGGGGAAACTATTGCAGTTTTTAACTTTTTAACCCTGCGCCCGTTTGAGAAGAGCTACCAAAATGGAGGGGAGGTGCCCGTTTATCGGGGGGCACCATTAAGTGTTACAATAACTTCATGAGTTGGTTTTCCATTCCAAGGCGAATTGGTGAGTCTCTCGCCTTTACTTACCATGACCTATGAACCATCAACTACAAGCCATCTAATACATAAAATTCATCCCCACCGAGTAATTCCTCAACGGTGCGGCATTATAATAACGATTCCCCACCGCGTTCAGATCATTACCAAGGCTGTATTTCTGGTTCAGCAGGTTATCTGCGGCGGCAAATATTTCAAAGCGTGTTTTACGGCCAATGGTTGGCTGATAGCTAACGCGGGCCTGCAGCAGGTTATATTTTGGCGCATATACGGTGCCTGCATCGTTCAGCGGAATTTTTGAAGTGAAGGTGTGCTGAACAAATAATGCAATACTTTCAGGGAACCTGATCTGCAAACTGCTTACAAATACATTCTTGGGTACGCCCGTCAGTCTGTTACCCGAATTATTGGCATTGGTAACTATATAATCTCTGAACCTGAAGTGGCTGTAGGTTACAGATTCATTGAATTGTAATCCGCGGATAAAACCATATCGGTCCGGCCTGATGATCCAGTAGTATAGTGAAGCTTCAGTCCCTAATTGATTAGTACCGCCGGCGTTGATGTAATGTTCGGTTTCATTGGCATTAAGGCGGCGTACTATGGCATTGTTTAAGCGATAGTAGTAAACCGATGCATCCAGCATAAAAGTTTCGTCGCTGTTGCGCAGGCGGAAGCCAGTTTCGTAGTTCCAACCGTATTGAGCCTGCAGGCTTGTGTTTACAATGTTATCAGTCGGCCGTACCTCGGCAGTTGTAGGGCTGGAGTAACCGCGGCTTACGCTTGCGCGCCACGCTAATGCGTTAATGATCTGGTACGACAAAGCCAGCCGCGGCATTAATTGCGCGCTGAAGTTGCGGTTAGTAAAGTTGTTTTGATTAAGCGGATATAAGTTTTTAAAGTCATAACCATAATCATTTAAGCTTACCGCTGCCTCAATATGCAGGCGTTTGTACACGTCTGCAGCATATCGGGCAAACACAAAATGCTGATTAGTGTGGATATCATCAATGGTTTGGGTGGTATCTTTTACGCCTTTTTTGTTGCCATAATTGGCAATGTGCGAGTTGGTTTGCTGCCATTCAAAACCGAGGTCAACTTTCCAGTCTAAATTGGGTTTCTTATCGCCTGTTAGTTCAAAATAAGTACGGAAACCATAGGTATTTTCACTGCGTTGCTCATAATTAGTAATGAACGGATTGGCGAACTCAACGTGGTTCCCAAACACGGCCAGCACATTGCGGACGTGGTCGTTAAAATGATATTCGTTGGTTAAGCCACCCAGGTACATTTTTGTGGTGATGCCGATATGCTGCTGAATAGCCCCGGGCAAAGTTGGCGTAGGCTGGCGGGCTAATCGCGGATTGGCGGTATACTGGGCCAGGTTTAAACCTCCCGGCGTTTGATAGGCCAGATCGGAATAAATGCCCAGGGCTTTTAAGGTATTTTTGCCGCTGTAGTTCCAGCTGTCGGCCAGTTGCAGGTAATTGCGATGGGTATCGCTGTTTTGCCGGTAGCCATGATAGGTTTGGAAACTTTGGTTGATGTTGAGCAGGTAATTGGTAGTTTTTAGTTGCACGGCCGCCTTTTCATGAAACAGCCCGTACGAACCGCCATTTACGCCCGCCGAAATATAAGTGCTGTCGTTATACCGGTTAAGCGGACTAAGGATCACCACCCCGCCCGAATTGGCCCCAAATAAGCTGCCATCGGGGCCTTTTAATATTTCAACCTTTTGTATGGCCGCTATATCAATAGCATTTAAATAACTGTTGCCCCCGGCATCGGTAAGCGGGATATCGTCAAAATAAATTTTTACATCCCTCACACCAAAAGGTGAACGGAGCAAACTACCCCTTATAGATAAACGATAGCTCCCCGGCGAACGCTCCTCCGTACGTACCCCAGGAACAGTATTTAACGCGTTAACAAATGAATTATCAGGCTGGATCCTGAGTTGGGCCGCATTAAGCACGCTTACCGATGCGGGTACGCTTATCACAGGTTGATCGCTCAGGTAACCTTTGATGATCACCGGTTTAAGTTCGGTGGTATCTCTTTTGGGTTTGAGCTTATTTTGTGCGTGGATTGTAGTAAAAGCAGCAAGTATAAGAGTTATAAGAGTAAAGCGTTTTAGCATAGATTGACAATCAGGGATGACCCTCAAAAATAGTTGTTTATCCTTGTAAAAGGATGTCGCCCGCTTGTAAATATCTTGATGTTGCTAACTTTTTCTTTTCGGACATCTGATCATCAAGCTGCAAGTATATTACATATGTGTAGCAGATTTATGGGAGTAGAGCGGAACAATACGAAAAAAGCCCTTTCTCTCAAAAATTATTGATCCCAATTATAGTTATTTTCTTAAATTAGTTCATTCATATCCCTTATAATGAGAAAGTTATTATTTTACCTTGCCATACTTGCATTATGCTTTTGTGTAGTATCCTCGTGCCAAAAGAATGGCGAGCCTAACGCTCCTGAGGGAGAAATTGCCGTTAGTAAATTAAAGGTAAAAATAAACGAACCCGACTCGATGTTGCTGGTTGGAGCTGATAACAAAGAGGTTACCTGGGTGGTGGTTCCTTCAGGTTTTGATACTATTCGCACTGCAAAAAATGCTGCCCGGATAAAGTTCACCAAAGCCGGAAATTATACCATCAGCGCGAAGAATAGTGATATTACTTCGAAAAGCATAGTCATAACTGTTATCGATTCTGTATATGCGCCTCCGGTGTATTTTATTCCGTTCGATAAAAGTGATCCGATCACCTTTGTACCGCAGTATGTAAAAAGCGCCAAGTCTGATTCGGCATATCTTGCATTTACAATAAGCACCCAAAAGAAATATTGCACCAACTTTGCGTTTACCTACAGCCTTTTTGCACCATTTCCTTTACATGATAAGTATTATATAAATTTCATTGGTGCTGTTATAAAGAGCCTGGACAATACCGCTTGTACTGGTACAGCGGTATTGACAGCGCATAATAATTATGCATCTTATCAACCCGTATTAAAGGAAGGTATTTATGGGTTTTATGCAGGCTTTGGCCAGGATACTAACACGGACTACGTGGGCAGTATGGAAGTGACCGCAACACAGATCATTTTTCACTGGGACGATTCAACAGGGATAACTATTTCACCAAAGGTACTGGCGCGATAGGGAACATATAAGGTGGAAACCAAATCTCAACTGATTGGTGCAAAAATCAAAGGAAAGCGGCTATTAGGTGCTTTCCTTTGATCAATGATTTGATATTATTAAATTTTCCCAAAGATCTCGGCAAGCTTATTCTCCAGGTCTTCGCCTCTTAGGTTTTTGCCAATGATCTTTCCCTTAGGATCTAACAAAAAGTTTTGAGGGATTCCGCGTACTGCATACAGATCGGCTGCTTTACTGTCCCAAAATTTAAGATCGGATACATGGTTCCAGGTAAGGCCATCTTTGTGGATAGCTGCCAGCCATTTATCTTTAGCGTTCGGCCTGTCGAGCGACACACCAAGTATGGTGAAGTTTTTGCCTTTATAAGCGTTGTAAGCCTTTACCACATTAGGGTTTTCACGACGGCAAGGGCCGCACCATGATGCCCAAAAATCTATCAGTACATATTTACCGCGGAATGATGACAGGCTAACCATTTTACCGGCAGTATCAGCTTCGGCAAACTCAGGGGCGGTTGCACCTAAGGCCACGGCTTTTAATTTAGGTAAACGTTCGGCAAATTTCTTGCCTGCTTCAGTTGCTTTAATAGCAGGACTGAAGTTGTTGAACAATGGGGCAATATCTACGTAATCGGCACTGTAAGCATATGATTCAAGCGCGTTAAGGCTCACATATGAATCGGGGTTTTCCTGGATAAACTTTTTATTTACCTGCGCATCCTGGTCGTCGATCTTTTTTTCTTCGGCATTTAGTTCGGCCATTTGCTCCGGCGTGGCGGTTTTACGTTTTGCCGAAAGTGCTTCGTATGCGTCGTTGATCGGTTTCTCAGCCTGGTTATATTTTTCGTTATCGTTATTGGTTTTGGTGCCTTCTATTTTGGCATCAGCAATTTTATCAGTTGCACTTACACTGATGGTGCCTGGTTCCAGGTAAATGGAACGATAATCTTCAGAGCTATGCAGGCCGGTACCTTTGGGGTTAAATAAAATATAACCACTTACGGGTGTTGTTATGCTTATTTTACCGGTAAATTTGAAGATTCCTCCGTTCAATACTGCCGAGTCGACAACCGTTTTTCCATCTTTACGATATTGCACATATACTTTCGCCGGTGCGTTGTAGTCGCCAATTTTACCTTGCACAGTATATTGGGCGTCCTGAGCAAAAGCCAAAGCAGGAGCGCTTGCAATTGCTGTTAAAGCTATTTTTTTAATTGAGGTCAAGTTCATATCGCAATATAATAAAATTAGCCGGGTATTAAATATCCGGCTAATTCAACGGTGAATATGACATATTAATTAATATTGCCCAGGCAGTGCCTTAGTATCAATTAATTATATTTTCCAAATAACTGTTCCAGTTTGGCATCAAGATCTTCGCCGCGCAGGTTTTTTGCAATGATCTTACCCTGCGGATCGATCAGGAAGTTTTGAGGGATAGATGTTACTGAATATAACGCCGCTGCCTGGTTGTTCCAGAATTTAAGATCGGATAACTGAGTCCACTCAAGGCCATCGCTTTTAATGGCGGCCAGCCATGCCGATTTGCCGTCGGGCCTATCCAACGAAACCCCAACTACCGTAAAGTTTTTGTTTTTAAACCTTGCATAGTTACGTACCACGTTCGGGTTTTCCTGCCGGCAGGGACCGCACCATGATGCCCAAAAATCAAGTAATACATACTTGCCCCTGAACGACGATAGCTTTACAGGAGTTCCGTTAACGTCGTTTTGGATAAAATCGGGAGCTTCAGAACCAATGGCGGTTACTTTCAGGGCGTCAAGCTGTACCTTCATCATTTTACCGGCTTCGGTATCTCTGATGTTTTGAGATAACGAATTGTATAATGGCTCAACTTCGCTAAGGTCTGGGGCCGGCCCGCTCACCGAGGTTAATGCAAGTAAACTTAAATAACTATCGGGGTTGGCTGTAATAAAGCTTTTCAAGGTTGTTTTTTGCTCTGTTTGCAGTGCTTTATATCTTGCCTGCATGGCACTCCTGAAAGCTGCCGATTTTTGCTGCTCCGGCGTAGCAGCCTTGGCGTCGGCCATCAGTTTTTCTCCTTTTTGATTGATGGCTTTTAACTGGGCCTGAAGTTTTACATTATCTGTATTAAGTTGCGAACCTGTGATCTCCGCTTTATCTATCGAATCTTTACTGGTGATGGTGATGGTACCTTTTTCCAGGAAAAAATCTATGTCGTCGGCCGTCTTCGAAATCAGGCTGCCGTTATCGGCATATTTATAATTACCGTCGATAAATTTTTCGAGGGGTAAGCCCTTGTAGTTAACGGCTAATGTGGCATTAACGGGGTTAAATATCGTGCCGGTAAATGAAAATGCACCGTTAACCACATTGGCCGAATCGGTAACATTATTAGCACCCAGTTGGTACGATAAATATACTTTGGCGGGTGTGGTGACATTGCCTAATTTACCATTAATAACAAAAGTATCTGTAGCCTGTGCAAGCGCCGTTACCGGCAGCATGGCGGCTATGTAAAAAAATAATTTCTTCATTAAAATATATAAAACTCTACGCTGCTAACGTTTGAGCAAGGGTTAAAATTGTGAATATCAGTTTAATTTTTGATATGTGCGCCACCAAAGGTCCGGCAATTCGCCGGATGTTGCTGTTTTGTAATCGGCATAGCTGCAGGGTACCAAATGAAAACGCTCATTAGGCGAACCTGCCGAAGGATAAGGCACCTGCATCCACCAGCGGTCGGATTTTTTGCTTTTTACAAATATTACTTCCTGGTCGTCGTGGGTTAAGCTGGTTTTATAAATCAGGTATTGTGATTTAGGGTTAAGCGGAAAATCGCGCTTGCGGTTATAAAAACCGTCAATAAAATACCAGATCATTTGGGCCAGTTGCCAGGCAGTTTGCCCGTTACTGTCATAAGCCGGGTTAAATTCATAAAAACCTATCGAGGTAAGTTTATCATTAAAGCCCGCGTAACGGCAAAGCTGGCAGGCTTCTTCGCCATAAAAACCATTTGGCGTGGCATTGGCATTCCCCATAGCATCGGCAGCACGGATAGCGCCGATATCGAAACTTACCATGCTGGCATTGCGGATGGCAGGCTCGGTAACAGCAACATTGCCGCTCAGTTCGCCTAAGCGATGTACATCAAAATAAAGCTTATCCATTACCCGCAGGCTGTCCTGGCTTACAAAATAGGTTTGGTAGCCAAGATTGCTGAAGTTGAACAGGTAATTAGGATCATGCAGGAATATTTTATTGAGATAGGACGTTGAGGTAGTTTCAATACTTTCGCCGTGATTATCTTCATCCAAATCAAAATGCGAATCGATCACCACCAGGTCAACCTTTTGTTCAAGTTCTTCATAGCCCATGTACTGGGCGTAGGTAATATCCTGTCCCCCGCCTAAAATAACCGGGATGATATCTTTTTTGATCAGTTCGGCTACTACAGTTTTAACGGCAAAATAGGTGTCGGTTACCTTTTCGCCGGCGCGGATGTTTCCGAGATCAGCGATTTTTACAGAGTAACCGCCTTCATTTAGCTGGTAAAGTTTTTCGCGGATATAATCGGGCGCAAGGGAACAGCCGGGATTGCCGGTTGCATTACGATCATCCATAACACCAATAATAGCGATATCCGTTTTCTCCTCCAGATCAGGAAAATCGACAGAATAATGCACAATTTTATCGCCAAGCTGGCTGGTATAATAGCCTTTTTTAGGAGCTATCTTTTTAAGATCAATCGGCGTAAAAAAATCAGCTAATGACATAATTATTTAATGTGCAGATTTCAGTTGTGCAAATGTGCAGATTTTTTAGCCGAAAGCTCAAGGCCAAAAGCAGAAAGCTTTTCTTACCATATTGCTTAAGTTTAAAAAAGAAAGCTTTCAGCCTTAGGCTTCTGCTTTGAGCTAAAAAATAATCACATTTGCATTATGATCTTAATAACAGGCGCAACTGGTTTTCTCGGGGCCGAACTGGCAAAACTATTGGTTACCACTACCGGGCAGCGGATCCGTTGCACCAAAAGGGCAAGTTCAGTTATCCCCAGGCTGCTGTTGCCATACCAGGAAAACATCGACTGGGTTGACGCCGATATGATGGATATTTTTGCATTGGCCGATGCGCTCGACGGTATTACCCAGGTTTACCATTGTGCCGCCTGGGTATCATTAAAGCAGGCGGATAAAAAGCCGATGATCAGCACCAATGTTACCGGGACTGCCAATTTGGTTAACCTTTGCTACGAGCGCGGTATAAGAATGGTACATGTAAGCTCAATAGCTGCTATTGGCGCCGCCAAACCCGGAGAGTTAATTACCGAAAACCACCACCTGGAGCAATCAACAGAAAATGATGGCTATGCCATATCCAAATTAGAGAGTGAAATGGAGGTTTGGCGCGGAATAGCCGAAGGTTTGGACGCTGTTATCGTTAACCCATCGCTTATAATTGGCGCGAGCGCCGGCACCGAGGGCAGCGGCGCTTTATTCAACACGGTACGTAAGGGACTGAAATTTTATACTTCGGGCACTATAGGTTTTGTTGATGTAGAAGATGTTGCCAAATGCATGGTAGGTTTAATGAACAGCAATATTACCGCCGAGCGCTACATCATCAGTGCCGAAAACCGGGACTACAAAGGTATGGTTACCGAGATAGCAAAAGGGTTCGGCATCAAGCCACCCGCTATTTTTGCAAAGCCATGGATGATGGAACTGGCCTGGCGCGGGGCCGCTTTTGTTGCGGCTATAACCGGTGGTGTTCCGGCCATTGATAAAACATCTGCCCAAACGGCTTCATTAACCCGCGAGTTTGATAACTCAAAAATTAAAAAGGCTATTGGGTTTGAGTTTAAGCCCATCAGTAAAACGATAGGGGAAATTTGTGAGGCGTTAAAATAATTAGAGGTTAAACCGATAACTCTTCTGCTCTGGCAATAAATAAATCATATTCCATTTGCAATCCTAACCAGTAATGGGAACTGATGCCTAAGAATTTTTCAAGCCTTACGGCAAATCTTGCAGAAATATTTCTTTTGCCTGCAAATATTTCGCTTAAATGGTGCGGTAAAATAAGGAGGGCCTTAGCTACATCCTTTTTAAGGATTGCCCTTTCTTCAATTTCTTCCTGCAAAAATTCGCCCGGATGAAATGCTTCTATTTCAATTTCCTTACCATTATGACCTAATACCTGATTATTCATAATAAGTATTTGTTGATCTCCTTAATGCAAATTAAGATTTAAACTACAAACTCTCTATACTTCCTCAGCAAATTTTTTCGCACCTTTGCAGCCAAGATGGAACAGTACTTTATTATTGATTTCGATAGCACCTTTACACAGGTTGAGGCCCTTGATGAACTGGCCCGGATCTCTCTCAAAAATCGCCCCGACCGCGAAGATATCTACAAACAGATAGAAGATTTGACCAATGCCTCGATGGAAGGTAAGCTATCCTTTACCGAAAGTTTAGAGCGCAGGGTGAAATTGCTCAATGCCAATCGCGATCATTTAAAGCAACTGATCAGCCATCTTAAAAAGAAAGTTTCTACCTCTTTTTCGCGAAATACTATCTTCTTTAAAAATCACCAGGATGAGGTGCTGATCGTATCCGGTGGGTTCAAAGAATTCATTACACCGGTAGTAACCGAATATCACATTAAAAAAGAAAACATCTACGCCAACACTTTTGTGTTTGACGAGGAAGGCAATATTATAGGTTACGACCGCGAAAACCCGCTTTCGCAAGAGGGCGGTAAGGTAAAGCTTTTGAAAGAGCTTCAGTTACCGGGCGATATCTATGGTATCGGTGATGGTTATTCTGATTTCCAGTTGAAGGAATCGGGCATGATCAAAAAGTTTTTTGCTTTTACCGAAAACATCGAACGTAAATCAGTAGCCGAAAAGGCCGACCATATTACCCCAAGTTTTGACGAGTTCCTCTATCTGAATAAACTGCCGCGTGCCATCTCCTACCCTAAAAACCGTATTAAATGTTTGGTTGTGGGCAATGTGGATGAGGATGCACTGGATCAGCTTAAAAAAGAGGGTTACAACATGCGCCACCGCGACGATGTTGAAGAAAAATATCTTGAGGAAGCCGGGGTGTTATTTTGCGATGAAGAACATCAGCCAAGCGCCGAACAGGTTCAAAATGCAGGCAGGTTAAAGGTGATTGGTATTTTTGGCAAATGTAACCGCAAGCTGGCCGATGCCGCGGCCGAAAACGGGATCATCATTTTTGACGACCCAAGGCATAACCCACACAGTACCGACTTTTTACCCAAAAGGGTGATGGCTTTCATGAATGAAGGTAAAACACATACCAGTTGCAATTTTCCCGATCTGCAGCCGCCGCGTGTTAACAATGCCCACCGTTTAATTCACATCCATAAAAACGTACCGGGGATCCTGGCTAAAATTAACGATGTATTTGCCCGCCATAATATTAACATTGTGGGTGAGTTCCTGGTTACCAACCCGCAAATAGGTTATGTAATCACCGATGTTAATACAGGCTATGATACTGAAGTATTGAACGAGTTAAAAGCGATTGAACACACTATCAAATTCAGGCTTTTGTATTAATCTTCGCTTCAATATAAGGCACAACCAATACAGGGATCAATGATTTGTTGACCACCTGCTCGGCAACGTTGCCTAAAAAGAATTTATCGATACCGGTACGGCGGTGAGTGCCTAAAACTATCAGGTCGGCATTAAACTCCTTACTGCATTCAATAATACCCTCGGCTGTTGAACCGTATTGGGTGAAGTGAGCTATTTCCAGTCCCTCGCCCCATTCTTTTGCCGTCTGATCCAGCAATGCGGCAGAGCGCTCGGTTTGCAATGTTTCTAATTCTGTGCCTGGCAGATTTATATTAGGATCAAATGGCATCCCTCCTAATAAACCGTCCTGGGTATCGGTGGGAACAATGATGGGTTCAACGATGTGTACCAAACCAACCTCGGCACCATAGGTATGAGCTATATCAAAAGCGTAGGCCGCTGCATAACGTGAAAATTCGCTTTCATCGATACCGATGAGTATCTTCCTGATCTTCATAATAATATTTATAAGGCTTGTATCCATTATAACAACCTAATACGGATATGTTTTAGCAGTATACTATTTTATTACCTTTGAAGTATGCATTTCTCTCCCGAAATTGAAGACCGGTTAAATCAACTGCAGGAAAAGTACGAAGCCATGGGCCAGGATATGAACTCATACCTTGATGGCCTGCTTTATGCTGATTTTTTAACCTATTGGGATTATATTCACCTGGATACCCTGCTTAGTTTACAAAACCCTAAAACGCCTTTCCCCGACGAGGAAATCTTTATCATTTATCACCAGATCACTGAATTGTATTTTAAGCTCGCCTTGCATGAGTGCAGGCAAATTGCTGAAACAAAGCCGCTGACAGCCGCGTTTTTTACAGCGCGGTTAAAAAGGATCAACAGGTATTTTGGTGCCTTAACCCACTCGTTTGAGATCATGGTTGATGGCATGGAGAAAGAGCAGTTTCTTAAATTCAGGATGTCGTTGCTGCCGGCAAGCGGTTTTCAGTCGGGCCAGTACCGGATGATCGAGATCTACGCTACGGATTTTATAAACCTGGTTGCCCAGGATAAACGTGAGGAACTGCAGGATGCAACTATTGAAGCGCAATTTGAATACCTGTACTGGAAGTTTGGCGCTACCGAACTTTCGACCGGTAAAAAGACTTTGACGCTTAAACAGTTCGAAAAAAAATATTCAAAAACATTTATTGAATTGGGTAAGGCCGCTGCTACGCATAACTTTAATACGCTGGCGAAACAGTTTGAATCATCTTCAGAACTAACAATTGAATTGCGTAACGAATTGCGCCAGCTGGATATCAATGTCAACGTAAACTGGCCGCTTTCACATTATAAATCGGCTGTGCGTTACCTTAACCGTGAGCCGGAGGATATTAAGGCCACAGGAGGCACTAACTGGCAAAAGTACCTGCCGCCGCGTTTTCAAAAACGGATCTTTTATCCCTGGGTATGGAGCGAAGAGGAAAAGGAGAACTGGGGCAAGGCCTGGGTTGACGATGTGCTGAGTAGTATTTAAGCTTGGCAATCATATTGTCAAAATGGTGTTTTATGTGTGATAATCACCAATTAACCATGCAAATTTTTGGCGCAGGCCATAAAAATGCCTAACTTGCCATTTTCTATAATTTATTAATTTTTAATGCCATGACCGAGACATTGGACATCAAGATCAGCAGGACCACTGCTTCCCGTTTGCAGCAAACGGACTTTGACAACTTACCTTTTGGAAAAACTTTTTCTGACCACATGTTTGTGGCCGATTACGCGGACGGTGAATGGAAAAATCTCTCGGTCATTCCCTACGGCGAAATTGGTCTAAGCCCTGCAATTTCAGCACTTCATTACGGACAAGCGTTTTTTGAAGGATTGAAAGCCTATAAACACGCGGATGGAAAAATCACCGTTTTCCGCCCGGATAAAAATGCTATCCGTTTCAATAAATCGGCCGAGCGCCTTTGTATGCCAACCTTGCCCGAAGAAATCTTTTTGCAAAGTATAGCTACACTGGTTGACCTTGACCGCGATTGGGTACCTTCAAAGCCAAATCACGCTTTGTATATCCGTCCGTTCATGTTCGCTACTGATCCATACCTGGGGGTAACGCCGTCTTCAACTTATAAATATATGGTATTGATTGGCCCTGTTGGCCCGTACTTTTCAAAACCATTGCGTGTTAAAATTGAAACACACTACACCCGCGCTGCCGAAGGCGGTATGGGTTATGCAAAAGCTGCCGGTAACTACGGAAGCTCCATGCTGCCGGCCCGCAAAGCAACTGAAGAAGGTTTTGATCAACTAATTTGGACTGATGCCAAAGAGCATAAGTTTATTGAAGAAATGGGCGCTGCTAACGCGATGTTCCTGCTGGATGGTAAACTGATCACGGCCGAAGCAAAAGACACTATATTAGATGGTGTAACCCGCGATACCGTTATAGCCTTAGCCAAAGAGTGGGGTATAACTGTTGAAGAACGCAAAGTTTCTGTAGCCGAGATTGTGGAAGGTGCTAAAAACGGTAAACTTACCGATGCCTTTGGTGCCGGTACTGCCGCCACTATAGCCCCTGTAGCTTCAATCAGCTACGAAGGCAAAGAATATTTCCTGAGCGATCCGAAAACACGTGAGTTTTCGAACAAGGTATTTGATACACTTGATGCCATTAAATATGGTAATGTTCCGGATACCCACGGCTGGAATTACCTGGTTAGCGAGTGATTATTAACAAGTACATAAAACACAAAACGCCTCGGATTTCCGGGGCGTTTTTCGTTTCTATAAATCTCTTTAGCAAATTTTGCCGCCGCTCGGGTCGAGCCCATAGCCGTTAACTTAACAAGTTAATTCAGCGTAAACGCATCAAACTCCCCTCTCGAGAGGGGGCGCGTTGGAAAAGAGCGGGAGCAGGGGTGTGTTATACAAGCGATAAGTCGCACGTAGAGTGACACACCCCTCCACCCCTCTCAAGAGGGAAATCGCTCTTCCCTTCGCTTTTTAGGCGTTTTTCTCCTTAAGTTAACGGCTATGGGCTCAAGCCGAGTGGTTATTATTCCAAGGCCTCCGGCCTGCGTTATCCGGCGGCCGGGAGGCCGCTTAATAGTTGCCACTCGGCTGGAGCCGGGTGGCGGCGTAAACGATGAGGTGGATTAATTTAAAAACTACACCCCGCAGCCGGTGTAATCCCTTCTCTATCCATCGTTAACGACGGTTTGCCTTTTTTGAAAGTCACTATCCAGATGCTGTCGAAATCACTATCGGGCCATTCCAGGTCTTTAACTTTCATACCTAAAGCTTTCAGTAAAGGTTTAATTTGATTATGTTCCCATACAATAAGGATGGTGCCTTTTTTTGAGGTAAGCTCTTTAGCAACGCCGTTATCATCCTCTTCTTCAAAATTACTGTTGATAGAAAGATTATATTTTGCAGCAAACGGCGAGATGGTTTGGAACATGCGCACCCTCGCGGTTGATTTACCCTGGTGCATTGCCGGCACATAAATATGATCGGGCAAACCGATTTTGGCTTTTAAAACTTCGGGGAGTTTGAGTGAACGGTTAAGCCCGGCACATGAAAGATTATCTCCAACATCCGGCTTTTCGGCATGGCGGATGAATACCAGTTTCAGGTTTTTACCCTGCCCAAAGGCGGCGGCTCCCCAGCCGGTTATTAATAAAATAAACAATATTCTTTTTATCATCACCGGCTAATTTAATATGGTTTATTCAACGCTTACGGTTAAGCCCTCCTGCTGAAGTATCTTCCGGTAGATCTCCATTTCGGTAAAGGAGCCTTCCAGTACGGCGCATTTGCCTTCGTTATGTACTTTCCATGCTATCTTTTCGGCTTGGGGTTCAGAGTAATCCAGGTATTTCATCATGCAGTGGATCACGTGGTCAAAAGTGTTAAAATCATCGTTCCAGAGTATTAAACGATGCATCTCTTTAAGTCCTGCAAGTAACTCTTCGAGGGTAAATGTTTCTTCCTGTACTTCAGTTGGCATACGTAACTACAAATTTACTCAAAAACAATAATAAAAAAGTTAAAATCGTGTTCCATGGTCTTAAAAATCATGTTACACAAAACCCCTAAAAAATTTCACATGAAAAAAGCATCCCCGGCTTTTGTTTTAGCATTAGCTGCACAACTTTTAACAACTCACCATTTATCGGCCCAAGGTACTCAAAACAACTTACAGGGCCCACCCGCTAATATTAACATTGACGGCGACCTGAAAGACTGGGGCGACAGTCTTCGTTACTATAATGAAGAGAAGAAGCTGAACTACGCGCTGGCCAATGATAAAGATTACCTGTATGCCGCTATCCGCGTTAGCGACAGGCTTGATAAAATGAAAGTGTTAAATGCAGGGATCACACTAAGTATTGATCCTAAAGGGAAAAAGAAAGACAGTTTTATGCTTACTTTTCCGTTGGCAGCCCCGGATGAAAAGCCGGAGTTTGCCAGGCCGAAAGATGATAACGGTGAAATTACCCAGGTCGACCGTGACGAGCTGATGCGCGAACGGATAACCAAGCTACGATATATTAAAGTTGTTGGTTTTAAGGATATTGAGGGCGATATGATCACCACATCAAATACCTATGGCATTAAAACAGCCATAAATTATGATGCCAATGGCGATTTGGTTTATGAAGCAGCCATACCCTTAAGCTTTTTCCATGCCGGTAATGATGCCTTTAAAAGTGAGTGGGCTTTTAATTTTAAGATCAATGGTTTCCAGCGCCCGGCAGGCCCAGGTGGGGCCGAGCAAGAGGGTGGCAGCTTTGGCGGCGGAGGTCGTGGCGGAAGAGGCGGCATGGGTGGTGGCCGTGGCGGAAGAGGCGGTCGTGGTGGCATGGGCGGCGGCGCAGGCCGAGGTGTAGCCGGCGGTGCAGGCGAAATAGCGAAATCCGTTGATTTTTGGGAGAAATACTACTTGAGCAATAAATAAGTTTGCTCGCCAACAATAAAAGCCGGAAGAGATAGGGGCAATGCCTTAAATCTTTCGGACTTCCCGGCTTCGGACTTCCGACTTAACACTATTTCTTTCGGCCTTCCTGACTCCGGGCTTCCGACTTAATACTACTCCACCTTGTATCTATAAACCTGTCTTCCTAAATTACCGTCGGCATCAATACCCTCGATTATTACACGGTAAGTTCCTTTAGCATCGGCGTTAAAAAAGCTCATTGATGTATTGCCATCCTTATCCGTTAATAAGCCCGGTGCCCAGTAAATAGTGCTGCGAAGGTCCTGCATTTGGGTATTGGTTTTAGGATCATCGTACTTAGGCGAATAAAATTCGCGTGCTTTATAAAATCCTTTAGGCGCGTAAGTAACTATACCCGGTGCATATCTATTGTAAACGCTTTCGCCGCCGCGCTTGGTTGTGATGACCAAAAGGCCGCCCGCTCCCCTTGATCCATAAATCGCCGTATTGCCAATGCTGCGTAAAACTTCTATAGTGGCAATGTCGTTTACATTTAAGTTATCGAGAAAATCGCTACCCACATAGGTTCCGTCAAGCACAATTTGCATAGGAGTTCCCGGGCTACGGGTTGAATAAGGCGTGCCGTTACGAAAAATCACACCGGTTAATCTGCCCTGTAAAATCTGAGATAGCATTCCACCCCCGTACATCAGGTTCTGACTGGTGAGTGTTTGATCTGCATTGCCTGGCCCGTTAAGGTTGGCCGAATTTTTAAAAGGATTTTCCCGCTTTTCGCGGATCACTACTTCTTTTAATACAATAGTATGATTGCCGATACCATATTTTACCTGTTCATCATAAAGTTTTTTACTGTTCAACAGATAGGCCGATGCGCCATCATTGATGTTGACCTGGATATCGGGTGCGTTTTTATTTGGCCCAACAGGTTGCGGGGCTACATTATCAAGCGTAATATCGAGGTTTTTGCGGTCTTTGGCTGTGCGCGCCTGGATCACAAATTTGATGCTGTCCCTAAAAACGAGGTCTTTAAATGTAAACTTGCCATTAGCATCGGCAACGGTATCTATAATGAACGTGCCTCCCGATGTTGAAAACAGGGTGACCTTGCCGTTTGGTACCGGTTTGCCCCCAAAAGTTTTAAGATGGCCTGTTACCTCCAATGATTTTTCAGGCTTGAAGACTATGGGGGTAAATTTATCAGCAAGCAGCTGTTTCCATTCAAAGCGATGGTAGCCCTGGGTAAGCATCAGTGCATCAAGGTTGTCTTTGGTTTCGTTACTTACATTAGTAAAGTAATAGTTCGGTTTTTCAATATACCCTTTCAGGTCGGAGGTAAGCAGCAGTGTTGAAAATATAGAACTTTCATTTGCTTCATCAGTAGTAACTTTTGATTCATCAATAACCGATGCCGAAAAACTACCCACAACGGGCTTATCCTCACTGTTTTTAGCGTTGAGATTAATAGTAACTTTTTCGCGGGGTTTATAGTTCTGTTTTTCGGAAGTAACGGCAAGCTTAAGCTGATCGGGGTTTTGAACAAAGATGAGGCGCTCATTCAGAGGTTCACCGGTTGCCGAAAACAGGGTGAACTGTACAATGCCCGATGGAAATTTGTTTTTAGGGATGGCAGCCGAAAAGGATGTTGCCCCGTCCTTACTTTTACCTGCATAACAAAGCTCACCGCCCGATTGCGCTATCAGTGTTAAACCCGATAATGAAGCTGTGCCGTTACCGGTGTTTTTACCAGGGATGATAGATACAAACACCTTATCGTCGCGCATGCTGTTGACACTTAATACATAGCCATTATCAACTGCTTTGGGCAAATCGAAAACACCTTCAGAGCCATCGGCATAAGTAATGTGCGCTTTATAAGTTTTACCGCTTTCAGGCTCAAAGGTAATAGTACCCATGCCAAAATGACTATCGCCCATTGGCGCAACCTGGTTGTTTTGATCGTCGGCAATAAAGCCTTTAATATCAACCCCTACTCCGTCGGCGCCAACGGCTTTAAAAGCCACTTTTTCAAAAACACCATTAATTAAACTTCCACTCTCCGGGAAAAACTGAACATCAACCTTATTTGATAGCGTTTTTATGGGCACGGCTTTTGCAATAGTGTGTTTTTCATCAAGCTTCACTTCGGTATTGATATGGCCGGATGTTATTGAAACTGCTTGATTAGTAGTAAAACCAGCTGTGAGGTTGCCTTTATCGTCGGTTATGCCTTTACCCCTTGTGATGGATTTTCCATTTATTTCAACCTCGTAATTTACCGGCTTATTAACGTAGGCTACACCATTCAGGTCGGTATAGGTAATTACAGCAGTTATTTTCTGTTTGCCGTTTAAGGTGCTGTAGGTATAGGCGGTTTTGGTGAAAACCTTGTTACTGATTCCGTTTACCACAGTGATGGTTTTATTGAAGAAATAGGCCTCTCCTTCGTTTCGCATCCAGTTGGTATAAGCGCGGATGCGGTAATTTCCCTCAGCCATACTATCGGCCAGCGCAAAATCGCCCGCGGCCAGGCCGGCTGTTAACGGCAGTTTAAGGCTGCGTTTCACCGAATCGTTATCATCAATAAGGTCAACATTCAACGTTTCGCTATAAGCCGAAAGCTTATGCTCACTGCCTATAGTAACATAGGCTTTAAACCAGATATCCTCGCCAATGGCATAATAGGGCTTATCAAAGTGCAGGTAAACTTTTTCCTGCGGATGCTCGGTACGCCATTTATCAAGCTGGGCAATGATTTTTGTTACCAGTTCATCATCAGGTTTTATAAAAGCTAAGGTAGCACCTGCAATTAAGGTGATCAGGATCCCAACCGATAGGCGTTTTAGGTTCATAGAAAGATAAATCTTGAACTACCAAGATACGCAAAAAAAGTACCAAGTCGTATTAAGCCTGAAGTTCGAAGTCTTTAGTCGAAAGTTTGACTTATTTTCTACTTAGTACTTAAGACTACCGACTTGAGACTACCGACTTAAGACTCGTGGCTTAAATCTACCACTTATTCTTCCACATCATGCTTTCAACAGGGCGTGTAGTAGGATTGTTGTATTTGGCGTTGGCTTTGCTGTTGTACAGTGTTTCGATCTCGCCTTCAACTACAAAATAAATAAGCTGACCAATGGGCATGCCGGCGTAAATGCGCACCGGCTGGGCGCATGAAATTTCAAGTGTCCAGGTATTGCAAAAACCAACATCACCTTTACCCGCTGTTGCGTGAATGTCGATACCTAAACGCCCCGTGCTTGATTTGCCCTCTAAAAATGGAACATGCCGGTGTGTTTCGGTGTACTCCATCGTTACGCCCAGGTAAAGGGTATTGGGCTGAAGTACAAAGCCATCCTTCGGAATTTCAAAACCATCTATCTCATTATGAACTTTGGCATCAAGAACCCTGTTACGGTAAGTTGCTAAATATTTACCCAAATGAACATCGTATGAGTTAGTGCCCAGGTATTCGCGGTTAAATGGTTCAATAATAATATGGCCTTGTTCAATTTCTTCGAGGATGCGCTTATCAGATAGTATCATACAGGCAGGTTGTTGCTGGCGCTAAATTATGAAAATTAGCCTAATCGGCGCCGGCTTTTATAAACAATATCGCGCCGGCGAAATGCATTCAGATGGCGCGGAAACAACTCCTAAACCCGATATGGTTCAGCTGATTACGAATATGTAGCTGCGCTGATATTATTTAATTTTTTTTGACATATGTTTGCAACCTATTTTGCAATTTTACTTTTATGGCGATAGCATACAGGCAGCGTATAGATGATGACACCGAGTTTGCACTCTGGCGTATCGAGGAGGAGGCTACAGACCTGTACAGCCAGTTACAACTTGATCAGCAGGAAAAGGATTTTGTAGAAAGCCTGAGCAATGGCAAGCGCCACCTGCACTGGTTGGGCACCCGCGTGCTGTTGCGTAAAATGCTCCGTACCGATGAGTATATAGACTGTAAAGTTGATGAGCATGGCAAACCCTACCTGGTTAACCTGCCTTACCATATCTCCTTAAGCCATTCGTTTGATTATGCCGCTGTGATGATCAGCAAAACCTATAAGGTTGGGATTGATATTGAGCAGATTAAGCAAAAAGTTGAGCGCATTGCCAACAAGTTTATGCGTAAGGAAGAGTTGAAATTTATAAATGGCCCGCAAAAAATTGAACAACTATATGTTTGCTGGTGCGCCAAGGAGGCTGTTTATAAGTGCAATGGGCAAAAAGAGGTTTCGTTTGCCGATAACATTTTTTTGGAACCTTTCCAGTTTGAGCATCATGGCGTGGTGAATGCGCAATTAAATAAAAAAGATACCACCATTGATTATACCGTAGGTTACCTGCAGTATGAAGATTATATGATAGGCTACGTAAAGGGCGAATGATGAAAAACAAGAAAGTATTTTTTCAGGATTGGGGCCTGGTTGATTACCAGGAGGCCTGGGATAAACAGGAAACCCTTTTTAGCGAAACTGTTAAAACTAAAATAGACAACCGTAATCGCGAAACGGCTTATGAAGCAGCTGCAAAAAATGCCGGAACTGCTGTGGCCTACGATACTATCGAAGCCGACGAAACCTTTAATTACCTGGTTTTTTGTGAACATCCGCACGTGTATACCCTGGGTAAAAGCGGCAAACCCGAGCATCTATTATTAGATGAAGCAGGCTTGAAAGAAAAGCAGGCTGTTTATTACCCGATAAACCGGGGCGGTGATATTACCTATCACGGACCGGGGCAAATTGTATCATACCCGATACTCGACCTTGATAATTTTTTTACTGATATCCACCTGTACCTGCGTACGCTGGAAGAAGCAGTGATCCTTACCCTCGCCGATTTTGGCTTGCAGGCCGGTCGTTATGAAGGTTATACCGGCGTATGGTTTGATGCCGATAATGACAAAGCCCGTAAAATATGCGCCATGGGCGTACGCTGCAGCCGTTGGGTTACTATGCACGGCCTCGCACTTAATGTAAATACCAATCTGAGCTATTTTAAAAACATAGTGCCCTGCGGTATTGACGATAAGGCCGTTACCTCCATGCAGCAGGAACTTGGGTATGAGGTTGATATTAATGAAGTAAAAAAAATCCTTAAACACCATATTTCCGTACTTTTTGGTATGGAGATATTATAAATGAAGGGAATAATTTTAAGTTTACTCACAGCAATTACATTATCGGCTTGTGCAGGCAAAAACACACCGGCGCCGGTTAGCTATAATAATCCCCCGTCAAAACCAGTTACCGTGATAAAGGATACCCTAACATACCTTGCCCTCGGCGATTCATATACCATAGGCCAGTCTGTTGCTCCGGAGCAGGCATTTCCTAATCAACTGGCCAACCAGTTACGAGGCTTCAAGGTAAATACGCCAACTATTATTGCCCGCACCGGCTGGACAACCGATGAGTTAATTGATGCCATTAATAAAAGTGATATCAAAAGCAATACTTATGATGTAGTCACGCTGCTGATAGGTGTAAATGATCAATATGATGGCTTAAGCCAGGAAAATTACCGCGTTAAGTTTGAGCAGGTTTTAAGTACAGCCATCAAATTTGCTGGCGGTATCAGGGAGCATGTATTTGTATTGTCTATCCCTGATTATGGTGTTACTCCTTTTGCACAGGGAAAGGAAGCTACCATCGGCCCCGAAATTGACCAGTTTAATAATATTAACCGCGAAATAAGTGGTAGTGCAAAAGTTAACTATGTTGAAATAACTGGTATTTCCAAGTTGGCAGCAAATGATCTTACCTTATTGGCCAACGATGGCCTGCATCCTTCAGGTAAAATGTATGGCATGTGGGTTGATAAACTGAAGGCTGCTGTGGGAGTGGCTTTTGTAAAAAAGTAAATTGAAATAGATTTGTTTTTAAGCGACAATTGTCGTAAATTTATAGTCAATTTACAATAAAGGCCATGAGTACTCCAAAACCCTATAAATTTCTTGAAGACGATGAGGTTAATTTAACTTTCATGGTGAGGGAGGGCATATCATTTCCTTATCTTACCAAATTATCAAATCATATCCATTTTAATATAGATGACTGGGCTTCGTACCTTCATCTTTCCGAGCGTACAATTCAACGTTATAAAAAGGAAAACAAAACCTTTGATCCCATATATTCTGAAAAGATAATCATGATTGAATTACTCTATAAAAAGGGTATTGAGGTTTTTGGCGATGAAAATAAGTTTTACGCCTGGATGGATTATAAAAGCATCCCCCTGGGCGGAGTAAAGCCTAAAGAACTTTTGGATACAGCTTTTGGTATTAACATGATCCGCGATGAATTAGGGCGCATTGAACACGGTATACTTGCATGATCGTTTATCGCTTAAGTAAGCAGGCTTACATTCATGACTTGAGCGGCAGGGGGGCTGAACTAAACGGCGGTCGTTGGAACAGTAAAGGAACTGCTGTAGTTTATACCTCTTCGTCACGCGCATTGGCTGTACTCGAAGTCGCCGTACATACACCGCTTGGATTTATGCCTGCTGATTATTTTATGGCAACGATTGAGCTGCCCGATAATGCAGAGATTTTTAAGCCTGACATTGATCAGTTACCCGAAAAATGGAATAGTAACCCCCTGATAAAAGCAACACAGCAAATCGGGGACGGTTTTGTAAAAGCCAATAGATATTTAGCCCTGCAAGTACCGTCGGCCACTGTTGCCGGCGATTTTAATTACCTGCTCAATCCTTTACACCCAAGTTTCAAATCGGTAAAAGTTATAGCTACAGATTTTTTTGAATTTGATTCAAGGCTGTTTAAGAAGTGAGTAATTAGCACTCCGGCAAACTGATAGGGATATTAATTGCCAATCCGCCATCACTTGTTTCCTTGTATTTCGAGTTCATGTCCAATGCTGTTTGCCACATGGTTCTCACCACGGCATCAAGGCTTACCTTGGCTTTTTCGGGGTTGCTTTGAAGTGCCAGCTGTGATGCCGTTATCGCTTTAATAGCACCCATGGTATTCCGTTCGATGCAGGGAACCTGTACCAGGCCGCCAATCGGGTCGCAGGTAAGGCCGAGATGGTGTTCCATGGCTATTTCGGCAGCCATGAGTACCTGCCGTTGGGTGCCGCCCATACATTCGGTCAAAGCCGCGGCAGCCATGGCCGACGATACGCCAATTTCGGCCTGGCAGCCGCCCATAGCTGCCGATATGGTAGCGCCTTTTTTAAAGATACTCCCGATCTCGCTGGCAGTAAATAAAAAGTTGATGATCTTTTGCTCAGTATTCCCGTCGCAAAAAGCGATGTAGTATTGCAGTACAGCCGGGATCACACCGGCGGCACCGTTTGTTGGCGCGGTTACCACGCGGCCGAATGAAGCATTCTCCTCATTAACGGCTAAGGCAAAGCAGCTTACCCAATCTAACGTGTTTTTAAAGCTGTCGCCGGTATTCCTGATGGCTGCCACCCATTCGTCGTAATTGCTGTATTTATTGTTGCCGATGAGTTTTGCGTTTAATTTGGCGGCGCGCCTTGCCACATTTAACCCACCGGGCAACTGACCGGTAGTATGACATCCCCGGTAAATACACTCTTTTAATGCCCTGAAGATATTCAATGCCCCGGTACGGGTTTCCTGTTCGCTGCGCCAGGCCAGTTCGTTTTCGGCCACAACTTCCGAAATCCGGAGGCCTGTTTTGATACACCAGTGCAGCAGATCGGCCGCGGTATCAATCGGGAAGGGGAGGTCAACCTCTGCTTTTGATTGCCCTGAAGCACCTTCCTTCACCACAAAACCTCCTCCGATAGAGTAATATGTTTCAGAGATTGCCTTTCCGGTGTTTAAAAATGCCTGGAAAGTTACCGCGTTTGGATGATAAGGTAAGCTTTCGTTAAACAGGAACAGCAGGTCATCCCCGGCATAAAAACTTAATGGTAAAATACCACCGATGATCAGTTGATGCGAACTTTTGATCTGCTCAATTTTAGGTGTTACCTGGTCTACCTCGAAAGTAACCGGGTCATCGCCGCTTAAACCTAATAATATAGCTATATCGGTACCATGCCCATGACCTGTTTTGGCTAATGAGCCATATAGTAAGATCTTAACCTGTTGCACCATCGGCAGTACCCCCTGTTGCTCAAGCGACTGCACAAACTGCTGCGCGGCACGCCAAGGGCCAAGCGTATGTGAGCTTGACGGGCCAATGCCTATCTTAAACATGTCAAAAACCGAAATCTGTTCTCTTTGCATCAAGTCAAAATTAAGGATAAATTATAATTACAGGTTCTATAATAAATTCGTTGTGCTGATGCTTTTGATAAAAAATAATTTATAATTTGCATTGAACTTAAACAAATAATGACACTTAAACTTAAACACTAAACAAAATTATGGATTCTTACACTTCTTCGTCCGACATGTCTGCGGGCATGGCTGGTGCTATTTTTGGTGCATTTTTCATCCCGTGCCTTATAATCTGGGTTATTGTGGTGATTAGCAGTTGGAAGGTGTACACCAAAGCAGGAAAACCTGGTTGGGCATCAATCATTCCAATTTACAACATCATTGTACTACTTGAGATAATCGGAAAACCTATATGGTGGATTATCATGCTTTTGATCCCTTGCGCTAATATAATTTTTGGTGTTTGGATGATTAACCTGTTAAGTAAAAGCTTTGGTAAAAGTGAAGGTTTTACAATTGGTCTTATTATCTTACCATTCATTTTTTATCCGATTCTTGGATTTGGAAGCGCAACCTATTTGGGGCCATCTGCCAAAGAGGCACAAGGCGCTACACCATTCAACCCAAATGATTACCGTGATCCATTCAATAATCAGAACAATCCACCGCCACAAAACTATTAATGTGGGCAAATAATATCATGATATATGCAGCCTGCAGCCGGTTGGGATTTATCCACTGGCTGCAGGGGCATTTGTTACCTTGTCCTTTTAAATATCTTACGGGTATTGATTGCCCCGGCTGCGGCTTTCAGCGATCAGTGATAGCGCTCATCCAGGGTGATTTTCAAAAAAGCTTCTTATTATATCCCGCGGCAATTCCGCTGATCCTTTTTTTCATCTACGGCATAGCCGATGTTATTTTTAAACTCGATACTGATAAGGCCGTTGTAAAGAAAACCGTTTTTATGATCAACGGTAGTATCGTGCTTATCAGCTATATCATAAAGATGTGGCATCTTTATAATCATGTTGCTTATTGATAGGGCTCAGACATGGCACTTACATGGCTATAATCTGTGATAATGGCCTGTAAAAACTGCAAGTCGTTCATGTCGGGGGGCAGGGCGGATATTTTCAGATGTTCTTTTAATTTGAGCGCCATATTGTAAACCACAACGGCATTATGCGTTTTCATGTAATTGTGTATCACATCGGCTATCAGCCTTACATCGTTGTCGTTTAACTCAGCTACTTCTTTAAAATTAGGTTCATAATCGTCGCCCGATGGTCTGAATGTTAAGCTGTCTATTTTGGTACGCGGATGTGTTTTTACCATTGCTGTTCCGGCAACCACATCTCCTATACGCTGGCCGTTTTCAGTCACCAGGGCACAAAGTAACGCGCCCAGGTTAAGGGTAATGCCAAAATCCACCATCCGCATCAGCCATCTTAACAGGTACTGCCCAAAGCGGGGGCGGTTGCCATTGAGGCTGATCACCCGTATTTTCATAATTCGCTTGCCTACACTTTGACCGTTAAGCAGCGTTTCGCAGGCCAGGTCGTAAAATACAAATATCACTGCCATTATAATTGCACAGATAACCAGCACACTTTCGGGCATTTTACCAATGATCAGGATATAAGTATGAAGTAAAAGGCAATGAAAATGGCGTAATCAATTATGCGGGCAACTATTCGTTCGCCAAGGCCGGCTATCTCATAGTCTATATCAATATTTTGTGTTGTGTGTACGGTTATGGTTTGCATCTTAACAAAGATAAATTTGTTAGTGTAAATTATGATTGCATATTAAAGATTTGTGAGTATTTTAACAAAAAATAAAACCTGCTTTTTAAAATGCGTGAGGCGCTGTTTATCAAACAAAATACCGAAAAATGGAAGGCCTATGAAACCAATAAGCCAACCGATCCGGACGAGCTTGCTGCCGCATTTATAGCCATTACTGATGATTTGGCTTACGCCAAAACTTTCTTTCCGCAATCAAATACAACAAAGTACCTCAACGGGCTTGCGTCAACGTTTCACCAGGATATCTACAAAAATCAGAAAGAAAAAAGTAACAGGTTTGCGGCTTTCTGGCGATACGAACTGCCGCTGCTTTTTTTTCAGCACCGCAGGCAGTTATTGTATTCACTCATCTTCTTTGTGGTTTTTACCTGTATGGGAGTGCTTTCGGCCAAATACGATAATCATTTTGTACGGCTTATCCTTGGCGATGATTATGTGAACATGACCAATGATAACATCGCGAAAGGTGATCCTTTCGGTGTATATAAAAGCAGTTCGTCGGGCCTGATGTTTTTACAGATAGCCATCAATAATGTTTATGTCGAACTGCGCTTTTTTGTGATGGGCTTATTTTTTTCTGTTGGTTCATTATACGCCAGTTTAATGAACGGCGTTATGCTTGGCTCATTTCAGTATTATTTTTTCAGCAAGGGACTTGGAATCCAATCCATACTGGTGATCTGGATCCATGGTACGCTTGAAATGTCGTCGTTTATTGTGGCCGGTGGTGCCGGTTTAGTACTTGGTAACAGTTTGTTGTTTCCCAAAACATATACCCGGCTGCAATCATTAAAAAAAGGGGCGCTTGAGGGCTTGAAAATTACAGTAGGCCTTATTCCCATCATATTGTTAGCCGCTTTTTTTGAAAGCTTTGTAACGCGCCATACCGAAATGCCCGTTTGGTTAAGTATTATTATATTAGCCTCATCATTACTGTTCATGATATGGTATGTGATACTTTATCCTGCAAAACTGAATAAAAACCTAAACTATATTAATACCGATCATTAAATGAAATATATTATTGAACTGAGGAGGATCCGTGATTTTGGCGAAATAATAAATGACACCTTCACCTTCCTGAAACAGAATTTCAAACCGCTTTTTTCGTCATTACTCGTTATCTGCGGCTTTTTTTTGCTGGTTGGTACTGTTGCCACTGCATTTTCACAATTATCTGTTTATGACAGTCTTGATCCAGGCGCTAAAGGCGACTATAACAGCACCCTCAAAGTGGGTATAAGTGCTGCAGCAAACGGCTTCGTGATGATGCTGGCGCAATTTTTTATATACCTTACCACCCTGTGTTTTGTCGCAGTTTATCTTGAAAAAAAAGGAGATAAACCAACGGCACAAGACGTTTGGGGTTATTTTAAATATTACTTTTTCCGTTCATTAGGGAGTGCTCTTTTATTATTCATCCTGCTCATTTTCGGTTTTGTATTTTGTATAATACCAGGCATATATCTTACGCCGATATTTTACCTTATTTTGCCTACCATGATCATGGAGAATGCTTCATTTGGATACTCATTCAATAAAGGCTTCCGGCTTATAAAAGATCACTGGTGGATGGTTTTTGGGATCATATTTGTTTGCTCGCTGATAGTAAGTGTAAGTAATTCAATTGCCAGTATACCTTTAATGCTTGTTGCCTCATTGCGGATCCTCGTTTCTTTTAAATATCTTTCAATAGCAGCAGTGATATTTTTCAGTATGCTTCAAAATATTTTACTACTTACTTATGCTATTCCTACCATAGCCATTGCCTTGTGTTATTTTAGCCTCCAGGAAAGAAAAGACGGAACCGGGATCTTAGAGCGTATAGACGCATTTGGCACACATGACAATAAAGCCGATGATCTGCCTGCCGAACAATACTAATTGAGCTATGCCTAAACCTATACTAATCCTTTTCATACTGTTGTGCTTTGCCCTCAATCCGTCGGTGGCTAAAGTTGGCGGAAAGGCTATTCCCTTAAAAACAGACAGCGTTTTTAAAAAGAAGGCCGCGGTTTTGCGTATGGATAGCTCGAAGGTTAACGTACGCCGTTTTAACGAAGACGCGCTTGATAAATACCGGGCCGACAAGGAATATCAGTATAACGATAAAAGTATAGGCAATGAGCTGTCGTTCTGGGATAGGTTTTGGATGTGGTTTTGGCGTACCTTATTTGGCAGCTTAAGTATAAGCCCCGGCTTTGGAACTTTTTTAAAGTACTTCTTTTTGATACTGGCTGTAGGTGCGATCATTTTCTTCATCATGAAACTTTTGGGTATGGATATGGGCAGCCTGTTATTAGGTAAATCCCGTAAAACACCGCTGGCCTATACCGAATCGGCAGAGAATATCCACGAAATTAATTTTGATGAGGAGATTGAAAAGGCAATTTCGAATCATAACTACCGGCTGGCTGTTCGCCTGCTTTATCTGCGGAGTTTAAAACAGCTCAGTGATAATGGCCTTATCCAATGGTTGCCCGAAAAAACCAATTCGGCATATGTGTACGAATTAAATAATCCATCCGTACGGCAGTCTTTTGTGTCGTTGACCCGGCAGTTTGAATATGTATGGTATGGCGGTTTTAATATAGATGGTGCTGCTTTTGGCAATATTAACCAGTTGTTCCAAAACTTTAAAAAACAGCTGTTATGAAGGACCTGAAGATTTACTTTATAATAGCCACAGTTTTGTTTGTCGTTTACATAATGGCAAATATGAATAAGCCGCAAGAAATTAACTGGACGCCGACATTCAGCAATATCGATAAGATACCTTACGGTACGCGGGTACTTTATGAGCGCGCCCGGGATATTTTTCCTGGTGCTGTAATCAAACCTAAGCGGCAGGCTATTTACAATACCATTACTGAAGACTCTATCAAAGGGTCATCATACATTATCGTAGCCGAGGCGCTCAATATTACTAAGCCCGATTTTAAACAGCTTAAGCAATATATAACTGCCGGTAACGATGTTTTTATTGCCGCCGGATTTTTAGGGGCCGATTTTGAAAAGGAGCTTAAAATAAAAAGCGACAATAAGTTTGCTATCAATGGTAACAGCCACACATTGATGCATTTTGTAAACCCGGCTTTGTCGCCCGAGGTTAATTATTTTGTTGATAAAGGTTTAACAGCAGGCTATTACGATAAATTCGATACCGCGCATGCGGTAGTTTTAGGTGAAACAGACGACCATAAGGCCAACTTGCTCAAATATCCAATGGGAAAGGGTAACCTTTATTTAACGCCCAATCCGGGTATGTTCACTAACTACAGCTTGTTAAAGCCGCAGGGGGCCGAATGGGCTTCTACTGCTTTATCCATGGTAAAGAAAACACCGGAGATAGTTTGGGACGAATATTATACTCAGGGTACCGGTGAGAATGACTCGCCGATGAGGGTATTCCTTGGGAATGCGCAGTTGAAAGCGGCTTACTATCTGGCGTTGTTTAGCTTGCTGATATTTGTGCTCTATGAGGCGAAAAGACGTCAGCGGATCATTCCAATTATTAAACCGCTCGAAAACTCAACTGTGGATTTCGTGAATGTAGTAGGGCAGGTATACTACGAACGAAGGGACAACATTAACATCGCCCGGAAAAAAATGCAGTATTTCTGGGCTTTTATACGCGAAACCTACCGGATAAAATCAAACCGGCCAGGTCCCGAATTTGTAGAAGAACTGGTTAACCGTACCGGTGCAACCGAAGATCTTGCCCGTGAATTGTCCGGTGCATTTATCTTCATCAGTACTCATGACATTGTAACAGATCAGGAGCTCATCAGGCTCAACCAACTTATTGAACAATTTTATATCCAATCCAGGTAAATATGGAAAACGAATTTTTTGAACAACGTACCGATCTATCTAAATTAAGCACTGCTGTTGAGCAAATAAAAGCCACGCTGGCAACCATCATCGTAGGTCAGCATGATTCTATTGATTTGCTCATTGCGGGGATCCTTGCCGATGGTCATATCCTAATTGAAGGTGTGCCGGGCGTTGCTAAAACGCTTACCGCAAAGCTTATTGCCAAAACTATAGATGCCCGGTACTCTCGTATTCAATTCACACCAGATCTGATGCCATCGGATATCCTGGGAACCTCTGTTTTTAACCCTAAAACAACCGAGTTTGAATTTAAACAAGGGCCCATCTTCGGTAATATTATCCTGATAGATGAGATCAACCGTGCACCGGCAAAAACACAGTCGGCTTTGTTTGAGGTAATGGAGGAGCGGCAGCTTACCATTGACGGGCACCGCTATAAAATGGAAGAGCCTTTTACTGTTTTTGCAACACAGAACCCGGTTGAGCAGGAAGGTACCTACCGCCTGCCTGAAGCCCAGCTGGACAGGTTTTTGTTTAAGATAGAAGTGAAATATCCAACGCTTGAAGAGGAAATAGCTATCCTGAGCCGTCAGCATCAGCAAAAAACAACCGATCAACTTAGCCTGGTACAGCCCTTGCTGGCCGCTGCCGATATTAACCAGTTGCGCAACCAGGTAAGGGCCCTGCATGTTGAAGATAAAATCCTGGAGTTTACGGCTAAAATCATCCACGAAACCCGTAACAGCAAATCGCTGCAGTTGGGCGGTTCGCCACGCGCGTCGCTGGCTATTGTAAACGGGGCAAAAGCACTTGCTGCTACCAGGGGGCGTGATTTTGTTACGCCAGACGATATAATTTATGTTGCAGCACCGGTGCTGCGCCACCGTATTATGTTAACGCCTGATAAGGAGATGGAGGGGGTAACACCCGATGAGGTAATAACCCAGGTAATACAAAAAATTGAAGTGCCACGATAGTAAAACGCGTGAAAAAGCTATTCCGACTATTTTATACCAACTTGTTTTTAACTAACCGTTTATTCGGTGCGGTTGCTGCCTGTGTGGTATTGTTTTTACTTTCGTTTTTCTTCCCGTGGTTGGGCATTGTGCCCGACATCGCGTTTTACGCATTATTGGCATTATTAATTGCCGATCTGTTTATACTTTACAGCGTTGCAGATGGCGTGTTTGCCAAACGCCTTGCCCCCGAGCGCTTGAGCAATAGCGACGAAAACGAACTTAGTATTTATATCGAAAACCGGTATAGTTTCAGGATTAACACCGGAATTATAGATGAGATCCCCGCACAGTTTCAGAAACGTGATATTTGGTTTGCTACAACCCTTGCCCCCGGCGAACGTAAGCAGATCAATTACATGCTGAGGCCAACCCGCCGGGGCGAATATGAGTTTGGCTTTATCCGGGTTTTTGTGCGATCGGCTATCGGTCTGGTATCTAAGCGTTACAATTTTGAGCAGGCTGAGACTTTGCCCGTTTATCCTTCGTTTTTACAAATGCGTAAGTATGAGTTGATGGCCATTTCAAACCGGCTTACAGAGATAGGCATTAAAAAAATCAGGAGGATTGGGCACAGCATGGAGTTTGAGCAGGTAAAATCCTATGTTCCGGGCGATGATTATCGCACCATAAACTGGAAAGCCACCGCGCGGCGCGGCGACCTGATGGTAAACTCCTATACCGACGAAAAATCGCAGCACGTTTACTGTATCATTGATAAATCGCGGGCCATGCGGATGCCCTTTGAAGGGTTAAGTTTGTTGGACTATGCCATTAACGCAAGCCTTGTACTATCAAACGTAGCCCTGCTTAAAGAGGATAAAGCCGGCTTAATAACTGTGGGCGAAAAAATAGGTTCTGTAGTGCCTGCTGATAAGAATTACGCGCAGCTTAATAAGATAATGGAGGTTTTATACAAGGAGAAAACCCGTTACCTGGAAACCAACATGGAGGCGCTTTATATCACCACACGCAGGGTATTAAAGCAGCGCAGCCTCGTCGTTTTCTTTACCAATTATGAAAGCTTACCCGCATTACAACGGCAATTGCCGTTTTTACGCCGGATAGCTAAATTTCACCTGCTGTTAGTAGTCTTCTTTGAAAATACGGAATTAAAAACCCTAAGCGAACAACCGGCCAAAGATGTTGAAGGCATCTACATAAAAACCATTGCCGAAAAGTTTGCTTACGATAAAAAATTGATGGTAAAAGAGCTGGCCAGCCACGGCATCCAGTCGATACTAACATCCCCCCAAAACCTTACCATAAGCACAGTAAACCGCTACCTGGAAATAAAGGCGAAGCAAAAGATATAGATAACCATACATTTCCCGAATTGTCATTACGCAATTACCCATTGCGCTAATATTACTTATTGGGATAATGCATTTTTAACATCACGCAGTTTAGTCCGCGCAGAGGCAATTTAAAACTGCCGGTTAACAAAATGTACCCTATATTTACATTGACAACAATAGCCCAATCAAAACTTTCAACTTTTTGTTAGCAATCTTTTTTTGAATTGTAAGCCTATTCCCTCAACTTCGCAGTCCGAATTTTGATTATGAGTATTCATTATAAAATAATAGCTGCAGAGCTTTCTGTAGCTGAGAAGCAGGTTACCGCTACGGTAGGCTTGCTTGATGAAGGAGCTACCGTTCCGTTTATTTCCCGTTACCGTAAAGAACTTACCGGCAGTTTGGACGAGGTACAGGTTGCCACTATTCGTGATCGTGTACAGCAACTGCGCGAACTGGACAAACGCCGTGAGGCTATCCTGAAATCGCTTACAGATATGGGTAAGTTAACGCCCGAGTTGGAAAAGCAGATCAATGAAGCCGAAACCATGGTTACTTTGGAGGACCTTTATCTTCCTTATCGCCCAAAACGCAAAACCCGCGCTACTACAGCCCGCGAAAAAGGCCTGCAGCCATTGGCCGATGTTTTATTGGAACAAAAAAATATCGACCCCGAACTGATAGCTGCCGAATACATCAGCGATGAAAAAGGCGTAGCCAGCGTTGAAGAAGCTTTAGCCGGCGCAAGAGATATTATTGCCGAAACCATAGCCGAAAATGCTGAAATACGTACCAAAATCCGTGAACTGTTTGTTGAAAAAGGCACTTTCGCATCAAAAGTGGTTGAAGGCAAAGAGGAGGCAGGCATTAAGTACAAAGACTATTTTGAATGGACTGAGCCTGTTAAAACAGCGCCATCTCACCGCATACTGGCTATGCGTCGTGGTGAAAAGGAAGAAATCCTATGGCTCGACCTGAAACCTGAAGAAGATGATGCACTGGAGATATTGGAAAATTCAGTTATCAAAGCCAACAACCAGACTGCCGGGCAGATCCGTTTGGCTATCACCGATGGCTACAAACGCCTGTTAAAACCATCGATGGAAACAGAAGTGCGCCTGCTTACCAAAAAGAAAGCCGACGAGGAAGCGATCCGCGTATTTGCTGAAAATGCCCGCCAGCTATTGCTGAGCGCACCGCTTGGTCAAAAACGTGTAATGGCGCTTGACCCGGGTTTTCGTACTGGTTGTAAACTGGTTTGTTTGGATGAGCAGGGCAAACTGCTTGAAAACACCACTGTTTATCCACACACCGGTGCAGGACAGGCCCGTGAAGCCGAAAAGACAGTACAGCACCTGTTTCAGAAATATAATATCGAGGCTATTGCTATTGGCAACGGCACCGCAGGCCGGGAAACAGAAGTATTTGTTCGCAACCTGAATTTACCAGGCGTGACTATTGTAATGGTTAATGAAAGCGGTGCTTCTATCTATTCTGCATCTGAAGTGGCAAGGGAAGAATTTCCGGATTATGATGTCACCGTAAGAGGGGCCGTATCTATCGGTCGCCGTTTGATGGACCCATTGGCCGAACTCGTGAAAATCGACCCAAAATCGATTGGAGTAGGTCAGTACCAGCACGATGTTGACCAGAACAAGCTGCAAACCTCTTTAGATGACACGGTGATCAGCGCAGTGAACGCGGTGGGTGTTGAGTTAAACACTGCGTCAAAACAGATCCTGGCTTATGTATCAGGCCTTGGTCCGCAACTGGCGCAGAATATTGTGGAATACCGCAACCAGAATGGCGCTTTTAAACGTCGGGAGCAACTGAAAAAAGTTCCACGTTTGGGCGATAAGGCTTTTGAGCAGGCAGCAGGCTTCCTCCGCATCCACAATGCCGAAAATCCGTTGGATACCAGTGCAGTTCACCCGGAGCGTTACGGCTTGCTTGAACAAATGGCTGCTGATATGAAGTGTACGGTGAAAGACCTGATGAGCAATCCAACCCTGCGCAAGAGCATTCCGTTGCAAAAATATGTTTCCGAAACCGTTGGTTTGCCAACCCTGAATGATATCATGGCCGAGCTTGCTAAACCGGGCCGCGACCCGCGCGAGCAGTTTGAAGCTTTCAGCTTTACAGAAGGTGTAAATGCTATCGGCGATCTGAAAGTTGGCATGAAGCTGCCGGGCATCGTCACCAACATTACAGCCTTTGGTGCTTTTGTCGATATCGGCGTTCACCAGGATGGCCTTGTTCACCTGAGCCAGATCACCAACCGGTATATCAAAGATCCTAATGAAGTACTGAAAGTACATCAAAAGGTTGAGGTAACTGTTACCGAGGTTGATGTGAACCGCAAGCGCATCGCCCTATCCATGAAAGAAAACGATAAGAGCGAGCCTAACAATCAGCGTCGTAATGATGACCGTCGTCCACAAGGCAATAATAAACCCAACTTTAATAAAAGGGTTGAAAAAGAACCGGAAACCGATATGGCTTTGAAGCTGGCTGCTTTGAAGGGTAAGTTTAAGTAGCCCCCTCTAAATCTCCCCCAGAAGGGGAGACTTGAAAAAAAGCTTCTTAAGCCCTCTCCCCTGGAGAGGGTTGGGTGAGGCTCTAAACAAAAAATCCCCAACCATCAGGCTGGGGATTTCTATTTAATATCTGATTATAGCTTACGCTACAGTTCCTTCTTTCAATTTCTCAGCATTCTCTGCAAACTGAAGCGATTCAAGGATTTCCTGCAGGTCGCCGTTCAATACGCCAGGCAGGTTGTAGATAGTTAAACCGATCCGGTGCTCGGTTAAACGGCCCTGTGGATAGTTATAGGTACGTACCTTGGCCGACCTGTCGCCGGTTGACACCATGGTTTTACGTTTTTTTGATGTTTCTTCCAGGTGCTTTTGCAGCTCCATTTCATACACTCTCGAACGCAATACCTGTAAAGCCTTATCGTAGTTTTTCAATTGCGATTTCTGATCCTGGCACTGGGCAACAATACCTGTAGGGATGTGGGTTAACCTCACAGCCGAATAAGTAGTATTTACCGACTGACCACCAGGCCCTGAAGCACAGAAAAGATCTTTACGGATATCACTTACCTGCAGATCGATATCAAACTCATCAACCTCGGGCAATACAACCACCGAAGCTGCTGATGTATGTACACGGCCTTGTGTTTCGGTATCAGGCACACGTTGTACACGGTGTACGCCCGATTCATATTTCAGGGTTCCGTAAGCGTCTTCGGCGTTTACGTTAAATACAATCTCTTTATAACCGCCGCTGGTGCCTTCGGTATAGTCAACCAGCTCGGTACGCCAGCCGCGTTTTTCGCAATAACGCATATACATGCGGTAGAGATCGCCGGCAAAAAGGGCTGCCTCATCACCACCGGTACCACCACGGATCTCTACGATAGCGTTTTTAGAATCTTCAGGATCTTTAGGGATCAGCATCAGGCGAATTTCTTCTTCCTTTACTTCCTGTTGAGCAAGCAGTTCGTCAAGTTCCATTTTGGCCATTTCACGAAACTCTTCATCTTTTTCGGTAGCCAGGATGTTTTTATTGGTATCGATGTTGCTCAGGATATTGCGGTATATATGATACTCGTCAACAATTTTGGCAAGATCTTTATATTCTTTGTTTAACTGGGCAAAACGCTTCATATCCTGCATGGCGTCAGGACTGCTCAGCTCACCTTCAACATTTTTCCAGCGCTCGTATATCAGCTCTAATTTATCTAACATATTTTATAAATAATGATGCAGCTAAAACTGTTTGATATTGAACCGGCTTATGAAAGATTTGACGTTTCGGGCGGCTTACAGGCTTGCTGCAAAAAAGTGCACAAAAGTACGCATTTTACTGCATATTTTAATTCAGCGGATTGTAAGTTGTTTTATAGCCTATAGATCATGGTTCATAGTTCATAGATCGCTGCGACCTATGGTTCATAGTTCATGGACATAGGTAGCTCGGCTTATAGATCATAGTTCATGGATCATAGCAAAGCCACCCTATCAATATCAATTAGTCCAATCAAAAACCATGAACCATGATCTATTAACCATGTACTAAACAAAATACTCCAGCCTCAATTCATTACCATCAAAAACGGCATAAGAGAAGTATGAAATCCATTCGCCAAGGTTAATATAACGGCTTTGCGGAGTTATCTGGATATCAAGCGGAATGTGGCGATGGCCAAAAACAAGGTAGTCGTAAAAATTGGTCTTTAATTCTTCACGGCAAAAATTTACCAGCCATTCCTGCTCCCCCGGTTTTGGGTTTTCTTTTTTTGCATTGGTATCCCGGCTGTGGCGGCTCCATTTATTGGCTATTCCCACGCCAAGGTTTGGGTGAATGCGGGCAAACAACCACTGGCAAAACCCGCTCCTGAAAAAACCTTTTAAAAACTTATAAAAGTTATCCCCCGGACCAAGCCCATCTCCATGATGAATGAAAAATTTCTTTCCGCCGCGCTCAATTTTTAATTCATTGCTGATAATAGTTGCGCCCAGTTCATTTACAAAATAATCAAACATCCACATATCGTGGTTGCCTTTAAACAGGTAAAGCTTTACACCGGCATCGGCAAGTTCGGCAAGTTTGCCAAGGAAACGGATATAGCCTTTAGGCACTACGGTTTTGTATTCAAACCAGAAGTCAAAAACGTCACCTACCAGGAATAGTTCGGCGGCATCATGCTTAATACTGTCGAGCCAGCGCGTTATCTTATCTTCGCGTTGGCGGCTTGAGGCATATGTGCCTGTGCCTAAATGAACATCAGAAGCAAAATAGAGTTTGTCGCGAACCGGCATATCGGCAAAAGTACGTTTTAACAGCCAAACAGAAAAGATAAAGATTGTTACACAATAACCACAAAACAACAGCGTACCTTAGTGGTTATTCATCTACATTAAAAATTGAAATTATGGCAATCCCCGAAAACCCAAATCTTGACGATGCGCAGGAAGATAAAGACCCCGGCAATGAATATGAGCAGAATGAAGGTCAGGATACCGGTAACGAAATAATTGATAACAGCGAACCGGATGTTGCCGGATTAAATGCCGCCAGTCGCGCATCCGAATCGTCATTTACTTTAAATTTTGAGGATGGCTATGCTCCCGCACCGGATAAAAATGACAATGATGAGCAATCACTAAAACATTGATATAACAAACGATGAAAAAACTATTACTGCCGGTATTGATCCTGGTGGTTTTTGCCGGTAAGGCATCTGCACAGTCAAAAGGTTTTACGATGGCTGATTTCAAGGCCAATATAGGCAAAACAGGCACTTTGTGCGATACCGTTTATTCGTTTAAAGCTGTAAGCGATACATTGACGCTGTTAAATATGGGCGCGGCTTACCCAAGGCAAAAATACACCATAGCGGTAAAGGGCAATAAAATAAAGCTCGACCTGTCTACCATAAAAGGAAAACATGTATGCGCAACCGGCACATTTGAGTTTTTTAAAGGCCAGCCCGAAATTGTGGCCGATAAGCCAGAGCAGATCGAGGTTAACTGATCATTTCAAATGATGATAAAACAAGAAAGGGAGATCGGTGATCTTCCCTTTCTTGTTTTAGGTAATATTATAGCTTTAAGCTTTCTGCATTACGCTTTCAGCTCAATTAAAATGCTTTGTACAAGCCAAATACAATCTGTCCTTCAGTAATTGGCTGCTTGGTTACCAAACGGCCCACATTAAGCGTACGACCGGTTGTGGTTACATCATATCCCGGTGATTTAACATAATTGCCTTTAAGAGATAAGCCCCAGCCGGCACCCATGTCAAACCTGATTGCCGCGCTGCCGCCATAAGCAAAGGCATAACCTTTGGCACTTTGCTGGGTTATACTGCCGCTTTGTGCATCAACACCGGTAACAGATATGGTTAACAATGGTGAGGTTTGGCTTTTGATAGCTCCTGCCGATGCCCTTAAATCAAATGACAGGCTTCGCCATACAAAGGTGTATTGCGGGCCTACTAACAGGTTAAAGCTACGGTAACGTTTATCGGCAGTTACAGTTCCCTGGTCGGCTTTAAAATCGGTTGTATAGCCCTGTGATAATATCAGGTCGTCATCATATGAAAAATTGCTTTGGTCCTGGTACGAAAAAGTGTAGCCGATACCAAAATTTCTGTACAGGTAATATGCTCCGTCAAGCTGGAAGGTAACGCCCTTGTTTGCAAAGCCCGATTTATTATTCTTATAATCCACCTTTTGGAAATCGCTTAACGGATAAGAAATACCCATACCTAAGCCTACGTAAGGTTTAAGTTTTACTTTGGTTTCGTCATCTTTATCGTTGGTATCCTGAGCTTTTGAAGTAAACGCCAGCAGCATTAAAAGGCCTGCTGTAAAAAAAGTAAGGGTTTGTTTCATGTTTGTTATTATGTAACTGTATTACCGTAAGTTGCCGCTGCATCCTTAACCGCAAAGCAAACGTGTAAAAAAACGCATTATTATTGATACTGTATGATAATCAGATCCCCTTTCCGGGTTAAAAATCACACGGGTTATCAACTGCAAAAAGTTAAAGGGGTAATTTTTAATAATTTGCCCTTATTTTACAACAGTTTTTTCACGCCGCTAATATAGCCTGCCACGGGCAATTAAACAGCAACCGGGTGTAAAATTAACAACTTTTAACCTTTTGAACCGTTATTGCCTTGCGGCAATGTAACCTGAATGGCTATCTTTAGTTGCCTGTAATTTAAACAACCATGACAAAAACGTTCTGTTTATTAGCATTAGCTGTTTTAATTTGCAGCAATACACATGCACAAATGACTATAAAAGCACTTCCATATCCCAAAACAAAAAAAATTGATGTTATTGATACCTATTTTGGCACACAGGTGCCCGATCCATACCGCTGGCTGGAGAATGATCATGCCGACGACACCAAAGCCTGGGTACAGGAAGAAAATAAGGTAACGTTCAACTATCTCGATCAGATCCCGTACCGGGCCGACATTCATAAGCGCCTGGAGTTTTTATGGAACTACGAAAAATATAGCGCCCCTTTTAAGGAAGGTAAGTACATTTATTTTTATAAAAACGATGGCTTACAAAGTCAGAATGTGCTATATCGCCAATTAGGCGATAACGGCGCCCCCGAAGTTTTTCTTGACCCCAATAAATTCTCTGCCGATGGTACTACCTCTTTACAAGGCATCGAATTTAGTAAAAACGGCGAACTGGCCGCCTACCAGATCTCCGAGGGAGGCTCGGACTGGCGCAAGGTCATCGTTATTAACACCGAAAACAAAAGCGTTGTTGGCGATACCCTGAAAGATGTAAAATTCAGCGGACTGGCATGGCATGGTACCGATGGTTTTTATTACAGCAGCTATGATAAGCCGGCAGAAGGCAGCCAGCTTTCGGGTATGACACAATTTCATAAACTTTATTACCATAAGCTGGGCACACCTCAAAGTACCGATAAGCTGATCTTCGGCGGTGATAAAACCCCTCGCCGTTACATAGGAGCTTATCTTACCGAGGATGAACGCTTTTTGGTGATCACAGCCGCCACTTCAACAACCGGCAACGAGCTTTATATCCAGGATTTAAGTAAACCCGGCAGCCAGATCATTAACGTTGTAAATAACTTTGATAACCAGCACAGCGTTTTGGATAATGTGGGGAACAAGCTTTATATCCTCACCAATATCTACTCGCCCAATTTTAAAATAGTTACCGTTGATGCCGGCGAACCGGATATCACCCATTGGAAAAATCTGATCCCCGAAACTAAAAACGTATTAAGCGCCACCACCGGCGGAGGTAAAATTTTTGCCGAATACCTGCAGGATGCCACCTCGCTGATCCGGCAATATAATATGGATGGCAAACTTGAACGTACTATCCGGTTGCCATCAATAGGCTCCGCGTCAGGTTTCGGCACAAAAAAAGAAGAGAAGGTTACCTATTACACTTTTACCAATTATATATACCCGCCTACTATTTTTAAGCTGGATATTGAAACCGGCGCCTCCTCTGTCTATAAAAAATCGGGGGCAAAGTTTGATCCTGAACAGTATGAATCAAAACAGGTGTTTTATACCTCAAAGGATAAAACGAAGATCCCGATGATCATCACCTATAAAAAAGGGACGGTACTAAACGGGCAAAACCCAACCTTGCTGTATGCTTACGGAGGTTTTGGCGTTAGCTTAACCCCTGCTTTCAGTACATCAAACATTATATTGCTTGAGCATGGCGGCATTTATGCTGTGCCCAACCTGCGCGGCGGCGGCGAGTACGGCGAAACCTGGCACCGCAAAGGCATCAAGCTAAAAAAACAAAATGTGTTTGATGATTTTATTGCCGCGGCCGAATATCTTATCAAAAACAAATATACCTCCAAAGATTACCTTGCCGTTTCGGGCGGCTCAAACGGTGGCCTGCTTATCGGCGCTATGCTAACCCAGCGTCCCGACTTGTTTAAGGTAGCTTTCCCTGCTGTAGGGGTGCTGGATATGCTCAGGTATAATAAGTTTACCGCGGGTGCCGGCTGGAGCTATGATTATGGCACCGCCGAAGATTCGGAACAAATGTTCAAATACCTGTATAACTATTCACCATACCATGCCCTTAAACCGGGTATTTATCCTGCTACCATGGTTACCACGGCCGATCATGACGACCGCGTGGTGCCGGCTCATTCCTTCAAGTTTGCCGCCCGCCTGCAGGAATACCAACAGGGAACAGCACCAACACTCATCCGCATTGAAACCAATGCCGGTCATGGGGCCGGGCAAAGCACAGCCCAGCTCATAAACGGGCAGGTTGATAAATGGGCATTCATGTTCTGGAATATGGGTGTTAAATGGCAATAGTTTTTGAATACACAATTT
The DNA here is from genome assembly GCA_966212355.1 of uncultured Mucilaginibacter sp. GTDB lineage: Bacteria > Bacteroidota > Bacteroidia > Sphingobacteriales > Sphingobacteriaceae > Mucilaginibacter. Next base: position 98,447 of record CBIHRB010000009.1, read on the forward strand.
TATAAATGAAAAAGTATCTTTTAGTTGCTTCGCTGTTATTCACCTTTTCAACAGTAGTGTTAGCTCAGCATAAAAAGCTCAATCTCAATATCGTATTCATAGGCAACAGTATTACCCAGGGCGTACAACTGGCCAATGCCGCTGCCGAAGCCCCGCCGGCCACTGCTGTAGCTTATCTGCAAAAGCAAAAGAACCTGGATACGGTAAGTTTCAGTAACCAGGGTCATAGCGGTTATACTACACTTGATTTTTTGCCCGGTACCGGTACTTTTGCCAAAGTTGAAGAAGCTGCCGGCGCTTTTACAAATAAGAACGCGTTGCTGATATTTTCGATAAAGCTTGGCACAAACGACAGTGCCGTACACGGGCCGCATGGCGCTCCCGTATCGCCCGAAGATTATCAAAAAAATTTAAAGACCATAGCTGATAAACTTTTAGCCGATTTTCCGAAAGCGGTTATCATTTTCCAGCATCCGTTATGGTACAGCCCCAATACATACAACGGCGCAAAATATTTGCAGGAAGGTTTAAACAGGCTGCAAAGTTATGTACCAATGATAGATGCGCTTGTAAAAACATATGCAACTACAAATCCCAAACAGGTTTTTGTGGGCGATACCAAAGCGTTCGCCTATTTCGAAAAAAATCATTTAACCGATCTCATCCCCGAGAATGGTAAGCAAGGCATATTTTATCTTCACCCCAATAAAAAAGGAGCCGAAGCTTTAGGTGAGTTTTGGGGGACGGCTATCAATAAAATAGTGAAGCGAAATTTTTAAATGAATTACTTGGTGCTTTACATCTCTTAAATGAAACTAAAAAGCAGAAATGCACAAAGCCGAAAGAACATATTGGTTTTCAACACCATTAAATTACTTCGTGTCAAATTAATTAATAGGCGCGATATAATCCTGTTGGCACACCAATCACCTCAAAATCACGACATAGCCCGATAAAACAACATTGTTCATCTTTGTATTTACCACGTAATAATATGTGCCGGATGGCATCGCTTTTCCCTGGTAAGTACCGTCCCAGGGCTTAGGATATCCTACCGAGTGAAACAAAGGTTGCCCGTAACGGTTGTAAACATCAACAGTGCTGTTTTCATATGCTACAAGGCCTTTAATCTCCCAGTAATCATTTACCCCGTCACCATTGGGTGTAAATGTATTGCTGATATTTATTACCGGCGAAACTTTAACCGCAACCTGGCTTTCGTTCACACAGCCGTTTGATTTATCGGTGATTTTAAGTTTGTAAATGATATCCTGATCGCCGGTTACTACAGGGTTTTTAGCTGTGGGGTTGTCAAGACCGGTGGCCGGTGTCCATTCATAGGTTACGTTTTCGGTACTTACCACCGGGTTTAATGTGATGGTATGCCCTTTTAAAACATATCTTGTATCGCCGGCTGCATCTGCCTGCACCGTCGGCGGCGGAACAAAATTAATAGTGATGTCATCAGTAGGGGTATGACAATTATCTGCCTGGGTTGCGGTAAGTATCAATTTAACCGAGCCTTTTGCAATATCTATTGGGTCGGGCTGAAATGTTGGAGCGTATACATCATCCGAAGGGATAAATTTACCTAAGCCCGATGCTGACGTCCACTTAACGGTAGTGCCTGAAAGCGGCTGACCGCTTAAAGGCACCATAGGGTTTTGGTTACAAACATTATCAATGCTCGGCGGGCCGGCATCGGCACCAGGATCCGGTGCAAACTTAAATACTACATCTTTTGATACGGCCGAGCACCCATCAGGACTTGTTGATGTAAGGGTTAAAGTAACCGAACCGGCATTCTTATCTGCAGTTGATGGAAAATATTTACCTTTCGGGTCATCCTGTTTCGAGAAAGTGCCACTACCGCTGGTACTCCAGATACCAGTTTTATATACGCTAATCACATCGCCGGCAAGTTGTATAAATGGATCATTAACACATACGTTATGCGAAGGGCCGGCAACAACAATTGGAAGCGGGTTAACTTTGACATCTACTGGACTTGGCTCACCCGGGCATTGATTAATTATCAAATACAAATTATAAGTACCCGCGTTAGCGGCGGTAGCGTTTGGAATGGTTGTGCTTGGGCTTTGAGTTTCCAATCTAAAATTGTTGGGGCCGGTCCACAAATATGTCGCACCAGCTATAGGCTGGGTTTGCAGTATAATATCATTGCCCTCGCAAACGGGGCTGTTGCTGTGCCCCTCTATTTTCAATGTCTGGGGCCTTACAGTTACCGTATATTTAACTGGAGTGCCCGGACAGCCAAATGCTACAGGTGTTATGGTGTAAGAAACCTGGATAGGGTTTGTTGTGGTATTAACCAGGGCTTCATTAATAGGGTTAGCGGTTTGATCGGTAACCGCGGCATTGCTGATACCGGTGACAGCCGGCCTGCTCCATAAAAACGTAGCCGTAGGTATATTGGATGTTAAAGTAAGCCCCAGCGGTGTATTATTACACATAACAGACGACAGCGGCGGTGGATTGGTAATTACCGCTCCCGGGTTAACCGTTACCTTAAGCGGATACGGAACTCCCGCACAGTCGCCCGTTTTAAAATTAAACATATAGGTAACTTCAATCGGATCATTGGTGGTATTATAAAGCACCTCTTTTATAACAGGCGCTGCCTGGCCTGTTACAGCAGCGTTGCTGATACCGGTAACGGCCGCCCTGCCCCATGTAAAGCTTGTTACCGGTGTGTTAAATTTAACTTCATAATTGGTGCTTGTACCATTACAAACCGGGCCGGGCGGAGCGCTTGTAACCACAGGAGTGGCATTTACCTTTACTGTGTACGTAAACACAGGCCCGGGGCAACCGTTTAAATATGGTGTTATTTTATAAGTCACATCAACAGCCGCGCCGTTTGCATCGTTATTTAACAGTGTTTCGGTAATTGTGCTTGATGTTTGGCCTGTTACCGCGGGGTTACTGATGCCGGCAACCGCGGGTCGGTCCCATGAAAAAGTCGTTCCTGGCTGATCTGTGGTAATCGCGTAATTTAACGCGGTACCGCTGCATATCGGATCGCCTGTGGCGCTGCTTATTACCTGCGGGGCAGGCGTAACTACTACATCAACTTTAGTTCGTTCACTGGTACAGCCATTAACCTTATTTTCAACGTAATAAGTCCGATTGATAGTTAAGGGGGCTGTGGTAAAAGGATTTCCCTGATATACAGGATTCCCCCCAACAGGCACATTATACCAGGCATAAGTACCTGTTGAGCCACTTGCGGTAAGTATAGCAGACTGGCCTTCGCAAACCGTTACTGTGTTATCGGTACCAACCGTTGGCGCTGCCGGAGGGGGTATCGCCTTAACCAATACAGCAGTGCGCTCGCTGGTAATACCGCCTACTGTTGTTGCAACATAATAAGTAATATCGTTTAATATCGGTGGGGTAGTAAATATCGGGCCAACCTTAAGAGGTGTTCCGCTGGTAGCATCGCTATACCAGCGGTATGTTCCTCCCGGCGCTGTAGCTACGAGGTTAGTTGTACTGCCTGTACAAACAGATTTACCGGGGGCGGTCGGCGCGGCAGGTACCGGATTTATAGTTATGGTAACTGTGCTCGATTTTGACCCGCATGGACCGGCAGGATCATTAGATGTTAAAGTCAGTGTTGCAACTTTTTCTCCAGCGGCAGGAGTATAAACAGCATCCTTATTGGTTGGGTCGGAGAATGTCCCCGCGCCGCCAGTCCATTTTACTGCTGTAGCCCCTCCTCCAAAACTTCCGGCCAGTTGTACAGGATCGCCCTGCTTCACGGTTTGATCCGGACCTGCATCAACGATAACCCTATTGTAAATAGTTATCTGGTTGGTAGCGATACTTTCCGCACAGCCGCTGCTTGCGGCTATGGTATTGGTAACTGTGTATGTTCCGGCGTGGCTTTTGGCCAGGTCAATCTCGCCGGTGCCGGGATTTTTAAATACGATATTACCGGTCGGTTCGCTGAAAACGCCGGCACTTGCCCCCGGCTGGAAAACCGGCAGCGGGTTTTTAACATCGTTACAGATGGGGGTATTATATGTAAAAGTAGCATCCGGTGTTGCAACTATGGCTATGCTTTGGCTGGCCGTTCCCGGGCATGAGCCCCCATAGGTAAAAGTAATGGTATATTTTCCGGGAATACTTGCCGCCACATTGATCTCGCCGGTAGTGTTACTCACAAAAACAAGTCCGGGTGCTGACGAAAAAGTACCTCCGGCCGGATTATAGATAGTGGGCTTTACATTACTTCCCGATGTACATATCGTGCCCGAGGGATACCGGAACTGAGGGTCAATAACAGGCGTTATTGATACCGTGAAAGCGGTACGCGGACTAACACATGTGCCATTAACGGCCTCGGCATAAAAAGTTGTTTGCGTAAACAAAGGGTCGGTAGTATAAGTGTTGCCGGTATGCACCGGTGTACCGCCTGTAGCACCAGTATACCATTGAATGGTTGCGCCCGAAGCCGGAACGCTTAAATTGGCAGGGTCGCCGGGGCATACCGTTGCAGTACCGTTAACCGTTGGAGCGGCAGGCAGTGGGGTAACCTGTACGGTTACCGGGGTACGCTGGCTGCTGCAGCCATTAGCTATACTTTGTACATAATAAGTGGTATTTGCTGTTAGCTCGGGCGTAACATAGGTGTTGCCGGTTACTAACAGGTTACCGCCGGTGGCCTGGTCATACCATTCATAGTCATCGGGCGAGCCTGTTGCTGTAAGTGTGGCCGCTGTACCGGTACATATTGCCGGAACCGGTTGCACAGCAGGCGCAGGGATCGGATCAAGTACAGTCACGGTAATTGCCGACCTGTCACTGATACATGCCCCTACCGTGGTTTGAACATAATAAGTTGTGGTGGCCGTTAAAGCGGGAGTTGTAAATGTATCGCCCGAAAATATAGAGGTACCGCCGGTGGCCGTGGTAAACCATTGAAAACTTCCGCCTTGTGTTGACGTTGCTGTTAAAGAGGCTGTTGCCCCATTACAAATTACCGGCCCGTCGGGCACAACCGGTGCATCCGGGGCAGGACTAACAGTAACTGTTACCGGAGTACGTTCACTTGTACAACCGCCGGTAGTATGCTCAACATAATAAGTTTTATTACTTGTTAAAGCCGGGGTTTGAAAAGTATTGCCCGTGCCTACTGAAGTGCCACCGGTAGCTGTGGTGTACCAGGCATATGTGCCGGTGGGCGATGGATCGGCAGTTAAGGTAACACCGGTGCCATAACAGGTAGACGGTGATTGCGATGGCGGCGCGGCAGGTATTGGCGTTACAGATACAGGCACTGCAATACGGTTGCTTGTACAATCGCCTACGCGTGTTTGTACATAATAAGTTACCGGAGAGGTAAGCACCGGTGTTGTATAATCCGGACTTGAAATTAACGGTGTGCCTCCCGAAGGCACATCAAACCACTCCGCTACCCCCGAGGCATCAGCATGCAGCGTAATAGCCGATCCGGAACAAGTGCTGTAGCCACCTGCGGGGAGTACAGGAACCGCGGGCGGTGCATTGATCCGGGCAACTACAGGTATACCCGAGCTGGTACAACCTTTAATTACTGTAAAAAGGTAATAAGTGGTATTTGCAAATAAAGGGGGCGTTATATAGGTTGCATCGTTGCTCAATGGTGTTCCAGATCCAGAGGAATTTGAATACCATGCATAACTGTCGGCACCCGATGCTATTAACGTTGCGGGGCTACCATAACACACCGGATCTGCTTGAATACCCGGCCGGCCTGTTACATTAACAACAACCGAGCTTCGCGTACTGGTACAGCTGCCTATTGTGGTTTCTACATAAAAAACAGTACCCTGGGTAATAGGGCCTGTTACATATGGGTTACCTGTAAACAGGAAATTGCCATCGGCATCATACCACTGGTAAGTCCCTCCGGGAGCCGTTGCTGTTAATGTTGCCGAAGTATTGGGGCAAACAACCTGATTGGCAACCGTAGGCGGATTTGGAGAAGCTACAGCAGTAATCTGAATGCTGGCAACTTTAGGCTGGCAGCCAGGGGTTTTATCACTAACCGTTACGGTATACGTTCCGGCTTTGTTTACATCAATAGATGGTGTATTTTCACCGGTGTTCCAGATATAGGTAAATGGGCCTGTACCGCCCGATAGATTAGCGGTTAATGTTACATTCTTTCCCGAACATATCGTATTAGCTGTTGAGGATATAGTTACATTCAATGTACAAACTTGACTATACCCTGCTAACGAACAAATAACCAACAGGAATAGTACAAGTAACGGCTTATTAATGTTCTTCATAAGTCTCTTTATACTCAATAAATGTGGCTGCAAGCGGCTCATTTTAACAACTCCCCTTATTGAGCACAGTTTTAAGATTGGCAAACAATACTGTTATTTTATACCAACCCGGCAGTGATGTGCGCCTTTTTACGTAAAATACTAAAAATAGGTTTGATAAAACGTCAACAAAATGAACAATGAAACCCTGATGAAATTATTTATTTTATAGGTTAAAAAAATACCCGGTTAGGAAATAACCGGGTATAAAAGAGGCACGATAGTGTACCTCGTACAATTACGGCATCTGCCGGTAATCATTCCTACCCCAGCAGCGATGTAATAGTATTTTAAAGATCCGGATGGGCTTATAACAAAGCCACAAAATCACGCATAGCCTGTCCCGGATCCTGCTGCTTCATGAAGGTTTCGCCAATAAGAAAACCATTGAAACCTTCCAGTTTAAGATGCCGGATAGTTTGGGGATCGCTGATGGCGCTTTCCGAGATCTTCATAAACTCGGCGGGGATATGTTTAGCCAATTTGTAAGAGGTTTCAACCGATACGGTAAAATCGGCCAGGTTGCGGTTATTTACGCCAATGGCATCCAGGTTAGGGTTAATGCTGCGTTCCAGTTCTTCGAGGTTATGCACCTCAAGCAATACATTAAGGCCTATACTTTTGGCAAGTTTGGCCAGGGTATCAATTTCGGCAGGTGTAAGTATAGCGGCTATAAGCAGGATAATATCGGCGCCTAATGACTTGGCTTCTATCACCTGGTACTCATCTATCATAAAATCCTTGCGCAATACAGGGATGCTGTTTACCGAACGCGCTTTCACCAGATCGGCTTTGCAGCCCATGAAAAAGTTACGGTCGGTTAAAACTGAAAGTGCCGAAGCGCCGGCAGCAGCATAATCTGTTGTAACGGCGCTAACCCGTACCTTATCGTTAATAATACCTTTTGAAGGCGATTTACGCTTAAACTCGGCTATGATACCGGTACGTGACGGATCGAGCAAAAATTCTTTGAATGAATATGTTTCACGGTGAAAATGATCCGATTCTTCAAGTACGGTATACGATGTACGTTTTTTTGCCGAAGCAACTTCTCTTTTTTTATTGGCAACTATTTTGTCAAGTATCGTCATAGGATCGCACTAATATTTATGTCATTGCGAGGTACGGAGCAATTAGCGCCCTCTAAATCTCCTCCAAAAAGGGGAGACTTTAAAAGTATTTAAAGCCCTCTCTTCCGGAGAGGGTTGGGTGAGGCTAATTGCTTCGTTCCTTATAATGACATAGTTGTAAGCTATTGGTTAATAAGTGTATTTTTCAATCAATTTTTATATCATGTGCGTTGCCTGCGGCCCGGGCTTTTCGTTGCAAGTCCTCGCTTTTCCTGCCCCCAATCCCCACCCGCGCTGTGGGCTTTTCACTGCAATCCCTAACGCGGCCACCGCGCACTATTCGGGGCCTCTGTGTTCCCTCGTTAGGCAATGTTATTTAAAGCGTCATTGCGAGGCACGAAGCAATCCCCTATTGGCAGAGCCGCCCTGTATAGTTTGGGATTGCTTCGTGCCTCGCAATGACGCTCTGTACATATGATTTTCTGTCCCGCAGGGTCTCTCGCAGAGGACCCTGCGGGGACGTTATATCAATTTTTCAAAGTTATCATTATTCCTTAAAACTAAGCCTTAAGCCAGTTTTGCATCATTTCCTTGCCATAATCGGTCAGGATTGATTCGGGGTGAAATTGTACGCCCCTTACATCGTATTGTTTATGCTTAAGTGCCATGATAGAGTTGTCCGCTTCATCAATAGCGGTAACCTGCAATGAATCGGGCAGATCATTACCACTTACCACCCATGAGTGGTAACGGCCAACTTTAAAGCTTTCGGGCAAACCGGCAAATAGTTCTTCATCGCCATCGGTCACTTTTATCGGCGTCGCGATACCATGCATAGGCTGGTTAAGATTATACAGGCTCCCGCCAAATACTTCGGCAATAGCCTGCTGACCAAGGCATACCCCGAATATGCTTTTGGTGGGCGCATATTTTGCTATCACATCCAGCAGCAAACCAGCCTCCGAAGGGATGCCAGGCCCCGGCGAAAGGATGATCTTATCAAAAGCATCTACATCCTCAATAGCAAACTGGTCGTTCCTCCAAACCTCACATTCCAGACCGAGCTCATTAACCAAATGCACCAGGTTATAGGTAAAGGAATCGTAATTATCGATGATCAGAATCCCCCCCCGCCCCCTAAAGGGGGTGCTTTCCGTGGTATTTGTATTTTCTTTCATTTTGTTTTATATATATTCAATATTTGTCAAAATCATTATTCACTATTGTTCCCCTTCAGGGGGGTAGGGGGTTACAGCTCCTCCGCCAGTTCAAAAGCCCTTCTCAAAGCCGAAATCTTGGTATCAACCTCCCTCAGCTCACTTTCGGGGATTGAACCAGCCACAATGCCGGCACCTGCCTGGTAATGCAGGGTGTTATTTTTGCTTAAAAACGAACGGATCATAATGGCATGATTAAAATCTCCGTTAAAACCCAGGAAACCTATGGCACCGCTATAAAAGCTGCGTTTAATGTTTTCATTTTCATCAATGATCTCCATGGCACGGTATTTTGGAGCGCCGCTCAGCGTGCCTGCCGGGTAAGTATCAGCTACAACTTTAAAAGCCGATACCCCGGGCTTCAGTTTTCCGCTTACATGTGATACCAAATGGATCAGGTGCGAGTAATACTGAACCTCTTTAAATGCTTTCACGGTTACATTTTCACAATGACGGCTCAGGTCGTTACGGGCCAGGTCAACCAGCATTACGTGTTCCGCCGATTCTTTTGGGTCGTTCTCGAGGTTGCGGGCCAGCTCGGCATCGCGTTCATCATCACCGCTGCGTTTAAATGTTCCGGCTATCGGGAATATGTTGGCGACATTATTTTTTATGGTGATCTGCGCCTCGGGCGATGAGCCGAAGATCCTGAAATCGCCAAAATCAAAATAGAACAGGTATGGCGATGGGTTGATAGAACGCAGGGCGCGGTAAACGTTAAACTCATCGCCCAGAAAAGTACGGGAGAATGCCCTTGAAGGCACTATCTGGAAAACATCGCCCCGGTAAATGTGCTGCTTCATTTTCTCCACTATGGCAATAAACTCATCGCCCGTAAGGTTCGATTTTTCATCGCCATTGCTTTTAAAACTATACTCGGGGAAGTTTTTGTTTTTGATGAGGTATTCCAGTTTTTCGATACCGCCATTGGTTGGCGTTCCTTCGGGCTGATTATGAAATATGTAAAGTTCATTTTTAAAGTGGTCGATAGCGATGATGTACCTGTAAATATGGTATTGCATCACCGGGATCCGGCGTGTAGCATCATCGCTTTGCTTTAGTTTGATGGTTTCATAATGTTCAACGGCCTCGTGGGTAAAGTAACCAAACAAACCATTGGTGATCATTTTTAGCGGCAGCGAGTCGGTTTCAAAGCTACCGGTAAAACTGTTAAGCTGTTCAATCAAATCAAACGTACCAGCCTCATGTACTTCCTGGCTGCCATCGGGATATTGTTTTTTTAGGATACCGTTATTGAGCACGATGCCACTGAGCGGTTCGCAGCAAATATAGCTGGTGCTGTTTTCGCGGCTGTGATAATCGGAGCTTTCCAGCAGCAGTGAGTTAGGGAATACATCGCGCAGGCGAAGGTAAATGCTCACCGGTGTGGTGGTGTCGGCCAGCAGCTTTTTATAAGTAGTAGTAATTTTAAATGTGCTCATGTTTATTTTTCAAATATCTTAAAACAAAAAAACCCGGCGAATTGGGGTCGCCGGGTTTCCTATTTAGGTTCACAATTGATTAGGTTGTCTCTGATCAAAAAGCGCAAGCCGGCTGCCAATTTAATTGGTGCCACCAGCTGTTTTTATGTGTGTTTTTAATCATCGCGGTCACAAATTTATAAAGAAATTTGAATTGTCAAATTTTTTGTGAAATTATTTATTTGCTAAATCCTATTAGCTACGTAGAATTACTGTGGAATAAGCATAATGCCTACCGAAATAAGTACAATCCCTATTAAATAGAAGATAGCAATGGCTTTATGCTTACCTTCGGGCAGTGCTGCTTTCTTCGATTTGCTGTGCCCGATAGTGATCAAAACAATGGCAATAAGCATAATTACCCAATGCTCAACCGTAAAATAACGGGTGACAGGGTTTTTCATGGTATCCTTGCTAAACTGCACCATCGGGCTGATAAAAAACAGGATGATGCCCAGCAAAAATTGTGTATGTACCGAGATCATGGCAAACAGGTTAAGCTTGCGGTTGCCCTCGCCATATGGTCTTTTACCCAGCCAGCCCATAAAGGCACGTACAAGGGCCAGCAATACCAGTACAATAACAATGTACCTGAAACCGGAATGGAATTCCTTAAAAAAGCTATAAAGTGTCATACATCAAAATTTGCCGTGAATATACAACATATAGGTCATTGATGGCATTGGGTCATTGTGTCATTTTTTTGCAGAAATAAACTGCCGCGGGCTTTCAGCCCGTGGTGAATCACTATGTAAGCTTTCAGCTTACATTTCTTCAGCTGAAAGCTTAAACTATGCGCAGCCACGGGCTGAAAGCCCACGGCAGTTTATTCTCATATAAACAAAAAAAGCGATGAGCCTAAACCCATCGCTTTTCATTTTATCTTTCGGACTTCCGACTAAAGACTTCCGACTTATATCAGCAGCCTTACCGGCTCTTCTAATAATTGCTTTAATGTTTGCAGGAAGGCGGCAGCTGTAGCACCGTCAACCACGCGGTGGTCGGCGCTCAGGGTAACCTTCATGATGTTGCCAGGTACTACCGCACCATTTTTAACAACCGGAACAGCCTGAATACCGCTTACAGCAAGGATACACGCGTTTGGTGTGTTAATGATGGCCGTAAACTCGTCAACGCCAAACATACCAAGGTTTGAAATGGTGAAAGTAGAACCTTCCATTTCGTTTGGCTGTAGTTTTTTAGATTTTGCTTTGCCTGCAAACTCTTTCACTTCAACCGAAATGTGGCTTAATGATTTACCATCGGCAAATTTGATAACCGGTACCAATAAACCTTCGTCAACAGCAACGGCAACGCCAACGTGAACATGCTCATTAGTGCGGATCTTATCGCCTAAGAATGACGAGTTGATGGCAGGGTGTTGCCTTAAGGCTACGGCACAAGCTTTAACAACAAAATCATTAAATGAAATTTTAACCGGAGCGATCTCGTTCATACGGGTACGGGCAGTAATTGCCTGATCCATATCAATGCTCATGGTTACATAGAAATGCGGAGCAGTAAACAAGCTTTCGCTTAAGCGGCGGCTGATAGCTTTACGCATTTGAGTAACCGGCCTTTCGCTAAATTTCTCTTCGCCTGTAAAGGTTGGCAATACGATAGGTGCCTTTGCAGCGGGAGCGGCAGACGGAGCAGCGGCAGGTGCAGCTTCGGCGGCAGCAGCCGGTTTGGCCGACGGTGTAAATTCCTCCACATCCTTTTTGATGATACGGCCGCCTTCGGCACTTCCTTTTACATCATTAAGGTTGATACCTTTATCTTTAGCTATTTTACGTGCCAGCGGAGATGCTTTTACGCGGCTGTCATCAGTGTTAGAAGCTTCAGTGGCAGTAGCAGTTGAAGTCGCCTCCGTTTTAGTTTCAGTGGCAGGTGCAGCTTCAGCGGCGGCAGGAGCCGAACCACCATCCTGTAATAACGGAGTGATGTCGGTACCTTCTTTACCTACTATGGCAATGATATCATTTACTTTAGCGGCTTCACCTTCTTTAACACCTATATATAACAAGGTACCGGCTTCGTAACCCACAACTTCCATAGTAGCCTTATCGGTTGCCACATCAGCCAGTGAATCATCTGCTTTTACTTTATCGCCAACTTTAAAGTTCCATTTTTCAATGGTACCTTCGGTCATGGTGTCGCTCAATAATGGCATGCGGATAACCGTAGCCGGAATGCTTGATAAATCAACCTTAGGTGCAGCTGGTGCCGGAGTAGCGGCAGGTGCTTTGTCGGCAGCGGGTGCTGCTTCTTTAGCAGGTTCTTCGGCCGGTTTTGCAGCAGCGCCGCTGCCAGCCTGGTCAAGTAAAGACTTATAATCTTCACCTTCTTTACCTAAAATGGCAATTACAGAATCAACCGGGGCGGCAGCACCTTCCTGTATACCGATATACAGCAATGTACCATCCTGGTACGATTCAAAATCCATGGTAGCTTTATCAGTTTCAATCTCGGCCAGTACATCGCCCGATTTAACCTTGTCGCCAACTTTTTTATGCCATTTCGCCAATACCCCTTCGGTCATGGTATCGCTCATTTTAGGCATTTTTACTACTTCGGCCATATATTATTTATATGTGTTTAAATTTAGTAATTTTCTGTTGTCCGAAAGTCTGATGTCCGCAGTCCGAAAGTTTTTTGACTAATGACTTTGGGCTTAAGACTCCCGACTTAAAACTTAGTCCCTGATATAAGGGTAATCTTCCTGAACATATACATCTGTATATAATTCAGATGCATCCGGCCATGGTGATTCTTCAGCAAACTTAACCGCTTCGTCAACAATAGCTTTGATCTTAGCGTCCATTTCATCAAACCATGCTTCATCAGCATATTTTTCGGCAAGGATAGTTTGTTTGGTAGCCTCAAGAGGGTCTTTCGCTTTATAGCTTTCCAGCTCTTCTTTAGTACGATACTTTTGCGGATCAGACATGGAGTGACCTTTGTAGCGGTAAGTACGCATTTCAAGGAAGGTTGGGCCTTCGCCTGCACGTGCGCGCTGAACAGCTTCGTCCATTGCTACGTGTACCGCAGCAGGGTCCATACCATCAACCGGCGATGAGGGGATACCATAAGGCAGGCCTAATTTATAAATATCAGTCTGCGCGGTTGTGCGCTCAACAGAAGTACCCATGGCATAACCATTGTTTTCGCAAACAAAAATTACAGGCAGTTTCCAAAGCGCAGCCATGTTAAAGGTTTCGGTAAGCGCGCCCTGGCGTACGGCGCCATCGCCCATATAGGCAATGTTCACAAACTCGGTCCCTTTATATTTTTCGGCAAAAGCAATCCCGGCACCCAGTGGTACCTGGCCGCCCACAATGCCGTGACCACCATAAAAATGTTTTTCTTTATCAAACATGTGCATAGAACCACCTTTGCCTTTTGAGCATCCGGTAGCTTTACCATACATTTCGGCCATAATGGCGTTTGGAGTTACACCTTTAGCAAGTGCATGAGCATGATCACGATATGCGGTGATCATACTGTCTTCAGGTTTAATTACAGACATGGCTCCGGCCAAAACAGCCTCCTGCCCAATATATAAGTGGCAAAAGCCCCTGATCTTTTGTTGTCCGTATAATTGTCCTGTTTTTTCTTCGAACCTGCGCATCAATAGCATCTGTTCGTACCACATCAGGTAGGTGTCCTTGTTTATTTCGATTGAACTCATGTATTAAACAACCTTTTTGGAGTAAAGCGCAAATCTAATTATATCCTGCAAAATATCGAAACCTCAAGCAAATTGTTGCAAAATTTTATTTGGTGGCTTTAAAGTGTGTTTAAATACAACAAACCGCCTGTTTATAAGTTTGGCATAGCCCATTGGGTTAAAATAAAACTTAAAAAAACACACCAGGAGGCAATAAATTATCGTTTTACGAAGTTTTAGAAGGGCTATTTTTCGCAAAAGACTAAAAAAAGCCTTTAAATAATTACAACCAAATTACATTAATACACGTACAAAAGCCTGTTTATTAAAAGGATGTGTAATAAAAAGCACTTTTTTATATTTTTTGAAAAATAAGCTGCATTTATTTGCAATTTTAAAAAATATAAATAGTTTTGTAGAGCACGATAGACATAGTGTCTGATTTAATAAACAATTTGTTGTCCTAACTCAACAAACAAACTGATTAAATGAAGAAATTTGCCCTGGCTATTGCCTTACTTTTCAGCGTCGTAGCTTCACAAGCTCAAACCAAAAGTGCCCAAAGCACCAGTGATGATAACAAAGACGACCAGGAAAGTTTAGGTAAAGCATACTTTTCCCAAATTATGGGAGTTGCTTTATCTGCTACCTCAAACATGAAACTCTTTCACTTTGTTTACGATTGGATTGGTACCCCTTACCATTTTGGCGGAAGCTCAAGAAGAGGCATTGACTGCTCAGCCTTCACCAAAGAATTGTACAGCGAAGTTTTTAACCTTGATATTAAACGTAACTCACGCGATATTTTCAGCATGGTTAACCCTGTTGGTAAAGATGAGTTAAAAGAAGGCGATTTGGTTTTCTTTAAGATCCACAGCCGCAGCATTTCGCATGTAGGTATTTATTTAGGTAATAATAAATTTGCTCATGCTTCATCAAGGGGTGTAGCCATCAGCAGTCTTGACGACGCTTACTACAGCCGTTTCTTTTATAAAGGCGGCAGGTTGTTAGCCTCATTTAAAGATGAATTTAAAGGTTCGGCATCGACGGGTAGCAACGATATGGGCGACGACGTAGACGAAAGCAAGAACTAAACGATTTTGAAATAAATAAACTAATTTGGTCCCTTCATCCCGGTGAGGGGATTTTTTTTATAATGAAATTTTTATTGCTTACAGCAGCCTGCCTGGCGCTGTTTTTACAGGCGTGTAACCATCCGCCAAATAAAAAACAAATCCTGGCCCCTGCACCTAAACCCGATACTGCCGCTACAACAACTACCGCCGTTGTTCAGCCTGATTCATCCATATCCATTGCCGCTGTTGGTGATATGATGCTCGGAACATCGTACCCTAATAATTATACCCTCCCGCCCGACAGCGCTAAAAACAGCTTTAATGTAATAGTCAACGAACTAAGAAACGCCGACGTAACCT
This sequence comes from uncultured Mucilaginibacter sp., assembly GCA_966212355.1. GTDB lineage: Bacteria > Bacteroidota > Bacteroidia > Sphingobacteriales > Sphingobacteriaceae > Mucilaginibacter. The sequence continues at coordinate 113,662 of CBIHRB010000009.1, forward strand.
TTGGCAATCTTGAAGGCAGCTTGCTTGACGGAGGGAACCCCGCCCATTATAAACTGCATCAACGAAGTAAGGCTTACCTGTTCAGGATGCCTACAGCTTATGCAGGCGTTTTTAAAGACGCCGGTTTTAATTTGCTGAGCCTGGCCAATAACCATATAGGCGATTTTGGCGATACCGGCCGGATGAGTACCACTCATGTGCTTGATAGCATAGGGATTAATTATGGCGGATTGCTTAGCCACCCCTCCACAGTGTTTGAACGTAACGGTGTTAAATATGGCTTTTGCGCTTTTGCCCCCAATGCCAATACCCTGCCTATTCTCGATTTGAAGAACGCTACCCGTATCATAAGCCAACTGAAACAGCAATGTGATATTCTCATTGTATCGTTTCATGGTGGTGGCGAGGGCGTAGCTTATGAACATATCCCCTTTGCAATGGAATCATTCATCAGCGAAAAACGAGGCGATGTAAATGCTTTTGCACATAATGCTATTGATGCCGGTGCGGATATTATATTGGGCAATGGCCCGCACGTGAACCGTGCAATGGAGGTTTATAAAAACAGGCTGATCGCTTACAGTCTCGGTAACTTTTGCACCTATAAATCTGTGAGTGTAGCCGGTGTTTGCGGCCTGGCGCCATTATTAAAAGTAAAGCTGAATAAAAAGGGGGAGTTTTTAAATGGACGCATCATATCCCTAAGGCAAGCGCATGATAAAGGGCTTGAACTTGATTCGCTTAACCGTGCTGCTATCCGGATCAGGGAACTTACAGAAGCCGATTTCCCCGATGCGGGATTACTGATATCCGACACGGGCGAGATCAGCCTTAATCCGGCTATTCAGAGCGAGAATTTATAAATAGATACCACGGACACGGATTAAACGCCTTATCTACTCACCCCGACATCGCTGCGCTCGTCACCCCTCTCTACGCAAGCGTAAAGAGGGGATGTCTATTTTATTATTTTCCTTACCTCTTTTCCCGAAGGAAAAGAGTGGTGGTACAGCAAAGCGCAGGCCTGGGAAGTAAATTATGCGATTTACCATACAGACTAACACGCTATTTAAGCCGCTTCATCCTTAGTATTCCGCACCAGGCTGATACCCGTTGTAAAAAATATTAACGAGATGATACCTATTACCACCATGGTGGTTACTTGCGCGCTATGGTTTATAATAGCTACCCCGGTATAAATAAGGCCAACTATACCAAGGACACTCAATATAGCTCCAAAAGTTCGTTTTAAGTTCATGACAGGTGTGTTGTTTTTTATAAGCATTTTTTAAAAAACAAATAACACACCAATAATTAATGCTACTTTTATTTTAAACATAATAAACTAAACCATGCCCGAATCATTTGGATCATTGATAACAATCATCATTTTTGTTGTTATCCTTATTACTATTTTTACCTCGTTTGTGTCTGTAAAACAGGGCACTATAGTAGTTATCACCGTATTTGGCAAATACCGCCGCATCCTTACTCCCGGACTTAATTTCAAGATCCCTTTTATCGAAAACATTTACTCCAAAATATCTATCCAGAACCGCTCGGTTGAGCTGGAGTTCCAGGCGGTAACTTACGACCAGGCTAATGTGTATTTTAAGGCCATGCTGCTTTATTCGGTATTGGACCAGCAGGAAGAAACCATCAAAAACGTAGCTTTTAAATTTGTTGACGAACGTAACCTGATGCAGGCCCTGATCCGTACGGTTGAAGGTTCGATCCGTGCTTTTGTAGCGACAAAGCGCCAGAGCGAAGTACTGATATTACGCCGCGATATTGTGGAGCACGTAAAAGAACAGTTAGATGTGATACTGGAAGGCTGGGGCTACCACCTGCAGGACCTCCAGTTAAACGATATTACTTTTGATGATGTGATCATGAAATCAATGAGCCAGGTGGTGGCATCCAACAACCTGAAGGCTGCTGCCGAAAACGAAGGCCAGGCCCTGCTCATCACCAAAACCAAAGCTGCCGAGGCCGAGGGTAACGCCATCAAAATTTCGGCACAGGCCGAGCGTGAGGCAGCGCAATTACGAGGCCAGGGTATTGCGCTGTTCCGCGAGGAAGTTGCCCGCGGTATGACTGTAGCCGCTAAAGAAATGGCCGAAGCCAACATGGATACCTCGGTGATCATGTTCACCATGTGGACAGAGGCTATTAAGCATTTCTCTGAAAACTCAAAAGGGAATGTTATTTTCCTGGATGGCTCAACCGATCAGATGCAACATACGTTAAAAGAAATGATGAGCTTAAACCTTTTACATACCGACAACGTCAAAAAGTAAAAGTTTGAAACCGCCAGTTTTTTAAATGAAAAGAAATATAGTGAAAGCGATAGGCCTTACGGCCATGTGTGTTTTAATGATGATCGCGCCGGCTTCGGCGCAATCATTTCACCAGCTAACTGCCAATGATTTTTGGGGAACGCCGCGGGCTAATGCCGGCGGCGTTGTAGCTTATACCAATTGCACCATCGATTACCGGTACCAGGCCCGGCGCGAAGGCAGGGGCTACCGGCTTAATTTTAACATCAGGCTCATCCTTAACAACAATAAATCATGGCTGGATAAAAGCAGGGTTAATACGCCGCAGCAGCTCAGCGAAATACTAAAACACGAGCAGGGCCACTACACCATTGCTTTTTTAGAGCAGCAGGAATTGTTACGCATAGTAAGCAACACCCGTTTCAGCAATAATTACAACTACGAAGCCATGGCCATCTTTAACCGCATCGACGCCAAGTACAAACAGCTTAATGCCGATTATGATGAGGACACGGCTCACATGACCGACCGCAAGCAACAGCATAGCTGGGATATGTATTTTCAGCAAAAGCTCAAATTTTTGCCGGGGGATACGGAGAGTTGATTTTTTTCATTGCACGTTCAAGCGTCCTTCGCTTGAATAATAGGACAGGTAAGCGTCCACGCTTACTGTAAAAGACTAATCTTGCGCTCGTTTGCAACGAGCGCTTAATATGGTTTGGCGATTGTATCGCCCGTGCATTATAAACGCAAACCCGGTTGCGCACTCTTAAAAACGAGCGCGAGTTAAGAAAGGGGTGTGTTTCTGAGATCGGCTTATCAAAACAGAAACACACCCCTCCACCCCTCTCAAGAGGGGAATCGCACATTCCCGCGCTTTTTTATCCTTAGTTAACAGGCTCTTAAACCTGCTGTCAATACTTTGCAGTAAGCCTGCAACCCGCCTATATTTGCTTATAGCCATGACTGAGCAATCACCCAATATCCACCGTAAAATTATCCATATTGATATGGATGCGTTTTATGCGTCGGTTGAGCAGCGGGATTTTCCGGAATACCGGGGTAAACCTTTGGTGGTTGGCGGTTTACCTGAAGGTCGGGGAGGTGTGGTGGCAACTGCAAGCTATGAAGCCCGGAAATTTGGCATCCGATCGGCAATGTCATCGAAAAAGGCCTTACAGCTTTGTCCGCATGCTTTGTTTGTACGGCCAAGGTTTAATGTATACCGGGAGGTATCACAGCATATCCGGGAGATCTTTAGTCGGTATACCGACCTGATAGAACCACTCTCTTTAGATGAAGCTTTCCTGGATGTAACCAACGATAAGCAAGATATCGGCTCGGCCATTGAAATAGCCAAACTTATCAAACAGGCTATTAAAGACGAACTGCAGCTCACCGCATCGGCAGGAGTGTCTATCAATAAATTTGTGGCCAAAATAGCATCTGATATCAATAAGCCCGATGGCCTGAAGTTTATCGGCCCATCAAGCATCGAAAACTTTATGGAGCAGTTGCCTGTCGAAAAATTCTTTGGTGTAGGCAAGGTAACCGCTCAAAAAATGAAACAGATGGGCCTCCACACCGGGGTCGACCTGAAACGACTGGAAGAAAGTGACCTTATAAAACACTTTGGCAAGGTTGGCAAATTTTACTACCAGATAGTGCGCGGTATTGATAACCGCGAAGTGCAACCCCACCGCGAAACTAAATCACTGGGCGCCGAAGATACTTTCGCTTATGACCTGACAACTCTTGAAGAAATGGAGGCTGAACTGGATAAGATAGCGGTCACCGTTTATAACCGGCTGCTTAAATATGAATTGAAAGGCCGCACCATTACCCTCAAGGTAAAATACCACGATTTTAAACAGATCACACGCAATCAATCCTTCCCAACCCCGGTAAACGAACTGGAAACGATCGCCAACACCGCCAAACAACTCATGGCTGCAACTGGTGTTGATGATGTAAAAGTGCGCTTGCTGGGCATCTCGCTTTCAAACTTTGGCGAATTGCCGGTTAAGCAGCGGGATGATAAAGAGCTTGGGCCGGGAGATCAGTTGGAATTGGAGTTGTAGAGAGAACGAGCATCTGCACAGAAACATTTCATTAATCGTAAAAGTTCCAATTAAAGATTTCTCATCGCGTCTACGTCCGCGTTATAAGTCTCCGCCTTAAGATACTTAATCCATTTTTTTAACCTTATCAGATTAGATGCTTTGTTTTGAATAAGGGCGGTGAAGAATCGTTTGAACCGCGAATCATTTTTACTGGTTGTTGACTTTGCGATTTTCGTGAGTTTCAGCAGCTCGGATGGAAGATCATAAGCAGTTATATCAACGCCTGCACCCGCAGCTTCGCTAAGCATAAACTGTTCGATAGCCGGACTTATCTGGATGATATAATGATGCTTGCTTTTGTGTTTGTGCAAAAAAATCGGATCACTATTAATCACTAATTCAAACTCATTCAAATAGTCAACCTGCTTTTTATCTTTATCAATAATACCAACTGAAAAGTCATTTTTAAACTTTTCTTTCATCACCTTAGTTACGGTACCGCAGCCTTTTTGATGATTATATAGCTTCTGCGGAGGAACAAGTGTTTCCAGCAAATTAGTATCTACAAAGCATTCAGGGATAAAGCAAAGATCCATCAGATATAATAACTTTCGCTGTTGGTAAACAGGTCGACACCATTTTGATAAATTTCGTGAAGTTGCTTATCAGTCAGCTTTACCACTTTCGTCTCGTGACGTTCATAATCGACCAAATAAACAGAAAGGTCGTTTATGGCGTTCTCCAGAAAGTCATTAAGAATAAATGGACTGTGCGTGGCCATGAAATATTGGTTCGCCTGATTGTAAATCATTTCCTGCGTAATTTTCGCTATATAAGGCGGAAATGAATGTGCCTCCGGTTCCTCAAAAAGCAATACAGAATTTGAACTGCTTGCTATTGCAGTCTTGAAAAACACCATCCGTTGAAGCGTATCTGCCACTGAATTATATGGTATCAGGAAGATGTCCTTATCCCGTTTGTTATTTTGCAAAATTTTTAACTGCTGGCTTGCGCGGTCAAAAACTAAAGATAGTCCATATTCCTCAAACCAACCAGAGATTTCCGTACGCAATTCTTCGTTCTGTTCAATGACATTCAAAAGGTTGTAGCCATAGGGTGGGATTAATGTTCTGGCTGTTCCTTTGTGATAAGTTGTATTTGGATTGAAAATATAACGCCTGATACTTGTTGGCGCAATGTTAGCCATCCTACTTGGCTTAACGTTTGAATTATCGTCAACTTCGAGCTTTATGGAATAATTTTCTCCATCCAATGAAATTTCCAAACCCGATTCACGATCATAAAAGATTTTTGCAATGTTATTTCCTGCATACACAGTAGCCGGCTCCTGGATATTACCGCGATAAAAAATTTCAGGCTCCGATTCATATCGAACCAAATTGGTAAAAGATTTGGCAGATGAAGGGCGAAGAAAGGGCGTAGTAAAAAGCGAGAGCGCTTCAATAATATTGGACTTACCAACATTAGGGCGACCTATAAAAAGATTAATGCGCCTGCAACCGTTAATCTTTAGTGATTTGATCGATTTGAAATTCTTGATCTGTATATCGTTTATTTCCGCCATAAATAAGTGAAGATACTTCTTATTTTATGTAAATATACAGTTTTATAATTCCTCGCTTAAAACAATAAATGCCACTTAATTCACCATCCTCCCCGCAATATCCACCGACCGCGCAAAAGGATTAAAAAACCTGTTGGCCAGTATAGCAAATTCACGACGGGTTACCGGCCGTTTCATATCAAATGAAGAGGCGAATTTATATTGCTCTTTCCATGCTTTTTGCATTGAAATTTCCAACGTATGCGGATCAGTTAAAGTAGTTTCGCTGATAAACGATAATAGGTTTCCTACCGTGAACAGCGTACCAGGTTTTTCTTTATTAAACCATAAAAAGCCCCGGGTATATATCTCTTCCAGCGTTGGTTTGATTTCGGCTGTGGCAACTAAGGAATCAGGCTGAAATAACAAACGCGCGGTATTGCCATCTGCTTTTTGTACACCTTTTAGTAACCCTGAAGCTCCTATCTGTTGCATGGCCCGGAAATATGGGTCGGCCGGTTTAATATCCGCAAAAGGCATGATCCAGGCTTTAAAGTCGAGCAGTTCGCCCTGGATTATCCGCACATTAAGGTTTTGCGTAGTGGTTTTAAAAAAGGCGCAATAGGCTGCGGTTGCACCGGCGCCCTGCCCAATAGCCATTTGTACTGAGGGATACATGGTGCTGGCATTTACCAGGTGCGTTACCGACATGGCTTTTTCAGTTACCAGTAAATTGTCCAGGTCTTTAAGCACAATCGCGCCCAGCGGCACACCATAGGCAGGGAAAGGCGGGTAATTAACTTTCGGAGCATTGGCATCTGTATAATGCTGCCCTGGCGAGGCATCGCCAACGGCAATGGCTGTACGGTAAAGTTTTGATTCGCGGTCGTAAGGTTTGTATACATCATCCAGCATCATCCTCACCAATCCTTTTGTCGCGCGACCGGCTTCGCGCAAATATGGAAGATATGGCAAATGATCGGGTGTAGTAAAGCCTTCGTCCAAACCGAGGTTTTTGTAGCCCAGTTCGGTTTGCAAATAGTAGATCAAGCCTAAAGTATGCAAGCGCGCCTTAGCATAAAAAGCCTCCCGGTTTTCCGGCTTTAAATTATCAGGAGCAACAGGGAATTGGTTTCCGCATTCGGCCCATTTGATCATGTATTTCTCATTGGGCAGCCTGCCATCATCAAGCATTTTTTTAATATTCTTACCCTTAAGGCAAGTGTACGCCGCGGCATCATAGCCATCAGGCCTGGCAATGGTCTTATCTGTCGCGGCACCAAAATCTTTCAAAATAGCAATCCAGCTAAGGTCCTGCAACTGTGCCGATTCATTATCGGGCGCCAGGGCTTCGTTAGTTTGCTTTTTACCCTCAAAACCATAAACGTAGGTTTCGCCTGCTTTGGCGGCCACATCACCGGTTTCGGTAGCATCAATAACTACTTTAGCTTTTACGGTAGCGGTTTTCCCGTCGAGGGTGATAGTTACATCCCAGCCGGTGCCATCTTTTTTAATAGCTGTAAATGGGGTATTTAGTTTTACGGTGAGGTTTTTTACTGTGTCGGTTATTTTTTTAAGGATAGCCGCCCCGGTATAAGGTTCAAATCTTAGCATAGCATTGTAAGCCGTATCATAACCCGGGGTTTTGCTGTAAAAATCCCTTATCCTACGCCTGAACTCGCCCCAGATGCCTGTTGGTAAATTGCGGTTACCTTCAATTATACACATCCCGCCAGCCGTCATGCTGCCGCCAAGCCAGGGGCCTTGTTCAACCAGCATGGTTTTTAGTTTGCTTCGTGCGCCTTGTATGGCGGCCGCTGTTCCGCTTGCGCTTCCGCCTACAACTAATATATCGGTTTTAATGGATTGTGCAAAGGATAGCGTACAGTTAAAAACGAAAAGTACGGCCAGTAACTTTTTTATCATTAGTTAAATTAACAATCTACAGAACGCTAAAATAGGTCAAAAGCTTGTGGTAGTATAAAATAATACCTAATTTAAATTTTTTTAACATTTATGATGACAGACGAACAAATGAAATACCCTATCGGGAAGTTTGCGCCCCCGGCTTCATACACTACCGAAGATATGCGCGGCTGGATTGAAGATATTGCTACCCTGCCCGGGAAACTGAGACATGCAATTGCCGGCCTTAATTACCAGGAACTGGATACGCCATACCGCACCGGCGGCTGGACACTGCGCCAGGTGATTCACCATTTGGCCGATAGCCACATGAATTCCATTACCCGCTTTAAGCTTGCCCTTACCGAAAATAACCCAACCATAAAGCCATATGAAGAGGCCGACTGGGCGCTACTACCAGATTATCGCCTGCCGGTTGAGCCATCATTAAAAATGCTGGAAGGCATCCATCAGCATTTTGTAGCCCTGTTTGAAAGTTTCACCGAAAACGAATGGGCACGCACTTTTGTTCATCCAGCCTCGGGCGAAACGATATCGTTGAAAAAAGGACTGGCCCTGTACGCATGGCACAGCAACCACCATTTGGCACATGTAACCGAAACGGTGAAGAAGTTTGCGAAGGTTTGATTTGAGGTGAAAGGATAAAGGTAAAAGGCGAAAGGTGTGTTTTACCGGAATAAAGTTTATGTTCCCTCAGGGTCTCTCTGCGAGAGGCTCTGAAGGGACGTTATAACGTAAATGTAAGTTATTGATTATCGGATGCGTTTTTTAATTGATTTATAAATATGGGCGTTGCCTGCGGCCCGGGCTGTACGCTCATACTGCACAAGGCCTTAGCCACAGGCCGGTATCCGCTCCCATCCCTAACGCAGCCCCATGCACCATCTTTAAATAAATTTCAAATGTCATTCCGATTTTTTCCGGGGTCACGAACGAGCTAAATGAATATCTTTTAATCAATCGATTCAAAGGTTAACAGCGAATGCTGCCCTGCGGTATGAAGGTCCCGCCATACCTGGTTAATTTCCGTATCCGGGTTGGCGGCAGATAAACCACAGTAGGTATAAAGCTTATCCACACTTTCGCGCGAAACTTTGGCCAGCTTCCGGCTCATTAAACTTACTTCCTGCAAGCAGTTATTATCGGCCGATCCAAAGTTGTTCCATGAATTATCAACAGCTTCGTAAAATTCTGCGCGGACTTCATTGAGTAAAATGATTTGATCGGCCAGAAGTTGTTGAATGTATTCTTTTTGAAGCTCGGTTAAACGCGGGTTTTTCATCCGTTCATCAAAAGCCGGTCCGCACAGGTCAAGAAAATGAACAGCTAATCCCGAAAGGTTCGTGGCCAATGTTGCTTCGGCTAATTGTAAAAAGGGGTAGCGGTACAAAGGTTCGTTTACCACCGTATATTGCGGATCGATCTTAAAGCAGCGGTTTTTATCAACATAAAGGTCTTTTACTTCATAAGCGTCACTCCCGGTGGCCATCATACCAACATATTTCCAGGCGGGGAAAACATGTACATCTTTTTTATCAAAAATAAAAGGTAATATCAGTGGCTCACCATCATCATTCAAAATAGTTTCATCGCCGTTTTTAATAATACAATTTGCGGTGATGTGGGTTGCATGATGCACGCCGCTGGCATATTTCCAGGTACCGTTGATGATATAGCCATCTCCGCTGATGGTAGCTGTACCTGTTGATGCACCGCTACCTGCCAGGCATAATTGCGGATTGGCCATGATCTCTGCGGCTAAAGCCGGATCCAGAAATCCACCAAACCAACCTGCGCCTGCACAAAGGGTCACAACCCAACCCAAACTGCCATTGGCCCAGGCCAAACTTTCTTCCAGCCGTACCATTCGCGGCAACGCCAATTGCAGACCGGAATAAGCCTGCGGCACCAAAAATTTAAACCAACCCTGCTCATAAATGAGCTCCAGCTGACCGGACTGCAGCTTGCCGGCCTGCTCAGCTGCAGGAACTGCTTTCCGTATAATATCTACCCATTCGGGTTTTAAATTTTGTGATGGATGCATTTTTTATTTAGCTTAAAGCTGAAAGCAAAAGGCTTAAAGCGTAACAGACAATACTCAATTTACCATCAGGATAACAAAAGATACTGACAGTATTTTGTCAGTGTTCAATTTTTGAAAAACGGGTGTTCAACGTTTCGGCCCCTTAAAAACACAAAGTACTGATTACCAGAACCAAGGCGTTCAATTTGATTAAAATTGAATTTTAACCAACTCATAAAGCATTGACTATCAACGATGTTTATTTTTCAAAAAAACGCCAGGTGTTTACACTTTTTAAAATTGAACACCTGGTACAACCCGGCCATTGAACATTTTTCCTAACCTCTAATCTCCAACCACCAACCGCTCTGCCTCTACCTGTTTCTTCCATTCAAAATAGCCCCATATCGCTATAACAAACAGGAAGATAGTGAGCATGGCAAACATAGGCAGCTTTTTGTAAAACAGCAGCGGCACCGCGAAGAAGTTGGAAATGTTCAAAAAAATCCAATTCTCCATTTTACGGCGGGCAAGCAACCACATACCAGCCCATGCGGTAGAGGATACCAAAGCATCCCAGCCAGGCACGTTTGACGGTGTAAAATACTTAGCAGGTAGGTTTTTGATCATGTAATAAAATACCACCCAACCCACAATGCTGATCGCCAAACTTATTATCCATTCATTTTTAGTGGAGTAGGTAATTTTTACCGGAGGCTCGTTCCGTTTCTTTACCCAGTAGATCCAACCATAAACGCTCATGACAATGTAGTAGCCATTCAGTATCGATTCGGCATAAAGGTGCACATCCATTAGCAGGTATATGGCTATGGATGTACCCAAAATACCAGCAGGGTACAACAATATATTATTTACGCGGGCCAGCAACACCTCGGTAACACCCAGCGCAACGGCAAGCCATTGCAGCCAGGTGGTTTCCTTTATTTGTTCAATGAACAGGTCGAGCCAATGATTCATATCCTAATCCTCAATTCGTGAAATTCGATCCAATTCGTAAAAATTGCGTCGATATAAAATTACTGCCCATTAAAATCCCAGACTCAACGATGCCATAAAGTTCCGCGGCGCCTGCGGGAAGTAATAGTTATAGTTAATTACATGCCCACCTTCAATATCCGGGTAGGTAGCACCATTGTTTTCATACTTCTCGCTGAAGATATTATTAACCTGCAGACCAACTGTTATGTTTTTAACCGAGCGAACACTGAAGCTGTACCTCAACCTCACATCGTTCACAAAAAAGCTGTTCAGCAAACGGTTGGCAGCATAAGGATTAGCCGCATTATCAGGTGCTATCCCAAAACCTTCGGGATTACGGTTCATGGTATTATCTAAATATTGCTTGCCTACATACTTGCTGATCAAGGCAATTTCCCCACCTTTAACAGGGCTGTAACTGATCACGCTTGAACCGGTAATTGATGGCGAATACGCGATATCTGTTTTGGCGAAAGTTTCTTCAACCAGTGAGCCATCGTCATAATTAGAGAAAAATTGGTGATAGTTTTTAATCTTATTGGTGCTGAGGGTTGCGGTAACGCTCCAGTTTAACTGATCAGTGATTTTCACTTTTCCGCTGATTTCCAAACCCGCTCGGTAACTGTCCTTTACGTTGGTACGCACCGGACTGCCTACATCATTCAATGAACCGGTTAATACCAACTGATTTTTATATAACATATAGAAACCATTCAACTCTCCGCTAAAAACAGGTGAACTGAAACGGTAGCCGGCTTCAAAGTCTTTCAGGTTTTCAGGTTTCGGCCGGTTTTGCGGAGGCGAGTCGACATAATCATCGCGGTTGGGCTCGTGGTTACCCACCGCAAAGGAGGCATACACATTACTGTGCTCATTAAACTGGTAAGTAACACCTGCTTTAGGGTTAAAGAAGTTTAACTGTGCTGCTTGCTGGGCGTTGTTAAGGTTTTTGTCGATACCATAGAACGAATAGTTTATGTGGCGGTATTGCATATCGGCATACAACAAAAATTTGTCTACATGCCATTCGGCGCGGCCAAAAATGTTAAAATCTTTCTTTTTGGCATCATCACGATAATATTGATAATTGGGGCCAACACCTATACTTTCTCCGCTTGATATGATATTGCCATAATGCGCACCTTTATATTCATTGTAGGCGCCGCCAAGATTGAAGTTCAGTTTGGTAGTAGGCTGATATTTTAAGCCATAAGTGACACCGTAAAAATCATTATTAAGCCACAGCCTGCGAACAAGATTGGTGGTTGAAATGGTATCGGTACCATAAATAACAGGTGATAAACCATAATTACTTACTGCATCACCTTTCCTGTACTCTTCGTAATAACCCTCGCCATGAGTATAATGCAGGGCCCCGCTGAACGACAGTTTATCCGAAAACTTTTTATCATATAATAATTGATAATGGTTTTGCAGGTAATCGTCAACCTGGTCTTTATAAAAGGCGCCGTTACCCATGTCTCCGAGTTCGTTATAAGTGCGGTTATCCGGGCGGGTATCATCGCCTATTACATAATCGGCTACGCCGTTCCAGGCCTGGTAGGTACGCTCATGCCCCGAAAATACATTAAGCCTTAAAGTGCTGTTATCGCCATAGGAAGCACCACTTACAAAAAATGATTTCAGACGGGATGACGCACGGGCGATATACCCGTCGGAACTGATGCGAGATAAGCGACCATCTATGCTAAACTTGCCGCCAAGCAAACCGGTGCCTACGCTCACGGTATTTTTTAATGAACCGTATGAACCTGCCGAATTATCGAGCTGAGCATAGGCGGTGTCCCTGCGGGTAGCGGTTTGTACATTGATACTGCCGCCAAAAGCGCCTGCACCATTGGTTGAAGTACCAACACCACGCTGGATTTGCAGGGTGTTGATAGATGATGCGAAGTCGGGCAGATCGACAAAATATGCGCCCTGGCTTTCAGCATCGTTTAAAGGAATACCGTTAACGGTTACATTAATACGCGATGCGTCTGACCCGCGGATCCGGATCCCTGTATAACCTATACTTGTACCTGCATCCGAGTTAATTACTACTGATGGTGTTTGGTTGAGCAGGTAAGGCAAATCCTGGCCAAAGTTGTTTTTTTCGAGATCTTTTTTGCTGAGGTTGGTGAACGCGGTAGGTGAGTTTTTACCTGCACGGGTAGCAGTTACAGTAACCTCATCAGCAGTGAATGTACTGCCGCCCAATAAAAAATTGATTGATTGATTAGCAGCAAGCGTAACACTTTTGGTTAAAGGCTGATAACCGATATAGCTTGCTTTAACGGCATAATTGCCTTTTTTCAGATCGTTAAAACTATACTTACCTGTAGCATCAGTAACAGTACTTTGCTGCGGGCTTAAAATAGTAATAGTTGCGCCGGGCAATGCTTCGCCGGATTGATTGGTCACTTTCCCCGAAATGGAAAGCTGGGCCGATGCCATAACAGGCAACAACAGGGCCATAACAGCCACAAATAAATTTTTCAAAATGTTGTAAAACAAAAATTGAGTTAAACCATCTGCGCGCCAGGGTAACGCGGCAGTACACTTAACTTATTTACCTTTATCCCTCCGCCGGCATTATCCGGATCAGGTGTGGGGGGAAGTCTTGAGTCTGAAGTCGTGAGTCCAAAGTCGTTTTGACTTAAGGCTTAAAACTTAGTACTTATTGACTTACCTCCTGGGTATGATCTCAGCCTGTCTTTCAGTTTGGTAAAACAATCTGCAGTTTGTTTTGCAACCAAAGCAAGGCACCCCTTGAGAATTATATGAGGCAAAGATAGGATTTAAGTCCGAAAGTCAATGGTCAGGAAGTCCGAAAGCTAAATATCTGCACTCAAAAGCCAGTAATCCTATAGATTATGCAGAAAGAATCCTGTTACTTTCGGACTTTCCGACTTTCGGACTTCCAGACTTCCAACTAAAACCCTACTTTTGCAGACTTTTATAAAACATTGCTATGCTTAGAACTCATACCTGCGGCGAATTAAATATCAGCCATTTAGGCCAAACCGTTACTTTATGCGGTTGGGTACAAAAATCGCGCGATTTGGGCGGTACCACTTTTATCGACGTGCGCGACCGTTATGGTTTAACCCAATTGATATTTAACACAGATACAGATGCTACCCTGCGCGAAAAAAGCCGCGGGCTTGGTCGTGAGTTTGTGATCAAAGTTACCGGCGATGTAATTGAACGTGCCAGCAAAAACACCAAAATCCCAACCGGCGAAATTGAAATTGCCGTTACTGATATTGAAGTGCTTAATGCCGCCAAGCTGCCGCCGTTCCTGATTGAGGACGAAACCGATGGCGGCGAGGAACTGCGTGCCAAATATCGCTACCTCGACCTGCGCCGTAACCCTATCCGCAACAACCTGGTGCTTCGCCACAAAATGGCGCAGGAAGTGCGTAAATATTTAGATAAGCTTGATTTCATCGAGGTTGAAACCCCGGTATTGATCAAATCAACTCCGGAAGGTGCGCGTGACTTTGTGGTGCCAAGCCGCATGAACGCAGGTGAATTTTACGCTCTGCCGCAATCGCCCCAAACTTTTAAACAGTTATTGATGGTAAGCGGCTTTGATCGTTATTTCCAGATCGTAAAATGTTTCAGGGATGAGGACTTACGTGCCGACCGCCAGCCTGAGTTTACCCAGATTGATTGCGAGTTATCTTTCGTAAGCCAGGAAGATATCCTCAATATTTTTGAAGGACTAACCCGTCACCTGTTTAAAACTGTAAAAGGCATTGATTTGGCTGAACTACCACGCATGTTGTATTCAGATGCTATGCGTTTATACGGATCAGACAAACCCGACCTGCGTTTTGGGATGGAGTTTGTTGAGTTGAATAATATTGTTAAAGGCAAAGGATTTAGCATTTTTGATAATGCAGAACTGGTTGTTGGTATCAACGCCAAAGGTTGCGCAGGTTATACCCGTAAACAGGTTGATGAGCTTACCGAGTGGTTAAAACGCCCGCAAATTGGTGTAACCGGCATGATCTATTGCCGTTACAATGAGGATGGCACCCTGAAGTCATCGGTTGATAAATTTTATAGTGAAGACGAGTTAACCAACTGGGCCGCTGCTTTCAATGCCGAAAAAGGCGATTTGATGCTGATCCTGGCCGGTGGCGCTGATAAAGTGCGTAAACAACTGAACGAACTACGTTTAGAAATGGGCAGCCGTTTGGGCCTGCGCGATAAAAATACTTTTGCGCCGCTATGGGTTGTTGACTTCCCGCTGCTGGAGTGGGACGAAGAAAGCGGCCGTTATCATGCTATGCACCATCCGTTCACTTCGCCAAAACCCGAGGATATTGCCCTGCTGGATACCGAACCGGGAGCTGTACGGGCCAATGCTTATGATTTGGTGATCAATGGTACCGAAATTGGCGGTGGTTCTATCCGGATCCATGACCGCGGCTTGCAATCATTGATGTTCAAGCACCTTGGTTTCTCGCCGGAGGAAGCACAAAAACAATTCGGCTTCCTGATGGATGCTTTTGAATACGGTGCACCTCCGCATGGTGGTATCGCATTTGGTTTCGACCGTTTGGCATCGATATTTGCAGGTTTGGATTCCATCCGCGACGTGATCGCATTCCCTAAAAATAATTCGGGCCGCGATGTGATGATCGATTCGCCATCAACCATTGCCGAGGCACAAATGACCGAACTAAAAATAAAAACAACGGTTTAATCGACCCAAAACATAAATTGAGCCTCCTTTATTTCAAAGGGGGCTTTTATTTGGATCTCCATCATGAAAAAATACGTTCTATTGCTAAGCGCGGTTATTATTACACTGATGATGTCATGTGATAATTCAGCGAAATTAAACCGGGCTAAACAAGCCAAAACAGATGATTCGCTGATTCGCGTTTACCTGAAGGCCAACCCGCAGATCAAAGTACAGAAACATTCCTCAGGTATTTATTACCAGATTTTATCCGAAGGTAAGGGGAAAAATCCTAACGAAAATTCGTTGGTCACTGTAAATTATACCGCAGCATTGTTAAATGATATGGTAGTTGATAAAGCGAGCGGTTTTTCAAGCTCGTTAGACCGTTTGATCAAAGGCTGGCAAATAGGCATCCCATTGGTAAAAGAGGGCGGTACCATATTGCTCATTGTACCTTCGGGCCTTGCCTATGGTGCAAATGGCGTAGGCCGCATCCCCGAAAATTCGGTATTGGTGTTCACCGTCGATTTAACAGAATTTAACTAATCTTCCTAAAATAAGTTCAATTATTGTAGCGTTCTGTAGCTTTTGCGCGTCAAATTAATCCAAACAGAACTATTAACTAATGAAGAAATTTCTATTATTCGTATTCGCCCCATTGGTGATCCTCACCTCATGCTCAAAAGACAAATTCGACGCCTCAAAACAGGCAGCCACAGATGATACTGCTATTAAAGCTTATATCGGTACTGACACTGCTTTTCATGCTACTGCTGATGGCTCTGGTGTTTATTACAAGATAGTAACCCAGGGAACAGGTGCAAATCCAACCATTAAATCGACCGTTAAAGTAACTTATACCGGCAAACTATTGGACGGAACCACGTTTGACTCTGGCACCATTAACCAAAGCCTGCAGGGGCTTATCAAAGGCTGGCAATCGGGCCTGCCGTATGTAAAAACCGGCGGTCGAATTATTTTGGTGATCCCTTCAAGAGAAGGCTATGGCAACAGTGCAGCCGGAAGTATCCCCGCAAATTCGGTTTTGGTATTTACAATTGACCTGCTTAGTTTTAGTTGATTTAACTAATGGTATAGAAAAACTTTACTGTTATGGTTTTTATTGCCTGCATGATGTACTGAACACGGCAACCGATACTCATGCCGGCTCAAGCGCTACCAACGAAGACTGCCCCACAAAGATGGTCTTCATTTTTTAATCTCCACGGTAAAAATACCTTTTAACTTTCGCCTTTAACCTTTCAGCTCCAAAAAACTATCTTTGTACTGTGAGTGAGAAAACCATCCTAAAACTGCAGTTGCCTACCGATCCGCTTTGGGTTAAAAACGTGGTAGAGAGCAATATTGAAGAAATTTTGACCGATCATGCTTTTTGTGAACAAAAGGCAGCCAGCAACGCTATCACCCTTATTGTTCAAAACCCAAACCTAAGCGAATTGGTACAGGAAATGGCCCTGCTGGTACAGGAAGAAATGGATCATTTTAAACGCGTACATGATATCATATTAGAACGCGGTTATATCCTCGGCCGCGAGCGGAAGGATAACTATGTGAACGAACTCAGAAAATTTATCATCACAGGCGGTGGCCGCGAAGCCCAGCTGATTGACAGGCTGCTGTTTTCGGCCATGATAGAGGCCAGAAGCTGTGAACGCTTCAAAGTACTGTCTGAAAATATTAATGACGAACAGTTGGCCACCTTTTACCACGAACTAATGGTAAGCGAAGCAACCCACTACTCCATGTTTATTCGGCTGGCCAAAAAATACGCTGAAGAAATTGATGTTGAAGCCCGCTGGAAACAATTCCTGGAGTATGAAGCCCAGGTAATTCAGAACTATGGTAAGAGTGAAACTATTCATGGGTAAGTTCTAAGTCGAAAGTCTGAAGTGTGACCTGTATGCTTATTAACGTGTGACTTAGAACTATAGACTTTTAACTTAAGATTGTTCATGGCCTTTCCGCTGTTTTTTTAAATACCCGGGGCCAGTACAAATATGGCGTAAGCAAGCGCGAACCTGCGGCTATAGATATCAGGATCAATATTCATGAGCGCATTATTTCATTTTACTGCAAAAACCGGATCTTTGGTGTGCAGAAAAGTGATTACCAGCGTACCGGCATCGGCATAAACAACACCAAACAGCGCCTGAAACATTTATATCCCGGCAGGCATTTGTTAAATATAAGCAGTCTGAATAATGAGTATATTGTTCAACTTACTTTACAAACTTAAATTATGGTGCTTAAATGTATAGCCATTGATGATGAACCGCTGGCCTTAAGGCTTATAAGCGAATATGTATCACGCTTCCCGGCACTACAAATGGTTAATACTTTTGAAGATGCTATAACCGGTGCGGAATTTTTAAAAAGCACCCCAATAGATCTTCTTTTTGTTGATATCAACATGCCCGATGTTACCGGCATTGACCTTGTGCGCTCGTTGCAGGCAAAACCCATGGTAATATTTACTACCGCCTATAAAAAATTTGCGTATGAGGGTTTTGAACTGGAAGCGCTTGATTATATTTTAAAACCGATAGATATTAAGCGCTTTACCAAAGCCGTTGAAAAAGCTGTTGATTATTATAAATATAAAAACAAGCCTGCCGATGCCGAAACCGATGAAAGCCTGTATGTATACTCCGAATACCGCATGGTTAAAATAGACCTGGATACTATTGAATACATTGAAAGTATGGAGGATTATATCAAGATCCATATCACTAATGATAAAACCATTCTTACGCTGATACCCATGAAAAAGGTGTTGGAAAAATTGCCCTCCGCCAAATTTCAGCGCATTCACCGCAGCTATATCGTACCTGTTAACAAGATCCGGTCTATCCAAAACCGTAAGGTGCGGCTTACAAATATTGAGCTGCCGGTAAGCGAAAGCTATAATGATTTTGCGCGCAACTGGTCGAAACAGAAGTAAAATGAACGCAATTCTCATGAGCGGCTTATCAATAACAATTAATCAATTGGCTTTAAGTTTTGTGCGTTCCGCCTTTTAGCTCTTACATAAATGACTTTAGCAGATAGTACGACCAAACAACATATCCAACAGGTTGATTATATCAGGGCTATAGCTTCATTGGCGGTAACTTTGTTTCACCTTGGCGGCAAATCGTTGCCAGGTTTGCGCTATGGCTGGCTGGGCGTGCAGATGTTTTTCCTGTTGTCAGGCTTTATAATTTGCTGGGCTATTCCTGAAAATTATAGCTGGGCCTTGTTCCCCAAATACATTTTAAAAAGAATAACACGCATTGAGCCCCCTTACATAGCCTCCATATTATTGACCATTTTAGCCGGGTATTTATTAAATGCAAATTATCGGCCTGATATCAGTAACATATTAACCCACTTAGCTTATATCAACAATTTTATTGGTCGCCCGTATTTGAACCCGGGTTACTGGACGCTGGGGATTGAGTTTCAA
The DNA here is from genome assembly GCA_966212355.1 of uncultured Mucilaginibacter sp. Taxonomy (GTDB): domain Bacteria; phylum Bacteroidota; class Bacteroidia; order Sphingobacteriales; family Sphingobacteriaceae; genus Mucilaginibacter. The sequence continues at coordinate 132,684 of CBIHRB010000009.1, forward strand.
TATTACCTGTTCATCGGCGTTTTCTTTCCGATTATTATAAAAAAGTGGGGCGTCATCTCCCTGCCCCTGATTTGCTTACTGCCTTTATTTACACCCGTACCCGGATCAACCCTGTTAAGCGTTTTTCCGTTTTTTGCTCTTGGGATATTATATTACCTATACCTGACAGGTAAAAAGGGGGTGGCTGAAATTTCGATATATGGCGCGGCTGTAAGCGCTTTTGGTTTTTATAGTGCAGGGTGGCTTCCTATGGTCGCCGGCCTTCTGGCACTTGTCCTTATAATACTGCCTTTAAAGCGCCACCCTGCTATTGCATTTTTTTCCAAAATCTCTTTTTCGCTATACCTTACCCATGATGTTGTTGGGAGCAGCCTTGTAGCTTTTATGGGTATGCACCTGCCAAAAACATTCGGATTCAGGGCGTTTGAATTTTTAACAGGTATTGCTGTTAGTATCAGTTTTGCTTACCTGTTTTATCGTATGGTGGAGCTGCCCTGTTTACGGCTATCCAAACGGATCAGGTACTGAATGCCTGGTTATTTACAGGCGTTTTAAACTCTTTTTTAATCCTTTTTTTATTCACCAATACAAAGCGGCTATTCATCGATACATTATTGATGAAAACCGGCTTTGGCCGCATATTTATGTCATAAACCAATTATAACCCCATAAATGGTTTATTAGTACCCCTTTTCATAATAGTTGCGATAGTAGCGTCTGTGTGTTAGTAGTACATGCAGGCGCTTTTTTAAAAACAGTATTCCATTGGAAGCAAAAAAGTTACTCCCCCTAATCAGCTTTTTTCTCATTTTATCAGTTCGTAAAACAAATGCGCAAAGCCTTGGCGACCCTGTGGTGAGCATCACCTTTGGCTCGGGCAGTTCAACACATTCGGGTGCCTTGCCTGCCGATTCGGGCTCAACCAGTTACACGTATAGCAGTGCCAATTTCCCCAGCGACGGCTCTTATACCATTGAAAATACTACCGCGGGTGCAGGCAATGTCTGGTGGTCGGCCACAGACCATACAGGCAATACAGGCGGCTATATGATGGTGGTAAATGCCAGCGTATCCAAAACCGATTATTTTTATAAGCGCACCATTACCGGTTTGTGCTCCAATACCACCTACCAGTTTTCGGCCTGGGTGGTGAATTTGTTAAGAAGCAATGATATCAGCCCGCCTAACATCACTTTCGCCATCGAAAAAACCGACGGAACAATTATTCAAAGCTTTAATACCGGCACCATTGCCCGTACCAGCAGTAATTACCAATGGGTGCAGGAGTCGTTTAATTTTACGCTGCCGGCAGGTGTTGGCGATGTGGTGATCAAGATGATCAACAACAGCGCCGGCGGTGCCCCTGCCAATGACCTTGCCATTGATGATATTGTTTTCAGACCTTATGGCCCGGTTATAGAGGCCAGTTTCAACAGTTCAAGCTCAACCATCACAGCATCGGCCTGTTCAGATGTTCCGCAAACCTATACACTCAGTACGACCATCCCCAGTGGCTATACTGTTTTATGGCAATACAAAAACGGGAATGGCGCCTGGACGGATCTTACCGGAGCAAACAGCACCAGTTCAAGTTACCAGATAACATCGCCATCAGTGGCTGGTACTTATTACTACCGGGCAGTAACGGCGCAGGCAGGTAATATTAATTCGGCACTTTGCCGGTCGGCATCAAATGTGCTTACACTTACGGTTGGCGCACCACCTTCATCAACAGCAACAGCCAATACACCGGTTTGCGCGGGTACAACATTGACGTTAAGTGCATCAACCGGGGTGAGCTATCAATGGACGGGGCCAAATGGTTTTACATCGGCCATTCAAAACCCAACTATCAGCAATGTGACCGCTGCTGCTGCAGGAACGTATCACGTTACGGTTAAATCATCCTCTAACTGCGAGGTTGTGGTACCAGTGACGGTTGTAGTAAATGCCCAACCTGTTGCGGCTGTTGATGCGGTTGAGCCAATTTGCGAGGGGAGTTCGATTACGTTAAATGCCAGCGGCGGCTCAACTTACTCATGGTTGCCGGCAACGGGCCTTTCGGATGCTAACATCGCTAACCCGGTTGCCAGCCCAACGGACAATACACTTTATACCGTAACAGTAAGTAACGGCACTTGTACTTCAACAGCCGCAGTACAGGTAAATGTTGTAAAAAAGCCTGTGGCCAATGCCGGGCCCGACAGGTACATTACCCAAGGCCAGTCGACCACACTTAACGGCAGCGCCAAAGGAACCAACGTAAGCTATTACTGGACCCCGACCGATAACCTGAGCAGTAGCCTTGAACTTACGCCTACTGCTTCGCCAATGGAAGATATCACCTACACCCTGCATGTGGTATCAAACTCAGGTTGCGGCGATGAAGCAACCGACCAGGTATTTGTGCGTGTTTATAAAAAAGTAGTTATCCCCAATACTTTTACACCCAACGGTGATGGGGTTAATGATACCTGGGCGATAGAAGCGCTAAATACTTACCCAACCTCGACAACGCAGGTATTTAACCGCTACGGCGGCCTGGTGTTCAAAAGCACAGGCTATCCTGAAGCCTGGGATGGCAGATCTAACGGCCAGGATATTCCGTCAGGAACATATTATTATGTGATAGATTTAAAGAATGGGAATGTAATGAGCGGCTGGGTGATGGTGGTTCGTTAGTTCATGGTTCATAGTTCATCGCAAAAATACGCAGGCAGGAACAATTCGCAGGCAACCATGATCTATGAACCATGGACTATGATCGGCTTTAGCCCCACTACATTCAGCAAATAATTATCCATCATATCAATATCCACTACATCATTTAAAAAGCCGATGTGCATATCCGGACGGATGATCAGGGCTTTCTTTTGATTCTCTTTGATGGCGAACGCGTCAAAAATATGTTGGTTTTTGACTGATGGCGGCAGGTAAAAAAAGTTGAGGCTGACCCCGTAGTTTTGGGTGATCCATTTGGCGATGGTAAACAGGTCGAGCTCTTTGAGCTTGCCTAAACAGATGAGCGTAAAACCCGGTTTACTGCACCACTCATGCAGATCGGTTTCCACCTCCCGTTTTTCGTCGAACACTTTGAGATAAGGCAGCCTGTCGCCTGCTTTGATCTGGCTGGCATGGCTTAAGTTAAGGTTTATGGTGCTGTCGCGATAGGATATGCCGGTTTGCGATACCCGTTTAAAAAAGGCTTCGCGCAAATTGGGTTTACTCCATACCCATTTTAAAATAACAGGCAGCAAATACTTCTTCAGTAAATTAATGAACAAGTTACGCGACAGGATCATTTTAAAAATGCGGTCGGTAGTATTGAGCAGTTCTTTTGCTACCGGCATCCTTTCCTGCGCATAGCTATCTAACACCGATACTTGAAGCTGGTTATTAACCACACCTGCCAGTTTCCAGGCCAGGTTATAGGCGTCCTGCAAACCGGTATTCATCCCCTGGCCACCAACCGGCGAGTGGATATGCGCGGCATCGCCAATTAAAAAGCAGCGCTGTTCTCTGAATTTATCGGCCATGCGGTGGTGCAGACGGTAGGTAGTGAACCAGTTGGTATGTTCAACGATGATCTGTTGTTGGGTTACGTCCCGCAAATGCGGTAACACCTCTTCAATTTGAAGCTCGTCCTTTTTATCAAATTCATCGGGCAGGTTGCCTACCACACGATAGCTTCGCTCATCAGGCATAGGAAAAAAGCCTGCGAAACCTTTTTTTGACAGGAACAGGTTAACCTTATCGCCAAAGTCAGCCTCTATTTTTATATCGGCCAAATAAAATTGATGCTGGTAGGTATCCCCGTTAAAAGGAATATTCAGTTGCTTGCGCACAGTGCTATGGGCACCATCTGCCGCAACCAGCCAATCGCAGGTAATGGCTTGTTTATCCTCGCCGCTTTGCAGCCTGAGTGTTACCTTATCCGAATTCTGGCTTAGTGACAGTAGTGATGTGTTCCAATATACCGGGCAGCAGTTGAGGGTAATAAAATCCAGTAATAACCGCTCGTTTTTGCTCTGCGGGTACATCTGGATAAATGGAAAAGCGGTTTGCGTTTCACCAACATTGGCAAGTGAAAGACCGGCAACCTCTTCACCGTCCTGGTTAAACTGTACACCTCCTCCCCGTTTACCATCATTGAGCACTTTATCGATAACGCCCATCTGCCGGTAAATCTCCATAGACCGTGCCTGAACGGCAAGTGCCTTTGAATGTGTAGTTGGTCCCCGCTTGCTGTCAATAATTACCGGCTGCACACCATAGCGTAAAAGTTGGGCGGCCATCATCAAACCTGACGGACCGGCGCCTACTATTACAACCGGGGTATGCTGCTGGCTTATGGTCATTTATTGCCGTGATAGAGTAAAAAGATGGTTGGGCGCTTGTGCAGGTCAGGCACTTTCTTTTGCCATTCGGCAATGGTTTTGGTTTGCACAAACTCGGTTGCGGCGGTAAGGTCGCAGGCTATGCAGAGCTTGGTTTTGGGATTGCCTGTTTTCAGGATCTCCTCAAGCATGGGGTTATTGCGGAAAGGTGTTTCGATAAATAGCTGGGTTTGATCAAGCTTTATGGCTGTGTTCTCCAGCTCTTTGATCTTTTTAGCACGAAGCACCTTATCAATAGGCAGATAGCCGTGAAATGCAAAGCTTTGTCCGCTAAAGCCTGAAGCCATCAGCGCCAGCAAAATGGAGCTTGGCCCAACCAAAGGCACAACCTTAATACCCATGCGATGGGCTTTATCCACAATCTCAGCACCGGGATCAGCAACACCAGGGCAGCCGGCTTCGCTCATCAGCCCAACATCATTACCTGCCTGCAGGCCTTTAAAAAAATCAGCCTTGCTCATGTCGCGGTTATGTTTGCCATAATCATGGATTATCAGCTCGCTTTGCGGGGTTTTCAAGCCGGCCTCTTTTAAAAAGCGACGGGCGGTTTTTTCATTCTCCACGATGTACTCTTTGATACTGTTTATGGTATCAGTAAGGTATGGCGTAAATGATTTTGCAGCCGCGTCATCGGCCAGCGGTACGGGAATTAAATAAAGGGTTCCATAGGGCATATTGCAAAGTTGGTGTTTTTTGTTTAATTTAAGCTATCAAAAGGAGGCGGAAAAATGAGGCAATTAGGCGCAAACTGGTTTATTGAAGGTCATATTGATTTTGAATACAAAAAATATATCCTGCTAAGTTACCTTCAGGAAATTAACAGCCACTTTGATAACAGCCGGTTATATCCCAACCTGGCCGACCTGATATTTCATTACAACAACCTCATCGATTTTAAAAAGAATAAATCGTTGTTACAGCAGGCTTTTCCGCAACGCTTAACACAGGCTGATATCGATGCCGTAAAGCTTACCTATCAAAAGATCATTATGGATGATCAAAGCATGCAGGAAATAGAACAGATCATTACTTATGCCTTAGGCAAAATGGACCCGGCTATAAAAACCGGCAGGGATATTTATGATTTTGTAGAAAGCCATGTGAATATTGATCCGGTAGGCATCATCCCTTTAATGCCTTATCACGGTTATTTTTCGTTACAGAACGGCAAGGAGCGAACCAACCGGATCTACGAGTACCAGATCACTATTTTTGAAGGCAAGGATGATAAATACCGCGGTATTAACGTAGCTTTTGTTGATGCCTACGAGCAAAGCATCACCAATACCCCCGAAAGCATTAAACTGCATCTCATTAACCGTAACAAGTTTATGCCCAATCCCGCGGTTTACTATGTTCACAGTGATATCACTTTCCCGCTTGAGCAAACGCTGCTGCCGGTGGCCAAAAGAAGCCTGGTGAAGTATATTTCGAATGCTGCGTAAGTCCTTATTAAATATTTTTATTCAGGAAGCAGGGATGGTGCTGTTTCCGATTACTTTTACTTACCTATTGAGAAAATAAAAGCTGGGCAGTTAACAGCGCTACACCTACCCTGGGCAAAATTCAACCTTGGCGGCTGCCAATGGCCGGTTAGAAGTGTCCGGTTCAATTGGCACATGTTCGCGCATGCCAAAACCTCACTTTTTTAACTCCTGTTACCTACTCTCACCTTTCTGTAACATACTATCTCTTAAGAAGATCCGAACCTCCTTGGTAATTATTGCTGCTAATTGCTTTTTATATGATTATAAATCTTGAATTTATTTGTCTTATCTGGGGATAATCCTATCTGACATGAAAAAAAACGCAATAATATTGATTACAGGTTTGTGGCTAAGCTCCTTTATCAGTGTGGTTCAGGGACAGGGAATAAAGGATTCTGTACTTAGCCTTCGGTCGCCGGATAAAAATATAACATTCAGGTTCCGTCAAAAAGTTGAGGCCGGGAAGCGTACCATGTACTATAGCGTGGACTATAAAAACAACCCGGTAATTCTGCAGTCGGTCCTTGATCTGCAGCTGGATAATGACCTTTCAGAAAAAGCTATGGCGCTGAAGGTAGATCAGCATAAAAACTGGTGCGAAAACCTGTTGATCACTGGCGTTGATTCATCCCGGCATGATACCACATGGGCACCGGTTACCGGAGAGCGGGCTATCATCAGGGATTATTACAACGCCATGAATATTACCCTGGTGAAAGATGACAACCCGATTTATGTAATGCAGGTACAGGTAAGGGTGTACAACGAGGGGGTAGCGTTCCGGTATTATTTCCCCGAAAACCCTAAAGGCACCTACTACAATGTCACGGCCGAAAATACCGGGTTTCACCTCCCTGAAGGCACCCAGGCCTGGTTTGCCAATTGGGCACAAGCGCCATATTACAAACTGCCGCTAAAAAACTGGCCCGGCGAAAGCGAACGGCCGTTAACCATCGAACTGCCTAACGGCCTTTTTGCAGCGCTGGGGGAGGCGCAACTAATTGATTATGCACGTACCAAATTTAAGCTGAGTGCTGATAAACCATCCACCCTGGTAACCTCAATGTTTGGCGGGGCACAGCTCATCTCACCTGTAGGCACACCATGGCGGGCAATCATGATAGCTGAAAAACCGGGCGAGCTGATTGAACATAACTACATGATGTTGAATCTTAATGAGCCTTCAGCAATAGCTAATACCAATTGGATTAAACCAGGTAAGATCATGCGGGTAATGACCCAGACTACAGCTGATGCAAAGACCAATATTGATTTCGCGGTAAAGCATAACCTGCGATATATTCTGTTTGATTGGAAATGGTATGGACCGGCATTTAGCTTTAGCTCAGACGCCACCAAGGTTGCTATACCTGATTTTGACCTGCCCGGTATAATCAAATATGGCAAGGATAAGGGTATTGGTGTTTGGTTATATGTTAATCAGCAGGGTTTATTAGCTCAAAGCGACAGTTTATTTGCCGTTTATCATAAATGGGGTGTAAAAGGCGTGAAATTTGGTTTTGTACAGCAGGGGTCCCACCGCTGGACAACCTGGGTGGAAAAAGCAATTCAGCAGGCAGCCGCTGCCCGGATCATGGTAAACATTCATGACGACTGGCGGCCAACCGGCGAGCAGCGCACCTGGCCAAACCTGATGTCGGCCGAAGGGATCCGTGGTAACGAGGAAATGCCTGATGCTACGCACAATACGGTGCTGCCTTTTACGCGGTACATTGCCGGGGCTGCCGATTATACCATCTGTTATTTTGATAAACGTATTAAAACTACCCATGCCCACCAATTGGCACTGGCAGCTATTTATTACAGCCCGCTGCAAACACTGTATTGGTATGACAAGCCTTCGGCGGAGCATAATGAGCCCGAACTGGAATTTTGGGACAAGATCCCAACCACATGGGACGAAACGAAAGTAGTGCAGGGAACGCCCGGCGAATACATCTCTACAGCCCGCAGGAGCGGAAAAGATTGGTTTGTAGGCACTATCACAAACAATGACGCACGCGAAATTAAACTTGATTTGAATTTTTTAGAACCCGGTAAAAAGTATAAAGCGACAATTTACAGCGATGACCCATCGGTGAATACTGAGACACATGTTAGGGTCAGCAGTAATAGTGTTAACAGTAAAACAGTATTAAAACTCACCCTGCTGCCGTCAGGCGGAGAGGCGGTATATCTTACTCCGGAAAAATAATCCATAATATATATATCATATATGAGCCAACAGAATAAAAATAATTATGTAATCAGTGCAGATATTGGCGGTACACATATTACAGCAGCGGTCATTGATCTGGAAAAAAAGATGATCATTGAAGATACCCGTACCCGGTTAAGTGTGGACTCTCAAGGAACCGCAACTGAAATACTTAAAAGTTGGACAGAAGCATTGACGCAGGCTTATGAAAAATTCGGCTCTTTGGTTCAGCAGGTTGCCCTGGCCATGCCTGGCCCGTTTGATTATGAAAATGGGATTTCACTGATCAAAGACCTGCATAAGTATGAGGCCATTTATGGTTTAAATATTAAGTTATACCTGTCGGAGGAGCTAAGGGTAGATGCTGCAGATATCCTGTTCCGAAATGATGCCGAAGCATTTTTACAAGGAGAAGTTGTGGCGGGAGCAGGCACCGGATCCCGTAAGATCCTTGGGCTTACGCTGGGCACAGGGTTCGGTTCAGCTTTGAGCGTTGATGGTATTGTGAAAGATTTAAACCTGGGCGGCGAACCTTATAAAGAAAGCATTGCAGATGATTATTTCTCTACAAGATGGTTCTTAAGGCGATATCGTGAAATAACCGGACTGTCCGCTACCGGAGTGAGCGCGCTGATATCAATGTCCAAACACAGCGCTGTGGTCATGAACATCTTTGATGAGTTTACGGTCAACCTGTCTTTATTCCTTCGGGATGTTATCCAAACCGAAGCTCCTGATGTAATTGTTATTGGTGGCAATATTGCAAAAGCATCGGGCATGTTTGCGGATGAACTTATCAGCAGGTTAACAGCATATGCTGAAAGTTTAAAAATAAAATTAGCTTTATTGGGAGAAGACGCGGCGCTGATGGGTGCTGCTGCGGCTTTTGATAGCGGGCGAGGACTTAATATCTTATTTAACGCCAATCATCCGGGTAATTAATTTTAATAACAATATGACCAATAAACCAGCTTTTACCGAGAAAAAATTCATCGTAACCTTTGTATTTGTAACCTCGCTATTTTTAATGTGGGGCTTACTGCATTCCATGAGCGATATCCTGAACAAGCATTTTCAAAATGTGCTTAATCTCTCCAAATCCCAATCCGGCTTAATCCAGTTCTCCGTGTTTGGGGCTTATTTTATTATGAGTATCCCCGCAGGATATTTTTTAAAGAAGTTTGGTTATAAACCGGGCGTAATCCTGGGGCTTATTTTATTTGCCTCGGGCTTATTCCTGTTTGTGCCTGCGGCCAACGCGGCTTCATTTACTTTTTTCAGGATAGCTTTATTTATTATGGGCTGTGGTATGGCTACTTTAGAAACTGTTGCGCATCCTTTTGCGGCTGCCCTGGGCGATCAGCGCCGGAGCGACCAGCGGGTGAATTTTGCACAAACCTTTAACGCAATAGGTACTATGATTGGGCCTGCTATTGGCTCTTATTTTTTGTTTGGACGGCATAACGTCCATTCAACTGACCTAACTTCAGTAAAAACACTCTATGTAGCTATTGGCTGTGTAATTATACTCATAGCGGTTGCTTTTATGTTTTTGAAAATTCCGGTTTTAACAGATCCTCATACAGCAGCTTCGGCCATTGATCCTGATGCAGTTAACATAGACGTGGAACCATCAAAAAAGCTATATCAGCATTCGCATTTTGTATGGGCAGTTGCGGCACAGTTTTTTAACGTGGCGGCGCAGGCCGGCACCTGGGCATATTTTATCAACTACGGTGTGGATATTATGCATTTCAGCAATGAAAAGGCCGGCTACTTCATGATTGTTTTTATGGGGATGATGGCGCTGGGGCGTATTGTGGGCACCTCGTTAATGACCTACGTTGCGCCGAATAAATTATTAGCGGCATTTGCCTGTGGCAGTATACTGATGTGCCTGGTAGTTGCGCAAAGTTTAGGCTGGACATCATATATCGCCTTGCTGATGATCAACTTCTTCTTTAGCATTATGTTTCCCACCATTTTTAGCTTAGGGATCAAAAACCTGGGCAGTCATACACAACAAGCCTCATCTTTTATAGCGATGGGTGTAGTAGGCGGCGCGGTATTTCCAATGGTTATGGGGTTGATAGCCAATCATAGTGTGGCTCATGCTTATTATCTTCCAATTATATGCTACGCGGTGATCTTTTTGTTCGGCGCTAAATTTTTTAAAGTTAAGCATTAATGAAAAGCGCCCGGATAATCATATCAACCATTATACTGGCCGCTGCAACTGGTGGTGCATCCGCACAGATGAAATCAAAAGCGCCTGTTGTTTATGATTTTTCTTACCTGGACAGGAAGATTGGTGGCTGGGTTGATAGCGGTTATTACAAAGGTGCATCGGTAACTATTGTTAAGGATGACAGGGTTATCCACCAAAAATATTTCGGCAATTATACTCCGGGAACGGTGGCTTACATAGCATCGGCAGGCAAATGGCTTGCTGCAGCTACTATTGCCGCAATAGTTGATGACGGCAAATTATCATGGGACGATAAAGTTAAAAAGTGGCTGCCCCAATTTAAAGATCAAAAAGGGGAAGCTACTTTAAGGCAACTATTGTCGCATACCTCCGGCTATCCTGATTATCAGCCGGAAGGCAGGCGTCCTGATAACTACCAAACGCTTAAAGAATCGGTGGCCCATATTGTGGACCTGCCTGCCGATACTACCCCCGGCACCAAATTTAAATACGGCGGCCTCGCCATGCAGGTGGCCGGTCGCATGGCCGAATTAGCTGAAGGTAAAGACTGGGAAACAATCTTTCAGGAAAAGATAGCCAGGCCATTGAGGATGAAATTAACCCATTTTACCCCTGTGAGCAATGTTGGTGGTCAAAGCCCTATGCTGGGCGGCGGGGCAAGAGCAGCACTGGAAGATTATGCGCATTTCTTAAACATGATCATCCACAACGGCATGTATCAAGGCAAACGGATCCTATCTGCAAAATCTATACAAGAAATGCAAGCCGACCAGGTTGGGATTGCAAAAATGACCGATCCTTATGTTGAAAACACCCGGGCCAGCGAGCGAAAGGATATTTATGGCCTTGGTGAATGGCGGGAAGAGGTTGATGACAAAGGTAACGCCACGTTGATCAGCAGCCCAAGCTGGGCGGGGGCGTATCCCTGGATCGACAAAAAAAATCATGTTTATGGCTTCATGCTTGCCCGCGTAGCCGAAATGAAAAACGGCTTCAACTCATTTTTAGGCAGCCCGGTACTGCCCTTGCTGGTAAGGGATGTGCTTGCCCGGGCAGATAGGAGGAATGTAAAACGTGGTTATATCACAACACCGGATGGTGCTAAACTGTATTATGAAGAAACCGGTAAAGGCGAGCCGCTGATCCTTATTCATGGCCATTCATTTGACTGTACGGAATGGGACCCGCAGTTTTTTAAACTGGCTAAAAAATATAGGGTTATCCGGTACGACTTGAGGGGTTATGGCTGGTCATCGATGCCATCTGAAAATCAGAAAGCGCTGCATGCTGATGATCTGAAAGTTTTAATGGATCAGCTGCATATTGCAAAAGCTCACATCGTCGGATTGTCTTTAGGCGGATTTATTGTTACAGATTTTCTGGCGCTTTACCCCGGTCGCTTGCTTTCTGCAATTGCAGCCAGCGGCGATTTTTTTGATGTGCCCGGTCCTAATCATTCATGGACCGCAAAAGAGGCCGAAACTCAACATAAAAAGATCATAACATGGCAGGCAAAAGGTATACAAGCCAGTAAACAGGAATGGTTTAACCTATTGACCAAACGCAATGGTAAAAATATTGAAAGTTTGAGGCAGCCCGTCTGGAACATGATCTACAAATGGGATGCGTGGCAGCCCCAGCACCTTGAGCCCCGGTTTTTATTAGGCAATGAGGCGGAACCCCGGTTAAGGGCACAGAAAATAACCATTCCGGTAATGGTACTTACCGGCGATGCAGACGCGAATGTCCCCAATAAGTTGTTAAAAGTGGTGCCATCAGCTAAGCAAATGATCGTCCCCCATGCCGGCCATGTTAGTAACTTGGAGAACCCCGAGGGGTTTACCGGGAAGTTACTACCCTTTTTAAACAACATTCAATCTGTAAAGAATGGAAAAAACTAAATTGTTCCTGCTGGCTGGCGCGCTGGGGATTTCCGTTAACGCTGCTGCTCAATCTATTGACCAGCATCAGTTACGTGCAGGCGGTTTATTGCCAGTGAATGAACATGGAAATAAAAAATAATAAGATGATAAAAAAGCATAGGGAAAGGCAAAACGTGAAGACGGGCCATATGTTTTGCGGTTTGTTGCTATGGTTACTTGTAGCTACGCCGGCAAAAGCACAACTTATAGATATCTCGGGTATAAAAGTAAAAGGCCATCCACGCCTGCTTGCTGATGAAAATACGGGTAAGGACAAGCTTAATACGCTTATAAAAAAAGAAGACTGGGCAGCGCAAACCTTCGACCGGATACGGGCTGATGCAGATGCATACGTTTCCCGCTGTCAAGCAGATAGCTCCTGGATGGTGTCGCGGTTGCAGATGTACTGGAAGCAGCATTATACCGACGTCTTTATTAAAAATGGCATCTATGCCTATGCAACAGGGCATGCACCGGTGCCTACCGTAAGGTTTACCGGAACCCGGGATGCAGCCTCTCAATATATACGCCCGAAGCTGGAAGATATTAAACCGTACATGGATGAAGATGGTAAATTATACCTGCAAAACGCAACTGTGCCCGGTAAACCATGGGAATGGGTGGAACAGTCGAAGACAGGCAGGATCATCGAATCGGTTAACATCGAGATCATTGAAAAAGCCCGGAACGCGGCAATGCTTTATTGGCTCACAGGCGATGAAAAATATGCAGCCTTTGCCTATCCCATCCTGGATACCTATATCACCGGAATGGGGTACCGGAACGAGCCCGTTGATCTTAACCATGGGCATGATCAAACGCTTGTGGGTTTATCAGCCTTTGAGGTGATCCATGAAGATGTGCTGGAGCCTTTAACCGCCGGTTACGATTTTCTTTTCCCTTATATCAAAAAACATCACCCCGAAAAATTGCCGACGTATGCTGTTACCTTTAAAAAATGGGCAGATCTGATTATCAAAAATGGTGTCCCTTTCAATAACTGGGATTTGATAGAAGCCAAGTTTGTTGCAGATATTGCCATCGTCCTTGAAAATGATAGCTACTATACCGATAAAAAAGGTTGCCAGTATTATCTCGAACAAATTCTGAACAAAACCTATACCCGCCAATGGAGTTTAACCACTTTGCTTAAGGGTTATGACCCGGTAACGGCCATCTGGGGTGAGTGCCCCGGGTATTCGCAAAACGTGATTGCAGATTTTACCGGGTTTGTGAACCTTTTTGATCGTACGCTGCATACTGATCTCCTGAAACAAATTCCGGTTTTACCCAAAGCGGTGCTGGCTTACGCACAATACCTGTATCCCAATGGTTACATAGTTGGCTTTGGCGATACCCATTACAGCAAGCTTCGTACCGATGCCATATCCGATTTGATCCGTAATGCCCGTGTGAATAACAAGATCGGCCAGGAGGCTATTTATGGCCGGATGTTAAAAACCATAAATGCCATGGGGCAGAAGGAAAGTTCCGAAACGGCCATACGCCCTATGGGTTTTAATGCGCTGTTTGGCAATGCCCCTATTACCATTCCTGATACAGTTAAAGCAGGATTGCCGGGTGATTACCTTACGGCAACGTTTTGGTCGCCCAATGTAAGCTGGATGGTACAGCGTAATGGCCTGGATGTAAATACCGGACTAATGATTTCACAAGCCGGTTCAAGCGGCAACCACATGCATGCCAACGGCATAGCCATGGAACTTTATGGCCGCGGGATAGTGCTTGCTCCTGAAGGCGGTATTGGCGGGAGCTATTTCCAGACTGACTATGCCGAATATTACTCACAGTTTCCGGCGCATAACACCGTGGTAGTTGATGGTATTTCGTCATACCCGGTTATGAAAAGCAATCATCCCTTAAAACTCAATGCCTGCTACCCGCAGTCGGCCCAAAAAGCAGGTTATTTTAAAGGTATCACATTTTCTGATGTTTCCTTTCTTGAGCCCGAAACCAATGCCGATCAAAACCGGCTGATGAGTATTATCCGTACCGGCGATTCAACCGGGTATTATGTAGATATTTTCAGGTCGAGGCGTAAAGATGGTAAGGATAAATCGCATGATTATATCTACCATAACCTTGGGCAGCAGGTAACTTTATCGGATAACAACAATAAACCCTTCAATATCCGGCCAACCGAAAAACTTACGTTCGCCAATACCGAATTGGTAGGCTACGATTATTTCTACGATAAAAAATCGATCCGTACCGAACATGATTTTAAAGCACGTTTCAGTTTAGGGGTCCCCGGCAAAGAAAACATATTTATGAATATGTGGATGAAAGGTTATACCGGCAGAGAGGTATTCAGCGTGAAGGCGCCGCCATCAAAAGCCTGGCGCAAAAATGAAATGATCCCGGATAGTATCGCTAACATGCCATTACCGACAGTTGTTGTACGCCAAACCGGCGAAGCGTGGAGCAGGCCTTTTGCTGCCATCTATGAGCCATCAGGAGCTGCAGATCATGGAACATCCATTAAAAACATCAGTTCTTTTGGCAATGATCCGGGTTTTACGGGGTTAATAGTCAATAATAAATCCGGGCAAAACGATTACATTTTTGCACATGCCGAAACTCAGCAGGTTGGTTTTGAAGATATGCGGTTTAAAGGCTTATACGGAGTCATCAGCATTACCGGTAATCATTTGGTTCGGCTGTTTTTAGGTAAAGGGGTAAGTATAGCCAAAAGCGGTTATGAATTAACATCATCGCAGCCCGTATCTGCCGTATTGTGGCTGGAGCGGGGTAAACTACATTTTACTGCAGATCGCCAGGTGAAGCTTTATTTGCCGGTTAACATATTGCCTGCCCACCATGCAATCACACTCAATAATGTGACAATCAAAGGCGAGCCGGTAAATAAGGGCGGCAATAAACAATGGTGTTTTAATATGCCTGCAAGCGCCGATGCTGAAATTGTATTGAATTAGAATCATGAAAAGGTATTGTCACTATTTTATTTTTTTATGTGCGCTGATGTTGGCGGATCTGCCGGTAGCACAAGCGGCTGTTTGGCAATGGTCGGTGCCGGTTAAGCCTGCTGGTAGTAACAGGGATCCGTCAAGGGCTTTTTTATGGATATCGCCAAATTGTAAGCACGTGAAGGCCGTCATATTCGGCCAAAACAATATGGAAGAACAACCCATACTGGAAGATCCTGAATTCAGGAAGGAGATGGGCAAGCTGGGTGTTGCGGAAATCTGGGTTAGCCCTGCATTCAATCTTAAATTTTTGTTTAATGAAGGAGCCGGCGATCAGTTTAATGCGCTGATTAATGACCTCGCTGATATTTCAGGTTACAGCGAATTGAAAACAATACCGGTGATCCCCATTGGGCATTCAGCAGCTGCGAGCGCGCCCTACAATTTCGGAGTATGGAACCCCTCGCGCACGCTGGCCTGTATCTCGGTAAGTGGGCAATGGCCTTATGTAAGAAATGCTTACATTCCGGATATCTGGAGTAAGGATCAAAACCTGGATTATATTCCCTGCCTTGAAACAATGGGCGAATACGAAGCTGCCAACACCTGGAGCGATGAGGGATTAAAAGAAGGGCAGGAACATCCGCTGCTGCCGTTGAGTATGCTATCCAACCCGGCACAGGGGCATTTCGCTGCCACGCCGGAAAAGATCGGCTACCTTGCCTTCTACATTAAAAAAGCCATGCTGTACCGTTTACCAAAAAATGTACCGCCGGGTACTGTTCCGAAATTGATTGATATCGATCCAACAAAAACCGGCTGGTTGGTTGATAAATGGCGCTATAATGAATTGCCCGCTGCGGATGCTGCACCGGTAGGCAGGTATAAGGGCGATGTTTCAAAAGCCTTTTGGTATTTTGATGAAGAAACGGCTCGGGCAACAATAACCTACCAGGCAAAACATCGCAATCAAAAACCACAGTTAATAGGTTATGTACAGCATGGCCAAATGGTTGAACAGCGTAATACGCATCAGCAGGTAAATCTGAAATTTGAACCTGAGGCTGATGGGATCACTTTTAAACTCCATGCCGCATTTTATGATACAGTGCCCGGAGGCAGCCCCCGCTTACCTGTTTGGGCTGGCATGCCGGCTGGTTCCGCTATAGGGCATGCTGCCGGGAATATTCCTATTGCCATTAACCGCATTACAGGCCCGGTTATCAAGTTGAATGATTCCACTTTCAGATTGAGCCCGCAGGCCGGTTTTTGGGAAAACCCGCATAGTTATGAGTTGTGGTTTGCTGCTACCCATCCGGGAGATGCGGATTATAAACCGGCCGTACAGCAATCACTGATGCTTGTGCCGCCACACAATACAGTGGGGAAGGAGCAGCATATTACATTTTTACCGGTCCCCAACCAAAAAGCACATGCAAAGGGAATAAAATTGGATGCCCGCTCAGATGCACAGGTACCCGTAAGGTTTTATGTATTAGAAGGCCCGGCGGAATTATCAGGCAATACATTAAATATTACGGCTATTCCGCCGCGCAGCCGCTTCCCGGTAAAAGTTACCGTGGTGGCCTGGCAATATGGTAATAGCCATGAGCCTAAACTGCAAACGGCTGTGCCCGCGGTACAATCTTTTTTTATTGAAAAATAATTTAAACGCTTAAAATATTAACCATAGCTATCCTCCCTCAGCTCGAGAGCCCTGCCTAATAAGCTAACAGGCGTTCCATGCTTTCTTCCAATCGTGCCTTGGCCAAAAACTGGTCTTCCAAAGCTTTGTTCATAGGGATTGCCGTATCGAGACTACCGCAGCGCATTACGGGGGCGTCAAGATATTTAAAGCAATGTTCGGCCAAATGGGCCGCAATTTCGGCGCCGAAACCGCTGGTGAGCGTATCTTCATGCAAAATCAGCACCCGGCCCGTTTTTTTTACACTGGCCTCAACCGCTTCCTGATCCCAGGGTTGCAGACTGCGCAGGTCGATGATCTCTATGGATTGATCGGGATGTTTGTCTGTATACTCCAATGCCCAGTGTACACCAAGACCAAATGTAATTATACTTGCCTTTTCGCCTTGCTTAATCACATTAGCCTTGCCTATCTCTATCATTACATCATTATCAGGCACATCGGCGCCGATGCTGCGGTACAGGTATTTATGTTCGAAATAAATTACCGGGTTAGGATCGTCAATAGCGGCAAGCAGTAGGGCTTTGGCATCTGCCGGAAAAGCCGGGTAAACCACTTTTAAACCGGGAGTTTTAGTAAACCAGGCTTCATTACTTTGCGAGTGGAACGGGCCGGCTCCGGTACCTGCACCCGCGGGCATCCGTATTACCACATCAACGCTCTGCCCCCAGCGATAATGCGTTTTTGCAAGGTTGTTAATAACCTGGTTAAAGCCGCATGTAACAAAATCTGCAAACTGCATTTCAACCACAGCTTTGTAGCCGTTAAGCGCAAGTCCCATGCCTGCACCAACAATTGCCGATTCGCAAATGGGGGTGTTACGTACACGGGCCTTACCAAACTCCTCGACAAAGCCCCGGGTGATTTTAAATGCGCCGCCGTATTCGGCAATGTCCTGTCCCATGATCACCAGGTTGGGGTGTTTGCGCATAGCTTGTTTAAGCCCATCGCTAATGGCATCTATATAGCGCTTATTGGTAACCGGCGATGATTTTGGCTGTACGGCAGGAAAGCTGTAAGGCTTGTACATATCCCGCACTTCGGTGGCCACATCCGGTATAATATCTGTTTCGGCATAAGCCTTTTCAATTTCGGCTTCAATAAGCGCGGCGAACTCTTTACGGATAACAGAGATCATGTCTTTAAACAAAACCCCTTCGGTAATCAGGTACTTTTCAAAGTTTGTAACCGGGTCCTTTCCGGCCCACCACTCAAATAAATTAGTGGGAACATATTTGGTGCCTGATGCTTCCTCATGGCCGCGCATCCTGAAGGTCATACATTCCAGCAAAATGGGGCGCGGGTTTTCACGAATAGCTTTATTAAGTGAGGTTATGGTGTTATAAACTTCAAGCAGGTTATTGCCGTCAATACGGCGGCCTTCAATACCATAACCTATGGCTTTATCAACCAGTTCGCGGCAATTATATTGTTCGCTGGTTGGGGTTGAAAGGGCATAGCCATTATTTTCGATCAGAAATATTACCGGCAGTTTCCAAACAGAGGCTATGTTAAGTGCTTCATGAAAGTCCCCTTCACTGGTAGCACCCTCGCCGGTAAAAACAAGGGTTGATTTTTTTTTTCCCGATAATACATCCGCTAAGGCAATGCCATCGGCCAGGGCAAGCTGCGGACCGAGATGGGAGATCATCCCGATGATCTTATACTCCTGGGTGCCGAAGTGGAAGGAGCGGTCGCGCCCTTTGGTAAAGCCCGAGGGTTTGCCCTGCCATTGCGCCATTAACCGCGACAGGGGAATATTCCTCGATGTGAAAACACCGAGGTTGCGGTGCATAGGCAAAATATATTCGTCGGCATTCATAGCCAGGGCGCTGCCAACTGCTATGGCTTCCTGGCCAATACCCGAAAACCATTTGCCAATACGGCCCTGCCTCAGCAGGATCAGCATCTTCTCTTCAACCATGCGCGGAAACAGCAATTTTTTATAAAATGCCAGCAAAGTATCATTATCGAGGTTTTTCCTGTCAAAAATCATAACGTAAAACTACTGAAGTTTTTAAAACTTTGTATGTTTGGTGATACTATCCAAAAACTATGAAGCGCACCTCTATTTTCATCATTATATTACTGCTCATGATCGGCTTCGCAGCCAGTTCGCAGGATTTTTTCTTATTGCCACATAATTTTTACGTTCACAAAGGCGATAAGCTTAACCTGCATTTGTTGAGCGGCAACGAGTTTAAACCCGAAAATGAATTTAAGTTTGCCACAGCAAAGGCAACTAAATTTATGCTGTATGAAGGCTCAAAGAAAACAGATCTTTCAAAAGTCAGTAACTCCGCCGATAGCAGTCTGCTTACTTATGAGTTGCAAAACTCCGGGCTTGCCCTTTTTGAACTGGTAAGGGATGACGAAACAGAATCGGAAAGGAATAAATTTATCAGGGCGCTTGAAAGTGAAGGCCTCGATAAAATGGCCGAAGAAGCCCGGGCCAGCAGCCAGCAATACTTTGTTGAAAAGTATCACCAGTCAAGCAAAACCCTTATTTCTGTTGATAAAGCTAACGGTAAGGACTTTGATAAACCCCTGGGTGAGGAATATGAAATTGTAATACAACAAAACCCCTATAAATCAAGTTATGGCGATGATGTTACCGCTCAGGTGCTTTTTAAAGGTAAACCTATGAAGGATGCTGTGGTGATGCAATATGTACGTACTTTGAACGGCACCATCGTTCCGCAAAAATTATTGAGCGACAGCAATGGCCTGGTATTTTTTAAACTGAGCCGGGAGGGGGTATATATGGTCAGTTCAACTCATGTTGAACCATCGCAGGATAAAAAAGCCGATTATGAAAACTGGAGCACTACTTTCACCTTTGCCTTCAGCAATACCGATGACGTACCAAATTCATACAGGGAGTTTGGGTTTGGAAATAAACACTAAGCAGTTTAAAATATAAAAGCGTCGTTGCGGGTAACAAAGCAATCTCCGATTAGCAGGTCCGCCCTGTATAGTCCGCGATTGCTTCGTACCTTATAATGACATG
Organism: uncultured Mucilaginibacter sp.; assembly: GCA_966212355.1. Classification (GTDB taxonomy): domain Bacteria; phylum Bacteroidota; class Bacteroidia; order Sphingobacteriales; family Sphingobacteriaceae; genus Mucilaginibacter. The sequence goes on from CBIHRB010000009.1 coordinate 152,580, forward strand.
ATTGTAAGTTATTGATTATTAATGATGTTTTTCTGATCTGTTTTTATAACGTGGGCGTTGCCTGCGGCCCGGGCTGTACGCTCATACGGCGCAGGGCCTTAGCCACTGGCCGGTATCCGCTCCCATCCCTAACGCGGCCCCGTGCACCATTTTCTAAAATACATCTTAAACGTCATCAAGATTTTTCCGGGGATTCCCTGGTGGTAACCCGCAATGATGTTTTTTTACCTCCTTGTAGAAACCGCGTTGGTAAGCTTTACAAAATCCTCCACACTCAATCTTTCCGCCCGCAGATCGAGGACAGGTTCATCGGTCATTTTTTCTTTATTAATGAGTGATGATATGGCGTTGCGCAGGGTTTTGCGGCGCTGATTAAAACCTGCTTTTACAATTTGCCAAAACAATTTCTCGTCGCAATCAAGTGTTTGTTTATCGTTGCGTGTAAGCCTGATCACTGCCGAAAGCACCTTGGGCGGCGGGTTAAATACGCCAGCCTTCACCGTAAACAGGTATTCCACTTTATAGTAGGCTTGTAAAAACACACTGAGTATACCATATTCCTTGCTGCCTGGTTTGGCGGCACAACGTTCAGCAACCTCTTTCTGGAACATGCCCACTACTTCAACCACCTGCTGGCGGTTGTCAAGCACCTTAAAAAGTATTTGCGATGAAATGTTATAGGGAAAATTGCCGATAATGGCAAAGTTTTCGGGAAAAATGCTTTTAAAATCAAGCTCCAGAAAATCGGCATTGATAAGGCGGGCACCTAATTGCGGGTATTTTTTTTTCAGAAAATCGTACGATTCGGTATCAATATCAATGAGTGATGTTTCGTACCCGCTTTTTTGCAGCAGGAAATCAGACAATACACCCATGCCCGGCCCCACCTCAAGCACATGGCCGAAACGCCCTTCGGGTTTCAGGCTGTCAACTATCTTTGCTGCTATGTTTTTATCAGTAAGAAAATGTTGCCCTAAATGTTTTTTTGCCCTTACCAATGTCATTATTAATCAAATATTTGAGCAAATTAAATCATATTTGTGCTTTTATCAGGAACTATAAGCTTAAAATCTTTTATTTGCGAGATGAAAGCTTAAAGCTAAAGGCCTAAAGCCGAACGCTTAACGCCCGATTTGGTGTAAATTTAAATAATAAACAATCACAATTAGAATTAGTGAAAATCATCAATTAATCGGTGAAATCACAAACTAATCGGTGAAATCCACATAAAAAAATGAGCGATAAATTAAAAATTGGGATCAGCATTGGCGATGTAAACGGCATCGGTTTAGAGATAATTATTAAAACTTTGGCCGATAGTAAGATTTATGATTATTGTACGCCCATTGTTTACGGGCATACCAAGGTGGCGTCGTTCCACCGCCGTGCAACCCAGGTTAATGAGCTTAATTTTTTGGTGATCAATGATCCTTCACAAACTCATTTCCGCAAACCCAACATGATCAACTGTTGGGAAGAGGACGTAAAGATTGATATAGGGCAGGTTACGGAAGCAGGAGGCAAATACGCCTTCAAATCATTGGAGCGCGCTGTATATGACCTGAAAGAAGGTTATATAGATGCCCTTGTAACGGCTCCTATTAACAAGGATAACATCCAGAACGATAAATTCCACTTTCCTGGTCATACCGAATATTTACAGCAATACGATGGCGCTGCCGAATCATTGATGTTTTTAGTGAGCGATACTTTACGTGTTGGCGTGGTTACAGGCCATATCCCGGTATCAAAAATTGCCGAAAGCATTACCGCCGAAAAAATATTGGCTAAACTGAAACTGATGAACCACAGTTTGCAAAATGATTTTTGGGTACGCAAGCCAAAAATTGCCGTATTAGGGCTTAACCCGCATGCCGGCGATAACGGCCTTATCGGCAGCGAAGAAAAAGATATCATTATACCCGCTATTGAAGAAGCCCGCTCAAACAATATCCTGGCATTTGGCCCGTACTCGGCCGATGGTTTCTTTGCCAATGGCACTTACCTGCAGTTTGATGCCGTACTGGCCATGTATCACGACCAGGGCCTGATCCCTTTTAAACAAATAGCCTTTGAAACGGGTGTTAATTTTACAGCCGGGTTAAACTTTGTGCGCACTTCGCCCGATCACGGCACGGCGTATGATATAGCGGGAAAAAACCAGGCTTCTGAGGTCTCCTTCCGCGAAGCGCTGTTTACAGCTATCCACATAGTAAAGAACCGCAAGGAAGGGCTGGAACTTAATGAAAATCCACTTTTATTCAGCAAGCTAAGCCGCGACAGAGATTAAAAAAGCCGTGTAATAGTAATGTTTCAATTTAATTACCGTTAAATTAAAACATTTACGCTGCTTGTTGCATTTACATCACTGAATGAATAATTTTCTTAGCCGCATACGTTCAATAGATGCATTCCGCGCTGTAACAATGTTCCTCATGATATTTGTGAATGACCTGGATGGCATTCCGAATACCCCAACATGGCTTAAACACGCGGGCTCAAATGTTGATGCGCTGGGTTTGGCCGATACTATTTTTCCCGCGTTTTTATTTATAGTCGGGCTTTCAATTCCCTTTGCTTTTCAAAACAGGTTAAAGCAGGGCGATAATTTCAAGCTACTATCGCGGATAGTGAGCCGCTCGTTCGCGCTCATTTTTATAGGTTTTTTTCATGCCAATATGGAAACCTACAATGAAGCTACCACCCTGTTACCCAAACCCGTTTGGGAAAGCCTGGTTACATTCAGCTTCTTCTTTATTTTTTTAGATTACAGTAAAGATACATCACCCACTAAACGCTATATGTTGCAGGGCTTCGGCATATTGTTACTTGCCGGCATGGCGTTGCTATATCGTACCAGCGACCCCGGACATACCTGGCTTCACTTTACCTGGTGGGGTATTTTAGGCCTGATAGGCTGGTCGTACATGCTTTGTGCGCTTATCTATTACTATTCCGACGGGCATTTATGGGTACAGCTGGCGGCCTGGATGTTCTTCATATTCTTTAACCTGGATGTGCACTTCGGCTTTCTCGATTTTATCGACAAGCTGCAGGGCTATATCTGGATAGCCGGCAACGGCGCCATGCAGTCGTTCACCATGGCGGGGGTATTTATTTCGGTATTGTACATGCGCCTCAAGGCCAATAACGAAATGAAGATGCTTTGGGTGGCCATGATCCTGATTGCTATCATCCTGTTTAACCTTGGTTTTATAGTGCGCTATTTTAGTGGCGGCATTTCCAAAGAGCGCGACACCCCTTCATGGGTGCTCATTTGTACCGGGATTAGCCTGGTGGTATACGCCTTCTTTATTTTTCTGGTTGATGTTAAAAACAAATACAACTGGTTTAAAGTAATAGAGCCTGCCGGCACCAATACCTTTACCTGTTATATAGTCCCCTTCCTGTTTTATCCAATGTATGAAATGAGCAGGATAGGCTACCCCGAATACCTGAGCGAAGGCACCGGGGGCTTAATTAAATGTATTGTATTTGCCTTTGTAATGGTATGGCTAACCGGCCTATTGGATAAGATCAATATCAGGATTAAGATATAAACAAAGCTACTTTGTTTGATATGTTCTGATAACATCACCAGTGTTCGGATCTACAATAACTGCTGTATCGCACCAGTTAAATAAAACCAGTTCGCTTTGATTGTTAATTAGCGCACCCACAAAAGAACAAGAAGACCCGTTACTATATAGCGATACGTCCTTTATCTGCCATAAAAAATCGCCGGTTCTGCTAAAGGCAAAAACATTACGACGATCACGAACATTGTTGGGTATCTTCAATATGACAACTAAAATATCGTCAACTTCAAAAATCTCCTCGATTGGATATTCAAAATCGATGCTATTATCCTCGGAAAACGTTATTGGGTTGCCATTGTTAGAATAAGCCATTGTTGATTTTTGAATTAAATGGACATTATTAGGTTTTTAGAGATTTAAAATGTAAAATATATGTATTAAAAATCAAACCAATACCACGGTTAATTGCATTTAACACATTAGTGTTTATATTTGCGTTCGCAAAAAAACATCATTTTACTATAATGAGAGAAATACAATTCAGAGAAGCGCTAAGAGAGGCCATGGTCGAAGAAATGCGCAGCGACGAGAATATATACCTGATGGGTGAAGAGGTTGCCGAATATAACGGCGCGTACAAAGTAAGCCAGGGAATGCTGGACGAATTTGGCGCAAAGCGTGTTATAGATACGCCCATCTCTGAATTGGGTTTTGCCGGTATCGGCATCGGCTCGGCAATGAACGGCTTACGCCCCATCATCGAGTTCATGACTTTCAACTTTTCACTCGTAGCTATCGACCAGATCATTAACGGCGCTGCCAAAATGATGTCAATGAGCGGCGGCCAGTTTTCAGTTCCAATCGTTTTCCGCGGCCCTACCGGTAATGCTGGTATGCTTAGCTCACAGCACAGCCAGTGTTTTGAAAACTGGTATGCTAACTGCCCTGGCTTAAAAGTGGTTGTACCATCAAACCCATATGATGCTAAAGGTTTATTAAAATCAGCTATCCTTGATCCCGATCCGGTTATTTTTATGGAGTCGGAATTAATGTATGGCGATAAAGGTGAAGTTCCTGAAGAAACTTACTATATCCCGCTGGGTAAAGCAAAAGTTGTTAAAGAAGGTTCTGACGTTACTTTAGTTGGCTTTGGCAAAATCATGAAAGTGGTTATCGCTGCTGCTGCCGAACTTGAAAAAGAAGGTATCCATGCCGAAGTGATCGACCTGCGTACTGTACGCCCTATCGATTATGCTACAGTTATTGAATCGGTAAAGAAAACAAACCGCCTGGTAATTATTGAAGAAAGCTGGCCTTTAGGTTCAATTGCTACCGAGGTTGCTTTCAAAGTTCAAAAAGACGCGTTCGATTACCTTGATGCTCCTATCCTGCGCATCATGGGTGGCGATGTTCCGCTTCCTTACGCTCCAACTTTGATCCAGGAGTACCTGCCAAACCCTGAAAGGGTGATCAAAGCGGTTAAAGAGGTAATGTACGTTACCAAGTAATCGTTTCTTAAACAAAATATTCAATTGGGCCCGATATGAAAATACCGGGCTCTTTATTTTTCATCACCCCCAACCTAAATTTAAAGTTCCTTATCATTATGAAGTACCTTTTTGCTTGTATTTTTTTATTACCAGGCCTGTTTGGATACGGGCAAAAAACAAAAATAATCCCATTGGAGTATGTGGATCCCGGAACTATTTTAAAAGAAAATCAAGCCATTATTTACGGGAGTTTTATCCAACGCCTTACCTTTTGGCAAACAGGCTATCAGCAAACGATCAGAGTCAGAAATTTGGAAACAAACGAGGTGTTTTCATTTGAAGTAAAGCCCCCACTCAGATCAAGAAAAGAGAACCCATTTTGCTTTTTTATAAAGCCGGGCACATATGAAATAGTAAACTTTTACTATTCAAAAAGCAAATGGTACGGAATCGAGAATAATATAAGGCCCGTTTTTAGAGGCATTGATTTTGAGATCAACCTTAAAAACAAAGTCGATAGCGGCATCATCAAACAGGAAGACCTGCACCGCATTGTTTTTAAGATTGATAAAAATACACTCACATATCTCGGGCAATGGCACTTTGAATCCGGCGCTCCATCCTTCAAAGATGACAAAGCCGCGCTTGATAAAAAACTAAAGCAGGATTATTATTTTCTTGAATTTGAAAAGGCCGCTATTGTATTACCTGACTAAAATTTTACGCTGCCGCCAAAAATATTTTTACAAAAATGCCTACTTTTAAAAATTAACATTTTTGAACATGCGATACACCTACTTTAAAGCATTTAAGCCCTTATTTTTTATTGTATCGGCGCTGGTATTCACTGGCAATGTTGCCTCGGCACAAACCCAGGCGGCCACTGCCACCGCAGCTCCGGCCGCGGCTCCGGTAACCGGGGTACAAACCTTCATTGATAAGTTTTTTAAAGAATACGACAAGCAAGGCACAGCCCGTGCAGTGATTGATATTTTTAAAAGCAACAAGCAGATGGATTCAACCCGGCTTACCGGGATTATTGTCAAAATAGATTCCATGCGAAGTGTAATAGGCAAATATCTCGGCAAGGACCTGATCATGCAACGCAAGGCTTCAAACAGCCTGGTACTGTACAGCTATCTGCTTAAACACGAAGGCCAACCAGCCCGCATGACGTTTATGTTTTACAAACCCAAAAATGAATGGGAGATCTACCGCCTCTACTTTGATGTAGACGTTGACGGTGAACTTGCCGAATCATCAAGAGTAACGGGGAAACCTTAGTTTGAGCTGAAAGCCGAAGGCAGAAAGCTAAAAGCTTTTTAACTTACAGATTAGCTTTAAGCATTCTGCTCTTTTTCTCCAAAGCTTTAAGCCTTCGGCTTTCTGCTTTAAGCTTAATCTACTAATATATTCTCGCCAAACTTTTGCGAAACCGTGGTATCCTCGCGGTTTTCAATTTTTATTACCAGCGAACTGTCGTATGGGATTTTTTCAATCAGCTGAATTTTGGTGCCTATACCTATGTTCAGCCGTTGAAGGTATTGCAAAAATGAACTGCTGGTGTCGCGCACGGCGGCAACATGGCTTTGGGAACCAGGTTTAAGCTCCGAAAGGCTTACGGAATAGGACTTGGGCACTTTACCGTTCGCCTTAGGTATAGGGTCGCCATGCGGGTCATATTCAGGAAATCCCAGGAATTTATCCAGCCTGTCGGCAAGGGTGGCATCGTTAATGTGTTCCAGTTCTTCGGCAATATCGTGGATCTCATCCCAGTGATAGCCTAATTTCTCCAGTAAAAAAACTTCCCAGAGGCGATGGCGGCGTACAATTAATGTAGCATCCTTTAAGCCCTGTTGGGTTAACCTTACGCCATTTTTTTTATCATATTCAATCAATTGCTTTTCGGTAAGCTTTCGGATCATATCTACCACCGAGGCCGGGTTATTGCTAAGTGATTCGGCAATGGCGGTGGGAGTTATTTTAAAATCCTTCCCCTGCAATGCAAGGCGATAAATAGCTTTTAAATAGTTTTCTTCAGAAAGCGTATACATCAGTAATCAATTTGATAAAATACAAACATAAACAAAAGTAGGACGCTTATTACATACTGAACGTTAGGTAGTGCCTCAGCTTAAAAGAAAATACGGATAAAACTTTTGAAGATTGGTTTGTATTATTGTATATGGATATTCAACTTTGTATTCTTCTGCAAAATCCTCCGGCGGGGGTAGATTTCGGAATTCAAAAGGGTAGCGGAAACAGATATGAGACGATTCAAACACAACGGTCCAATGGGCTGGATATGCAATTTAATCTCACGATCCAATTAAAAAGCGATCCGCAGAAGATTAATGAACCTCGATTTTCAGGGCCGTTTGTACAGGGGAAGCCCGCAAGTCAATTCCTTTATATTGACGTTGGTGAATATGCAGGCCAGGTGGGGGGATGGAGCCGCAGAGTTAAAGTTCCACTTTCCGGAGTAACCTGGGACATGATAACCCAGCTTAGCCATTATCCAGCTGCATTTCTTATAACGAGCTTTCCGGGAACAGCAAAAGACGGTAGTCCCATTTGTGCTACAGTCAAACCATTTGAAGGCTGGAAGGTAAATATGCCTTAAACTGAGCCTCAATGAACTTATAGATATGCGTTGAAAACAAGATAGGCCTCCATTTCAGGAAGCCTATTTGTTATATAATAATGTTTATTAGTGATGCCCGTGACCACCGCCGTGTCCATGTCCGCCGCCACCACCGTGACCGCCACCATGACCATGATCCCCACCACCGTGCCATCCGCCTCTGTTTGGGTTACCGCCGTGCCATCCGCGGTCGCCGCCGCGCCAGTGATTGGCATATCTTACATCACGGCTGTTTCGGATAATCACCTGATCATGACGGCCGCGATAGCCGGAATAATGGTTCCTGTAGTATGCGTTACGCATCCATGGGTTACGATCATTTATTACCACCTTGTAGCCATTGTAAACATTGTAGTTACGATACCTTACAGGTAAATACCTGCGGTGTACCCATATGTTGTTTTCATAGTAAATATAATTATGGGTTGGCACATCGTAGTATGCATCAATATCAGGCATGTAATAGTAATTTACATAATCATATCCTACAGGGCCCCAATCAGGCTGACTGCCTATGTTGATCCCTAAACCAATACTAACCTGTGCAGAAGCTATTTTTGCAGTGAAGCAGCTTAACAAAATAACTGCCGATAAAATCATCTTTTTCATAACGCGTGTAATAAGTTATATTTATATGACTATGGTTAAAGCCCATGGTTTAACCCGTCTTAATATCTGTTGCTCCATTTATTCAAAACAAATGCCATTGTAATGGCAACCATGGTATACTGAAGTAAGCTCAATTAATTGTAATACAGCAAGCGTTAGCTATTTTCCGTCTTAATTAAATGAGCAATATTTTCAATTAAAAAAACTGTATTTTGTTATCATTCGGTTAATAATTATATGGCAAATAACGCTTTCCGGTCCTTCCGGCACCCTGTTTTAGCCCTTGCAATACTGTCTGCAAAAACATACGAAAATAACCGCATAAAAAAAACCACCCTAACCGGGTGGCTTGAAATATTGATAGCCAAAACTAAAAATTATTGTTTAGGCGGCGCAGGCTGATCGGCTGGCGCTTTGCCTATCAGATCCATAAACTGATCCAATTTTGGTGTTATGATAATCTGAGTACGCCTGTTTTGCGCTTTACCTGTCGGGGTTGAGTTATCCGCGATAGGATTATACTCACCGCGGCCACCGGCAGTTAAACGTTTAGGATCAACCTGGTAAGTTGTTTGCAGGGCCTGCACTACTGATGAGGCACGTAAAGCACTTAAATCCCAGTTGTTGCGGATGTTTTTCTGTGAGATTGGAACATTATCTGTGTTACCTTCAATCAGCACGTCATAAGTGCTATAGTCCATAATGATCTTGGCTATCTTGCTCAAAGTAGCGCCTGCCTTATCAGATATTTCATAACTGCCCGATTTATACAGCATGTTATCAGATAATGAAATGTAAACCACTCCCTTCAAAACCTTTACATCAACATCCTGGGTTTCCTGCGGAGTTAATGAGCGGGTAAGGTTGTTGGTTAACACCATATTAAGCGAATCGCTTTTGTTTTTAGCGTTAACCAATTGTTGTATATAACGGTTTGAAGCGTTGATCTCATCCACCAGCTTTGATATGTTCACATTGCCCTGGCTGCTTGAATTTAAACATTTGTTCAAAGCATCCTGCAAAGCGGCTACATTTGTTTTTTGTAGTTCAATTTGCTCTTCAAGGCTTTTGTTACGGCTACGTGCTACAGCAAGGGCCTGTTCGCTGGTTTGGTATTTAATGCTTAGGTCTTTGGTGCTGTTTTGCAATTGGGTGTAATTAGCATCCAGCTCTTTGTACTTTTTGCTGCTTACACAGCTTTGGCCTAATACTGCTGTTACAAGCAGGGCCAAAATGGATATTCGATATTTCATAGTGTAATTTGATTTAAATCGTTTAACAATAAATCGGTTAACTAAGTAACGAATATAATGTCCGTTTATAGCTAACCTATGCAGGTAAACTATTAAAGTTAACCGGAATTTGACATAAAGGGGCAACTTTTGTGCCGAAGGGCGGTTATGTCCGCCTTGAAGATACAGCGGGGACTTAAAGAAAAAGGACCGTCCTTTTTAAAGGACAGTCCTTTATAAAAACAATCAAAATTATAACAATACAAAAACTTAATCGCGGTGGCCATTGCCGTGTTTGTCATGACCATCATGTCCGCGTTTATTACCGTTTGATTTGTATTTTACGTCAACCCTGCGCACGGTTTTACGTTCAACCCAATGGTTACGGTATTTTTCATCGTGGCTATCACGAATTATAACCTGATCATGACGGCCTTTGTATGAAGCATATTTACGTTTGTAAACATCGTTCCTAACCCAAGGGGTGCGCTCGTTAACTACTACCTTGTAGCTGCGATATACATCATAGTTACCAAAACGTGGCGGCAACATGGCCCCATGAACCCAAACATTATTGTCAAAATAAACATACTGGTGGGCATTGATATCGTAATAGGCGTCAATATCGGGCAGGTAATAATAATCTACGTGGTCATAACCTACCGGGCCCCAGGCAGGTTGGCTACCGATATTAATATTTAAGCTTATCTGGGCGCCGGCTATTTTTACAGTTAAGCTGCTTAATAAAATAGCAGCAGTTAAAATTATCTTTTTCATGTTGTGTTATTGTTTTATTTGTAGGTATGACAATAACCGTGCATAAAAGTTTAACCCGTTACATGTTGCAACGGGTAACTAATTGATTACAATGTTTTAGCTAAATTAAAATCGACTGATAATCAAAACTATTCGTCGTCATCATCTTTATCGGCTGCTTTTTTAGCTGCCATGGCCAGTACAGGTTTTCCGATAACTTTATAGCTGCCTTCGCCTTTTAGTATTGATGCCAGCTGGGCTTTATCCTGCATGGTTTTTACGCTCTGTGCAAGTTCCTTATCGTATTTAAAGTTGGTTTCGTAACGCCCTTTTTCATAGTAATAGCGTGACGCTATTTCGTTTTCAAGTACTTGTTTTATTTCGTCTTTATGTTGAACAAGGTCGTTCTTTTTGCTGGCGATAAGTTTGGTTTTCAACCCTTCATACTCAGCCTGGATATCGTTAAACTGTTTATCCTTAGTGGCTTCAACTTTTAAGGTGGTTAATAATTTTTCGGATGTGGTGGTATAGCTATAGTTTTTATCGGCCAGGTATTTTATAAAGTCATTGTATTCGCCATCAGATAGCGTAAACGAACGGGCATCGGCAATTTTAGCGTGCTTATCGCGGTAAACGGTGGCATAATCAAATATCAGCAGTTTGCCCACCAATGCCTGGGTAACGTTAGCAAATTTTTCCTGTTTAATAAACAGGTCCGGGTAAATGCCGCTGCCGTCATAAACAGAACGACCGTTTTTTGTTTTAAATTCATGAATCAGCGAATCGGCCACTTTTACCACGCTGCCATCATCCTTACGGTGGGTATAATCCAGCTCCTGGATACAACGGCCCGAAGGCACATAGTATTTGGCAATGGTAATTTTTACCAGGCTATTGTATGGTAAATTGAAAGTTTGCTGTACCAGGCCTTTGCCATAACTGCGCTGCCCGATGATCACTGCACGGTCGAGGTCCTGCAGGGCACCGGCAACAATTTCACTTGCCGATGCCGAATGACTGTTAACCAATACCACCAAAGGCAAATCAGGTTCGAGCGGCGCGCTGATGGTGCTGTAAGTAAAGTTCTTTTCTTTTATTTTCCCCTTTTGCGATACAATCTCCACATCTTTCTGCACAAAAAGGTTCACTATTTTTACGGCTTCCTGTAATATCCCGCCGCCGTTTGAGCGAAGATCAAGAATGATACCGTTGGGATTTTTCTTTTTTAGTTCGATGAGTGCATTCGTAACTTCGGCAGCCGAATTTTCAAGAAACTTATCCAGTTTAATGTATCCCATGTTGCCATCAACCATGCCAAAGTACGATACATTGGGTTGTTTAATTTCATCACGGACCAGGTTCTTTTCAAATGGCTGAGGTGTATTATCCCGTTTGATGAACAATTTTATGGCCGCGCCCTTTGAGCCTTTCAGCAACTGGCTCACCTGGTCATTATTTTTGCCGTTAAGGTCAACATCGTTTATCTTCAGGAGCTGATCGCCGGGGTGTACATCTCCTTTTTGGGCCGGGAAGCCCGCAAACACTTCCGATACAAATACTTTACCGTTACGCAAAAAAATACTGGCGCCAATGCCGCCATATTGGGTACTTACGTAATGCAGCTTATAATCTTCAATTTCAGATTCGGGTACAAACTCGGTATAAGGATCAAGGCCTTCGAGCATGGCATCAACACCGGTTTTTACCAGCTTAGCCGAATTGATATCATCAACATAATTGATATTAACCTCTTTATAAACAGAGGCAAAAACATCAAGGTTCTTCGAGATCTGGAACAGGTCGTCATTAAAACCCACTATACCCGCGGCCAGCAAGGCAATACCTGCAAATAAGCCTGCTCTTTTGTATCCTTTTTTGAACACTAACCCCTGTTTCATCATTTATCCTCGAAAAAAATAAAAATACAAAAAAGCTATCCAGTTTGTATAACCGCAGTGTCTATTTTACAGTCGGTTGGTATCAATATTAACCAGGGCCTTTTTGAGGGTGAAAACCACATATTTACGATCGCGGTTCACCAGGTCCATCAGTTTGGTAATCAAGCTTTCTTCCTGTCCTTCGCTGTATTTCAACTGCTCGTCTGTAAGGTGGTTGTATTTACGTTGAATCTTAATTTTTACGCGTTCCCAATCCTTGTTTGTAATACTGATTTCAGCCATGTTCAATTTATTTTCAGCAAAAATATAAAAAATACCAAGTTGCTGCTGTTAATTGTTTGGCTCGTGTATTGATAATACCTAATACGGCTCAAATATGGGCCGGGTTATAACCAAAGTAAATTAATAGCGTAGGGCCGTATACAATTTTAAAGGATGATGTGCGTTTACGGCTTTACATTTAACATCGAAAAGTATGAAAAAGTATCTATTAAGTGCAGTATTACTGATAGCTGTAAGCATCAGTGCAAAAGCACAATTTTCTTTAGGCGTAAAGGGTGGTGTCAATTTTTCAAAAATTGGCTCCGATAATTTTAACGACAAAAACCTGACCGGTTACCAGGCCGGTTTATTTGCCCGCGTAGGCAACGGCGTTTACTTACAGCCAGAGCTTTACCTGAGCGGCACCGGTGGCAAATTTGAATCAAATGATAATAATACCGCTTTTAGCGGCAAAGTAAGGTTCACTAACCTGAATGTGCCGTTATTGGTAGGTAAATCATTTGGCCAAAAGGATCTGAACTTCCGCATTATGGCGGGGCCTATTTATACTTACACGCTTGATCAAAGCACCAGCGTAAGTAATAACGTGGGTAATGCATTCAATGATTTTAACAAAAGCAATATTGGTTTCCAGGCCGGTGCCGGTGTTGATATCGGCTCAATCACTGCCGATTTGCGTTACGAAGGTGGCTTAACCAAAGTGAGCGACAGTTTTGCTAAACGCCAAAACCTTTGGGCACTGAGTGTGGGCTTTAAGATTTTTTAAAGATTTATCGAGAGTTCGTGTTCCCACGAACTTTGGGAATGTAAAACGGCCCGGCAGGTTAACCTGCCGGGCCGTTTTGTTTTATAAGGCTCTCTCCGAAAAAAGAGTTGCATTCTTTAAAGTCTCCCCTTTTAGGAGGAGATTTAGAGGGGGCATCTACTTCGCACTAAACACAACTGATGTTACCCCTGCCGTCATAGTGGCTTTACCTGCCGGTTTGTATATGAAGAACAGCTTATGCGTTTTACCGTCAGTTACCGGCGTAAGTACCAGGTGAACAGCGCCGCCTTTAGCATCCTTAGCAGGCACAGGCATACTTCCTTTACCTGCAAGGGTTCCTGTTTCCGAATCGAGCCTTAATTCAAAATTAAGCGGAGCAGTAGGTGGCGCTTGCCAGAAATTGGTTAGGTTAATAGAGCGTACACCTGTTAAATCGATATTCTCCAATGCAAACCAACCGTCGGTACCCGGATAGATCATCAGGTTAATGCCATTGTATTTAAAGGCGGTAAACCCGTTGAATTTTTCGGTGCCTTTAAACTGGTAAGTACTGCTGTTTAATGATACAATGCTGCTACCTGTTAATTTCTTAATATCGTTACCGCCATCATCGGTGTATTTGGCCGATAACACTAAGGCTGCCGACTGCTGTTTTTCAGGCGGAGCAGGCATAATAGTGCCAGATGCAGCTAACGAAGGTTTCTGATTGCTGTTATCGAGCGAAAGTACCCAGTTAATGATCTGATCAAGGTCGCCCTGTTTAATGTTTGGATGGGCAGACATAGCTGTTTCACCCCAAACACCGGCCCCTCCTTTAATTACCTTTTGGGTAAGCTTGGCCATGGCGTTAGGGTCTTTTTTGTACCTGGCCGCAACCTGAACAAATGATGGGCCTATGGATTTGCCATCTTCTTTGTGGCAGCTTTTGCAATCCATAGTGAGCATGAGGGTTTTGCCGCGGTTTTCGGGCTCGCCCTGCTCATGCTGCGCAGCCGATTGCGCTTTGTCGAAGCCTTCGATATAATCAAGCCCAACGTAAATGCGTTTTGGATCTACCGCTTTGGTGTCGGGCCCATCGGTTACGTTAACCGCGTATTTGAATGGCATACCAGGCAGGTAAAATGACTTGTTGCCGCCTGTAATAGCGATGGTAACCGTTGGCTGCTCATTGCCGGCATATATGCTAACAGGTGCACTTTTGCTCGATATACCTTTGTCGTCTTTTGCTTCAACGGTAATTTTATAATCGCCTGCAGTAGTGTAAGTATAGCTTAATGTTGGCGTTGTACTTTCTTTGGTCACACCATTACCCAGGTTCCATGTATAAGAAACATTGTCTTTTTCAGGATCCTGAGCTTTAACTGCGAGCTTAACTGTAAACGGCAGCACGCCTGAAGTTTTATCAGCCTTGAACGATGAAATTTCGGGCGGGCGGTTTCCGGAGATATAGTCAATGCGGAACAGGCCTGCATCGGGGTTATGCGAGAACCAGCCGCTGCCATATTCCAGGCCGTAAAGCCTGCCATCGGGGCCAACCTCCATATCAATCATGGAATTTACTTTCAGTTTGGGGAAGAATGGCTCCATTTTATCAAAATCGCCCTCAGGAGTTAGCGTGATGGCTTTTATCCAGCCGCGCATCCAGTCGTATGCCAAAAACTTGCCATTATAATAATCAGGCAGGCGGGTATCTTCCGGGAACATGTCTGTATAATAAACCGGGCCGGCCATAGCGTTCCTGCCGCCTGCGCCAACCTGCGGAAAATCAGCCGATGGGCCATAAGGATACCAGATAAACGCTGACTGTGCCGGCGGCAGATCGGTTAAGCCGGTGTTATTACGCGAATTATTAACCGGGTGTTTAGGATCAAATGTCGGTCCCGATTTGCCGGTAGCATAATCATAAATATGGTATGGCTTGTTATCGCCCACAAAATACGGCCAGCCAAAGTTGCCCGCTTTTTTTGCCTGGTTAACCTCATCATAGCCCATCGGGCCACGGTTGTCAAGGCTGTCATTATGAGCATCAGGGCCAACTTCGCCCCAGTACAGGTAGCCGTTCTTCTGATCTACCGAGATGCGATATGGGTTTCTGTCGCCCATTACATAAATTTCGGGGCGGGTTTTTGGCGTCCCTTTCGGGAACAGGTTACCTTCGGGGATGTCATAAGTACCATCGTCATTAACTTTAATCCGCATGATCTTACCCCGCAAATCGTTGGTATTACCTGCCGAGCGGCGTGCATCAAACTGTAAGTGGCCGGGCCTGTCATCCAAAGGGGCATAACCGCTGGTTACATATTTCTGCCCTTTTTCATCAAACGGGGTCGAATTGTCACCTGCCGATAAAAACAGCATTCTATCGGGACCAGGACCAAAGGCAATTGAACCACCTGTATGACAGCAGATATCGCGCTGTGCTTTTACTTCCAAAATAACTTTCTCAGTCTTTTTATCCAGCGTATCATTTTTAAAAGTAAACCTCGAAAGGCGGTTCACCGAGCTATCAGCCGGGCTGTAATAAATATAGATCCAATTGTTTTTTTCAAAGTTTGGGTCTTTAGCCAGGCCAAGCATTCCTTCTTCAGCATTCACGTTGGGCACATGGGCTTTCCAATACACATCAAAAAAACCAACCTGTTTTACCTTCTGGGTATCGTGCTTGTACAGCATGATCTCGCCGCGGCGCTGAATCACCATAATATCCAGGTTCGGCAACACGGTCATTTCGGTAGGTTCAAAAAACTCGCCGGTTGATAATTGTGTCTTTTTAAAGCGATCTTCATCGGGTGGCAATTGGGTTTTGGCCTTGCTGTAATCCAATTCCTTATTTTCGCCTATGGCATATTTAATACCGGCAAGCAGCATTTTCAGGTAGCTTGTTTCTTTATAACTTTCGTCGGTATGGCCCATGGCTGTATAAAATGCACGGCCCCCGTCAAAATCATGATACCAGGTGGCAGGGTGGTTGCCCATACGTTTACCGCCTTTGTAGCTGTTTTCGTCAAGAGTGATGAGCACATGCACATCCCCGGCCAATGGCTTGCGGAAACTGTAAAACTCATCGGTACGTTTCCATACTTTAGGCAGATCTTTAGTCGCATCGTTGTTGGCGTCAACTATATTATAGGTGCCGGGCTGTACATTCGGGTTTTTATCATGGATCCCCGGGTGGTCATAAAACCAGGCGCCAACCAGGCGACCATACCACCCCCAGTCATATTCGGTATCAGCGGCGGCGTGAATGCCTACATAACCGCCTCCCGCCTGGATATAACGTTCAAAGGCTGCTTCCTGCCTGTAATCAAGTACATCGGCAGTAGTGCTTAAGAAAATAACGGTTGAATATTTTTTGAGGGTGTCCTCGTTAAACATGGCCGAGTTTTTTGTAGTGTCTACCTCAAAGCCATTTTCGGCGCCAAGCTTTTTGATAGCGGCTATACCTGCATCGATGGATGCATGGTGAAAGCCCATGGTTTTTGAAAAGATAAGCACGCGCGGTTTATTGGGGCGTGTTTTGTTACAGGATAAGTAAATGCAGCTGAATGCCACAAGAACCATCAGGACGATTTTTTTCATATCGACTTAATTGCAGATTGGGTTAATTGGTGTTCGGATCGGTTTCAGGACTTAGGGCAGCAATATACCACAATCGATTGCAATAAATTGCTGCCTACCAAATTTATAACTAAATCTTTACGAAACAATACCCAATGTGTAAAAATGACACATTATTTTTTTACTGTAATTTTGACGGTTTTTTACTGCGTCCGGTCATATATAGAAAGGTTATTCCTTTCCTGCTTTCTTCGGCAGGTGCCCATGAAGATATCCGGATGATGTTATGCGAATTGGCTGAGGCTGATTACAATATTTTGGAGAATGCAAAATAAAAAAGCTGTAAAAACAGCAAAGCCCCTGATGGGCAGGGGCCTTTACTAACCAATTATAAACCTAAATTATGAGAAGAGCTGTAGGAGAAGGAGTCGAACCTTCACGGAGTGGTTATTTTTATTGCTAAAAGTTTCCCAATTTCTCCGCCACCGCGACAAGGAGGTGTGTCTGCCAAAAATTTCACCATCCTACAGTGATGTAAGTCTTAAGTCGTTAGTCTGAAGTTCTAAGTCTTTTGACTTAAGACTTCTGACTTTGTACTTAAACTTGCTGTTGGGGAAGGATTCGAACCTTCACAGAGTGGTTAGCCCGCTTCGGGTTTTCCATGATCTCCGCCACCGGGACAAGGAGGTGTGTCTGCCAAAAATTTCACCACCCAACATTGTTTTTACTTTAAAGAACATTAAGCATTTCCCTTTTGCTTGATACAAATTTAATAGGACTATCTATTTCTTGCAAATATTTCAACAAAAATATTTTATTTTTAATCGAATTTTAATTAAACTTGTATTTCAATATAGATATTCAAATTTATGTCCCACAGAAAAGCTCAAAATTTAGAAATTGATAATCTTGACATCCAGATTTTATCAATATTAATGAAAAATGCTACCACTCCATACACCGAGATAGCTAAAGAGTTGATTGTTTCTGGCGGAACCATACACGTGCGGATGAAAAAGTTAGAGGAGATGGGTGTAATAAAAGGGGCCAGCCTTGAGGTAGATCCGCAAAAGTTAGGATATGACATCACTGCATTCCTGGGTATTTACCTCGAAAAAGGATCACAGTATAATGAAGCTGTAAAGCAGTTAAAAACAATTAAAGAAATTGTCGAGCTGCATTACACTACCGGCGAATGGAGCATTTTTGCTAAAATTGTATGTCATGATACCACTCACCTGCGTGAAGTTTTGAATGAGCAGATCCAGGGCGTAAGAGGGATTCAACGTACCGAAACCTTCATTTCGCTTGAAGAAAGTATCAGGAGGCAAATAACGCTGGAATAAATTTTTACTCAAATTATTGAAACGCCTACAGCCTGGTTTTTACCGGGCTATAGGCGTTTGTTTTATGAAAACCTTAAATTGAATTACCAAAAAACGGACTATTGAACGTTAAAAAAGGGAAAATTCATGCTCCGATTACCAAGTCACCCTTACTGTAGTGAAAGATTTTCCGGCATAATCAACGTCATAATAATTTTGATTCACATTATCCTGGCTCCAAACCAACAAGTTATTTTCTGTTGCGCTGGTCCTGTAAATCCTTATTGTACTTATATTGCCGCCAAAGTACAGCCTAACCCTGTTTTGGGGATCGGTATTCCAGTTAACTACATTAATATCGGCCTTGTTTGAGGTTGTAAAAGCGCTTACGTTATCCGCTCCAAAGTTCGTAATACCGGCTAATGTTGTAGGAATATAATTTTCGTTAAGCAGGTTAGCCGTATATTGTTGAAAAACGTAGTAGTTTTTCTTTCGTACCGCAGGTGCCCCCCAGGGAGTATACAGCAGTCCGCCAAAATTAGTTTCAGGATTACCCCATTCAAAATACAGCCAGCCCCTGGCTCCGCCCCTAAAGGCATCGTGAAATTTATTAACAAGGTCAAGGGCGGCCGTTAATTCATCCGGTGTGGTCCCCATACCAAAGCCAGCGTGCCACTCCGTCATATACAGACCTTTTGCACCCGCTGATGAAGAGGCTGCTGAAAAATTAGCAGCAGAACTATTAAAATATTGATGAGTGGTGAAAAGATTTACGTTTCCCGAAGCGTTAAGCCCCGAAACATATGACCCGGTATGGGTTACATCAATACAATCCGGAGATGCAAAAACAGGTACAGCGATACTCAATGACTGTAATTTAGTTTTAAGCCATCCGGCAGTGCTTGTATATACACTTTGGGCTTGAGCTGTGGTAAACTCCGCCGATTCATATGCTATACCCGAAGACGGATAATCGGGCTCATTCATTAAGCTCAAATAATTAACAGTTATTCCATTGTCTTTTAGATTTTTAATATGAGCATACAAAAATTCGCCGAATTCGCTATAAGCATTGGTTACACTGACATTAAGCGTTCCACCATTATTAACGCTATTGTTAGTTTTCAAATATTTAGGCGGAGATAATACAATAGCCCAAACTTTAATAGCCGGATTTATAAGCTGCGCTTTTTTTAACGCTGTTATCTGGTCAACCAGGTTAGAATTGCCGGTAAAATTAAATTTAGAAAAATCTGTGTTATTCGGGTCTGTGTTATCATTCACGTCCTCCACTCCATCAGCTCTAAGTACAATTTTAAAAACGTTTACATTAAGGTCGTGCCAAAGCCAGTTGCTTGCATCAGTAAAATTAGTTATCCCGTTTACCAGGTGCCCGCTATAAAAGTAGCAGCCCGCCCCTATAAGGTCAATCTTCTGGAGAGGGCTTCCTATTCCTACAGTTATGCTTCCCCCGCTTTGAACGGAATTTAAAACTGGCTGATTCACTCGTTGCTGTGCAGGAGGCACAACATTTTTACGACAGGACAAAACAGCGCAAGCCAGAGTCACAGCTATTGCTGAAAGGATTTGATTCTTTCTCATAAACTTTTCTTTGATTGATAATTGGTCCGTAATTTTCGATAATAAAACAAGCTGATAAATGGACATAATCAGGTTTTATATGGACTATATTACTTTCAAGATGTTCAACACTATATCCTGCTGAAGATTTATAAAAGCAGAGGAAAAAAGATATTTTTATTTCGATGTTGCTTCAACACTGCTCTCTTCAGTTAGCGCTTCTGTCCGCTTTAACTCTTTTTATCATTTAAGTGTTAAAAAATGTCAAAATCAATTAATTATATTAATTAAAAAGCCTTTTTCATCTCAATTTCATAAAGCGCGGCTACTTTAGTTTTTGTAAAGGATTGATGTAGCGTAATTAATCAAACTCACGTAAGGTAATTTACGGTGCATTGTGTGTTCATTTTTAGATACTTAAAAGATTATTATTATGCTGGCTATAAAAACTTTAACCGATAATTTAACAGTCTACAAACGCAACATACGTTTAATGGGCGATAAATTTGAGATTAGTGTAGTGGGCAATAACCCCCTGCTGGCCGATGAGCAAATTGACATTGCCATTGATGAAATTAACAGGGTTGAAAAACTGCTTTCGGCTTTTAGTGATGACAGCAGCATCAACCACATAAACCGTAATGCCGGTGTTGCCCCCGTTAAAGCTGATGGTGAAACATTCAGGCTCATTAACAGGGCACTTCAAATATCAGAACTTACTTACGGCGCTTTTGATATTACCTACCTGGCTGATAACGCGTTTAACGAAACCACAGCCGAAAACAATTCGGTAAAAACCGCCAAACGTACGCTTCCACTGGCCAGCTACAAAAACATAGTGCTTGATGCTGTAAAACAAACCGTTTTTCTGAAAGAAAAAGGGATGCGCATAGGTTTTGGCGCAAACGGCAAAGGTTACGCTGCCGATCGGGCCAAATATGTATTGCAAATGAACGGTGTGAGCAGCGGCGTGATCAATTTTGGCGGTGACCTGCTTGCATGGGGCTTACAGCCAAACCTGCAGCCCTGGACTGTTGCCGACGCCGACATTAGCCAGCTAAACCAACCCTTTGCCGATTTGGAGATCAGTAACCTTGCTTTTGCTACGTCGGTTAATGCCGAAAAATATGCAAGCATCAGCAATAAAAAATTCACCAACGTATTTAACCCTAAAAAAGGTTTTCCGGTTAGCGGTATTACAAGCGTAAGCATCCTTAGCCCTACCGCCGAATTTGCCGACGCTTTGGCCACGCCAATACTCACCATAGGTGTTAATGCCGGCTTATACATGATTAATCAGCTTAACCAGGTTGCCTGCGTTATTATTGATGATCAAAACCGGGTTTATCCGTCAAAAGACATCACTCTCTGACTTTCAAACATTAAATAGTACACTCATAAACCTTTCATCATAATTGTGATTCGGATAATTCATTTGCATCGGCATTTTTACAAGTGCTCCTGCAAATGAATTGTTATTTGTTGTACCTTTCTCATTTTGGTGTAAACATTTAAATTGTCCTTTATTTGAGCCTTATTTTTACCTTTTCTTCTCCTCAATGATAAAGTGGTTTGCGTATATTGTCCTGTTATTGATATTTGCAACACGTATATCATTTGCCAATGCCCTTACAAAAAACATTGATGCATTTACTCGTGCCGGTAACAATAAGCCGGGTGTGTTGTCGTATACTTCATTAGCGGCCGATACTACTACCAAAACCAAAAAGCAACTGGAGGATGAAAAGAAAAAAATTAAAGAAATAGCCAAAGCAAAGCGGCAGGCTAAGCCGGCTACCGTTGACGACGATGCCGTACCGCCTAAGCCCAAACCAAAAAGGCAGCGCCGCCCCGAAGGCATGGAGCGCCCGCCCGAAATACCGAGGAGAAATGGCAGTTAAACCGGTTAAACAATTTACCATATTGATGAAATACCTTTGCTTACTTTTTTTTATGGCTGCAAGCGGTACCGTATTTGGTGCGGATACTGATTGGCGCCTTTTTGCCGGTAAGCACCCCTTAGTAGCCGATTCTGACACCATTATTCGTAAACGGTCAATTTCGGCCGGGGTAAGTTATGGCAGCGACGTGCTGTTTTTTGGTCGTACCGGCCCGGTAAAATATCCTTTTGTTACTGCCGATCTGATTTATAATACCAAGTCGGGTATCTTTTTATATGGCTCGGCTTTCAAGGTTTTGGGTTATGCCCCTGTCGATGAGGTTGATTTGGGCGGAGGGTATTTTTACAAATTTTCGAAAGCCTTTTCCGGCTCAGTAAGTTATACGCGGTTCTTTTTTGCCAGGGATGCCGCGCAGGTTATCAAGTCGGCCTCCTCAAATGATATCAATTTTAAAAACTCATACGATTGGCATTACCTGAAAACAAGTGCCGTGCTTGATTATCTTTTCGGCAAATCGAACGATATTTTTTTAACGATAAGCAATTCAAAATACTGGGAAAGCAGCTGGAGCATTTTTGACGACCAGGATTTTCTTTCCTTTAACCCTTCCTTTAATTTCATCCTGGGCACGCAGAATTTTGTTCAGCGCTATTCACTTGATCATCATTTCAGGGACGAGGCCGCCAATATTTCTATACAATATGACCCGCGTTATGCGAGCCGTAACCGGCGGTTCAACATGCTTAATTACAGCTTCAAAATCCCGGTGGCTTATAACCGGCCGCATTACACGTTTGAGTTTTCGTACAAATATTCTATCCCAGTTAACGTAGAAGGAGTATTGCTTAACCGGCGCGAGTCATTTTATAATTTAACTTTTTACTACGTTTTTTATTAGTCATAATACATGAATGTTTTAATAATAGAAGACGAAACAGCACTTGCCCACGAACTTGAAATTTTTCTTTCAAACTATAACTATATCTGCGAGGTTTGTTTTGACGGCACTTCGGCATCCGAAAAAATTGCCACAAATCTGTATGATTTTATATTGATAGACCTGGGCCTGCCCGATTATGACGGCCTTGATCTGCTTAGGGAATCAAAAAAGACTAATTCGGAGGCGGCATGTATCATACTCACCGCCCGTGCAGAGATCAACGACCGGATCAAAGGCCTCGACCTTGGCGCCGACGATTATCTGCCTAAACCCTTTTCGCTGCTTGAGCTGCAAAGCCGCATGCAGGCAATCATCAGGCGTAAGTTTGGGGTTAAAAATAACATTGTTGAGCTGGGTGGTTTCCTGATCGACCTTACCGCACGTACTATATCCTACTATAATAGCGTTGTTAATACCATTACCAAAAAAGAATTTGACCTCATAGCCTATTTGATACTACATAAAAACCGTACGCTTACCCGCATGCAGCTGAGCGAGCATATCTGGGGCAGCGTGGTGAACAATGATTACGACAGCAATTATATTGACGCGCATATTAAAAATATCCGTAAAAAATTAAATGCCTATGCCCCGCCCGACTGGCTGGAAACGGTACGTGGTTTGGGTTATAAAATAAAGATCAACGCCTGAGTATTTGAAATTAGGAACAAAACTTACACTTTTTAACGCCATCTCCAAGCTGGTTATCGTGATACTGTTTGTATTGCTTGTTCCTGTATTGATCAAAAATATCAGCCGTAATTATGTCGACAGCAAGCTTATCAAACAAAAAAACAAGCTGCTGCAAATTGTAAAAAACAAGGGCATTGAAACCTACATCGAAAACGGCGAAGGTTACGGCAGTTACCTCCCGCTTAAAGAGGAATATATCAGTTTGGATGAGGTTGATCCCGATTATTTTCTGGATACTATAAAAAGAGGCAAACGCCTTTTTAGTGAGGGCGATACTTTAGAGTATCGCATATTAAGCCATACCTTTAAGGTTAAGAACAAAAATTACCTGCTGGAAATTGGCAAAAGCGTGGATACTTTGGATGAAACCAGCGTCCCACTGCAAAATATAGCCTTCCAGGTATTGCTGGGAATGATTTTGTTAACCGTACTGGCCGACCAGGTATATTCAACCTACGTACTTAAGCCTTTGCGGCTTATTATTAAAACCAAGCTTGTAGGGCAAAAATTCCCTAATTTTCATACCTACCGACAGGTACGTACTACCACGTCAGATTTTCAGCACCTGGATATCAGTATCCATAACATGATTGAAACCATTGCAGATAAATTTCATAAAGAGCGGGAGTTTATTTCCAACGCATCGCATGAGCTTATGACACCTATCTCTATTCTTCAGTCAAAAATCGAGAATATGTTTGAGGAGGAAGATATCAACGATGAGCTTAAAGGCAGGTTATTGGAAATGCAAAAGATCCTGAACCGGTTGAAGAGCATTACGAAAACACTGCTGCTCATTTCCCAGATAGAAAACGAACAGTTTTTAAAAGAAGACAAGGTATCGGTATCCGAACTATTGCAGGAGGTTTATGACGAGATCTCCATTCGCCTGCAGGATAAAAATATCAGCTACGAAATGTCGATGCCTGACAACTGGCATTTTGTCAACATCAATAAATTTTTACTCTTTAACCTGTTTTTTAACCTTATTAACAATGCCATTAAATACAATCATGAGAGTGGCAGTATTAAAGTAACAGGTATTGCCGTAAATGACAAATATATGATCAGTATAGCTGATACCGGCATCGGTATAGATGAAGACGCCATCCCGTTGATCTTTAACCGCTTTAAAAAATTCAGGCAGTCATTACAACAGGATAGCTTTGGACTGGGCCTGCCTATTGTAAAATCAATAGCAGCTTTTCATGATATTGAAATCAATGTGATTTCTGAAAAAGATAAAGGAAGCACCTTTAAACTTATTTTCCCGGCTACGTTGATAGTAATTTCTTAAAACTGCAAAAAGGCATGCCAAATTGTACTGTAGCAAAAATTTTACTGCTGCTTTGTACTAAAAATCGGGCAGTGTTGCAAAAATCAATAATCCCGCATTCTTTACTTCATTGAAATTAACTTTACTTATCATTAAAAAAATGTTGCTGTGATTGATGGAGGGTGTTCTTTTAAAGGAAGCAGTCCATAATACTGCCATCAGCTTTTTTTGGCATCTGCTTTGTAAAAAGTACGGTATAACATAATTATACAAGTACGATGAGAACGCTTAAATTAAAAGTAGCCACCCTTGGTATAGCATTAGCTACAGCAGGCATATTAGGCTCAGGATGTAATTCGCTTACAAAAACACAAAAAGGTGCTGCCATTGGCGCAGGTGCCGGTGGTACAGTAGGTGCGTTTATTGGCAAAGCTGCCGGTAATACCGCTTTAGGTGCTATTATAGGTGGTGCTGTAGGTGGTACCGCAGGTGCTTTTATCGGCCGTAACATGGACAGGCAGGCTGCCGAAATTAAACAAACAGTGCCGGGTGCCACAGTAACCCGCGAAGGCGAAGGTATTTTGGTTAAATTTGATTCAGGTATTTTGTTTGATACCGATAAATCAGATTTGAAATCTGCCGCGCAAACTAACCTGCAAAACCTTGCAGCTTCGTTACAAAAAAATCCGGAAACTAATATCACTATCATTGGCCATACCGATAATACAGGGTCTGACAGTTACAACCAAACCCTTTCGGTAAAAAGGGCCGATGCTGTAAAATCATACTTAGCTGCGGGCAATGTAGCCTCGTCACGTATGACAGTGACCGGCAAAGGCGAAAGCGAACCAATTGCCGATAATACAACTGCCGATGGCCGCGCACAAAACCGCAGGGTTGAGATCACCATTGTAGCAAACGAAAAAATGAAGGAGCAGGCAAAACAGGCTGCCCAGTAACACAGCGTAATAATAAGATCAGTTAATAGTTTAAATAGGAAGTCCCCGGCGCAAAGCCGGGGCTTTTTTGCATATGCCAAAATCACTATTTGCACATTTGTTAAACAATGTGTTATCCCGACTGATAAAAACATTTTGTAATCAACAAGTTAATCACCTACTTTTGTAGTATGGTAAAAAGATCAGGAGCGATATTACTCACTATGCTGTACACGGTTACAGTATTGGGCTTTGCTCTTAATTTCCATATTTGCGGCGACTATGTAGCATCTGTAAAAATTGATGCCCCGGCTGTTAACTGCAAAATGGACCAAAAAGGCGGCAAAATGAAATGCTGCAAAGATAAACAGGTTGAAGTAAAAGTAAAGGAAGCTCACCAGGGCGAATCAACTTCGTTTTTGGCAAAGATGTTTGGCTTTGAACTGCCAAGCTGGTCGTTCGATAGCCTATTTCCGGCCTTGCCATCTTCTTCTTCCGACAAATTTTATGACCGCGGCCCGCCCGATCCATCGGTTCAGGGCATCGCCACATTTATCCGCAACTGTATTTTCCGCATTTGATCTGTTAATTGTTAAACCCGGTAAACCTTATCAGCAGTTTATTCTCTAACAATTAATTACACGATCAACATGAAAACTTTAAAAATATTCATCATCATATTTGCGCTTTCTGTAACAGCAGCTCAAGCCCAATTTACCAAAGCCGAACTCCAGGTTAGCGGCCTCACCTGCGCCCTTTGCGCCAAATCAACCGAAAAAGCACTGCGCACACTTCCGTTTGTTGGCGAAATCAAAACCGATCTGATCCGCAATACTTATCTCATTACCTTTAAAAATGATGTGCCTGTAAATTTCGAGCAGATCAGCAAAAAGGTTCAGGGTTCGGGTTTTTCGGTTAACAGCTTAAAAGCCACCTATAATTTTGCCAATACCAAAGTTGCCGAGAATGCATTTAACTATGGGGGCGATACTTACCGCCTGCTTAACGCTGCCGATAAATCATTTACCGGCGATGTAAGCTTTACTGTGGTTGATAATGGCTTTGCACCCAAATCGGTATCAAAGAAATACCTTGGCCAGGTTACCGACACAGCTCCTGCAAGTGGTCGTGTTTATCATTTAGCAATATAAGCTCTTCATTTAACATCATTTTTTATGAAGAAGATCATATTGGCTGTTTGCCTTTTGGCAATGGCTTGCCCATTATTTGCACAAGAGTTGTATGTAAATACAGAGCCGGCCAGCAATATGGCAACCGGCTCATTGGGCATTCGTGTTGAAAATCAAGGGTATTTTACGCCAACATATAAAAATCGCAGTACTATTGAAGCCATGTATGGCGTTAGCCGGCATTTGATGGTGCATGGCTCGGTTTACATGTCCGATTATTACAGCAATAATCAACATTTTGAAGGCGGAAGTGTGTATGCTAAATACCGTTTTTTATCTATCGATACCGTTCAAAAGCATTTCAGGGGGGCATTTTTTGCAAAACTATCAAGCATCGACAATCCCGTAATCAACCGTGAAATCACTTTGGAAGGGGATAACAGCGGAGCACAGGGCGGGGTGGTTTTCACTCAGTTACTGCATAAACTGGCGCTTTCGGGTTCGGCAAGCTATTTGCGGGCATTTAATAACAGCGGGAACTATGAAATTTCAACCAATAGCGGACGTAATGCCGCGGCTTATACCTTATCTGGCGGCTATTTGCTTTTACCACGTAATTATCGCGACTACAAGCAGGTAAATTTAAACTTGTATTGTGAACTGCTGGGCAAAACCAACCCAGGGCATAGCGAAAGTTATCTGGATGTTGCACCCGCTTTGCAACTGATCTTTAACAGTACCTGCCGGCTTGATTTCTCGTACCGTACACCTATCTATAATGATATGCAACGGAATACTAAAAATATGTACCTCATCAGGCTGGAGTACAACTTTTTTAATCTTTAACCTACACTACTATGAAAGCATATATTGTGTTCGTTGCCCTAAACCTGACTGCTGTGGGCGCATCCGCCCAGCACCATCACGATATGAAGATGAGCGATACCACAAAAAAGAATATGCGCATGAACAGCACCAAACCTATGGTTATGGATGGTATGGATATGGGCAATATGAAAAACGATACGCCCATGCACCATATGATGATGACGAGCCAGTTCTCGCGCGATCTCCCCATGAACCGCGACGGTTCGGGTACATCATGGGTGCCTGATGAAACTCCACTGTATGCTTACATGATCCATGGTAAAAAATGGATGAGCATGGTACACGGTAGCTTTTTTGCGCGCTACAACAACCAGGACCTGTTTAATTCGGGTAAGAGAGGCGGCAGTAACAGGATTGACGTACTCAACTGGCTCATGTTCATGACCCAGCGAAAAGTAGGTAGCAATGGCCTGTTCTCTATCAATACCATGTTCTCGTTCGATCCTTTTTTGGTGGGCAACGGCGGGTACCCGCTGCTCTATCAAACCGGCGAATCATACAAAGGACAAAAATTGGTCGACAAACAGCACCCGCATGATCTTTTTGCCGAGTTGAGCGTAGCTTATACCCAGCGAGTGGCTAAGGATGCTGATCTCTATCTCTCGTTCGGTTACCCGGGAGAGCCGGCTTTAGGTCCGCCGGCGTTTATGCACCGCCTGTCGGCCATCAATGATCCCGATGCACCGCTTGGTCATCATTACCAGGATGCTACACATATTACCTTTGGTGTTGCAACACTGGGCTTTCGCATAAAAAATGTCAAACTGGAGGGATCCATATTTACCGGCCGTGAGCCGGATCAGCACCGCTATGATTTTGATAAAATGCGATTTGATTCATACTCGGCACGTTTATCCTATAATCCATCCAAAGAGTGGGCCCTGCAGGTATCAGACGGATGGATCCACAGCGCGGAAGAAGCCGAGCCGGGGCAAAACGTAAACAGGTTCACTGCATCAGCCATCCATACCAAAATGTTAAGCAAAAACAGTTATGTAGCAACTACACTGGTTTACGGGCAAAACCATTATTCGGACAATCATAAAACGCAGCCCTCTGTTTTATTGGAGAATACTTTACAGCTCAACAAAACCGCTGTTTATGGCAGATATGAATTTGTGCAAAAAGATGCCGAAGAACTGGACATGCACGATGCCTATCCGCTTAACCCCAACTTTAATATCAATGCTTTAACCCTGGGCGTAAACCGGATTTTGAGCAGCTTCAAAAACACCAATGTTACCGGCGGTGTACAGGCTACGCTCAATGTTTCACCATCGGCGTTAAAACCTCTTTATGGTAGCACGCCTGTTGGGTTTGAAGTTTATTTAAGAATAAGCCCGGCGCTGATGAAAATGTAATGATCACTAATTTTTCGAATTAGGTCGATCACATGAATTGGAATAATACATAATTCCATCGTTATTATAATAACGTTTCTTTTGGAATATCAAACACAAGAAGAGGCCCGGGGTGTGGCCAGCAACACGCCCGCGCCGTGGAATTGGGGTAAAAGAACAAAAAGTCAAAAAAAAAGAGC
>CBIHRB010000010.1:0-177485 GCA_966212355.1 uncultured Mucilaginibacter sp.
AATCAGCTTTTTTTTCAACAAAAAAGCTGTACCATGATTTATGATACAGCCTCTTGTTTTATGCAGCAAGATCAGCTTCTACCACATTTGTTCCGCTTCGAATATCAAAAGATAATCGCGGTATTATGCCATTATTTCGGCTTTGAACGTATAGAAGCCGCCGAAGATATTGCCAGTGATACTTTTCTCACAGCTGCCGAAACATGGGGGATCAAGGGGTTGCCGGATAACCCTAAAGCATGGTTATATACTGTGGCCCGCAATAAAGCAACCGATTATGTAAGGCGTGGCTCCAGGTTTAAGCAAAAAATAGCCGAAGGGATTGTTGCAGAGGATAATTACGAGGCAGAGATCGATCTTTCTGACCAAAATATTAGCGACAGCCAGCTGCAAATGATGTTTGCTATTTGTCACCCGGTATTGCCGGCCGAGGCGCAGATTGGCCTGGCGTTACGCATCCTTTGCGGTTTTGGAATTGATGAAATTGCTGAGGCTTTCTTATCGAATAAAGAAACCATTAACAAACGCCTGTTCAGGGCTAAGGAAAAGCTCAGGGAGCAAAAAGTAAAGATCGTTTTTCCTGAACCGGCTGATATTGTTAACCGGCTGGGCATCGTACTGAAAACTTTATACCTGCTGTTTAATGAGGGCTATTACTCCAGCTGCCAGAGCACTACATTGCGAAAAGATTTGTGTTTAGAAGCCATGCGGCTTAACTATCTCCTTATAGAAAACAAACAAACAAACCTGCCCGAGGTGAATGCCTTGTTATCATTGATGTGTTTTCATGCTTCAAGGTTTGATGCCCGGGTAGATGAACATGGCGAAATGATCCGCTATGATGATCAGGACAGAATGCTTTGGAATGATGAACTGATAGTAAAAGGACGATACTACCTAAACCTTGCCTCTAAAGGAAACGACGCCGGTAAATACCATATTGAAGCTGCTATAGCCTATTGGCATACCGTTAAAACCGATACTGCCGAAAAGTGGGAAAATATATTAATACTCTACAATAGGTTACTTATAGCTGCTTATTCGCCTGTAGCTGCATTGAACCGGGCTTATGTCTTGGCAAAGGTGAAAGGGAAGGAGAAAGCCATTACTGAGGCCGAAAAGTTAAAACTGGATGCCAATCACTTATACCATGTACTGCTTGGTTACTTGTATACAGGGGTAGATCGTGAAAAGGCAGTATCACATTTGCAAACTGCCCTGAAACTGGCTAAGACCGCTACAGACAAAAGCAGGATTATGAAGGATTTAAAATCTTTATTGTGAGTTAGTTATAAAAAAAACGTCATTGCGAGGAACGAAGCAATCCCCGATAAGCAGGTTCACCCTGTATAGTTTGGGATTGCTTCGTTCCTCGCAATGACGCTCTTAAGTCTTTATGAGTTTTTTCAATTAGATATCTTAAAATCAGCCACCAACTTTTCATCGGCTGAGTTGCTTCCCAGTACTAATTTGTAGCTACCGGGATAAAGCTTCCATTTGTGTGTGGCAAGGTCCCATTTCTGTAAATCCTGAACCGGGATTTTTAATGTAACCGAACCTTCTTTATCCTGCTCCAGGCTAATGCGTTTAAAGCTTTTTAACTCTTTAACCGGCATCCTGTCGATGTTAGGGTATTTGATATAGGCCTGTACTACTTCATCGCCATTAAATTTACCGGTGTTTTTAACGTTTACGGTTACGGCAACGGTATCGGCTTTTTTATAGGTGGTTTTTAATTTACTATCCAGGGTGTAGTTAAACGACGTATAGCTTAAACCAAAACCAAAAGGATATTGCACCGGGCCGGTGTAATAACGGTAAGTGCGGTTTTTCATGTTGTAATCGCTGTAGTCGGGCAAATCGCTCATGTCTTTATAAAAAGTAAGCGGCAGGTGGCCTGAAGGCGAAACATCGCCAAAAATAATATCAGCTAATGCATTGCCGCCTTGTTCGCCGGGATACCAGGCAAATATGATAGCATCCGCATAAGGTTCAATAGCCGACATATCAACGTCGCTGCCAGCGGTAATTACAGCAACAAGCGGTTTGTTTTTTACGCTTTTACGCAATTCTTTCATAAAGGCAATTTCGCTGGCAGGCAGGCTCAGGTTTTTTTTATCGCCGCCGTTTTCAGACAGGAAAGCGTCGCCTGCTTCGCCTTCCAAAACCGGGGATAGGCCTATCACGGCAATGGTAGCATCAGCATTGCCCGCGGCCCAGGTGCCACCAAAATGGGTGGTGTCTTTATAGTCGCAACCCAAATCGTATTCAACACGGGTAGCTTTATCAACCGCGCCGGTTATACCTTCAACAAAGTTAATTACCTTACTGCTGGTGCCGTGGTAATTAGCTATCATAGCATCGAGCGAGGCCGCGTTTGGCCCAACCACCATAATGCTGGAGTAGCTGCTTTTTTTGAATGGCAGAATATTGTTGTTATTTTTTAACAATACCATACTTTGCTGGGCCACTTTACGGGCCAAAGCCAAATGCTGCTGATTGTGAACACTGTCGGCACCGTAACCATGATAAGGATTAGCGGCCGGGTCGTCATAAAAACCCAGTTTAAATTCGGTGCCTAAGATAGCGCTCAGGGCTTGGTCAACATCTTTTTCGGTAAGCAAGCCTTGTTTAATAGCTTTAATACCATCGTTCTGCAAAATGGACGAGCAATCCAGGTCAACGCCAGCCTTGATGGCAGCAGCGGCTACTTCAACCGCAGTTGGCAGTGTTTTGTGAGTAAGGTACACATCATCCAGGGCACCACAATCAGTTACTACATGGCCGTTAAAGCCCCATTCTTTCCGCAATATATCGGTAAGCAGCATTTTATTGATAGAGTTTGGTACACCGTTAACGCGGTTGTAGGCGCTCATTACCGATTCAACGTGGTTTTTAACCAGTTCGTGAAAGGCATACAGGTAGGTTTCGCGAAGGTCTTTTTCATCAACCTTGGCGTCAAATTTATCGCGGGTGGCTTCGGGGCCGCTGTGTACGGCAAAGTGTTTGGCCGTGGCAGATGTTTTCAGGTATTTAGGATCATCGCCCTGCAAACCTTTAACAAAGGCTGAGCCCATACGGCCGGTCAGGAAAGGGTCTTCGCCGTAAGTTTCCTGCCCGCGGCCCCAGCGAGGGTCACGGAAGATGTTGATATTGGGTGTCCAAAAAGTGAGCCCCATATATTGCAGGTGCCTGTCTTGTGCAATGGCCAGGTTGTATTTGGCACGGGCTTCAGTTGATATGGCCGTTGATACCTGCTTTAACAGATCTTCGTTAAATGTAGCCGACATACCGATAGCCTGTGGAAATATGGTTGCTTCACCGGCACGGGCTACACCGTGTAAGGCCTCGTTCCACCAGTTATAGGCCGGGATGCCTAAACGGGGCACGGCCTGGCTGCGGTAGCCTAATAAGGAGATTTTTTCTTCGATGGTTAATTTTGATAGAAGATCTTTCACACGTGAATCAATCGATTGCGAAGCGTCTTTATAAAAAGGAACCTGCGCATTTGCGGTAGAAAATTTTAGTAATGCCGCAAGCATTACCAAACAACATAGGAGTTTGTGTTTTATGGTGGAAGCCATTTTTAGATGATTTATTTTTTGAGTTTAAAGTTAATATTTATTCCGTAAGTATGGGTTGGCGGAAGGCTTGCTCCCTCAATTCCGGCATATTTTATATCCGGCGAAAATCCAGATTCCGGGTCGATATTGTCAGATTGTTTCATGATTGTCCATAGGTTTCTGCCTACTAATGAAAAGGTTATGCCTTCAAATGGCGTTTTGTCAAGAAAGCCTTTTGAAAATGTATAACCAAAAGTAACCTGCCGTAATTTAATAAACCTGCCGTCTAAAACATTCAATGCCGAAACGCTTTGGGCAAGTGCCTGGTAATAGGTTTGTGCCGGTACAACAACTGTGTTTTTATCACCATTGGCGTTTACACCATCGCCAACAACACCGGTTTCGCGCCCAGGTAAAGTAAGCTTATTAAAGCCGCGGTAAATACTGTTATAATTTGTAGCCGAAAGTATTTTGTTGCCAAACCGGTAATCGACCAAAAATGATAGGCTGAATTTTTTGTAGGTGAAATTGTTATTAAACCCGCCGTAAATTTTAGGCACCGCACTGCCCATAGGTACCCGCGGACCGGCCTGCGGCAAGCCATTGCCGTCAAAAATGATCTGTCCTTTACTGTTTCTGAGGTAATCGTTAGCCATGATCTGTGGGCCCGGTAGTCCTTTAACCAATGCCGTGGCGGCATTGAGCGGCCGGTAAGTACCAAAACTTATATTGGCCGATTCTGGCGTGCCGTCTGTTTGCAGGATCTTGTTTTGTACATAAGTAAAGTTAAACGATGGTGACCAGTTGAAATTAACAGTTTTAATAGGTGTAGCGTTTAGCGAAATCTCAATGCCATTGTTTTGGGTGGAGCCCGTAGGGATAAACCTTCGGGCGAAACCTGTTGCCAGGTCAAGATCTCCCTTAATGATCTCGTTCCTTGTTTTTCGATGGAAATAAGCCACATCAAGCCCCAGCCTGCCGTTCAAAAATTTCAGGTCTGTACCCACTTCCATTTCTGTGAGTGTATATGGCTTTAAAAAAAGGTTAGGTAAACTATCACTGAAACTTCCCGCCGGTATGCCATTTACAGGATTAGTAAGGGTGTAATATTGAGATGTAATGTAAACATCGGTAGGTTCGCCGCTTGTTTGGGCATATGATAAACGCAGCTTTCCAAAATCAAGCCCCGGGATATGTATAAGGTCCGAAAAAAGGATACTTGCCGATACCGATGGCGTAAAAATACTCCGGTTATCAACAGGCAGGGTTGAGTAGGTATCGTAACGGCCGGTGGTGGTTAATGTTAAAAAATCTTTTAACGAAAGATCGATTGAATAATAGGTTGAGTGCGTTTCAGAACTTTTATAATCATAGCTGCTGCTTTTGGTTGCCAGGTTACTATAACTGTAAAAATTAGGTATGATAAACGGCCCCCCGAAAAGACGAGTATATTCATAGCTGTTTTTACGAAGGTTTACCCCTGCGGATAAGTCAAAACTAAGCAGCTTTTTTATAATATCATGTTTAGCACCAATCAAAACGTCGGCATTAAACTCTGAACGTTCTGTAGAGGACTGTTCATCCATCGATCCTGCGTCGCCGGGCGAGTAAGCAGTACCGGTAGGGGTAATGGTTAGCCGTTTATCGTATAACACGTCATCGCCTAAACGGGCTTGTGCATACAGCCAGCTTTGGATATTGTAGCGGGCAGTAATGGCAGATATCAACCGGTTGCGGCTTATATTATTAACAAATTTGTTTACAGCAAAATATGGATTGGTAACAAATGTATCGCCAGTCCACCTCAGTTCGTTTCCGTTCGAGTCATATCCCGGTGCCAGAGCTGCCTGGTTTTCGTTTGCAGCAAGGTATTGAATGTTATTAGGATTAAGAGGCCCATCGCTCAAATTGGGCTTCAGGTTTGATGATTCGTCTATATAGTTTGCAATAACATTTACATTGAATTTATCAGTAATTCCCTGTGTAGCAGTTAGGTTTACCGTTTTACGATTAAGGCCGCTGTTACGGATGATTGAACCATTCCTTAGATCGGAGACCGACAGACGAAAAGCCCCCGTTTCATTACCGCCGTTAAAAGCAACTGTATTGGTATAGGTATAACCACGACGGTAAAACTTATCAATATTATCTGTAACTGCCGAGTATGGATAATATTTACCGTCAAATTGTATAGTTGGCTTACCATCCAGCTTTTCACCCCACCCAAAATTGCCCGATGTTATGGCATTATTCACGGATGCGGGCCTGATGCCGTACAAACCCTGTCCGTAAACTGTTTGATAATCAAAAGTATTAATCGCTTTATCTGTTTGATAGTTGGTGTTAAACTCTACGCCAAATCCCGAATTCTTTTTCGCTGTTTTGGTAGTGATCAGGATTACGCCATTAGCCGCTCTTGCTCCGTATAATGCTGAAGCAGCCTGACCCTTGAGTACAGTCATGCTTTCAACATCATCGGGGTTGATATTGCTTATGCCGTCGCCAAAATCGGCGCCGCCCCATTCGTTGGCTGCCCCACGCTGGGTGTTGTCAATAGGGACGCCATTAATGATAAAAAGCGGGGCGCTTGCTCCAAAACTGGTCACTCCCCTAAGTAGGATCCGAGCTGATGACGCTGGCCCGCCGTTAACGCCATTGATACTTAAACCGGCTACACGGCCTTCTAATGAGTAAGCTACATTTGATTCTTTGGCTTTATCGAGCACCTCACCGCCTATAGTC
Source organism: uncultured Mucilaginibacter sp. (assembly GCA_966212355.1). Taxonomy (GTDB): domain Bacteria; phylum Bacteroidota; class Bacteroidia; order Sphingobacteriales; family Sphingobacteriaceae; genus Mucilaginibacter. Next base: position 6,306 of record CBIHRB010000010.1, read on the forward strand.
GTTACCGAATAGCCAACTTTTTTCTCATCTTTTTTTATGCCGAGTGCTGTTACCACAACTTCGTTTAAGATATTGCTTGCAGTGAGCGTAATTTTAAGAAGAGTTGTGCCCGATAATTTTACATCCCTTGTAACATAGCCAACGAAACTGATAATTAATGTTGATTGATCGGGCGCCTCAAACGAAAAGGCACCATGCAGGTCCGTTGAGGCTCCCATAGTTGAACCTCTTACCCTAACTGTAGCGCCGGCAAGCGGTGCGCCATTTTCATCAGCAACAACGCCTGTTACTTTAACTACATTAACTATTTCATCAATCGGGGCAATTACTATCAGGTGATTGGCAAGCTCGGTATAAGCGAAGCCCGAATTGGTCAAAATTTTATCTAAAACACTTTTAACATCTTCATTATCAACATTTATGTCAACTTTGTTTAAAGTGGGGATTTTTCTTTCGCTGTAAACAAAATGATAAATGCTTTGACGTTCGATGGCTGAGATTACCTTTTTAAAATCGGCCGATTTTAAATTGATAGTGACACGGGTTTGTGAATATACAGTTAATATAGCCAGTAAATTGAAGAATAATATTAACGTAAACCGTATTTTCATTTATACTGATAACCTAAACCTGTCGCCAACATCCATTGGGGATGTCTAAATTTACATAAATTTTATAATTAGCACAGGTAATAGTGTAAAATGACCGGATTGGCAGGTGACAATTACAAATATTGTAAAGCACAGCGATCAATTAAGGCGACAAATGTACTGTTAATCACTGAAGAATTATCAGTTAATAAATATAAATGGCGGAATTTTTGATTTTATAATGAAAGTTTTCGGTAATGCGTAACGCATCAAGTGCCTGGGTAATAGTTTCTTTTTCATAAGTGCCGGTAAAACGGTACTTCTTCATTTCATCGTTTTTAAATTTAATCTCAACACCATACCAGCGTTCCATGCGCGCGGCGAGGTCGGCGAAGTTTTCATCCCTGAAAATGAGTTTATTCTCTGTCCACGAAGTTTCTAAAATGGCACTGTTGTCCTGATGAAGACGGGTAAAGCTGGTTAAGACATATTGTGTACCTGCACTGCTGTCGGTAGCTGGTGAAAGCTTGGCCTGGTTTTTACGTACAGTAGTAAACGCGCCTTTTTTAACGATCAGTTTTTCGCTCGGTTTTAAAATGATCCTGTCGGATGGTCGGTCGTCAAGTGTAACTTCAATGGCGCCCCTGATCAGGGTTGTTTCACTTGATGGGTCATTGGGGTATGATTTAACGTTAAAAGCGGTACCCAGCACCCTGATGTTCATTTTTTCGGTATGGATAATGAATGGATGTTCATGATCTTTATGTACATCAAAAAAGGCTTCGCCGCTTAAATAAACTTCGCGGGTTTTCCCTGTGAAGTTTGTTGGGTATCTTAACGAACTTTGTGAATTAAGGGTAATGCGTGTACCGTCAGTTAATACGATAGTTGATTTATCGCGGGCAGAAGTGTTTTTATTTTGCCAGGCGCCGGATGTTGTGCTTGCAATTCCGTGACTCAAGGTAACCGTTTTTGAATAAAAAAGGTACGAGCAACCTGCTATTAAAACAACGGCCGCCGCAGCACGCCAAAGATAGTGTATTGTACCCTTTTTAACGGGGATAATGGCCGTTGCAGGTTCAGTAACTTCCTCCGCCTTAATTTTTGATTTTATTTTTTGAAAGGCGAGGGCATTGTCGGCATATTGGGTGTCGCTATGTTTCCAATAAGCGGAAAGGGCTTCGTATTGTTCACGAAGGGAAGCATCATTAGCTAAGCAACGCTGAAATTCATTATTTTCATCAGAGCTGATTTCATTCGACAGTTTTTTGCCCGCCAGCTCTATAAATTTGTCATTGCCCATCGTATAATTGCATCCTTATTTATGATAGGACAACTTATTTAGGTTAATTACCTACAAGGTTAAAAAAAATAATTGAAAATTACAATTGTGGTTCCTAAAATGTTGATTGTATTGGTTTTAAGAAAGCTTCGTGGTGTTTGTTGTATTGGGTTAAAATGACACTAAGTTTCTTGATTGCTCTGAAAAGCTGGGTTTGTACTGTACGGGGCGAAATATTAAGAATTTCGGCCACTTCTTTATACCTCATACCATCCTCCTTTATCAGCCTGAAAACAATTCGGCATTGTTGCGGTAACCCAGCTATGGCCTGGTCCATCCTAAAAATAAGCTCTTTGTTTTCAATTTCCTTTTGAGGGTTATAGGTATTTACAAATTCAACTGAATTGGTTTCTTCAATTTGTACAAGGTGAATAGTTGAGTATTTTTTGATGTGGTTTAGCGACTGGTTTTTTACCGCTACAAATAAATAGGTTTCGGGGTTTTGAATTTCGGTGAGATTTTTGCGGTTAAGCCAGCATTTTACAAACACATCCGAAACTATCTCTTCGGCAATTTCCCGTTGATGTACATACAGCACACAAAATTTAATGAGCGAGTTGTTAAGGATATGGAAAAACAATTCAAAGGCGTTCTCATCGTCATTGTTGCAAATGAGTTTCCATAATTTTAGCGTATCAACTTTTCTGTCTCTCAAACCGAAGAATTTTTAATTAATCAACTAAATTTAAACTTAATAATGGTGTAACAATAATAACATATTAAAATCGAAAAATGAAATTAATTGATGTAAGTTGCAATGTTTTTTAAAAAATTTTAAAAAGTGTGTAAGCAATACACCATATAAAATTGTCAGTAATTAATAAAATAATAGCTTGATGAAACGATTATTTACAGTATTTCTTTTGGTTTTCGGCTGCTTTGAAGTGTTTGGACAACAGCACAATATGTCAAAACACTATGTTCCTGCCGGCGACCCTGCAGTTGAACAAAAAATTGCCAATTGGCAGGATCTCAAGTTCGGTTTGTTTATGCACTGGGGTACCTACAGCCAGTGGGGTGTAGTTGAAAGCTGGAGCATTTGTCCCGAAGATGAAGGCTGGACGCAACGCCGCGGTCAGTATGCTGCTACTTATAACGGATATAAAGCGGCGTATGAAAATTTACAAACTACTTTTAACCCAACCAAATTCAATCCGGAGAAATGGGTGAAGGCAGCTAAGGACGCCGGTATGAAATATGTGATCTTTACTACCAAGCACCATGACGGTTTTTGCATGTTTGATACCAAAGAAACTGATTATAAGATCACGAGCAGCAAAACTCCTTTTTCAACCAATCCAAGAAGCAATGTAACTAAGGAGATCTTCAACGCTTTCCGCAAAGATAACTTTATGGTGGGTGCTTATTTTTCAAAGCCCGACTGGCATACTGAAAATTATTGGTGGCCATACTTTCCGCCTAAAGACCGCAATGTAAACTATGATCCTCAAAAATATCCCGAACGCTGGCAGAAATTCAAAGATTTTACCTATAACCAGATCAGCGAACTGATGAGCGATTATGGTAAGGTTGATATTTTATGGCTTGATGGAGGATGGGTACGCCCGAAAAGTAGTATTGATACTACTGTAGAATGGCAGCGCGGAATCAAGTTTGATCAGGATATTGATATGCCGAAGATAGCTGCTATGGGGAGGCAAAAACAGCCCGGACTTATCGTGGTTGACCGTACCGTAGCCGGCAAATATGAAAACTACACCACCCCCGAGCAGGAAGTACCCGAAGTGCCGCTTGACCATCCCTGGGAGAGCTGCATTACCATGGGTAATTCATGGAGCTATGTTCCGGGCGATCATTATAAATCGGTACAGCAAATAGTGCAGCTATTGGTAAAAATCGTATCGCGCGGTGGCAATCTGCTTATGAATATAGGCCCCGGCCCGGATGGTGACTGGGACCCGGTTGCTTACGAACGCCTGCAGGGCATCAGCCAATGGATGAAGATCAACGGTGAAGGTATTTACGCCAGCGAGTCGGTAGCGCCGTATTCGACAGGTAATATATACTATACTAAGGCAAAAAACAGCAATACCATTTACGCATTTGCTTTGAGCGATCAGGAAAAGGTTGTTTTACCGGCTACGGTATCTGTAAAATTAAAAGACATTAAAAAGGTAAAGAAAGTAACCCTTCTCGGAAGTACTCAAAACCTTAAGTGGAAACAGGTGACTGATGGTATCGATATCAGTATCCCTGCGAAATTGCAGCAGGCAAGCGGATTAAATGAAGCGGCCTGATTTAAAATAGTTTATTAATTGTAATAAAAGAGAGAAAGCATTAAACAAAACCGTTTGTCATTTCGACAAACAGCGTAGGGGTGAGGAGAAACCTTGTACAAGCGATATGCAAACTATACAAGGCGTATAAGATTTCTCTTCGCGGCAGTCGCTCATTCCCCTTCATGCTTATCGAAATGACAAGTGCTTTAGTTTTTCAACCCGACAAAATACCACATAATATAGCCAAGTTTTTACAGCTAAAATGATTTGGCAGTTCTTAATTTTGATTATCCATCCAACCCAAATAAATGACAACAACCCGTTCGGCAGGCAGATCTGCATTGCTTAAATTTTCATTAGTGTTATCCGTCCTTGCTTCGGGCGCTTATCAAAACGCGGAGGCGCAAACCAGCTACGAGCTTAACAGCGGCTGGAAATGTACGTCAATGAATAGTGTTAAAGATAATGGCACTATTATATCTCAAACCAATTATGATCTGGCTGCATGGAACCCTGCGGTAGTGCCGGGAACGGTACTTACAACCCAGGTGGCCAATAAACAAGTACCTGACCCATTTTATGGGATGAATAATGAGAAGATCCCAGATATCTATAAAGTAGGCCGTGATTATTACACCTACTGGTTTGCCAAAGATTTTAAAGAAGCCGCGCCAACGGGTAACAGCCAAACCTATCTTAACTTTCGTGGCGTAAATTATAGCTGCGACGTTTTCCTTAACGGGCATAAACTTAACAGCAAATTGCACAAAGGCATGTTTTTGCGCCAGAGCTATAACATTACCAAATGGTTAAGCAAAAACGGTGATAACCGTTTGGCAGTTGTAGTATACCCTCCTGATGTTGTTGGCAACCCTAACGGCGGGCAAGGAGGTGACGGTACAATCGCCCGCGGTGTAGGTATCCAATACACAGCAGGTTGGGACTGGATCCAGCCTATCCGCGACCGTAATACCGGCATTTGGGATAAAGTAACCATTGAGCGTACGGGTGCTGTGGTTATTAAAGATCCACATGTGGTTACACTTGTTCCGGGTGTTCGCCAGCCGGAAGGTGCACAACAACCAGCAGTTGTACAGGTTTCGGCCGAGGTTGAAAACGCTACAGGTGCTGCAGTGAGCGGTACTTTACAATATAATTTAGATGGCAAACTGGTATCTCAGCCGGTTACTTTAAAAGCCAATTCAAAACAGGAAGTTAAACTGGCCGATTACAGCCTTAAAAATCCTAAGCTTTGGTGGCCTAATGGCTACGGTCCGCAAAATTTGTATAAGCTTAATTTACAGTTTGTAGCAGGTGGTAAGGTGTCCGACCAAAAAAGCATTGAAGTTGGCGTACGCCAGATTACTACCGAGTGGAACAACAAAACCGAAAGCCGCCAGGTTAACATAAATGGTCAAAAGATCTTTATTAAAGGTGGTAACTGGATTATCTCCGATCAGATGCTGCGCTTTAGTGATGCCCGTTATGATGCCGAGGTGCGTTTTCACCGGGATATGAACCTGAACCTGATCCGGGTTTGGGGCGGGGCACTTATTGAACGCCCTGAGTTTTACGAAGCTTGCGATAAATACGGCATGCTGGTTTTCCAGGATATGTGGGGATCGGGCGATTGTAACGGCCGCTGGACCGACCCAATGAAGGCTGACGACCAATGGACCCGCCGTAAATACCCTGATGATCATGACCTGTATTTAAAATCGGTTGCCGACCAGGTTAAGTTGGTGCGCAACTTCCCGTCGTTAGCTATATGGTGTGGTGGTAATGAGATCACTCCGCCTGAAGATATTTTTGCGGCCCTGCGCGATACTATTATGCCTAAGCTGGATAATACCCGCTGGTTTATCCCGTATTCAAACTCCGAAGAAATGTCGCGTATTGTACAGGGTGGCAATGGTGATGGTCCTTACGGCATCCAAAGCCTTACAACTTTCTGGGATCACCAAACCTATCCGTTCAACTCCGAAGTAGGTTCGGTTGGCGTTAGCGATTATGAATCGTTAAAACGCTTTATCCCGGCAGAGAATATGGTTGCACCTGAGTTTGATGCATCTACCGGCAAAACCAAAACAGACCCGGTTTGGGACTATCATAAATATATTGGATACGATGGTTTTATTGATAAATACGGAAAAGCTAAAAACGTTGAAGACTTCGCAACAAAAGCACAATTGGTAAATTATGATCAATACCGTGCTTTGATGGAAGGTTTCAGCTCGCACATGTGGGATTGGTATACGGGTACCATCATCTGGAAAACTCAAAACCCGTGGACAGCCATGCGCGGCCAGATGTATGATTATTACCTTGATCCTAATGCTTGTCTTTACGGCTTACATAATGGCAGTGAGCCTTTGCATGTCATGTACAATCAAACAGACGGTATGGTAATGGTAGCCAACAACACTTTTAAAACGCATAGCAATATGCTGCTGGTAGCCAAAACCTATGATATGGATGGCAAGGAGAAAGTGTTAACAAAGGTTTTTGCCGATGTAACCCCAACTACTACCAAACGCTATTTATCACTGAAAAGAGAGATTGAGAAAGAAGCAAAAGACAAAGGTATTTTCCTTTGCCTGCAGCTGCTTAAATCGGATAAGGAAGTGATCAGCGAAAATATTTACTGGTTACCTGACGCTAACGGTGATTTTTCAGGCTTACAAAAGATGCCGAAAGGTAATTTAGGGGCTACTGCCAAATATTTAAAAAACGGCAAAGTTGAAGTAACGCTGACTAATGAGGGTAATGGTGCGCTGGCATTTTTTAACCGTCTGTCTTTAGTTAATGCTGATACCAAACAGCGCATCCTTCCGGCGTTTTACAGCGATAACTATGTAACTGTATTACCGGGCCAAACTAAAAAAGTTGTTATCGACCATAATCCTGGTGCCGATAAAAACCTTGCAGTAACCATTGGTGGCTGGAACGTGACGGAAAAGACTATATCTATCGACAAATAACAAACACAGGCAATGAAGATCATTTCAAAATATTTATCAGCAGCGGCATTAGCTCTTATCTGTACCGGTGCTGTTGGTGCCCAGGAAACAGCTGCAAAGTTTCCGTTAATCCCTTATCCTGCTCAATTAACTGCCGGAGAGGGTTCATTTACTATTACCTCTAAAACAGACATTGTAACTGCCAGTGTTTTTAACACCGAAGCTTTTGCCTTGAAGGACTTGTTGCGTAAAGGTTTAGGCATGCCCGTAGAAGTGAGCAGGGTAAAGAAAGCCCACGCCATAAATCTTGTTTACGACGCAAGTATAACTACTCCCGAAGCTTATCGCATGAGTGTTACTAAAGAGCAGGTGGTTATCCGCGCGAAAGATCCGGCAGGTGTGTTTCATGCGGTAGAAACCATTCGCCAATTATTACCAGTGGGCGTTGAAGCGGGAGTGGTGCAAAAGCAATTGTCATTGCCGGTTGTAGCTATAGAGGATGCACCTGTTTACGAATGGCGCGGTATGCATTTGGATGTATCAAGGCACTTCTTTTCGGTAAGCTATCTGAAAAAGTTTATCGACCGGATGGCTTTGTACAAAATGAACAAGCTCCACCTGCATTTAACCGATGACCAGGGATGGCGCATCGAAATAAAAAAATACCCGCTGCTTACTGAAGCAGGGGCATGGCGTACGTTTAATAACCAGGATTCGGCCTGTATGAAAAAGGCTAAAGACAATCCTGATTTTGTGATCGATAAAGAACATATCATTCAAAAGAATGGTAAAACCATGTATGGTGGTTTTTATACCCAGGAAGAAATGAAAGGCGTAGTAGCCTATGCTGCTGCACGTCACATCGACATTGTTCCAGAAATAGATATGCCCGGGCACATGATGGCAGCCATTAACTCCTATCCGTTTTTAACCTGTGATGGCGAAAACAAATGGGGCGAATTGTTCACCAAACCTATCTGCCCATGTAACGAAAGTACTTTTGAATTTGCTGAAAATGTATTCACCGAGATTATGCAGATTTTCCCATCAAAATACATTCACATCGGCGGCGATGAAGTTGACCGCACAAACTGGGGCAAATCAGATGCCTGTAAAGCTCTAATGGCTAAAGAAGGTATTAAAGATCTGGCCGGATTGCATAGTTATTTCATCAACCGCATGGAGAAATTCTTTAACTCCAAAGGCCGCAAGCTGATTGGTTGGGACGAGGTAATTGAAGGAGGCATTAGTCCGACAGCTATTATTATGTACTGGCGTACCTGGGTACCTGATGCCCCCGTTAAAGCTGTTAAGAATGGCAATACCGTGATCATGACGCCCGGCGAACTACTTTATTTCGACAATCAGCCAGATCAGTATTCTGTTAGTAAGGTATATCATTTTAACCCGGTACCAAAAGTGCTGAATGCAGAAGAAGCAAAATCAATTATCGGCGCACAGGCTAATCTCTGGTCAGAAATGATTCCCTCAGAAAAACGTGCCGATTATATGTACATGCCGCGACTAACCGCATTGTCCGAAATGCTGTGGACACATAAGGAAAGTGAATACGATTCATACCTGCAGCGTTTAACTCAACAATATAAAAGAATGGACGCGATGAAGCTCAATTATCGTTTGCCCGATCTGCCAAATTTGCTTAACCAGTATGTTTTCACCGATGAAGGCAAGCTAAGCATTGCGTCTCCATTGCCAAGCCTTACTATTCGCTATACTACCGATGGTACTTTGCCAGATGCTAAATCACCTGTATTGCCATCTCCATTAACTATTTCAAAGTCGGAATTGGTAAGGGTTGCCGCGTTTACACCAACCGGGACACGTGGTGATGTTTATAATTTGAACTACACACAACAGCAAATGCTTGGTCCGGTAAAAATTGCCCCGCCAAAACCCGGACTTACAGCTACTTATTATAAGGCTTTCTTTAAAAAGACTGCGTTAATGCAAAATGCAAAGGTTGACAGCACGTTTAGTACTGATAAAATAGAAGTGCCTGCTACGGTTAAAGCGCCGTCATTTGGTATCACTTACAAAGGTTACATCGATGTGCCAGCTGATGGTATTTACAGCTTTTATTTAACCTGCGATGATGGTGGCGTACTTTACATTGGCGATAAAACGGTTGTAGATAACGATGGCAATCACTCGGCGCAGGAACGGAGCGGGCAGGTTGCCCTTAAAATGGGTGCGCATCCGTTTAAGCTTGATTTTATTGAAGGCGGTGGCGGCTTTAAGCTGTTGCTAAAATATAGTGTTAATGGTTCGGCCCCACAGGATGTGCCGTCATCATGGTTCAAAAACTAATTATTAATTATGAATAAGTTTACAGGTATTGCCTTATTGTTATTGACTGCCGGTTTAAACGGTTTCGGCCAAACTGCTCCTAAACCTTATGGCGTATTGCCTACACAAGGGCAGCTTAACTGGCAGGAAACCGGGATGTATTGCATTATCCATTACGGCGTTGATACTTATACCAACAAGGAGTGGGGCTTTGGCGATGAAGATCCGAAGATCTTTAATCCGTCACAGTTTAGCGCCTTGCAGATTGTAGCTGCTGCAAAGGCCGGCGGCTTTAAAGGTGTAGTTGTGGTAGCAAAACACCACGATGGTTTTTGCATTTGGCCAACTAAAACTACGGAGCATAATATCACTAAAAGTCCATATAAAAATGGCAAGGGGGATATGCTGAAAGAATATCGTGAAGCCTGTGATAAATTGGGCATGAAACTGGGTGTATACTGCTCTCCGTGGGACAGGAACAATCCCAACTACGGCACTGCAGAATATGTGAAGACATATCGTGCGCAATTGAAAGAGTTGTATACCAATTACGGTCCGTTGTTTATTTCATGGCATGACGGTGCTAATGGCGGTGATGGTTACTACGGTGGCAAACGCGAGGTAAGAAAAATTGACCGTTCAACTTATTATGGCTGGGATACTACCTGGGCTATAACCCGCAAATTACAACCGAATGCTGTTTTATTTGGCGATGTTGGCCCGGATGTGCGCTGGGTAGGCAATGAGGAGGGACATGCAGGCGAAACCTGCTGGGCTACTTACACGCCACATGCACCTGATGAAGGCAAAACCCCGGCTAACGGTTATGTAAAAGATTATGAAGGCACCGAAGGTACTCGCAACGGTAAGTACTGGATGCCTGCCGAATGCGATGTGTCGTTACGCCCCGGATGGTTTTATCACAAAGCACAGGATGAAGGCGTGAAATCACCTTATACCTTGCTTGATCTGTATTACAAAAGCGTAGGCCGCGGTGCAGCGCTTGATTTGGGTTTATCTCCTGATCCACGTGGTATTATTAACGAAATTGATGTTAAATCGTTAACCGAGTTTGGTACCCTGCTTAAACAAACTTTCGCAGTTAATTTGGCAAAAGGCGCAACACTAACGGCAAGTAATGTGCGTGGTGGCAACAAAGCCAAATTCGGTCCGCAGTTTTTGTTAGATGACAACCGTTACAGCTACTGGGCAACTGACGATAAAGTGACTACTCCTGAATTAACTATCGATCTGCATTCACCTAAAACATTTAACGTGATCCGCCTGCGCGAAAATATCAAGCTTGGGCAGCGTATTGAGGCCGTTGCTGTAGATGCTTACGTAGACGGTAAATGGGAGCAAATAGGTGAGGCTACCAGTATTGGCGGTAACAGGCTGATCCGTTTAACCCAAAATATCACCGCAAGCAAATTAAGGCTGAGGGTTACTGCGTCGCCGGTGGCAATTGCATTAAGTGATTTCGGGATTTATAAAGAGCCGATGCATTTAACTGCACCAAAGGTGTCACGCAATAAAAAAGGTGAAGTAAGCATTATTACCGAAGCTCCTGTAAACGCTATCCGCTATACGATTGACGGGCACGAGCCAACATCGAGCTCGCCGGTTTATATTAAGCCGCTTGTGCTTAATGAGGGCGGAGTAGTGAAAGCCCGCAGTTTTGAAGGTAAGAATCAGCAAAGCGAAAGTACTTATGCATCGTTCGGCTTTGCTAAAACCGATTGGAAAGTAGTGGATGCTACTGTAGCTAATGACCAATGGAACAAGGCCGAGAACGCTTTTGATGAGAATACCGGCAGCCTTTACAGCACACTGAAAAAAGAAGATGCGCAATTCCCCCAGCAGATCAGCGTTGATTTGGGTAAAGAGCAAAAGATAAAAGCATTTGGCTATTTACCAAGGCAGGATAAACAGGCCGAGGGCATTGTTGATAGCTATGTGTTTTATGTCAGCAACGACGGCAAAACCTGGGAAAAGGTAGCATCAGGCGAATTCTCAAATATCAAATCGAACCCAATTGAGCAACCTGTTGCATTGAAGCAAGAGGTTAGCGCACGTTATTTTAAATTTGAAGCCGCGCATGTAATTGCAGGCAATGGTATTACCGTAGCCGAATTAAGCGTTTATTAATAATCTATTAAGTATTGAGGTTTAATTGGCAACAAAATAAGCCTCAATACCATCATTTAAATAAAGAATGAAAAAGCAACTCGTTTTGGCCAGTTTACTGGCCCTGGTTAATTTAAGCTCCCAGGCACAAAGGCATCAATCGCAGCCTATGAAAAAAGCAGGCGGTTTAACGCAATATGTCGATCCGTACATCGGTACCGGTTTCCACGGTCACGTTTTTGTGGGCGCAAACGTTCCCTTTGGTGCCGTGCAGTTAGGCCCAACCAACATTTCTGAAGGCTGGGACTGGTGCTCCGGCTATCACATTTCTGATTCTACCATCATCGGCTTTCAGCATACACACCTGAGCGGTACCGGTATCGGCGATTTAGGTGATATTTCTTTTATGCCTACAACCGGGCCAATCAACGTATATAAAGGCAGCAACAAAAATCTTAAAGCTGGTTATGTGTCGTTGTTCAGCCACAAGGATGAGGTTGTAAAACCCGGCTATTATAAAGTAAAGCTTAAAAAATATGATATCGGCGTTGAGCTTACTGCCACTACCCGTGTTGGTATGCATAAGTACACTTTCCCAGCGTCAAAAGATGCTCACATCCTTATTGATTTGCAGGAAGGCATCGGCTGGGACAGGCCAATGGAAACCTATATTAAACAGGTTGACAAGAATACCATTTGCGGCTACCGCTTTTCCAAAGGCTGGGCAGATGATCAGCGTATTTACTTTACTGCCGTGTTTTCAAAGCCCGTTAAAACTTTCGCGGTTTATGACAGTACGGCCAACGTTAAAGGTACTGAGCTAAAAGGGGAAAAGGTAAAAGGCGTAATCAGTTTTACTACCACCAAAGGTGAAGTGGTTTACGCTAAAGTGGGAATCTCGCCGGTAAGCGCAGAAAATGCCATGCTTAATATTAAGGCAGAGATCCCGGGCTGGGATTTCAATAAAGTAGTTACAGATGCCGATGCAGCCTGGAATAAACAGTTCCAGAAAATTGTGATCAAAGCTGATTCATTGTCTCAGATGAAAAAGTTTTATACAGCTTTTTATCACACTATGATAGCGCCGTCTATTTTTAACGATGTAAATGGCGAGTACTGGGGAACCGATAAAAAGGTGCACAAAAACGAAGGTTTCAATAATGTAACCACCTTTTCATTATGGGATACGTATCGCTCCAACAATCCGCTGTCAACCATTATCCACCCGGAGCATGTGAATGACATGATCAACTCTATGCTGGCCATCTACCAGCAACAGGGCAGTTTGCCGGTTTGGCATTTAATGGCTAATGAAACCAATTGTATGGTGGGTTATAGCGCAGTGCCTGTTGTTGCCGATGCTTTATTGAAAGGCTATAAAGGCTTTGATGCCAATTTAGCTTACGAGGCCATGAAAACCACCGCCATGGGTGATGACCGCGGTATCAAGTACGTTAAAAAATACGGCTATATCCCTGCCGATAGCAGTCGCGAATCAGTTTCAATGGGCCTTGAATATGCCATTGACGACTGGAGTCTTGCCCAAGTAGCAAAAAAATTAGGCAAAACTGAAGATTATGCTTACTTCAGCAAACGCGGTGCCTACTACAAAAACTATTATGATGCCAAAGCTGGTTTTATGCGTGGGCGTTTATCGCAGGATGCATGGCGTACACCTTACAGCCCGTTCATTTCTATCCATGAAACCGGCGACTTTACCGAAGGCAACGGCTGGCAATATACCTTCCTTGTCCCGCAGGATGTAGAAGGCTTAATTGATATGCTGGGCGGCGTTGATAAATTCAATACCAAGCTCGATTCATTATTTATTGCACAGGGCGATATGGGTAAATTTAAATCGCCGGATGTATCTGGTTTGATCGGTCAGTATGCCCATGGTAACGAGCCAAGCCACCCGATGAGCTACTATTATGCTTACTCAGGCAAGCCGTGGAAAACAGCCGAAAAGGTAAGGTTCATCCTTGACGATTTTTATACTGATAAACCAGATGGCATTATTGGTAACGAAGATGTTGGCCAGATGTCGGCCTGGTACGTGTTATCCGCTGTTGGTTTTTATCCGGTTAACCCTGCCAATGGCCTTTATGTATTTGGCAGCCCGGTAGTGAATGAGGCTACATTGCAATTACAAGGGAATAAGAAATTTCATGTAGTTGTTAAAAATAACGGTCCTAAAAACAAGTACATCCAAGCCATGACGCTAAATGGTGCCGACTATACCAAAACTTACATCAAACACACAGACGTTATGCAGGGCGGCGAACTGGTGATCACCATGGGCGATAAACCAGGCACTGTTTGGGGCGTTGGTGAAGCTGATAAAGCGGTTTCGGTGTTGAAGTAGATTCTCTTTCTATCTATGTGATTGCAGTAAGGGTTTAAATCCCGGGCCTCTGAAGGGGGAATGACAAAAGAGGGCCAGTCAGTCTGAGTAATTTTTATTTGCGCACAAATGATCGCATTGCAGATGACAACTGATAGGGTAGCTGATTGAAAGCCTGCGGTTAATATATGCTCGCAAAGCCGCGAAGACGCTAAGAAAAACCTTTGCGACTTAGCGCCTTTGCGAGAAATCAATACCTAAACAATGTGTCAATGGCAGCCTGTCGAAGACTCGTGCGCAGAGGCCTGCCCGCCATACTTCGACGAGCTCAGTATGACACCCGTTTTGCTTTGTCGTTCCTCCTCGTATGACATGATTTTATTGAATTAAAAAAGGATTCCCGCCGGGCATCCTTTTTTAATTTTTGCCGTGGTCGGTTTTATTACCACACCAACAGACCGCTTACCTTTCCAATCAAACAGCGTTTATCAAATTATGCGATACCATGATAACATGGACAGCAGGAGGGGGTTAACAGGGTTAACATAATTTGAATATATTTTAATTATATAACTGATAATCAACTGGTTGTTATAGAGATGGGGTTACGCGAAAGGTTGCAATATATTCAGCTTGTGGCCGGTGTTAGCATGCCTAAACTTGCAGGAAATATCTCCATAAGATAAATCCCTAATTAAAACTTAATCTTCCCTTGGCATGTTATCACAACATGAACCGTCTCCTCAAAAAGCTCGAAAAAATTGGCCGCGACCCTAAGGTCACCGCAAAGGCAGTTGGCCTGCGTTATGTTTCTGACTCATCGCCGGGATATACCCGCAAAAAATCGGGCAAGGGTTGGAGCTATTATGATGCGGATGGTAATCTGGTAAAAGACAAAGAGCTGATAACGAGGTTTAACAAACTGGTGATCCCACCGGCTTATACCAGTGTTTGGATCTCGCCTTATGATAACAGTCACCTGCAATTTACGGGTACCGATGCCGCCGGGCGCAAGCAATATCGTTATCACACTTACTGGAACCAGATCCGGAATCAATCCAAGTATTACCGGATGCAGACTTTCGCGGCGCATTTGCCGGCAATTCGTGAGCAGGTTGATAAAGATTTGGCAAGGCGCAATCTCGATCATGAAAAGGTGGTGGCGCTGGTTGTAAGATTAATGGAATTGACAAGTATCAGGGTAGGGAATGAGTCGTACAAAAAGTTGTATGGATCATTTGGTTTAACAACTTTGCAAAACAGGCATGTAAAGGTTGAAGGTTCTAATTTACGGTTTGAATTTAAGGGCAAAAAAGGTGTGTTTCATAAAGTATCGCTCCAGAGCCGTAAGCTGGCCCGTTTAGTAAAGCAATGCCGGGATATTCCGGGAAAAGAGCTTTTTCAATACTATAATGAGGATGGAACCCGTTGCAGCGTTGGTTCAGGCGATATCAATAATTACCTGCGCGAAATAACCGGTGAGGATTTTACCGCCAAAGATTTCCGTACCTGGGCGGGCAGTGTGAGCGCGCTATATGCCTTTAAAGAAGCCGGGGAGTTTAATAGTATAACCGAATGTAAAAAGAAGATAGTAAGCGTGCTGGATGAAGTGGCAATAAACCTTGGGAACACGCGTACTGTTTGTAAAAAGTACTACGTGCACCCATCGGTTATTAAAAGTTATGAAGAGGGAACAATTTTTAAGTATATCGGCCAGCTTGATGAACGCGAAGAAGTAAAAGCCGCCGAACTTAATATTGCTGAGAAAGCATTACTCAACCTGCTGGAAACGGAAAAACTGGCCGAGGCCAGTTGAAGGTTGATTATGTTTAAAGTTGCTTAAGAGAGTGGTTATTTCTATTTAAATTTAACTATTGACTGATCTTACAGAAATAAAACCACTCACCTAATCCAACTTAATCAACCAATCACTTTACTTTTTACTGGTGCCAATTACTACCACGCCGTCTTTTGCCTTGTCGCCGTATTTTTTGGTGGCATCGTCTCCTTTAAGTATCGAAATGCTTTCTACTTTATCGGAGTCCAGTTTTTTCAGCGCATCCATCGTGCTGTTTTTACCATCTATAACCACCAGCGGCTCTTTATCTCCATCGGTAGCGATGCTCAGACCATTCATTTTAAATGTTTTGAGGTTTGATTTTTTTCCGTAGCCCGTTACAACAACCTCATGCACATCATCTGCTGTGGCATCGCCTTTTGTTATTGTAAACGCCTGGGTTACCGGCTTAGCTTTTACACCATTAATCGTTACTGCGCCGCTGCTACTGCCACTTGCCGAACTGCTGCCTTTTACTACAATTACGTTTTTAGGGTTTTTAACATTGATACTCCTGGCAACACCGGCAACAACTGCTACATTATTATCATCGTCATCCCGTATCACGTCGCCGCTTAGGTTGGTACTAACTACTTTTCTAATAACGATGTCCCTGGGTACGTCTTTTTCGAGTTCTTCCTTATTGGAAGCGTCTTTAGTAATTATATAAGCAACTTTAACAGGTTTATCCTCTTCAATTTTTGCCAGTTTCCGGGCGTTTTCACCAGTTAGTATATACATGTTCTCGATTTTTGCCGGATCGAGGTTTTTGCCGGTAGATACCACGCCATTTACCACAAATACCAATGAATCTTTTTTAATTGATGCTAAAGATATCTTTATCTTTTTATTGGTGTCTGGTTTGGTTGCCATTGGCGTAATAGCTATCAACGGCGTTAGCAAGGGCTGAGGTGCAGCCGCAGGCCCGGGTGTAACTGTTGGTTTTGCAGCCGGAGTTTTGTGAACAGTCCTGGCTGCTTTTACCGGTTTTGCGGATGGTCCTTCATCTGCATTAATGTTAATGATCCTGGCCAAAGGCTGTACAGCGTTGGCAAGGGTGATTCTCACAGGTTTGGCAAAATCAGCTTTTGATATGCTGAATACCAGTAACAAGGCCAAAACGGCCGGCACTACAAAAGCGTAGCGGGTGAGGTTAAGTTTCGACGATCTTTTCGCGTTCATCATGATTATCCGTTTTTTTATAGTTGAAATATTGAAATGGTTTACAATGCCGGGTTGGTTGTTGTTAAAGCTTACATTAACCAAACTGTATTGGTATGCTTTACTGTCGATACCGTTTTTGAGGATCTTTCGATCAGTAATAAACTCGATGTTTTCCCTTACCGCCCGCTTAATAAGCCAGATGCCCGGGTTAAACCAGTAAAAAATGCTGCTGAGCTCGGCTAATAAAATATCGGCAGTATGCCACTGGTTCACGTGTACCTGTTCATGCAGCAGGATCGATTTCAGATCGGCAGGCTCATGCTTGGCGGGATTTACATAAATGCTTCGCCAAAAAGAAAACGGTGCCGCGTCTTTGTCCATCACCCTAACCAAATGATCACCTATGTATTGAGGTTTGGAGTTTTTATACAATCGTAACAGGGATAAAAGTTGTAATATCAGGCGGATCAGCAGCAAGCCGGCACCTGTCCAGAAAATAATGCTTAGCCAATACCAATAATCAAATGTTTGGACCGGCTGATTCACCAGTTGAGCCGGCGACTGCCAGTTAATGGCTATTTGCTCCATAGGTTTGGCCAGTTGTTCGTGCCGCTGCACAAAAGCCGAAAAGTTGATCTGCGGATAAATACTCGCAAACAGGATGGCTGTAAGCAAATAGATCCGGTTAAGCGTATAAAAAGTGAGGGGTCTTAGCACCAGGTAATAGCCTGCACAAAACAATAACAGGGCTATGTTCACTTTCAGTAAAAAAACAAATGTTGCCGGCATGACTGTAAGGTTTATTGTTTTTCAATGAGTTTAATGATCTCTTTCAGGTCGGTAGCGCTGATCTTTTTTTCGTTGGCGAAAAACGTTACCAGGTCTTTATAAGAGTTTTGAAAGTAATCGCTCACAAAACCGCTCATAAAGCGCTTTTTATATTCCTCTTCCTGTATCAGGGGCAGGTAACGGAACGAGTTGCCCATTTTTTCGCTTTTCAAAAATCCTTTGCGTTCCAGGTTTTTTATGGTTGAAGCAAGGGTGGTGTAGGGGGGCTTTGGTTCGGCCAACTGATCTAAAAAATCCTTGATAAATCCCGGGCCCGATTGCCACACCGCCTGCATTGCTTCTTCCTCTTGTTGCGATAGTTTTTCCATTGTGTTTACGATTGTTTCGTAAATCTACGAACTATTCGTAGTAAAGCAAATTTATTTTTACTTTTTAACAGATTTTAACGTTTGATGAGAGAGGTTAGTGGTTGGAGATCAGAGGTTATAGGGATTGTCTGAACTCGAATTAAACGAATTAAGTGAATTATCAGAACGAAAAGCCAATTCAATAAATTCCAATAATTCGTTTAATTCGAGTTCAGACAAATGCGTTAGGGATGGGAGCGGATACCGGCCTGTGGCTAATGCCTTGTGCAGTATGAGCGTACAGCCCGGGCCGCAGGCAACGCCATAATCTGAACCATGATTTTTAGGATTAATGGATTGGCAGGATTTTACCTCGGAAAGTTGTCTGAACTCGAATTAAACGAATTATTATAATTTTTCGAATTTGCCAGGCATTCTGTTAATTCATTAATTCTATAAATTCGAGTTCAGACAAAATCCCCAACCACATCTTAACATAAATCCACCTTCGGCTAAAGCAACCCTGCTAATTTCATAAAAACCTTAATAAAAGTTGTTTTACACCTAACATTGAAATAAACAAAAAAACTATATTTAGGCCTGAGTTGATTGTAAAACATAAATACGCGCTTATTGAAAACTATTACCCGTAGAGACTTTTTAAGTAAAGGTGCTATGCTGGCTGGCGGAGCCTATCCCGCTATGCTTGCCCTTGGCTTATTGAAACCGTCGCCCGCACATGCTTTTAACCTGGAAGGCAGCGGCAAAGGCAAACACATTATTATTTTAGGAGCTGGTTTGGCCGGTATGACCTGTGCCTATGAACTCGGCAAGCTCGGCTATCAATGTACCATTTTGGAGGCACGGCAACGTACAGGCGGTCGCTGTTTCAGTATCCGCAACGGAAGTACCAATACCGAAATTGATAAGCCTGCGGCTACAGCCCGTTTTGATGCCGGCCAATATTTTAATGCCGGCCCGTCGCGCATTCCGCATAATCATGAGCTTACACTGCATTACTGTAAAGAGCTGGGTGTACCCATCCAGGTTTATAACAATGTAAACGAGGGCGCTTATTATTTTGCCGAAGGTAAAGGGCCTTTGTCCAACAAAAAGATAAAGGTTAGGGAGGTGCATAATGACATTCGTGGTTATATGACGGAGATGCTTGCTAAAAGCATTGACCACGGCAGTCTCGATAGTAATTTTACCAAAGAGGATGGCGAAAAGATCATCGAATACCTGCAGGCCGAAGGCGGGTTGGATATTGATAAATTGTACAAAGCATCCGCACGCCGGGGTTATGCCGAAACACCGGGAGCCGGCGACAAACCCGGTAAAGTTGCCGATCCGCATAAACTGGCAGATCTGTTGCATTCAGGCTTGATGGATCCTGATTTTTATAACGTGGCCGAATATACTTATGAGCTGCAGATGACCATGTTCCAGGCCGTGGGCGGTATGGATCAGATAGCTAAAGCGTTGGAGAAGAAAGTAGCCCCGTCAATAAAAATGGGAGCGGAGGTTATTGCTGTTAATAACGTAGCCGATGGCGTTAAGATAACTTATAAAGATGCCGCGGGAGCGCATGTATTAAATGGCGACTTGTGTATCTGTACCATTCCGTTACCCGTGCTAAGCAATATTGGCAATAATTTTAGCGGCGATGTTAGCCGGGCTATTGACTATATCAGCTATAACCAAACCGGGAAGATCGGCCTGCAGTTTAAGCGCCGGTTTTGGGAAGAGGATGAGCATATCTACGGTGGTATAACGCACACTAACAATGATTTAACGCAGATTTTTTATCCATCCTATGATTATTTAGGAAAAAAGGGTATCTTGATTGGATATTACAACTTTAACGAAAAAGCGCAAAAGATCGGCGCTTTAGGCTACGCCGAAAGGGAGAAGTTCGCGCTGGAAAAAGGCAGGCTGATCCACCCGCAATATGACAAGGAGTTTGAAAGCTCGTTTTCGGTAAGCTGGCATAAAACAAAATATAATTTAGGCGGATGGGCGGTTTATACCACAGAAACCCGCAAAACACAATACCCGGTACTGTTAAAGCCCGATAAGCAGGTATATTTTGCAGGTGAGCATTTGACATACCTGAATGCCTGGATGGCCGGTGCTTTTGAATCGGCCAGGAGCACGGTTGCCGCTGTACACGCAAGGGTTACAGGCCAACGTACCCAATATCCGGTTCAAAAATAAAACGACGTTAAAAAACATTAAATACCACCACCATGTCAAGTACAATTAACCGCAGAAACTGGATTAAATCCAGCGCATTTATGGCCGGGGGACTGGCCCTTTTTTCAGGAACAATTGGTAAGCTGGCAGCCATGCCGGCCCGTGTATTTAAACCCTTAACCCGCGGCCTAACCGACCAGGAAGCTATTACCAATGCAGGCTTTGAATTAAAAGCAAGGCTCCTTGCTAACGAGAATCCGTTTGGCCCATCGGCTACAGTTAAAAAAGCCATTCAGGATGCCATTGATAAAAGTTATCAGTACCCTTTTATGCAGCTATCGCAGATTTATGGTAAAATTGCTGCGTATGAAGGCGTAAACTCAAATAATATACTGATGGATGCAGGTTCAACCCCGCTTTTACTTGCGGCTGCCATGCATTTTACTAAAGGTGGTAAAAGCGTAATCACCGGCGACCCTTCATATGATGACCTGCCGGGAAGGGCCCAGGCGCTTGATGGAAAATGGGTAAAAGTGCCCCTGACCGCCGATTATAAACTTGACCTGGACGCTATGGAAGCAAAGGTTGATGACAATACCGGTTTGGTTTATATATGCAATCCCAATAACCCAACCGCTACTGTGGTTGATACCGAAAAGTTAAAGGCCTTTTGCGAGCGGGTATCAAAAAAAACAACCGTTTTTGTTGACGAAGCTTATATAGATTACCTGCCTGATCCGAAGGCTGCAAGTATGATCAGTTCTGTCAAAGCGGGTAATAACGTCATACTTGCACGTACCTTTTCAAAACTTTATGGCTTTGCCGGCTTAAGGCTCGGATATATTATATCACAGCCGGATACCATTAAAACATTTGAAAAATACACTACCCAGGCCTGGAGTATTAGTGCAACTACACTTGCCGCTGCGATAGCAGGTTACCGCGAAGAGGCATTTCTGAAAGAAACCCTGGAAAAAACAAATGCTTCTAAGGAGTATCTGTACTCGGTGCTTAAAAAAGAAGGATATGAATATATTCCTTCATTGGCAAACTTTGTTATGTTCCCGCTTAAAATGGACGGCAAAAAATTTGTCGGCGAAATGATGAAGCGCGGCGTAGGTATTCGTAACTGGCAGTTTAACGGCAAAGACTGGTGCCGCGTAAGCATTGGCCGCATGGACGAAATGGAAGCCTTCGCCGATGCGTTTAAGCAACTGTCGTAGGCTCCACCCAACCCTCCCCGGAAGGGAGGGCTTTTAGAGATTAAATTAAAGTCTCCCCTTCCGGGGGAGATTTAGAGGGGGCTCTTTATTTATACTAAAATGCACAAACTCACATTAACACTACTACTAAGCTCTTCATTGTATTTTGCCCAGGCGCAAACTGTAAACCCTCGTCCGCTTACTATGGATGAGTATAAAAAGGCGCAATCATTCACGATTGCTAATTTGGATAATGACACCTACGTTAAATTTGAAAATACCTACGTACTTGACCGGTACGAAAGCCGTAAACCGTATTTTATAACCGGGGCCGACGGCCTGAAAAAACGTATCGACCTGTATAAACTGGTTGCCAAAGAAGGTATGCAGGAAATAGGTCTGATGGTGTTTTACACCAACGAAAAAGGTAAACTATATAAAGCCCTTGTACCCGACTTTACTGCCGATGCTAAAGTTTGGGAGCAATATTTTCAGGATATTGATAATATCAACAAAGTGGAGCAAAACTTTATCCTGAAGTTGTCGTACGTACTGTCGAAGGAAGTCAGCTTTCAACAATATAAGGTACTTAACGCGGGTAAGGATCTGAAGGAAGAGGCCGCTACCTATGGCAATGACATCTGTTTCCCTGGCGAAGAATTGGTTACCATGGCCAATGGCGATAAAAAAATGTTGAAAGCTGTAAAAAGCGGTGATGAGGTAATAACAGTTGATCCGTTGACTAAAAAAAGTACAGCTGTAAAGGTAAAAGAGCTTACCATACACGAGGCCAAAAACTATGCTTTAACTCAACTGGTACTGGTATCGGCCCAAACAAAAAACACAGCCGAAGGCAGGCAGGTAAAACTGAATAGCAAAGTGTTACAGGCTACGCCTAATCACCCTATGTTAACCAAGCAGGGCAATATCAAAATAGGAGAAGTAGCAACCGGCCAGGAAGTACTTTGCCTGAACGAGCAAACCGGCAAATATGAAACTTTCACCGTACTGCAAAAAACAGAACACGCGGGCGGTGTACAAAGAGTATATAACATTGTTGCCGATGGCGGCAGCACCCTGCTTATGAATGGTGTAATGGTAATGCAGAAGTAGAGGAAGCAGATGGAAATTCTATGACCCCAGATTTAGCTGTACCTGGAAAATTTGGCAGATAAGCGATGAATTGATCAGTAAATCAATTGTTTAAATTTACATAAGATTCTGTAATAATGAAGTTACCGTGAATAATTCAATCATTTGCTTAAAAATGTTGCAACATTAAAACCAATGGTTTAATTTAGATGACTTAAATATGACAATTATGCCTGTTAACAAAAAATTATTAGTTACACTCGGCCTGCTATCCATAGTAGTGTTTGGCGCCATGACCACCAGTAAACCACAGGACGAAGGTTTTAAAAACCTTAAGGTACTGCCTAAAAACATTTCGGGTGAGAACCTGCACAAGGTTATGGAAGATTGGGAGCATTCATTAGGTGTACATTGCAACTTTTGCCATGCCCGTAATGAAGAAACTAAAAAGATGGATTGGGCAAGCGATGCCAAGCCTGAGAAAGCAATGGCGCGCGATATGTATAAAATGATGAACAAAATTAACCAGAAATATTTTCATGCCAAAAAAGATTCTTTAGGCATGATTATGCAAAGCGGTGTTAACTGTAATACCTGTCACCGTGGTACAGCTCATCCTGAGGTTATAGTACCCGACGGAAAAGGTCCGGGTGGTCAGCCTGGTCCGCCGCCTGCTGGTCCTGCCCCGGGCAACCCTGCGCCAACCAAGCCATAATTAATAAGCGTATTGTTATAAATTAAATGCCTTTGGTAATCCCAGGGGCATTTTTGTTTTATAGTGGTTATTATCAGTGTGTTTACCTGCAAGTAAAAATTAGGTTAAGGTTTATGGATTTAACAGTTGAATATTTATCCTTTTTGACAGATAGCTTCAAACTGCGTTCATAAAAAATTCATGCTTGGTAACGATCTTTATACACGATAAAGATTCGTTGGTTTTATTTAGAGAGTTGCTGGTTGATTTATGATCAAATTTGCAATGTTGATTTATGAAACCGGGGGGCTAATTATTGTGACCTTTAATATTATCATAATTAATAAATGACTGCTGAGTTTCGGATTAAGCCACAGGAGCAAGCTAATACCTCAACAAATTCCAGCGATTTAATTTGCCGGGATTGCAAAACCCGGTTGAGCCGTATCAAACGGAGCAGCCTTGCCAAATTTTTATTGTTGGGTTTACCCTTTAAAAAATATATCTGTTATAAGTGCTCCCGTAAAACCTACAGGTGGGCTCCCAAATAATACCTCAATCGTTTTTATAAGCATTAGGCATATAGTATCTTTTTGCGTAAATCAATTACATTTGTTTTATGCAGAAAATACTGGTTGCCAACCGTGGTGAAATAGCTTTACGAATTATGCGCTCGGCGCGCGAAATGGGTATTAAAACCGTTGCGGTGTATTCACACGCAGATCGGGATGCGTTACATGTACGCTATGCCGATGAAGCGGTAAATATCGGCGAAGCGCCATCCAGTCAATCCTATCTTGTTGGGGAAAAGATCATAGCTGCATGTAAGCAAACCGGGGCCGAAGGCATTCACCCCGGATATGGGTTTTTGAGCGAAAATGCCGGTTTTGCCAGGCTGGTTAAGGATTCGGGACTTATTCTTATTGGCCCTTCTCCCGAGGCCATGGAAGTAATGGGTAACAAGTTATCGGCCAAAGCTGCGGCACTCAGGTATAATATACCGATGGTGCCCGGAACGGAGGAAGCTATTACTGATGTTAACGAAGCTAAGAAACGAGCTATTGAGGTGGGTTTTCCAATATTGATCAAAGCGGCTGCAGGGGGCGGGGGTAAAGGGATGCGCATTGTTGAAAGCCCGGCAGACTTTGAAGAGCAGATGCAGTTAGCGGTATCTGAAGCTACCTCAGCCTTTGGCGACGGCTCTGTTTTCATTGAGCGCTATGTGTCATCCCCCAAACACATCGAGATCCAGGTACTTGGCGATACGCATGGTAATATCGTGCACCTGTTTGAGCGTGACTGCTCGGTACAGCGCCGCCATCAAAAAGTAGTTGAAGAGGCGCCATCGGCAATATTAACGCCTGAAATCAGGGAAAAGATGGGGCGTTGTGCGGTTGACGTAGCCCGGTCTGTAAATTATACAGGTGCAGGTACGGTTGAATTTATCATGGATGAAGGGTTGAATTTTTATTTCCTGGAAATGAATACCCGTTTACAGGTTGAACACCCTGTAACTGAAATGATAACCGGCATTGACCTGGTGAAGGAGCAAATCAAAATAGCAAGGGGCGGGGCTATCAGTTTTAAACAGGACGATCTGAAGATTCATGGTCATGCTGTCGAACTTCGTGTTTATGCCGAAGATCCGGCTAATAATTTCCTGCCAGATATTGGTACACTGCAAACTTATATAACGCCCAAAGGGCCCGGCGTACGGGTAGACGATGGGTTTGAGCAAGGCATGGAGATTCCCATTTATTACGACCCGATGATAGCCAAGCTGATAACCTTTGCGGATACCCGCGCTGAAGCGATTGAGCGGATGATAAGGGCTATAGATGAATATCAAATCACCGGTATTACTACCACCCTCGGTTTCGGCCGTTTTGTAATGCAGCACGAAGCTTTTACCTCTGGTAATTTTGATACCCATTTTGTAAAAAAATATTTTTCGCCCGAGGTGCTGCGCGAAAGTCGCGAGGATGAAGCTATAGTAGCAGCAATAGTAATGGAACAGCTCTTGAGCAAAAAAAGGGTTTCAATTGCAGCCCCGGTGGAGGTAACTAACTCAAGCAACTGGATCAAGAACAGGAAGCAGATTTAATAATTGTTGATCGCGGCCAGTTCATCTATCAAAGCTGCCTGAGCAGGGTTGATCTTTATTTTTGCTGTCGCCATATCAAACCATTCGGCACGATCAATTTCATCAAAAGTTTGTTTTTTTCCTGAGCGAGGCGGCCATTCTATTTCAAATGTATTGCTTTTGATATTTCCCTGATCAATATTGCCTTCAACAGCCCAGGCCAGTACTGTTTTGCCCCCTTTTTGTTTGATGGCGTTCAACGCTATAAAATCCCCGGTTATTTCATGCCCGGTTTCTTCCTGAAATTCACGTTTTGCTGCCATAAGGGGATCTTCATCGGGAAGATATTCACCTTTGGGTACCGACCACGAGCCTTCATCTTTGTTTTTAAAGAACGGCCCGCCCGGATGTACAAGAAATACCTGCAAACCATGAGCTGCTTTACGGTATAATAAGATCCCTGCGCTTTGCTTTGGCATGTTTAAGATTTAAAGGCAAGTTAATGAAAGGCTTAATTATAATTGTTATTTTTGATACAAACGCCCCAAACCGATATACAATTATTATGGCAGACAACAGATGGAGCAAATTTAAAGTAACTGCTGATGTTGATACGGACGTACGCAGTATGTATGAAGCCTGGGCTACCTCCGAAGGCCTTGAAACCTGGTTTTTGCGTAAGGCCGATTTTTTTGCCATAGCAGGCCGTCAGCGCGAACCGCAGGAGTTTATAAAAAAAGAGGATACTTATACCTGGCATTGGCATGGGTTTGATGATACCATTTCCGAAAACGGACAGGTGCTGGAAGCCAACGGCGCCGATTTTATAAAATTTACTTTTACAGGCGGCAGTATAGTGAGTGTATCTATCTCTGCTAAACTGGGCGTTGTTATTGTTGAACTGGTGCAGGAAAACATCCCCGAAGAAGCCGACCCCGAAAAAAACCTTTATGTGCAATGCCAACTTGGCTGGACATTTTATCTGGCCAACCTGAAATCGGTGCTGGAGGGTGGCAAAGACCTTCGTAATAAGCGTAAAGACCTGTTCTCAAGTTTCAAATAATTTCATTTACTGCTGACAAACCATAGTGTAAAATATTTTAGCTTTGAGCCAATCAAAATGGCCCCTTTTAACGGGCCGGGAAGCATATGTTTACAGGAATTATAGAAACTTTAGGGAAGATCACCGATCTGCAGCAGGAAAAAGGCAACCTTAATATTACAGTCGAGTCGGCTATATCGCACGAGCTTAAAATCGATCAATCGGTAGCGCACAATGGTGTATGCCTTACCGTGGTAGCTTTAGCCGATGGTTTGCACGTGGTAACCGCAATTGAAGAAACCCTAAATAAAACCAATCTTTCCCAGCTCAAAGTTGGCGACCCGGTAAACCTGGAACGCTGCATGCAAATGAACGCCCGGCTCGATGGCCACATTGTTCAGGGCCATGTTGACCAGGTGGCTGTTTGCACCGCGTTTAAAGAACTTGACGGCAGTTGGGAATATACCTTTGAATATGATGCAGCAAGCGGCAATGTAACCGTAGAAAAAGGATCTATCTGTGTAAATGGTATCAGCCTAACCGTGGTTAATTCGCATGCCAATAGTTTTTCTGTAGCTATTATTCCGTATACATTTGAGCATACCAACCTGCACAATGTGCAAGTTGGCAGCCAGGTTAACCTCGAGTTTGATATCATAGGCAAATACGTTGCCCGCTTAATGCAACGCTAAATCCCTAATGATTTAATACGCTGTTTGGAGTAAGCGATATAAGTTTTTTGTGACTCTTTTGGCTTGCTTGCCAGGTACTTTTTATAGTACTTAATAGCTGTTGCTTTATTCTTCAGTTCGGTATCATACAGGGTTGCAAGGGCATAATAGGTAATAGGGTCCGGTTTATAAAGCAAGCTTTTCTGGTAAGCTTGAACTGCATTTCTAAGCTGGTGTAGCCTGTCGTATGAATCACCTTTTTCACTGTAATAGGAGCTCACCCCTGTAGATATGGCCTCTTCAATGGCCTTATCCAGGTAAGTTATCGCTTTTGAGTTATTGTGCAGGGCTTTGTAGCTCATGGCTGTATAATAATATGAAGCTTCGGTGCCGGTATTGCCGTCCTCCAGTGTTTTGAAAGTTTTAATACAATCAGGATAGTTGCCGGTCATGTAATAAGAAGTGGCCAGTATGGATACAATGCTGCCGGCCTGCTCGCCCGCGTCTATTAGTTTTTTGGTAATGGTGATAGTTACCGGATACCTTTTTAATGCGTACGAGGCCTGGGCCTTGCCTTTCAGGAGCAGCAAATTGGAAGTATCGGCAACAAGTGCTTTGTCGATAATATTTTCAGCATTGCCATATAGTTTAAGGTTGATGAAGAAGGACGACAGGTCATACGCCACATCAGGGTTAAGCGGATTGATCTTATTGGCTTTTTGCAGGTATACAATGCTCCCCTCTATATCGCCTAAATTTTGCGACAGGTCTGCCAGTTGCTTATACACATCAAAGTTGGTGGTATCTTTCAACAGGATCTTCTTTACAAACACGATCGCTTTTTTATTATTACCGCGCCTTTTAATGATCTCACTCATGTTATACAAGTTAGTTAGGTTGGTGGTATCAGTAGCGTAAATACGTTGATAATAGTTTTCAGCATCGGGCAGGCGGGAAGCCATTTTGGAAGTATAGGCCAGTTTAGCCAATACTTTTATGTCGGTAACAGGCTCGGGATATATTTTTTTGAGGTAATCTGCTGCGTCGGCAAAACGCTGGTTTTGATAATAATCAAGCAGGAGCGAATCGTTAGCGGCTTGCTGAGCGCGTAATTGCGATAATGATAAGATAAGGAATAGGGTTATAAATAGGCTTTTCATAACTAAGTATTTAGTTAAACTAAGTTATTAGTTATAGGTGTTAATTCCAAATCTGAAACAATTTTTTATTGGTGTGGTTAAAATGTAAAGTGATACTTAAAACCACACATTATGGATAAGTTAAAGAAATTTGGACTGATGGAAAAAATTGTCCATGAACTGGAAGACTTGAAAAACAGCCAGCAGGCTATTATTGCTAAGTTAACTAAAATAGAAGTTGATAATATCGAACTTGGTGATAAACGCCTTGAAAAAGATCTGCCCGATATGCACCAGCGCGTATCCGAAAACCTGGATACCATTGCAGCCATCCTTGAGGATTTTGCTAATCAGACTGAAAACTTTAGCAATAGCAATAATATAGCCGCCCTGAAAGAGCAGGAAGCATTAGGAAAATAAGTTAAAAAGAAAATCCCCGGGAAACCGGGGACTTTCTTTTTATAAGTTATCTTGTAAATGGCCTTCTGCTTGTGTGTCGAATCCGCAAAATCCTTATTTCTTTTGGTAATTTACGATAGGAGATTCTGTAATGGTCAATCTCAAATGCATAAAAGCTACCGTCGTTATTTCTCTTAAGTCTATCCAACTGATATAAAGCGAAATTTTTGGATAAAGATTTTATTTTGGATATAATATCTTTTTCCACCCTTTCAGCATAATCTGAAAACTCGTTTTCTTCTAAATATTGAATAGCGTCCACCAACTGCTTAACAGCTAATTTATTCCACTTGATTTCCATTAAAGCGCTTTTCTTCTTTTTTGAAAAAATTGCTCAACATCATCGTGCTTAATGTAGTTGCCAGCTTCAATTTCGGCGTCTGCCTGTTCTATTTCTTTGTTATAATTATCGATGAACGCGGTCGTTGCTTCCTCTGCTTTATCGTCAATTCCTGATTGATAACTATAATGCAGACTGTCTAAAAATGCTAATAGCACTTTTTCCTGCTGTTCATTTTGTGTGTTTACCAATACGCTCATAAGCAAATTTAAGAAATTTACATGAAAGTCTGATAGTGTGTTTTATTGGCAGAGGTAGCTTATATTACTGGTACTGAATATAAATAGGGGCAGGCTTCAGACTTAACACTTCCTTAGGTGTAAGCATCTTGTGAGGTGCGTTCTTTAAATCATTTTTATAAAAAAGTTTAAAGCCAGTGAACTGAACGGGTTCTTCGGAAATAAAATATTTGTAGGTGCCTTTTTTTAGTTCGGGGCCGCCCCAGCCATCCATATCCATCACTACCTGTACTTCGGGCCTTAGTTTAATGTCTTTATAGTTAGTCACCATACGTTTGGTAAAGCGGTGTATTACAAATATTTTTGGCGGCAGGTCATTCTTTTTTACAAGTTTGGCAAGATAGCCTGTTACGTAATTGATATCATCGGCATCAAAAGTACCTATGCGTTTGCCGGGCACGCTGCCTTCTTTCATAGAAAATTCAGGGTCGATACCTAAATGGACGTTTGGCATCTTCATATATTTTTCCAATAAAGGCAGCTCTGTTTGTACCGTACTGAAGCCAACCTGGATATCTAAAAATACAAGCGCGTTGATACTTTTTGCCCAACTGATCACTGTGTCTATCTGGCTGAATGGCATGCGCAGGTTATGCAAACCGTTACGACCGGCATCGGCCTGGGCTGTTACGCAGATGTAATGTAAAGCCGGTACCACGTTAGTAGCTGTGTCAGCCTTTTCCCAGTTTTTAACCTCTTCCTTTAATTTGTTAAGCATGGTTTTGCGTGGGTATTGGCCCAGCACGCCCATGTTTTTTGAATAGAGGTTGCCGTAAAAAGCTACAATGCGGTTAAACGGTAATATAGCACCGGGCAGGGGATACTCTTTCGTTTTCACGGGCCAGCATCCGCTTTTGTCGCCGTTGGCCAGTTTTTTCATCAGCGAATCGTACTTTAAAGTATCCAGCATGGATGACCTTGCCGAAGTATCGCGGAAATGTTTGCGGGTTGTAGAACAGGCCGTATTAGCAACGGCAATAAAAATAAACAGGGCTAAAGCAGAAATCGTCCTTTTCAAATTTTAAGATTTTTGACTTAATGAGCAATATCTGTGCCTATTCTATACTCTTACCCTTCATGGCTGTGCTTATAGCCTGGTCCATTAAGCGTTCTGCAAAGGGACGGGTAAACTCGTTGACCTCATCAATCGTTTTTAGTATCAGGTCTTTATCGCCGCTGGTTAGTGCTTCTTTCAGTTTCTGAACAAGTTTGGCAGTATCAGCAATTTCGGTAACGGAAACGTAGTCGGCATTTTTTTGAAGAAAGCGCTCAACGGTATAAACCATTTGCTCTCCTTCGGTACGTGCTTCAATAAGCATACGCTGGCTTACATCGTCTTTAGCGTGGGTAATGCTGTCCATTAGCATTTGCTCCACCTGCTCATCGGTAATGCCATAGGTTGGTTTTACTTCAACCTCCTGCTTTACGCCCGAGCGAAGTTCGATGGCCTGTATGGTTAGGATGCCATCGGCATTCAGTAAAAAGTTAATATCAACCTTAGGGAAACCGGCAGGCATGGAAGGGATGCCTTTTAAGTCAAATTCAGCCAGTTTTCGGTTTTCTTTGATCAGGTCGCGCTCACCCTGGTAAACGGCAATTTTCATGTTCACCTGTCCGTCTATTGATGTCGTATATTGCCTGCCTCCCTTGGTTGGCACCTTGGAATTACGGGGAATAATAACATCCATCAGGCCGCCCATGGTTTCAATACCTAAGGACAGGGGGGTAACATCTAATAGTAAAATATCTTTACGGTTGCCTGCTAAAATATCGGCCTGTATGGCGGCGCCTAAAGCAACTACTTCATCAGGGTTCACATCATCATGCACCGGGCGACCAAAAAACTCAGCAACCATACGTTTAACCAATGCCGTACGGGTTGAGCCGCCAACCATAACCACTTCATCAATCTGATCGATAGTTAGTTTAGCATCATTAAGGGCATTCTGACAGCTGGTGATGGTTTGCTGTACTTTCGGCAATATCAGTTCTTCAAAAGTAGTGCGGTCAAGTGTACACCAGATCTCGCCTATTTTATCATTAACCAGGCTTTGGTGTGCGAAGGCTTTTTTGGCTTCTTCTGCTTTTAAGCGTAATTGCTGCGCCAGTTCGGTATTGGCAAGTACTTCTGCTTTGTTAAGCTTGTTTTTCTCAATCCAGTAATCAACAATAATGCGGTCAAAATCATCACCACCTAAAAATGTATCGCCATTGGTAGATAGTACTTCAAAAATGCCGTTTTGGATTTGCAGTATGGATACATCAAACGTACCGCCGCCAAGGTCATAAACCGCTATGGTTTTTGTTTCTTCGGGGTTGAGGCCTATCCCATAAGCCAAACTTGCGGCTGTAGGTTCATTTACTATGCGTAAAACATCAAGCCCTGCAAGTTTGCCCGCATCACGGGTGGCCTGGCGTTGCGAATCATTAAAGTACGCCGGAACAGTGATCACAGCACGGTTAACCGGGGTTTTAAGGGCATGCTCGGCACGGGCCTTAAGCTCTTTCAATATCTGGGCCGACAGCTCGATAGGGGTGTAAAATTTATCACCTACCTTGATCTTTACCAGGCTTTCGG
This sequence comes from uncultured Mucilaginibacter sp., assembly GCA_966212355.1. GTDB lineage: Bacteria > Bacteroidota > Bacteroidia > Sphingobacteriales > Sphingobacteriaceae > Mucilaginibacter. The sequence continues at coordinate 38,088 of CBIHRB010000010.1, forward strand.
TATCGTCGTCAATTACTTTATAGCTAAAAAAGTCTTTGTAGTTTTCAATATCGTGATAACTGCGCCCCAGCAAACGTTTAACCGAGAAGATGGTGTTTTGCGGATCGGTTATCAGGAACTCTTTTGCCTCATTACCAACCAACACATCGCCGGCATCGCCAAAATGCACAACCGAGGGTACCAATACACCTTTACCTGCATCATTAATTACCTGTGGGTTTTTATCAGGGTTGATGAATGCTACGAGCGAGTTGGTAGTACCCAGATCAATGCCTACAATGATCTCTTCTTTTTGTAATGAGCCTGTTGCCAGGTTGATAGAAACTTTAGCCATTATATTAAGTTAACAAAGGGCAAATGTACTTAGTTTTGGCTGAGGATATGTCTTCTCAATCTCTAATTTGTTAAGTTTTGTGCGTTTTGTAACATCATTATGAGATAAACCTTTATTTCATTAAGCTGACAAACAAATACGCTTAACACCGCTTTATCCCAGTAATACCCTAAATAAATTAGTATGGAAAATCGTGAATTAGGAGCGTCCGGCATATCAACAGCGCCATTGGTTTTTGGCGGAAATGTGTTTGGGTGGACTGTTAAAGGTAAAGATACAGCCCTTTTATTGGATGCATTTGTAGATGCCGGTTTTAACACTATCGATACCGCTGATGTTTACTCGCGCTGGGTTGAGGGAAATAAAGGCGGCGAATCGGAAACCGAAATTGGTAACTGGCTTAGGCAAAGCGGCAAACGCGATAAAGTAGTTATAGCCACTAAAGTAGGCGCCGAAATGGATTCGGGCAGTAAAGGGCTTAAAAAGGATTACATTATTAAATCGGCCGAGGCTTCATTAAAGCGCTTGCAAACTGATTATATTGATTTATATCAAACCCATTACGATGACCCCTCAACCCCGGTTGAAGAAACCCTGCGTGCTTATGATCAACTGGTGCAGGACGGTAAGGTGAGGGCTATAGGAACTTCCAATATGTCTGTCAAACGGTTGCATGAGTCGCTCAAAACAAGTATTGAAAAAGGCCTGATAGCTTATCAAACGCTTCAGCCCGAATATAACCTGTTCGACAGGGAAAAATATGAAACTACTTACGAGCCTTTTATTAAAGAGCAAAACCTTGGGGTGATCAGTTATTTTTCGTTGGCCAGCGGTTTTTTAAGCGGCAAATACCGTTCGGAGGCCGACCTGAAGGGAAGCAGTCGCGCCGGTATGGTTAAAAAATATCTTAACCAAAGAGGCTACAGAATATTAAAAGCCCTGGATGACCTTGCCGGGCAGTATAAAACCAGCCAGTCGGCAATCGCACTGGCCTGGTTAATTGCAAGGCCTGGTATTACAGCACCCATTGTTAGTGCCACCAGTTTGGAACAACTTACTGATCTTTTTGAATCAGCCACTTTGAAATTAAGTAATGAAGCTATTGAGATGCTGAATATCGCCAGCGCTTATTAAATATTAATTTATATTTAACTATATATAACCATGGGCTTTTCAAATGAAGGGGTGCGCTGTTGGTTTTAACTGTCGGGTTAACATTTTAAACACTGATTTTGAATTACTTAATAATTATATTGTTTTTTTAATTTAATTATTAAACAATAATATCCTGTTTTTTATCTTTTTAAACACTAAAGTTTTAAATATTTCCTAAAAAATAGTTTATTTACTAAACCGAACTCCCTGTTTTTGAGTATAAAGAGTTCTCTCTAATTAATTTTTTATTTTAAATGGAAAAGCTTAAGCGGATTATTGGCTATGGGATGCCTGATTTGTCGCTGGAGAACAAGCTGTTTAATGCGCTCTCATTATTCATTTGTGCCAGCAGCATTTTTTCGCTGATCTGCAATTTGTTTTTAGGTTTAAGTTATAAACTTGAGCTTGTCGAGCTTTTTGTAATTCTGATGTCGGGCTGGGCTTTTTACAGGAGCAGGTTTGTTAAGTATAAAGAGGATGTAGCCGTTATTTACATTTGCTTTGGGTTGGCTGCAATTATTCCGGGTTGGTTTTACAATGGCGGTATCACCGGATCAACAACCCTTTCGGGTGTCTTTTTTATTGTGCTCATAACACTACTTGTAAAAAAGCGATACCATTATATTTTTATTGGCGCGCTAATAGCTATATTTTTAGGGTGCTACTTTATCGAAAAACATTTTCCTGGTTTAGTACAGCCTTATGATAGCACGGCGTCAAAGGAATCTGACCTCATCACATCGGCTGTGGTAAACATATTGACTGTTGGGCTGCTGGTAGGTTTTATTAAAAAAAGCCACGAAACCGATAAGCGCGACCTGATCCGTAAAAGTGAAGAGTTACAAGCTTCACAAATTGAACTTTCGGCCTCACGTGACCAGGCTGAGGCGGCCACATTTGCCAAATCGAATTTCCTGGCCAATATGAGCCATGAAATTCGTACGCCACTTAACGGTATCATCGGTACCGCCCAACTGCTATCCCGTACCAATTTACAGCCCGAGCAGCAGGAACTGCTTCAAACTTTACAATCGAGCAGTAATTTACTGATCAACATCATCAGTGATATTCTCGATATTTCAAAGATCGAAGCCGATAAACTGGTCCTTCACCCGGTTTCAACGCATTTGCGTAACTGCATAAAAACAGTTATTGAGATTACCGAACCGGCCATTACATCCCTTCACAAACCCATAAGCTTAACCTATGATGTTGATGCTAATGTGGCAAACTATGTAATAGCAGATGAGGGCAGACTTCAGCAAATCCTGGTTAATTTGATCGGCAATGCCATTAAGTTTACCGACGAAGGTTCGGTAAGTTTACGCGTCACAGCATCTGAGATCAGGAATAACGTCCAGGATATAACTTTCAGCATTAAAGATGACGGGATTGGCATAAGTGAAGAGGCATTAGCACAGTTATTTAAACCATTTACGCAGGTAAATACTACCGCTTTGCGCAAATACGGCGGTACGGGGCTGGGCTTATCCATTTGCAAAAAACTTGTGGAGATGATGCACGGAAGGATCTGGGTAGAAAGTAAGGAAGCCCAGGGTTCATTATTTAGCTTTACCTTGCCTTTACATGTTACCTATAGCATTATCGAACCGGAGATGCAACCGGATGAAAAGGAAGCGTTTCAATACCGGCCTTTACGCATTTTATTAGCCGAGGATAATAAAATGAACCAGTTGATAGCCAGTAAGATTTTTAAAAAGGTTGGTTATAATATTGATATTGCCGAAAATGGACTGGCCGCGGTTAATATGGTTGAGCAGTGTAACTATGATCTGATATTTATGGATATTCAAATGCCCGAAATGGATGGTTTACAGGCCACCCGCCATATATTAACTAAGCACGGTAAGGGCGCTCCACCTATTATTGCCATGACAGCCAATGTGCTTAGTGAAAATGAACGTGAATGCAGCCAGGCCGGTATGAAAGATTTTGTAAGTAAACCTTTTACTTTTGAGCGACTGGAAGATATCATCCAAAAATGGACATGATTTATCAAAGATTTGTCAATCGTTGATTAGTACCATATAAAATAAAAATAGTACCATTAAGGGAGAGGGTATTGTGTGTAGTTTTGTGGCATGTTACAAAGCATTCCAACAATTGATATTTGCACACTTGCCGATGATATAAAGCAGGATGAGGTCCTGATCAGCAGGTTTGCGTCTTATCTGGATGCTCATAAAAACCTTTTCTTTCCGCACCGCCACTCGTTTTACCACCTGGTATTGTTTACTGATGGCGGAGGATCACATACCATTGACTTTGAAAGCTTTGAGGTAAGGCCGGGGCAGATTTACTTTATGATTCCCGGGCAGGTGCATTCATGGGCTTTTGAAGGTTTTACTGACGGTTATATTATCAATTTCTCAAGCTCCTTTATCCAGTCGTTTTTATTACGCTCAGGCTACTTTGACAATTTTAACTTTTTGAACGGCAATCCAAAGGATGAGGTGGTTGACTTACCTGCCAACCAGTTACCCGAAATCATTGCCCTTTTTGAAAGGATTGTATCTGAAGTTGAAAAGCCTGCAGTTTTGGGTAGCGATATGGTAAGGGTGCTTATGCTTCAGCTTTTCATTCTGATAAATCGTTGCCAGGGCAAAGGCGATAGCTTTGGCAAACAGGGCTATAATCAAACGTTGATCCGTAACTTTCAAAAACTGATTGAGCAGCATTATATCGATGTAAAGCTCCCGAAGGATTATGCTGAACTGCTTTATATTACCCCCAATCATTTAAACGCGGTATGTAAAGATGTGCTTGGCCTGTCGGCAGGAGAGGTGATCCGTAACCGTACTTTGCTTGAAGCAAAAAGGCTATTAACTAATCCGCAACTTAATATAAGTGAAATAGCTTTTAACCTAAATTTTAGCGATAACTCCTATTTTACCAAGTTCTTTAAAAAAATTGAGGGCATTACCCCCGAAGAGTTCAGAAAAAAAACCTTAAACAATAAATCATAACGTTATGGAAACCCCTAAATATAAATTATCCGCCTGGTCTGCCTTTGTAAACGCTAAATGTCCGCGTTGCAGGAGAGGAGACTTATTTATCACCGGTATGTATGAATTTAAAGGACAGGAGATGTATAAAACCTGTTCACACTGCGGCCTGGTGTATGAGCGTGAACCCGGTTATTTTTATGTAGCCATGTTTGCCAGTTATGCGCTTAACGTTGCTGAGATGGTTACACTGGCAGTTGCTATCAGCGTTTTAACAGGCAGTAGTAACCCCTGGCTGTATGTAACTATTATTTTAGGGGTAGCGGTAGTTTTGGCGCCGTTTAATTTCAGGTATTCAAGAGTGATGCTTTTGCACTGGCTTACACCGGGCTTACATTACCATCCGGAGATGAGCGAGGATAAAACGAAATAATTTAATTGACTGAAATACATACAGATGCCCTTGATTAAAAAATTAAGGGCATTTTCATTTAAACCAAAACCTGCAGCTACAGTCATGATAGTAACAAGCTTGATTTATATAAATTAAATAAGTGTTTGAAATTAAGCTGTTTATAATTACTTAAAATCTATTATCATGAAAGAGAAACTTAAATCACTGAAAGCCGATCTATATAATGTATTTGTAGTTGGGAATGCCGATGACAGACAATTGGCAAAAGCATATTTTTTGTTGGCTATCCCTTTATTCGCGATATTTTTTGGCCTGGGCTCATTTCCCAAATTCTGATCATAAAAAAACAGTCGGAGCATTCTGCGGCGACTGTTTACAACTGTTCCTAACTAATTAACTAACTATTAAACTAAATTATTTTTCGATTGGGTTAAGGCCCAGGTAATTTGCAGCCATAAATAAATTGTTATTGATTTTGTGCCAGGTCTGGTGGCTGCCACTTGTATACCGGTTTAAAACATCATGGTAATAAGAATCCGAGAATGTGAGCCGGGTGTTTATTTCTGAATTATACAATGAATCTTTGCCTAAGTAGATGCCGCTGCGTTGCGCAGGTTTGTCGAGTTTTTTTTCGGGTGTTGAGGCAAACATATTGGCACAAGCTACTAAAATGAGAGATGCTGCAACCAAAACAAGAAAATGGTAGAATAATTTCATAAGCAAGGTATAAGTTTTTAAAAGATGCCTCCGGACGTTCAGAAACACATTATGCTCCAAAAGTAACCAACGCTTTATAAAAAATAATCAGGGATTTCACCGTTTTGCGTACGTAGTTTTACGCATTTTTAAATTAGATGGCGGCGAATAATTAAATGTACAAATAAAAAATCCATTATGTTGCAAATTCTTTAAAAAAAATTATGCCCGGTTGTTGGTAAGAGTTAGTCCGGCACTATTTGCGATATGAAGATACTACAAACTTTCTTCCTCAATATGCAGGTGTTTTAACAGCCGATATTTTGATATAGCCCTTTTAATTTTTAAAGCAGAAAGTTTATACTCCAGTAAAGTACCCAAAGCAAACATGAAAAGAAGACCAGGCGGGTAAATCAAAACCTCAATCGTACCCTCGCCGATGGATGCGGAAATAATACCGGCTGCAACCCCAATCACCAACAATGCTAACACTGCAGTACTCATGTTACTCAGCCTTAACCTATAAAATAAATCAGTTGTGTTGCGGGGGACGTTGATGATCAGCTTTGGGAGGTAGCGATCTACAAATGTACGTGGGCGGGTAAAATGTACGTTGCGATTGCCTTCATAACCTAAAAGGATTTTATCTGTTCCCATAGATACTTCTGATGATATAAAATCGAAATTAGTTTCACGCTTTGCCGCGAATTTGCGTAAAGCCTTTTCCAATTCGGCCTTTTCATCAGGGCTTAAAGAAACCGTTTTAATTGTGATCATGGTTTTATTCAGTTAAAGTAGCAAATAAATTAACATCATTGTGCAAGGCGGCTAATAAACCTTTACTTTTGCCGGCGATATGAATGATTCGCTTAAAAACAAATACGACAGCATAATTTTTGATCTTGATGGTACCCTTTGGGATAGTACCGCCAATGTGGCCCTTGCATGGCAGGCAGCTTTAAGCAAGGTAGATTATATTCAGGAAGAAATGACGCAGGAACGTGTGCGTTCCATCACCGGAATGACCTATGACGCCATTTTTGATAAATTATTCCCCGACCTTAATGCAGCGCAGCGTAAAGAAGTACAATCGCTTTGTGCTGTCAGCGAACTGGAAATATTACATACCAAAGGAGGTGAACTTTATCCTCAATTGGAAGAAACCCTTAAATATCTTGCTGCAAATTATAAACTTTATATCGTGAGTAATTGCCAAAACGGTTATATCGAACTGTTTTTGGATTTGAACCAATTGCATGGCCATTTTCTTGGGCATCAGTGTTTTGGCACAAAAGGAAATCCTAAGGCCGATAATATCAAAGATGTAGTGAACGACCACCAATTGAAAGCCACGGTTTACGTGGGTGATACCATGGGCGATTATAATGCCGCCAAACAAGCCGGCGTACCTTTCATTTTTGCAAATTATGGTTTTGGCGTTGTGCCTGATGGCATGGTAGCAACCATCAGTAATTTTGCCGAACTTAAAGAGCTGCTTTAAACTTATTGTTTTTTTTAATCAGATCGGGTTTGAATAGTTGTTAAGCGCATTGCCCGGAAAGGTAATGCAATCTGCCAATTATTATATATAATTAAACGATTGTGATAATCGGACTGCTGGCTTTTGACGTTGTGCGTTCTACTTCAAGCTTTCGTATAATAATAATCCTATTGTAAAACAATTTTCGGCTTTTGCCATTGGATTTTCAGCTTTACGGCTAAAAAGTTAATTTAGTAAAATGAAGTTTATCAAATATCTGCCGGTAGCTATATTACTTGTTTTTTTTGTATCCTGTAAACCCAAAACCAAATCAATGCAGGTACCTGTAGTTGGTTTTGTTGATGCTTTTGAAGATGCCACCATATCACAGGCCCGCAAAGGTTTTACTGATGCCCTGAGCAAAAATGGTTTCAGCGAAGAAAAAAAGACCGTGCAGATTGAGTACAGCAACGCCCAGGGCGATATCCCTACGCTTACACAGATAGTTAACCACTTTGTTACTGATAGTGTTAACCTGCTGGCAACGTGTACAACGCTATCAACGGTAACAGCGCTTCAAAAAACAAAACATATCCCGGTTTTTGCCATGGTATCCCCAACAGCCGAACGGATGAAGGTAGTTGATGCCAACGGCAAAGCGCCCGCCAACCTTTTCGGCGTAGTAGAAGAGTTAAACTATATTGATACTTCGTTCAGTATTATTCCCAAACTGCTTAAGCCTAAAGGCGCAAAACTGGTTATCGGAATGATCTATAATCAGTCGGAGCCGCAATCGGCCGATGCCTTAAATCGTATTAAATCGTTGGCTGCAGGGCTAAATGTTGATATTGTTGCACTTCCGCTAAATACCTCTGCCGATGCGCAACTGGTTACGCAGTCGCTGTTAGGCAAAAACATCGATGCTTTTTTTGCCAATCCGGACAATACCGTTTTTGCATCTTTTGAAACCATCCTGAAAAATTGTAATCAAAAAAACATCCCGATTTTTACAAGCGAAGCAGGTTTGGTACAGCGTGGAGCCGTCGCTGCTTTTGGGGCTGATATTTATCAATGGGGGTACCAGGCCGGCGAACAGGCAGCCCAATTTCTTAAAACCCATAAAACCGATGGCCTGCAGCCCGAAATGGTAAAGATCAGGAAGAGGGTATATAACCCGGCTGCTGCTAAAAAATACAATATTACCATCCCGCCAAATTTTGAGCCTGTAAAATAAATGGATTTTTACCTTACCGCTTTACTGCAGGGCCTATGCTTTTCGGCCATAGCGCTGGGGATTTATATATCCATGAAAATCTTCAATATTCCGGATATCACAACCGATGGCAGTTATACACTGGGTGGTGTGGTTACGGCTGTATTGCTGACCAATCATCAGCCTGCCTATGTTATTTTACCTGCTGTGATTTTGGCAGGCGCAGCAGCGGGGGCGCTTACCGGTATTATTCATACCAAATTAAAGATCAATGCACTGCTGGCCGGCATCCTGGTCATGACGGCGCTTTACTCGGTTAACCTTACTATTTTAGGCCGCTCAAATTTACCACTTATCAATTTGCCTTCGTTATTTACCATAGTAAATGTTGTGAGCGACCCCAATCAAAATACATTCTGGATCCTTGCCATTTTTGTTATCGTGATCACTTTTTTGATCGGCTACCTGCTCAAAACCGATTTTGGCATAGCCATGCGGGCTACAGGTAACAGTGAATCCATGATCCGTTCATTAGGCGTAAATACCGACAGGATGAAGATTACCGGGCTGGCACTGGCCAATGCGCTCACGGCTTTGAGCGGTTACCTGGTAGCCCAGTTTCAGGGTTTTGCAGATATCAGCATGGGTATTGGGATTGTGATAGTAGGGTTAGGATCGGTGATCATTGCCGAAACATTAATTAATTGGTTTAAGCTTACCTCGGTATGGTTAAGTCTGGTATTGGTATTAGCAGGGGCAGTGATATTTCAGCTGGTTTTGGCGTTTACACTCTCAGTTGGTGTCGACCCTAAATTACTTAAAATAGTTACCGCCGGTTTTGTGCTGGTAATTGTAAGCCTGCCGCGTTTATCCTTATTAAGATCATCATGATAACGATAACCGACGTACATAAAACATTTAATAAAGGTAAAGCCAACCAGGTAAACGCGGTTAATGGCATTACACTGGAGATCAAAGACGGTGAGTTTTTGGTGATAGTTGGTTCGAATGGCTCAGGCAAGACCACGATGCTTAATTTAATTGCCGGCAGCGTATCGCCCGATAATGGCACTATAAGTATCGACGGTAACGATGTAACCAACATGCCTGATTACAAACGCAGCCGGTGGATTGCAAGGGTATTTCAAAACCCCTTGAGTGGTACAGCTCCTGATTTGAGCATTTTGGATAATTTCCGGCTGGCATCGATCCGCACAAAAAGAAAAGGTTTATCCGTTGGGATAAATGACGCTTTTAAAAAACAGGTTCAGGAAAAAGTAGCCGGCCTTGGCATGGGTTTGCAGGATAAGATAGACCAGCCGATGGGTACTTTGTCGGGCGGGCAGCGGCAGGCGCTTACTCTGCTGATGAGTGTAATGGATAGTTGTAAAGTTTTATTGCTGGACGAACCTACCGCGGCTCTCGACCCACGCTCGGCCGATGTGGTGATGCGGACAGCTGATACACTGATCCGCGATTTTAATTTAACGGCGGTATTCATTACGCATAATTTAAAGGACGCTTTTAATTATGGCACACGAATAATACAAATGGGCGAAGGGCTGATTATTAACGACTTATCGGATGCGCACAAAGCTTCTTTAAAACAAAACGACTTGTTCGACTGGTTTGCATAAAAATTGGCAAAGTAATTGTATAGCTACCTGCACTATGAAAAACAATAATTTTGAAACCATATCCGACGCTTACCAGTTAGTAAGCGGTGCGAAAATAAAAGGCAAAAAGCACGACGAAATATTTGAACTTGGCGCATATGATGCCCTTAAACGCGGCTATGTACTTTACCCGCTTGAACATGGCGTTAAGTTTGATGATTTCAGCGTAATGATCTCTGAAAAAGAATTAAAAAACAACTTCCTGATTGAGGCAGTTAAACAAAACGCGATAGCAGCTTAATTTCAAGCTGCTATTTTTTTACATTGCCTTTCCAAGTCATATAAAGGCAATAAACCTCATGCACCGGGTATTGGGCTGTGCATGAACACTTCCTCTCTTGCTTTTCTCGTTCAATAATTGTAAGTTTGTATTCATAAAGTACAAACTGATGCTGTTTAATAAATCAATCTGCTCAACAATAATGTGGCCCATGGTGTCGCAGCAGAAGGGTTTTGTGTCGATAATTCTCTTCTCTACTCCGGTGTAGTGCTTTCGAAGCATCCAAACCGATCCTGCATTTACCACATTAGTATAACATTAAGCCTTACATAAACGTAAGCTTAACTGAATTTGAAATTTTATATGGACAATTATTATTCAATAGAAGAAAAGTACCTCCAGGCTGTTGATGAACTATCGTTCGGAGAAACACCCAAGGGCTTAAACATATTAAACCAGATCATCGCTGATGAGCCATTTTTTGCGAGGGCGCATTACCAGTTGGGGATGATCTACTATTACAAGATCCAGGATTACCAAACCGCGGGTTATCATTTTAAAACCTGTATGGAGCTGGAACCATCGTTTCCGGATAATTACACCCATTACCTTGACCTGGTCGTATTCCTGGGAAGGGATAAGCTGGTTTCAACCATTTCGGCCCAGGCTTTAACCACACCGGGAGTGAATAAGGCCCGCACCTTAGAGTTGCTTGGTTTGTTTTATGAAAAGCAAAAGGACTGGAATAAATCCTTAGGTTATTACCAGGAAGCCTTCATGGAAGTAACTGAAAAAGACGAGCGTAAAGACATTGAAGATAGTTTTAAACGCGTACGCTCAAAAATGAAGCAAAAACAGGCTTATCTCTATTTCATTACAGAATAAACTTGAATAGCTGTTTAATTAGATACTTAACGAATAGGCCCCTGACGAAGGGGCCTATTCGTTAGTAAAAAAATCCTAATTAATAACGTATGTTTAAGGATAAGTACCTGCTTATGCATATTGTCATAATGATAATTCTTTATCTCGGCAGTGTCTTCGCTCGATAGCTGCTAAGTTAAATAGTCGGCAAATGCACCTCAGCTATCATACACCTTGCGCTGCCGCCGCCGTTTGTTTCAATGGTATTGATATCAGCATAAACCAGCCTTCCATACTGTTGTAAAGCGGAACGCTGCGCTTCAGTCAAAACGCTGAAAGCATTTTGCGACATCACGATCAAAGTATCACCGGCTTTGTTTTTCACCTCCAGCATATTGCCCGCAAACTGGTTCATCTGCTCAAAGGTGATTTCAATAATTTCTTTGTGCGATGATTTTAACGATTCGGTAACTTTTATTCTTTCATGCGGGTTAGGAATGCTGTTTAAACAGATCACCGCGAACCGGCTGCCGATGCACATCAATACATTGGTATGATAAATAGCCTTGCCTTTTTCGTCTACAGCTTCAAAACTAATGGGCTGATAACCAGATTGCTCACAAAAATAATTAAGTACCTCCTTATCTGTTCGGGGAGACAAACAGGCGTATGCTATTTTATTGTCTCTGTCAAGTACCATGCTGCCCGTGCCTTCCAAAAAGCGGTGCTCATGCTCAAAACGGCTCAGGTCAATTACATGGGCTACTTTAAATTTATCCTCCAGGTTAGTTATAATATCTTCCCTGCGCTCAAGCCGGCGGTTTTCGGCCTGCATGGGGTAAAGGAAAACGCCGCCATCGTTATGAAAAGATACCCAGTTGTTAGGAAATATTGAATCGGGCGTATAGGGCTGTGGGGTGTCATCTACAACGCTAACATCTACGCCATTATGGCGCAAAATGTTAACCATACTATTAAACTCACTCAAGGCTCTTTCCTGTACGCCATTTTTTTCGGCATCAGGGTTTTGGAAAGCATTGCTTGCAGCGGTTTCTTCGTTAAACCCGAAATTAACCGGGCGGATCATTAATATATGTGATGTTGATTGACTCATGATTTTTGTCATTATTTCATTGGGTCATTGAGTCATTTTTTTTAAATCATGCAAAGCAATGACTTAATGACCAGATGACTCAATGACAAATTAAATTACAGTATCCCTGAATACCGGCATGCTCATGCAATGGAAACCACCGCGGGCACGGGAAAGTTCGGCTGAAGGCATTAATATCAGCGTATCAGTCAAACTTTGCGGATCAAGTTCATTATTCTCAAATTTTTGAAGCAGTTCGGCTACCCGGATCACATTAAAGCCACCTTCTTTAAAAGCCTCTACAGTTTTATCATTCCGATCATATCCAACAACAACGCCTTCTTTTAGGGCCAGCAGGTTGCAGGAGTCTGTCCACTGTTCACGGGCATCAAAAGGGAAGGTGTTGTTGCCCGAGTAAATAAACTTGGTTTTTACACCGCTTTTGAGATCGTTCTCGCTGATGTCGGAAAGCAGGTCCTCAATACAACCAAATAGCCTTGGTTTTTCATCTTTTTCAAACTGTACAATTTCCGCCCGTTCTTTTTGTTTTTTATCAGCAAACCATGATATCGGCTCCCGTTCCTCAATAGGGGCTTCGGCCACCGCAAGCGAGCGGAGTAGTACCCAGGTATCGCGCTTTACCTGCGTAAAAACAGTATCGATATGCATATAATCACGCTTGTTTGGAATTTTTACGATGGTTACCTTCTTCACTACATCGTGCTCAAACAGGAGCCTGATCGCTTCATTAGCACCGCTGACAGATGTCCGTTCGCTGCAGCCGATCACTAAATGATCAGGACTTACCATCATCACATCGCCGCCTTCTAAAGTTGTGCGGCCTTCCGCGTCTTCGCCCGGGCGTAAAAAATGCTGCGCGGTTTCAGGAATCTCCAAAATATTACCGCGATAAGCTTCAAACAGTGGATGATTGAAAAATATGTAACGCATCAGCAAAGTTTCGCGGAAACGGGCTTTCTTTGCCGGCTTATTGAGCAGCATATGATTATTAACCGCTATACCCAGATCCCTCGAAAAAATAAGGTTGGGGATAGGGGCAAAGATCATTTCTTCGGTTGTTAACGAGCCCGAAATAAAGATCTTGGCCAGCTCAACCGGGTCGGTATCGGTAAGCTGCTGTTGTAAACGGTAATTGCAGCTTTCAACCGCGCATACAGAAGCAACCAGTTTTTTACGGATATCCGGCTGCTGTAAAATATCGGCCAACAGGGTTTGGATCTCGATAACCTTATCTGATGAATGGAAGCCTGCATTATCAGGTTTAAAAAACGAACGGCGTGTTGCTTCATCATCAATTTGATTCAGCTTGCCTTTTATTTTATCCGGGTCAAGAAAATAGAGCAACAGCTTTACGTAGTAATCATATTCATTCCTGCGTACCGTATCCAGGTGAATTATATCTTCAAAAAGCCAGTCCTGCGCCTTTGAAGGCACAACTTTGCCCAAACCACTATCGGGACTATGAATAAGCAATGAGCGCAGTGTACCAATTTCGGAGGTTACATCTATTTTAAAATCGGAGTTGGTTATTGTCATAAAACACTATAATCGTAACACAAATCTATCAGAAATTAAATTACAAAACGGGCTTACCCGGCAAAATTAGGCCGGGTAATATTTGCCTGTTTTTTTAATTCAATATAAAACGTTTTATGTGTTGATTATATGTTGCTGCTTTCTAATCGGCAATCTCCCGGTAAGTGTTCCTTTCCATGCTTACGTTTAGCCTTTGCAACATCGCCTTCATATCAAAGCCCTGTTGCTGATATAGCTGCTGCACTGCTTCTTTAGCCTTTTGCAAAACGTCCTCATTTTGCCAAATGGCAGTTGTAATGCAAATGAGGTTGCCTTGTTCGTCATAACGTTCAAAAGCCCTGTCTTCAGTAAAGCCCTCAAGTTTTTTAATAAAATCCCTGTTGACTTTCATACGTTCTTTAAATTCCTGTTCAGCTGTTGCGGGAACAATAAATTGATCTATAAATATCTGTGTCATGATTATCCTTGTTTTTCTTCAAAAATCGGGATAATGGAAGCTCAATACTTGTAAAAAATCAATGATTTACCAGGCTTGCGGTATTTTAAAGAAATCGGTAGGGGTTAACCCTGTAAACAGTTTAAATTCCTTATTGAAATGCGGCTGATCAAAGTACCCGGCTTCTAAAGCTACCTGGCTGAGCAAACCGTTTTTAGGTTTACTATCAACTATCGACCTGATCTTAATAATATTGGAAAACTGCTTTGGCGAAGTACCAACCACTCGCCTGAAGCGTTTTTCAAATGCATCCTGGCTTATATAATGTGTATCGGCAAGGTCCTTAATTTTGATCATGCCTTTTGATAAGCGGATCTTTTGCAGGGCAGATATGATCAACTGGTCCTGTTTGTGGCTTTCAATATGTTTAAGCAGAAATTGTTCGGTGATGATTATCCGTTGCTGATTATTGGCAGCTTCTGCCAGTTGTTCTTCAATTAACGCTAATTCACACCGGTCAATAAAGTTATCAAGCGGCAGCGTTGTTTCAAACAATTCATGAAGCGGATTTTTGAAAAACGCTGCCGCTCCGGCTGCTTTAAATAAAACCAACATATTGCCTGTGCCTGATGCGTAATTAATTAGCCTCGGCGATTTTTTTAAGCCGGTGATCAAAGAGGAGGGAAGCTTACTGCTATGTGCCTGGGTAATATCGCTGATCTTGCCACCGTACCTGAAAGCCATTACCAGCGATGTATCGGGCAAAATACGATTAACCAGATAATTTGCAGTCTCGATAAAAACGTATTGCCGTATAAAAGGCTTTAGTATTTCGCCGGGCGTAAAGCGTTCAATATGCATTTAACTAAGATACAGAATTTGTTAATCAGAAAATCCCCGCCCGGCGCGACTCAAGATCGTATTAATACGGATCAACGTCGGGCTGTACAATACTGCCCGTGCTAAGTTTGGTTGTATAATACTGAGTGATCACATCCCTTAAAACAGTTTTTGCTTTTATGATAGAGATCCCATCCTTCTCAAATTTGAGCATAATGCTTTTAATGTAATAATTGCGGATCCTGCTGATGAGCGGCTGTTCCGGGCCAATAACCCGCTCGCCAAAATGTTCCCGGAGCCGTGCGCCAAGATATTCGGCCTGGTTATGGAGCACATCGGGATTTTTATGCTTGATGTCGAGGTTAATGATCCGGTAGAAGGGAGGGTATTTAAAGCTTTTCCGTTCTTCCATCTCGGTAAAATAAAGATCGGCGTAGTTGTTATCAATCACCTGCTTCAACACCCGGTGATAAATATCATAGGTTTGCACAACTACTTTGCCCTGCTTACCCCGGCGGCCGGCCCTGCCACTTACCTGTGCAAGTAGTTGATAACCACGCTCGTTTGCCCTATAGTCAGGGAATTTTAGCAGGCTATCAGCATTAATAATACCAATTAGCGTTACATCTGAAAAATCAAGCCCTTTGGCCACCATCTGGGTACCAACCAGGATATCTATTCTTTTTTCTTCCAGATCGTTGAGGATAGTTTGCAGGGAGTTCCGTGACCGCGTAGTATCCAGGTCCATCCGGGCAATCCGGGCTTCGGGCAGTAAAACGCTCAGTTCATCTTCAATTTTTTCGGTACCGAAGCCTTTATATTCTAAATGGGTAGATCCGCAGGCGGGGCAAATGGATGGCGTATCTTCCTTGTAACCGCAGTAGTGGCAATGCAGTTTGCCGCTGCTTTTATGATAAGTAAGGCTTACATCGCAGTTAATACATTTGGGAGTATAAGCACATACTTTGCACATCAGGATGGGGGCATATCCGCGGCGGTTTTGGAATAAAATTACCTGCTCTTTATTTTCAAGCGCCTGCTTGATGCCTTCCATCAGCACACTGGTAAAGTGCGACTGGATAGTTTTTTGTTTGGTTTCATGAGCGATGCTCACCACCTGCACATCGGGCAGCTCAACGCCGCCAAAGCGTTCGGTAAGCTCTGCAAAACCGTATTTGTGAGTGCGGGCGTTATAGTAGCTTTCAAAGGATGGCGTGGCCGAACCCAAAAGCACTTTACCCTGGTGCATGTTAGCCAAAAAAATCGAGGTGTCGCGTGCGTTGTAGCGCGGCGCCGGATCAAATTGCTTGTATGATGTTTCGTGCTCTTCATCAACAATGATCAATCCCAGATCGGCAAAAGGTAAAAACACGGATGAACGCGCGCCGAGCACAATCTTATACTCTCCGCTTAAAACTTTCTGCCAAACCTCAACCCGCTCATTGTCATTAAAACGCGAATGATAAACACCGATATCAGCGCCAAAATACGTCCGTAACCTTTCAATAATATGTGTTGTTAGGGCTATTTCAGGCAAAAGGTAAAGCACCTGTCTGCCGCTGCGTACAATCTCTTCTATCAGCCTTACATATAATTGTGTTTTGCCTGATGAGGTTACGCCATGCAACAGCGTTACATCTTTTTCTTTAAACTGCACGCGGATACTTTGAAGTACCTCCGTTTGCTGTTCGCTCAATTCAAAGTTGTTGCCTTCCTCTCCCTCTTCCTCAAAATGCAGGCGGCTAACGCTCCTGTCTTCCGAAAAGAAGATCTCTTTTTCAATGAGCGATTTAATGCTCGATTCACCGGCCCCGCTCTCTTCAATAAGTTCGTTTTTGGTGATATTTTTTTGATGACGGGAAAGCTTGATGTAAGCTAATAAGGCATCGGCCTGTTTAGGCGCGCGCTTTTCCAATATCGGGAATAGCTCCCGCAGATTATCCTGGTTGTTATAAACCGGGTTAAGTGTAATAAAAGTGCGTATGCGGGGCTTATAACGTTCGTTTACTTCTTCGGATATGTTGATGATGTTTTTTTCAAACATCAACTTCAATATCGGCATTACGGTTTTCTGCCCCAAAAGCTTGGTAATATCACTTATAGTAAGCTCCGGCTGAATTTCGAGAGCTTCAACAATTAAAAACTCTTTATCGTGAAGCGTGGTCTTATCTATCTCATATTCCCGGTTAAGCATGATGCGGGTTTCGCTGGCCAGCTTCAGTGCCGATGGCAGCGCGGCGTTCATAACTTCGCCTATGTTGCACATATAGTAATCTGCCAGCCACTGCCAAAATTCGAGCTGCTTAGGAGTTACAACCGGCTGGTCATCCAGGATCTCGATGATATATTTGGCCTCGTACTTTTCGGGTGCCAGTTTACTTATCTCTTTAACAATAGCTGTATAAAGCTTGCTTTTACCGAACTGAACCACCACTCTTTTGCCAATGGCAATAGCATCATTTTGATCATAAGGAACCCGGTAGGTGTAGTTTTTTGAAATAGCCAATGGCAAAATCACTTCGGCAAAAAGTGTTTCACGGTCGGTATGTTCAATTTCGGCAAACTCTAACATTATTTATTATTTGTTGCGGATAGCAGCTAATGCCAGCATCAACCAGCCCAAAATGAACAACAAACCACCAATGGGTGTAATTGGCCCCATCGCTATAAGCCAGTTCCAGCCAAGCAGATCGCGGCATGATAACAGGTACAGCGAACCTGAAAAGAATATAATGCCGAAAGTGAACAGGTAGTAAGCTGCTGATATTAAGCCACCGCTCTTTTCCCGCGCAAAAACTGCTAAAAAAAGCAGGGCAAATACATGATAGAAGTTGTATTGTACAGCAGTATGCCAAACCTCAAGCTGGGCCGGGGCAAGCAACGCTTTTAAACCGTGGGCTCCAAAAGCGCCGGTGATAACGGCCAGCATACCTAAAAACGAAGCGGTAATAATTATTTGTTTGTTCATGCGATATAAAAAGCTAAGTTAACCAATTGAAAGTATTACTTTAACGCCGTGGGGTAAAATTCTATATTTGCTGCACGCCCCTGCTATGAAACGACTGATAGTAACCACTATATTTTTGATTATAGCTACCGTGCTGGTAACGGTGTTATATTTTAAAAATTTAAGTCCGCCGGGAGTGCGTACCGGGCAGGTTATGCGCGCTATTCCTGATAATGCGGTGGCAGTATTTGAGTTTGGTAATGAAAAGGGATTTTATGATATTTTTGCCGGCAACCAGCTCTTGAGCACTTTTGTTGGCCCCGGCAAATTACATGAACTTGATACCTTACGCAAGTTGCTTATTTCCTCTCCACAGCTTGATCAATTTTTTACAGGCCAAAACATTTTCGTTTCCCTTCATCCTACAAATAATGATGATATAGACTTGCTTGTAACCACTTCGGCATCAAAAGCTTTTTCGGCAACCATGTTTAATCATTTAACAGGCAATGCCAAAAGCGCTTTACAAATAGCACCTATGCAAATAGCGGCAAGCCAGGGTTATAATATATATGTCAAGCCGCTCAACAAACATTTTTACCTCATTAAAACCGGCGACAATATATTTTCGGGCAGTTTTTCAAAGGATTTGGTTGATCATAGCGCCATCTATCAGCAGGATAAAGGCCATAATGGCTTTGTACCGTTGCCTGAGCAGCAAAACGCCAATTCACTTGCCAATCTTTATATTAATTACAACCAGCTTAACCCTTTTTTTGATCAGCTGTTCCTTAATAAAACTACCGATCTTTTTAAGAGCTTTAGAATGCTGCCGGCCTATGCGGCATTAAACTTAAATTACAAAAGCGATGCTTTGATGTTTAACGGGTTCACCACTAAACGAAATAATGCAACCAGTTATTTAAACATCTTTTCGGCCCAGCAACCTGTCGAGAATCATTTAAAAGATATTTTCCCGGCTACAACTGCCTACAGCACAAGCTTCGCCGTTTCAGATCCTAAAAAGTTCGAGGCCGACCTTTCACAATGGCATGATAAAGCGGGAGTGGGCAAAGAAAAGAATGAACTTTTGAACAAGGTAAAATCAGAAGCAGGGCTGTTTGTAAAACCTGAGTTTGAAAAGCTGCTCGGTAACGAGTTCGCAATAGTTACCACGCGGTACTTTGAAAAATTTGCCATCATTTCTGTTAAAGATGGCTCAAAGCTTTTTCCGGTGATGATGAACATCAGTAATATGGTTACTGATAAAGTTGGCCAGTTTAATTATGAAAAACTGCCCTTCTTTTTATTGGGCGATGCATTCAGCGTTTTCCGGAAACCTTACTTTATGATCATTGATAATTATCTCATACTTGCCACATCGGTATCCGAGTTAGAAAGTTATAACGACACCTACTTCAATCGCAAATTCATTGGCAAAACCGATCAGTATACCCAATTTGATAATTTGCTTGCCGAAAGGAGCAATGTGGCCTTCTTTATTAACTTTAAAAACATGCAGCCTGTATTAAAGCGCGATTTAAAAAGGCCTTTTTACGATGCTTTTGCAAACAGCGACCCCGGTTGGAAAAATTATTATGGTGCTGCCTTCCAGCTCACCGCATCCGACAAAAACTTTTATACCAATTTTTGTATGCGCCTGAATGTTCCGGATACAAGTGCAGTAAAAAAATAAATTTATTTACGTTTACACAACAATACCCGCTCAATTTCGTAGAACATTACAAATAGCAATTTGTAAAAAATTTACAGACAATCAGCTTTGAGTTCTTTTCTTTAAGAAAATTCGGGCAAGATATGTGGGCCAATTATGAATAAGATCTTCTTTACTATTCTCTTCTTTATTTTTTATTCTTTATCCGTATCGGCTCAACAGTTTTCGCAGTATAATACCGGCACCCTTTACGATTCATTTGAAAATCCTTCACAAAGAGCCTTTATCCCCGATTCGAGTCGGGAAATAGCTTTCAATTTTTTAATCCCGAATTTTAATGCTAATTTCTATATAACCGGCGATATACAACGGCCGCTAAAAAGCCGCGCATTTGCAAAGCCCTCGTATTATAACACTTCATCGCTTCGCATTGGCCAAAATGCTTTAAATCATTTCAATGTAAACGCCAATGCATATGCGGTAATGGTTAAACTTTTCACCAGTTTAAACGGCAATGTTGAAATGGGCTTTTCGGCCCAAACTAAAGTAGAAAGTAAAGGCCTGGTCACCGATGAGTCTATAGCTTTTCTTGATGGACCGTCAAATTTTGCGCAAGACCATTATGACAATATATTCAACAACCATTATAGGGTGCAGATGTATGACCAGTTAAGTTATATCTACCGGGAGCAGGTTAGTAAACAACTCTCCTTAGGCTTTAAGCTGAGCTACCTGTCTGGTGTTCAATATAACAAAATAGATGTGGAGGAGTCGAGCCTGCAAATTAACCGCGACCCGGCAAATCCTGACAATGACAATGCCGACGTTTATATGAGGGGACGGTATTACAGGAGCTATGTGCCCGGCAGACTGGATGGGCGCGACTTTTTACCAACGTTTCGTAACCCTGGTGCATCGATATCAATGGGTGCAACTTACAGAACCGAGGATGGGATCCTGATACAAGGTAACATAAAAGACCTTGGCTTTATTCACTGGAACAAGCGCTCAACCATTACTGATTTTAATAACACAACAAACATAACAGATATTACATCCCAGCATCGTGATGAAAATATATATAATGCTGTATATGACTTGTTCAGGAGCAACGGAGCAGTTACCTCATTTAATACAAAAACCAATGCCAAAGCCGAATTGAGCGTATCCAAAAGCTACTGGCTTGATGATGAAAAAAAAATCAGGTACTTCCCAACAGTTGTAGCCCAAAAAGAAATGTTCTTTTCCGGTTTTACCGGTGCAATGGTTAACTCGGTACAAAAAAACAACCTGATAGCTACTTTAACCGCCACTTATGACGATTATAAATTATTTAATCTCGGTGCACAAATTATGGTAAAATCACCTAATGTCGAATTTTTTATAGGTTCCGAACGCTTACTAAATACAGGCCGCCTTACCTTGGCCGCTTTAAATAATACTAATCAAATAAATCACGTAGGCAATTATAGCGGGGCGGATATCTTCCTGGGCTTTTCACTGAAATTTGGACGGGTAATTGAACATCCGATGAACTCCAGCTATATCCCAATGGGCGAAAAAGGATTTTTGGGCCGTTTATTTGGCCGTATTTTTAAAACCAATAATTAAAGCGCTTTTTTTCCGGCTATAAAATCCTTAAGGTAGTAAGGCTCGTAATAAGCTACATCTTCAAATGCGCCATCAGCAAATTTTTGAGCTGCTTTTTGGGTAAGATATGTTGCCGAGT
Organism: uncultured Mucilaginibacter sp.; assembly: GCA_966212355.1. Lineage (GTDB taxonomy): Bacteria > Bacteroidota > Bacteroidia > Sphingobacteriales > Sphingobacteriaceae > Mucilaginibacter. The sequence continues at coordinate 59,384 of CBIHRB010000010.1, forward strand.
TTACAAAATCATCCAAAAACAAAGCATTTGGGCTTTCACTTAAAACAGCTTTGCATTTTTCGGCACCATCACCAAAAAACAAGATCTGATGATCTTTCAAATAGTTGGCAAAGCTGTTTCCCTCTATGATATCGGCAGCTGTTTCACGCACCCTGTTACCGGCAGCATCAAATAATGCTGTGTAAACCTCCATTCGGCGGGCATCTATCATCGGGCATAACAGCATATTACCATCAGCAGCATCCCCCAGGCTGTTAATAACGCCATAAGCCATAGCCTCAAGTGTTTCAACCGCTATCAAAGGTTTATCAAGGGCGAAGCACAATCCTTTGGCGGTAGATACGCCTATCCGTAAACCGGTGTATGACCCCGGACCGCTGCTCACAGCAATAGCATCAAGCTCGTTATAAGTTACTCCCGAGTTATTCAGCAATTCATCGATATATAAAGTAATAACTTCAGCATGGATATTACGGACGTTTATTTGCTTAAAGTCCAAAACCTTGCCATCGCGGGCAAGTGCTACCGAGCAGGATGTTGTTGCTGTTTCTATTTGAAGTATAAGGCTCATATTATAAATTTATGGTACCGGATCATGCCCATGACCGCCCCATGGATTACAACTGGCAATGCGCTTTATGGTTAACCAACCACCTTTAAAAGCACCATACTTCCTGATGGCTTCAACACCGTACTGAGAGCAGGTGGGTGTATACCGGCATGATGCAGCCGAAAGCGGCGATATAAAATATTGATAAAATTTGATAAGGATGATGAAAACTCCCCCAACTATTGCTTTTAAAAACCTGGCGATTGTATCCATAAGCCCATTCATGTTAATTAGCTGTGACGGGTATTGCAGCAGTTAACTCACCGGAAAGTTGGGCAAGCATCCTCAGCATTTTTTTTTCGATGAAAAGGTATGGTTCAATTTCTTTGCCTACATAGCCTACCGAAACAATTATCTTTTTATCCGCTTGCTGCAAAATATCATAAAGATGCTGCTGTTTGTGCAGCCTGTACGCTTCGCGCATTAGTCGTTTTACCAAATTACGATCAACGGCGTGCTTATAGCGCTTTTTAGGAACGGAAAAAAGAATTTGCGCAGGATAGGGCTGTGGCTCGGGATTGACAAGCCAGGATACCCGGAAGGGATAACATAAAAAAGAAGAACCGTTATGAAAAAGCTTGTCAATAAGCCTTTTGTTACATAACCGTTCTTCTTTTTTAAAAGTATACATAGTTGCCATTTTTGAACCGAAGGATAAAGCAGATAAGCGGTTCCAAACCCTTATAAATAGGGTAGGGCAACCTCAATTATGCTTTGTGCCTGCCTTCGTCAGAAACAGTTAACCTTTTTCTGCCTTTAGCTCTTCTGGCTGCTAATACTCTCCTACCGTTAGCAGTTGACATGCGTTCACGGAAACCGTGTTTATTTCTTCTTTTTCTTTGAGAAGGCTGAAACGTTCTTTTCATGGCTATATTTTATTCTATTCGTCTTTTTAAAACAAGAGCGCAAATGTAGTTATTTTATTTAATAATTCAAACACTATTTTTCTTATTTATAATAACATGTGTACTGCCGCCCGGCGGCTGTAAATCAGCGGCTCTTTTTTCGGAAAACTAATTGTACGCGCAATAATTAAATTCGAAATCCTGTTCATTATCTGAACCAAATAACAGCGCTAAGCTGTCATTCCAAATCATATTAAATAAAAAGTTAAATTTAACATTAATTATTTGTTACAGATTCAGATTTTGCAACAATGTGCAATCGCGAAGTGTGCATTTATTAAAAAAAGCTGAATAAACAGGTCGAATCATTAACAAAGTGTAAATTCAACAGCTTATCCTAACAAATGAAATTAATCCTCTCCATACTATTCATATCCTTATCGACTGTTACCATAGCGCAGGAACTACCCGCAACGCATTATAAAATTTACAGCACATCGGCACAAAAGATCATCATGCCCGATGATATTATTAATGACATGGCCAATGCCGATGTGCTTTTCTTTGGCGAAGAGCATAATGATTCAACGGCGCATTATCTGGAGTTTAGCTTGTTCAAAAAGCTTTCGGAAAAATATCCGCAAAAAACAGCGCTTTCCATGGAGATGTTTCAGACTGACTGTCAGCTGGTATTAAATGAATACCTCGCGGGGCTTATTCGCGAAAAAAATCTGGTAACAGATGCACGTACCTGGCCAAACTATAAGGACTACAAACCGCTTGTTGAACTTGCCAAATCCAATCATCTGCCGATAATAGCAGCCAACGCCCCAACCCGCTATGCCAACATGGTTACACGCGACGGACTTGATGCTTTAAAACAGCTTGATGCCCAGGCTAAAAGCTATCTTGCGCCACTGCCAATTGATACCGCTACCGGAGCTTATTATGATAAATTTGCTAAAATAATGGGAGGTCATGCCTCAATGCCGGGCATGCAGATCTACCAATCGCAAAACCTTTGGGATGCTACGATGGGCTGGTCGATAGCGAAATTCCTGAAAAACCACTCCGGCTTTAAAGTATTGCAGCTTAACGGCGGCTTTCACAGTGAAGAAAAACTGGGTGCGGTAGCCCAACTTAAAAAATACGCACCCAAATTACGTGTGCTTAACATAGCAACCTACATGGATGATAGTTTTGACAAGCCCGACTGGAACAAATTCGCCGGCATGGCCGATTATATCATTTTAACTGATCCTAAGCTGCCGAAAAGCTTTTAGTAGTTCATAGTTGCTGGTTCATAGCTGATGGATCATAGTTCATAGCCATATAGGGCAGAAAACTATGAGCCATGAACTATCAACTATGAACCATGAACCACTAAGCTTTCTTAGCCAGTAAATCGCGGATTTCTGTAAGTAAAACTTCTTCTTTAGTTGGTTCAGGCGGGGCGGCCGGGGCTGCTTCTTCTTTTTTCTTCAACGAGTTGATAGCCTTAACAATTAAAAAGATACAAAAAGCAACGATTAAAAAATCAATTATATTATTGATAAATAAACCGTAATTAATTGCGGTTTCGGGTGTTTTATCAACGGCCGGCTTAAGCACATACTTTAAATCTTTAAAATCAATACCCCCGGTTGCCATGCCAATAGGTGGCATAATAATATCTGCAACCAGCGAGGTAACAATTTTACCAAAAGCGGCGCCAATGATAACACCTACAGCAAGGTCAACCACGTTGCCCCGCATTGCAAATTCTTTGAACTCTTTTACTATTGCCATAAATTAAAGTTTGGTTACTTAAAGTTAATAATATTACTCAAACTATCTATTTATATAGATTTTTTGTTCGCTCTAAAACAATTGGCATGCCTGAAACATTTAACAACTTTAAAGCAGATACCTCAAGTAATTTTTAGTTAATATTAATTTGATGTATTTTTGGCTACATCTTAATTATGCTTAAACAGAACCTTCAACAAAAACTTTTACAAAAACTTTCGCCCCAGCAAATACAATTTATAAAATTGCTGCAGGTGCCTACTGTTTCGCTTGATACCCGGATAAAAGAAGAACTGGAAGAAAACCCCGCACTTGAAGATCTGAGCCTTACCAACCTAAACGAACCCGAAGAACAATATCCCGACCGCGACCCCGACGAAGATAATTATAACAATGACGAGGAAAAGGGCGAGATGGATGAATTTAATATTGACGACTACCTGCAGGAAGACAACGTAAATGATTACGGATCACGCTATGATCAAAATGGTGACGATGAGGATGAGCGTAAAGAGATCCCAATTGCTGTGCAAAGCTCATTTTTTGAAAGCCTGCAAGCCCAGTTAGACCTGCTTCCTTTGAGTGATAAAGATTTCATGATCGGCAAGCAGATCATAGGCAGCCTTGATGACGACGGCTATCTGCGCCGCCCCATCATGTCACTAACCGACGACCTCGCATTTTCACAAAATGTATTGGCTGAGGATGACGAAGTAGAAGAGATGCTCAGGGTGATCCAGGGCTTTGACCCTCCAGGTGTGGGCGCGCGCAGCTTACAGGAATGCCTGCTGATCCAGCTTCGTAAAAAAGATGCAAACGATCCTATCATCAAAAAAGCCATACAGGTTGTTGAACATTATTTGGATGAGTTTACCCGCAAACATTACGATAAGCTTGAAAAATCATTGAATATGAACTCGGCTGAGTTGCGTGCCGTTGTTAATGAGATCTTAAAACTCAATCCCAAACCCGGCGATTCAAACGAGATCAACACCAAGCAAATGCAGGTGATCCCTGATTTTCATATCACTAACAATGATGGCGTGCTCATCCTTACCCTCAATTCAAAAAACGCCCCCGAACTTAGGGTAAGCCGCTCATACCAGGAAATGTTTCAGCATTATGACAAGGCTTCCCAAAAGGATAAAAAACTGAAGGAAGCAGTGCAATTTGTAAAGCAAAAGCTTGATTCGGCCAAGTGGTTTATTGATGCCATTAAACAGCGCCAGCAAACGCTGCTCAAAACCATGAATGCCATTATGCAGTACCAGTATGAGTTTTTCCTTACCGGTGATGATAAAAACCTGAAGCCGATGATCCTGAAAGACATTGCCGACAGGATTGGCATGGATATTTCAACGGTATCCCGTGTAGCCAACTCCAAGTATGTACAAACCGAGTTTGGTACCTTCCTGCTGAAATCTTTCTTCTCCGAAGCCATCCAAACCGAAAGCGGTGAGGAGGTATCCAATAAAGAGGTTAAAAAGATTTTGGAAGAGCATATCGGCAAAGAAGATAAGCGTCATCCGCTTGCTGATGAAAAATTGACCGAGATTCTTAAAGATGCCGGCTACAACATAGCCCGCCGTACCGTAGCCAAATACCGCGAACAAATGAACATCCCGGTGGCAAGGCTGAGGAAGGAGTTGTAGCTTTTTAGAGATTAGAGGTCGGAGATTAGAGATTAGTTGCAAATCAGATTTGCTTGGCAGTGTGCTTAGCGTATGAGGCGCTGAAACAAGTTACCCATGACAACTTAAAAAAGGGGTGTCATACTGAGCCCGTCGAAGTATGGCGGGCAGGCCTCTGCGCACGAGTCTTTGACGGGCTCAGACTGACAAGCCCTCTTTGTCATTTCACCTTCAGAGGCCCGGATTTAATTTATTCAGCATGCCCCTATCAAAGTAAAACGCCTTAAGAACCAGTCCTTAAGGCGTTTATAATATCAGTACTTCCAAAGTTTACACATTCACAGCGCAAAGCTCGCGAACTTTAGCTACTACAAAATCAACTTCTTCTTTTGTATTATACTTTGAGAACGAGAAACGTACCGATGGCCTTGAAGAGCTGGCCCCGATAGCAGTTAGCACGTGCGAACCAATATCGCTGCCCGAACTGCAAGCACTACCGCCCGAAGCAGAAATACCGGCAATATCAAGATTAAACAACAGCATATCGCTCATTTCCATCTCCGGGAAAGCCACGTTCAATACTGTATATAAACTTTTTTCGGGGTCGGTTTCTCCGTTAAAACTTACGCCCGGAACGTTGGCAATCAGTTGCTCCATCATATAAGATTTTAAGCCCTGAATGTGGTTTTGGTGCTGTTCCATTTCGCCGTAAGCAAGTTCAAGCGCTTTGGCCAAACCAACTATACCATAAATATTTTCGGTACCACCGCGCATGTTGCGTTCCTGGGCGCCGCCGTAAATAAATGGTTTTATTTTGATTTTATGATTGATATGCAGGAAACCCACTCCCTTAGGGCCATGCAATTTATGACCGGCACATACCACAAAGTGAGCTTTAAGCTTGCTCAGGTCATGCTGGTAATGGCCCATGGTTTGCACAGTATCGCAATGATAAATGGCATTGTATGCTTCGCACAGGTCACCAATACGTTCCATGTCCGATAGGGTGCCTATTTCGTTATTGGCATGCATTAATGAAACAAAACTGCGTTCATTTTCTTTCAATAATGTTTCCAGGTGATCATAATCAATAACACCCTTGCTGTCTATGTTTACCAGGCTCAATTTAATAATGCCCGATTTTTCCATTGCTTCCAGCGTGTGGAGCACTGCGTGATGCTCGGTGGGGCTGGTGATGGCGTGGGTAATTTTGTGATCAATGATCCCGCACCTGATAGCTGTATTATCGGCCTCCGTACCGCTTGATGTAAAAAAGATTTCGGCAGGCGAGGTGTGCAGCAAACCGGCAATCGTTTTTCGCGAACGCTCAATTAACGTACGTGCTTCCCTGCCGTGGGCATGTATTGACGACGGATTACCAAACTGGCTTTCCATCACCTTATACATCTCCTTCATCACATCCGGATCAAGCGGTGTAGTGGCGGCATTATCAAAATAAACGCGCATTTTTTTTAAATTTATAAATTAATGGATCAGTAACTTCAAAAACACATGCCCGGTAATTATATATAAGCAAGCAACCAACGGTATTTACCGCCGGTTGCCTGCTATTTTAATACCGGTAAAATTAACCTTTCAGTTGTAAGATCTCCTTAATATCGATGATGATCTTATTGGCCAAACCGTTTGCCACGGTTTCAGAATTACCTTCAGAGTAGATCCTGATAATAGGCTCGGTGTTTGACCTCCGCAAATGTACCCATTCTTTATCAAATTCTATTTTCAGGCCATCAATTGTTGAGTGGGGCTGCTTGATGTATTTTTCTTCAACTTTCGCCAAAAGGGCGTCTATGTCCATTTCGGGTGTTAAAGTGATCTTATTTTTTGAAATAAAATAACCCGGATATGACGCGCGTAAACTCGAAACCGACTTACCATATTTAGCCAGATGAGTTAAAAACAACGCGATACCAACTAAAGCGTCACGACCGTAATGTAACTCAGGGTAGATAACCCCGCCATTACCTTCGCCGCCAATAACCGCGTTTACTTCTTTCATTTTGTTAACCACGTTAACCTCTCCAACAGCAGCCGCATGGTATTCGCCGCCTGCTTTTTCAGTTACGTCGCGCAGCGCACGGGTTGATGACAGGTTAGATACTGTATTGCCAACATTGTTTTTCAATACATAATCGGCTACGGCAACCAGCGTATATTCTTCGCCAAACATGTTACCATCTTCGCAAACAAAGCAAAGGCGGTCTACATCCGGATCAACAGCAATACCCAAATCGGCACGTTTACCCACAACCTCTTTTGATAAAGCTATCAGGTTTTCGGGAAGCGGCTCGGGATTATGCGGAAAATTGCCATCCGGCTCACAATATAATTCGTGGACGGTTTCAACGCCTAAAGCTTTCAGCAAGGCCGGTACAAAAATACCGCCCGTTGAGTTAACACAATCTATTACCACTTTAAAGTTGGCTTTTTTTATAGCCTCAACATCAACCAGCGGCAAGGCCAGTACAAGGTTTATGTGTTTTTGAAGCCAGGTGTCATCATGAGTAACTTTACCCAGATCGTTTACATCGGCATAATTAAAGTCGCTGTATTCGGCAATTGTTAGCACTTCTTTGCCATCGGCATCACTGATGAACTCGCCGTTTGCATTGAGCAGTTTAAGGGCATTCCATTGTTTTGGGTTATGGCTTGCGGTAAGGATGATACCACCCGCTGCCTGCTCACCGGTAACGGCAACCTCAACAGTCGGCGTAGTTGATAAACCAAGATCAATAACATCAATCCCCAAACCCTGTAGTGTGCCAATAACAAGATTGTTCACCATAGCACCCGATAAACGGGCGTCGCGGCCTACTACAATCTTTTTACTCCCTGATTTTTTTACAGCCCACGATCCGTAGGCCGAAGTGAATTTTACAATGTCAAGCGGTGTTAAACCATCGCCAACAGCACCGCCTATGGTGCCGCGTATTCCTGAAATAGATTTTATTAATGTCAAAATGCGAAGTTTTTGGTGTGGTAAAAGTAAAAAATATAAGCTACAAATGATATTGTTTTAAGGATTTACGCAAACGCTTGCATATAAGGTTACGGCTAATTTATTGTTTTTTAATACGGTGCAGGGTGGTTTCAATTGTCATCCCTGCGCATTATTTTATGCTTAACGGGATAATGCTGCTGCTAAGTATTAAAATTTAAAGGATTTTTTAAGCTATTTGATAACTTTGGAAATTACAGCAAACAAACACCTATAGTAAAAAACAATGCCCGACTATCTTTTAAACCTCGACCGGCATTTATTTTATTTCATTAATCATGACCTGTCCAATTCGTTTTTCGACTGGGTCATGCCCTTGTTGCGAAACCCCAAATTCTGGATCCCCCTGTATATTTTCATTATCATTTTTTGTTTATGGCGATATAAAAAAACAGGCGCTATCATTATAGTGCTGTTGGCGGCATCGGCAGGCGTTGCTGATTTCACCAGCGGGGTTATTATCAAGCACAATATTCAGCGGCTTCGCCCTTGCCGTGATCCGGTTGTATCTGCAACCGATATCAGCCGCGTGCCCTGTGGTAGCGGGTATAGTTTTCCATCAACCCACGCCACCGATCATTTTGCCATGGCGATATTCCTTAGCTTTGTGTTTTTCAGAAAATGGAGGTGGGTATGGCTTTGGGCGATACTTTGGGCAGGCAGCATTTGCTTTGCACAGGTATACGTGGGGGTGCATTTCCCGGTAGATGTATTGTGCGGCGCTTTATATGGGGCCTTTGTTGGATGGCTGTTTTCATTATTGTTTAAAAAATTACAACCTGCCTTTTAATGGGATATTGGAAAATTCTGCTGCTTTTTTTTGCTGCCTTTTTTGGCGGTACTTCTGTATTTTTATTTAAGGGCGATAACCACAAAACGCTGAAGCTGGTACTGTCGTTCAGTGGGGCTTACCTGTTTGGTATTACCGTTTTGCACCTGATTCCCGATGCCTATCATGGTAATGATAACTATGTAGGCGTATTCATCCTGGTTGGCTTCCTGTTTCAGATTGTGCTTGAACAATTTTCGGAAGGGATTGAGCATGGTCATATGCACAAACACCCGCATGATCTGGCAGTTTTCCCGATTGGCATCATGGCAAGCCTTTGCTTGCATGCTTTTTTGGAGGGAATGCCGCTTGCCCAGGGCAACCAGGACCAATTAGTTTACGGCATTGCCTTACACCATATCCCGGCGGCCTTCGCACTGGCTACCGTGTTGCTCACTAACAAACAAGGTAAAAACAAAACCATACTTTTTGTGGCAGTATTCGCAGTAATGGCGCCTGCAGGTTATTTTTTCAGCGATGCGTTAAGCAGCGGAAACATCGGTAACCTGCAGCATTATTTTAACAGGATCATGGGCGTTGTTATCGGCATCTTCCTGCATATCTCCACTACCATCCTCTTTGAATCGAGTGCTGATCACCGTTTCAATATGCGTAAAATGATGGCGGTATTGGCCGGTGTGGCCATTGCGCTGCTGGGCTTTTTGAAGGAGTTGTAGATTATTAATCCTATTACTTTATGTAAAATAATTTCTATATAAAGTTTTTATTTTTCCAGCTCCAGGCCCCAGTCTTTCCCTTTATCAACCGCAGGTACTCCCTTATCCATCCAAACCGGCATTGGCGCGCCTTTTAAAAAGTGATCAAAGAATTGCTGCTCACGTATAGTAATGTCTTTGCGGTTTTGGCGCAGCACCAGGTTATGAGCCTCGCCATTATATTGCAGTAACCAAACAGGTTTACCTAAACGGCGTAGAGCTGTAAACATTTCAATCCCCTGGTACCAGGGCACAGCGCCGTCGGCATCGTTACTCATGATCATTACCGGTGTTTTTACTTTAGGTAACTGGAACAAGGGCGAGTTTTCGATATACAGCTCCGGCTTTTCCCAAAGTGTGGCACCAATGCGGCTTTGTGATTTTTCGTACTGAAATTGCCTGTTCAGGCCCGATTCCCAGCGGATACCCCCATAGGCCGAAGTCATGTTAGCTACCGGCGCGCCTGCCCAGGCTGCTGCATACATATTGGTTTGGGTAATGAGGTAAGCCACCTGGTAACCGCCCCAGCTTTGGCCCTGTAAGCCAATATGTGCAGCATCAACCCATGTGTTTTTCTTTAAAGCCTCAACGCCCGAATTTACAAACTCAACCGCTGATGCCCCCGGATGACCGGTTTGATAGCGGATATCCGGCGCGAAAACAAGATAACCGTTGCTCACAAAAAATGAGATAGGGAGGCGGGAAGGGGTAGGGGCAGGTGCTATATAGTTAAAAAGCCCGTCAGAAAGCTTCTCATAAAAATAAACTATCATCGGGTATTTTTTAGCCGGATCAAAATCTTCGGGTTTATACAGGATCCCTTGCGACTGATAGCCTTTAGGCGTTGTCCACCTCACAAGTTCGGCAGCGCCCCAGTTATATTCACTTTGCTGCGGGTTGATATTGCTTAGCTTAAGCTCTTTTTTTAGATCAGATGAAAAGTACAAATCAGGCGAGTGCTGATAGTTCGCTTTGGTATAAATATAGGCATCTGCATTTTTAGCTTTCAGCAGGTTATCATAACTCATTGGGGCCATGATCACTTTTTCAGGCAGATTGTTAGTCTCAGGAAACTTCCGGAAATATCCCCATTGCCTGGTTTCTTCGTTTTGGGTTAACAGCCACATCGGCTCTTTCAGCGGGATGAATTTTTGCTCCGGGTCAGTTTGATCATACCTGATGATCAGTTTGTTTTTGCGTCCGATGCCTTTCGTGAAGTTAAACGCGTCGCCCGTTGCCGGGTCAAAACGCCAAATATCATACCTGTCGTAAATAAATACGGCCTTGTCGCCCGCCGTCCAGCCCGCCACACCGTAAGCTGATGGATACCCTGGCACATCGTTTAGTTCGTCGCCCATTTTAGTGCCGGTTGCTTTGCTCAGGTTTATTTTTTGCCCTATAGCAATAGTATAGCAGTACCATGCCTGATCTTTAGCATCAAACCATAATACATAATTGCCCTGCGGCGAGATATAATAACGGCCCAATGAAGCATTAACAAACCGGTGATTACCACTCCTTGTATCAATTAAAATAGCCTGTTGTTTGGTGCCGCCTTCCCACTGGGCCGATACGCGGGCGCCGGTATCTGTAAGTCCTAAAACATAGCGGGCATCTTTATTTTCGGCAGTTAATATTTCTGGGACGGCCTTGTTACCTAATTGAACAGTTTTGGCGTTCGTTTCTTCAGGTTTTATCACCGCAAGATAGCTACGCTTTAGGTCGGTTTGCAGGTTTTTGAGCTGCTGGGGCTGCAGATAATCATCTTTGTAGTTCCAGATATCCAGTTTGGCTACCTCAAAATCAACCAGGGTGGTATCGGCAGGTTTGGGGATAGGCGCAGTGCCAAAGAAAAGGCTATTGCCGCTTTTGCTAAAGCTCACTTTGCCATCGCCACTTACCGCCCAGTTATTGGGTACGCCTGCAGTTCCGGCAGCGGCAATAACTTCCGCGCTATCTTTTGCGTTGTTGTAGTAATAAAGCTTAAAGGGTTTTACCAGTGCCTTTTCCGGATTTTTTTCGGCTGTAAAAGCTATCTGGCGTCCGACATCATCAATACTGATATTACGGTAATTACCCCTGCCGGTGCTTAATTGTTTAACCGCGTTTTTTTCCAAATCAAATAGATACAGACCAGATACAGTCTCTTTTTGTTTAGCCGGTGCTGTTACAGCAAACGCAATCCATTTTCCATTTTTACTGACCTGATATTCTGTAACATATTTAAAAGAGCGTTCGGCGGCGGTTTTTAACTTTCTAACTGTTAAGTCTGCACCTTCATGCGTAGGCGGGGCTACAGTTGCAGCTACCGCTTTTTTTGAGGTATCGTTTGATGCTGGTTTTTTAATCGTATCGGCTGTTGCGAGGTAAGCAATAACAGCCGCATCTTCGGCTATTTTAAATGAACGGATGGCCGGGACTTTCCTTACGGATGATGATCCTAAAGCAATTATGCCTAAAGTATCTTTAGGGAAATCGGCCTGCTTTTTCTTTTTTATTTTGGCCTGCCTGGTATCCTTATAAAACGGACGGATAAGGCATACAGCAAATTTTGAATCGCTGCTTATCTTAATGGTATCAGCTCTTGGAATTTTTACCAAAGTAGCGTTCCGGGCGTCTTTTATAATCAGTTCAGCATCGCCCTGCTGCGGCTTTATGACGTAACCTATCCATTTACCATCATTGCTGATGCGTTGCCCTGCTATACTTTGCCATCCGTCAAACACAGTATGATCTAAAGGTTTTTTAGCTGTTTTTTGAGCAGATACATGAAAACCAATAGCAAAAAAAAGGCAAGCTGATAGTAAAAGTTTACGCATACAGGTGTAGTGTCAAACTTAAATATGCCGAAAACTTGTTGCTTTAAAAAATAAGCCACAGGAAAGTTACATTCGGATGAGGCGAAAAACAAGAAGGGGTATGTTGCGGAAATCTCCTATCTCTGTCAATAATCCCATAGCTGTTATATTATCCAGCCCGGCGATGGTAATCAGGTTGCTGTAGACTTGCTTATCATAGAGCATTACTTGTTGCCGCAATGTTTTGGTCAACTCGAACAATTGTTTACGCTGATACTTTAACTCTGATACATATTGCTGCAAAGTAAGGGTACCTGCCGCACTCTACAGCTCTATATTCAGCCAGGCTAATGCCCGGCCTGTCAGATCCCCGTGCTTTGATACAGTCTCCGGTATTACAATACTGTAATGCATCAAAAAACTTTTGAGCCGGTTATTCGCCCGTGTTATGTCCTTTACCTTGCATTCCCGTAAACGAAACAGACTCCGTAATTCCTGTTGCCCCTGGCTTAACACATAAATACCTTTTAGACTTCCGCGCTCCAGGCAGTTCGCAAGCGCCCGGCTGTCCCGTGAGTCCGTTTTACTTTTCTTTTGCTTATCCGTAAGCGGAACATCCGCTGCATGTACAATAATATTATCTATACCCGCCTTACAAAGCTGTTCATTGGCTCCTGTCCCTCAAAAACCAGCTTCATATGCCGATTGGTAACGTCCCCGGGAAAGTTGCGTTGCAAATACTGATGCAGCGCTCCTGCATCTGGCAATTGGCTAAAGTGTCGCACTTCTATTCCAACACTCCTGATGGTTACAAACCAAGACTCCTTGTGAACATCCAGACCTATAAAAGCCTTGCCTGGTAAAATCGTTTTGGTTTTGCAAATTTGTTCTTAGCATAGCGCAGTTATTTAATTGTTATTCTTGCGAAATTTAAGTTATCGCTTTATAATTAAATTTCGGCCCTCTTTTTTAGAGAATGACCGCATACCTTGCGCTATGCTTTTCTTACATAATTACTTCGTAAGTTTGAATTTGTCGTTACTTTACCACTTCAACCCATTGGCCTTTTAACAAACTGCTGATCTGGTTATTATACATCGCCTCGCAGTAAACAGCCGGTAGATAATATTTACCGGTGTATGCTGCATTAAGCATTACATAATAGGTTGATTCCTGCCCTTCATACAAACTGAAATAGGTGTTCACCCTGTCATCACGAATGTCGCGGTAATCAGAGGGGGATGATTTGAATGCTTCATCACCGAGCAGGCGGGTATTCAAAATCTCCCAACCCGACGGGAAGATCTGGGTGAGGGCCAGGTTATCATACCTGCCGCGTTTACCGGGGTTTTTGATGTTTACCTGTGCTACAAAATCGGTCCCTTGTTTTAATGATGATGGGTCTATCGGCTTACCTTTAAGCGAGAAATAACCAACACGCATCTGTAAAACATCCGGACTGACGATTGATTTGGTATCCTGTCCGGATGATGGCTGGCCTTTTTGTATCAACCTAATGTACAGTTTGTTGTTGCTGTTATTCTTTAGGTAAACTTTACCTCTGTTGCCCGCCAGCGCTCCCTGCCATAAGTACGAACTCGTACTGATGGAGGCTTTGATGTTGCCTGCCGCATAGTTAAATTCAAGTTTGCCTGCAGGTTTATTTTGGCCGTAAAACTGCGCCAATGCTATCAGCGAATACGCTGTGGTTTGAGTGCTGTACCAATCATCCTGTGATAAGCGGGAGGCAACCGTATGTACTAATCCCGAGGCCTTTTGTTTTTCGCCTAATAGGGTAAGGGTTTCCAGTATCATGGCCTCATCCCTTAAATCGGACCCATAGGTGCCGTAAAGGCTGTTGTATGGCTTAACGGTGGTTGATAATTTAGCTATCATCCGCAGGCCAACTTCGGGTTGTCCGGCAAGCTTATAAGCGGCAGCAAGTCGCCAGGCCGCTGCATCACTCAGCAATGCAAACTCACGCAGCCGGTTCATTGCGCCCATTTCAGGCGAGCGTGCCAGTGCCAGCAAGTATAAACGATAGGCCTGGGTAAGGTCATCTTCGTAATAATATGGCTGCTTGCGTGGTGCCCAGCTAAGTGCTTTTTCTTTCTGGTATTTTTTCCAGCGGTCGATAAAGCCTATTGGCATACTAAAGCCTTTTGCCTGTGCTGCTAACATGAAGTGCCCCGCATAATTAGTTCCCCACTCATCGGCTTCGCCGCCGTAAGGCCAGTAGCTTAAGCCACCGCCCTGTACCTGGAAGCCATTGAGCCTGTTAATGGTAGCTTTAATATTCCGGTCGGTTTCGGCCCTTTGTTTTGGTGAAAGGTCAAGCAACTGGTTGAGGTATAACTGGGGGAATGCCGATGATGTGGTTTGTTCCACACAGCCATGCGGATATTCAATCAGGTAATCCAAACGTTTTGAAAGGTTCAATGGCGGGATGTAAGCTACTTCAAGCGTGGCTTTATTAGTACCGTTGATACCAACCGGCTGATAATCGGTATTCCACACTTCGCCCGGAGCAAGCTCTTTCTGACTAATGCGGGTAACCGGCGGATTAGGATTTCGAACGTTAAGATCAACATCATAAGCAGCTGTTTCCGAACCGCTTTTGGCAATTATTTTCACTTTACCTACGCCGACAAAATCTTTAACATTCAAATCAAAGGTCACCATCTGGTCGCCGGGTTTGTCAAAAGTCAGCGTCTTTCGGTTATTGCCGCCGAGGTTGCTGAAAGCATTGCTTTGTACCTGTACGCTTACGGTTTTGATATTGTTTTCCATAGCAAACACAGTAACCGGCAACTGAATGCTTTCGGACGGGCCGAGAACTCGCGGTAGGGTTGCCAAAATCATCAGCGGCTTTTTAACTGCTACCGCTTTTTCAGCTATACCATAAGCACCATTGTGCCCTGCTACTATCATGGCTTTAACAGAACCCACGTATTGCGGCAATGTAAAGCGTTGTGTTTGCTTTTCGTCCGCGTGGAGGTGAAAAGGTCCAAGGAATTTTACAACGGGTTTAAAACGGTTTACAGACACGTTTTTGTTGTTGCCGAGATTCCCATCTCCTCCTATACTTAAAATACGCTCCAATCCACCGCCAAATGCTCCTATTACGTAGTCGAACAGGTCCCAGGTTTTTACGCCTAAGGCTTCGTGTGCATAAAAGGTGTCATGCGGGTCGGGTGTTTTGTAATTGGTGATGTCCAGCAGACCTTCATCAACAATGGCGATGGTGTAAGTCATTTCTTTGCCCGATGCTTCGGATACGGTAATGGCCGATTGGGTTTCAGGTCTGATTTTATCAGGCATGCTGATAATTGGTTTCAGGATAGTTTCTGGATTTTCGACCTGTAGCGGAATGGCGCCATACATGCGGATAGGCAGGTCATTAACCGTTTGCGAATGTTTTTGAAGCAGGGTAACGTTCACAAAAACATTCGGTGCCATTGTTTCATCAACAGTAAATGTATATCGGGTTTGTCCCTTTTTCGTATCTATCCAGATTGTTTTTAAAACCTTGCTGCCGTTTTCAAAACTAATCAGTGCTCGACCAGCATCTCCTGTTGGAATGGTCAAAGTTGCCTCATCGCCAACTTTATATGCAGGTTTATCTGAAGTGAAAGATAACATCGCTGCCTCGGTAGGATTGGTGGATTGTAACCTTTCCGACCAGTTTGGCCAATCCACATAAATGATCTTACCTGTTGAATGGCCTGTTTGTTCGTCTTTAACTTTAATGAGGTAGCGGCCCCAGTCGGCTTTGTTGATATGCAGCTTCCATTTGCCTGCGCCACCGGTAAGCCTTACGGTTTCAGTTTTGATAAGTTTATTATACTTATCCTGGGTAAAGTTACTCATTTCATTGCCGGTTTGGTCCCACCACCAGCGCCATTGTACCTTGTATAGTTCAACCTGCAGATCGCGGCTACCCGGCAGGGCGTTTCCATTTACATCAACATCGGCTATGTCAACTAAATGGTCCTTATCAGTAACCAACATGCCCGAAAGGTCACTGCCTTCAGGTGTCTTGATCCCTACGTAGCCTGGGTAAACGTTATAAGGCATGCTCACCTGGTTGATGCTGAAATTACCGCCCGGCTCAAATACCTTAACCAGGAAATTTGCGCGAAGCTGCCCAGGGGCCTGTTTCTCCACATTTACATTTGCGTCAACATCGGCCGTACCTGTTTCGCTTAGTTTGCCATCAAAAACGGTTTGAACCTGAGTATTAAAGGCCAGTGTAGGATCATCAAAAACATAATCTTTATATTTTTTGAAGCTGGTATTCTGTGCCGATAAATAAGCATCAACTTTGGCTTTTAAGTGTTGGGCCGCACCACCAAAAAGCCATTGTGCGCTTAGTTTTCCATTGGCGTTGTTTCCTTTGGTCAATTCAGCAGCCCCGCCGAAAGATAAGCTAAGCTTAAGTCGGTTAGGCATTATGGTTTCAACCTTTATCTTTTTCTCAAAAGTAGCGCCGCCAACCTTAACCTTAGCTGTCCAGTTACCGGTAGGGGACGAGGTTTCCGTCGCTGTATGGAAACTGTAAAATCCATCTAAGCTTTTGGTTTGGGTAATGCGCCTGTAAAGCTTATCACTTGGATCATACAATTCAAACTCAACAGGGTGATCGGCCGGAAGAGTTTTAAGTTTATCTTCCAAAATAAAGGATGTATAAATGGAATCCCCTGGGCGCCAAACACCGCGTTCGCCGTAAATAAACCCTTTGAGCCCGTTTTGCACCTCTTCGCCGCCAACGTTAAATCTTGATAAAGGCAATGAGCTTCCGTCATCCAGCTTTAGGTAACCGCGCTGTACGCCTTTTTTGGCTACCAACAGGTACGGTTTACGCTTCAGGTCGAATTTGGCAAGCCCATCGCCGTCGCTTGTTGTTTTGTAAATCACCTGTTTTTGGTAGTCAAGTAATTCCAAATCCACGTTATTCATCGGCTGGGCACTAACTATATCAGTAACAGCTATCAGCATACTGTTATCATTGCCACGTTTGGCAATAAGACCAATGTTTGAGGATATGATGTTTCGGGTAGCCCAGCGTTGCTTACTATAATACGAATCTGTGCACGCATCGTCGCGTTCCTGCCAGTTATACCCTTCGGGATAGTAATTGTCGTAGCGTTTCCAGAAGTCGTCGTCCTCGTCGCTTACTTTTGATGAATTGTCGCTGTATTCACCGCCATAGTATTCGCCTTCGTCACTATCGCCGTTATCCTTTTGAACTTTACCGCTATAAACCTTGCAGTTGAACAAGGAGTACGATCGCCTGAAACCGATTACCACGCGATAGATAGCGCCGGGTTCAGTTCGGATCATCTGGTCAAGATCAAGCATGAAACGGTTCTTCTTGTGCAGGTTAAGGCCTTTATCAGTATCTAACCGAATAGTTTTTTGTACTATAGGCTTGCCAACCTGCCTTAATTCGGCACTGCCGTCAAAACCATTGCTTTGAAAGTATTGCGGTACGTTGTTTTCGTAGATCTTGATGATGGTGACATCAACCGCGTTCAGGTTAATTGCTTCAAACGGCATCATAATGCGGCCCGAATCGGGGAGGATCACACCCTTGCCGGGGATAGTAACTGCAGGCAAACGATTTTCAAAGAATAAATTAGCGGTATAACCCTTCGTGATCCTTTTAAGGAGCGTGTTTTTAATGCCTTCGTTCACAGATATGGTGTAATCCCCCTGCAAACGATCAGGTGCGTAAACTTTGACCAGGCTGCCATCTATGCTATAAGCAGGATCAGTTATATTATTGATCGTGATAAGGCCGTTAAGTTCCTGTCCAACTAAAATGTTATCCGAAAACTGTACTTCAACATATTGGTCATTGTCCTGCACAGCGCGGATATTCAGTACCTTAAAATCGCCAATGGCGGGCACTTCAAAACTCTGGTTACCTTTTTTATCTACGCCAATGCTGCTGCCATCCCACTTAATAGTAAGTGGATTGGCTTTGCCTGCAGTACGGGTTAAGCCGGTTATGGTAAAATGATGGTTTTTGTGGGCAGCGTCATGCTCCCAGTTTATTTTTACCGGAGACGCGTAGTTGGGTATGAGGATCTTATCAACAGTCGATGGATCTTCTGCATCGGCTGTTTGAACATCGCCAGTCAGTTTCATTTCGGTGTTTGAAGTGCTGCTTGCAGTTTGCATGCCAACAAATGAAACCGTAAAATCGGGCTGAATAACCTGGAAATTAAATTTAAAGTGCTCAAAATGATCCGACACTTCAATAAGCTTGCTCAATTTAAAATCGGCAGTATAGTTTTTACCGGGGTCGAGCTTTTCATCGGGCCTGAACTCGATGGTTCGTGCATCCGTCCAGATAGCCTTTCCTTTTATAGCTGGTGAAAAGTTGAAAAGATCTTCGGTTATTTCCTCATTTTGTTGGTGCGTTACCTGCACGTCATTGGCCAGCCTGATATGAATGGAGCTCTGTTTGGAAATAACACCAGTGGTATACGACTCGATATACTTGCTGAAAGCAGGATCAACTATTGTTTTTTTATGGCCATGAGCTACCAGGTATATGATGAGTAACGCCAGAGCAATGGTAGTGACAACAGTGATTAAGGTTCGGCGTTTGCGGAATTGATTGTATCCGTTTTCCATGAATAGGTTTATTTATTATCAGGTAAATTATGAAATTTATGACAATAAATAATTTAAAGCGAAAATTATTTTATCATAACCCCGGGCTTATTTAAAACCGGGATCTTGATAAAATTCATCTCCACAATACTTTCAGGAAGGAATATAAATTTCTTGTCGAAAATGTCTTTGCCTATGTAATAGCTTAGCCAATATTCATTATTGAGGCCGAAAGTTTGCTCATCGATGGGCTCGATAAGCTTATATGCTTTACTGTCAACAACAGGGATCATGTGTCGCAGGGTTGAGGTTTTTACCTGTTCACCGTCCTTTTCGCCATAACCTTTTGAGGTTATGAGCACGTTTTCGATCGGCTCATTTTTTAGGTTAATGAGATATACATACCATACCTTACTTTCCACACTCTCGCTCTCCAATGCTACCGCGATAGCAATATCCTTTACATTATTTTCTGGCAGGTCTTTTTTCATTCTTTTGGTTGATTGGGTTGATTAGGTGAGTGGTCTAATTGCATTGCTAAACCATTCACCTAATCAACCATTCACTACTTCTTCTTTGTTGCCGCTTTTTTCTTTGCCGGTGCTTTTGTTGCAGCGGGCTTGGCTGCCGCTGCGGCTTTACCAAAACGTCCTTTTTTGGCATCCTTCGGTGTTGCGTCGGCAAGTGCTTTACATTCTGCGTAGGTAAGGGTTAAAGGATCTTTATCTTTGGGTATTTTAACGTTCAGCTTGCCAAATTCAATATAAGGCCCCCAGCGCCCGTTTAATACTTTTACGTCCGGGTCTTCATCGAAAGATTTAATCAGTTTTTCCGCATCCTTTTTGCGCTTTAGGTTAATGAGTTCAATCGCTTGTTCTTCAGTAACATCATGCGGATCGATCTCTTTAGGTAACGATACAAAGACACTGTTATGACTGATGTAAGGCCCGAAACGGCCGATCGCCACTTTCATTACCTTGCCTTCATACTCGCCCACAACTTTGGGAAGCTTGAATAGCTCAAGTGCTTCTTCAAGGCTGATGGTCTCGATACTCTGTCCGCTGCGAAGGCTTGCATAGAGAGGCTTCTCTTCGTTTTCGTCGGTGGCGCTCTCTCCAACTTGGACAAATGGTCCGAAGCGACCTATCCTCACAGAAACTTTCTTTCCACTTTCAGGGTGAATACCTAATTCACGTTCGCCGGTTGCTTTGTCGGCCTTTTCGATGGTGCTTTCAACTTCTTTATGAAACGGATTATAAAAATCATGGAGCATTGCAGTCCACTCTTTCATTCCTTGCGCTATCTCATCAAATTGTTTTTCAACGCTGGCGGTGAAGTTAAAATCAACGATATCCTTGAAGTATTGAACCAGGAAATCGTTCACAACGGCACCGATATCGGTAGGGAACAGCTTGCCACGTTCGGCTCCGGTGTTCTCTGATTTTTCCTCTTTAGTGATGCTGCCTGCTTTCAGTGTTAACACCCGGAAATTACGTTGCTTGCCCTCGCGCTCCTCCTTAACCACATAACCACGGTTTTGAATGGTGGAAATAGTAGGGGCGTAGGTTGACGGCCGACCGATACCCAGCTCCTCCAACTTTTTCACTAAGCTGGCCTCGGTGTAACGAGCTGCAGGACGCGAAAAACGCTCTGTCGCCGACATTTCCTGCAAAGCCAAATGCTGACCTTTGGTTAGTGGCGGCAGCATGGTATTTTCGCCATCCTGTTGCGTTTCATCATCATCATCCTGCGATTCAAGATAAACTTTCAGGAAGCCATCAAATTTCATTACCTCGCCGTTTGCCATTAAATCTTCATTACGGGTTGAGATGCTGATTTTTGCGGTAGTTTTCTCAAACTGTGCTTCGCTCATTTGCGAAGCGATGGCGCGTTTCCATATGAGCTCATATAGGCGCTTTTCTGCCGATTCACCATCGATGGAATGGTTATTGAAATATGTTGGCCTGATTGCCTCGTGTGCTTCCTGTGCACTGGCATTTTTGGTTTTATATCTTCTTTGCTGATGGTATTTTTCGCCATAGGCAGATACAATCTCGCTCGCGGCAGAATTCAAAGCCAGTTCAGAAAGGTTTACCGAGTCGGTACGCATGTACGTGATATAACCTGATTCGTATAGCCTTTGTGCAACCTGCATAGTGCGTGCAACTGAATAACCAAGCTTACGGCTGGCTTCCTGCTGCAGGGTAGAGGTAGTAAATGGTGCGGCTGGTGAACGTTTTGCCGGCCGGGTATCCAATGATTTTACATCGAAGTTGGCAGCGATACAATCCTGCAAAAACTTTTCAGCATCTTCCTGTTTAGCAAAACGCTCAGGAAGTTCCGCCTTGAAGGCTTCTTTGCCTTTGCCAAATATGGCTACAATTTTAAATGAAGCTTCTGACTTAAATTTATTGATCTCGCGCTCACGGTCAACAATAAGCCTTACTGCAACTGATTGTACACGACCTGCCGAAAGTGATGGTTTTACCTTCTTCCACAAAACAGGGGAGAGTTCAAAACCTACCAGTCTGTCCAAAACACGGCGTGCCTGCTGAGCGTTAACAAGGTTATAGTCGATTTTACGTGGTGTATCTATTGCTTTTAAAATGGCCGGCTTAGTGATCTCATGAAAAACGATTCGCTTGGTATGCGTGTCCTTCAGATCCAATGTTTCAAACAAATGCCAGGAAATGGCCTCACCCTCGCGGTCCTCGTCCGATGCGAGCCAAACCATTTCGGCTTCCTTAGCTAACTTCTTTAATTCGCTAACTACCTGCTTTTTATCTGCCGGTACCTCGTATTTTTGTTTAAAGTTATTAGCTATATCAATTGCATCTTCCGACTTAACCAGATCACGGATATGCCCATAGCTGGACTTTACGGTAAAGTCCTTACCAAGGTAACCCTCAATGGTCTTAGCTTTTGCAGGTGATTCAACTATCAGTAAGTTTTTGGCCATTTAATCAGTTTTAGTTTTTGCAAATAAAACATAAAGTAAGCGAAACACCAATTAGTTTTTTAATTGTTGAACGGTTACAATGTTAAAAGTTGCAATGTTGATACCGTATTTTTATCAAATTGGAGAATGAAGGTTCTCTAAGTTTGAAAGGTTTGTAATGAATTATGGCAAAAAATAAACCATTCAGAGCTCGTCAATCGAAAAGTTTCTAAGGAAACAGCTTTGCAACATTCAAACTTTGCAACCTTACAACAAAAAGATTACATCAGGAAGCCGCCGCCAACAAGGTCATCTCCTTCATAAAATACAGCCGACTGGCCCGGTGCTATGCCTGATACATTATGATGAAAATCAACTTTCATATGTTCGCCCATTTGAAGAATGGTGCTTTGCGCTCCGGCATCTTTATAACGGATTTTGGTAATGGCTTCGAGCGGCTCATTTATATTTTCATATTTAATGAGGTTAAGGTTTTTTACCCAGGCTTGTTTGCGTTCAAGCTCGTCGGCGGTGCCTAAAACAACTGTGTTGGTAGCCGGATCGATTTTTGTAACAAACATAGGATGACCTAATGCCACGCCCAAGCCTTTACGCTGGCCAATGGTATAAAAAGGATAGCCCTGGTGTTTGCCTACCACGGTGCCGTTGGTAAGTACAAAATTACCCGGACCTATGCGTTCATCAAGGTCTTCAACTTTGTGTCGTAGAAATGAGCGGTAATCATTATCAGGCACAAAACAGATCTCGTAGCTTTCACTTTTACCGGCAAGCTCTATTTGCCCCATATCAAGCGCCATTTGCCTGATCTCAGGCTTTGAAAAACTACCCAGGGGGAATTTAGTACGTGCAAGGTTTTTTTGAGAGACCCCCCATAAAACATATGATTGATCTTTATTGGTATCCTTGCCTTTTGATATCACGTAGCGCCCGTTGTCCTGTAAACGGATATTAGCATAGTGCCCCGTAGCAATAAATTCGCAATCTAGTTTATCGGCACGTTTTAGTAGTGCTTCCCATTTAATATGAGTGTTACACAAAACGCATGGGTTAGGGGTACGGCCGGCCAAATATTCGTCAACAAAGTTATCGATCACGAAATCGCCAAACTCATTGCGGATATCTAATATATAATGAGGGAAACCATAACCAACGGCAAGGGCACGCGCATCATTGATGCTATCTAAACTACAGCAGCCGGTTTCTTTTGAGCTGCCGCCCGATGAGGCATAGTCCCAGGTTTTCATGGTTAAACCAATAACTTCATAGCCCTGTTCATGCAGCATCACTGCCGCCACAGAACTATCAACCCCGCCGCTCATTGCCACTAATATCCTGCCATGCTTACTCATAATGTTGCAAAGATACCTATTTGATTTTTATGTTAACACAAGCTTGGTCAGTATAGGGTAAAATGTGTTGAGATAATCATCTTCTTATATTGATTAATAGTTAACTAATGCTGTTATTCAGAACATTACATGTGTTATATTAAATAAAGATGATGGTAAGATACAAGACAAAATCAGGATAAATACTGCTTATAAATCCTGATTTTGCCGCCGTTAATTTAATTGTTTCTTTAATATAAGTTAAAATGCTCCAATAGCCATATCCTAACATCATATTAATATTGTATAAATAAGTGATAAAAATTAATCTACTTAGTGTAAAAAGGGCTGATTAAAAAAAGGAATCAAACGGGCGCTCGGAGGGGCAGTTTCGTTGTAAAAAGTGTGTTTGTAACAGGTGTAGGCGATACACTAATTTCAACGCTAAAAGACATTTATTGCTAAAATTTTAAATAATAAATGTAGAGTTGACTATTATAAAAACAAGCAACATTATTTATTAAAAATAACGTAAAAGTGATACTATCTATTGTAACAGACCTATTACATTATAAATTTGCTATATCCTAATTAATAAAACAATGTTAACTCAATTGACTTTAGAACAAAAATTACAGGGCGTGATTTTAGTGATTATTTGCTTTATTGCAGCAGCCAACTACTTAATAAAGTAACGCTTAACAATACGAATAAACACGTTAAGGTGCTTGCTACACAGAGTAAGCACCTTTTTTATGCAATATGGTTTTGCAGTATGCTTTACGGATTGCGTGTTTGTCCGTTGCCTTTAACTATCCATTTATAACTGGTAAGCTCTTCCAAGCCCATAGGGCCGCGGGCATGGAGTTTTTGGGTACTTATGCCAATCTCGGCCCCAAGGCCAAACTGGGCGCCATCCGTGAACGCTGTGGATACGTTGGCATAAACGGCTGCAGCATCTACATCATTTAAAAATTTAGCAATATTTTCAGCATCTTCAGAGATAATGGCCTCGCTGTGTTTTGAACTGTTTACAGCAATATATGCTAAAGCCTCGGTAAATGAATCTACAATTTTAATCGCCATCTTCATCGAAAGGAATTCAGTACCAAAGTGTTCCGGACTGGCTTCATTCAAAAGGCTGGCAGGGTAGTCGCTCTTTAATGCTTCAAAAGCCCGCCCATCAGCAAAAATCTCTACTTCTTTTTCCTTTAGGATGTGTGTCAGTCGCGGCAGGTCGCTTAAGCGGGCGGAATGGATAATCAAACAATCTAAAGCGTTACAAACACTTACCCTGCGTGTTTTGGCGTTAGCAATAATTTCAGCACCTTTTTCCAGATCGCCCGATTCATCGAAATAAGTATGTACAATACCGGCGCCTGTTTCAATCACCGGTACTTTGCTGTTATCACGTACAAAGTCAATCAGTGACTGACTCCCCCTTGGGATGAGCACATCAATATAACCAATGGCATTCAGCAAAGCTGTGGTAGCCTCACGTTCGGCCGGAAGCAGGGTAACCACATTGACATCAACACCATGCTTTGTCAACACCTTATGGATAACGGAAATAATGGCCCGGTTAGAGAAATCGGCATCACTGCCGCCTTTTAGTATGCTGATGTTTCCTGTTTTAAAACAAAGCGCAAAAACATCAAAAGTAACATTGGGCCTGGCTTCATATATAACACCTACAACGCCAAGCGGTACACGTATTTTTGATATCGATAAACCATTGGACATTTCTGTAGCAGAAAGCTGTTTGCCAAGCGGACTATCCAGTTTGGCAACGCTCTGCATATCGCCGGCAATACCTTTAATGCGGTCAGCAGTCAGTTTAAGCCGGTCGTATTTTGGATCAGCCGGATCCATGCGGTTAAGATCTTTCCGGTTTTCGGCCAGGATATACTCGGTTTGAGCAATGGCTTCGGTTGCTACATCTTCCAAAATTTCATTGATAACGGCAGGAGCAAGGGGAGCCTTGCGGCTTGCTTCACGTGCTTTATCAAAATAGCTGTTATAGTTCATTGTATTTAGCCTTGTAAGTAAAGATAATCATAGTGTACCAGTGCCTTCTGGTTTTTTTGGCCGACGCGTTCACGCGCCTTATCGGCACCGTATTCGGCAATGCCTAAACCAATCAGCTTATCGGTATCATCTATCAGTTTAATAATATCTCCTTTTTTAAAGTCGGTTATTACGCCAACAATCCCAACGGGTAATAAGCTGGTTGCCTTGTTTGAGATGAGCGCGGCTTTTGCACCGGCATTGATCAGTACACTCCCGGTCGCTGATTTTTCGGAATGGGCAATCCACTTCTTTTTGCCTGATGCTGTTTTATTGGGAATGAAGCGGGTATGTGTAACCTGGTTTTCCAAAACATCGGTTAAAATCTGGTCCCGTTTGCCATTGGCGATGTGCACCGAAATACCAAGCTGAGCGGTTTTTTGCGCCATGGTTGATTTGGTGATCATGCCACCCCGGCCAAATTGCGAACGGCCTGATGATACAAAACTTGAAAAATCAAGTTCATTACCGCTAACCTCATCTATCACTGCCGAACCTGCTGCTTTAGGATCGCCATTGTAAATGCCATCAACGTTAGTGAGGATGATGAGCGCATTAGCGTTTAGCATAGATGCTATGAGGCCTGCCAATTCATCATTATCGGTAAACATAAGCTCGGTTACTGATACCACGTCGTTTTCATTGACAACAGGGATCACCTCATATTGCAGCAATGCCTCAAGGCAGTTTTTCATATTGAGGTAATGCATCCTGTCCCTGAAATCTTCGCGGGTAACCAAAACCTGCGAACATAGTATCTGAAACTGCTCAAACAGGTGCGAATAGGTATTGATCAGTTTTACCTGCCCAATAGAGGCCAGTACCTGGCGAGCGGCAACAGCATCTGATTTTTCTGCTACCGTGATCAGGCTACGGCCGGATGCCACAGCACCTGATGAAACCAGAATCACTTCGGTGCCCTGTTTTTTTATCGCAGCTATCTGTTCAACCAAATGGGTTATCCGAGGCAGGTCGGGGAGGCCGTTTTCCTGGGTAATAACATTTGAGCCGATTTTGATAACGATGCGTTGATAATTGAAAGCCATTAGTGCAGTACAGATTGAGGCTTCAATATTACAAATTTGGGAGAAATTAGGCTTTGTTTATTTTGAAATATCCAGTAAAGTGATGGATTTTATAGTGAAATGGTGCGGAAATCATCAAAAGTTAAAAAAAACAGACAGGAAAGCTTGACAGTCAGTATTAAATTTATATTTTTGTCGACTAATTCTATAGACAATGTATCATATTAATGCAATTGCCGCTCAATCCATGTTAAAAATGCAGCTCCTAACTGCAATGTGTTGTTGTTGAGCCATAACCTCCATCAACGATAATACACGACCCAAAATCACAATTTTAATTACCACCACCACAAATTACTTCATGAAAATTTTTACAAACTTAGTTAGAATACTTGTGCTCTTCCTGGTGCTATTGCCGGGGATAGGTTATGCACAGCTTAACGGCTCATATATATTGAGCGGAAAAGTGAACGACGATCAGGGTAAGCCACTGATAGGGGCAACCGTATCTATTAAAGGCACAACCAATAAAACATCAACGGATACCACAGGTAAGTTTTCGTTAACCACAAGCGCCAAATTGCCCTATACACTTGTTTTTACCGCGATCGGTTACCAGCCGCAGGAGTTTTATATTAAAAATGCCAATAGTGCCGTAAATATTACGCTTACTACGCAATCATTACTGGTTAATGAGGTAGTGGTAACGGCGTCCCGTAAGGAAGAAAAGTTACTTCGTTCGCCTGTGGCTATCGAAAAATTGAGTATTACAGCGTTAAAACAGTCCCCTGGCCCAAGTTTTTATGATGCTTTGGAAAATGTTAAAGGTGTACAGATGACCACCACCAGTATCACCCTTAAGGTACCTAATACACGTGGTTTCAACAGCCCAAACAACTTTAGGTTTATGCAGCTGGTTGACGGTGTAGATATGCAATCGGCTACATTAGGTGTGCCGCTTGGCAATGCCATTGGGCCTACCGAACTGGATATTGCCAGTGTGGAGATCACCCCGGGTGCTGCCGCCGCGCTTTACGGTACTAATGCCATTAATGGTTTATCAAATCTGTTTACTAAAGATCCATTTAAATATCAGGGTTTAAGTTTTTACCATCGCCAGGGTTTAAACCACGTTGGGAAAGATCGCTTAGGGGCAAGTTCCCTTACCGAAGATGCTTTAAGATATGCCAAAGCTTTAAACGATAAGTTTGCTGTTAAAGTGAACTTTAGCTATATGCAAGGGCAAGACTGGCAATCAGATACCCGCCTTGATCAAAACCCAACTAATCTGAAATCGGCCAACCCTGCTTATCCCGAATTGACAGGTACCAGCAACGCAGCTTATGATGGCTGGAACAAATACGGTGATGATGCACTTGCAGGCAGTAACACCGTATCAATAAAAGGTATCACGGTTGATGGCAAAGCCCGTCCAAACCTTACGGTAGCCCGTACCGGCTATAACGAGGTTGATTTGGTCGACCCACATGTTAAAAATTTAAAGTTAGATGGTACGTTGGCTTATAAGCTATCACCAAGCACCATCTTATCGTATACTTATCGCTATGGCAGGCTTGATGGTGTATTTCAACGTGGTAACAAGATCTCATTACAAGGCGCTACAGTTCAGAATCATAAGATTGAGTTAAAAGGAAAAGATTTCCTAGTACGTGGTTATGAATCCATTGAAAATACCGGTGACTCGTTCAACGTAAAGCCATTAGCTGACAATCTTGATCTTAACCACGCCAGTAACTCGGCATGGGCAACTTTATATGGTAATGCGTTAAAAGCCTATAATGGCGGTGTTCTTACTTCTGCAAATCTTGCTGCTGCCGAGCAAGCCGCCCGTGCTGCTGCTGATAAAGGCCGTGTTGAGCCCGGTACTCCTGAGTTTGATGCGTTGAGAAAAACTATCATTGGTATCAATAACTGGGATATAAAATCGAGCCTGATCCCTAACGCCCCGGTTACTGGTGGTGCGGCATTGGTTCAAAAAAGCCACATGTACAACGGCGAAGCCCAGTGGGATTTGAGCAGCAAGGTTAAATTTGTTGACCTGTTGGTTGGTGCCGATGTGCGTGTGTACAGCATTACGCCGGATGGTAATAACTTCGTAGATTTTAGTCGCCCTATTGCCGATAGGAATACCCCATTGGCCGACGGTACTTTCGGTAAAGATGTGATCTATAAAAAATATGGCGCCTTTACCCAGGTTACCAAAACTTTTTTTGATGAAAAACTGAAAGTATTCGGCTCTATCCGTTGGGACCGCAATCCATACTTCGATCCTAAGTTTACACCGCGTTTAGCTGCTGTTTACACCGTTAATCAAAACCATAACTTCAGGTTTACATTCCAGAATGGTTATCGTTTCCCTTCATTGTTTGAGGCTTTATCATATGTAAATAACGGTCGCGTAAAACGTGTGGGTAGTTTACCATTCATTAACGAAGGCTTAGGATACCTTGGTAATAGCTATACCCAAACATCGGTAGTGGCATTCAATGCTGCAGTAAACGCTGCAGGCGGCTCAGACCAGGCAGCTTTGGCTAACCGCAACCTGTTAAAAGTAGCGGACCTGCCACCTGCCCGCCCGGAGCAAATTACTTCTTTCGAGGTAGGTTATAAAGGTATCGTAGCCGACAATAAAGTGTTCATCGATATTGACGCTTACACCAACCGTTATGATGGTTTCCTCGGCCAGGTACAAGTTTTTGTGCCAAACGGTGTTACCGTAGGTTCAGACGCAGCTGTATTAGCCATGCTTGACATTAACCGTGACCCTACAACAGGCACATCAAGTAACGCAGCCAGCCAGGGGCAAAGCAGGTACCGCGTTTATACCAATGCTAAAAACATCTATCATAATTATGGATCTTCGGCAGGTATCACTTACAATTTCTACCAGCACTATACTGTATCAGGTAACGTGAGCTTCAATAAGCTGAAAGCCCAAACAGCTTCAGATATTTTTGTCACAGGCTTCAATACCCCTGAGTGGTCGGGCAACGTATCGTTCGGTAACCGTGAGGTGGTTAAAAACTTCGGCTTTAACGTGGTTTACAAATGGCAGCAATCATACCTCTGGGAGAGCCCGCTGGTTACGGGTACAGTGCCTTCAATTAAAACAGTTGATGCACAGGTTACTTACCGCGTACCTTCATACTACGCGACATTTAAATTGGGTGCAACTGATATCTTTAACAAAAGGTATTATCAATACGCAGGTGGCCCAACCATTGGCGGCTTATACTACGTTTCTGTAACGCTTGACGGCTTATTAGCAGGCAATAATAACAAGTAAGCAACTTTTTATAACGTTTTATAGTTTGTAAGGGGATGGAGCTATTAGCTTTATCCCCTTTTTTGACCGTTGATTTTTTTGGTGATTTTTATGATTGCGTTGATTTTCTTTTGTGGTAGTATAGATTGAAGTCAAAAAGGATAATAGTACCTACGCTGATAAAAAAACATCAACGAAATCAGCGTAATCTCCCAAAAATCAACGGTAAAAAAAGGCCAACTGATTTTTCAACCAATTGACCTACGTATAAAAAAAGCGTCTTTTACCTTGATTATAGGATTTTCATTATTGCAGATTGCATATTTTTCATGGTAATCCTTAAATCCCATTCATCATGGTTTTGCTGTCTCATGCAAGCCACATTCTTTTTTGGATTGATCTTCCCACCACCAGCGGCCTGCACGGAAGTCTTCACCTTCGGCTACGGCGCGGGTACATGGCATACAGCCGATGCTTGGGAAGCCTTTATCATGTAATGAGTTATAGGGGATATTGTATTGTTTGATATAGGCTTTTACTTCATCAAGTGTCCAGCTGAAAATAGGGTGGAACTTTACCAGTTGATTTTGCTCGTCCCATTCCAGGTCATGCATATCATGACGGTTAACCGACTGCTCTGCACGAATGCCGGTGATCCAAATTTTGTTGCCTTTTAAAGCACGTTTGAGCGGTTCTATTTTACGGATCCCGCAGCACTCTTTGCGGTTTTCAACCGACTCGTAAAAGCTGTTTGGGCCTTTTTTGCTTACCATTTCTTCCAATAGTTCATTATTCGGATAGTAGGCATGAATAGGCTTTTGGTACCTGTTCATGGTAGCGGCCCAAACTGAATAAGTTTCGCGGAAAAGTCTGCCGGTTTCAAGCGTGAATACTTTAATTGGCAGGTTATTGGCAAAGATCATATGACTGATCACCTGGTCTTCCCAACCAAAGCTGGTTGAAAATATAACTTCACCGGGGAAAAGCTCTGCCAGTTTAGTGAGGGCTTCCACGGGGCCAAGTCCGGTGGTTACGCCTTGTATTTGTTGTAATGCAGTGCTCATTTATATAACCTTAGTAATAAATATTATAATAGAACGAATACTGATGAGGATAACGATTACTGATACCGCCACCATGATAGTTTTCGCAGAGATCTTATTAGAAATCTTAGCCGCGATTGGCGAAGCAAGCGCACTGCCCAGGATAAGCCCGGCTACAGCCTGCCAGTGATCGCTGCTAACCATGGCTATAAAGGTTATTGAACCCATCATTGCCACAAAAAAGCGTGAAAGTTTAACAGTGCCTAATGAAAAACGTGGGCTCCGGCCACCGGCTATCAGGGTAGAGAGCACGATTGATCCCCAGCCACCGCCGCCAACAGCATCGATAAAGCCACCGCCTAAACCCAGGAGCGAAATGCGTTTTACCTTATCGGCCGATTTTTTCTTTTGTGTATTGAATGCCTTCCTGAATATCACTATACCCAATATCAGGGTATAAACCGATACAACAGGTTTGGTATACATGCTGTAATGCTCAAGCGAAGATAGGAGATAAGCTCCTGTTACCGCTCCTATTATACCGGGAATAACTAATAACTTAAATAGTTTCCAGTTGATGTTGCCCATGCGATAATGCATCCAGCCGGCTATACCGCAACTCATGATCTCGGAAAGGTGTACGCCCATACTGGCCGAGGCCGGAGGGATACCCATAGAAAGAGAGAATGTGGTTGAAGTAACTCCATAGGACATACCAATGGCGCCGTCAATCATTGCGAATACAAATCCGGCGCCCAAAAAGTAATAAAAGATAGGATCGATGCCGGTTACGAAGTACTTAAAGTTAGGCTCTTTAAAATAAAGTGCGGTTATACCAATGGCCAGTGATATGATAATGGTTGACCAAATTAGCCAGATAAAATTTTTGCGGCTGGCGGCCTTAGGCTCAACCAAAACGGATGTCACGCTGTTTAATTTTTTTACCTTGTCGGCAAAATCGCCTTCAAGGGTATTTCTTAGTTCGCTCATTTGCCGCAAAGTGATGTCGAGCTCCGCAGGAAGGCTTTCATTCAATACTTCTTTTAATCGTTTAGCCACAGTAGGTGATTTTCCGTTGGTAGATATGGCCAGTTTCAGGTCGCCCTTTTGCACTATCGATCCTAAGTAAAAATCACATAGCGCAGGCTTATCTGCTACATTGATCAGCAGCTTACGGTCATGGGCGGCATTGCGAATATAGTTATTAAGTTCGCTGTCATTAGTAGCGGCAATAACTATATCGGCATCGTTCAGGTCATCATCGGTAAATGATTTTTGTATTATGCGGATGCCTGGATATTGTGATACAAGCATATGTACCTCGGGCAAAAACTCGCGCGAAATAACGGTTACCCTTGCACTATTGCTATTATTAAGTACAGCGGTAAGTTTTTCCAAGCCAACATTACCGCCGCCAATAAGCACCGTATGCAGATCATTCAGTTTTAAAAACACAGGAAAAAGCTGATTGCCGTCCTGTTTTTCATCCTGGATGTTGGTTAAACTCTTATCCCCGGGCAACAACGTCATAAACTTCTTTTATCAGTTGGAATTTTGGATGAAGTGATACTACCTCGCCTAAAACGATAATGGCAGGCGATGAAATCTTACTTTCTGCAACAGTATCGACAATAGTATCAACCGTAGCAACAGCGATCTTCTCGTCTACAGTAGATCCGCTTTGGATAACGGCTACGGGCAGTTTGTTCTTGCCTTGTAACTTAAATATTTCAGCGATCTCGGCCAGCTTATGAATGCCCATCAATACAACTACGGTAGCATTTGATCGTGAAGCGTCAATAAGATCGTTCGAAATCTTGCCATTTGCAGTAGTCCCGGTAACAACCCAAAAACTTTCGCTTAAACCGCGGTGTGTAACAGGAATTTGCTGTAGTTCGGGCACCCCTATCGAGCTTGAAATCCCAGGAATAATAGTGGCAGCTATGTTATGCGCCGCTGCAATGATCAATTCCTCATATCCGCGACCGAATACTAAGGGATCCCCGCCTTTTAACCTAACCACGTGACCGTAATTCACAGCATAATCAACCATCAGATTGTTAATTGCTTCCTGCGAAAATGTATGGTCGCCTGAACGTTTGCCCACGTAAACTTTAGCTGAGTTTGCAGGGGCGTACTCAAGTAGTTCTTCATTAACCAAAGCATCGTACAAAACAACATCGGCTGTTTTTAAAGCTTTGATCGCTTTAACGGTTATCAGGTCGGCATCGCCTGGGCCTGCGCCCACCAATGTGATGTGTGGTTCTTTTATATTTTTATTAATATCAGTCATTATTGTACAAGCGCCTCTCTCTTATCCTTACTTCTGCTTAAAAATTCTGTAGCCTGAGCTAAGTATGCGGTGGCAAATTCTTGCGACGGCTCATTTTGGTTGAGTTGTAATACCAGATCATTAAAGCTCCCGTTCAATTCAAACTCGCCTTTTTCAACGTATTGCGCATCAAACTCGCGGATCACGCCAATTTGCGTACTGCTGTTAACGGCTTTATCAAGCAGTAAAGCTTTTGCGGAGCTTACAAACACGTTATAAGCATGATAAATAGCATCAGCCCAGCGGCCATCAGCATAAGCTTCGTTAGCCCAGCCCAATTTTTCTTCCGATTCAAACAGCAGCGTAGCTACCAGGTCAATGATCACACCGGCACATTCGCCTACACCAATCGCGGTAACAAATGTTTCCTGGTGACCCCAGTCAATGTATTCGTCATCGGTCAGAGTAGTTAAATCGGCAAGTGGTTTCAGCAAGCGGTAAAAATAATCTTTACCCTGCCTGTCATAATATTCGTGGTAAGTTTCACCCTCTGGCGAAAACTCTTTATAGTCGTTCAATAGCCACCTTAATACATCGGTAGCACGCTTGGTAGGTACTTTAATTACCCTTTCGGCAGCGCGGCCAACGCCGTCGCCAACAGTGCCGCCGCCCAGCATCACCTGTACCGAAGGTAACACTTTGGCACCCGCTTTAAGCGAACTGCCATGAAAACCAATGTGGGCCAGGCCGTGTTGACCACAAGAGTTCATACAACCGCTTATTTTGATCTTGATCTCACGGTTATAAATAAAATCCTCGTATTCATTATAGATCAGGTCTTCCAATACGCGGGCCATGGTCATACTGTTAGAGATGCCAAGGTTGCAGGTGTCTGTACCCGGGCAGGTAGTGACATCAGCAATGCTGTCAAAGCCCGGCGCAGCCAGCTCCAGCTTAGCCAGTCCTTCATATAAAGCAGGCAATGCTTCTTTTTGAACATATTTTAAAAGCAATCCCTGGTTTTGAGTAATGCGGATCTCGTGACCAACCAATGGCTCCAGTGTTTTAACCAGTGCACGGGCAGTATCTGATGAGATATCACCTACAGGTACTTTAATATACACGCCGTAAAAACCTTTTTGTTTTTGCTCAAAAACGTTGGTAGCCAGCCATTGCTCATAGCGCAACGGGTTGCTGATGGTTACCTCAGGATAGCTGTCAGTTGGTGGTAAAGCCGGGGCATCAATAGCATCCCGGTTGATAGGGTATGATTTTACTTTGTTGGCAGTACGTTCGATTTTGGTTAAACGTAATACTTCATCCAAACCTAATTTTTGGATAAGGTATTTCATACGGGCTTTGTTGCGGTTATTGCGTTCGCCGTAACGGTCAAAAACACGAATCACTGATTCGATATAAGGAATCAGCTGATCTTCTGGTAAAAACTCTTCAACAATGCTGGCTAAAATAGGTTGTGCACCTAAACCGCCACCAAGCATGATCTTAAACCCACGTTCCCCATTGGCGTTTATTTTAGGGATAGCACCGATATCATGAATGTATGAAAACGCTGTGTCCTCATCGCTTGACGAGAAAGAGATTTTGAATTTGCGGCCCATTTCCTGGCATATCGGGTTACGCAAAAAATAATCAAACGTAGCATATGCGTAAGGGGAAACGTCAAATGGTTCTTTTGGGTCGATACCTGCAGTAGGAGAGGCTGTAACATTACGCACGGTATTACCACATGCTTCGCGCAGGGTGATGTCATCCTGTGCAAGCTTGGCCCAGAGCTGGGGTGTACGGTCGAGGCTTACATAGTGGATCTGGATATCCTGGCGGGTTGTAAGATGGAGGTTACTGCTCCCAAATTCGTCAGAAATCTCGGCGATTTTCAATAATTGTTTAAAGCTAACTTTACCAAAGGGTAGTTTAATGCGTACCATTTGCACGCCTGGCTGACGCTGGCCATAGACACCGCGTGCCAAGCGTAAGCTCCTGAATTTTTCATCATGAATTTTACCTTCACGAAAAGCATGGATCTTTTTTTCAAGATCTATGATATCCTTCTCAACAATAGGGTTCTCCAGTTCCGTTCTGAAGCTCTGCATATTCTATGTATTAATCTTTTATAAAAAAGCCCCTTTGGCTGTGGCTAAAGAGGCATATATGGTTAAATATTACGTTTACAGCCTCGTTTTCTCATTGCACATATAGCAATAGGTCAGCTGGTTAAGACAAGTAATATTAATGCTCTCACGATTCATTTCCCAAATATATATATAGTATACGGAAAAAGTAGCATTTAATAAAAAAAACTTGTGTTATGACAGTTTTATGAAGTTTTAAAATTAAACGCTGATGAGGGTACTTTCGCGTTTGATGATATCGGCGATGCTGGTTTCGCTTAATATTTTAAGTGTGGCATCCCTTACATCAACAAACACGTCCCTTATGCCGCAAGTGCTTTCCTGGTGGCATTCATCGCATTTGTGGTAAAAGTTTAAGCTGGCGCAGGGCACCATGGCAATGGGCCCATCGGTTATGCGCATGATACTTACCAGGAATATTTCTTTGGGATCGCGGTTAAGGCTGTAGCCACCGCCTGCTCCTTTTTTACTATACAGGAACCCCGCATTGCGCAGATCAAGCAGTATCTGCTCAAGAAACTTTTTAGGGATTCGTTCAATTTCGGCAATCTTCGAAATTTGCATAGGCGGCTGGTCCATGTTCTTGCCAAGAACCACAAGTGCCTTTATAGCATACTTAGTTTTTTTTGAAAGCATTTTCTAAAATAAAACTCACAAAGGTAAATAAAGATATTTTCTAAATTAACTATTTTTTCGAGTAATATTATAGATTATATAGAAAGGATATTTTATACAGACATTATTATATAAAAGTTACAATTGCTGCCTGTCTGAATGACCGAGGCTTTTACCCGGGTTAACTTTATCACGAACGGCCTGTTTTAACTCTTTGATTTCTGGGAAATGGCCATCACGCTTGCGGTCAAACAGCGTTTCTTCATCAATGCGTATCGTATATCTGCCGCTCACTTCGCTTGGTTTTAAGGTAACCCCGTTTAGGTCATCGGTAAAGGTTGTAAGTAGTTCCTGGGCCATGTAAGCGGCACGCATCATCCAGTTGCATTTTGGGCAATATTCAATAACGATAGTTGGTTTCATGCTGTTGTGTTTGGTTTCTTTGCTACAATAAATCTATCATCAGTATGAGTACTTAAGACCTGAAGTTCGTCACCCACCGAAATTACGCCTGTATTTTCATGCACCAGGTTTTGTCCAAACATGATCTTATTGTTTTTCATACGATAGGAGGCAAGGGTTTTTAAAGGCTCTTTGGATTTTACAGCCGTTTGCTGATCAATAGTAGTGAGCACACAGCGTGCGCAAAGTTTTGCTCCATAAAAGGTTATCCCTGCTATTGTTACCTGATTCATCAGGTCTTCACTATAAGCCTCACCGCCTGTAAAAACTATATTGGGACGAAAGCGGTTCATTGGCAAGGGCGATACCATTCGTTTGTTAAGGTCATTAAGCGAAGCTTGGCCAATGAGCAGGAAAGGATAAGCGTCGGCAAAAGAGGTGATCATGCCGGGTTTGGCATAGCGTTGGTCGACTTGGCGCTCGCTGTCGTCGGGCATATAAATAAGGCGGCATTTCATATTGAGTGCTTCGCTGAACCACTGGTCAAATCCATCATTTACGTATTGTCCCATGCAGGTATCGTCCCAAACTGCAAACTTCTGCAATGGTTTCCGTTCGCTATTAAAGGGAATTAGTAGCGATCCGTTTAAATGGTGATGTACAGCTATTCCATCAGCTGCTACCGTTGCTTTTAATAAAGCCATCTGCGGAAACTCACGTTGGGTTATAAAGTGCCCTTGTTCATTAACGAGCATCCAGCGTCGGTCATGCTGTAACCCGCGACGGGTAACTATCGCATTTTGTAAAGCAATACCGCCTAATGATTTAATAGGATAGATGTATAATTCGCTTACTTGTAGCATGGGGTAAAAATAAATAAAAGAACCATGATTTTCAGGATTAGAGGATTTCATGATGGCTGAATAAAACTTAGTATCAAGGTAATCCATCAATCCCATAAATCATGGTTCTTTTTCTTCACAATCGATTGCTATATCGATTTTTAATTAATATAATTGTTTTATCCAATCTCAAAACCAATTTATAAACTATGCCATTAAGTAATATAAACGGCAAGGCTAAGGCTACTAATACCTATGATGCTATTGTAATAGGGTCAGGCATCAGCGGTGGCTGGGCAGCAAAAGAGTTATCCGAACTTGGCTTGAAAACCATTATGCTTGAACGCGGCCGAAACTTTGAGCACATTAAAGATTATAAAACTGCTAATCAGGATCCCTGGGACCGACATCATGCCGGTTCGCCAACCCAGGCCCAGCGCAAGCAACGGCCGGTGATCTCACGCAACTGGGGAGCTGCCGAACCAATTATGGATTATTGGACTGATGAGCAGGCCGCACCATATACCGAGATTAAACCGTTTAACTGGTGGCGTTCATATCAGCTTGGTGGTCGCTCCATTTTATGGGGCAGGCAAAGCTATCGCTGGAGTGATTTTGACTTTGAAGCCAACGCCAAAGACGGCTGGGCCATTGACTGGCCTATCCGGTATAAAGATCTTGCTCCATGGTATGATCATGTAGAGAAGTTTGCAGGTATCAGTGGCTCATTAGAGGGCTTACCACAATTGCCCGACGGTCATTACTTGCCGCCGATGGATATGAACGTGGTTGAAAAGGATGTTGCTGCCCGGATCAGGAAAAATTACAACGGCACCAGGCATATGATCATTGGTCGCTCGGCCAATTTAACTGCTGCTATTCCAGGACGCACGGCTTGCCAGTTCAGGAACAGGTGCTGGGAGGGTTGCCCTTTTGGCGGATACTTCAGCACGCAATCGTCAACATTGCCAGCGGCTTTGGCTACAGGCAATCTAACGGTGAGGCCATATTCTATCGTCACTAAAATATTGTATGATAAAGATACTAAAAAGGCCAGAGGGGTGGAAGTGCTTGATGCCGAAACCAACCAAACTTATGAGTATTATTCAAAGATAGTTTTTGTAAACGCCTCTGCTTTGAACAGCGCCTGGGTTTTGATGAATTCAGCTACCGATATTTGGCCTGATGGTTTGGGCAGCAGCAGTGGGGAACTTGGCCATAATATTATGGATCATCATTATAACCTTGGTGCAAGCGGGTTGGTTGAAGGTTTTGAGGATAAATATTATTACGGTCGCCGGGCTAATGGTATTTATGTTGTGCGTTTTGCCAACCTGTTTGGCGATAAACGCGATTACCTGCGTGGTTTCGGTTACCAGGGAGCGGCAAGCCGTATGGGCTGGAGCCGTGAGATTGCTGAATTGAACATTGGTGCCGGCTATAAGGACGCACTTACCGAGCCAGGGCCGTGGACTATAGGCTTAAGTGGCTTTGGTGAATTGCTGCCTTATCACGAAAATAAAATCACCCTTGATAAAACCCGCAAGGACAAATGGGGGTTACCTATTTTAGCGATGGATGCAGAGATCAAAGAGAACGAAAAAAAGATGCGCTTTGATATTGTAAGGGAAGCCAAAGCCATGCTTGAAAGTGCTGGTGTAAAAAACATTGAAACCCATGACCGCGGACACAACGTTGGCGATGGAATTCACGAAATGGGTACGGCAAGAATGGGGCGCGATCCCAAAACATCAGTATTGAACGGCAACAACCAGGTATGGGATGCCAAAAACGTCTTTGTTACCGATGGTGCAGCTATGACTTCATCAGCTTGCCAAAATCCATCGTTAACGTACATGGCTATGACAGCCCGCGCTGCTCATTTTGCAGTAGATGAATTGAAGAAAGGGAATTTATAATTTAGTGATTAGTGAGTGGTTAATTAGGTGAATGGTTTGACACTAATTGTCAAGTTTTAATTAACCACTCACTTGATCAACCATTCACTAAACATAAGACTAACTACTCACTTAATCAACATAATCAACCACTCACCAACTATGAAAAAACTATTAACCATTTGCCTTTTAATAGGCACACTAATAAGCCAGGTACTTGCTAAAGATAAAGTACTGGTATTTTGTAAAACGGCCGGCTTTCATCATAATTCGATAGCGGTAGGTGTACCTGCTATTATGAAAATGGGCCAGGAGAATAATTTTGATGTAGACAGCACCACCAATGCTGCAAAGTTTACTGCCGATAATTTAAAACAATATAAAGCAGTGATATTTTTAAGTACCACAGGCGATGTTTTGAATGATACCCAACAAGCGGCCTTTGAGCAATACATTAAAGCAGGTGGTGGTTTTGTTGGGGTGCACGCTGCAACAGACACCGAATACGGCTGGCCATGGTATGGTAAACTGGTAGGGGCTTATTTTAAAAGTCATCCAAAACAACAGGAAGCAACATTACATGTGGTCGACCGTAATTTTATTGCCACTAAACATCTGCCCGAAACCTGGAAGCGATGGGACGAATGGTATAACTATAAATGGGTAGGTGATGATTTGCACGTACTGATCAAGATAGATGAGAAAAGCTATACTGGTGGCGAGAACGGTGATAATCATCCTATGGCCTGGTATCATAATTTCGCAGGCGGCAGGGCTTTTTATACCGAATTAGGTCATACTGATGAATCATATGCTGATCCGTTATATTTGAACCATCTGTTAGGCGGTATCAAATATGCAATAGGAAGGAAGAAGTAGCCTGAACCTGGATTTGGATAGATTTTTGGGATCCCCGGATAATATGCCATAGAGAGGGCTCACGATAATTCGCGAGCCCTCTCTATGGCATATTTATGTAAGAAAATCCCGCAATCCAAAAAATCCGTCCAAATCCCGGTTCAGAAATTATGCATGTTGTATCGCTTCAACAAGAGCCTTATTGTGCTTATATCTGAATACAAAAGGGAACACAATGGCTATTACCAGGGCGTAGCCTGCAAAGGTAAGCCAGATGCCGTGCCAGTCTTTGCCACCGCCTGGCAGCAAAAAGAAATTATCAATGATAAGGCCGCTTGCTATACTTCCGAAAAAAGCCCCGAAGCCATTTACCATCATCATAAACAAACCTTGTGCACTTGCCCTGATGTTGGGAGTAGCTTGGGTTTCAACGAAAAGTGAACCAGATATATTGAAGAAATCGAAAGCCATACCGTAAACAATGCATGACAATACGATCATCCATAAACCACCGGCCGGATCGCCGAAGGCAAAAAGACCAAACCGTAACACCCAGGCCAGCATGCTGAACAGCATCACATACTTGATACCGAATTTGCGCAGGAAGAATGGGATCAGTAAAATGAAAAACGTTTCAGAAAACTGGGAGATAGACATGATAATGGCCGGGTATTTTACCCCTATCGAGTCTTTATAGATGGCTATATTTTTAAAGTCTTGTATAAAGGTATCACCATAAGCATTGGTAAGTTGTAACGCGGCTCCCAAAAGCATGGAGAATGCGAAGAAAATAGCAAACTTTGGGTCTTTAAATAATTTGAAAGCATTCAACCCCAATGAGTCTACAAATGATTTATTGGTTGTTTTTGTGGAGAGCGGAGGGCATTTAGGAAGACTAAAAGAATAAATGCCAAGGGCAAGGGCGACGGCTGATGCAATGTAAAATTGGTTGGGTGAGGTCTCATTATGCGTAAGGCTCACCGTCCATAAAGCGGCTATGAACCCGATAGTGCCCCAAATCCTGATAGGGGGATAATCTTTAACTACATCTTTGTTATTACTTTTCAACGCCGAATATGCCACTGTTATTGATAATGAAAGGGTTGGCATATAAAAGATCATGTTGATCAGCATTACCCAGAAAAAGGCGGAAGGACTGGTAATTAAAGGCAGGGTAAATAAGGATGCCGCCCCTAAAATATGCATAATACCGTACAACTTTTCAGCATTGATAAACCTATCGGCTATAATACCGGTAAGGGCAGGCATAAATATTGCCGAAATACCCATGGTACTGAAGATAGCCCCAAATTGTGCGCCCGACCAATGTTTATCCTGGAACCAGTATGCACCAATGGTAAGCAACCAGGCACCCCAGATAAAAAATTGCATAAAATTCATCAGTATTAAGCGGAACTTAATATTCATACGGTACCGGGTTTAAATAATTTTAGTCAGTGTTAAATTAAAAGCGGAAAGTAGTGAAATAAATGTAAATCAGAAAGCTACAAGTGTAGAAATTACGATTGTTAAATAGAAACCCAGGGGTGAGTTTCTGTTATATGTCATTCACGATTAAATTATATTTTTTGAAAAAATACATTGGGCTAAATCCGAAATCGAAAATCCCAATTCCGAAATCAGGAAGCTTTACGTTTGTTCAGTTCATCGCGGATCTTGGCGGCTTTTTCATATGATTCTTCGGCCAGGGCTTCCTGGAGTTTTGTTTTTAACTCCTCGGTACTGATAGAAGCATAACCGCTCACCGATGCGCTAACAGATTTTTCTTCGGGTGTTTCATTGATATTTTCCAGATAAACAAAATCATTGCCCTCTATAACAATGCCTGCAGTTGAAAGAATAAATTCATAAGTGAAGATAGGGCAGTCAAAGCGTACAGCTACAGCGATAGCGTCAGATGTGCGGGCATCTATTTCCACAGAGCGTTTTCCGTCGCTGCAAACCAATTTGGCATAAAATATCCCATCAACCAAATTATAGATAATCACTTCCTGAACTTCAATCTGGTAAGCCTGGGCGAAGCTCTTGAACAGGTCGTGCGTAAGCGGGCGGCTCGGGGTCATCTTTTCTATTTCGATAGCTATAGCCTGGGCTTCAAAACTCCCGATG
This sequence comes from uncultured Mucilaginibacter sp., assembly GCA_966212355.1. Classification (GTDB taxonomy): domain Bacteria; phylum Bacteroidota; class Bacteroidia; order Sphingobacteriales; family Sphingobacteriaceae; genus Mucilaginibacter. The sequence goes on from CBIHRB010000010.1 coordinate 101,119, forward strand.
ATAATAGGCAAACGGCGGCGACCGCTAACTTCGCCCAAAACAAGCGCATACGCGCCCGATTGGGTTTGACTATATGATAAGCCGACAATATCAAGCTTTATTTTTTTCATGTTATTCCCCATCACACCTGTATTTATGCTGAAGCTTTATATTCTTTAACGGCTGCTATTAATTTAGGGAGTACTTCAAACGCGTCGCCCACAATTCCGTAATCTGCCACCTTAAAAAACGGTGCTTCCGGATCTTTGTTTATTACTACTATGACTTTTGATGAACTTACCCCGGCCAGGTGTTGAATTGCACCTGAAATACCGACTGCAATATACAAATTTGGACTGACAGCTATACCGGTTTGTCCAACGTGTTCGCTATGTGGCCTCCAGCCTGCATCCGAAACAGGTTTTGAGCATGCGGTGGCAGCACCTAAAAGCTCAGCCAGTTCTTCTATCATGCCCCAGTTTTCAGGGCCTTTTAAACCACGGCCTCCTGATACCACAATTTCAGCATCGGGCAGGGAAACTTTATCGGTTGAACGAACAATTTCTTTGATCATGGCCTTAAAGTCAGAAGCTTTGGTTTCGACGCTGAAATCCTCAACCTGGGCAGCGCCTCCTGTTTCCACAACTTTGTAAGAATTAGGTACGAGAGCGATAACTTTAATAGCCGAAGTAAGCTCGACCATTGCAAAAGCTTTACCTGAAAATGCTGTTTTTTTAACCTTGAACGAGCCGCCTGCCTGTTCAGGGAGTGCCACAGCACCATCAGCAACGCCTGCCTCCAGTTTTACTCCTATTCGGGGGGCTAAACCACGCCCCGAGAAGGTGTTAGATAACACGACAACAGCTGAGCCTTCTTTTTTAGCAGCTTCGGTTATAACAGATGCATAGGCTTGGTTTATAAAATCTTTTAGCTTATCTCCGGATACGTTAAGCACTTTATCAGCGCCATATTTACCTAATGAAGCTAATTCTGTGGCATCAACATTACCTATTGAAACAGCAGTAACGGAAGTATTATTTTGATCGGCAATAGCACGGGCATAAGAAACTGCTTCAAAAATTGATTTTTTGAATTTGCCTCCGGCGTTTTCCGCATATATTAAAACTGACATATTTATCTGTTAATGATTTAGATCATAATTTATATAACACGCGCTTCGGTATGCAGTAGCTCAACCAGTTTAGCAGTATCATCAGCAGGTATAAGCTTCACCTGGCCGCGCGGGGCAGGTGTTTCATAACTAATGATCTCCGAAAATGTTTTTACCTCAACCGGTTCAACAACTGCAAGTGGCTTGGTCCGGGCCGACATAATGCCACGCATATTGGGTATTTTGGGTTCGGCCACCCCTTCGGCAGTACCGGCTACAAAAGGAAAAGGGATAGTTAAAACTTCTTTACCACCTTCAATCTCTCGCTCAACGGTTGCATCACTGTCACCCGCGTCTAATTTTTTAATGATAGATACAGATGGCAAATTAAGCAGTTCGCCCAGCATACCCGCAACCTTCGATCCATTATAATCAATAGATTCACGACCTGTCAGGATCAGATCAAAAGGATTGGCCTTTACATATTGTGCAATCTGATACGCTACATACCAGGCATCGTGCGGTTTAGCGTTTATTCGTACCGCATCCGTAGCGCCAATGGCCAGGGCTTTACGTATAGTGGCTTCTGTATTTGCCTCCCCAACATTTATTACAGTTACTGTACCTTTACCGCCGTCGGTTAGTTCAATGGCGCGCGCAAGTGCAATTTCATCATAAGGGTTAAGTATAAACTGAACCCCGTTTGTATTAAATTGCGTGTTATTATCAGTAAAAGTTATTTTTGTGGTGGTATCAGGAACATTACTTACACATACCAGAATCTTCATATCAATAGGTTTTTGCAAATTTAGTTAAAAAAGATAGAGTTTAAAATGGAGTTGAACAGATTGAATAAGCTGTTGGAATTTATAAAAAATGAACCGGATGATGAGTTTCTGAAATATGCCCTGGCAACAGAATATCTGCGTCTGAATGAGACAGATAAGGCACTTGCTTATTACGAAGATTTAGTGAATAATCACCCAGGCTATACTGGTACCTATTATCATTTAGGTAAGCTTTATGAAGCACTAAACCGAAAGGATGACGCCATTAAAACTTATGAAACCGGTATGAAAGTAACAAAAGAAAAGCGCGATAATCATGCTTTTTCTGAATTGCAGGCAGTATACAGGCAGGCAATGGGTTTTGAAGAAGACGATGACGATTATTAGTAGGTCATAGTTGATGGTTCATAGTTCATGGCAGCTCCGGAGTATTGGCTCTTCCACTCTTCTATGAACCATGAACTATATGCTATGATCTGTCTTCCATGATCTACGAACTATCTGCAAACAAAAAATGAAAAAACGGCAACTTATATTCCTTCGGGATGTGCTGATATATACCTTTACTGCTTTTGGCGGACCGCAAGCCCATATTGCCGTTTTACTGCGCGAATTTGTTGAAAAACGGAAATATATTACCGAAGATGAGTTGATGGAGCTTAACGCCCTATCGCAGGTATTACCCGGCCCTTCGTCAACCCAAACACTGGTTGGGATAGCCTGGAAAGTAGGGGGGCTTAGGCTGGCTATTATTACATTCTTAATTTGGATCCTGCCTTCGGCCACTATTATGTGTATGGCGGCAATTAGCTACAATATGGTTGCTAATAAGACTAAATTTGCTCATGTAATCAGTTATGTACAGCCTGTAGCGGTAGGCATAGTCGCTTATGCCACTTATACATTTGCCAACAAATTTTTAAAGACCAGGATCAGCACCATGCTGGCTATAGGTTCACTGATTGTGACACTCATCCTTCAAAATGCTTATGCCTTCCCGATACTGATATTGCTTGGCGGTATTATATCATCGGCCATGGAAACCCAGCAGCATGAAAACGAATTGAGGGTAAAACTATATTCAAATGTAAACCCTAATAAAGTAGCTTATTTTATAGGGATTCTGCTTTTTTTTGCTGCTTTAGGTGCGGTTGTAAATCAAACGTCCCCATTAAGTTTACCAATCCGTTTATTTGAAAACTTTTACCGCAACGGCATCCTTATTTTTGGAGGAGGGCAGGTGCTGGTACCACTTATGTATACCGAATTTGTTGAGGTTAAGCACTACCTGGGCCGGTCGGAGTTTTTGTCGGGATATGCTTTGCAGCAGGCTTTGCCCGGGCCTACATTTTCATTTACTTCGTTTTTGGGCGGCATAACGCTTGGCAACAAGGGATACAGTATTTGGGGGCAGGTAATCGGGAGCCTGGTTGCTGTTATTGGCATCAATACACCAGGCCTTATCCTTATCCTCTTTATTGTGCCGTTTTGGGAGGATTTGAAGAAGATTACACGAATAAAAAACTCCCTGAGCGGTATAAATGCGGTAGCCGTGGGTTTTATGGCAACGGCCTTAATTTTACTGGTAAGGCCTTTTGGCTTAAATTGGACAGCCTATGCCTTAATGATCGGTACCTTCCTGGTGCTGCATTTTACCAAAATAAAAACACCGATAGTGATCATTATTGGTGTGGTTTTAGGAATAATATTTTGATTTGGGATTTGATTTCGCATTTTCGATTTCGGGTATTTGTCTTTAAATAAGTCCGAAATCGAAAATTCCACATTCGAAATGAGATTAAAATGGCGGTTCATCATCTATATCGTCCATTCTTGAAGGACGTATAATGAAGTTACTTTGCTTTTCAAAATCCTGTGAAGGGGCAAGGCCTGCGAAAGCGTTACCTGCGGGAGGAGGGAAACCATCCATACCTTCTTCAAGATTTGCGAACTTAACATATTTGCCCACAAATTTAAGTCGAACAGTACCTGTTTCACCGTTACGGTGCTTGGCTATGATTACCTCGCCTACGCCCTGGGTAGGGTTACCGTCCTCATCTTCGGTCAGACCATAATATTCGGGACGATAGAGGAATAATACCATGTCGGCATCCTGCTCAATAGCGCCCGATTCACGTAAGTCCGAAAGCATTGGTCTTTTTGAGTTGCCCGGCCGGCTTTCAACCGCGCGGCTTAACTGCGAAAGTGCGATAACCGGTACGTTGAGTTCCTTGGCCACCGACTTTAAAGCACGCGAAATGCTGCTGATCTCCTGCTCACGGTTACCGCCGCCGCCTTTACCTTCGGCCTTGCCGTGCATCAACTGTAAGTAGTCAATGATGATCAATTGAATATCATATTGCGATTTTAAGCGACGACATTTTGCCCTGAACTCAAAGATGTTTAGGGCGGGTGTATCATCAATGATGAACGTTGCTTTTTCAAGCCTGCCAATTTTGGAGTGTACCTGCTGCCATTCCCATTCTTCAAGTGTGCCTTTACGGATTTTTTCCTGTTCAATTTCTGCCTCGCCAGCTATCAAACGGTTAACTAACTGTACCGATGACATCTCCAGCGAAAACACCACAACCGGCTTGTCAAAATCAACTGCAGCGTTGCGGGCACAACTCAATACAAAAGCTGTTTTACCCATCGCCGGACGAGCTGCGATGATCACCAGATCTGATTTTTGCCAGCCTGACGTCATTCGGTCAAGGTTGGTAAAGCCAGAGGCAACACCTGTTAAACCGTCTTTTTTATCCTTCAGGGCTTCGATATCGCGTAGGGCCTCATGAACAAGATCGTCCATATTACGGGCGTCACGGCGTAAATTGCTCTGGGCTATTTCAAACAGATTTTTTTCGGCCATATCCAGCAGGTCGAATACATCGGCGGTATCCTCATATGCATTGTTGATCACCTCTGTAGAAATGCGGATCAGTTCGCGCTGGATAAATTTTTGAATGATGATGCGCGAATGGAATTCGATATTGGCGGCCGATGCAACGCGGCTTGTAAGTTCAGTGATATAGTAAGCACCGCCAACCATTTCAAGCTCGCCCAGCCTGCGCAATTCGGCGGTCACGGTAAGGATATCTACAGGCTGTGTTTTTTCAAACAAGATTTTTATTGCAGAAAAAATCTTTTGATGATTGGTTTGATAAAAAACTTCGGGTTTTAAAACATCTATAACAGATGAAAGGGCGTCTTTCTCCAGCATAAGGGCACCTAAAACGGCTTCCTCCAAATCCGTAGCCTGTGGCTGCAATTTTCCGCCTGCAATGAATGGCGTAGGATTTGGGATCCGGCTGCGGCGTTCAAAAGTGTTTGGCTTGTTATACTGGTTGTTATTCTCAAAACTCATAAGGGTACAAAAATATACAAAAAATGCTTCGACAGGCAAAGGAAACACCTAACATAGTGTATCGGCATTTTAAAATAATCATACACAGGATGATAATTTTAAGGTTTTTAATAAACACCTCAATGTTGATAACTTTTTAACGAAATTTGGGCTGGTTGATTTTCAGCTAATTGAGCCAATGTTAATAAAGTTTTGAAGTGTTGATAGCATCTGCACTCAAACCTCGGTAAACCCAAAAGGGTTATCAGTTCAATAACGGCTTAATCAATTAATATAGCTACTTTTGCCAAAATTTAAATTATAAAATGGCATTTAATTCAAGGCCTCAGCGCGAAAGCAATCAAATGGTTTTTGGTATCAGGGCGGTAGTAGAAGCGATCCGTTCGGGTAAAGAGATTGAGGCGTTATTTATACAACGAGGCATAAGCGGCGGCCTGATACAGGAGCTTAAAGAACTGATGAACGAATATCAGATAACTGCACAGCAGGTCCCGGTTGAAAAACTAAACCGCATTACCCAGAAAAATCACCAGGGAGTTATAGCTGTGATTTCGCCTATTATTTATCAAAAGATAGAGAACATCATTCCGGAAATATTTGAGAGGGGGGAAACTCCATTAATTTTAGTTTTAGACAGCATTACTGATGTAAGGAACATGGGTGCCATTGCCCGTACTGCCGAATGTACCGGTGTGCATGCCATCGTGATCCCAGCCAAAGGCTCGGCGCAGATAAATCCTGATGCCATTAAAACATCGGCCGGCGCATTATACAAAATCCCTGTTTGCCGGCATGATAATTTTATGCAAACTGTACGCTTCCTCCAGGAATCGGGCTTGCAGCTGGTTTGTTGCACCGAAAAAACACAGGACAATATTTACACTCCGGATTATACCGTACCTACGGCCATCGTTATGGGATCGGAAGAAGACGGAATCCGTAACGAGATCATCCGGATCTCCGACCACCTGGCCAAGATTCCTATGTTCGGCGAAATTGAATCGTTGAATGTATCGGTATCAACCGGGGTGATTTTGTATGAAGCAGTAAGGCAGCGATCTTTGTCAGTTAATTAGAGGTTAGAGATTGGAGATTAGGAAACAGTCTTTAACTAATCTCTAATCTCCAGCCTCTAATCTCTAAATACTAAATATACTTTGCCCCAAATTTACTTTTCACATCAGCCACAACCTGCTTGATGTTTTGTTCCTGGTCGCGCGGACAAATGAGCAGGGAGTTGTTTGATTCTACTACGATATAATCATGCAGGCCCTGCAATATTACCAGTTTTTCGCCCGGCACGTTTACCATGCAGTTTGAAGAATCATACATGATCACTTTTTCGGCAGGGATAACGGCATTGCCTACATAATCCTTTTCGGCAAGGTCATATATTGATGCCCAGGTGCCCAGATCGCTCCACCCAAAATCCGAAGGTAATACATATACATTATCTGCTTTTTCCATAATGCCGTAATCTATCGAGATATTGACGCATTGCTGGTATACATTGTGAACGTGAGGTTTCTCTTTATCCGAATTGTACACCGGCTTCGCATCAGCAAAGATCTCGTGCATTTCGGGCAGGTACTGGCTAAAGGCCTTAACAATAGTTTTGGCCGACCAAACAAAGATGCCGGCGTTCCATAAAAAGTCGCCGCTTTGAATAAAGGTTTTAGCTATTTCAAGGGTTGGTTTTTCAGTAAAGGTTTTTACTTTATGAAACTCATCATTGATAACGTTATCGGTGTATTGAATATATCCGTAACCGGTATCGGGCCTTGATGGTTTAATGCCCAGGGTTATCAGATAATCATTTGAAGCGGCGGTTTGCAATGATTTTTCGATAGCGGCAACAAAAGCATCCTCATCCAGGATCTGCTGATCGGAAGGGGCTACAACAATTGCGGCATCAGGGTTAAGACTTTCAATTTTAAAACAGCCATAGGCAACACAAGGTGCGGTGTTTCGCATTACCGGTTCGGTAAGGATCTGCTGATCCTCCATGTCGGGCAGTTGTTGTTTTACAAGTTTAGTGTAGTTTTCGTTAGTAACAACGTAAATATTTTCTTTGGGGCAAACTTTCAGGAAACGTTCGTAGGTGTTTTGTATTAAGGTTTTACCGGTACCAAGTATATCTATAAACTGTTTTGGGTGCGATGTACGGCTTATCGGCCAAAAGCGGCTTCCAATCCCTCCAGCCATAATTATCGCATAATAGTTTTTATTCATGAGCAAGTAAAGAATTTTAATTTGGTATATCGACCGTAAAAATGTGTAATAATTTGTTAATTATCCATTAAGTGTAGCTAAATAATTTAACGGTGGGCATAACCACAAATTTGTCTGGTTCTTTAAATGAACAAGCAATGAAATTGTTTTTCATCTAATCATCATTTTTGCACAAAATTTAAAAGTAAATCCATCGTTTATTTAGAAAATTTTGTTACTTTAAACTTTTAAATACAATTTAAGAATTTGTTAAAATAATGATAGAAACAAAGAAATCGCTATTTGACAATCTCCAGAATTTTTTCGGGTTTGATAATTTTAAGGGAGAACAGGAAGCGATAATAACCAACATCCTGGCCGGTAATGATACATTCGTTATTATGCCTACCGGTGGCGGCAAATCGATGTGTTATCAGTTACCAGCTTTGATGAGCGATGGCACGGCAATCGTAATTTCACCATTGATAGCCCTGATGAAAAATCAGGTAGATCAGCTCAGGGCGTTTGGAGGATCAGATAGTATAGCCCATTTTTTAAATTCATCACTTACAAAATCAGAGATAGGCAAGGTTAAGGAAGATGTACTGGCAGGGAAAACCAAGTTATTATACGTGGCCCCCGAATCGTTAACCAAGCAGGAAAATATTGATTTCTTACGCCTTAACCACGTTTCATTCGTGGCGGTAGATGAAGCGCATTGCATTTCGGAGTGGGGGCATGATTTCAGGCCCGAATACCGTAAAATACGCCAGGTGATCAGTAACATAGGCGAAAATATCCCCATAATTGCTCTAACAGCTACAGCTACCCCAAAAGTTCAGCAGGATATTCAAAAAAACCTGCAAATGAATAACGCAACCGTATTTAAATCGTCATTTAACCGGGGTAACCTGTTTTATGAAGTTAGGGCCAAGCGTAATGTTATCAAAGAGATTGTAAAATTTGTAAAACAAAATCAGGGCAAATCGGGAATTGTGTATTGCCTTAGCCGCAAAAAGGTTGAGGAAGTAGCCGAGGCGTTGAACCTTAACGGGGTAAGGGCATTGCCCTATCATGCAGGGCTTGATCCTAAAGTGCGTGCAGAAACGCAGGACAAATTCCTGATGGAAGATGTTGATGTTATTGTTGCTACGATTGCATTCGGTATGGGTATTGATAAACCCGATGTTCGCTACGTTATACACCATGATGTGCCTAAAAGTATGGAAGGCTACTACCAGGAAACAGGAAGGGCTGGGCGTGACGGAGGAGAAGGTGTTTGCGTAGCTTTTTATTCGGAGAAGGACATTGATAAGCTTCAGAAATTTATGAAAGACAAGCCTGTTTCAGAACGTGAAATAGGTACTCAGATACTAAAGGAAGTTATCGATTATTGCGAGTCGTCGGTTTGTCGCCGTAAACAATTATTGCATTATTTTGGCGAAAACTTTAATGAAGCAGGCTGTAATAACATGTGCGATAATTGCTGTACCCATAAAGAACATTTTGATGGGGAGGAGCATTTGCACAGGGCATTAAGTTTGATTAAGCATATTGGCGAAAAGTTTGACGACCACCATATCCTCAGCATATTAATGGGTGAGGAAAATGCTCAGATCAAAAATTATGAGCATGATCAGCTTGACTATTACGGCTCGGGTAAAGAAAAAGGTAAAAATCTTTGGAACTCGCTTTTAAGGCAGGCGTTACTTAACAATTACATTTCAAAAGACATTGATCAATACGGGCTTTTAAGGCTCACCAAAAGTGGCATTGGCTTTATTGAGAATCCGCACAGTATCCGTTTTGTTTTGAATAAGGTAATGGAGGCTGCTGACGATGACAACGATGACGACGGACCAAAACAAAGCGGCGGTGCACTTGATACCCAGTTGCTGCAAATGCTTAAAGAGCTGCGTAAAAAGCTGGCCAAACAAAAAGGATTGCCACCGTTTGTAATATTCCAGGATCCTTCGTTAGAAGAGATGTGCACCCATTATCCGATCAACACCGAAGAGCTTAAACAAATTTCGGGTGTTGGTGCAGGCAAGGCGCTAAAATTTGGTAAACCTTTTACGGATTTGATCCAGAAATATGTAGAGGATAACGATATTGACCGGCCAATTGATATGGTGATCAAGAGTGCTGCCAATAAATCGGCGCTTAAAGTGTTCATTATCCAAAATATCGACAGGCATTTAAACCTTGATGATATTGCTGCTTCAAAAGGTCTCACTTATGAGGAGATCCTGAAAGAAGTTGAAACTATCGTTAACTCAGGAACCAAGCTTAACCTGAACTACTATATTGATGAGGTAATTGACGAAGATAAGCAGGAAGAAGTATTTGATTATTTCCGCACCGCAGAAGCCGACTCTATTGATGAAGCCTTAGCCGAACTGGGCAGTGATGATTACACCCGTGAAGAGGTGCAGTTAATGCGTATCAAATTCATGTCGGAGTTGGGGAATTAGTGGTTTAAAAGTTCTACTACAGAAAGCCTTTAGATTTAATTCTGAAGGCTTTTTGCTTTTCCCCCTGATTGCTGCTGTTGGCTTTAATTTTATTTTTATTTAGTTATGATCATAAATTCCGTACGCCTGTTCTTTGCCCTGTCTTCCTCTGTTGTATTGGATGCTATCGGTTGCGTTTCACCGTATCCTTTGTAAATAAGGCGGGTAGGGGCAATTCCTTTCGACACGAGATATTGATAAACAGACTTTGCCCTGTTTTCAGATAAGGTTTGGTTACCCTGGTGATTACCTGTATTATCTGTATGACCTGAGATCTCAATACGGGTAGTTGAGTTTACCCCTAAAAATTCAATGAGCTTGGCAAGTTCGGCTTTTGATTCCTTTTCAAGGTCAAACTTATTAGTATCGAAGAAAATATTTTTAAGGATCACCTTATTGCCAATTTCAATAGGTGATAACAGAGCCACAATATTAAACGGGCTTTTAATTTTATAATTTTTAAGCGAAAAGTTTTCGGAATAAAACAGATATCCGCTTTTTGAAATATTAAGCGCATAGTTTTTGCCCGACGTTAGTGTGGCTAAAAAGTCCCCCTGTTCATCGTCACTGTAATCCTGATAAACCGGCAAATTACTTTCCAGGTCAATAATCTCAATTGCAGCTTCAAGGGGTTGTTTTGTCTTTACGTCTTTTATAAAGCCTTTAACATAAGTTACCAAACGAGGGCGCAACTTTACAGGCAGCTCGAACTTATAAATATCATAACCGCCCAAGCCGTTTAAATTATCCGATGAAAAGAAAGCATAATCTCCGGCGGCAGTTAATGATAAACCGCCCTCATCACCACTGGTATTGATAGGATATCCAAGGTTTTCGGGTTTTTGCCATTTACCGTCTTTATCCATGCGACTAACAAACAGGTCCTTGCTGCCCAAACCTGGCCACCCGTCGCTGCTAAAGTAAAGTGTACTGTCATCAGGGTGAATAAACGGTGATAATTCATTGTAGGGGGTATTAATATTTGGACCCAGGTTTTCAGGTTCGCCCCAACCTTTTTCACCCAGCGTACTTTTCCAAATGTCATAGCCGCCATACCCGCCCTTACGGTTACTTACAAAATAAAGCGTGCGGCCATCGGCATTTATAGAGGGTTGAGATTCCCAGCCCGACGTATTTACCGGTGGGTTCAGATCAGCAGGTTTACCCCAGTCATTTCCCCGTTTTTGAGCGATATAAATATCACAACGACCTAAACCGTCGGGGCGATTGCACCCCGTGAAAAACAGGTATTTACCGTCCTGCGATATGGATTGTGCACCTTCGTTATATTTTTCAGTATTAATTTGGTTGCTTAAATAAGTGGCAGTATTCCACTTGCCATTTATCATTTCGCTTTTATAAAAATCTTCGTTGTTATTGATCTTTCGGGTAAAGATCAATGTGCCTTCGTCGGCTGTAGCAACCGGGAGGTACTCATCATTGGCAGTGTTTATTTCAGGGCCGATATTTACAGGTTTAAATGGCACGGAATGGGTCATTGCCTGAATACTGAATTTAGCATCGGCAAGCAGTTTTTTTGCGTAGGTATTGTTTTGAGGGCTGATATCCGGATAGGTAAGGTATTTTTCGAGATGTTGCTGGGCTTGTGCGTAGCTTGCATCGTGAATTTCCATTTCAGCGGCTTTGAGATACACTCCCCTGTTAAATTCCGGACTAAGTGAAATGACTTTAACGTATTGCTCAACAGCTTGCTTGTACATACGTTTCATTCGGTACAGGTCGGCGAGCAATAACCGCGCTTCTATAAACTTTGAATCTTCGCTAATAGCTTTAAGGGAGTTTTGAATCGCCTCATCATAAAGATGTTCATCAAGGTTTTGATAAGCGGTAGCAAAATATTTTACAGCTTCTTTATTGGATGACGAATACCGGGTTTGCTGCTGGGCGCCAAGCAAAGCAGGTAAACACAATGCAAGCACCAATAATACTGCAATTTTCATTTGTAACTTAGGATAATTAATACCGTAAGTTACAAAGATTATGGAATATTCAGATACTTATGTGTTTGTAGTGAAATTTCCCATTGCGGGTTTTCTTTTACATAATCCACAATCAGCGGGGTCATTTCTTTGGATTTTGACCATTCGGGCTGCAGGTAAAGCTTACAGTCGGGCGATACCATTTTAGCGTGATATTCGGCCCATTCAAAATCGGATTTATTGAAAACGATCACTTTTAACTCGTGGGCGCATTCGGCCACCTTTGGTGTAGGCGCTTTGAATTTTTTGGGTGAAAGGCAGATCCAATCCCAATCGCCCGAAAGCGGATATGCACCTGAAGTTTCAATAAATGTTTTTATTCCTTTTTCGTGCAGGTTGTGGGTCAAATAATCAAGGTTGTAAATAAGTGGCTCGCCGCCGGTAACTACAACAGCTTTTGCAGGATGAAGGGCAGCGTTGTTCACAATTGTATCAGCGGCGGTAAGGGGATGCAACTCGGCATCCCAGCTTTCTTTAACATCACACCAATGGCAACCCACATCACAGCCGCCAAGGCGAATAAAATATGCGGCTTTGCCCGTATTGTACCCTTCCCCCTGTATCGTATAAAACTCTTCCATTAAAGGAAGCAGCGTGCCGTCGTCTGGTATTTGGTGTGCCATAGTTATTTAAGGGTGCAAAGGTACTGAAAGATAGGCAAAAGCCAAAAGGTTACACTAATATGTAGGTAGCTTTTAGGTGAAAGGTCGAACGCTGAAAGGTTTTGCCATTATCTTCAATTATACACTACAATAAACGCAACAGCTATGCTTCCTTTTGCCTTTCACCTTTATCCTTTTGCCTTTTTTTATTTTCATTAATAATTGTTATTATTACCCTAATTTTGAAATAACCAATTAGCCTAAAATTCGTAAAATGTTATAACTGTATCAATAACGCTTAATCTGTATCCGGGTATGAAAAAACTTTACCTTCCGTTAATGCTGCTGGTAGCGCTTTGTTTTAGTTCGTGTGTGGATATTGAAGAACATTACGACTTTAAAAGCGACGGAACCTGTAAGGTTGCTTATGCGTTTGATATGAGCAGGGCTGTATCAGTGTTAGTTAATCTGATGTCTGATTCGGTTAAGGAAACGCCTCAATTTAGTTTGGTTAAGGATACAACGCTTAACTTTTATACCGCGATACCAGATAGCGCGCAGCAAAAACTAAAAACTGAAGAAGTTGAACTGGCCAAAAGCAGTCAGTTAAGTGTAAATATGAACCTTAAAAAGAGTGTTATGAAAGTAACACTTAATCATACTGCCAAAAACGCAGCAGACCTGCAATATTATTTGCAAAATGTGTCAAAAATTGCACTTAATACCCAAATAAGCGCTATTACCACCACCGATAAAACGAATAAGCCATTCGATGCACGTCAAATGGTAGGAGGGCAGGACTACTACTCGTATGATATAACTCCCCATAAATTTTACCGTATTATTGATAAAGCTAAGTTTAACGCTTTTTTAAAGAAAACTCAAGCCACTTTCATGATGGCCAAGGCGATGCTGATCGATATGCCTTATAAAGTGATCCTGAGGTTTGCCCATCCGGTAAAAAAAATCAATAATTCAAAAGCCATGCTCTCGGCCGACAGGAGGGAGGTCACCCTTGTTACAAGTATGGATGAGGTGATCAAAAACCCCAATGTGATGAATCTGAAGATTGATTTTTAAAGTTAGAGCTATTTTACTCTGATGAAGTGGCATAAACTTAAAGTTACCCAAGACATCACCAAACCTTTAATCATAAAGGAAAAGGTTGGGGGTAAAAACCTTTGCATCGTTAGTTTTGAAAGTAAATTATATGCTGTGGCAGCAACCTGTCCGCATGCTGGTGCCGATTTGAGTGAAGGTTTATGCGTAAGAAAACTTATTGTTTGCCCCTATCACCGGTATACCTATGATCTTGAAACAGGAAAAGGCGGCGAAGGGCAAAATGATTTTATTGAAACTTATCCTGTGGAAGTAAGGGACGATGGTGTTTACGTAGGTGTATACACGCTTTGGGAAAAGCTGAAGTCTGGGTTTAAGTAATTGGTTGATTAAGTGAATAATTAATTCTATAAACTAAAACTATTCACCTAATCAACCCAATAAACCACTATTTATAAACCTCTTTATTAGCGGAAGCTAAAGTATTTTTAAGCAAACCGACAATGGTCATCAAGCCTACGCCGCCCGGTACAGGGGTAATCCATGATGATTTTGGCGCAACGTTTTCAAAATCAACATCGCCGTAAAGTTTAAAGCCTGATTTTGTTGAGGTTGAAGTTTCGCGGTTCATACCTACGTCAACTATTACAACGCCATCTTTAACCATGTCGGCAGTAATGAAATTCTTTTTACCGATAGCTACGATCAGTATGTCTGCATCAATGGTGAATTTTTTGATATCGGGTGTACGGCTGTGGCAAATGGTTACCGTACAGTTGCCCGGCGTAGTGTTGCGTGCCATGAGGATACTCATTGGCGAGCCAACGATATTGCTGCGGCCAACAACCACGCAATGTTTACCAGCAGTTTCAATACCGTATTCTTTAAGCATTAAAGTAATGCCATAAGGAGTTGCCGGTATAAACGATGGTAAATTACGCTGCATGCGGCCCAGGTTAACCGGGTGAAAGCCATCAACATCTTTACGATGGTCGATACGCTCGGTTACTTTTTCGGGATCGATATGTTTTGGTAGCGGAAGTTGTACGATAATGCCGTCGATATCAGAATCAGCATTGAGCTCTTCAACTTTTTTCAGCAACTCTTCTTCAGTAACATCATCTTCATAACGTACCAGCGATGATTTGAAGCCAACCTTTTCGCAGTTCTTCATTTTGCTGGCTACATAAGTTTCACTGCCACCATCGTGACCAACCAATACTGCCACCAGGTGAGGCTTCCTGCCGGTTTTTTCTAATATTTTAGCTGCTTCTTCAGCTATTTCAACCTTAAGTTTTTCTGAAACGTATTTTCCGTCTAAAAGCTGCATCGTTAAATGTTTTTTACGAAATAATCGGGTAACGGGGGCAAATTTAAACTCACCTGTTTTGATTTCAATCGTATTCTTATAAAAGGCCTGTTATCCAGGGATAGTTTTAATGTGTGATTTTGATTTATCTTGCTAATGATACTTTCAATAGTTTCTGTTTTATTGTTCAGGAGCATTTCAAATATAATTTTATTTGAAATAGCGGCTTTATTGAAAGCATCAATGTAATATTTCGGTTCGTCCCGCTCGTACACAATCCATTTACCATAAACAAAGTCTCCTAAATGAATATGTTTAACAAGCCCTGTTACCGTAAAATATGTAACTAATCTGTACAGAATATATTAATTTACTTATCCTCAATATTCTTCAGGAAATTGAGGGATTAATCCAACTTCAAAACTGCCATAAATGCCGACTGCGGTATCTCTACGTTACCTACCTGACGCATGCGTTTTTTACCTTGTTTCTGTTTTTCCAACAGTTTACGCTTACGGGAAATATCACCACCATAACATTTGGCGGTTACGTCTTTACGTAAGGCCTTCACTGTTTCGCGGGCTATGATCTTAGCGCCTATAGAAGCCTGGATAATGATCTCAAACTGCTGACGCGGTAAAAGTTCTTTTAATTTTTCACAGATTTTTTTTCCAAAATCGTAAGAGTTACCCCGGAAGATAAGAGATGAAAGCGCATCAACAGGTTCGCTGTTTAAGCGGATATCGAGTTTAACCAAATCTGACTGACGATAACCTATCTGGTGATAATCGAAAGAGGCGTAACCTTTTGAAATGGTTTTCAGCTTATCGTAAAAATCAAACACGATCTCACCCATAGGCATCTCGAAAATTAATTCAACACGCTCCGATGTAAGATATGATTGATTAGTGATGGTTCCGCGTTTCTGGATACAAAGCGACATTACCGGGCCAACAAATTCCGATTTGGTGATGATAGTAGCCTTGATATAAGGCTCTTCCACAAAATCAATTTTTGATGGATCTGGCAGATCTGAAGGGTTATTTACAGTGAACGAGTCACCTTTTGTAGTATGAGCCAGATATGATACGTTGGGAACGGTAGTGATCACTGTCATGTTAAATTCACGCTCCAAACGCTCCTGGATGATCTCCATATGTAACATGCCCAGGAAACCGCAACGAAAACCAAAACCCAATGCCGCTGATGATTCCGGTTCAAAAACCAATGACGCATCATTTAACTGTAACTTCGCCATTGATTCCCGCAGTTCTTCAAAATCCTCGGTATCAACAGGATAAATACCTGCGAATACCATTGGTTTTACCTCTTCAAAACCCTGTATACCTTCTTCGCAAGGGCGGTCAACGTGGGTAATAGTGTCACCAACTTTAACCTCTTTTGCTTCTTTTATACCTGATATGATATAACCTACGTCGCCGGTTTTGATTACGTCTTTAGCTAACGGGCGCAATTTAAGCGTGCCAACTTCATCAGCAAGATATTGCTTTTCGGTAGCTACGAATTTTACTTTGTCGCCTTTTCGGATCTCGCCGTTTACAACTTTAAAATAAGCTATAATACCACGAAATGAGTTGAACACCGAATCAAAGATCAATGCCTGTAGCGGGGCTTTGGGATCACCTACCGGAGCAGGTACACGCTCAACAATAGCACGCAGGATGTCATGTACACCCATTCCGGTTTTACCCGATGCAGCAAGGATCTCCTCACGTTTGCAACCTATAAGATCGACTATTTGATCCTTAACTTCCTCGGGCATAGCGCCGGGAAGGTCCATTTTATTCAGGATCGGGATAATTTCCAGGTCGTTCTCTAAAGCCAGATAGAGGTTTGAAATGGTTTGAGCCTGGATACCCTGTGCAGCGTCAACTATCAGTAAAGCGCCTTCACACGCTGCTATGGAACGTGATACTTCATAGGAAAAATCCACGTGACCAGGGGTATCGATCAGGTTGAGCACATATTTTTGACCATCAAGCACATAATCCATCTGTATGGCATGGCTTTTTATGGTAATACCGCGTTCGCGTTCCAGATCCATATCGTCAAGCAATTGTGCCTGGGATTCGCGCTGCGTTATGGTGTTAGTATACTCTAATAACCTATCAGCAAGTGTGCTTTTGCCGTGGTCGATGTGTGCTATGATACAAAAATTACGAATGTGCTCCATTGAACCGCAAAAATAACTTTTTAAACCGATAATTTGTATCGGCTAATAAATTAACTATTTTGAAATGTTTAATTTAAATAATATCTGAGCAAAATGGCTGTATCGGCAAGCATAATAAGTGATATTGAGTGTAAGCTAAACGTTCAGATTAAGAATGTAAGCCGGGTAAGCGGAGGCGATATTAATCAAGCCTACCGCTTGCAAACCACGTTAGGTGATTTTTTTATTAAGATAAATAGCCTTCATAAATTTCCGGGCATATTTGAAAACGAGGAGAGTGGTTTAGCTGCTATCCGCAAAACAAATACAATAGCTGTACCAGAGGTTGTTTTACAGGGCGATACCGGTGACGAAAGTTATCTTATGCTGCAATGGATTGAAGCAGGATACGGCGATGCGATATCATCGCAAAAATTGGGCAGGCAACTTGCTCTCATGCATCATGACACCGCTGCACAATTTGGGTTTGAAGCAGATAATTATATGGGTTCGCTCCATCAAAGCAACAAACAGCACAATAACTGGGCCCTTTTTTTTATTGAAGAAAGGTTGCAGCCGATGGTAAAAATGGCTGTAGATAAAAGAGAGCTTACCCAAACCGACATGTACCGGTTTGACGAACTCTATAAAAAACTTCCGGATGTGTTTACGGAAGAACCGCCCGCATTGCTGCACGGAGACCTTTGGGGAGGCAATTACTTGATTGATACCAGTGGCAAACCTTACCTGATCGATCCGGCGGTTAGTTACGGTAACCGCGAGTTTGATATTGCGATGACCACGCTTTTCGGTGGTTTTGACCGCGCTTTTTATGACGCTTATAACCAGGAATTTCCGTTACGGCCTGGTTGGCAACAGCGTCTTAAACTTTGGAACCTTTATCCGCTGCTGGTTCACGTAAACCTGTTTGGCGGTATGTACGCCAACGAGGTAAGGGGGAATCTTTCGGCATTTATTTAGTTTGTGCCCTGTACAAAAATTGGTGTTTCGGTTACTTTAATAGTAAGTTTCCCGTTAACTGCTTTTACGGTTGTTTTAACAGCGTTTTCGGCGCCTGTTTTTAGTGTATAAATATTTGCTTTAGCTGTACCGAGTTTAAGTGTATATGTACCAGTACGTGATTGATAATCAGGAATGGTTAATACGTACATGCTTTGTAAACCTAATGAATACTTGTCAACCAACGGGTCGGTATTAATGGTACCTGCGTAGGTGTAGTTACCCATTAATTTTGATGTTTGCAATATAAAATCGGCAGCAGGCCTGCGTTTGCCATTTTCGGCTAAACCAGATGTTGCATATTGAACAGCAACATTAGGAGCATCGTCAAAAAGCTGGTAATAAAATACACGTTGTATGCCATGCCTTATATAAAGTAGGGAAGTTCTTAAGATCCAATCGGCCTGGGTGTTTTTAGATGTCTTTTTGCCTACAGATAATGCCCTCTGATAGCTTCCCTTGTTTATATCGTAGCCCGACTCGGTTACCCAAACAGGGATTGGTTTAACAAAAGAGTTTGCATACTGAACAAACGAATCGGCAATTTGTCCAGCCATCGACAATTCGGGCGGCAGGCCAAACGTGGCAGATTGATGTGTTAGAATATTACCGTTATTGTTATAATAGTGGTAGTTGATAATGTCAAAACACAGATTGACACTGCCGTCGGCTCTGTAACCACGGTTGATGCGGCACCACTCTACTATTTTCTTTACAAAATTTACGTCGGCTGTAGCTAATCCGCCCATTACTACTTTCATATTTGGATCAGCATTTTTTACGCCGGCATTTTTGCCTAACTTCCCTTTGTTGCCATCATAAAAGGCAGACATGTTAGCAGCGTATTCTTCGGCGGTTTGCCGGGTCGCCGGTCGTTTCCACCATTTGTCGCGCTCATTGTCACATTCTATGTAAGTAATAAGGCCCATGCCCACTTTTACGTGGTTGGGCTGGTCATTTGCCCATCGTATGCTGGTATCAACTTTTATAAATGCCCTGTTAATATTGGTATTATAACCATACCTGGCGGCAAATTGAAAGGCCATGTGCGCCTGGTTAATATAGCTTGCCGGATCAGCCTTACTTAAGCCATAAATAAGTGGCGCATTTTCAAGATCCCGCATATTGTTAGGATAAGTATTAACCAACCATGGCGGACAATTTTTTATATCTGCTAAAACCAATATACCTTCCTGCTTGCAACGGCTATAAATGAGATCATAGTTCCAGTTGTCCTTATGAGTGGGGTTGAAGGTATAGCTGCCTTTAGTGCTTTCCATTCGGGCCCAGCCTAAATAATGCCTTACCGCACTGAATGACTTGATGAGGTTCATGTTGGTTTCGTAAATGGCTCCTTTTTGCTCCGGATCGGCGGGATCCTGCAAAAAATTCCATTCGTACGCGTTTATGCCAAACATGTTTTTAAGCGGAATATTTGAACTCGTAGCTGAAATTGTATGAATAGATTTAATAGTTGTAATGCCTTCTGAGCTTTTTTGCGGCCGGCAGCGATTAAATGAAAAAGTAAATAACGATAACAATAACAGTATTTTATGGCTAATTAACAGCTTCATTCTTTGAGTGGTTTTTAGCAGGTAAACTACAATTAAATCCGGGCCGATAAAAAGACTTCTTCAATAAATTCCATCGTTTACAAACAACAACCGGCTAACTTTTTGTGAAGGCTTTCCAATAAAATTCGACTTATTATAAACAGGGATAATTTAGGTTTTAACGAATGGGTTACCGCGCAGGTTACGATTTATTGTTATTGTAAAGGTGAAATGCTGTTCGGTTTGTTTAGGACGGGATAGTGCAAATAAAAAGCCCGGAATACGCCGGGCTTTAAGATATAAGTTTTAAGGTTTATTTCACTCTTACATAAGTTTCAATGATCTCATGATCAACCTTGAGGCTGTCTATCTTCTCAATTCCTTTTTGAGTCAAGGTATCATTTTTCATAGTGAGCTTAAATTTGAAATCCCTGTTTTCCCAATCGCGGGCATCGCAATAAGCCAGGTGCTCGGTATAATCATCGCCGGATAGGGTATAAGTGCCCGCGCCCGATGAATAAACCGGTTTGGCTGTTTTGCCGTGTACCAGGTCATGCGTAAAGAAGGCGAAGTTAGTGGCGTTAAACATCTTAAACATTTCCTGGTCTTTAGGAGGAGTGGTTACTGTAGTATCGCCCTTCACAATACTTTTGCTTGATATCAGATGCCAGGTTCCGTCAAGCTTACCGGCTGGTTCGGTTGTTTCTGTAGTTGCCTTTGGCGGGTTACCGCATGAGCATAGGGCGACCAATAAAAAAGATGCTAAGTAATAGGTTTTCATGGTGTTAATAAAGGTTATTGATATACAATAATAACATAAAAAAAGCATCGGCTATCATATTTGCCGATGCTTTTTAAAATAATTTCAAAAGTTTATGTTATTCGCCACGCTTTAGGCCAAATTTTTCAATTTTACTGTATAGGTGACTGCGTTGAATATCGATATCATCAGCAGTTTTTGACACATTCCAGTTGTTTTTCTCCAGCTTGAATTTGATGTATTCGCGCTCAGCAAAGTCTTTATATTCCTGGAAATTATTGAACTGATCAAAATCTGTTTGCGGGGCAGGAACTGCTGTGCCACCTGCAGCAATAGCAGTTGGTGCAGATGGATTTGCAAATGACCGCACATCGTTATCAGTAATAATTTTATCACTCAGAATGATCAAGCGCTCAACCATATTGCGGAGTTCACGGATATTACCGGTCCATGGCAGGGCTTTAAGGGCCTCAAGTGCAGCGTCAGAGATCTTTTTGACAGGCATGCCATATTCATTGCAAATCTCATCCAAAAAGCTTTGAGTTAAAAGCGGGATGTCGTCTTTGCGTTCAATAAGCGGTGGTACGTGGATCAATATTACACTTAGGCGATGGTACAAATCCATACGGAAATTACCAGCTTCAATTTCTTTTAGCAGGTCCTTGTTGGTTGCTGCCACTACACGTACATCAACGTCAATTTCCTTTTCGCCGCCTACGCGCGTGATCTTATTTTCCTGTAATGCACGCAAAACTTTAGCTTGGGCCGACTGGCTCATATCACCTATCTCATCCAAAAATAACGTTCCTCCATTTGCCGATTCAAACTTGCCAATACGTTGTTTGATGGCGGATGTAAATGAGCCTTTTTCGTGGCCAAATAACTCGCTCTCAATTAATTCTGAAGGGATTGCAGCACAGTTTACCTCGATAATGGGTGCGGCTGAGCGATTTGATTTTTCGTGCAGCCAGCGTGCAACCAGCTCTTTTCCACTGCCATTGGCGCCTGTAACCAATACACGGGCATCGGTTGGGGCCACCCGGTCAATGGTTTCTTTTATTTTGAGGATAGCCTGCGATTCGCCTAAAATGGGGCGTACTTTTGATACTTTACGTTTAAGTACCTTAGCCTCCACAACAAGGCTTCCTCTATCAAGCGCGTTACGAACGGTAATAAGTAGTCTATTCAGGTCAGGTGGTTTTGAAATAAAGTCAAACGCACCTTTTTTACTGGCTTCTACAGCGGTTTCAACCGTGCCGTGGCCCGATATCATGATAAATGGAAGATCGGGTTTAATAGCGAGTCCTTCGGTAAGTACCTCCATACCATCCATGCGGTTCATTTTAATGTCGCACAGTACCAGGTCATAGTCTTTTTTTTCAATTAACTGAAGGCCGTCAACCCCGTTATCTACATCTTCAACCTCGTAATCTTCATACTCTAAAATCTCGCGAAGCGTGTTACGAATAGACCGTTCATCATCAATTATTAAAATTTTAGCCATGTTTTGTAATTATGTACCGATATGTAATTGTTGTTTGCTAATATATGGGTTTGTATAGAAAAACAAACACTTTTAATGTGCTATAAAGGTTTAAGGGGGGATAAATGTTTGCAGGGTTGTGAAATTTATTAAAATAAATTGATGCCAATAAAGAAACCCCTCGCTTTACAGCAAGGGGTTATACAGCAGCAAACCTATAAGCCGGGTTCTGTTTTGCCTTGTTAAGGGCAACTTCTATCATTTATCTGGCCCTGTTATCACTAACAGGTTTAAACAACCTACCCATCCTAACGACCTGCCTTACGGCAGATACGGGAGCGAGCAACTCCGCTTTCAGGACCTATTTGGTTTTTCAACTCCTGAGGTTTACCGTCATAGCCGGTCGCCCGGTTATGCCGTGAGCTCTTACCTCACGTTTTCACCCTTACCCACCTAAGCGGGCGGTATTTTCTCTGTGGCACTTTGCTGTCGCCGGCTGCCGGCGCCTTCCCGTTAGGAAGCAGGATGCTCTGTGTTGCCCGGACTTTCCTCCGCCAAACAAGCTGGCAGCGATAGAACGTTTTGCGGTTGTAAAGGTACGGAAATTTTGTGGTTAATGGTTGATAGTTCATGGATCATGGTAAAATGGCATCGATCAATAAGGCTTTGCTATGAACCATGAACTAAAAACTATTTGCAGTTTATAATATCCTCCTGAACCTGCTGCAATGTAACAGTCCCCATTTTATTACCAAAAGAATTTGTAACATAGGTAAGCACTTTAGCGATTTCAAGCGGGGCTATATCATCAGGCTGCATTTGGTCGTCAAAAGGGCGGCCTGCTACGGTTATTTTTCCCTTAAGGCCGTTTTTGACGAAGCAGGCCAGTACCGCTTTGTTCTGTTTTAGATACGTTGAATCCGTTAATGGAGGAATAAGTGCCGACAAACCTTGTCCTTTATCGCCATGGCAATTTTGACAATGCTGCTGGTAAACAAGGCTCCCACCCGAGTAATAGCGCTTAAATTCAATTTGGTCGTCGCTTTGGCATGATGCACCAATTATGATCAACAAAATAGCTATAGCGCCTATTGCCTTTAATTTCATTTGGCGGCAATTTGGTCAGGTTCGGCTTTCAGTGTTTTGATATCAGCAATCAGTTTGGTTACTTCTGCCGGATCTGTTCCTTCATAAGTACCGCGGAGGCGTTTTTGTTTATCTATCAAAATAAAAAAACCATCATGAATATATTCACCTTTTGGATTTTTTTCGGATACGCTTTGCAGGTAGCTTTTGGCAATTTTATAAGTATCACCTTTTTCACCATGCAGCAACCACCAGGTATTGCCCGCAATTCCTAATTTATCGGCGTAGCGTTTTAATACAGGTACGGTATCATATTTGGGATCGATGGTATGCGAAATGATCCTGAAATTATTATCGCCCTTAAATTCTTTGTATACGTTAAGCATATTTCGGTGCATCACCGGGCAAATGGAAGGGCAGGTGGTGAAAAAAAAATCGGCCACGTAAATTTTTCCATCCAGGTTTTTCTGGGTAATTGTATCGGCGTATTGGTTTACAAACTTAAAAGGAGGAATGGTTGCATATTCTGTATCGGCTACAGTTTTGCCATCAACTGTTTTAGTTACCGGTGTTTTATATCCCAATATAGGCAAGGCAGTTTTAGTATTTGATTTGCAGGCATTAAAAAGCGTTATTATGATAATGCCTATCCACAGGTTTTTCATTATTTTGCCGGTATTTGAGTTATGTATTTAGTTGAACCAGCTACAGCTACGGTTATCTGTGTATCTATTTTGCTGATGAGCTTTTTCTGGGTTTCGAGATAGGCCATAGTCTCCTGGTGGGATTTGCCCTTGTTTTCTGCATCAAATTTATGCATCCAGTCGCTCATCGCATTATCAGCATCATCAACCAGTTTTAAATACACCTGCGCACTATCTTTATTGATATTGAGAGCGTTCTGTTTTATCAGGCTATCCAAAAGCATTTTATTTTTCATCAATTGCTCGTCATTGGCCATAACTTTATCATGTATGGCAATTACCTGGTTTAAAAGATCTTTTTCCTGTTTTTTAGTGTCGGTGCAACCTAATAGTAAGGCAATGCCCGCAGCTGCAATCAGATGTTTTTTCATGGTTTTTGATGCGTGATAAAACTTGGCAAATATGCTAAATGTTTAGCTGTTTAACACTCTTAAATAATAACTATAGTCTGTAACAGGTAAAGTTTTTATACCTGTAAACTTTAACTGCTGCCCAATTTGAGCCCTGGTATGTGTACCATGGTTAAGTACCTGCGTAATAATATCGCCAATTTGGTTTTCAAAATAGTCGCCGGTAAAGCTATGATACGGAATTATCTTATTCAGATCTTCCTCATCGATTTCGTTTAAAAACGTCATCCATGCTTCATAACGCTCCGGTACCTGTTTTTTGCATTGCTCAATTGTAACATTTTCGGGCCATGTGTTAGGCAGAGAAGAAGGGATAAGTTTGCATCTTTCGAGCCATACCTGTTCGGCGGCCAGCAGATGGCCCATCAGTTTAAGCGTTACCTCCGGCGAACCGTTTGCTTCCATTGTCTGTATCAACTGCTGATTGGCAAACAGGTTATAACCAAACATTTTTATAAAGTGTGTTTTCATAGCGTTTGTAAATTAATGGCTAATGTATTAAAGCAATTTTGTATATTTATGAAAATGCTGGTTAACAATTAAATAACATAGTTGTCACATTCAGCAAACATCTGCTTGTTACCTTTATTATTATAGTAAAATAACATAAGGGCATGAAATTCATTGTCAATATTTCGAAACTGCTGATCAATTTCCGTCAGTGGATGATGCTTAAAAGTATGCGTTCGTCGTTCATACATTAAGTTATCACTTATAATTCTTCATTTATAAATATAATTGCACTTTTGGGCTTTTGCAGCTCAAATTAATGGAACTTACTGACCGGGAAATACATTTAAGCAAAGATCTTTTTGGTGCCGACTTTGAATGGGGCGTTTCAACCGCTGCTTTTCAGGTAGAAGGATCTCATGATGCCGATGGAAAAGGACTATCTGTGTGGGATGTTTTTACCACAAAAAAAGGAAAGATCCTGAATGGCGACCATGCACAAACCGCTTGCGATTTTTACAATTTGTATGAGCGTGATATCGACCTCATAAAAGAACTAAATATCCCCAATTTTCGTTTTTCTATATCCTGGACCCGTATCTTGCCCGAAGGCACCGGTAAAATTAACCAGGCCGGCATTGATTATTACAATCGGGTAATTAACTACTGTATTAAGCAAGGCGTTGAGCCCTGGCTAACTGTTTATCACTGGGACCTTCCTCATGTGCTTGAAGTTAAAGGCGGCTGGACAAACCGTGAATCAATAACCTGGTTTAGTGAGTTTATCACTATTTGTGCTCAAAACTTTGGCGATAGGGTAAAACATTGGATGGTAATGAACGAGCCTGTAGTTTTTACGGGAGCCGGCTATTTTTTCGGCATCCATGCGCCGGGCCGCAGTGGTATGAAAAACTTTGTGCCCGCCATACATCACGTTACCATGAGTATTGCTGAAGGTGGCAGGATCCTGCGAAAATTGCTGCCTTTGACGGCGCAAATAGGTACCACATTTTCGTGTTCGCAAATAGAGCCATACACGAATAAGCCAAGGGATATAGCCGCCGCAGTCCGTGCCGATGCGCTGATCAATCGTTTATATATTGAACCATTGCTGGGCATGGGTTACCCAATAAAAGATCTTCCCGCACTTAAAGACCTTAAAAAGTATTTTTACCCCGGCGATGAGGATAAGCTAAGTTTTGATTTTGATTTTATCGGCATACAGAATTACACCCGCGAAATTGTAAAGTATTCATTTTTTACGCCCTATATCAACGCAAGTATGGTCAAAGCCGAAAACAGGGGCGTCGACCTTACAGCTATGCGATGGGAGGTTTACCCGCCTTCTATTTATCATATGATCAAAAAGTATGATGCCTATCCTAATGTTAAAAAGATCATCGTTACGGAAAATGGATCAGCTTTTCCTGACGAGGTTACTGATGGTGAAGTAAATGACCCCAAAAGATTAAAATATTTAAAGGATTACATAGCACAGGTGTTAAAGGCAAAAAATGAAGGCTGTAAAGTTAATGGCTATTTTGTGTGGACTCTCACCGACAATTTTGAATGGGCCGAAGGTTATCATCCGCGTTTTGGACTGATCCATGTTGATCATGCAACCCAGCAGCGCACGGTTAAAGCATCCGGCAGGTGGTATGCTGAGTTTCTGAAATAAGCGGTTAGTTTTTAAGCAGCGTGAAATTAAAGGACGTGCCATTTTCGGTATCGCTCTCAAACCAGATCCGGCCGTTATGGTCTTCAATAATTTGCTTACAGATGGAAAGGCCCAGACCAAATGATTTTTCGCCTGCAGTTCCGGGGCGTTTGGCATCTGTAAACATGTTGAATACCTGGTTTTTTAGCTTTTCGGGAATCCCTATGCCCTGATCTTTTACAGAAATCTGGATTTCGTTTTCCAGCTCAATGGCCATAACTAAAATAGCCGATCCTTCCGGACTGAATTTAATAGCATTACTGATCAGATTGCTGATCACCCGCCATATTTTTTCGCGGCTAATGCAAATTTCAAACGGTGAATTTAACAGGAAAGTATTGATAATCTGCTGTTTTTCAGCGGCCTTAAAACGCATCAACTCAACACTATTGCTCAATAAGGAATTAACTTCAACCGCTTCTTTATGTAATATAGCCGAAGCGGATTCAGTGGCTTCCAGAATTTCATTGATTAGTTCAATGGAGTTAAATGAAGTTTCCCGGATAATATTTAACAGCTCTTTTTGTTCGTTGCTGTAATTTTCCTCTGTCATTACACTGGTGAGTGAAGCTATTCCGCCTATAGGGTTGCGCAGATCATGTGCAACAGTGCGTAAAATGCGGTCCTTTTCCTGGTTATTGAGTTTTAAATCACGGAGAGCATTTTCAAGATGGTGGTTTTGATGGTTTATCTGGCTGTTAAGGCTTCCAAGCGTTTTAATATTCTTTTTTGATTTTTGCCAGTTTAAAAATACCAGGGAAATAATAATAATGAGCATCAGAGCAAAAACAACAGTTACCCTCAGATAAATATGCTGCAATTCATTGTTTTTCTTAAGGTTATTAAACTCGTTATCTTTTTCAAGACTTTTAACCTGTTCTGCAACGTCGGCTTCTTTTAGTTTTTTGTTTTCATTTGCTATAATGTCCTTAAGCTCATCATATTGCTTATAGTGCGTCATAGCCTGTTCATGATCATTTTGCTTCTCGAAATAATTTGACATCAACAAGTGCCAGTTTTGTTTTATTTCCGGACTTTGAACACTATCAAACTGGAGGCTGATAATATTGAGGAGGTTTAATAAAGAGTCATTTAAGTTTTGCCGATCGTATATAGATGCAAGTTTTAATTCGGAGTGTTGAGCGTCATTATTATCGTTTCCTTTGCGCAGATTGATAGCTATACTTTTTCTAAGCAGGCTTTTAGCCTTGTTATAATCTTTTTGCCTGATACTTATATCAGCCATATTGCCATATACAACGCCCTTGGATACTTCCCCCATTTGGGGCCTGTCTTTAAACCTTGCAGTGTTATCATTAATGTAATCAAGGGCCTTGTTGTAAAAATACATGGCACTATCATTCATCAACATTTTACTGTAGCTTAAACCTATATTATTCAATAATTCCTGCCTGCGATAAAAATAATTGAAGTTCCCTTCGCATGACCTGGTTTCATCAAAGCTTTTTTTAAAATATGCTGCTGCCCGGCTGTAATGTTCCTGCTTATACAGGATCATACCCATACGGTAGCTATAATCACCCATGGTACAATCGTCAAGGTTATTATTGGCAATTACTTTCCCTTCGTAAAAATAACCGTAAGCTTCGTTGTAACGATGTTCGTCAAATAACACGTCTCCTTTGGCAAGATGAGCCTGACCATATTCACTGGTAAATTTTAGCTTCTTCTCCGGCGTGTCGAAAACATTGAGCATACTGTCGGCGTACAGCAAAGCCATTTTTCGATCGGCCTTTATATGCGAAGCATAATTGTAGATAAAATAATAGTAATTATAAACTTGTTTGAAGCTAAGGTTGCTTGAATGACGGAACGCTGAATCAAGATAATTTACCGCTGCTTTATGATGCCCATTATCATACATTATAGTTGCAGTGTCAACAGCCTTATTGTATGCCGAAGCCGAAAGAAAGCCCTTTGGCTGTTGCCCGCACGAAGTGGTTATCAGCAAAAAGTAAGCAAAAAGCAAACAACCCTGTATATTACCGGATAGCCATATTTGCCTGAAGCTTTTGTATATAAACATCAATA
Source organism: uncultured Mucilaginibacter sp. (assembly GCA_966212355.1). Classification (GTDB taxonomy): domain Bacteria; phylum Bacteroidota; class Bacteroidia; order Sphingobacteriales; family Sphingobacteriaceae; genus Mucilaginibacter. The sequence goes on from CBIHRB010000010.1 coordinate 129,463, forward strand.
TTAAATTATGCGAGGTTTAGTGTTGACTGTAAAACAAGGGTAATCTATAAAAAAAATAAAAATGACCGGGGAGTTTTACCAATATTTTTTTATCTATTTATTATCTGTTTAAAATAAACTGGTTGGGAATAACCGATATACTAAGATGCCTGGGCTGGAAGATAGACGTAAAAACTTGAACCATTATTTGATTCACTTTTTAGCCAGATCCTGCCGCTATGTTTTTCAACTATTTGACGGCAGATGGAAAGCCCGAGGCCAAATGATTTTTCGCCGTCGGTACCAGGCCGTTTAGCTTCGGTAAACATATTAAACACCTGTTGCTGTAATTTATCAGGAATACCTATACCGTAATCTTTAACACATATTTCAACGCCTTGATGTTTTTGGTTTACAATTACATAAATAACGGCACCTTTGGGACTAAACTTTATGGCATTACTGATAAGGTTGCTGATAACCCGCCATATTTTTTCCCTGTTTATCAATATTTCAGTAGGTGTATCCAATAAGCTAAGCATGATATCCTGGTCTTTTTCGGCCGCCTTAAACCGCAGCAGATCAACGCTTTTATTAATGAGGCTGTTAATTTCAACCCATTCTTTATTAAAAGTCATGTTGGCAGTATTTGCCGCCTCTAAAATTTCATTAATGAGTTCGAGGGAATTATAGGAAGTTTCTTTTATGAGGTTGATCAGGTCTGTTTGTTCTTTATCACGTGCATCATCAACCATTGAGGCCGATAACGATGCTATTCCTCCGAGCGGGTTGCGGAGGTCATGTGCTACAGCCCGCAGAATCCGGTCTTTTTCCCGGCTTCCACGGTTTACTTCTTCAAGTGTGTTTTCTAATTCGGTTTTTTGCAACTTAATCTGGTCATTTAGTGTTTTTATAGCTACGATATCTCGTTTTGACCTTTTAAGGTTACGAAAAACAAGGAAGATAATGATCACTGCCATCACTGAAAAAAGCACAGCAAGGTAAATATATATCAATTGCAGTTTATTGTGGCTTTTAAGATCTTCTATCTGATTTTCTTTATCAAAATTGGCTTGTTGTTGATTGATATCCGTCCTTTTTAACGATGAAGTCCTTTTTGTTGCCGAATCTTTTAATGATGAATAGTTTTTTAAATACAACAAGCTATTCTGGTAATCTTTTTTTTGCAGGTAATAAGTACTCATTAACCCATTCCAGTTGGTTTCAGCGTCATCATTTTTGATAGTATCGAGCTGGGCGCGGAGTCTTTTCAGCAGTTCAAAAAGGTCGTTTGGTTTATTGGTTATTAAATATAGCCGGGCAAGTTTTATTTCGGTTAATTCGGCATCGCGGTTGTCATAACCTTGTTTTAAATTAATGGCGATACTTTTTTTCAGTAATTCGTGTGCCTGGTTATAATTATGGGTTAACAAAGCCAGATCGCCCTGGTTGCCGTATACCACACCTCTTGCAACTTCAAGCAGGTTTGCTCTTTCGGCAAACCTTGAACTATTTTCATTGATATAAACAAGCGCTTTATTTAAATAAAAGCTTGAGCTGTCAATGTCGCCACTGTTTTTATAGCTCTCGCCAATATTATCCAAAAGCTCTTGTCGCTGGTAAAAGGCGCGAAAATCATCGGTATAGGCATAGCTTTGCCTGTGGCTGATCTTGAAATAATTGGCCGCTTCTCTAAAATGTCCCTGTTTAAACATGATCATCCCCATCCGGTAGGTGTATTCGGCCAGAATGGCATCGTCAATAGCGTTTTTGCCGATAGAGTAACCCTTGTAAAAATACCTGTAAGCCTGATCATACCTTACCAGGGCAGAATAGGCATCCCCGGTAGCGAAATCAGCTTCGGCAGTTAATTTAATATGCTGATCCGGGGTAACACTTTCGGTAGCCACAGCACGCATCGTATCAGCATAAAGCATGGCTTTTTTAGGGTCATGCAGCCCTTTTAAATTGTAAAGAAAATGGAAGGCATAAAAACGGAACCTGTCGCTTACAAACGGGTTTTTTATAGTACGGTAAGCTGAGTCAAGGTACTGAATGCCCTTATATGGTTGAGACCTTTCGCCATTATACAGGTTTACCGTATCAAATAGTGTTTTAAACTGCCTGGAGTAACCACCCGTATCATTGATGCTGTTTGCGCAGGAATTAAATATCAATAAAAAAGCCAGGGCCAGCCAAATTAAATGGTTGACCAGCAGTTTGTTTAAACTAACTGGGCTATCAGGGGTTGACAACATTAAGCGGTTACACAACAAATATAACGCTCATAATTATAATGAGCAATATTTATGCGCATGAATAACACCGGCGCTGCTAAAAGTCAAGGTATATTGATTATCCATTACTTAAAGGCATCGAGTCCGGTAACATCCATACCGGTAATAAGGAGGTGGATATCATGCGTACCTTCATAAGTTATTACCGATTCAAGGTTCATCATGTGCCGCATAATAGGATACTCGCCGGTAATGCCCATACCGCCGAGCATTTGCCGGGCTTCACGGGCTATAGTAATGGCCGTTTCAACGCTGTTTCGCTTAGCCATTGATATTTGGGCAGGAGTAGCCCTGTTTTCGTTTTTAAGTACCCCAAGGCGCCAAACTAATAGCTGCCCTTTGGTAATTTCAGTTATCATTTCGGCCAGTTTTTTTTGCTGAAGCTGAAACCCGGCTATTGGCCGGCCAAATTGCTCGCGTTCTTTGGTGTAACGCAGGGCTGTGTCATAACAATCCATCGCCGCGCCTAATGCTCCCCAGGCAATCCCATAACGGGCCTGGTTTAAGCATCCCAACGGCCCTTTTATACCGGTTACGTTGGGCAGCAGGTTCTCTTTGGGGATTTTAACATGATCAAAAACAAGCTCACCGGTTGCTGATGCCCTTAACGACCATTTATTATGGGTTATAGGTGTGGTGAAACCTTCCATGCCGCGCTCAACTATCAGCCCGCGAATTTTACCTGCTTCATCCTTAGCCCAAACAACCGCAATATCGGCAAAAGGCGAATTGGAGATCCACATTTTAGCACCGTTAAGGATGTAATGATCACCGGCATCTTTAATGTTGGTGGTCATCCCGCCGGGATTTGAGCCATGATCGGGTTCGGTAAGGCCAAAGCACCCCATTAATTCGCCACTTGCCAGCTTCGGAAGATATTTTTTACGTTGTTCTTCGCTGCCATAGGCATAAATAGGATACATCACCAGCGAGCCCTGAACCGATGCTGTTGAACGGATCCCCGAATCGCCCCGCTCCAATTCCTGCATGATGATGCCGTAAGCGGTATAATCTAAGCCCGCTCCGCCATATTCCACTGGTATGGTAGGCCCAAAAGCACCTATTTCGGCAAGGCCTTTTAATAGCTGCGAAGGGAACTCAGCTTTTTGAGCGTACTCTTCAATAATGGGGCTCAACTCCTTCTTCACCCAATCACGAACTGAAGAGCGGATAAGTTTATGCTCATCGGTTAGTAACTCATCTAATAAATAATAATCGGGGGCTTCGTACAGATCTGTTTTGGCCATAATATTATAGTTGGTGGGCAAATATAAAGCATTTATCGCCGGTAAAAGCAAGTCAAAAAGGCCGTTTTTTGATGTGTGAAGCCACTTTATGGTAAAAAGCAGGTTTAAACGGTTTAAAGCATGTTTTTGATTGGAAAATATTTTTTGGAGTGCTGGAAATCAGCTGAAATAAAAATATTTTGAAAAGTCTTTCTATAGAGAATGAGATTTAGATAGGGCTTTTTTTTACTTTTGGCCATGATCAATATAGCCTTACAGGGCGCGGAGTTTTTCGCGTACCACGGATTTTATCCCGAAGAACAAAAAATAGGTTGCCGTTTTTTAGTTGATGTGAATGTTGGTTTTGTGCCTCCCGGCGATTTGCTGGAAGATAATCTATGTAAAACTGTTGATTATGAACGTGTGTATATTATAACATGCGAAGAGATGAAACAGCCACGTAAATTGATTGAAACCGTTGGCCAGGCAATTATCGATCGTATAAAAAAGAAATACCCGTTTGTTGAAAGTATTGAGGTTACCATTAAAAAACTTACTCCGCCCTTAAGCGGTAAGGTAGCGCATTCGGCTGTTATTATAAATTACAAGAAATCCTGATCATGGAATTCAATAAAATATCGGCTCAACTATTAGAGGTTATAACTGCAATTGTCGGCACTGGTAACGTTTTAACCGGCCATGAAAGCCTCGAAAAGTACAGCCATGACGAAACCGAGGATCTGGTTTATTATCCGGAAGTTGTAGCCCGCCCGCAAACCCCGGAAGAGGTTGCTGCATTGTTGAAGATCTGTAACGAAAACCTGATCCCGGTAACACCGCGTGGAGCAGGTACTGGTTTAAGCGGTGGCGCCCTGCCGGTTAATGGTGGTTTGCTGATAGCCATGGAGCGTTTTAATAAAATCCTTGAAATTGATGAACAAAACCTGCAGGCCACTGTTGAGCCCGGCGTTATAACCGAAGAGTTCATGAACGCAGTGACTGCAAAAGGCTTGTTATACCCTGTTGACCCGGCCAGTAAAGGCAGTTGCTTTATTGGGGGCAATGTGTCTCATGGTTCAGGCGGGCCGCGGGTTGTTAAATATGGTACCATACGGGAGTACGTGCTGAACTTACAGGTTGTTTTAACATCGGGGGAAATCATTTGGACTGGTGCAAATACGCTTAAATATGCATCAGGTTATAATTTAACCCAATTGATGATCGGTTCGGAAGGCACCCTGGGCATTGTTACTAAAATTGTGGTGAAGCTTATTCCTGCCCCAACTTTAGATGCTTTAATGCTGGCCTCATTCCCAACCAATGAAATGGCTTGCGCAGCTGTTTCGGCTATATTCAGGGCAGGGATCATCCCATCTGCACTGGAGTTTATGGAACGAAGAGGAGTGGAGTGGGTTAAAGAGCATGATGATATTGCTTTTGATTTGCAGGATGGCATTGAAGCTTTTCTTTTAATAGAAGTAGATGGTACCAACCAGGACGTGATTTTTACCGATTGTGAAAAAATAAATGCAGTACTCGAAGCGTTTGACTGTCGCGATGTGTTGTTTGCCGATTCGACTGCCCAGAAAGAGGAGCTTTGGCGTTTAAGGCGTACTATGGCGGTATCGGTAAAATCAAATTCGGTTTACAAAGAGGAAGATACCGTTGTGCCGCGTGCCGCACTGCCACAATTAATTAAAGGAATAAAAGAAATGGGTGCTAAATACGGCTTTGAATCAGTTTGTTATGGCCATGCAGGCGATGGGAACCTACATGTAAATATCATTAAAGCCAACATGAGCGATGAAGATTGGAATAATAAGCTCAAATCCGGTATCCAGGAAATATTTGAATTAACCGTATTGCTTGGCGGCACCTTGTCGGGTGAGCACGGAATTGGCCTGGTGCAAAAAGAGTTTATGCCGATAAAATATTCGGAAATGCATTTTGCGTTGTGGAAAGGAATAAAGCACGTGTTTGATCCTAAAGGAATTTTGAACCCGGGAAAGATATTTTAGATTTCAGATGTGCAGATTATGGATGTGCAGATTTCAGGTGCGTAAATGTTTGAATTAGATATATAAGCTCCATTTGCATATTTGAAATCTGCACAATACACGTTTCATCTGCACATTTGAAATCTGCATATCAAACAATCAATTGGTATTCAGAATTAACCTCGGCTCATCATAATTGATCATCCTGTGCCTTTCGGGCGATGGAATAGATACAGATTTATTGGCCGAATAATCGTAGCTGATACAAACCGTTTTGCCGGTTGTTACAATTTCTTCGCCATTGGGGGTTATTTTTACCAATACATGCATCATATCAAAACTGCTGTTGCCTATACGAATGGTACGCACATAGCAGGCAATATTATCCTGAACAGTAATAGGCTTAAGATAGTTGATCTCCGACCGGCCCAGGATAATGCCGGTATTGCTCCAGTCCCAGTTGATAATTTCCTTCCAATAACCAATCCGGGCTATTTCAAAATAAGTAAGATATACAGCGTTGTTTACGTGTCCGAATGAATCGATATCCGAAAAGCGGATAGGGATAAGGGTTTTATATTTATAATCTGTAAGTTTTTCAGCCATTTTCGGTCATTTTGTCTGCCTAAAATATTTAATAGTGACTTTTTGTCGTTTGATATAGGCGGTTTTGCTGTTGGTACAGCAGTTGATCAATAGGTTACGAAGTTAACAAAAAACAAAACTTTAGGAGGATATAAAAATGACATTAGTAAAATTTAACAACAGCCTTAAAAACAATTCAGCTAACCCATTTTTCAGCGATGTATTTGATTCACTGATCAATGATTCATTTTTAAGTGATAAATTGATTGCCCGTGTGCCTGCCGTTAACATCGCAGAAACCGAAAATGAGTTTCATGTTGAACTGGCTGTACCTGGCTTGAAGAAAGAAGATTTTAAAATTAACCTGGACAAAAATGTATTAAGCGTAGCTGCAGAAAAGAAAGCCGAAAATGTTGAAGAAGGTAAAAAATTCAGTAAACGTGAATATAGCTACAATTCATTTGTAAGGTCATTCACATTACCTGAAAGTGCCGATCAATCAAAAATTGAAGCAGATTATACCGATGGTATCCTGAAGCTTACTGTAGCAAAAAGAGAAGAAGCTAAATTTCAAACAAGAGAAATAGCTGTAAAATAATTAAAGACTGTTTTCATAAAGTAGTTAGTTTGGTTTGAAGGCCGCCCTGTTATGGGGCGGTTTTTTTTGCAAAATAACCAAGCTGTGGTTGTAAGATATTTTAACTGCGTTTTTCTTAATTGCTAAAAATATTAGTATTTTTGATTGGTATGAATAAATGTAATTGCGGCTTATAGCGAGGATGAAGGTATCTATCAAAATCTCTGGAAGAATTATTTTAATAGCATAAACATCTTTTCGCGCAAAAAATACCAGGCTTCATGTGCGCCATATTCCCAGGCGATACTGGCAACATTTAACAGAGAAAATTTAACGTTTTGCCGATTTTACGCATTTTTTCTTTTTTTGTGAAGGTTAGTTTTTGCTGTGTTTGTTGATAAAGGGTGATGTTAATAACGTTGACGTTTATTTGTCTGATTAACTATGTTTATACTTAAAATGGGTGGTTTAAATATGTTGATAACTGGCCTTTTTAAGTTAATAACCTGTTAATAAAAACAATCAAAAATATTTGCCAAATCACGGTAATGTCCCGATATTGAAATCATCAAGAACGACGTACTTTGACAGCCTTTCAGGAAAACAGAAATTGAATCGGGTGAACCTTCGGGGGAACTAAAGATCAAGGGAAGTCCCTGAGTTGCAAGAAAAAATGAAGAAGGCGAAAGTCTTTTGAAAAAAGAAAGCAATTAAAGGAGGTACCGGAATTAAGAAGAAGAACTCTACGGAGGGAAACAACAGAAACCGGTGACATTGAAAATAGTCGACCGCTCGTGAGAGCAACTGACGAAAATCATGTCGGTTACAGATACACAAAACTTGATGCTGTTGGGCAACTACGGTTAAACAACAGTTTGGAAACGGGAGTTCAAATCGCAAGAGATGACTCCCGTTTTCGCTTTTACAGGTTTTTTTGTTTGAGGAGAAATTTTTCTTCAAACCTTAAAATCGTTATTTTAGGCGGATATGAAGGACGGCCAGCGTAACCAGAAGAAAATATTTGTTTTAGATACTTCTGTGATCCTGTATGATCACAACGCATTTCAAAACTTTCAGGAGCACGATGTTGCCATACCCATCCAGGTATTGGAGGAACTCGATAATAAAAAGAACGGTAACGATACCCGCAACTTTGAGGCCCGAAGCTTTATCCGGTTAATGGATGAGTTATCGCACAACGGATTGATCAATGAATGGATCCCGCTTAACGGTAAAACTAAAGGCAGCTTTAAAGTTGCCATGGATACTAAAACTACCGGTCAGGATGCCGAGCAGATTTTTGGTTCCGATAAAACAGATCACCGCATCCTCAACGCGGCCCTTGGTTTACAGGAAGAAAATCCGGGCAAAAAGGTAGTGTTGGTATCAAAAGATATTTGCCTTCGCCTCAAAGCCAAAGCCCTTAACCTGCATGCCGAAGATTATGAAACGGGCAAGATCAAAAACCTGGAAGAGCTTTATACAGGTAAAACGGATGTAGATAAGGTAACAGAAAAACTGATCACCACCCTGAATAAAAATGAAAATTTACCGGCCGAAAATTTAAAGATAGGTTCGTACACCAATAATCACTTTTATGTTTTAAAAGGGAAAAAAGGCGATACTGTAGGTTTTTACAATTCACAAACTAAGCAGCTTGAAAAAGTTACCGAGCAGCCTGTTTTAAATATTCACCCTCGTAATATCGAGCAGTCTTTTGCTATTCATGCGTTATTGCACCCGGATATTAAATTGGTAACTATACAAGGAAACGCCGGTACGGGTAAAACGCTATTAGCTTTGGCCAGCGCACTTGAGCAACGCAAATATTATCGTCAAATCTTTGTTACCCGTCCTATAGTTCCTTTAAGCAATAAAGATATAGGCTTTTTACCCGGCGATATAAAATCGAAGATTGATCCCTATATGGCCCCGATATGGGATAACCTGAAATTTATAAAGGATCAGTTCGGTGACGACGAAAAAATGCAGGCCAAAATTGATGAGTTGGTCAACAATGATAAAATCTCGATTGCACCACTGGCATTTATCCGCGGGCGTACACTTAGTAAAATTTTCTTTATTGTTGACGAAGCGCAGAATCTAACCCCGCACGAAGTGAAAACTATCATATCCCGGGCCGGTGAAAACAGCAAATTTGTATTTACAGGTGATATTTATCAGATAGATACCCCATATCTCGATGCTGAAAGTAACGGACTGTCGTATTTAATAGATAAAGCGAAAGGGCATCCGCTTTATGCTCACATCACCCTGCAAAAAGGGGAGAGGAGTGAGCTGGCCAATTTGGCTACGGAGTTGTTGTAAAAATCAGCCTTACTTAGTTTTAAAACCTCGTAAGGCTTTACGCTTTTATATATAATTCGCTCCCTAATTCCTGGAGTCCAAACACCGAGCGTGATATCCGCTTTTCAATCAGGATTAACTTTTTAAAACTTCATAAGTCTTTCCTGTGTATCTTTAGGAAATAAACCTACGCGCTTATGAAAATATCAAAATACCTTCATTCATGCCTGCTTTTTGAATTAGACGGTTATCAGCTCTTGTTTGACCCCGGAAAGTTTTCATTTGCCGAAGGTTTGGTTACACCACAATTGTTTGTTGATGTAAAAACTATTGTGATCACCCATATACACCCCGATCATTTCGATATAGATATCTTAAAAAGTATTGTAGAGTTAAGCGGCGCAGCGGTTGTCACTAATTCGCAGGTAGGAAAGGAGCTGGAGAAAATCAATTTTAAATATACATTGCTTGAAAAGGGAACTCATAAAGCCGGGCCATTTAAACTCCAGGCTTTCCCGGTGAGACACGAACTTATCATTGATAATCCGCTACCGCAAATGACGGGTTTCCTGATCAATAACAAAGTGCTGCACCCGGTTGATTCGATGGAGGATAAACTGTTGAATTTTAAAGGAATTGAATTGTTAATTATGGTTACCATGGCGCCATTTGCCAATGAACCAACAATTTCGGCCTTTGCCGATGAGCTGCATCCAAAGCAGATCTTTCCCGTACATGACGGCTATGCAAAAGATTTCTTTATACTTCAGCGTTATGCCGCTTACAAAAAACATTTTGAAAAGCAAGGAATCAAGTTTCATGAAATTTATAAAGTAGGCGATGGGATAAGTATTTAGTCGGAAGTCTTGCACCCCAGGTCTTAACCCGAAGGATTAGAAGCCATTATCGTGACGACTTAAGACTTTGAACTTAAGGCTTACGACTTTTAAAGCTCCCTGTATAAAAAGAAACCCCCGCCGAGAGGCGGGGGTTCTTTGCGGGCTCAGCCTCCTGCTAAGCCGACCCGCGTTAACCTTATCACAATGCTAAGGTGAGGATTAATAATGAAGAAAACATGAACATTAATTGCCGTTAATTTTTCATCTTAGCGAAAAACATACTTTTAGCTAATGCAGAAACCCGATAGCCTCATTTTTGATATGGACGGAACCCTTTGGGATGCCGTTGACACCTACGCCGAATCATGGAACCTGATATTTCAAAAGCTTGACATTCAACGGACTATTAAACGAGATGAACTGCTGCACGTGATAGGTATGGATGGTAAAAAGCTTACACGGGTAATGTTGCCCGAATTTGATGAGGAAAAGGGGATGGAGATCTACAATGCGGTAAACCAGGTAAGGCGCGAAATATTACCCACCAGCGGTGGTATTATGTATAAAGGAGTTACTAAAGGACTGGAACAATTGGCAGGCAAATACAAATTATTTGTATTAAGTAACTGTGCTGTTGGTATTATTCCGTTGTTTTTAACATGGGCTGGCATTAATGAAGTTATTACAGATAGCATGGCTTATGGCACCAACCAGATGCCTAAAAACCACAATATGCATCTGCTCATGAATAAACACAATTTGCAGAACCCGGTTTATATAGGCGATACCAATGGCGATGCTGAACAAACACGCCTTGCCGGTATCCCATTTGTGTTTGTTAGTTACGGCTTTGGTAATACCGATGACTATGATAATAAGTTTGACGATTTTGAATCGCTTACCCAATATTATTTGAGTTTGTAAGTTTAGTTTACATGAAAAGCGTATCACTGTTTATCTTATTTCTGACTGTCCTGTGCGGCCCGGTAATGGGCCAGCATGCTACCGTTGAGTCGGAACAGTGGATAACCGAAGATCTCGGTTATCTTTATTTTAATAGCGGCAAGGTTTATTTTAATTTGGATGGATATAAGAAACACGAAAACAAATACAAAATAGAGCATGATACACTTAAAATAATTGATACATATACTACCAGTGCAGATAATTTTAAACAACAGCATATTGATGTTGCTAAGTTTATCATCAATTATTTCGATGGCAAGAAATTAACCATTAAAGCTGTTAATGATAATGCTATAAAATTAGCAGGTCGCGCTCCCTTACAGTTTAAAAATTATAAGGTCAGTTTCGATAACGGGATCAAATTTTCAAAACTTCGTTTCCTATCCTCAACCTGTTATGGCAATTGCCCTCAATTACTGATCAATATTTGGGCAGATGGTACTTATAGATTAAAAGGCGGCGAGTTTGCAGATCCCTATAAGGGAGATTATGCCGGAAAGCTTACCAGGCTACAGCTCGATAGCCTGAACTATTGGATAAAACGGAGTGAATTAAAAAAGATGTACGATTGGAAACAGGGTAGCCAGGTTACTGATGCACCTAATTATTACCTGGATATCGATTTTGAAAACAATAAGGACAAACTTACGCTAACTACCAATGATCCACCTTTTAACCTAACTGGTTTGGTTACCTTTTTAGTGGAGTCTTTTAAAAAAGTAAACCTCACGAAAATCAAAGAAGGAGAGAAGCCGGCAAACTAAACAGGCCATGGTCATGATATAAATGTTTGCTTACCTGCTAAGTTTTTGTAGCTTAGTTAGCAAATAAAATCTCCAATGAAAACAAAAACCAAGTTTATTATCACCCTTATATTACTACTGATTATAGTGGGCGTTTTTTACTATCGATATTATTTTGTTTTTGGCGAGGGAACCAAGGCTGGTACCATGAACTATTTTGTAAAAAAGGGTTATGTTTTTAAAACCTACGAAGGCCGGTTAATTCAAAGCGGCATCCGCACGCAGGTTACCGGGGGCACAATTGGCTCAAATGAATTTATGTTTTCGGTAACAGATGAAAAGGTAGCTAAGCAACTGAGCAGCAATGCCGGTTCATTTTTAGAACTCCACTATAAAGAATACCTGCATACGCTGCCATGGCGGGGAGTAAGCGTTTTTGTGGTTGATGGCGTAGTTTCGGCAAAACCGCTTGCACCTGGTATGTAAATAAAAAATATTAAACTACAATCCGGTTAAGCATTAACCAGGTTGTAGTTTAACTTGCCATTTTGTTTGCTGATCTTCACCAAGCCGCGGGCAAACAAGTAATCAAGCACTTCAATTGTGTTTTTTTCATGTGTGAAAGTATTTACCGTTGGTTCATACTCCCCTAACTTCAATGCTATATCAGCAACGGTGGCCTGTTTTAATTGCGAAAGCGTATAAATTACCTTATCCTGTGTGCAGGTAACCTTAGCGTATTGATCAGGCATGCGGCATGCCGAAAAAAATGATTGATTTGAATTGCTCATTTGCTATATAACAAAATTATGGTCAGGCATTAACCGTATCTCTTAACGATTTAATGGTATCATGCGCCTTTTTTAAACCTTCCAAATGGTTATTAAGCAGGATTACAACCTGCTCATCTTCCCATATTAGTTCCTTATCATCAAGTGCGGCCCGATAAGCTTTCTTAGCTATATCCTCGCCGTACTCACAATCGGCAAGTATCCCGTGTCTGTCTTTATTAACAAAAACCGATTTTACATCCATCCAGGCATGATAAAATTTGCCCGAAAGTGTAGTGCCATCTGCAGGGTCGCCACCTAATACGTGAATGTATTCGCGTATATCATTAACGTAACTTTTGCTTTGATCAATATATTCATTAAAAAGTAAATTCAGGCCGGCTTCATCGGTTGCTTCATTAGCTTTCTGATAACCAGCTATCCTGTCGTTATTTATTTTGATCAGATCATTCAATGCTGAAATCTGATGCTGTACATGCTGTAAGATTCCCATGACTGTTGTTATTTTGTTTTTAATAAATAACATATCATATGGGTTAATGTTTTTACAGTTCAGTTAGATGTGCTTAGGGGTATTTACATAAAGATAATAGATCAATTTTGATAAATATTGTTAAAACAACGGGAAGAACCCAGAGCCGAATGGGACAGCAATCATTAGGGTTCAACCCGAAGAGGGGTAACGTTTATTTAGTTGATCTGGCACCTTTGTGATTATTAACACCCTGTTTTTGGGTAAAATGTGCCACCTTTTTCAGTAGCTCATCCATTTCAAATGGCTTGGCCAGGAAATCATCTGCTCCGGCTATTATTGCCGATTCGCGTACATCACGGCTCGCCGATATCATGATCACGGGGATGTTTTTTGTTAATTCGCCTTCTTTAAATCTTTTGCAGATATCGCGACCGTCTTCGCCGCTCATCCAAATATCTAACAGTAGCAAGTCGGGGAGTTCGTCTTTCATATCAAGTACTGTTGTACCATCTACGGTTGACGTTACCTCATAGCCTTCAAATTCAAGCAGCATTTCCACAGCATCTACAATACCGGGGTCATCATCTGCAATCATGATTTTCTTGTTCTTTGTATCCATTTTAGGCGTAAGGGCTTGGTTAAACCCTCTGAAATTAGCTGTGATAAATCTACCTGATTGTAAACTATCCAACAGATCATTAACTGTTGATATCATCTACAGGTAATGCAAAGCAAAAAGTAGACCCTTTGCCTTCAATGCTGTTTACCCACATTCTGCCGCCTTCGCGCTTAATAATTTCTGAAGAGATGTATAATCCTAACCCCAAACCGGGGAAAGTATGCTGCTTATTCCCGCCTACCCGGTAAAATTGCTCAAACACCCGGTCCTTCTTGTCTTCGGGTATGCCGATGCCAAAATCCTGCACACAAACAATCACCTCATTGTTTTCGCGGCGAGTGCTGATGATAATGGTATCGGTATGCGGCGAATATTTGATAGCATTTGTAATAAGGTTGGTAATAACCTGGCTTACACGATCTTTGTCTGAATAGATGCGGCCTGTTGGGGTAAAGTTTTGGATAAGTTTATGTTTTTGGGTAGTGTGCTGCAGGTCTTCAACAGTTTCCTGCAAGGTTTCATTAAAATCGAACCATGTTTTATTGAATTGTAGCCTGCCCGAGTTAATCTTGGTAACATCAAGCAGATCGCCTATGAGGTTGGTAAGACGGTTAATCTGGGCATCCATCCTAAGCACCATTTCGGCTTTTTTTTGTTCGCCTTCTTTGGTAAGCATAGCGCCCAATACCTGGGCATATGCTTTTATGCTGGTAACAGGGGTTTTCAATTCATGACTTGCAATACCCAAAAAATCGTCTTTTTGACGCTGAAGTTGTTTCTGCTCATCAATATCTGTATTAGTGCCAAACCATTTAATGATTTTACCGTCAATGATAAAAGGCAAGGCCCGTGCCAGGTGCCATTTGTAATTTTGGTCTTTATCCTTTAATCTAAATTCGCATTGGTAAACATTGCCGGTGTTTACTGCATAGTTCCATGCCTCAACACAAGTATCCCTATCATCGGGATGAATACCATTGAGCCAGGATGCTGCTATTTCATTTGCCTGGGCGCCAAAATAATCTACAGCACGTTGGTTAACGTAATCGACCTGACCATCCGTGCGGGCCGTCCAAAGTTGCACCGGCATAAAATCAGTAACAAACTCAAACTGCCTGATCTGGTTATTCAGTTCCCTGTTACGTAATTTCACTTCGCTTTCGGCAAGTGTTTTATCGGTAACATCGGTACAGGCACCTATGTACCCGGTAAATTCCCCATGCTCATTATATTGCGGATTGCCGGTGGCTATACACCATCTTATTTCACCATCCCGGCGTGTGATCCTAAAATCAACTTCATAGAACCGGCGGGCATTTAAATCGGCTGAGAACTTTTCGGCGGCCCTGGTTCTGTCTTCTTCCAAAAGCGCATTGATCCACCCTGCGCCCATATTATCCTCATATTTAATGCCCGTCCAATCAACCCAGGTTTGATTTACGTAAGTGATATTACCTTCAGCATCGGCCATCCAAAGCACTGTTGGCGATGCATTAGTGATGCTTTTAAGCAATTGTTCACTATCAGTGAGGGCTTTTTTATCAGCAATTTCCCTTCGCATATCCCTGGCAATTGAAGCCCGGCCTTGCGGCAAGCCGGTTGCAGCGTCATAAACCAGCATTGTAGTGCCGTATACAGGTATGGCTTCGCCGGTTTGGAAATGGCGGTAAAGTACTTCACCGCTCCATTTACCATGCTTCATTAACATTGGATTTACTTTGTCCCTCAGCTTATCAAGCTCATCAGGCATTAAATATTCGCTGTTGTGCCTCCTGTGCTCGTTGGCGCCTTTGATGCCCAACATTTTTCGCCCGGCGGTATTTACATAAGTTACATTACCATCAAGGTTGGATAGGCTTACAAAATCTGAGCTATGGTTAATAAGCGACAATAATTTATATTGTTCATTTCTTGCCGCTTTTTCGGGGCGCAGATCGCGGGCCACGGAAGCCATACCTATGGGCAAGCCATTTAGCGGATCGTCAATTCTGAAACAGTTAACGTAAACCGGAATATTTTCTCCTGTTTTAAAATGCCGGTAGTGCATTTCACCTTCCCACTTACCGTGCTGCTGTACAGCGGGGTTTATCTCATTATTTACTTTGTCTGCTTCATGATCTGCAAAATATTCAACGCCGGGTTTTAAAGCCTCTTTTGTACTCCCGATACCTAATATAGTGTATGCCGTTTTATTGATATAAGTTACAGAACCGTCCATACTGCCTACTGCAACCACGTCGGCTGTTTTATCAATCAGCGCAATCAGTTTTTGTTGTTCCTGTTTATCTAATATTTCGCGGGTTATATCCTGTACGGTACCGGCAAAGCGGATAGGCTCATGATTATCGTTAAAGTAAGCCTTACCTTTCAGGTGAATCCAATATTTCAAGTGTCCTGTGCCATCAACCGTGCGGACGATCATATCATAATTACCATTGCCTACAGGATCATAAGCCTGCATTACTGCTGTTCGCAAGCGTTGCTCATCTTCCGGGTGGACAAATTTCAACAGATCATCATACTTTATTTCATCGTTTTTTCGAAAACCGCAAAGCTCTTTACAGCGGTCGTCCCATGTTACGGTTTGTAATCTCGGGTTTAAATCCCATGTACCCAGTTCGGCAGCTTGCAGGGCAAATTGAGCACGCTGTTCACTTTCGGCCAGCTTTTTACGGGTGTTAACCAGCTCGGTAACATCCACCGCGCTATTCAACACCCCCCAAACTTCACCAACGTCGTTCCGCAATGGTTTAAAAGTAAAGTTGAAGTAAAATTCTTCAAGTTTATCGTTAACCATAAGATCAACTTTTTGCTCGTTCCGCTCATAAGCCGAACCGCTATCGTATACATTTGATAATATTGTATGAAAGCCCAGCTCTTCGAACTCGGGGAGCAGGTCAAAGTAATTATGCCCAATAATATCATCGCCCTTCCCCCATATATCTATCATGGCTTTATTGGCAATCCTGATCTCCATTGTTTTGCCAATATATAGTGCTACCGGGGTAGGAGATTCCCTGATCAGCATACGGAAAATATCTTCGTTTAATAGTTGATGAAGGCCGGCGTTGTTATTCATTATATAAATAATATGTATAAATATAGGCTATAATAATTAAGATCAAAATCTCAATTCATACATCATAATATTTCAATTAATGAGTATGCCCGTTATATTAATATATAGCTGCGGTTATTGATAAAAACGGGTTACAGAACCGTATACCTTGTTTTTTAAACAATAGACCTATATAAATGTTTAAATCTGTTTTTAGAGAATTTGATGATATGAGGTTTCAAAGGTTTGTATAACCGGGAGATTTATTTGTAATATCAGCACGGTAAGTTCACCACGTTTTTTGATTTTTTTAATTCACAAAATCAATTATGCCAAAACAATTTTATAAGTATCACTATTACCATACCAATAAAACAAAATCCTGTATACTTGATGGTTGTGGTATGCAGGTAGTTTAAAAAGATTGGATTTGTTATGACCAAATTGCATAAAAAACAGCAGCTTATAACGTTTGAGCAATTGCCCAAAACTCCTACCGGTATTACCGGTTTAGATGAAATAACAGGCGGCGGTTTACCTAATGGAAGACCAACGCTGATATGTGGTGAAGCGGGTTGTGGTAAAACACTCATGTCGCTTGAGTTTATCGTGAGGGGTGCTACCGAGTTTAATGAGCCCGGAGTATTTGTGGCTTTTGAAGAAAAGGCAGAGGAACTGGCTTCGAACGTAGCATCGCTTGGCTTTGATTTATATAAACTCCAGGATGATAAAAAATTAAGGCTTGATCATGTGCATATAGACCGAAGCGAGATTGAGGAGACAGGCGAATATGATCTGGAAGGTTTATTTATCCGCTTAGGCTTTGCTATTGACAGCATCGGCGCAAAAAGAGTGGTACTGGATACTCTTGAAAATCTTTTTTCGGGTTTATCAAACCAAACTATATTGAGGGCCGAGCTTAGAAGGCTATTTAGTTTTTTAAAGGAAAAAGGTGTAACTGCTATTATAACAGGCGAAAAAGGTGATGGCTCGTCATTAACGCGGCAGGGGCTTGAAGAATATGTTTCAGATTGTGTGATCCTGCTTGATCACAGGGTTGTAAATCAGATCTCGACCCGTCGTTTGCGCGTGGTAAAATATCGTGGTACACAGCATGGTACCAACGAATATCCGTTTTTAATTGATGAAGATGGCATTTCCGTACTTCCGGTAACATCTTTAAGGTTGGAAAAAGAAGTGTCATCCAAACGAATTTCATCCGGGATACCTTCGCTTGACAGTATGTTTGGAGGCAAGGGCTTTTTTCAGGGCAGCAGTATCCTCGTTTCGGGCACGGCCGGCACCGGCAAAACAAGTATTGCGGCCTGCTTTGCCAATGAGGTTTGCAATAACAAAAAGAAGTGCCTTTATTTTGCGTTCGAGGAATCGCCTAAGCAGATCCTTCGCAATATGAAATCAATCAATCTCGACCTGCAAAAACATATTGACAATGGTTTGCTTGAATTTCATGCTTCGCGTTCTACCCAATACGGGCTTGAAATGCACCTTGTTGTTATTTATAAGCTCATTAAAAAGTTTAAGCCTGCAGCAGTAATCCTCGACCCAATTACAAACTTTATTACAGTGGGTTCGGTAAGTGAAGTAAAATCAATGCTGATACGGCTGGCAGATTTTTTACAGGACGAACAGATCACGGTTATGTTTACCGCCCTTGGTTTAAATACGGTGGTAAGTGAACAAACCGATGAAGGTGTGTCATCGTTAGTTGATGCATGGCTCCTTGTAAGGGATATTGAATCGAACGGTGAACGCAACAGGGGCTTATATATTATGAAATCGCGTGGGATGAGCCACTCAAACCAGGTACGCGAGTTTACCATTACCGACGAGGGGTTAAGCCTCGTTGATGTTTATCTTGGGCCCGATGGAGTGCTTACAGGATCGGCCAGGGAAGCACAAAAATTAAGAGAAAAAACAGGCGTTGCATTGAGGGAATTCGCAATATCCCGTAAAGATAAAGAGATATTGCGCCGGCGTATGATGCTTGAATCAAAAATTGCAAGCTTGCAGGCCGAATTTGAATCGACAGAGGAGGAATTGAACAAAATATACCTGGAAGAAGAGTTAAAACAGGATATTATTGAAAGAAACCGCCAGGAGATAACCGATATCCGCCTTGGGAATGTGGATACGCTTAAAAGTAAATCAAAAAGTAAAAAATAATGGAACTGGATGAAGGTATAAAATATGAGTTAAGGCTGTATGTAGCGGGCAAAACTGCTAAATCAGTTACCGCGCTCACCAACCTCAAAAAATATTGTGAAGAACATTTGAAAGGTCAGTATGTTATTGAAGTAATTGACTTGCTGCAGCAGCCTCAACTGGCCGAAGGGGATCAAATATTTGCAATCCCCACGCTGGTAAGAAAAGTACCTGAACCGATTCGCAAAATAATAGGCGACTTGAGCAACGAGGAAAAAGTTTTGGTTGGATTGAATATAATATCAGTAAGTAAATAGTTAGATGGCCGAGCAAAACCAATTGCCTTTAGATCAGGGAGAAAACCAGTTTTTTCGATTGCGTTTATTTGTAATTGGAGCATCGCCCAATTCTGTCAGGGCAATAGCCAACTTAAAAATTATTTGTGAGCGGTACCTTAAGCCTGATTACGAGCTGGAGATAATCGATGTTTACCAGCAACCGCTCATTGCCCGGGAAGAACAGATCATAGCATTGCCTTTACTTATTAAAAAATCTCCCGGCGTTGAACGCAAGCTTATTGGAGATATGTCAAACACAGACAAGGTTTTAAAAGGGCTGGGAATATTTACAGAAAGCTAATTATGGAGCCGGACAAACTTACATATGAGCAGTTGCTTGCGGAAAACAATAAGCTTCGATATCAATTAGAAGAAGCTACCGACGCCATTTCTGCTATTCGTAATGGTCAGGTTGATGCCTTTATAGTTAAAGATGATGAAGGTCACCAGCTTTATACGTTGAAAACGGCCGATCAAACCTACCGCGTTTTTATTGAAAAAATGAACGAAGGAGCGGTTACGTTGAATAGCGAGGGTACTATATTATATAGTAATTCGAGCTTTGCGGCTATGGTTGATGAACCGTTGGAAAAAGTGATCGGCCTAAATTTTGAAATTTTTGTAGCCGAAGTTTCCGTTGAAAGGTATAAGCAGATAATCAGGGATGGTTGGAATACCGATTGCAAGGGCGAGGTTTTATTATCAAATCGGGATAGTAAACTAATGCCCTGTTTATTATCATGTACCACGCTTGACCTTGATGAAGGAACAGCATTGAGTTTGATCCTGACCGATTTGACTGCTCAAAAGGAAACCGAATGGGAACTGAAAATTAAAAATGATCAGTTGGAAGAAGCCCAGAATATTGCCGAGAGGCTGAATAATGATCTGGAAGATACTGTAAGGGAGCGTACTAATGATTTGCTTATCAGCCGGGAACATTTTAAGTTGCTGGCTAATAACATTACTCAAATGACCTGGACCAATTTGCCCGGCGGCGAAGTTGATTTTTATAATCAGCGCTGGTTTGATTATACGGGCAGGCGATATGGTGAAACAGCAGGCTGGGGCTGGCAACAGATCGTACACCCCGATGATCTGCAAAAAACAATGAGTGCTTACCTGGAATCTTTGCAAAACGGGAGTGTTTTTGAACTGGAAAACAGGTATCTGCGCTGGGATAATACTTATCGCTGGCACCTTAACCGGGCAGTGCCGTTAAGAGATGATAACGGAGAAATCCTTTTTTGGGTAGGTACGGCGACAGATATCGAAGAACAGAAAAAGCAGCTTGATTTGAAGGATGAGTTTATTGGTGTGGCCAGCCATGAACTTAAAACCCCTTTAACCAGCCTGAAAGGCTATTTACAACTTATTTCGGCTTATAAAAAAGAGGAAGTGCCCTCAATAGTAAAACAATATATTGAAAAGGCAGGGACTGCTTTAAATAAGCTTCAGCGTTTGGTTAACGATTTGCTTGATGTAAGCAAAATTCATGCGGGAGGGCTTGAATATGCCATGGCGAAAGTAAATCTTCGCGACCTGGTGGCTTCAACTTTAGAAAACGCTATCCACCTTTACCCTGAATTTAATTTTATCAATAAATCGGAAAATGATTTTTTTATAGACGGAAATGCCGGGCGCCTGGAACAGGTACTCGTAAATTTCATTAACAACTCTGTAAAATATTCAACCGAGAATAAAAATATCATTATTGAAACCGGGAATATAAACGGAAAGGTACGTGTATCAGTAACAGACTTTGGCATCGGGTTGTCGGCCGCACAGATCGAGCATATTTTTGAGCGGTTTTATCGTGTCGAGGATAAAAAATTTATGACGAGCGGCCTTGGTATGGGGCTTTATATCTCGGCTGAGATCATTAATAATCATAACGGTGCTATAGGGGTTGAAAGCGAGCTTGGTGAAGGCGCTACTTTTTATTTTGAACTGCCTTTGCTTGAAAAGTAAGTGACTGTTTTTTAGGCTCAAAATTGCAGTTGACATAAATACTTCTGATATTGGTTGGAAAACCATCTGATATAAAAAATAAAATATGTCTGCCGAAAACGAAAAGATATCCGTTACAAATGAGCGTGACGGTGTAACCACCATTTGTTTTTATCATCCGGCACAAAACTCCCTGCCCTCGGCGCTATTAAAACAACTTGCCGATGCGATATTCGGTGCCGGTAATAACCCGGAAACAAAAGTCATTGTTTTAAAGAGCGCGGGAGATCGTACTTTTTGCGCGGGTGCAAGCTTTGACGAGCTGTTGCAAATTAAGGATAGGGAAACCGGCGCGTTATTTTTTGAAGGGTTTTCCAACGTAATTAGTGCCTGCCGCAAATGCCCTAAAATAATAATTGCGAGGGTACAGGGGAAAGCAGTTGGAGGAGGGGTTGGCCTTGCCGCCGCTGCCGATTATTGCCTGGCCAGCGAGGCGGCATCAATAAAGTTAAGTGAGCTTACTATAGGTATTGGCCCCTTTGTGATAGCCCCCGCTGTGATCCGTAAAATAGGGTTATCAGCATTTTCACAGCTCACTATCAGGGCGTCAGATTTTCAAACTGCCCAATGGGCAAAGCAAAACGGCTTGTATAATGAGGTTTATGAAGATACTCCAAGTCTTGATGCGGCTGTATATGAGCTTACTCAAAAAATAGCTTCATATAACCCGGCAGCACTTACCGGCTTAAAACAGGTACTTTGGGAAGGCACTGCTGATTGGGATGAATTGCTTAAACAACGTGCGGCTATAAGTGGTGAGCTGGTTTTATCAGAATTTACGCAACGGGCATTACATTCTTTTTTTAAGGATAGATCCAAGTAACATTTGAGTAATAACTGCCTGTATTTTTACACAACCCTTAAAACCTCTCATTTTTAATGGGGGCTAATTTTGTGTACATCTAAATGGCATTGGTTAATGTATATGATCGTTTTATACTGGCATAGTTACTTATTATAAGAAAGCCTCCGGCAACCCGGAGGCTTTATCTTTTTACCAGTGCCTGCAATAACGATGAACACGATAGTGTCTTTGATAGTATACCGGCGCATCATAATATCTTGCTGCGTAATAGCGCGGACGACTATAATAAACAGGACGGTCATAATAAACGTCCCTGCCATAGTAAACAGGTGCCTCGTAATATCCGCTTGTGTAAACTACCCTATGATAAGGACGGCCAAAATGCGCGCTGATACTTATGCTTTGAGCTTTTGCAAATTGAAATGAAAACATCATCACAAAAGCTATTATTGAAAATCGGATAAATTTCATGGTCGTAAATTTTAGTTAATACCTGAATTGTAATACGTAATTATGACTGGCGATAGATAAGTTGGTTTAATTAAATTTTTATATTTTTAGATATGTATTACTTTGTTTTTTCTGCGATAGTTGTCTTTATCGTAATTGGAGTGCTTTATATTAAGTCGTATTATGATAAATTACGCTGGGCAAAAAAGCAGCTGATGAAAATTCAGGAGAAGTGGGGCAAACCGGTTAACGCCCGCCGAAACTTTGACTTAATAAAGATTTACCTGGATTCGGAAGATAGTAAAAACAAGCTTTCGGCTCAAACAGCCGACGATCTTGACCTGATAAGTGTTTTCAATTATATCGACAGAACAAACAGTAAGCCTGGTAAACAATACTTGTTTAATTTATTACATTGCCCTACAACCGAGCTTGATGTTTTGCATGACCTCGACAATGATATTGAGGATCTTAACATGGATATACCCGGCCGCGAATTGCTTGAAGTGGAATTGTCAAAACTTAACCACCCGGATGCTTATTTTATAGCCGATCTTTTTCTCAGGGCACATGAACCGGTATTTGCATCGGTAATGAATTTTTATATAAAGGTTTCACCTTTTCTGATCCTGGCTGCGTTATTATCGCTGATTGTTATTCCTAACATTTTCAGCTTTATCTTTTTGCTATTGTTGTTTGCGTACAACATTGTTATTTACTTCAGCAACCGCAAGGCTATTTCAGGGTATACCAAATCGTTACCGCAATTGCTGGTTATGTATAAAGTTGCAGTGGCGTTAGTTAAAAGCGGGAAATTTGGTCAGGTAAATGAGGTAAAGCGTTCTCTTTCCGGTCTAACGGGTTTAAAACGAGCGCTTAAGTTTGTAAATATAGAAAGCGGCTTCGTGAATGGTAAAAGTGATATTGCTTACGCAGCCTTCCATTTGTTTAAACTGCTTTTTGCGATTGAGCCCAATACTTATACATCATCATTAAAACAAGTAAGTAAATACCGTGAGGACATTAAAGAAGTGTATAAATTTATTGGCCGGGCCGATACGCTAATAGCCATACAATCAATACGTGACGGTATGCCTTTTTATTCAAAACCCGCGTTTACGGGTGTGGATGGCAAAATAGAGATTACCGAACTATTTCACCCATTAGTAGCTAACTGTGTAACCAACTCCCTTTATACAACTGATGCAGACAGGGGGGCATTGATCACAGGGTCAAACATGTCTGGCAAAACTACATTTATTAAAGCGCTGGCATTAAATACGCTGCTATCGCAAACTATATTTACAAGTTGTGCAAAGGCCTATAAGGCTCCTTTTCTTAAAATACAAACCAGCATCAAAACCAGCGATAACATTGATGAACACAAGAGTTATTTTCAGGCACAGGCCTTAGCTATTTTAGATATCATTGATAACAGTTCTCAGAAAGAGGATATAAAAAGCCTTGTGATCATCGATGAGATTTTCAGGGGTACCAATACCATCGAACGTATAGCGGCGGCTAAGTCTGTGCTTTCGTACATTACCGCTAACCAAAATTTTGTTTTTGTATCAACCCACGACCTTGAACTGGCCGAACTGCTCGACGAGGATTTTGCTGTATATTCCTTTTCAGAATCAAAAGATGGGCGCATGCTGGTATTTGACTATATCCTGAAGCAGGGCCTGCTTAAAAACACTAACGGAATCGCCATACTCAAATCCATGGGATATCCAGAACGTATTATCGATGAAGCTAATATTGTAAGCGAGCGGATGATGAATAAATATTTGGTTTAAGCATTCCTGAAAAGAAAGCTTTCTTATTCATATAAGCTCAACCTGTTTTTTAAATACCGCATATCTTCCTGTAATTTTTCAACCCGGTCAAGCAGATGGGAGATAGCTTCAATGCCGGCTACGTTAATATCCAATTCGTACAGGCTCACCAGTTTTTCCAGCTTTTGAAGTTCAGTTTGAGGAATGAAGACGATTTCATTAATGATGGTTACCTCAACCAGGCCTGCTTCATGTAAAGATGTGATGAACGTGTATTCAACATTATGATATACACAAAAATCGTTTGCTGCTATTAATTCTGCTGTTTTCATAATGTTTTTAATTTAGGCTGAGGATTTTGCCAGTTCTTCAAATAATTGTTTCTGCTTTTCGGTAAGGTTGGTAGGGGTTTGGATATCATAGGTCAGGTACAGATCGCCAAATTCATTCTCTTTTTTATAAACGGGCATACCTTTGCCTTTGAGCTTTACTTTAGTGCCGTTTTGAGTTTCAGGTTTTACTTTCACTTTAACTTTGCCGTTTAATGTATCGGCAGTTATTTCTCCGCCTAAAACCGCAGTATACAGGTCAAGTTTCAACGTGGTGTACAAATTATTACCATCACGCTTAAAATTTGCATCAGGTGCAACATTAAACTGAATATACAGATCTCCGGCGGGGCCGCCGTTTACACCCGCGGCGCCATGCCCGGCTATTTTGATAGTTTGCCCGTTTTCAATACCTGCGGGTATAGTTATCCGGATGTTTTTGCCATTGACAGTCAACGTTTGCTTATGTGTTTCAAGAACGTCTCGAAGGTTTAAACTTAACGAGGCGTTATAGTCCTGCCCGCGGTATTTTGCCTGCCTGCCGCTACGAGCGCCTCCTGCACCGCCAAACATCGATTGAAAGAAATCTGAAAAATCGTCACTTCCAAACCCTTCGGCGCTACCAAATCCTTCGGCTCCGTTAAAGCCCCCATAGCCACCAAAACCTCCTTGTGCACCGGTCTGTTGGCGCGCCTGTTGTTCGTATGCTTCGCCATGCTGCCAGTTCTCGCCATATTTGTCGTACTTCTTTCGCTTTTCCGGGTCACTTAATACTTCATTTGCTTCGTTTAGCTGCTGGAATTTTTTGTGGGCATCTTCGTCATTAGGATTAAGATCGGGGTGATATTTGCGGGCCAGTTTACGGTAAGCATTTTTAATATCCTTTTCGGATGCATTTTTGTCGAGCTCTAATACTTTGTAATAATCTATAAAAGCCATGGCGGGGTTTAATATAAACAGATGTGTTATTAACTACTAAATATACAGCTTGGTTTTAAAACTTATGGCTTTTTTAATGTCATTTGATATAAGTGTAACCTACGATAGCATGTTACGGTCATAGCTGGTAAATCTTTTAAATTATGAAAGCCGAAATTGATTTTCAGCAGCAAATATTGCCTGGCTTGTGCCTTATTACAGCACCATTGCTGTTTTGCATATCAACATTTTTTTGGGTAGATGGACAATACGGGGTAACGGCTGCAACGCTGATCTGCCTGTCAACAGTATTTTGGATCCCGGCTTTGTATGGGTTATTTGGCTTGTTAAAGCACAACATGCCGTTTTATTCAGCAATAGGTTTGTTGATAGCTATTTATGGATGCTGTATGGGTGGGATTGGGTTTGGCATGTTGGGATATTTATCAACTATATTTACAATTTCTCATCATAATTATCTCGGTGTTTTACAGCAATATCCCGTCAGTTCGGGTTTGTTGCTTTTTTGGGCAGGCCCGTTGTTCCCGTTAAGCCTATTGGTGTTAGCTATAAACCTTGTCCGTAAAAAAGCAGTACCTGTTTGGCTTGGTTTGCTGGTAGGCCTTGCAGCTGTAGCTTTCCCGGTAAGCCGGATTTTAAGGATCTCATTGTTAGCCCATGTGGCCGATGTATTATTGTTATTGCCTTTAATGATTATCGGGATAGGCTTTGTGAAGCGCCGAAAGGTTGCTGATTTATGAATTAAGCAGAATTAATTAAGGTACAAACTTCAAAATGGTAATTTGAGGCCTTTTATTTAGAACGTACAACCATTACCTTTGGCATCCTTAAATTAATCATATGCCTGTAATAACCCAAGCTACCCTTACCGACGTACCCGAACTTAATGTTTTAGTAAACAGCGCTTACCGTGGTGAAAGCTCCAAACGGGGTTGGACAACTGAGGCCGACTTAATTGGTGGTGCCCGCATTGATGAACAAACTCTGACGGAGTATATGAATGATGAAAATATCATCATTTTAAAGCATAATGATGAGGATGGCAATATTACAGGTACTGTTTATCTTGAAGTCAGAACTCCAAAGTTGTATGTTGGCATGTTTAGTGTATCGCCATTATTGCAGAATAAAGGTGTGGGCCGCGCACTGATAGAAGAAGCTGAAGTTTACGCGCGTAAGCATAACTGCAATACTTTAACTATGACAGTAATCAGCACCCGCTCCGAACTGATAAGCTGGTATGAGCGCCGCGGTTACAAACCAACCGGCGAAATTCAGCCTTTTCATGCACATGGTCGTTTTGGTGACGCCAAACAGCATATTGAGCTAATTGTAATGGAGAAAGATATTTAGAGTCGGAATGTCATGAAGTCGGCAAGTCCGAAGATGGAAAATACTTTAATGATTATCTCTCTGACGCTAACTTCCGGACTTGCTGACTTTCGGGCTTCCGGACTCCAACACAAATTCCAATACTTCGCTGATCTTATCCACCTGTTTGAAGTTTTCGTGAGTTAAAACGGTTTCTACATGTTCGTGTGCCCAGGTGGTGTGAAAGGGCACATGAACAGCATGCCCCCCAATATTGATAACCGGCATTACATCTGATTTCAGGGAGTTACCAATCATCATGAATTCATTTGGGTTAATGTCGAGGTGTTTGATCAGCTTGATATAATCATCCTCTTTTTTATCACTCATGATTTCGATATGGTGGAAATAATGTGCCAACCCCGATTTTTTGAGTTTGCGTTCCTGGTCAAGCAGATCGCCTTTGGTGGCTACCACCAGCCTGTAATGATCTTTTAATGAGGATAAAACATGTTCTACCTCGTTCAGTAACTCTATCGGTTGATTAAGCATATCCTTACCATATTGTAATATGGTTTCCACTACATCAACGCTAATATTTTTTTCAGAAATGCTCAATGCTGCTTCTATCATGCTAAGGATATAGCCCTTTATCCCGTAGCCATAAAGCGGGAGGTTATCAACCTCAACTTTAAAAAGCTCTTTGGAAATGGTGTGCTGTGGCGAAAAATTTTCGAGCAGACTGCAAAACCTTTCTTCGGTGGCTTGAAAGTAAGGTTCATTTACCCAAAGGGTGTCGTCGGCATCAAAGGCAATTACTTTTAGGTTCATTTGAAGTATCTGGTTTACCTGGTGCAATAATAATACATCAGGTTGATTTTAGTAGCATAAAGCTCCATTGTACAGCAATAAATATTTAACATTTATTAACTATCGGGTTCAATTTAAACGATTTAAAAATAAAGTAAATTTGTATGCAACCTTATTTAAAAAGCTACGTCTCATAACTTAAATGGTCAAATTAACATTCGTTTAAATGGAAGAAATACTGCCACCCTTAAAAGAATTTATAGTTGATTATTGCAACAGGTATAAGATCCATAAGGTTGATCCGCGTAGCCTGAACCTCGATACCAGTATCGATCTTGATCTGGATATTTTTGACATTGAGATAGACCTTTTTCTTGCCGATTTTGCCGAACAGTTCAATATAGATCCATCTAAATTCAGTTGGTATAAATATGGCTATCCCAAAGGGTCAACGCGGGTAAAAATGATAAAATTGATGTTTGGCTACAACACCACATGGGTTAAACAGCTGGCTCAATACTGCTACACTCCCAAATTTAAAGTGCGCAACTTACAAGATGCTGTAAAAACTGGCAAATTGGTTTAATGTAAGATGTGCTTTCACTAATCAAAACCGGTGAAATCAGGAAATAATCGGTGAAATCTCCCAATAAAAATCAGCGAAATCAACGTAATCAGAAATGATCAGCGGTTAAAGATCAGTAACCCCGGTATGTTTACGTTTGATAAAGTTCCGGATATCCAATACAATACCTGCAAAAAAATAAAATATAAGCGGAAAGCCTACCGCCAGGAATGAGGAGTAGATAAAGAAAAGCCTGATCTTGGAGATCGAGATATTAAAGCGTTCGCCAAGGTAGGTGCATACACCAAAAGAGTACCGTTCAAAAAAAGTAAGTATCCGCTGTAGCATGGTGTCAGGCCAGTTTTAGTATCTTATTACCAACGCCGCATTGCAGGCATTTCTTATAATTGCAGTAATTATTTTTTAACTCAAGCAATGCCTGTGATTCAAACGCAGTTTCAATTTTCACTCCTAAGTTAACAAAATCAGCAATAATATTGTTTTTTTCGGCCGGTAAATTTTCTAATAATTTAAGGCTGCGGCTAATATAATATTGCTGCTGATGCTGCTTACCGTAACTAAACAGGAACAAAGCCACAGTATTGAGCAGCAAAATATCAACAGAACCATCGCCCATATTTTTTGATGACGGCTTGGATTGTACATCAAACCGGTAATGATCAGCCCAGTAATCGTTTATTTTGATCTCTGTAAATAAACTACGCAGTGCTTTCACCTCTTTAATCTCTAATGTTTTAGATAACAGGTGGTTTGACTGTACGATAAGTGCGGCAAATTGCGCCAGCCTGATGGTTGGAAAGTTTTGGGGCCTTAGCCGCATAAACTTCCACAGGTGGCTTTCTATAGGTTTAAGGTTGTATTTTTTACGCAGATATTCATACTCCTTTTGAAGTTTGAGGGGATAATCATCTTTAAATTCACCCTCTAAAAAGCCTGCCTGCCCAAATATCAATGCTTCAATTTGCATTGGGCTGTTTTTGTTTTTGGCGAGGATAAGCTGCGGCAGCGATTTTGCCATCAGTTCAAACGGCAGGGCGTTTACTTTAAAACCAAAGTTTGCCGCTAAAAACTGGTAAAAAGTTTCCTCCCAATCGCCTTTATTAAGTGCCAGAGCCGCTGCCACATTTTCCGATCGTTTTTCCATCCGCTCAACCAATACGCGGGTAAGCCAGTTTTGCATGGTGAGGGCATCCACTGTAGCGATGCCGTTTTCGCAGGGTATAAAACTTTGGTTACCGAAAACCAGCTTATGATATTTGTTATAAAGCTCTTCACTAATACGGCTTTGCAGTTCAAGTGTTGGTACTTTGCGCCCGTTTGGTAAAAACAACTGCGTATCGTTACGATAAACCACATGTAATATCACATTATCATAAGCGCCATCATTAGTATGGCCATGCTTTTGCCAGTCGGACGCGGAAAGATGTACTTCTACATTACCTGCCCAAACAGTTTCGCCAATACGGATCCTCGCATTATGAAAATCGGGACCTGAATCTGAATTGTGCAGCCCTGCCGAAAAGATCTCCAGTTCCTCACCATCTACAGTTTGAAGGTTTTCGCGCTCAAAAAGCCTGAATTTCCAGATGTAATGCAAAAAATCTTCGGTGAAAAGCATAGTTGTGGTTTGGGTGAATGGTTGAGCGTATTAGATTAGGTTGAATAAGTTTTTATTAAAGCAAATATGCCGGTTATTATATTGGTATTGCGCCTCTATTTTAAAATCCCTAATATTACGGAAACCAACAATATCTGCCAAACCTATGAACGAAATAAAATCACCAATACCCCAAACCACGGGCGGACGCATCAAGTCCATCATAGGCGGATCACTGGGAAATTTGGTTGAATGGTATGACTGGTATGCTTACACTGCCTTTTCCCTTTATTTTTCGGATGCTTTTTTTCCTTCAGATAATCAAACCGTACAGCTTTTAAACACAGCCGGTATTTTTGCCATCGGCTTTTTAATGCGCCCTATAGGCGGTTGGGTAATGGGGACCTTTGCGGATAAACGCGGTCGTAAAACAGCGCTTACATTTTCTGTATTGCTTATGAGCGTTGGTTCATTGATTATTGCCATAACCCCGGGCTACAAAGCTATTGGAGTTGCTGCACCTATACTGCTGGTGTTGGCCCGCATTATTCAGGGCCTGAGTGTAGGAGGGGAGTATGGAACCAGCGCCACTTACCTCAGTGAAATGGCTACAAAAAAGCGCCGTGGTTTTTACTCAAGCTTTCAATATGTAACGCTCATTATGGGGCAATTGCTGGCGTTGGGTGTTTTGGTTTTGCTGCAAAGAGCGTTTTTATCTGAAAAACAATTGCATGACTGGGGTTGGCGCATTCCGTTTGGAATTGGGGCAATACTGGCTGTCACCACTATGTATTTAAGGCGAAGCTTACAGGAATCGGCATCGTTTGATAAAGAAAGTAAAAAAGCTGATGCCCTGAATGGTACTATAAAAGCTTTAGCAAAGCACCCTAAAGCTGTTTTAACGGTAATTGGATTAACCATTGGCGGTACACTGGCGTTTTACACCTTTACCACCTATATGCAAAAGTTTTTGGTTAATACGTCCGGATTCAGTAAAAGTGCCGCTACGCTCATCTCAACCTTAACATTAGCTGTATTTATGGTGATACAACCTTTATTTGGCTTACTGTCGGATAAAGTTGGCCGAAAACCATTACTAATTGGTTTTGGCATATTGGGTACGCTTTGTACAATTCCTATCATGACTCTGCTAAGCCATACTAAAGATGTATGGGTTGCATTCACACTGATCCTTTGCGCGCTGGTCATTGTAAGCGGCTATACCTCGATCAATGCTGTTGTTAAGGCCGAACTTTTTCCGGCCAATGTGCGCGCCCTGGGCGTAGGTTTCCCTTATGCAATAGCCGTATCCCTCTTTGGTGGCACTGCCGAATATATTGCCCTATGGTTCAAAAATGAACATCATGCGCAATGGTTTTATTGGTATGTAACTGTTTGTATCGCGCTATCATTGGTTTTATATATTACCATGAATGATACCCGCAAACATTCAAAAATGGAAGATGAGCAGTCTGAATCAGAATTTATGCAATTTTAGAATTAACTGAATTGGTGTGTAAATTAATTGTTATTTAATGGTTAAATATAGATTAATGAGGCTAATATTTCTGATGTCAATTCTGCGAATTCTCGAATTCTGAAAATTCTGATCAATAAAAAGTATTAATTTTGCCCGTTCATCACAAGGGATAACCCTTAAATTTATGACTGACACAAGCAATTTATTTCAACTGGCGGTAACATTACTGCAACAACTAATATCCATTCCGTCGTTTAGTAAAGAAGAAGATCGCACAGCCGGGCTGATCAACGAATTCCTGCAATCGCATGGGGTAACCACTCATCGTAAGCTTAACAATATCTGGGCCTGGAATAAACATTTCGACCCGGCTAAAGAAACTATCCTCCTTAACTCACATCATGATACCGTAAAGCCCAATTCGGGCTATACACGCGATCCTTACGATGCCAAAATTGAAGATGGTAAATTATATGGCCTTGGCAGTAATGATGCCGGGGGCTGCCTGGTTTCGCTTATAGCGGTATTTCTTTATTTTCACGATAAGGAAAACCTGAAATATAATTTCTGCCTGGCGACTACCGCCGAAGAAGAAATTTCAGGCGTAAATGGTCTGGAGCTGATTATTCCCGATTTGGGGCAACTATCTTTTGGTATAGTAGGTGAGCCAACCCTGATGCAGTTGGCAATTGCCGAACGGGGTTTAATGGTGTTGGATTGTACCGCTCATGGCCGTGCCGGACATGCAGCCCGCGAAGAAGGAGAGAACGCTATTTATAAAGCATTAACAGATATTGAATGGTTCCGGACGTTTAAATTCCCGAAAGAATCAGAAGTTTTTGGGCCGATAAAAATGTCCGTTACCATTATTAATGCTGGTTCACAACACAACGTTGTGCCTGCCAGCTGCGTTTATACTGTTGATGTGCGTGTTACTGATGCTTATCGCAATGAGGAAGTGCTGGAGATTATCCGTGAGCATGTTGCCAGCGATGTAAAACCGCGCTCCATCAGGTTAAAACCATCATCTATCCCTAAAGAACATCCCATAGTTCAGGCTGGCATAGCTCTTGGCCGTACCACCTATGGCTCACCAACAACATCCGATCAATCGTTGCTGGATATCCCATCCATAAAAGTTGGCCCCGGCGATTCCGCACGTTCACATACTGCCGATGAGTTTGTTTATGTAGATGAGATCAGAGAAGGCATTGAGCTGTATATTAAGATGCTGGAAAGTATTAATTAACATTGTCAAAATAAAAATTTACCCATGACACGTTGTAGAATCCAGACTTAAGAACTTTTCAAACTTCGTAAGTCTGGATTCTCGGGCTTTGTCGTTGCCTTTCAAAAAGTCCGCAGGATTCCAGAACTCAGGATGATGGCTTATAATCAAACAGCCCGCTTAAAAGATCGGTTAAGCGGGCTGTTTGATTAAATGAATAAACTTAATTTACCGGAGCTAAGCATATTTTGCTGATTAATAGGTGTATAGCTATTGCGTGAGGAAACGAAGCGGTAAATTATATGATACACGGCATTTACTTTTGCTAAAAAAATGTAGTTTTAAAATTCGTGAACCAATAAGTTTATATACCCTTATCTTAATGCCCTTAAAACGCTATTGCCGCCTTTTGGCAAAAACATTCTTGCTCATCATCTTATGCTGTGTAACCTCCTTTTATGCATCGGCTCAAAAAAAGAACGCGGGGTATAAGTACCATATCCGCAGGGCTGCTTCGGCTATTAATATCGACGGGGTAATGAATGAGCAAGCCTGGATGCAGGCCGATTCGGCGGGTGATTTTTTTATGGTGCTGCCGATGGATACCAGCAAGGCTACTGTTAAAACCGAGGTACGGATGACCTACGATGATAAAAACCTGTACATCATAGCTATTAATTATAATTCGGTGCCAGGGCCTTACATGGTTGAATCATTAAAACGTGATTTCAGTTTTGTAAAAAACGATAACTTCCTGATCTTCATGGACCCATTTGATGCCCGTACCGATGGCTTTAGTTTTGGCGCCAACGCGGCCGGAGGGCAGTGGGATGGCAGTATGTATGAAGGCGGCAAGGTTGACCTGAGCTGGGATAACCGCTGGTATTCGGCAGTGAAAAATTACCCTGATAAATGGGTTTGGGAAGCATCCATCCCATTTAAGAGTATCCGTTATAAAAAAGGTATAAAGGAATGGGGGATCAACTTTAGCCGTAACGATCTTAAAACTGCCGAAAAATCAAGCTGGACACCTATCCCAAGGCAGTTTCCCACAGCTTCATTGGCTTATACCGGCACGCTTGTTTGGGACGAGGCGCCCCCAACGGCCAGCAGCAACGTATCTGTAATCCCATACGCGCTTACGGGTTTATCTAAAGATTATCAGCATAATACCAAAACCGAATATAAACATGAAATAGGAGGGGACGCCAAGATCTCCGTCACACCAGCCCTTAACCTCGATTTAACAGTCAATCCCGATTTTTCGCAGGTTGATGTTGATCAACAGGTGATCAACCTGAACAGGTACGAACTTTTCTTCCCTGAAAAACGGCAATTCTTTTTAGAGAACGGCGATCTTTTTGCCAATTTCGGTTATTCTGACATCCGCCCGTTCTTTTCAAGGCGGATAGGCCTCAACGTACCGATTGATTTTGGAGCAAGATTGACCGGTAAATTAGATAAGGACTGGCGTATAGGCGCTATGGATATTCAAACAGGCGGCTCGGGCAGCGCCCGGCAGGCTCCTGAAAACTATGGCATCATTACCCTGCAAAGACGGATCCTTGATCGCTCAAACATCGCTTTCCTGTTTGTAAATAAGGACGCTACTGCTAACATCCCCGGTACCAATACCGGATCAACCGCTTATAACCGCAATATAGGTGCCGAGTTTAACCTTGCATCGCGCAGCAATATCTGGACGGGCAAAGTACTCGCCCTTAAATCATTTACACCAGGTGTAAGCGGGCATGATTATGTGATATCCAATCATTTCCAATATCTGAGCAAATACTGGACGCTTTATATGCAGGAGGAGTACGTAGGTAAAAACTACAATGCCGAAGTGGGTTATGTGCCACGTGTTGGTTATGTGAAGTTAAGCCCGCTGTTACTCCGTAACTTTTTTCCTAAGCAGGGCAATATTCTGAGCCATGGCATCCAGCTTACCTCCAATTACTTTTTCGATGAGTCGTTTCACCGTACGGATAATGAAAGTATCCTGTCATATCTGATCACATTCCGTAACAGGGCAACACTGTCGGTATCGGGCATAAATGATTATGTACGCCTATTAAGGCCCTATGATCCAACCAATATCGGTAAAGGTTTATTACCTGCCGGCTCTGAGCATAACTGGAACACTATTGATGTGCAGTTTGTATCGAAGCCGCAAAATGTGTTTACTTATTTGCTGGAAGCATCGCACGGTGGGTATTATGATAAGGGCGTACGCAATAGCGTTACAAGTTTAATAGGCTATCGTTTTCAACCTTATGTAAATATTGCTATCAATACCTCCTTCAATGATTTAAGGTTGCCGCAGCCATTTGGCCATAATACGTTCTGGCTGGTAGGGCCAAAAATTGATGTTACCTTTACCAATAGCTTGTACTTTACCACCTATGTACAATATAACGAGCAGATTGATAATATCAATATTAACACCCGCCTGCAATGGCGTTATAAACCCGCGTCCGATTTGTTTATTGTTTACGGTGATAATACTACGCCATCTCCTTATACGGTAAAAAACAGGCAGTTAACGTTGAAATGGACGTACTGGTGCAACTTATAACATCCTTGTTATAACAAGGACGATTATTAAAACAAAGGAGCTGCATTAGGCGCTTATGATTAGTTTCCTGGTATTTCGCTTGTGCTTCCGGTCCGTTAGTTGGAGGAGTTGCAAGTCATTTTGGAATGCTATACTTCCCCTTCAGCATGGGTATGGTGCTTTTAGGCCTCATTTTATGCCTTGTTATTGCCTGGAAGATAAAAAGTTTCCAAGGTTTTGATATGGTCATATTAAAATTAATAGCGCCGGCGGTTAATCTATTTCATACTTTTCGTAAGGGATTTCAAAGCTGAAAGTGCTTCCTTTACCAGCATCACTTTTTACACTGATTTTTCCTTTTTGCAATTCGAGCAACTGCTTGCAGATGTACAAACCGAGCCCGGTACCAGTATTGCCTTTGGCCGAATTGGTTTGATAGTACTTAGAGAACAGGTTAACCTGCTGTTCCTGGCTGATACCCGCCCCTGTATCAGTAATATCAATTGTTAATGCGCCTTTACTATCTGCAAATTTCAGGGTTGCTATGATCTTTACGCTGCCGCTATCTGTATATTTAATGGCATTACTAATGAGGTTCACCATGATCTGTTTAAGCCTGAAGCTGTCGCCCAAAACTTCAGCGTCCGGGTCCCCTTCAAAATGATAGTTTAATCCCAGTTGTTTTTTATCGGCGCTGAATGCCATACTTTCAATAACCTCTTTCAACATTTTATCCGGGCAAAACGGATCTTGATGGATTTTTAATTCACTGCTTTCCATTTTAGCAGCATCAAGTGTATCATTGAGTGTTTGTAACAACAGGTCGGATGATGCCCG
This sequence comes from uncultured Mucilaginibacter sp., assembly GCA_966212355.1. Classification (GTDB taxonomy): domain Bacteria; phylum Bacteroidota; class Bacteroidia; order Sphingobacteriales; family Sphingobacteriaceae; genus Mucilaginibacter. The sequence goes on from CBIHRB010000010.1 coordinate 165,140, forward strand.
CACGGTACCCAACATTTCCGACTGTTTGGGGGTGAGTGTCGTTCTGCTGAAAATGTATAGAAAGCCATTTATTGATGTAAGCGGATTGCGAATTTCATGGCTCATGTGCAGCAACAGGTCCATTTTTTGCCGGGCTATCATTACTGCGCGTTCATTCTCCTTAAGTAAAAGTTCTTCAGATTTTCCCAGTTTAATAACAAATACAATCAGCAATATGGCAAAAGCCAAAAGCAGCAACAGCGCAATAAGGTAAAGTTTATTCAGTAAGCTTGTTGTTTCAAGGTAGCTGTTAAAAGCCAAGCCCTTAAAGGCGTCGGTCATACTGTAGTTGATGTCTTTAATAGCTGCAATTAATTGCTCCATTTTATGTGTAATACGCATATTAAGCACAATGAGCTGCCGTTGTGTTTCCTGTAATTTTAAGTTGCTCTGTTCTAACTGTTTGAGTTTGTTGAGATAGGCGTATTTATCTTTAGTTCGGAGCTTTTGAGTAACCGAATCTATGTAAACGCGTGTTTGGTGATTAATGACAACATTACCCGTGCCGGTTGCATAGGCATTTTTATTTTTTATAGCCTCTTTGATCCTTGCAAAAAAACCTTTTCTTTTTAAGTTTCCTGGTTGAGTTAAAGTGTCGCTGCTGTTTTGTACCGTTCGGCTGCTTTTAACTGCCAACCTATTTTGAGTTGTTGCCGTATTCAGGTCTGAATAAGTGCTTAAGAGCGAGTCAAAGTCACGCCTGGCGGAGAAGAGCTCGGCAGATAACTTTACCTTTTGAGTGTGCCATGTATGGAGTTGTGCACGTTGTTCTGTGTTAAGCCTGGTAGTATCATGCTGCATGTTAAGCAGCGTGTCAATTTCGGCAAAGGCCATTGAAAGTTTATCCTGATAGGCCTGAGCTTTTGCTGTACTGGCATCTACAAGCGACGACTGAAACAGATCCTCTGCCTCGTGGAGTAGTAATAATGCCTGCTGCGGCCTGGAGTTGTTAAGATCCATAAGGTGCGATACCTGGGCGGTATGCGCCAATCTTTGGGTAATCCTGTCCCTCACAAAAAGAGCGGCAATGACTAAAATTATAGTAAATGCTAAAAAAGCAAGCAGGATCTTCCTTGATAAAACGTTCATATATTTATTTTCATCAGTATGCCGGATTTTCTCAATTTAAAATCGATACCGGCGTTGCCAATGGTTTTGAAGAACAATGATAATGATAAAAATAATAGAATCATTCGGTGATTGCTACCATTGATTGTCTGGCTTCTTTAATGTAAGATTAAATATGTAACTTATACTTTACCAGATAATTTCGCCTGGGTTAAATGTTGTGGCTGTTATGGAAATGGGAGCTCTTATTTTAACCACAAGTTATGAGGTGAAAAAAACTTGAGATGAAAAATATCGGGCTGTTAAAAAAAAATATGATTACATAGTTAAAGATTTGATACCTGTCAGTATTAGTTGACAGCCTAATTAAAATTCATCAGACGTTGTACGGCTGTCTGTATATGGAGAACTATAAAGGTTTATAATTAAAAGCTTGTAATCAATGAGGAAAGTCCATTCTGATGTTTGATTTTTTTTATGGGTAACCAGGTCTTCGCAGCCGAACGCATAATCTATATCCAATACTATCCGGAAACTTCCCTGGCCTGTGTTCTGATCAAATTTGATCCGGTCAAAATTTAAGCTGACCACTTCCGGCGAGCCCTCAGGTCTGAATTCACGCTCAAGGGCATACTTAAGCTGTTTGCAGTTTTCTGAAAAAGGCTCAAATAAAATATTCAAAAATTTTAATAAGCTGACAGGTTCATCCTTTAGCTCATCGAGCTGCTCTTTGTGAAGTTTAATTTGCAAGCTGTTCATCATCAAAACAAAATTAAAAACAAAGCCGGATTAAATGAAATGCGAAATACAAGCGTTTTTTTTGCCCATTTTTTAAAAAAAACACCGGGTAAATTTTGATGCTGAACTGGATGGCCTGAGTTAAAAAGATTGTAAGAAAAATCAGTATTTCATCTTTTAATTGTTTTTATTACATTAATTACTGTGCGAAATCGATTGCTTTTAAATATTTTAAAAAATCATGGTATATCCCGTTTGGTTACGATTTATCCAGGGTGTCTCCGCTATAGACTTTAATTTTTAAATAGTCCGTTTATTAAAAAAGGCCTGTTAGAGATTCAGGTTTTAAATAGAGTGAAAGATTTTCAATATTTTTATAATAATTGTTGTTTTGACAATAAAAGTTTTTACATTTAGCTTTCTATAGTAGCCCAACCTATTTAATTATAAACCAGTTAAGACCAATTCATGGAAATTTTGAACGATGCTCATATTATTGAGCAATTAAAATTGGGGAACAAGGAGGCCTTTGAAGCAGTATTTAAAAAATACTATAAGCTGCTTAACGTATCGGCCTTTTATATTTTACGGGATGAAATGGAAGCTGAAGATACCGTTCAGGGTTTTTTTGTTGATCTTTGGGAGAGACAATTATATACCAATATTAATTCGTCATTAAAAGCTTATTTAACTACAGCAATCCGCAACAGATGCCTCAAAAAAGTTGAAAGCGAAACACGAACGCAAAAAAAATTAGTAGATTATAAATATACACTTACCGAAATAGAGGAGGAGGAGGAAATACCTGTACCAGAAATTTATCCTGAAAAAGTGCTGGCCGATTTGTCGATACAGCGGATGCAGGCTTTTACCCTGGTGCATTATGAGCATAAAAAGTATAAAGATGCGGCTCTTGAAATGGGTATTAGCATAAATTCTTTGAAAACTCATTTGAAACTGGCAATAAAAACTTTAAAAGAGGGGTTAAAAAGTGCCAAATAAGTTCACCCTTTTATCCATAATGAGGTCTTATAAATAATGACATACAATAAAGCGTATTTTCAGGAACTAATAATTGAGCAAATTACGGGAGTAATAAGTGAGGAAGACGGTCATTTGCTTGAACAGGCTATACAAAATGATCCCCGGATTAAACAACTGTGGGATGAAATGCAACAGGTACTTACTTCAAATAAGGCTCAAACCTTCTTTAATAATATTGATGAAAATAAAGCCTGGGATACAATCCAACCCGAAATAAAGCCGGTACGCTCCATCAGGCCCGACTGGACAGGCGCAATAAAATGGCTTTCTGTAGCGGCTTTATTATGTATCGCTTTTACTGCAGGATATTATTGGCGGCAAATACCTGTTAATACTCTTGTTGCTGCAAAAAAAAATCTTAAAACACCGGCTATCGAGTTACGGCTGGCAAACGGGCAGCATATCAACCTGTCTGATACCAGCAAAAAGGTGATCAATATGTCGTTCGCTCATTTAAATAAAGGTGTTAACGGTTTAAGTTACCAAGTGGATAATAATAAAAGTGAGGAGTGGAGCACACTCGTTATTCCTTCAAAATTAAACTACCGGATAGTACTTTCAGACGGTACACAGGTTTGGTTAAATTCGGTATCAAGCCTGCGCTTTCCGTTTTCATTTTTAGGCAAAACCAGGGAAGTGTATTTAACAGGCGAAGCTTTTTTTAAAGTTGCAAAAAATGCTGCTCACCCTTTTATAGTTCATACGGGCCAAACTGATGTAAAAGTTTTAGGTACGGAGTTTAATGTAAATACTTATCATGCTGATGAAATAGTAACTTCGTTGGTTGAAGGCTCGGTATCAACAAGCGGCCAGGATAAGCAAAAAATGCTTTTACAACCAGGTTACCAGGCTGTTTATACATCGGGTTCCGGGTTCCGGGCTCAGCCATTTGATCCTGCTGTTGAACTGGCCTGGATGAATGATATTTATTATTTCCATAACACTAAACTTCACGATATAAGCGATGTGCTGCTCCGCTGGTTTGATGTAAAAGTGGTTTTTGACGATCCCGCGAAAGCTGATGAAGCATTTAGTGGCGCCATTCAAAAAAACAAACCAATTGAAGTTTTCATTCAAAATATTAAGGCATCTGCAGGAGTTTCTGCCCTTTTAAAAGAAGGGGTTTTACACATCAGGTAAGAAAACGACGTCGGTTAAACCACAACTTGTTTCCTGGTTATTTAATGCCTGGCCCCGTAAGCGCCATGGGAATTATTTGCCCTTGTTTGTCAAATAGATAGTATTTGTAATGCATTGAAATAGTGTCGATTAACAGTGTCTGTTTTTCATTGTAATAAAAAAAATACAATTTTTCTTATTTCCGTTCACCCGTTTTAGCAGGAACAGGTCTTAGAGAAAACCAAATCGTAAACCCAATAAATATGGAGAGAATTCTATTCAGCCGGCGGCTTATACTGCCCTTTATTTTTCTTTTATTGGTAACCCGGTATGGCGCTGTACAAGCGCAGAGTACGGGACCAATAACACTCAAAAAGGCCAACATCAGTTTGGCCGAAGTATTTAAAGCAATCAAAAAGCAAACGGGCCTAACCGTTTTTTACAGTAACACGCTGTTGAATGACAAAGAACTTGTTACTGTAGATTTTAAAAACGCTGAATTAAAAGAAGTGTTCGGCGTTCTTTTGAAAGGAAAAAGCCTGAATTATGTAGTGCGCGACCAACTCATTGTTATTGAGAAAAGTGAAGCCGCACCCGTTGTAAATCCTCCCAAAAAAGAACCTGCAGGAGCCGGTGTTCCTAAAAAAGTGCAGGGGATTGTTTCTGATGACAAGGGCCTTACTTTACCAGGCGTAACTGTTAAGGTTAAAGGCGGCACCAATGGAACGCAATCAGACATTGATGGTAAATATACCCTTAATTTAAAGGAGGGCGGAAGTTCAATCATCGTGTTTTCATTCGTAGGCTCAAAATCGCAGGAATTTGACCTTGCAAACTATTCTCCGTCAGCAGCCGGCGTTTATAAAATAAACGTGCAAATGGGCGCTGATAAAAATGCACTTGAAGAGGTTGCAGTTGTTGCCTATGGTACGCAAAAAAAGACAAGCCTTGTTAGCTCCATTACCACTGTAAACCCTAAACAACTTAAAGGGCCATCAAGTAACCTTACAACGATGCTGGCAGGTGTTGTACCCGGGATGATCTCCTATCAGCGAAGCGGCGAACCCGGTGCTGATAATGCCCAGTTCTTTATAAGGGGTGTAGGAACGTTTGGTGCAGGTAAGGTTGATCCGCTCATATTAATAGATGGTATTGAATCGGGCACTACCGATCTGGCAAGGCTTCAACCGGATGATATATCGGGCTTTTCGGTATTGAAGGATGCTACAGCTTCATCATTATACGGCGCGAGAGGTGCAAATGGCGTAATACTGGTTACTACCAAACGTGGCGATGTAGGCACTGTGAAATTCAATATCCGCGGTGAAAACTCAACATCCTCAAACATCAAGAATATTGACCTTGCCGATAATATTACTTACATGACACTGGCCAACGAGGCTGTGCTTACGCGTAATCCATTGGGCATTTTACCTTACTCGCAAAATAAAATAGATCATACAGCCAAAGGTGATGATCCGTTGTTATATCCTAACAATAACTGGATCAAGCAGTTGATCAAAACCAAAACCAATAACCAGAGATTCAATATGAACGCCAGCGGCGGGTCAGAAAAAGCTAAGTATTATTTAGCCATGACCTACAATATTGATAATGGTAACCTGGCGGAGAATAGCCTTAACAATTTCAACAACAATATTAAGCTGCAATCATATTCTATTTTATCAAATACAACTTTAAACCTTACTAAAACCACCGAAGCGGTAGTGAGCTTAAAAGGTCAGTTTGATAGTTATCACGGGCCGATAAATGGTGGCGGCTATACTTTTTTAAATGCTTTATGGAGTAACCCGGTAGCTTTTCCGGCTATTTACCCCGGCAACCTGTTGCCATATGTAAGTCATCCGCTTTTTGGTAATGCTATCATACCCGGTGGCGGCCTGTATATGAACCCATACGCGCAATCTTTGTCTGGTTACCAAAGTTCCAATACCAGCACATTGACGGCGCAATTAAATTTGAATCAAAAGCTTGATTTTATTACCCAGGGCTTATCCAGCAGGGTAATGGCATACACAACCCGTTATTCATACTTCACGGTTTCCCGCCAATACAGCCCTTATTACTACCAATCAAACGTACTTAACGGTCAATTTAATGGTTTAACTTTACTTAATAGCGGAGCGGCAGGCAGCGTAGGTGCCACTCCAACCGAGTACTTAACTTATAGTCCTGGAGGGAGTGTATCCAATGCAACTACATATATTGAAGCGGCGGTAAACTACAACCGTACATTTGGGCAAAAACACGCTGTTAGCGGCTTGTTAATTGGTACTATGCGCAATTATCTTACAGCTAATGCGCCAACGCTTCAACTGTCCCTGCCATCGCGTAACCAGGGCGTATCAGGCAGATTTACGTATGGTTATGACAATCGTTACCTGGTTGAATTTAACTTTGGTTATAACGGCTCGGAGCGTTTTGCCAGCAACCACCGTTTTGGCTTTTTCCCATCTGTAGGTGCGGGTTGGGTGGTATCAAACGAAAAGTTTTTTGAGCCACTACTGTCAACCATTGATAACCTTAAATTCAGGGTTACCTATGGTTTAGTAGGTAACGATCAGATTGGTTCGGCTAATGATCGCTTCTTCTATCTTTCTGATGTTAATTTAAATAATGGTTCTAACGGCCAATTCGGTACTAATTATTCCTATAGCAGGCCTGGCGTAGTTACCTATCGTTATGAAAACCAAAATATTACCTGGGAGCAATCAAAGCAAACCAACATAGGTATGGATTTAACGGTAGCTAAAAACTTTACTTTAACTGTAGATGCCTATCAGCAAAAGCGTGATAATATCCTGATGGTACGTAGTACTATACCTACTTCAATGGGTTTACAGGCCAATATATCCTCAAACGCCGGTAAATCATCGAGCAAAGGTATTGATATCGCCATGGATTATAAAAAGAACTTTAATAATTCATTTTGGATTCAATCGCGCGGTACGCTTACCTATTCCCAAAGCAAACTGTTAAAAAACGAAGAACCTCTTTACAGCGATAACCTGAAATACCTCAGCAAGGTTGGCAACTCTTTAAGCCAGATCTATGGCCTCTTGGCCGAACGGTTGTTTGTTGATGATAAAGATGTAGCCAATTCACCGGTGCAAAGCTTTGGTGATTATAAAGCAGGCGATATCAAATATCGTGATATGAATGGCGATGGTAAAATATCCAGCTCGGATGTTGTGCCAATAGGGTATCCCCTTGTACCCGAAATTATTTATGGCTTCGGTTTTTCCGTAGGGTATAAAAATTTCGATATCAGCGCATTCTTCCAGGGATCAGCACGCTCATCTTTTGTTATCAATTCGGCAGATATTTCTCCTTTTTACCTGGTAAACGGCTTGCAGAGTAACGGCCTTAACTCCGGTAATCAAAGCGGTTTGTTAAGCACAATTGCTAACGACCACTGGTCGGAAGATAACCGCAACCCATATGCTTTTTGGCCAAGGTTAAGCACTAATATACAGGGTAATAATACCCAAACATCCACGTGGTGGCTGCGTAACGGCTCATTTGTACGTCTTAAATCGGCCGAGTTGGGATACAATTTCAACAAGAGCCAGCTCAAGTTTATCCATTTGAGCAGCGCGCGTATTTATTTAAATGGCTTAAACCTGTTAACCTTAAGCAGCTTTAAACTCTGGGACCCTGAAATGGGAACATCTGGATTGGGGTATCCGATTCAAAAAGTGTTCAACTTAGGCTTAAGGGTAGAATTTTAAAAGCTTTCAAATCAGTTATATGAAAACTAATTTTATAAAAAAAATTAAGCATTCAGTATTGGGCCACGCAACTAAAGGGAATATTACCCTTTTAATGGTTGGCTTAATAATGATTGTGCCGGTATCATCCTGTAAAAAATCATTTTTGGATGTTGTTCCTGATAACGTGTCAACAATAGCAAATGCTTTTGTTTCAAAAACCGAGGCAGAAAAGTACCTGTTTACCTGCTACTCATACCTCCCAACAGAAACCGATCCTACTTATAACGTTGGCCTCACTGCCGGCGATGAAGTTTGGGTAGAAGACCCTGCTAATCACATCAGGTCGACAAACGTATTGCAATTACCAAGAGGCTTCCAAAACTCGTCGGACCCTATTGCCAATTATATGAACGGTACCAGGGACGCAGCGGCAAACTACAAAGCTATACGCGATTGTAATGTTTTTATTGAGAATGTAAGTGACAAGGGAAAAGTGCTTGATTTAGATATCGATACCCGCGAACGCTGGATAGCCGAAGCACAGTTTTTAAAGGCATTTTATCATTTTCAACTTTTTAGGGCTTATGGGCCAATTCCAATTATTGATAAAAATCTGGCCATCGATGCACCTATTGACGAAATAAGGGTAAAACGCCGCCCGGTTGATGAAGTTGTAAACTATATTGCTAATTTATATGATCTGGCAGCTGCAAAACTACCTTTAACTATTCGAAATGAAGGGAGTGAATTAGGCCGGGTTACTAAAGGTGCAGCATTAAGTATGAAGGCAAAACTGCTGGTTACAGCTGCGAGCCCGCTCTTTAATGGCAACCCTGATTACAGCTCATTCAAAAATAAAGACGGTGAGCAATTGTTTAACCCTGCTTTTAGCACCGAAAAATGGCAACGTGCAGCGGATGCCTGCAAAGCCGCTATTGATTTTTGCGAAGCGCAAAGCATACACCTGTATACGTTTCCTGCACCAACTATTCCGCTTAGCCAAACTACAATGACGCAAATGAGCATCAGGAATGCGATGAGCGAAAAGTGGAATGATGAGCTGATATGGGGTTTAACCGCTAACAATAATATCAATTACAATTCTTTTTTCCAGTCGATGTGCGCGGGGCAATATGATTTTAATAATGCCGATGCCGCAAAATCAGCAAACCGCCCATTGCTTGGCCCTACCATAAAAATGGCTAAGATGTTCTACACTAAAAACGGAGTACCTATTAACGAAGATAAAACGCTTGATTTTAGTGATATATCGCAGTTGAGGGTGGGTACGCACGATGAACGTTTTAATATCAAGGAAGGAGAAACAACTGCGAGGCTCAATTTTGACAGAGAACCACGTTATTATGCCGACCTTGGATTTGATCGCGGTGTGTGGTATATGGCCAACAGCCCAACCAAAACCGACGAAGATACCTGGTGGATGAAATCCCGCGGCGCCGAAGTAGGTCAATCGTCACCAATACCAATTGCCGGCTTTTATATGAAAAAAGCACTGAACTGGCATTATGAATGGGCAACTGTTACCTATATCAACTATCCGTGGCCCGAAATGCGTTTATCTGATCTGTATTTACTTTATGCGGAATCATTAAATGAAGCACAGGGACCTGTAGCCGATGTGTATACCTATGTAAACCGTATAAGGGCGAGGGCCGGTTTACCCACTGTTCAGGAGTCGTGGTCAAATTACAGTATCAACCCAACTAAATATACCACTAAAGATGGTATGCGTTCAATCATTCAGCGCGAACGCAGCCTTGAGCTTTGCTTTGAAGGACACCGTTTTTGGGATCTGCTGCGCTGGAAAACCGCAGGAGTTGAGCTTAACGGAAACGTAACAGGTTGGTCAATCAGCGAAAACTCGCCTGAGTTATATTATCGCGAACGCACCATTTATTCGCGGCATTTTGTGATCCCGCGCGATTATTTATGGCCGATACAGGAAAACGACCTCCTGGTTAATCAAAACCTGGTACAAAACCCCAACTGGTAAATGCATAGCAATAATATGTTTAACATTAAAAGCATTAACATGGAAACAAGGAAATTACAAACTGCTTTCTGCATTTTACTATTAATGATAGTAATAACAGGCTGCAAGCAGGAATCACTCAATAAACCCACTATAACCAATAACAATGGCCCGGGGACTGTAAGCAACGTACAGGTACAAAACCTGAATGGTCAGGCTACTTTAACCTATTCTTTACCCGGCGATAATGATCTTTTTTATGTAAAAGCCGTTTATGAAACTTCACCCGGCAAAACCCGCGAAGTAATAGCATCGCATTACACCAATAATTTAACCGTGGATGGCTTTGGAGATACACTGGCGCATGTAGTAAAACTATATGCGGTTAATTCCAGCGAAAAAGCTTCGGCGCCGGTTTCAGTCACAGTAAATCCTTTAACACCTCCTTTTTTACTTGCTTTCCGGTCACTAAAAGTAACACCTACTTTCGGCGGTTTTAATGTCACTTGTGATAACGTAGCTAAAGACAACCTTGCTATTGTACCAATGGTTGATACCGCCGATAATGGCCAATATGTGCAGCCAAAAGGAATGGATAATATATACAGCAACAGCGTTTTAATAAAGGCAGCAGTGAGAGGCCAGCCGGCTATTGAACGTAAATACGCGTTTTTTGTACGGGACAGGTTTTTGAATAAATCCGATACTTTGTTTTTGAAATTTACACCGTTTTACGAAGAGCAATTTGCAAAATCGGATTGGTCGGTTTATAAGTTGCCGGGTGATGCCACCAATTTGTATTCATATACTGACGTAACCAAGATTTTTGACGGGAACTTTACAGGTGGCTGGCCAAATTGCCTCTTTACGGTTGAGAGCGCCGGCAGTCCGCAAATGGTAACTATCGATCTGGGCAAGCAGCGTGTATTCAGCCGTTTTATCCTTAATCCTTTTATCGAGATAGGTAACGTGTATTATGTAAGGGGTAACCTGCGTGATTTTGAAATATGGGGGTCAAACGCACCAAACGTGAATGGTGCGCTGGATGCATCATGGACAAAATTAGTAACCTGTAATATAGTGAAGCCTTCCGGTTCTCCATCGGGTACGGAAACAGCTGCCGATTACAAATACGCTCATGACGGATGGGGCTTTGATTTTCCGGCCGGTTTAAGTGGTTATAGGTATCTCAGGATCAGGAGCCTGCGTAACTGGACAGGGTCGTACTTTATGAGTATCAGTGAGTTTACGCTGTTTGGAAAATAATAAGGCTTACTTATTTATCAATTTAATTTCAATCATGAAACTATATAAAATAACATCATACTATCTGTTGGTACTGGTAACTTTCGTTGTAAGTGCCTGTACTAAAATGGATGATTATAAAAAGAAATATGAGCCCAACGGGCCAATTATATATCCGGGAAAGCTGGATTCGGTACAGGTGTTTTCGGGCCGGAACCGCGTGTTGTTAACCGGGCTTTTTACATCCGATCCTAAAATTATAAAATACCGGGTATATTGGAACAGTAAACACGATTCAATAGAAACTCCGGTAACCCGTACGTCAGGAGTTGATACGGCAAAATTGTTCATACCCAATTTACCTGAAGGGATTATGACCTTCGAAATCCGCACTTATGACAATGGGGGGCATGTATCTATTCCGGTTACGCTGGCAGGCAACGTATATGGCAGTTTATACCAAAGTTCGCTTATTAACCGCGGTATAGCCAAAGCCGAGCTGCAAACAGATGGCTCTGCCTTAATCAACTGGGCTGATGTGAATGCCGATGATGGTTTGCTCTCTATGCGGATTAAATTTACCGATGCTTCCAATAAACAGCATGATACATTGATTATTTCATCACCAACCGGGTTAAGCACATCACTGCCTAAATTTAAAGCAGGTAGCGTGATCACTTATCGTACCGCGTTTAAACCCAACAAAACCGCTATCGATACTTTTTATACAGATTACCAGGATCATAGTGTTAAGGCTGATGTGACAAGTATTTACCTCTCAAATACAGGCCCTTTTCAAAGGAATACCTTTGATGGTCGTTGGGGAACACTTGCCGCGCCGTGGATAACCAACGCGGCAGCCAAAAATAAAGATGGCGGCACTAATGGTGGCTATAGTTCTGATGGCGGTGGTACCATTAACTGGGAAACATGGAATAATACCCCGGTGGTAAATGGTATAGTATATCAGGCTACCTCATCAGCATTGCCTGCCGGTAATTATATCGTCTCGTTCGATTCTTATTCGGAGGTGCAATCAAATTCATCTGTTTATTGTGTGGCTGCTGCCGGAGGGAACGGCATCCCTGTACTCGCAGATCTTTCTACCGCGCTGGGATCCGTAAATATGTTTAATGGCGCAAAAGTAGGCGCTACGAGTCCTAATTCAAGGGAAGTGAAAACTTTCACGTTTACACTTTCTTCACCGCAGGTGGTATCCATAGGATTTCTGGGTAATCTGGTCGGTAATGGAAACCCGGGCAATTACTTCACGGTGTTTAATATTAAATTGTTTAAAAATTAAGAATGATAAAACGAGGCTGTATCATAAATCAAATGATGCGGCCTCTTTCTTTTGTATGTATTT
>CBIHRB010000011.1:0-171994 GCA_966212355.1 uncultured Mucilaginibacter sp.
CAAAAATCACAAGTCATCAACATCCGGGCTATAGATAACTTATCCAGTTGCAAACCTCCACTATATATATACAAACGGAGAATCACCAATAGCTCACCTAACGCCGAGTGGCGTACCTCTGGCACACTACAAATTTGATCCATTTTATTTTCTACAGACCTTTTGCACCACTGGTGTAGCCGGCCAATTCTTTAATTTATATACTTTTCATTTCCGTTATTTACTAAAGTTGAACTTATCATCATCCAATGTCATTATTTAATTACCTAAAGAGATTTACAAGTCACAACCTTTTGTTTTGTATATGGCCAGGTGTTGGCATTTAACATTATTGAAACATCAGGCATTCGCAATCAATCTACCGAATACATCATTACCATCGCCCGGACCATAGCTTTCCGCTTAATGAAACTTTCAAAAACCGACCTTCATTATATAAGAAACAACCATTTTAATCGTATTAGTTTAGCAAGTCCGCCACAGCTAAACCCGCAATAGTTAAAAGATGTTAAATACACTATACACGTAGGTGCCGAGCCAATGCCTCGTTATATATTAGCGGCTAAATAAAAATTGATTGATTTATATTATTAACTATCTTTGCAGAATGTTTAAAAAGCAACTAACGTTATTAGCCAGTGTTTTAGCTATCGTAATTATTACGCTTGGCAGTTGTAAAAGCAAATACGAAAAGTTAAAAGCCAGTAACGATTACGCTAAAAAATACCAGGAAGCTATTAAGTACTATAATAAAAAGGACTATAACAAAGCTTTAGGTTTATTTGAGGTACTGGTTGAGCGTTACCGTGGTCGCGAGGGTGCAGAAGACCTCTTTTATTACTACGCGTTTACGTATTACAAACAAAAAGACTATACATCTGCAAGATATCACTTTAAAACATTCGCCGATACCTACCCTTCGAGCCCAAGGGCTGAGGAATGCCGCTTTTTCTCTGCTTATTGCTACTACCTTGATTCGCCGATATATTCGCTTGACCAGGATAATACGTTAAAAGCTATCGACGCTTTGCAGTTGTTCATTAACCTTTATCCAAAAAGCGATCGTGTAGCCGAGGCCAGCAAGCTGATCCAGAACCTGCGCGATAAACTGGAAACCAAAGCTTATGCCAACGCCAAACTTTATTTAACAATCAGCGATTATCAATCGGCAGTGATTGCGTTCAACAATGCGCTGCGCGATTATCCTGATACCAAATACGGCGAGGAAATGGAATACCTTATTGTTAAAGCGCAATATCAATATGCTTACCATAGCTTTGAAACCAAACAGGAAGACCGTTTTAACCAGGCGATAGCTTATGCCGATCAGTTTGCCGAAAAATATCCGAACAGCAAATACCTGCATGAAACTCAGGCGTATGTAAAAGACAGCCAGCAGGGCATAAAACAGGCGCAGCGTTTAATTGCCGAAGCAATGAGCAATGAAAAAACCGCAAAGAAACTTTTAAAGAAAGATACTGTAACAACAACATCGCCATCTGAAAAAAATCAGCCGCAAAAAATACCATATTAATTAAGATATATTAAAGAGTTTAAATTAAGATATGACAGCTAACAACAGTAATAAACCAGCAGCAGCCAGCAGCACTGTAACCCGCGATTTACGCGAGCTGGATACCAAAACAGAGAACATCTATGAGTCGCTTGTGATTATGTCAAAAAGAGCGAACCAGATCTCGAACAACATTAAAGAAGAGCTTCACCAGAAACTTTCTGAATTTGCATCATCAAATGATAACCTGGAAGAAGTATTTGAAAACCGTGAGCAAATTGAAATTTCAAAATACTACGAAAAATTGCCTAAACCGTCATTAGTTGCCGTTCAGGAATTTTTAGATGGTAAAGTATACTATCGTAACCCAACTAAAGAATAACCCCCCGCCCCCTGAAGGGGGAGCATAGGAAACTTATTCATGATACAACAAAAAACTCCCGTATGGGAGTTTTTTGTTATTTTTAATTTTTATAACATAAGCATTCCCCCTTTAGGGGGTTAGGGGGCATATGAAAAACATTGTTTTAGGAGTTTGCGGCAGTATTGCAGCCTACAAATCGGCACTGCTGGTTAGGCTGCTGGTTAAAGCAGGCGCTAACGTTAAAGTGGTGATGACCACCGATGCAACGCATTTTATTACACCGCTCACACTCTCTACCCTGTCAAAAAACCCAGTATTGATTGATTATTTTAAAGCCGATACCGGCGAATGGAACAACCATGTTGAGCTTGGTCTTTGGGCTGATATGATAGTTATTGCCCCCGCCACAGCCAACACCCTTGCTAAAATGGCTAACGGGCTTTGCGATAACTTGCTTAGCGCGGTATATCTTTCGGCAAAATGCCCGGTTTATTTTGCTCCGGCTATGGATCTGGATATGTGGCTGCACCCGGCTACCCGCCAAAACGTAAGCAGGCTGCAATCATTTGGTAACATCATGATTCCGCCTGGTAACGGTGAACTGGCCAGCGGCCTGTATGGCGAAGGCCGGATGGCCGAACCTGAAGACATCGTTACCTTCCTGGAAGCAGAATCAAAAAAAAAACTCCTTTTAGCCGGTCATAAAATACTGGTAACTGCCGGGCCAACCTATGAAGCTATAGATCCGGTACGGTTTATCGGCAACCATTCGTCGGGCAAAATGGGGTTTGCTATCGCAGATGAACTGGCTTCGATGGGGGCCGATGTTACTTTAGTAACCGGGCCTACTGCACAGATCAGCAAGCAGCAAAATATAAAACGGGTTAATGTTATTTCGGCGGCACAAATGTTAGAGGCCTGCTTAACCGCTTATGGCGATGCGAAGGCTTGTATCATGAGTGCTGCCGTTGCCGATTATACCCCGGCTGATGTTGCTACTCAAAAGATCAAGAAAAAAGACGACGACCTCAGCATTGAACTGAAGAAAACCACTGATATATTAAAAACCCTCGGCGAGGCCAAACGCGAAGGACAAATTTTGGTTGGTTTTGCTTTGGAAACCAACAACGAGGAAATGAACGCGATAACCAAGCTGCAAAAGAAAAATCTCGACTTTATTGTACTAAATTCGCTTAATGACGCGGGTGCCGGTTTTGCAGGCGATACCAATAAGATAACCATTATTGATCGTGAGCTTAAGAAAACTACTTTCGACCTGAAAAGCAAGGAAGCAGTGGCCCGCGATATTTGCAATAAAGTTGCCCAACTAATAAACGGATGAAAAAACTGCTGCTTTATACTTTGCTGATGTTTCTTTGCTGCCGGACTGTGGCCCAGGACCTGAATGCACGTATACAAGTGTTATCGCCCAAGATACAGGTTGCCAATAAGCGCGTTTTTCAAACGCTGGAAACTGCCATGAAGGATTTCCTGAACGGCCGCAAATGGAGTGCTGACCCGATTTTGCCACAGGAGAGGATAGATTGCAATTTTGTGCTGAACATTACCAACTGGGATGGCAGCAGTAATTTTACCGGCGAGCTGCAGGTACAATCCTCCCGGCCGGTTTATGGCACATCCTATACCTCTACCCTGTTAAATCTTAATGATAAAGATATCAGCTTTAGTTATACCGAGGGCCAGACTATTGACTATACCGATCAAAATTTTCAGGGAAATTTAAGTTCGATCATGGCTTTTTATGCCAACATTATTATCGGCCTTGATTATGACACATTTTCAAAGTTTGGAGGCACGCCATATTTTTTAGCTGCACAGACCATCGTAACCAATGCGCAAACATCATCATATGGTGGCTGGAAAGCTTTTGATGGCAATGTAAACCGCTACTGGTTATCCGAAAACCTGAATAATAAACTATATAACCCCTTACGCAGCTTTTTGTACGATTATCACCGCAACGGGCTTGATATCATGTCGGACAATGTGAGCAAAGGCCGCAAAGCTATTGATGCCCTGCTACCTTTATTACAGCAAATAGACCGGCAACGTGTGGGTGCGATGCTTCCGCTTATATTTTATACAGCAAAAAGTGATGAACTGGTTTCCATTTACAGCAAGGCAGATAATCAGGAACGATTATCTGCCATGAACCTGTTTCTAAAGCTCGACCCTGCTAATGGCAATAAATATCAAACCTTGCAGAAATAACCCTTAGTGTTAGTTTAAAAACAAATAAAGAAGAAGTCATAAGGGAACAACAAGGTAATCCCCTACTTATGGGGGCAAGCTTTTTAATTTGGCTTATTAATTTATAATTGTAAGTTACTGATTATTAAGCGTATTTTTTCGATCAATTTTATAACATGGGCGTTGCCTGCGGCCCGGGCTTTCCGTTGCAAGTCCTCGCTTTTCCCATTGCAAAAGCCTTCGCACACTGCGGGCTTTACACTGCCATCCCTAACGCGGCCAACGCACAGGCCCACAATTACCAACCAAACTGTAAGCAGGACAATCGTTGTCCATGCCCTCCGACAAAAAAATCAACAAAATGGATACCCCATTTTGTTACGGCTTAATAATCCGCCAGCACTATCAGCTTATCGCAAATAGGCGTAATCCTTTCTTTACCGTTCAAAAAACCAAGCCCCACGACAAAGGAAAAGCCGGCAACTATACCTCCCATTTCCCTGATAAGCTCACTGGCCGCAGTTACTGTACCGCCGGTAGCCAGCAAATCGTCATGAAGTAATATATGCTGGCCGGGTTCAAAGGCATCGGTATGCAGCTCAATGGTGGCGGTGCCGTACTCCAGCTTATAAGCTTTTTGTTTTATAGTGAAAGGCAGCTTACCCGCTTTGCGCACGGGTACAAACGGCACCCCCAATCTGGTGGCCAGCGTAAGCCCAAACAGGAAGCCCCTGCTTTCGATACCGGCTACCGCGTCAATCCGGGTTCCCTGCAATTGTTCAACAAAAGCATCGATGATGCTTTCGCATAATCCGGGGTCTTTCAGTATGGGTGTGATGTCTTTAAAAACAATTCCCGGTTTCGGGAAATCGGGAATATCCCTTATGGCTGTTTTAATTTGCTGGGCTATCATTTGAAAACTAAATAAGGTCCAATTTTACGCAAAATTCCGTCATTAAGTATGGCAATATTTTTCAGGTCGTTCAGGGCACTATAGTTACCGTGCTCATCGCGGTAAGCTACAATAGCATCCATTTGTTTGTAGCTGAGATAGGGAAAGTGCTTAAGTTCATTAAAGGTAGCTGTGTTAATGTTCACTTTAATAATATGCCTACCATCAACAGCAATATCAGCCTTGATCTGGTTATACTTCTCTTCGTCAATGCCATAAACCTCTTTTAACTGTTCCTTATTATAAAAGCCGCCTACCCGCTCCCGGTAATGGACAATGCGCCGGGCAAATGCGGGGCCTATTCCCCTGATCATGGTAAGCCTCGCCGAATCTGCCGTGTTGATCTCTATTACTTCGCCCGGTTTGGCTTTATTTATGTAATAAGCGGGGCCATCGGGCAGGATAATATAGGGCTCAAGAAGTTTATACTCCGCCGGGCTGATGCTGTACATTTTTTGCACATCGCCTTTGGTGAAAAAACGTCCGCCCTTTTCTTCATAATGCTTAATTACCCGTGCCTGGTGCTCGGTAAGGCCAAGTTTTACCCAACTGGCAAGGGGTAAGTTATTGGGATTAAATTTAAAGAGTGCAGCAGGCCGGGCATTGCGATTACGGGCAGAAACTTCATCCCTTGCCGTGAGATCGCCCGTTTTATCGGAATCGGTTATCGCTTTATCAAAAGCCTTAAAATTTATTATATTATCTTTGCGGTTTACCTGAAACATATAAGAGGCCAGCAAAACCATTGCAATTAAAATAATCAACACTACCATCCCGTTCCACTCTTTTTTAGTGACAGACAGGTAGTTTTTAATTTGCGACCTCATTTATATACGTTACCGGCGTTAAATTAAATAAAAATTTAGGATATTTATTTGTTAAAACATACTGCTTATAAACAATGAAAGTTATAACCACCGAAGAGTTTGCCAAAGCCACCAAACTGGATAAGCTGAAAATGCCGGGCCTGGCCGCTTTATTGATGGAGCTAATGAAAATAAACCAGGTTAACGACCTGTTTGCCCAGGCACAGCCCAAGCAAGGCCCCGACTTTGTTGATGCCATATTAGAAGGTTGTGGTATTGATGTTGAGTTTGATGAACGAGAGCTCCGTAACATACCTAAAGACGGAGCCTTTATAGCCATTGCCAATCACCCTTACGGAGGTATTGAGGGTATGGTGTTATTAAAAATCCTGTGTATGGCCCGCCCTGATTCAAAGCTGATGGCCAACTTCCTGCTTAAAAAAATCCCCAACCTTGCCGACTATTTTATAGCGGTAAACCCTTTTGAAAATGTTGAACATTCGTCAAGTATAAGCGGCCTAAAAAACACCCTTGAGCTGTTAAACCAAGGTACCCCTATAGGGATTTTCCCCGCGGGCGAAGTATCAACCTTTAAGGTAGAGCAAAAACAGGTAACCGATCGTATGTGGCACCCGGTTGTAGGTAAGATCATTGCCAAAGCAAAAGTGCCGGTGGTACCCATTTATTTTCATGGTAACAACGGCTTGTTGTTTAACCTGCTTAGCTTATTGCACCCTACCCTGCGCACAGCCAAGCTACCGTCGGAGTTGTTTAATAAACACGGGCATACCATTAAACTACGGATAGGTAAGCCCATTAACGTAACGGAGATTCCGGAGTATACCAACACTACCAAGCTCCTTAACTTTTTGCGCGCACGTACCTATGCTTTAGGTACCGGCCTGGAAGAGGAAAAAAAGATCTTCAGCCCACGAAACCTGTTTAAGATCAAACGCGAAGCCGAAGAGGTTTCTCCTGAAATAGATAGCGCCATCCTTGAGAAAGAAATTGAGCCGCTACGGGAAACTTACAAAGTTTGGACTGAGAAAAACTACGAGGTGTTCATCGTTCCGACGTCAACCATTCCCAATGTGATACGGGAAATAGGCAGATTGCGCGAGATCACTTTCCGCGAGGTTGGCGAAGGCACCAACAAAGCAATCGACCTTGATGAGTATGATATTTACTATCATCACCTGTTCATCTGGGATTTTGAAGCTAAGCGAATTGTTGGTGCTTACCGCATTGGTTTGGGAGATGAGATATTTTACAGCGTAGGCAAAAAAGGCTTTTACGTAAATGAGCTGTTTAAACTTAAAACCCAGTTTATACCGGTGTTACGCCGCAGCCTCGAACTGGGCCGCTCATGGATCCGCAAGGAATATCAAACTAAACCTTTACCGCTATTCCTGTTATGGAAAGGCATCCTGAAATTCCTGATAGATAACCCGCGGTACCGTTACCTGATAGGCCCGGTAAGTATAAGTAACTCGTTCTCTAAATTTTCCAAATCGCTCATTGTTGATTATATTAACCGCAACCACTTTGACCATGAAATGGCGCAATATGTTAAACCGCGCAAAAAATTCAAGGTTGATTTTGCCAAAATTGATACCGACCTGCTCATGGCCGGTGAAGACAGCTTTAAAGGGCTCGATAACCTGATATCAGAAGTGGAAACCCGCAATATGAAAGTTCCGGTACTGCTTCGTCAGTACATTGCCCTTAACGCTAAGATCATCAGCTTCAACATCGATCCTAAATTTGCCGACTGCCTTGACGGTTTCCTGGTACTCGATCTTGAAAAAGTACCGCAGGATATACTGGATAAACTGGGGAAAAACTTGTAGTAAATTTTCAATCCATAAAAAGAGAGACACCGGTTGGCTGTCTCTCTTTTTTTATAACGGTAATTAAATCATTACCCAAAGCAAAACGCCCCCGATAAACATCAGAGGCGTTTTTATTAACTATATTTTGTTTTACAATTACCAGCTGTAACGTACACCAAACTGCATTTGCCAGCGTGAAGCGAACAAATCAACAGAATATGGTATACCAGGGTTAGTGAAGTTGTAAGTTGGGTATGATGCAACATTACCGTTTTTAACAAATGCAGGGCCGCCGGATGCTCCAGGCAGTTTGCTTACTGGTGTTAAACCAACACTTGCTGAAGAGTTGAATGTGTTTGCTGAAAAGTAATATTGCCCCCAGCTCTTGTTCAATAAATTGGTAAGATTGATGATGTCATAAGTAAACGTGATCATCTGTTTGTGTTTACCATTACCAAATTTAAAGTCCTGGGTAAAGCGGAAGTCTAATTGATTATTCCAAGGTGTAAAAGCAGCATTACGTTCAGTAAACTGACCACGACGTGAACTTAAATATTTGTCGGCATCAACATACGCATTAAACGCAGCTAACTGTTGTGCAGCAGTTTGTACTACTACACCATTTTTCACCTGATCAACAATCATCTTAGCTGCCTCATCTCTGGTTGGAATGTAAGCCAAACTTAATTGCTGACCTGTTCCGTCGATAGCGTTTGGATAGGTATCCCAGGTATATGGGTTACCACTTTGCGCGCTAAAGAAGAAAGTGAAGTTAGCTGTATAGTTGTGCCCGGCATCCCAATCATGTTTAAAGTTCACGTTTGATACGATACGGTGACGGATATCAAAGTTTGAATTGGCTAAACCCGGATTGTTAGGATTCAAAGCCTGGTTCAATTGCCAGTTCGACTCCATTGAGTTACGGATACCATTGGTAACATCTTTAGAGTGACCGTAGGTATAGGCAACTGAAAAGTTTAATGCACTCTGCGGATCAAATTGAGTAAACTTAGCTACCTGTACTGTTGCACTGTAACGGTACCCTTCGCTGGTATTTGATAATAAATAGGCGTTGGTATATTTTGAATTGATCCCTTTATTAATAAATATCGGCTGCAGGTGCTGGGTATCATAAGGATAATAAGTTACACTATCCTTGGTATTTACTTGTTGGAACTTCAAGTCATGAATAACCTTAGTATAAATACCTTCAGCTGTAAATTTCCACTGGTTATCAGTAGTATAATCAACTGCTAAGCTACTTCTCCAAACCTGTGGCATTTTGAAGTTGTTGTCGATCATATCCACCTGGGTAGCACCAGAAGCGCTGGTATTAACACCACCTTGCTGATTAACAAAGTTTAAGCCACCATTTGAAGGTGCTTGTACCGGATTGGTGCCTGCTGTAAATGGACCGGCAGATGATTTTTTATCATAAGCACCATAAGTAGCACCGTTATTATAAAACGCGTAGCCAAACCATGCAAACGGAACACGGCCGGTAAAGAAGCCGCTACCACCGCGTAAAATAACGCTTTGATCGCCATTTGCATCATAGTTAAATGATACACGCGGGTTCCACTCAATGTTACCAAGGTAATTTTGTTTAATATCTTTAGGTTTGGTATAAGTAAAAGTGGTACCATAATTTGGATCAACCGGAGCGTTAGTTGTTTTATCACTCAATGGTTGTTTGTTTGGCACATTTGCATAATCAGCACGTAAAGCAACTGTTAATTTGAAATTATCACTTAACTGAATCTCATCCTGACCATATAAGCTAAACAGGTTAACTTTAAACTTGGCTGATGGATTTGCTAAGATATAATCACGTGTGTTATTCGTGTAATTAAAGTTAGTACGTACACGAGCAGGCAAATTATTAACAAAATCCTCAATGCTATTATAAGCAATACGACCGTTCCACGCGTTAACAAAGTTATAAGTGATGTTATAAAATTCGTTGTGTGTACCGAAAGTGAAGGTATGCTTACCTTTAACCAAGGTTAAATTATCAGTAAACTCAGCGGTTTTTTGGTGCATATCAAAAATAGCAGCCTCGCGGTCAGTACCCATAAAGATAGTAGTACCAGGAGAACGGCCAGTAATTTCGATTTGTGGTAATGCCGGATTTGAGTTAGGATCACGGTAATCGTGAACAGCTGAATAGCCAAGAACCAGGCTATTGCTCAGGTTACCGTTAAACCTTGATTTTAACTCGGCAACGGTTGAAGTTGAGTTGTTATGTGAAGTGTAATCAATACCGCTGAAACGGAAGTTCTGCTGATCGCGCTCTAAGTTAGTAGCCTTTGAACTGATGGTATTGTTACGGATAGTTAACTGGTTGTGATCATCAATATTCCAATCCAAACGGTTAAAGAATTTGTTTGAGTTAGAGAATATGGTAGTATTGTTATAAGTACCCGGATCGATACCGTTTGTAAATGATTTAAAAGCGGTAACCAATTTATCGCCATCAGCCTGGCTTAGGATATTAGATGCGCCGTTGTGATCAAGACCACGGATAACAGGATCCTGCCTGCGGGCAATTTCTTCGTTAGTGAAGAAGAATAATTTGTTTTTAATAATAGGGAAACCTAAACGGAGACCGGCCTGGTAATCATGAAAATCGTTCAGTTTTGATCCGTCGCCACCTAAAGCAGCTTTGGCGTTGTTTGGTCCTACCATGAACGAGCCACGGCCGTAACCATAAACTGCACCGCTAAAATCGTTTGTACCGCTACGGGTTACAGCATTGATACTACCACCTAATACGTTACCAATTTTGATATCGTAAGGAGCAACGTAAACCTGGATATCCTGGATAGCGTCAAGAGAGATAGGGCTTGTACGGGTACTGCTGCCTACCTGGCCCGAAGCGTTGTTCTGGCCACCTAATGAAGGGCTGAAACCAATCGCGTCGTTATTGATAGCACCGTCAAGGGTTACGTTGTTATAACGGTAGTTGGTACCCTGGAATGAGTTATTGTTGCTTTGAGGGGTATTTCTGGTTAAATCCTGCAAGCTGCGGTTAATTGAGGGGGCGGTACGGATCTGGTTTTGACCAATGCGGGTACTCGCACCTGTTTTAGCCGGACCAGCAGATGCTTTCACTTTAACTTCCTGCAGGGTTGTAGTTTCATCCTGCAATACAAAGTTTAAAGTAGCATTCCCTAACTGAAGCGTAAGATCGCTTTTTTCGTCTTTTTTGTAACCGATAAAAGTAGCGGTTACGGTGTAAGGACCACCCGGGTTAATGTTATTAACCGAGAAACGGCCCTCGCCGTTGGTTTGTGCACCATACCTGGTACCTGTGCTGGTATTAAGTACAGTAATGGTTACACCCGGAAGAGTGGTACCTTTTTGATCTGTAACTTTACCGGTAAGTACCGAGGTGGTGATCTGAGCGTTTGCAACGCCCCCAACCCCAATAATTATTAGTGTTAAAATAATAAAGTAGAGCTTTTTCATTTGTGAATTTTTATTGCACAAAATTGCCCTACCAATGTTAATTATACATTAACATCAGATTATTATATTAACAACTACTTAATGATTTCTTCTTTACCTGACACAGACGCCCGAAAGCTAATCGAAAAATACTGATTATCAATAAAATAAAAGATATAATGCACCGAAATATTAAGTTTTTATTTATCCACTATCGGGGATAAATTCCACAATTATGTTCGTCACAGCTAAAAAATGTCCCTATTATATAGTATTTAAAGGGCAACGGTAATGAGCATTTTAACAAATACTTAATACGTAAATACTAAAATCAACTTTTGATTCTCAATTTATTAAGCAACTGGTTCAGCAAGTAAGCTGGCGCTATAACTAATGATTTGACATCCATATAAGTCTTAGGATTTTTCCCTTCCCTTCTTTCCCCGACCCTCAAAACAGTGAGCGACGGAACAAAAATTATCACACAAATGAGATACATTGGCATTCCTCCCGCTTGCTGCCACGCTACAAGTTCCATTATACCGTAACTAAACCCTAATAAAATAAATAAGATGAAGTAAGATATAATTGGCGATAGCTTTAAATAGAAGTAGATGGCAATAGCTATAACAAAGGAAGCCCAGTTAAAATAGCCATTATATGTTCCTAAAAAGCCTAAATGAGGAAAAGGAATAGCCCAGATCAATCCAAAGAAACTAAATGCCAATGTTGGTATACAGACATAGTGCATGATTTTGTTAACCCTATCCTGGTGAGCTTCTTCATATTCCCTGAAATAACGATCAATAGGACGTTCATCAATATTTGCAGTAGTTTTAACTGCTGCCTTCTGTTTGGTATTTGCTTTTGCTGCCACGTTGTAAAAATAAAAAACCCCTTCGGTTTTGTGCCGAAAGGGTTTCGTTTAATTTTTATAATGATTACTTGGCAAATGCTACCGAACGGGTTTCCCTGATAACGGTAACTTTAATTTGACCAGGATAAGTCATTTCTGTCTGGATCCGGTTTGAAATATCAGCAGCCAAAACTTCTGATTGCGCGTCGCTGATCTTTTCGCTCTCTACCACAACCCGTAACTCACGGCCGGCCTGTATAGCGAACGTTTTTTCGACACCCGGATATGATAATGCCAGTTCTTCAAGTTCTTTCAAACGTTTAATGTAGCTTTCAACAACCTCGCGGCGTGCACCCGGACGTGCACCTGATATAGCATCACAAGCCTGGATTATCGGCGATAACATTGAGGTCATCTCAATTTCATCGTGGTGGGCACCTATCGCGTTGCAAACTTCCGGATGCTCTTTATACTTTTCTGCCAATTGCATACCCAAAATAGCGTGTGGCAGTTCAGGGTTGTCATCAGGTACTTTACCAATATCATGCAGTAAGCCGGCACGTTTAGCCATTTTAACATTCAAGCCAAGCTCGGCAGCCATGGTTGCGCAGAAATTGGCGACCTCACGCGAGTGCTGCAGCAGGTTTTGCCCGTAAGATGAGCGGTAACGCATACGGCCAACCATCCTGATCAGTTCGGGGTGTAAACCATGAATACCCAAATCAATTACAGTACGCTCACCTATCTCAACGATTTCTTCTTCTATCTGCTTTTTGGTTTTGGCAACTACCTCTTCAATACGTGCCGGGTGGATACGACCGTCGGTAACCAAACGGTGCATTGCCAAACGGGCTATCTCGCGCCTTACCGGGTCAAAACCCGAAAGAATGATAGCCTCGGGGGTATCATCAACAATGATTTCGATACCTGTTGCGGCTTCCAGTGCACGGATATTACGCCCTTCACGGCCAATGATACGGCCCTTGATTTCGTCATTTTCAATATTGAAAATAGACACTGTATTCTCAATCGCACTTTCGGTAGCAGTACGCTGGATAGTTTGGATCACTATTTTCTTTGCCTCTTTGGTAGCGGTAAGCTTAGCCTCGTCAACAATATCTTTGATCTGGATCATAGCTTTGGTACGGGCTTCCTCGCGCAGGGTATCAACCAGTTGGTTTTTAGCATCATCGGCTGATAGGCCGGCAATCGTTTCCAACTGTTGAATGTGCTGGTTTTTAAGGTGCTCTACCTCGTCTTGCTTTTTAACAACTATTTCAGTTTGCTTTTCAAGATTTTTGCGGGTATTGTCAAGTTCGCTCTCCTTACGGTTAACATTTTCCAGGCGCTGATTTAATGATTGCTCTTTTTGCTTAACACTATTCTCGCGCTGATTTACCGCGTTGTTTTTATTATTTACTTCCTGCTCATGCTCAGCTTTCATTTGTAAAAACTTCTCTTTAGCTTCAAGCAATTTGTTTTTTTTCAGGATCTCGGCATTGTTTTCAGCGTCTTTTAAGATCTTTTTCACTTTATTCTGAGCCGATGTTTCCTGGTCTTTAAAAAGCTTTAATAATAGGAAGCGACCTATGAGCACGCCAATAATGGCGCCTGCCAGCAGGCCGATGATGACGTATAGTAATATGTCCATTTTAGGTTTGGTGGTGTTATATATGTATGTAAATAAAAAACCGCAACTAATTTTTAAGTATCATGTATTTAAAACCTCATTCCGGATATTGGGGACCATGGGTTGGTTAACGTTAATCGCAACTAACGCATGCCTCTTGATCCGCTTAATATTGAAGCGTTAAGTTTTTAATAGTGAAACCTAAAATTTAACTGCGGTTAAATCTTAATGTGCTCTTGTATATTTATGTAAAGAACGTTTATTACTTCGAAAAAAATTCGGTCAACAAATGATCTAAATGATAAACTTTTTCAGTCACCTCTGTATCCTCAACGGTAACTTTCTTTTCTGCCTTCAATGATGATGTTGCGTAATGCAATACACACATTGAAAGTAAATCCTGCTTATCCCTAACCGCATAATTTTCCTGATATTCTTTTATCCGGTCGTTGATCAGCTTAGCCGCCCTGCGTATTATTTCTTCTTCCTCCATGTTAACCTTTAAGGGGTAAACACGGTCAGCAATATTTATTTTTATTGAGATTTCTCCCATTTGAGCTTTTCACTTTTTGTACTATTTTTTCAATAATACAATACACTTATCTATTTCCTGCACAAAGTCGTTAATTTTTTGCTTAATGTCAACACTTTTTTCATTTGTTTCAGAAAAAGACTTGGCAACTTTAACAACTTTTAATTTTTCTTCCAGTTCTTTTGTCTTGGCCTTACTGGCGTTCAGAGCTACCGTAAGCGCCTCACTTTCCAGTTTTAAAAGGTCATTTTCCTCCTGCAAAGCAGCGCACAGTTCAATCAGGCGCTCGGTTTTATCTACAATTTTATTTAACTGCTCTGCTAATGAGGCCATGTTTGGTTATTGGTTGATTAAGTTGATTGAGTGAATGGTTAAACTACCAGATCAACCACTCACCCAATCAACCATTCACTATTTTCTAATTTCTGCTCCGGCTTCTTTTCCTAAATTATAAATTAATTTCTGCATAATAGAATCAATTGCCTTATCTGTTAACGTTTTTTCCAGATCCTGGATGATAAAGCTTAAAGCATATGACTTTTTACCCGCAGGCAGCTTATCACCCTGGTAAACATCAAACACATCAACTTCCTTTAGCAATTTACGCTCGGTACGCTGGGCAATTTGCTTTAACTGGCCAAATGATATGCTTTGGTCTATTAACATAGAAAGATCGCGCCTAACAGCCGGGAATTTTGAAACCTCCTGGTAAACGATCTTATTTTTACGGATAGCTGCCAGTACAAGGTCGAAATTAAAATCGGCATAAAACACCTCTTTGTCAACATCCGCCTTTTTTAAAGAAGCCGCAGCTACCGACCCAAATTTCACCAATTGCTTACTATTTAACATGTATTGAATGCCAAACGACATTTTTTTGCAGGTTGCATCCTCAACTGTAAAGTTACTGATGTTCAGGCGCTGCAAAACACCATCAACCACAGCCTTGATATTATAGAATGATACCGGTTTTGATTTCTGGTTCCATTGCTCCGCAGTATTAGCACCGGTGATGAAAATACTGAAACGCTGGGTTTCGGTGTACTTATCATCTTTAACACTGTACACCTTTCCAAACTCGTAAAATTTCAAATCCGAGCTACGGCGATTCTGATTATAGGCTATAGCTTCCAAACCAGAATACAGCAACGTTTGGCGCATTACATCCAGATCGCTGCTCAGTGGGTTCAGGATCTTAACGGCCGTATCCAGGTTATCCGAATAGGCGGATTTGGTAAGCGAGTTGGCCAGGATCTCGTTAAAACCATTCGCGCTCAGCAAATCAGATAACTGGTTTTGAACAGTATCTTTCTCCGGGCGGGTAGAGTTATTTAGGGATGCCCTGATCTGTGTAGGGATCTCGATGTTGTTATAACCATAGATCCTCAGGATCTCTTCAACCACATCCACATCGCGGGTAACATCCACACGATATGGCGGCACTTGTAACGATAATGAATCCGCAGTTTCATTCACTATCTTAATATCAAGCGCCGTGATAATACCTTTGATCTCATCATGGCCAATCTTTTTACCAATCAGCTTATCAATGGTATTGTAAGTGATTTCCACAGCAAACGGCGCAACCGGGGCTGGGTAATGATCAGAAATTTCTGACGATACCTCGCCACCGGCCACCTGCTGAATCAACAATGCAGCACGTTTCAATGCAAAAACGGTCATGTCCGGATCGGTACCACGCTCAAACCTGAATGAAGCATCAGTTTTTAAACCATGTCTTTTTGAAGTTTTACGAACAGATACCGGATTGAAATATGCACTCTCCAGGAAAATATTTTTAGTTGATTCTTTAACACCTGATTTAGCACCGCCAAATACACCTGCTATGCACATTGGCTCTTCGGCATTACCAATCATCAGGTCATCGGCAGATAGTATCCTGTCAACATCATCTAAAGTTTTAAATACAGTACCTTCCGCATAGTTTTTCACCAATACTTTACCACCGGCTATTTCATCGGCATCAAAAGCATGTAAGGGCTGACCAAGCTCATGCAGTACATAATTGGTAACGTCCACAATGTTATTGATAGCACGCACGCCAATAACAGCCAAACGCTCCTTTAACCATTGCGGCGATTCCCTAACTTCAACACCACTGATGGTTAAGCCCGAGTAACGCGGCGATGCCTGTTCGTTTTCTACTACAACCTTTATAGTACGGCTTGTATTATCAACTTTAAACGCACTTACATCGGGCTTATGGATACCTATTTTCAGGAAAGCGGCAATATCCCTTGCAGTACCCAAATGCGAAGCTGCATCGGCACGGTTAGGGGTTAAGCCAATTTCGTACATGTAATCGTCGTTCAGCTTGAAGTATTCTTTGGCCGGAGTACCTACGGGAGCATCCTCAGGCAATACCATAATACCGGCATGGCTGGTTCCTAAACCTATCTCATCTTCAGCACAGATCATTCCGTGAGACTCTTCGCCCCTGATCTTTGATTTTTTGATAGCAAAAGGCTCGCCGCTGGTTGGGTAAACTGTTGAGCCAACCACAGCAACAACCACTTTTTGTCCGGCCGCTACGTTAGCAGCACCGCAAACAATCTGCAGGTCTTCCGCACCGCCAACATCAACTTTGGTAACATGCAGGTGATCAGAATTGGCATGGTCAGCACATTCCTTCACATAGCCAATTACCAGGCCTTCCAGTCCGCCGGGAACGGCCTGTACCTTTTCCAGACTTTCAACCTCCAAACCGGTTCCGGTAAGGATGATGGAAATCTCCTGGGGCGTTTTATCAGTATCAATAAATTCTTTAAGCCAGTTATAAGATATTTTCATTAGTCCGAAATGATAATCGGCAAAGATATAAAGATTTCGGAAGTCGGGATTGGTTGATTTCGGATTTCGAATGTTCGATTTCGGATTTATTTGAATTTCAATTTCAGAATTTTGAATTGGGATTGTTTTAATCAAATCCGATCAGGCACTTCACTCAGCTTTAACAAGTCCGAAATAGCAAATTCATATAATTCCTAAAATCCGAAATCGAACATCCGAAATCCAAAATTAAACCTACATCAACCCCTCATCTGCCAAACTTAAGTAGCCGGCATCGGTAATGATCAAATGATCAAACACACCCATGTCAAGCATCCGGCCGGCGGCGCTTATTTTTTTGGTAAGCTGGATATCTTCGTTACTGGGTTTCAGGTTACCCGATGGGTGGTTATGCACCAGGATGAGCCCGCTGGCCTGGTATTGCAGAGCCGAGTAAAAAATGATCTTAGGGTCGCACACCGTAGCCGACAAACCTCCCTTACTGATCAGCTCCTTCCCTAATACTTTGTTGGAACGGCCTAATAGTACGATCCAGAATTCCTCGTGGTTCAGGTCCATCAAATGGCGGCGCATAATATTGTACCCATCCCTGCTTGACGTGATCACCTCAATGGCACCCGATTCAAATTCATTACGACGGCGACCGATCTCCAGCGCTGCAATAATAGATATAGCTTTGGCCTCCCCTATCCCTTTAAACCTGGATAGTTCGGCTATGGAAGCCTTGCCAAGCTTGTTCAGGTCGTTATCATAATGGCGCAGGATGCGCTTGCTTAGTTCAACCGCGGTTTCGGTGCGACTGCCCGAGCCGATAAGAATGGCGATCAGCTCGGCATCGGTAAGGGCACGACGCCCTTGTCCGCTAAGTTTCTCACGCGGACGGTCTTCCTCAGCCCACGATTTAATACTGATCTTGCTTTCGTAGTTTTCCACGGCATTAAAGTATAAAAAAACGCCAAACAAAAAAAGGGATAGCGTTAGTACACTATCCCCTTTGGTATATTTTAAAAGCTAAGATTAGCTTAAGCCGTTAACAAATTTAGTAAGCTTTGATTTATTGTTCGAAGCTTTATTTTTGTGAATAACGTTCTTTTTAGCTAAACGATCAAGCATTGAAATCACTTTACCCAATAGTGCAGAAGCATCAGCTTTGGTAGTAGTGTTTCTTAATTTCTTAATAGCGTTCCTGGTTGTTTTAGCCTGGTACCTGTTGCGCAGACGCTTCGCAGCATTTGCCCTGATTCTTTTTAATGATGATTTATGATTTGCCATCTCGTATAGCTTGTTATTCTTTTCTACTTATTTTAAGGACTGCAAATATAGAGCGATTAAATTTAATATGCAAGTGGTTTTTTGATTTATATTTTAGGGTGATTAGGTTGATAATGTGATTGATTACCTGAACCCTTAAGACGTGAAGACCTCTCAAATTAACAAGCTGTTAACCCCGCATTCACGAAGTGTTTATACAACACAATGATTTTTGCAGCGTTATTAATTAAAACTATTGCATTTATGATTACCAGCAGCACCACCAGGTTCAGCAACCGGGTTGAAGATTATGTAAAATACCGTCCCGGCTACCCCGACGAAATTGTTAAGTTTTTACATGACGCTTACGGCTTAACACAGGATAAGCTCATTGCTGATATTGGTGCAGGTACAGGAATCTCAACCGAATTGTTTTTAAAAAAGGGCTACCGGGTAATTGCTGTTGAACCAAATTTGAAGATGCGCGAAAAAGCCATCGAGCTACTCGGTTCATATAATGGTTTTATCCCCCAAAACGGCACCGCCGAAAATACCGGTATCGAGAGTAATAGCATTAATGCCATTATAGCCGGTCAGGCTTTTCATTGGTTTGATGCCGTAAAAACCCATGCCGAATTTAAAAGGATCCTGAAACCGGATGGCATTGTTGCCCTGATCTGGAATGAAAGAAAAACAACCTCAGCATTTGAACAGGAATACGACGAACTCATCATAAAACATGGCAATGATTATGTAAAAGTTGATCATCGCAACATCAATACCGAACATATCGAAGCGTTCTTTAACTCTGCCCCAGTTAACCTCGAAGTGTTTGCCAATAAACAGGTATTCGATTTTGATGGGTTGAAAGGCAGGCTGCTTTCGTCATCGTATATGCCTGCGCGTGGCGATGAGGGGTACAAGCCAATGATCAACGATTTGCATGCACTTTTTGATAAATTTCAGCAGGATGGCGTTATCGTTATTAATTACGATACGAAGGTTTATTCGGGTAAATTGTAGTGACAACTAAAGATAATTGGCCAGTTGAGGGGGAAGTATAATTTTGTAAGCATCATCATTATTCACCATAATGAAACAGGCATTGTACAATTGAGCACCTCTGATCATCACCTTTTGTACCCGATACCTGGTAAACAAGCCTGTGTTCATCCGTTATCCTTCTTGACCAATACCCCTTTAAACTATGTCTTAATGGTTCGGGTTTTCCTAAACCCTTAAACGGAGTCTGCTTAATTGACTTAATTAGCTCCCTGATTTTTTCAACAACCTCGAGGTCATTCTCCAACCAGTACTCAAAATCGTTCCAGCCATGCTGTGTAAACTCAGTAATCATAATTTATTTACCGGAGTCAAAATCATAGGTGATGGTCTTTCCTGATTTCAATTGATCTATTGATTCTTCGAGTCGCCTGGAATTAGCGGCGGTTGATAACAAGTGCCCGGTTTCAGTTAATGAGTTATACTCTTTTATAGACATAATTACAACTGCATCCTCGTCGTTATTATTCCTTGGTACAACAATAACATCCTGATTATTACTAACCACATCAAAATAAGATTTCATTTTACTTCGTAAAGAAGAAATTGTTAGCACTTTCATATTTGTACTTCTTAATGTACAATCAAATGTACAAAAAATATTAAAGTATTATTTCAATCTTCAAAACTTAGACCCATCTTTACCCCTATGAACCGCCGCATCATTTTAAGCATAACAGGAATTTGTTTAATCATGTTATGCTCATCATGGGGATTCTTTGCGCATTACCGTATTAACAGGTTGGCAGTTTTCACGCTACCTAATGCCATGGCGGGTTTTTACAGGTGCAATATCGATTATATAACCGAACATGCTGTCAGCGCCGACAAGCGCCGCTACGTCGACTCATCCGAAGCGCCACGCCATTTCTTTGATGCCGACCGTTATGGTAAAAAGCCCTTTGAAGCTATGCCTAAAAAATGGAAGGATGCGGTTGCCAAGTACTCAAAAGATACCATCATTAAATATGGCACTGTTCCATGGACCATTCAGTACCAGTATTACAGGCTGGTACGGGCTTTCAAAGCCCATGATACAACGGCCATCCTCAATGCATCTGCCTATTTAGGGCATTATATTGGTGATGCGCATGTACCGCTGCACCTTACCCAAAACTACAACGGCCAGCTTACCGGGCAAACCGGCATCCATGCCCTTTGGGAAAGCCGCCTGCCCGAGTTATTTGCCGATCATTATAATTACTATGTCGGCAAAGCCCGATACATTGAAAACCCGTTGAATGAAGCATTCCGTATATGCGGGGCTACTTACAAAAGCGTTGATACAGTTTTACGTTTTGACCGCATCCTGAACAAAACCTACCCGCAGGACAAAAAGTACGCGTTGGTACAACATGGCAAAAAGCAAATTACCGATTACTCCGTAGCCTATAGCCTGACTTATCACAAAATGCTGAAGGGGATGGTGGCAAGGCAAATGCGGGCATCTATACTTTCCGTAGGCAGTTTCTGGTATTCGGCCTGGGTTGATGCCGGACAGCCAGACCTGAATAAATTAATCGCGCAGCCGTTAAGCAACAAGCAAAAGACCCAGCTTCGGCAAGAGGAAACCATGTATCGGGCGGGCAAAGTACTGGTAATTAATCACTAATACGTAAAACCCGAAACTAAAACGGGTAGTAGCAACATTGTTTCCGCATTGCATTTTCTGCAACTTAGTGTTAATCATCCACAGTAAATTATTATGCTATGAAGAAATTACTTTTCCTATTAATGATACTTTGCTGTAAAGCGGCTATCGCGCAAAATTGCAGCCAGTTTGTAAACAATATTAATGGCAAAAAACTCACCTACGTAAGTCAGGATGCCAAAGGCAAACAACAGATGACCGCCGTTTATACCACCACTAAAAAAGATGCAACAACCGTTACTGTGCATGCCGAAATAAATGATAAAAATGGCAAACCCATAGGCAACGGCAATTCTGAAATGATATGTACCGGTAATACCATAAAGGTAGATATGAAATCGTTTGTTCCGGCTGCCAATATGAAAGGCAATATGCAGGTAAGCGGCGAAGCCAAATACCTCACTTATCCTACTGATATGAAAGCCGGGCAAACTTTAGATGATGGCTCGGTAACTATTGATATGGGGAGTGGCGGCGCACAAATGGCCAACCTGCAAATGGACATTAAAAACCGTAAGGTTGAACAAGCCGAAACTATAATCACCAATGCGGGCAGTTTTGATTGTTTAAAAATAAGCTATGATGCCACCACCAAGATGAAAATGATGGGTATAGGGATCCCTTTCAACTTCCATGTAACGGAATGGTACAGCCCAAAACTTGGCCGCTTCGTTAAATCTGAAACCTATAAAGGCGAAAAACTGATGGGAACTATGATCCTTGATGCCATCATTAAAAACATCAAAGATAGTTTTATGCCTAAGCCGGATTTTTAACAGTACGGCCTTTTATAGCCGCAACAATCGGCGGCAATATGGATACCAGTATAATGATCACCCCTACCAACGAGAAGTTTTTGGCGATAATCTCTACCTGCCCTAATTTGTAGCCAGCAAACAGGAACACAACGATCCATGATGCCCCACCAATAATGTTATAAAGACTGTAACGTAAAAAAGGCATCTTACCCACACCTGCCACAAAAGGTGCTATGGTACGGATAATAGGCATAAACCTGCTGAAGATAACGGCCTTACCACCATGTTTATCAAAAAAAGCCTGAGTTTTAAGGTAGTATTCCAGTTTCAGGATCTTATTTTCTTCTTTAAATACTTTAACGCCGAGGTAATTGCCAACAAAATAATTTACTGTATTACCAATAAAAGCCGCTGCAATTAAAATGAGGCCTAATACCCAGATATCCAAGCCTGAATTACCACCGGCAATAAGGGCGCCTGCAGCAAAAAGCAGTGAATCGCCGGGGAGAATAGGAAAGATAACTAAACCTGTTTCGGCAAAAATGATCAGGAAAAGGATCAGGTAGGTCCATCCCTGGTAAGTACTGGTTATTTGCACAAGGTGCTTATCAATATGCAGTACAAAGTCGATAATACTTTTTATTACTTCCACAGGCTAAAATTTTGCCCAAAAATATAAATATTAAACAAAACGCAGCTACTGAAGTGTCTTACTGAGCAGATTATTAGTAAGTACCCCCGCGCCAAAGGCCAATGAGTCGGCGCTACCAACAATACCTTTGGTATAAATGGTGTAGGCGCGACCGTCTTGTATTGTTACATTTTGCAGGGTTGTTTCAATTGTTGTAGGTGTTCGGGTGGTGGTAATGGTAAAGTTATAATTACCGGCAGTAAGTTCAACGTATTTAGATACCTTATTAAAGGTAGTACCTTTAACAACAAGGGTGTCATTAGCCCGCAGATCAAGGGCTGATGTATTGGGTGAAGTATGCACAAACCTCACTTTTCCTTTCCCAATGGTTGGCAAACCGGTACTATCAGATAGTATAAATGAACTGACAAACGAACTATCCTTTCTGAATCCGGTTATAAACATCGTGTATTTCCTGTTGGCTTTAAGCGTAGTATCAAATTGCAGCAAAATAACCGGCGCCGCGGTAGCTGTACGTAACTGTAACGGCGGTTCAAGTGTTGAAAGGTAAAAATATCCCGAACTGTTTGGATAAGTATAGGTAGTGGTATTATACCTGATAAAATGCTGATAAAGGTATACCGGCTGGATATCCGGACTTAAATTAACGATTTGGAACTGGGTATTAAGGCCTACCGATGACGCATTGCCCCCCTTACCGCATGAAGAAACAGCACAGATGAAAAGGCCGCATAGCACAGCTATAAAAAACGAAACCAGTACCTTGCTTTTATTTTTATTAGCCATTAATGTAATTATTGATTGATGAACAGGCCGGTTGCCAGGCCCGCGCTTTTATTACCATAACCATAGTAGGTATATACCTTGCCTCCTGTTAGCAGCACTGTATCCCTGACAACAGTAGTTGGAAATGCAGCCGAATGCAAAGCCATATTATGCTCTCCGGGCGCTACCAACATAAAAGCCGAGGTGGTTTTAAAACCAAGGTCTTTTACTTGCTCCGTATCTAACGCGGCTGTTATACCTTCAAAATGTACACTTATGTTACCCGCATCAGAGGATACATTAACAAACCTGATCTTTGCCTTCGGGACACTGCTGGTATCAGCAACCAATACATCTGTAGTTTTGAAAACCTGGCCGGCCGTATTACCTGCTACAAAAAATGAATATACCGAATCTTTACTCAAAGTTAAGGGCAGACTGAACAACGGATCAGGGTTATTAGGCCCATCTAACTTAACCGAATAATTTTGCGTACCCGCCTTTACCGAAATATAGCCAAGTGTGCCCCCCGGATAAAAAGTGGTTGTATTGTTTATCCTTGTACCATTAACATAAATATTAATATTATTAAAAGTGGCATTAATAACGTTTAGCGATGACGTTGACGAATCCACCGCATCGGGCTTATCATTATTTTTTTTGCAGGACGTAAGGTAGCCCGTTATGGCTATAATGATCAATAAAGCTTTAACCTTAATATTCATATACAATTATAAGCTATAACTGCTTACTGTAATTTTTGGTATCGGGTGTTGAACAAAAAAAGTCCGGTTTATGTTACCGGACTTAGTTTTGGATTTATAATTTAAGTTTACACTTAAGCATAGCTATTGAGCATCACCGGCATAACCAGCATCAGCACGTCTTCATTCTCATCACCTCCCTGCGGCAGCAATAAACCTGCACGGTTTGGAGTCGACATTTCCAAAGATACTTCTTCGCAGCTTAAATTCTTCAACATTTCTATTAAAAATCTTGCATTGAAGCCAATTTCCATGTCTTCGCCCTCATACTGGCAGCTTAAACGCTCGTGGGCCTCGTTAGCAAAGTCGATATCTTCTGAAGAGATATTTAACTCGCTGCCATTTATTTTAAGCCTTACCTGGTGGGTAGTTTTGTTAGCGTAGATGGCTACACGGTTTAACGAACCCAGGAAGGTGAGCCTGTCGATATTTAGTTTATTAGGATTATTTTGAGGGATAACCGCCTCATAATCGGGGTAACGCTCGTCAATTAGACGACATACCAGGTTAATATTGCCAAACTTGAAGAAAGCACTGGTGGAGTTATACTCAACAGATACATTTACATCATCGCTTGGTAATGATGATTTAAGCAGGGTTAACGCTTTTTTAGGCAGGATGAATGATGTAGTACTTGCAGCCTTTGCATCTTTACGGCGGTAACGAACCAGTTTATGTGCGTCTGTAGCAACAAAAGTAAGGGCCGATGTTGTTAGCTGGCAGTAAACGCCCGTCATAGCCGGGCGAAGCTCGTCATTACTTACCGCAAAAATGGTTTTGTTGATAGCTTCGGCTAAAACTGAAGCAGGCAGATTTACTGATGAAGCGTTTTCAACAACCGGGATCTTTGGAAAGTCCTCGCCGTTTTCGCCACTCAGTTTGTATTTACCATCGCCGGCATTAATTTCAATAGCGAAGGTTTTATCATCAACCGAAAAAGCAACAGGCTGCTCGGGTAATGATTTCAGGGTCTCTAACAATATACGCGACGGGATAGCAATCCTGCCGTTCTCTTTAGCCTCAACCGGTAAAGAGGTGGTCATGCTGGTTTGCAGGTCGGTAGCAGAAATGGTCAAGTTCCCATCCTTTATCTCGAACAAAAAGTTTTCCAGTATCGGCAGTACAGTACTGCTGCTTAACGCACCGCTTACCGATTGCAGTTGTTTGAGTAATGTTGAGGTAGAAACAATAAATCTCATATGGTTGTAATTAATCTATCAAAAATAGAAAATTTAACGGGCATACTTTTGCCTGCGTAAATAATGTTGAAAAATAGCACATATTAACACTAAAACCAGCGGTGCAATGGTATTAACCAACTGCCAGTACATTTTTTCGCTGCGAATGCGCGCCCTGTCAAGCAGGCGGATCTTGATCTCCTTGGTACGCAGGGCTATCAATCCCGAATCATCGGTCATGTAATCGGCTATGTTAAGCAGCAGGTTTTTATTGCCGTAGGTTTGGTGTGTATAATGGTCATATCCTAAGGGATAAGGCGAGCCATCGCTGCCTACCTGGTTCTTTAAAATATCACCATCGCTAATCACTATCATTTTGGTAGGCACACTTTGCTGCTGCATAGCAACCTGTTCTTTAAGGCCCTCGGGCAGCGGGCGGTTTTGCCAGTCGCTTACAAAACTGCCTTCCAATAATACACCCGTTATTTTAGGTGTACTTTGAAATTCTTTAGGGTTTGGCTCCTGCTCCAAAGCCTGCAATGATAATATATGCGGGGCAGTTAGCTTTTTATTATAAGGCGATGAAGTTAGCAACACCGTTTTATTTACGTTTTTAGTATCGAGGATATCGATAGTGCTTGCAAACTCGCTGCTGATACCATCCAAATTTTTCACCACCGGGTGCTTGCTTAGCGGTATAAAAACCGGGTAATACAGCCATGGCAGCATCTGGATCTGCGCCTGCCCACCAACATTACCTGTACTGATGGGAATTTGCGAGCAGTTCATATCAGCTATCAGATCATAATTGATACGGATTCCGTAACGGAAAAGCTGATCGTCCAGGTTAAGCTGTTTGGGGAATGCCAGCTGCTCGCCGCCATGCCCGCGAAGACTATCGAGTTCGGCGCTTACCTGGTCTATCGTCCATAGTACCCGGCCTCCGTGCATGATATATTGGTCGAGTTTAAATTTCTCTATCTCGCTGAATTTTTGATCGGGTTTGGCTATCACCAGCAATTTGATCTTTTGAAGATCGGCAAAGGAGATAGCATTTAAATCAACCCGGCCTACCTGGAAGCCATCGGCAAGGGTTTTCATGGCATCGTTTAGTTGCAGGTCGGTTAGTTCATGGTGCCCTTCGGTAAAACCTATTTGCGGTCGTCCTCCGCTAACAGCTTTCTTTATGGCCGATGAAAAAGCATACTCCAGATTTTGGATAGAGTTATTCAGTACCTCGTCGGGCGAAAGGCCAATACGGCTTAATAATAGCTTTACCGGGATATCCTTACCATCTGCCGATACCAGTGCCGACGGAAAGATGAGCTTTTGCGTTACCCCATTATCGGTTTTAACACTCAGGTTGGTTGGTTCAACACCTTCGGCGGCCATATTCTGGATCACCTCATTTTGCTGATCGTTATTCAGGCCCTTTAGCGGGTCACGAAACTCGAACTGGATCTTACCATGGCTGTAGGCTTGCAGATCGCTCAGCATATCGCGGGTAGCACTCTGTAAGCGTTTAAAGCCCCCCGGCAGGTTATCGCCCTGTAAATAAACTACCACTTTTACCTTTTTCGGCAGCTTATCCATGATCTCCCTGCTGATGGGCGATATGGTATAGCGCTTTTCGGCAGTAAAATCAAAACGGGTAAATGTTAAGGCAGATAAGATCCCCAGGAAAAACAAAACACCCAAAAGGCTGATCGTGATGATGCCGCCCATACCCCTTTGGCGCTGCCTTGCCAATACAAATAGCGTAAGCCAGATAAAAATACCGGCAGTAATGATAAAGTATGCCAGATCCCGGCTATCCAGAACACCGCGGCTTACTGATTCATAATGCTGGGTAATCCCTAAATTTTGCAGACCAAGATCTTGCAATGACAACAGTTGGCTTAGTGAATCAAAGCCGCTGTAAAAAAAGAAACACAGGAAAACAGCTATGGCAAAGGCGATGATCTGATTTTTGGTGATAGATGATGCAAACATGCCTATCCCTACAAAAACACCGCCCAATAAAAATAACCCGATGTATGAACCGATAACAGCCCCGGTATCGATATTGCCTTGCGGCATGCCCAATGAACTTACCGAATAATAATAAACCAGCGTGGGCAGCAATGCAAAAAGCACAATGAGTAAACAGGCAAAGTATTTGCCCAGTACTATCTCCCAATCCCTTAATGGGCGGGTGAACAATAATTCAAAGGTTCCCTCCTTACGTTCTTCGGCAAGGGAGCGCATGGTAATTGCCGGGATCAGGAGCATGAACAGGTACGGCGCGGTGGTGAACAGGCTTTCGAGCCCGGCGTAACCGTACTCCAGGATACTTGAATCAGGGAACACCCACAAAAACAAGCCCAGCACCAGTAAAAATACACCTATGATTACATAAGCCACCAGCGAACTCAGGTAGGATATTATTTCTTTTTTAAGGATGCTTAGCACGTTATTATGGTATAGTGTTAAGCGCCGAAATTACGACAATATTGCGCCAAAGCAAAGATTCAGTTTGATATCGGATTTCGGAATTTCGATTTCGGATTTATTTCCCCTCCTAAGTTTAAGCGTCTTTCATTTTAACCGGCAGCACCAATTGGCAATACGACTGCAAACTGTTATCTAATAACCGCCCACTAAATGCCAGTCCGTCCGCTCGGGGAACCAGTCATCCTACGGCCATTATCGGCCAAAATATGCTACCTGCCAAACCTGTACGCAAACCTGATGGCTGTTTGCTGCAAGGTATGGGCCGACCAGCTTTCGTACCTCAACCCCAATTCAAAATCGCGGTTATCGGCACCTGTGGGGATCATAATTGCCGGACCAAGGGAAAAGGCGAACAGTTTACGCTCGTCGTAATTAATTCGATAGCGCTGCCTGCTTCGGCTTCCAAAAACACGCCCGAGCCTACATTATACCGTACCCCTGCTTTTAGCGGCACAAAGATATCACCACCCGAATGGCCGTTGTTAAAAGGTGAATCTTTGCGAAAAAAACTGCTGAACCCTGCTGTAAGTGTAAGGCTTACCGGGCTTACAACAGGTTGCTCTAACTTTAGCGATGCACCAACACCTACATTGTATAAACTGCGCGAGGGGATACCAAACTCCACACCAGCACTAAAAGCTGTTGAGGGTTTTGGTGCATCCTGGGCAAAAGTGTTAAAAGCAGGGAGGATAAGGAGCAGCAATAACAGTTTTTTCATAAAGAGGCTAAAATACAAGATAAGTTTAAACTGGTGCAAAATGTAACTATACTTTTAACTTAATCTGTTTTTAAAGTGCCGCATTCCAGTTAGTCACTACAATAGCTCCTATTGTGGCTATAACAACAGCTACCGCTCCAACTACTATAGCTATGGTCGCTAAAGGTTTAGCTTTTCTTTCGGCAAAATTCAAACCCGATGAATCCCAGTTTAAAACCTTGCCGTCATGGTTAAATGCAAATTGCACATATTTGTTATATCGCGAAAATTGCTTTACGGTCACCGGGATGGTATTAAAGCCGCTGCCTGCATTAAATACGCCATTTACCTTCACCTTTGTTTTGGTGTCGTTAAAAACCGAAGGTTCGCCGCAATTGTAAAGCCACCTGGTAGTGTCATTTACAATCATAATTTCGTCGGGCTGCCCAAACTGCCGTATAACATCATTTTTGGTGTGATAACTTTGCATAACCTCCTTATGCGAATAAATCTGTTTACTACAGCTGCTTAGGAATACCAAGCCGGCAAAAGCAGCAAAAATTGTTGCTATAGTTTTCATGATGATTGTCTTTTAGTGCTAATGTGAAATAATAAAGGCCCGGGTAAGGCCTTTATTTACTAAATCAAAACCGGTATGCCAGGCGGGCGCCCACCTGCCCTATTGTTCCACCGTTTGACCACGCCTCATAACGCACACCTATTTCCAGACCTCCGTTAAAGGTGTAGCCCAAGCCGGGCGAATAGAGGAAAGAATTACCGCCGCCTTCCTCGGTTGAAAATACAGTGCCTAACTGTCCTTCAAAAAAGAAACCTCCATCCAAATAAGGCTTAATCCCCGCTTTTACCGGAATAAAACCAAATGATGATTTAGTATCGGGTTCTTGAAGGTCGCTTTTAGCATGCAACGATTCATAGCCGGCCGATACGGTGATAAAAACGGTTTTTGACAGCGGGTACTCATATTTAAGCGAGCCGCCTATGCCATAATTAAAAAACTGATGCGCATCGCCTGTTGGGATAGTCGCTTCAGCACCAATACTGAATTTGCCCGGTCCGTTTGAAGATTGTGCAAAGCTGCCGAAAGCTGCTCCAACAAACGACAGTGATAAGAATAACTTTTTCATAATACTTTGATTTTAAGGTTAATAATTATCAATTATTGAATAAAGCTACTGTCACTACCAGTCGTTTTAAAATGAGAAAATCAGCATCGCAAACCGCATCAGGTAACAATTAATTAACTGTAATACAACTATTTGGAAACAATTGCATTTTTAACTACATTTATTATGTGTTAGCACCGGTTATTGCATTTTTTGCCGATAATGAGCGGGAAGGTAACTAATAACTGCTAAAACAAAACCACTTGTTAATTCCTGCATTATGGATAATACCCCTGCCCAGTTGCTGCTTTTTAACCAAATAAAGGTGAAGCTGCCACCTCACCTTTCTTTTGTAGATGAAATAGCCGAGTTGCTGAACATCAGCAACGATAGTGCTTACAGGCGCATCCGCGGTGAAAAACCAATAAGCCTTGATGAAATTCAGATCCTTAGCAATAAATACAAGATCTCTATTGATCAGTTGCTCCGGATGCAAAACAACACCGTAATTTTTGCCGGTAACAAGGTGGACAGCACAACCTTCACCTTTAATGATTACATGCAGGACCTGGTAAATAGCCTGGGTTTATTCAAAACATTAAAAAATGCGCAGATCTATTTTTTTAATAAGGATGTGCCGCTGTTTCATTTCATGCAGTTCCCGGAGCTGAGTGCTTTTAAATTTTTTTTCTGGAAACGTACGCTTATCGGGTACCCTGATTTGGCTAAACAGCAATTTACCGGCGAAGAAAACGATCCTCAAATCTTACAACAAGCACAAAGCGTTATCCGGCAATACGTACAAATACCATCTACCGAAATATGGACCGAAGAAAGTATCCATGTTACCATCAGGCAGATTGAGTTTTACAGGCATACCAACATTTTCGCCGGCAAAGAAATCCTGCATAAAGTGTATGCCCAACTGGAAGAGCTGCTAAACCACGTAGAAATGCAGGCCGAAAGGGGACGGAAATTTATTTATAACCAACAGTCGGCACCTGAGGGCGCGCCTTATCAAATTTATATTAATGAATGCCTTATTGGCGATAACTCCATTTTTGTAAAGGGCGACGACCGGCAGATAGCCTACCTGAACCATAACGGGCTAAACTTTATGGCTACGCAAGACGCCGGATTTTGTGAGTACACTTTCAAAAATCTTCAAAACATCATTAGTAAATCAACCCACATAAGCTTGGTAGGCGAAAAAGAAAGGAGCATGTTTTTTAATACCCTCCGCAAAAAAGTTCAGGACAAGGCAAAAGATATTGGATAGTTGATCTGTTTAATTATTGGTTAGGCTGATAAAAACCTCCTCGAGCGATTTGCCGCCGTTGTTTTTCCGGAGTTGCTGCAGGGTATTATTGGCTACGATAGTTCCTTTATTAATGATAATCACCTGACTGCACACAGCCTCTACTTCCTGCATAATGTGGGTTGAAAATACAATAGTTTTGGTTTTACCCAGGTCGAGGATTAACTGGCGGATGCCTATCAACTGGTTAGGGTCGAGGCCGGAAGTTGGCTCATCCAGTATCAGCACCTCCGGGTCATGCAGCATAGCCTGTGCCAGGCCTACCCTTTGACGGTAGCCTTTTGAGAGCTGCCCTATTTTTTTATGCTGTTCGGGGCCAAGGCCTGTTTGTTCAATAATATCGGCAATGCGTTTGGCAGGCTCATAAATTTTATGAATGCCCGCAACAAAACCCAGCGATTCCTTCACATACATATCCGTATACAGCGGGTTACTTTCGGGCAGGTAACCTATGCGGCGTTTAACCTCAAGAGGTTGTTTAGCCACATCAAAACCACATACCGACGCCGTACCCGATGTTTGCGGGATAAAGCCGGTAAGGATTTTCATCGTGGTTGATTTACCGGCGCCGTTAGGCCCTAAAAAGCCCAATACGCCTGGTTGGGCAGTAAAACTAATACCATCAATAGCCTTCTGTACACCGTAAACCTTGGTTAATGCCTCAACACTAATACTCATGGCTGTAAAAATATGCTTTAGATATGAGATTTAGGGAATTAGATATGAGATTTGAGACACAGTGCGCGTCGGTTCGGAAGACAGGTAGCGACGGATGCCTGTTCTCTTCAAAATTCATATGAACATCACCTTTTTGCTATTGGCACAACTTGTAGTAAGTTTAAAACGTATTACACTTGACAAAGCTTGTCCGCTTTTGTCCAGGTACCCGTCCAAAGGGGCGGACATACACAGCTTTTCAATTGCTGTTTAATAAAAAGGTGTTTTGCAGAGGCGCACCACATGTGTCTGTAATATGCAGGGATAACATGCAAGACAAAGCATAGAAGACCGCACGTGATGCGTCTCCGC
This sequence comes from uncultured Mucilaginibacter sp., assembly GCA_966212355.1. Lineage (GTDB taxonomy): Bacteria > Bacteroidota > Bacteroidia > Sphingobacteriales > Sphingobacteriaceae > Mucilaginibacter. Next base: position 31,700 of record CBIHRB010000011.1, read on the forward strand.
ATAAACTACCTTTCAAATACCACCGAATCACTATCGGCTCCGAGTGGCCCCAATATGTCGCTAAGCTCAGCAACCATAGCATCAGGGCCACATATATAAAAATGTTTTGAGAAATCTTTAATTTCGGCTTTCAGAAATTCGGCATCTATGCGTCGCTGATCATACATGCTATCCTTTTGACCGGTAATAGTAAAGTGCGCGTTTGCACCAAGGATGCTTTTCAGTTCATCCTTCAAAATGATATCCTTATCAGTTTTATTGGAAAAGAAAAGCTTATTATCGGCTATTAAACCATCTTTATTTAATTGCCTTAGTATAGCCAAAAAAGGGGTAATACCCGCGCCGCCTGCAATGAAGTAACCGGCACCTTTATATTCAATAGCTCCCCAAACATCACGAACGATAAGTTCATCCCCTTCATTAACCTTGCTTAGCCTGTTGGTAACACCATTATGGTCGGTATAAGTTTTTATGGTAAACTCAAGGTAATCATCATCGTTAAGGCAGGTAAAAGTGAAAGGCCGAGTTTCATCTTGCCAACCCTCCATATTGATTGATAACTCAGTAGCCTGACCCGGTATAAAGCTATAACCGGCAGGTTTTTCAAGCCTGAATTGCCTCACATTGTGGGTAACGTATTTTGCGGAAAGTATTTTAACGATTTGTTCCATTTGTGATCGGTATCGTAGGCTTAATACAATAATAATGCAAAACAGCCAATAGTTTATAACTATTGACAATAATTGTAGATGGTTTACAAATTATGAGAAATGGCTGACCGAATATGCGGAATATATGAAGGTAAGGTTTCTCAAAAGTTAACACCCCTTAAAGCATCGTTTGATAACAAACAATGAATGCAATCCTGTTTACTGGACTGGTTTGTATAGTTATTGATGCTCTCTCCATACGCGTTCAGAAAAGAAGGTACCGGGAAATAAGGTTTTATTAGAAGCAGCTTTTAAGAAAACGATATTTTTAGGTAACACTTATCTCAAAGTAAATCCGAAATCGAAATTCCCAAATCCGAAATCAAAAATTATCTTTGCAGCTATTATGAGCAAATCAACCGACGAACTTTTTAAAAATGTTATATCGCACGCCAAGGAATATGGCTTTGTTTTCCCTTCCAGCGAGATTTATGATGGCTTAAGCGCAGTGTATGATTACGGCCAAAACGGCGCCGAACTCAAAAACAACATCAAAACCTACTGGTGGAAAGCCATGGTGCAAATGAATGATAACATTGTAGGGATAGATTCGGCCATATTTATGCACCCCAAGATTTGGAAAGCAAGTGGTCACGTTGATGGCTTCAGCGATCCGATGATCGACAACAAGGATTCAAAAAAACGCTACCGCGCCGACCAATTGCTGGAAGACAAGATAGCTAAATACGACAGCGAAGGCAAAACCGATAAAGCGGAGCAATTACAGCATGACATGGACGAGGCCCTGAAAGCTGAAGACCTGACCCGTCTGCGCGATCTGATCATTGAGCATGAAATTGCCTGCCCGGTAAGCGGCACCCGCAACTGGACAGAGGTACGCCAGTTTAACCTGATGTTCAGCACCCAGATGGGGGCTGTTGCTGATGATGCCGATACGATTTATCTGCGCCCGGAAACCGCGCAGGGGATCTTTGTAAATTACCTTAACGTACAAAAATCGGGCAGGATGAAAATCCCTTTCGGTATTGCGCAAATTGGCAAGGCTTTCCGTAACGAGGTGATTGCCCGCCAGTTTATTATCCGCATGCGCGAGTTTGAACAAATGGAGATGCAGTTTTTTGTTCGCCCCGGCACGCAAAAAGAATGGTTTGACCAGTGGAAGGAGGCCCGTTTAAAATGGCACCTTGCCCTGGGCACCGATGCTGCCAAATACCGTTACCATGAGCACACCAAATTGGCTCACTATGCCGATGCTGCTTATGATATTGAGTTTGAATTTCCGTTTGGCTTTAAAGAGGTTGAAGGTATCCACAGCCGTACCAATTTCGATTTAAGTCAGCACGAAAAATTCTCCGGTAAAAAGCTTCAATACTTTGACCCTGAAGTTGATCCTGAAACAGGAAAGCCGTATGGCAACTATGTGCCTTATGTAATTGAAACTTCGATTGGTTTAGACAGGATGTTCCTGCTTACCATGATCAACGCCTACGAAGAGGAAGACCTGAGCACCGAAGACAAGCAAGACAGCCGTACCGTTTTACGCCTGCACCCTTGCCTGGCACCTGTTAAAGCCGCTATTTTCCCGCTTACCAAAAAAGACGGGCTGCCCGAAAAAGCCCGCGAAATCATGGATAAACTGAAGCTCGACTTCAATATCCAGTACGAAGAAAAAGATGCTATCGGTAAACGCTACCGCCGCCAGGATGCTATTGGTACACCTTTCTGCATCACGGTAGATCACCAGACCTTAGAAGATAACACCGTAACCATCCGCCACCGCGACAGCATGGCCCAGGAACGCGTTCCCGCCGATCAGTTGGACAAAATCATCGGCGATTTGGTTAGCTGGCGGAATGTGTTAAGTTAATTAAGAGGTACGCAATTGCTACACCAAGCGTCATTGCGAGGTACGAAGCAATCCCCGATTAGCAGGTCCGCCCTGTATAGTTTGGGATCGCTTCGCACCTCGCAATGACGTTTTTTGTTTTTGTTTAAGATGACAAAAAATGGATATGTCAGTCTGAGTAATTTAAATCCGTTGAATTCTGAAGGAGCAATGACATCTCCTCCACGTCATTGCTGAGGTACGAATCAATCTCTTATAAGCAGACAAAGTGCTTAGTGGTATTGAACTTGCATCGTCGCGCTCTTGGCCGCGCGAGGCCAGGTACGTTTTTCGCTATTGTTCATTTTTTAAGGTGCTCAAGAAGGCTCCGCCGTTTGTCTTGATAAAAAGTACCCAAAAAATCAAGTCAGCAGGGAGGCTTCTTTGCGCTCACCCACTCCACAGCCCGTCGCGCGGACCTTTGCCCTGCAAAACGGGCAGAACCACGGGCTGCAATTATTTTGCCCCGCTTCGCCCGTTTTTTCCCTCGCTTCTGCAAAAACTTGCTATGCCCCTTCCTGCGCTCAAGGCCACCATTGTTCTGCCCGCTTTCACCCGAAGCTTACCTGCTGACGGGAACATTCTTTATTTATTATGTCATGGGTAGCCTGTCGAAGACTCGCGCGCAGAGGCCCTACCCGCCATGCTTCGACAAGCTACCAATGAAACCCTTTTTATGCATAGCGAAGGATCTTCGCGATATCGCCCAGTACCCCTACTTGTCCGTAACTATCCTTATCTGGGAACGGACGGACACTACACCAACCCGATCAGCATTCCCCCGCCTAATTATCTACAACGCAAACAATTGCCTATCTTGTTCCTTTCAGTGTAAAATCCTGCATCTATGCCTGCTGTTAAAGAATACCCCTTTTACCTTAAAAGTACCGTTATACTTTTTGGATTGATATTATTGGTTTATGTGTTTGCCCAACTGGCAGATGTCATGATCCCGCTTGCCTTTGCGGCCTTTATTGCCATTTTGCTTAACCCTGTTAGCAACTGGCTGCAGGAACATAAAGTGCCCAAAATTTTGGCTATATGCCTGGCTATGCTGCTTGGCGCTATTTTACTGGCAGGATTGTTCTATTTTCTTTCTACCCAGATCATCCAGTTTGGCGACTCGCTGCCCACGCTTAAAAAGAAGTTTGGTGAAATGTTCATCACCTTTAAAGACTGGGTAGCTACCACTTTTAACTACTCTGTTCAAAAGCAGGATAAGCTTATCAAAGACGCTATGGATAACAGCCAGGCGCTGGTAGGCCGCACACTCGGCAATGTATTAAGCACGTTTGGGTTGATATTTGTGGTACCCGTATATGTTTTCCTGGTATTGTTTTACAAAACCCTGCTCCTTAATTTTATTTACGAAGTATTTTCTGAAGAAAACTCCAAACAGGTTGCCGATGTTTTGAAAGAAACCAAATCGGCCATCCAAAGCTATATCCAGGGTTTATTGATTGAAATGCTAATAGTAGCTATAATGAACTCGCTGGCCCTGATATTACTCGGTGTTAAATATGGCATCCTGATAGGTGTAATAGGCGCTATTCTTAACCTGCTGCCTTACCTCGGCGGCATTATCGCCATCTCCCTTCCTGTGCTGATGGCTACGGTTACCAAAGATGGTTACACAACGCAGTTAGGGGTGATCTTAGCTTACCTTGTTATCCAGTTTATTGATAATAATATCCTGGTGCCGCGCATTGTATCATCAAAAGTACAGATCAACGCGCTGATGTCAATTGTGGTAGTGTTGTTAGGCAATATGCTTTGGGGCTTATCAGGTATGTTCCTTTCCATCCCGTTCATAGCTGTTCTCAAAATCATTTTCGACAGAATTGACACCCTCAAACCCTGGGGCAAACTCCTGGGCGACACCGTACCCACCAGGCCCAAAGGGGCCGGCTGGACTAAAACCAGGAAAAAAGCGGTGTTGCCGGAGGAAGGGAAGTCTTAAGTCCGAAGTCTGGAGTCTTAAGTCAGAGGTTTGAAGTCTTAAAATAATTTATTAAAAGTCAAAAGCCAAAAAACACAGAACTAAACGCTGCATTCTTTGGCTTTCGACTTAAAACTTAGGGCTTAAGACTTATTTAATGCATCACCGGATTATCTCCATTATGCAGTGTACCGTTAATGTACAGCAATTGGTTTACTTTTTTAGGATCGCCCTGGTATACCCATACAATATTGTTGATGTACTTGCGGAAAGCGTTGCTTACATCATCAGTGGTTAATTTCTTTACATCATCAACCAGGGTTAACGAACGTTTCCAGTTATCATGCAATACTTCATTTGCTGCTATTGATGATGCCTGGGCGCTGTTGGTTTCGTTTTTATAGTAAAAACCGGTAAGGTAAGTAACCTTCATATCGGCTACATCTTCGGGTTTAAAACCTTCGCGTTTAATTTTATCAACCAGCTTATCAAATACAGCTATGTATTTATCAGGCTCGGTTGTTGAAACAGAGAACTTGGCGGTTGAGGTTTGACCCGCGCTGAACCAGGCCTGTGGGGCATATGACAAACCGTTATTGGTGCGCACCTCTAAAAAATGCATGTTTGAGAAAATGCGCATAGCTACGTTAAAAGCGTTAAAATCAGGCGTACCGGCGGCAGGACCGCTGGCGATACCTTCCACATAATTGGTAGCCAAATCACGTTTTTCAACATTGATGCTGTTTTTGTCAGCTCTGAAAGTCGATTTTTTAAACGCGAAAGCCGGACCTTGTTTAATACCGCTCAGCATACCCTTTACTTTAGCTTCAATAGTAGCCTGGTCAAGATCAGCAACTACCACAATCACCATTCGTGATTTAGTTAATATCGACTGGTAATAAGCCTTTGTTTCGGCAGGGGTTAGTGCAGTAATGATAGGTACAGTACCGCTTGGATCTTTAGCGTAGTTGGTACCGGCGAAGGCTACTTTATCGGCATATTTATCAATAGCATTGTCGGGCTGTGAATCTTCCTGCTTAATATTATTGATGGCATCCTGTTTAATACGGGCAAATTCCTTTTCATCAAATTTTGGCTGGGTTATAGCCTCAACATACAGGGGCCAAACAATATCAAAGTCGCCTTTAATACAGTTCATCCGCACTACCGAATAGTTTTTGTTGCTGCTACCGTACACGGATGCGCTTACTTTATCCAGTTCATCTTTAAAGCTATTTTTATCATGCTTTAAAGTACCGCATTCGGTAAGGGCGCTCATTGCCAGCGACTCAATACCCGCTTTGGTAGCCGGGTAGTTTTGCACACCGCCTTTTATGATGGTTTGTACTTCAACAATATCATTACCGCTTGGCTGTACAATAACCTTAACGCCATCTACCGTGGTTTCATAGGCCTGTTTTTGTGCCTTAGCTGTATTCCCTATAGCCGCTGCTACCAGCAGGGCAATTATATATTTTTTCATCATGATGAGGTAATTTAAAATTACTTAGCTGCAAAAAATGAAGCCGCGTTTACTGTTTTGTTTAACTCAGGCGCTATGATAAGGCCAGCCGCATATGGCTTGCCAATTACGTAAGTATCCAGGTATTTTTTGATATCGGCACGGGTAACTTTTTGATAGTTGGCATCCAGGTCGGTATAAAAATTAAACGAGGTACTGCACCACTGGTAGCTGATCTGGCTTGGCAATGACGAAGGTTTTTCTTTAGCTTTAATATCATTACGGTGCAGGATAGCTTTTGCGGTAGCCATTTGCTCGTCGGTAAAGTAGTCATCCTTGTTCCACATACTTACCTGGTTCATTAACTCGGTATAGCATTCTTTCAGCTTGTTAGGATTGGGCACTACAAAAATATCAATAGGACCAACGTAACGGCTGGTAGTGTAGTTTACATAAACACCGCTGGCCAAACCTTTATCAACCAATGCCTGCTGCAGTTTTGATGAGTTTAAGCCCACAATGGTCGAAAACACATCGGCAGCAACAGTTGAAGCTGAATCCGTTGGATATGAAGGCCCCTGCCAGGTAAACTCCATATAAGGTGTTTGTGCAATGGTAGCTTCCTTAACAAAATACTCAGGTTTGGTTAAAGGCTTAAATGCGGGAATAGGAAATTTGGTTTGAGGATCGAAACCGCTGTTGGCCCAGTCGCCAAAAATGCTTTCGGCAAGGGCAAAGGCATTATCATGTTTTACATCACCGCAAATGGTAAGGAGGCTATTATTAGGGAAATAATATTTATCCTTAATGATCATCATTTTTTCGGGCGTAGCCGTGTTGATCACTTCGTGCACGCCGATAGGGTTTTTGCGGGTAATGAGATCACCCCAAAGCTTTTGCTGCATGCCATACCAAAGCTGGAAACCAGGATCGCTTTCGGCGCGCTGAAATTCGCCGTCAACCACCGGGCGCTCTTTTTTCATATCCTCCTCGCGGTAAATTGGGAAACGGATAGCCGCGTTCATGAACTTTAAACCTGCTTTAAGACTGTCCCTGTCAAAAGTGAAGTAGTAATTTACGCGCTCGGTATTGGTGGTACCATTCCAGATGGCGCCAAGCTCCTGCGTACGTTTTAAAAACTTCTCCTGCGTTGGATAATCTTTATTAGCTTTGAAAAACATGTGCTCAAACAGGTGCGACAGGCCGCTAAACTCCGGACCTTCGGTATAAGCGCCGTTTTTAACAGCTATTTCAATGGTGGTTAAAGGTACTTTACTGTTTTCAATAACCAGCACATCCAGGCCGTTTGGCAATGTTTTAAGGAAGTAGCCTTCCGGCAACCTCACCTGAGCATTAACAATGCCGGCGCTAAAAACCGCGGCCACGCTTAATGCAAAAATTTTGATAAAATTTCGGTTCATATATTTACAATATTTTTAACACTATAAATATATCGGTATAATCTTAAACAAGTGAATGATTTAACAGCTTATCCCTGATTTTTCAAGACGAAATTAAGCCTGTGGTGATTTTGGCACATTTACAAAGCAGCAATTAAATACCGGCTTTAATACTATTATAAGGCAAACCCATGTCATGAGCGGCGTATTGGGTAAGCACGCTGTCTTTTATAGTAATATAATCACCGGCCTGACTGACATGGAGTTTTTCAATGCCATCGCGGTTATCCATGAGGGGAATGGTACGGGATACTACTGTGCCCGTGGTATCAAGCTCAATAATATAAGTTTCTTTTTTACCGCCTGCCATATCAGTAAACGGAACAATAACAGTATGGTTATTATCGTCAATAAACCTGCCGATGATATTTTTCCCGTCGAGGTCGGCAGGGTTTAAGCCAAGCAGGTATTTTGCTTTTTCGGGCGACAGTCCCAGTATGTTCAATCTAACGGTATTGCCGTCAGCATCCTTAGTGGTATCCTGCATAGTAACTTTATCCCCTTGCGGGTAGCGGGCTACAGCATAAAAGGTATTAGCACCGGTACTTTTATCATTATGACCGGGAAGCAAAAAGTTAAGCTGCAGGTTGCTTAGCTTAGCGCTGTCCGCCTTAATTTGTGAGGTGACGCTCAACAGTTCGGCCCATTTAAGCCTGCCATCTATTTTAACGGTTAACTGGGTTGCAGTATCTGATTTGGTAACTCTTGATATGGTGTAATGCGGCACATTTTTTTTAGTGCAGCCAAAAGCTACAAGCATGGTTATTAAGCAAGCGAAGATATTCTTGATCATGTGGCAAAGGTAAACCGTTGATTTGAATTTGTAGTCGTTGAATTGTGATTACGTTGATTTCGCTGATTATAATACAATGCAGCAGCAACACTGATCTCTAAAAGTAAGCGACGCAAGTGAGGTTAAAATATTAGTTCACCTTTTGTAAAAGCAATCCATTTAAGCTACCTCAGCAAGGTTACATGCCCTTTTTGAACCTCAACTTGTCCATCGCCCATGGTATAGTTGCACAACCAGTAGTAAACACCCGTAGGCACAGGCTTCCCGTTATAATTGCCATTCCAACCATCATATATACTTTCCGACTCAAATAGCCGCTGGCCCAGGCGGTTAAAAACCGTGAGCTTATACGCTATGGGATTACTGCTTTGATTAGGCCTGAATAAGTCATTCACGCCATCGCCATTGGGGGTAAAAGTATTAAAAAACGTAACCGGCTCACATAAATCCTGCGTTATCGTAATATCCAATTCGGTAATGATACAACCTTGCTTATCCAGCAGGATAAAGTGGTTGGTGCCGGCGCTGAGGCCTCTTATTGTTTCATCGGGTGTATAATTTTGGCCGCCATGCTTAATAGAGCCGATAGCTACCCCTTCTACATAGGTGTTAAACTTTACCTGCCCTGCTAATGTACAAATCGCGTTTTTAGTGGTATATGATACATAGGGCTTGGTCAAAGTAAAATCGGGTATGGTAATTTGTTTTTCAACCCGGGATCCGCCAGATGAAGTGATTACTAATTGATAGGTACCCGGTAGCATCCTGTTAAAAACGCCGGTAGTGTTGCTTATACCGTTTAAGCTATATGTATAATTATCCGGATGATCTGCTGTGAGCACGGTGACACTTGTTTCGCCGTAAAAATCGCATTCAGGTTTGATGACAATGTCATTTACAACAATTGGCGGACATACCTCCTGTACAAGGGTACAATCTTTTTCGTAAAGCAAACAGCCATTTGGTGTTATAATTGAAAAGTGATAAACACCCGGGACTAAATCTGCGAAAACATGGTCAATAGGGTAAACCGCATTGTTATATTTTACCCGGTATAACGCTTTATCGGCGTTTGTTTCCAATTTAATCGAACCCGCGATATCACAAACCGGATCCGTTTTATTGAAAGTAACAACAGGGTCTTGTTGTGAAAAATCAGGAACAGTGAATGGAGCTTTTTTAGGTTCTTCACCACCATTTGATGTAATAGTAACCTGGTAATTACCGGGAGACAAGTTGAAAAAAATGCCCGTTGTATTACTTTCTCCGGTATTAAGCTTGTAGGTATATGGATTTCCGTGCGGGGCGCAAATAATTTCGGTCCGCCCTTTGTTCACCACATTGCACTCCCGGGTCACATTAATGCTTTGAAGCTTAATTACCGGTATTTCACCTGATTCAACAGTACTGCCGGCATCATAAACGGAATAAGGCAGCGAACCGGCCGTACTTTTTATCAGCATATTGTTCAGGTCGAGCTCTATAAGCTCCGACCTCCCGCCTTGTTCGTCGATAGCATATACCGTTACAGCCCCCCTGGAAGCTACCGATGTTAAACCATATATAACCCGGTTTGTAATAGGTATAACTAATTTACTTTGAGACAGATCATCAAGGGAGACTTTGACAATGCCATTATAGCTTGCCATATATAGCTTATCGTTATAGAACACAAGATCGCCCGAAGCCCCGTAGGGCATAATTCCCAGGTTAACAAGCACAGGATTTTTAGGATCGAGTTTGTACAGCGAGTTCCCACTGGCCATGTACAGAATCCCATTTTTATCAGCTGTCATAGAATTTACGGAGGGCACTGGCGCCAAATACTGACAATTAATTACCTGGGGTGTATTACCTCCGGTTATATCAGCTACACTCAAACCACCAAAAATTTGGGTATAATAGATCTTATTCCCCCAAAGCGCAATCGAAAAATAACCCGACCCGCAACCGTTAACATTTTTTGAAACCGGGCCGTTAGGGGTAATGGTTACCTGCTGTAAAATTCCCTCTTGGGTAGCGGCATAAAACTGCTGTCCATACCCTTTAACAAAAGTTAAAAGTATAATACTAAACAGCAATGCAGCTCTTTTTAGTAAAAGGTTTAAGGTAATGATATGTTCAGGCACAATAGTTTGAGCCAAATATACAGTATTACTAATATCTACGCCATATTAAGTGCAATTAATAATTAGCATATTACAAGCTTATCCCAAGCCTTATTGCCGATTTTGCCTCAGTACCTCCATTGTAGGATACGCCATACATCAAACGGATATTCAGATATTGCAATCCGAAACCCAGTTCGGTATAGTTTTTAAGCGAGGGAGTGTATAGGTAATTTACATCGACGATCTCCTGCAGTTTAAACTTGCGGATCAGCGGGATCTTATTGGTGATGAAACCCGAAAAGTTGTGTTCGAAATGCCCTTCAAGATATTTATCAGGCGTACTGAAATCGTAATAATCCAAAAGCAGGAAGCGGTTTAGCCTTGGTTTATATGATAACACCTCGTTACCCGCAAAGTGGAAATAATCGGGAAAGTAAACGCTCTTAGCATTCAGGAATTTACCGGCTCCTATAAAAAATGAGCTGTTGCCATAAAAACCTATACTAATATCTGCCTTTGAAATCTCGGCGCTGATCTTATCGTAATTAACATCCGACCCTAACACCTTACTGACACCTTTAGTATAGTTTAAACTGATGGTTGGATATTTGGATGGCAGATAGCGCCTGCCCGAAGGATAAGTTTCATATTTGTCACTAAAATCATAACTGGCCTGCAAGTTTACGGTGAACGACTGATTTTGGGAGAACAACAATGTGTTATGTTCAGGATCCAACGGGTTATTGGACGTAAACTGGTGGGCATGGGGATCAAAAACACTGAATGAAGCCGTGTTTAACAACGATTTGCGGTTAGCCCACTCAACCGATGCGCTACCACGCAAACCGCCGGTCACCCTGCCCGAAAGTGAAGCCAAAGCAAACTGTTTTTGATATAGTTTTTTAAAGTTTTGTTGCGAAAGCAGACTATGAACAGTATTCACAAAGGTCGACATGGGAGCCTGGTTATTCAGGTCAGCTACCTCCGAACCACCGCTTAAACCCAGCGTAAACCGTTGCATTACCGGGAAAGCCGCACCTGCCGAAGCATTGAACAAATGGTTGGAGAAGCCATACCGCACTTTGCCATTCAGCATAAAATAGCGGTTGTTAACCGTATCGATAAGTTTGCTGTATGATGCACCGTAATCAAAAGCCAAACCTTCTACTGTGTTATAAAGCAGGGAGCCGATGATTGGATCGTAATGAAAATATTCTTTTTTGTATCGATTGCGGGTATTGACGCCGGTGAAAAGCAGGTTTACCGGTTTAAATTTATTGTTGGCCTTATCAAGCGAGTCGAGGTACTCTTTCGACTCACGTTTTTTAGCTAATTTATCCTTGTTGGTGTAGTCGGTAACCTCTTCGCCGGTAAGCGGAATAGGCCGGGCCTGGTTCCAATAAGCAGAATCTTTGCTGATGCCTTTGGCGATCCGGAGCACTTCGTTAAAATCGGCTTTGTTTAATGCAGGGTCGAGGTTGTAGTTTTTATAGATCGAAATAAAGTAACCGCCTATTTTAAATCCGAATAAGCCTCCTGTAAATTCAAACTTAACGGATGATGTCATCCACACTTTTTCGTTCACCGGGAAGAACTGCTGGTTAACTTTCAATGTATCAACAAAATTGATATTAGCCTTTTTGGTGATGTAAAGCTGCAGCCCGTAAATGCGCCAGCTATCATCCAAAATATAAATATAGCCCTCAAAACATGGGTCATGTGCCCGTTTAGGTATCACCTGGATCTTGTTAATAGTTTCGCCATTCTCAACCGAAGTACCTATGTACCTGTAGTTATAATAAAACATGGCGTTATCAGCCACCGGCGATACCAGCGGGCGGTTACTCATACCCCGCCAGGTTTCATAGTTCTGGTAAAAATTAACCGCCATATCCGATGCCCGGTTAAAGCTAAACGCCCGGTTACGGCCCGACACTTTTGATGACACCTGTTCCTCATGCACCTTATCGGGCCTTATAAAGCTATATTTTGATTCCGACTCAGAAAGGTAAACTATCCCGCGGCGGTTTGAATCAAGCCCGGCTTCACTGGTAGCTTTCTGCACATCAAAACCCATGAAAGTTTTTGGAGCGGCCAATAGTTTTTGTAAGCCTTTGATGTAGATATCGCAGGTATAGGCTTTAACTTCGTTAAGATAGGTTTTGCGTTTTTTAATGACCTTATGCATAATCGCATAAGCTGGATCTTCTGCTCCTGCATGCACAGTAACATCCTTAAGCTGGTAAGTTTCTGTTTGCAGGTTGATGTTGATAACCTGGTTAGCCGCAAGGTTAACAACTTTGCTTTGCTGGGCATAGCCAACTGCTTTATATTGAATTTCCCGTATGCCGCCATTTAAACGCAGCAAGTAGGTTCCTTCGCTGTTGGCAGATACTCCTATAGTAGTATTTTTTATAAAAACAGATGCAAAGGGGACGGGCTTACCTTCCTGGTTGGTTATTTTACCGCTAATGCTGAATTGCTGGGCATATGAAGAAAAATTTAATATTAAAAATAACGCAACTAAGGCTGGCTTCATTAAGCAGATGTTTATGCTAAGATGAAACTTATTAATTGATTGTTACAGCGCCAAATTGTTAAATAATGTGAAAAGACATCCGGTTAGGATGCCTTTTTTTTTGATGTATCTTTACTGCCAAGAGGCGGATGCGGCTTATTTTTGATATTCCAGTCCTTAATATCAACCAGGCCTGGCTTTGTTTGATAATGCGATTTGCTTTTAGGGCACCTCACAATAAATTTATCTTTAACCTGCTCTATAACCGGCCTTTCGCCGCATTCCTTACAGGGTTCACAAAAGATATTTTCTTGTATAGGTATAAATTTTTCCATAGTAAATTACTCGAACATTAGTACGTTTAATTAATTATGGGAGCCCTTTCGGTAGAACAAATAACGTAATTTTTGAGTTAAAAAAATAAAAATTCCTCACTATGAATAAAAATAAACAATACAGGAGTGCTTATTTTATCAGTGCAAGTAAATCGTCATCGCTGATAATAGGTATATTAAGTTTATTAGCTTTTTCTAACTTGGCAGGGCCCATATTTTCACCCGCGACCAGGTAATTAAGTTTAGCCGATATACTGCTCAGTATCTTGCCACCGTTTTGTTCAATGATATCTTTCAACTCATCACGCGAAAAGTTGCCAAATGTTCCCGATATAATAAAGTTCATCCCCGCAAGCTTTTCACTGGCCAGTACAACTGCTTTTTCTTCGGCAATAAACTGCAGGCCCTGCTCCCTTAGTTTTTGTATTTCCTGCCGATGGATTTCACCTGCAAAATATTCGGTTATACTTTGGGCTATCCGTTCGCCTATCTCTTCGGCAGCTGTAAGTTCTTCAACCGACGCTCCCATTAAGCTATCTATCGATTTAAAATGGAAAGCCAGCTTGCGGGCAACTGTTTCGCCCACATAACGGATGCCCAAACCAAACAGCACTTTTTCGAAAGGCATTTTTTTGGATGCCTCAATACCATCAAGCATATTATTGATCGATTTTTCGCCAAAGCGGCCTAACTGTTTCAATTCGGCAGCATGGGTATGCAGCTCATAGATATCGCTGATGTGGCTTATAAAGCCTTTGCTGTATAAGGTTTCGATAGTTTCATCACCCAGCCCATCAATATTCATCGCTTTACGGCCAATGAAATGCTGCATCTTTCCAACAATCTGCGGCGGGCAGCCTTCATCATTGGGGCAATAAAACGCAGCCTCGCCCTCCTTGCGCTCAAGCGGAGTATCGCAGGCCGGGCAGGTAACGCGGTAAACAACAGGCACAGCGTTGGCCTTACGTTTTTCAGGGTTTACACTAATAATCTTTGGGATGATTTCACCGCCCTTTTCGACAAAAACTGTATCACCCTCATGCAGATCAAGCCGGATAATCTCATTGGCGTTATGCAGCGTCGCGCGTTTTACCGTAGTACCTGCAAGCAGTACAGGCTTTAAATTGGCCACCGGGGTTACAGCGCCGGTACGGCCTACCTGGTAAGTCACTTCAAGGAGCTCGGTCTCTACCCTTTCGGCCTTAAACTTGTAAGATATAGCCCAGCGCGGCGATTTGGCGGTAAAGCCAAGCTCCTGCTGCTGTGAGTAATTATTTACTTTAATAACAATGCCGTCAATATCATAACTCAGGTTAAAACGTTCCTTATCCCATTTATTAATAAATTCCAAAACGCAATTAATATCCGCGCAAAGCTCACTATGCTCATTGGTATGAAAACCCCAGGTTTTAACAGCCTGCAGGCTTTCCCAATGGGTTTTAAATACAGTTTTTTCGGTATACAAAAAGTACAGGAAGCAATCAAGCGGGCGCTTGGCTACTTCGGCCGAATCCTGCATTTTTACTGTACCCGATGCAAAGTTGCGTGGATTAGCATAAGGAACCTCCCCGCTTTCAATACGTTCATTATTCAACCTGTCAAAAGCTTTGCGATGCATGAACACTTCACCGCGGATGTCAAAATAGCCGGGATAGCCTTCGCCATGCAGGCGCTTAGGTATGGTATGAATGGTTTTAATATTGGTGGTAACCTCGTCACCCTGTACACCATCGCCGCGGGTAACTGCCCGTACCAGTTTGCCGTCTTCATAAGTGAGGCTCATGCTCAAACCATCAAACTTAAGCTCACATACGTACTCAAAGTTATCACCAATGGCTTTGCGGATCCGCTGATCAAAATCAAGCAGTTCCTGTTCATTATAGGTATTGCCTAACGATAACATCGGCCAGCGATGCCTGACGGTTACAAATTCCTTGGTTATATCACCGCCTACCTTTTGTGTTGGCGAATCAGGGTCAGCAAACTCCGGGTATTCTTTTTCGAGTTTATTAAGCAAGTCCAGTTTTTTATCAAAATCAAAATCAGAAATGGTTGGCATGGCCAGCACATAGTAGTTGTAATTGTGCTGTTTAAGTTCGGCGGTTAATGCCTCTATTTGTTTTTTTGCTTCAGCTGATGACATAGGTACGAAGGTAATAATTTCCTTTATTTCATCCTTTTCACCGCGGTAAATACCGACTTTTGGCAATAACGTTTTTTTGGCATGCAATAACAATAATTAGCATATGATATTTGCATATAATACCAATAAAATAAATATGATAAATCTCTTTCATAAACGCGGGGTACATAGTAGATTTATCAAACAAAAAACTACATCGAATGAAAACACTAAAAATCCTGATCCTGTCAGTATGGTTGATGCCTTTTTTGGCAACAGCGCAAACAAAACCATTAAAGCATGCCCACAACCCTGCTGCAAACCATCACAAACTGCCGGTACGGGGCATTACTTATGATGACTTTAAAAGCTCGGTTGCTGATTTTGCCGACACCAGCAGTAAGAAAGCCCTTGCCGATTCGGCCTGGCTGCTCTGGAAAACCGAAAAATGGGACGCGCTCGAAAAATTCTTTACCGCCAACAACCTTAATGGCGGCTGGCCTCCAAATCGTGGCGCAGTAAATCTTATCATCATTACTCTAAAAAAGGGTGTGTTGATTGACCGCTATGGCGGTTATAGCGATTCTACCGGCACTTTTCAGGATAAAGGCACTTTTGTATCGCCAAAAGGCGTACCTTTCCCCATGCGTGCTTTGCCGGATAATACCCTTAGCAAGCCGTACAAAATTTACAAGATCCTGAAGCCTATAGCCAAAGTTAGGGAGGGTAAAATTATTCCATGGTTTGGCAAACCGGGCTTGGGTATCCAGTATGAAGTACCAGCCACTGTTAACGACCTGAAAGCAGGCGGTTACATTGAAGAGGTAAAACAATAAAAACGCGATATATTAAAATATGATCACAAAATATGAAGTAACAAAATCATTGTTGTTTGATGGAGACGAAGCCGAGGTAATACATAAAACATTTAAACTGCCTGCCGGTGATATAAAGTTCGGTGATTTTGCCAATAATAATTTTGAAGATCTGCATAAGGTAATTACACCCGACGACTTTAAAACCATTGTAAAAACAGGTGGCTTTAATGCCGACTTTCTTAATTTATACAAGGGCAGCGAAAGGCTCAGGCTATATTATACTAAAAAGGGGAACTCTATTGCTGTTTTCGCATATGGCGAGTTTCAGCCAACAAGGTATAAACTTTATTTTGAAGGCTTTTGGATATTGTAATACCACTGTTTATACAATAAAAAAACCTGCCGTAACCGGCAGGTTTTTTTATTACTATCTGTTTTAATTAATGGTCGGTACTTGATGTTTCGCTGGTAACACTCATAGGGAATGTTAAACCGCCCGGAACTTGCGGGTTATCTTTTATTTCGACAGTACCGTCAATGTTTTGCTTTAATTTTGAACTGGAGATCCAACCGGTAGCCTTGTCAACAACAACATCAGCTACCATAGTGCCTTTCATATTATATTTCATAGGCATATTACTTACAGTTTTATAGCCGGCGGTATTATCTGTTTCAAGTGTAGCATTTCCGTGTATCAGATAGCTCTGCGGGGTGATATCAACCAGTTGATAAACAGATATGACCTTCGCGCTCATAGCACCTTCCAGGTTATTTTTAATTGTCCATTTATCATTTTTTGCCACAGCCGTTTCGGGCAGCACCGACATAGCCATTTCCAAGTTGCTTTTAAGCGCCCCTGAACCAAACGATTGGGTTAACTGCGTTTTCAGCTGCTCTTTTTTTTCGGCCGGTACTTCCTTAAAGCCATCTATCATAGATGCGATCATATTCTCGGCGTTCTCTATCGACCTGATCCGGCCACTTTTGGTTAGCGTTGCCGAAAATGGTTTATTTGTTATGCCCAACATGATCCTGGCCATAATATTTGTGGTGTCTTTATTATCAGAATCAAAAGTTACATTACCGTTAGGCAGCTGCATTTTCATACCCACTTTGGTATAGTTAACCTCCATATAATAAAGAGAATCATTAGCATTTAATACTTTGAATGACATTTTGCCGTCAATCGTCATATCGATATTATTAACCTGCCCGTTTATAGTTTGCTTCACAACAGAGTGCGCTGTGGTAGACAAGTAATAACTATTGCCTTTAATGAGCTTTAAAGCCGGTTTTACCTTCTGTGCATAACCGGTTACCGCTCCTATAGCCAGTAAACCGGCCACCAAAATTTTCTTCATGATTGGTAATATGTAAGTGCTAAATATATTATAATATCTTTTACAAAAAACTCAAAATTCCTAACAATTAATTAAAAACAAATTCGTTAACTTTATACTGCGCTCGGCTCTTTAATTTTTTCACACACCTAATTTAGCGGAAAGAGAGGTTTTTATGTTACAGCAGATAGCATTTATACCACAGCACCAGTTTCATGTGCTGATCAATTTTTCGGGAGAAGATGAACGTATTTTGGCAATTTTACCCAACGAAGCAGGAAATTTCCGCGTGATTTACCAGGGTAAAACAATTGCCGAACTTAACCTGGATAAGGACGGCTGTACCTGTTATAAGGGCAAGCTAAAGAAAAACGTCATGGCCCAGCTTGAGCACCAAATAAAAAATCATTACGCGTAAGCTGTTAATAAAAAAGAATTTGATAGTTCATGGGAGATAACCCCATGGTTCATAGTCCATGAGTTTGTGCCTGTGGACTATCAATTAATTTCCGCTGGTTTTAGCCAGCATGGCTTCCCTGATAAATTTAACCGGTGCACTGCCGTAACTCAGGAATTTTTCGTTAAACTCTTTCAGTTTATATTTATCACCCATTTTTTGTTTATAGGCATCCCTCAAATCTATGATTTCTTTATAGCCGGTATAATAACTGGTAAGCTGAACACTGGTTACGCTAACGCGCTTCCATTTGCCATCAGCTTCGGCCTGTTGTTGGAAAGCTTCGCGGGTTAATAACTTAATTGCTTCATCTTTGGTCATACTGCCGCTATGAACACTATAATCCAAAATGGTGTTACATACCGAACGCAGGTTCCATTTATACCACATTAGCATCATTTCGGGCTCGTTATTGCCAAAGCCGTTCTCCAGCATCATTTGCTCGGTGTATACGGCCCAGCCCTCGGCCATGGCACCATTGCCAAATACAGCCTTGATGATACTTGGGGCTTTATTAGAGTATACGCCCTGTACATAGTGCCCGGGCACAGCTTCGTGAATGCTCAGGATCTGTAAAATATAATTATTGTATTCGCGCAGGTAGCTTTCGGCTTTTTCCTTGCTCCAGCCGGCCAGGCTGCCTACGTTATAGTACGAATTACCATTTTTATCGTACGGACCAGGGCCGCTCATAGATGCGCCTGCCACACCCGCCATATAGCCAGGCTCTTTACGAATGATCAACGGTTTTGACGGATCAAGCGTTACCAGGTCTTTAGCCTTAACAAAGGCATTAAGCTTTGGTATGATTTGTTCAATTGACGACTGAAAATCTTCAGGCTTCACATGTTTTGATGATAAGGTATCTATCAGCTGGCTTATCATCAGCAGGCTATCGGCAGGTGCAGCCTGTTTACCAAAGTATTTTGGCCAAAGTTGCTTACTGATCTTAGTCATTTCGCGGTGAATGTATTTCTTACGTTCGACCGCGGCGTTGTAAATTTTTTCGGCTGTATTGGTAGCTACAATTTCGTATTTAAACTTATCCTCATATAAATCCTTACCCAGCCTGAAACTTCTTGGGTGATCATTTTTAAGCGCTTTAAGCCAATCGGCATAAGCTTTAATAGCAACAACGCTCTGCGCAGCCCTGTCGGTCATTAATTTTTGCTCGGCTTTGGGGATATTGGTTTTCTTAAGCGAATCGGCAAAGTCTTTTCCTATCACATCAAGCCCGCCCAGGTTTTGCTCAATAGCCAGGCTGGTAAGCTCGGCCACCGGGTTTTTGATCTGCTTTTGGGCATCCTTATAATACTGCGGAATAAACAACATGCGCTGATAAAAGTGGCGTAAACGTTTAGGCAAAGGCTCATAATGCTCATTAAGGATATAAGCAAATGTGCCGATAACGTTATATGACGATGGGTCCCATTCATACTGTTTTAACTGGCGCACCTGCCATTGCAGGTATTCAAGCTGATTTTGCAGAATCTTGTAATCTATTTTATTAGCTTCAGACAGGGTATTTACCTCAAAGCGGCTTAACGAATCAACCTGGTATTTAGCGAAGGTTACCAGTTTATCGCGGCTTTGCTCATTAGGCAACACCATCAGACTATCGTATTTATGGTATCCTGCTGAGGTAGCCCAATCGGGGTTCAACTTCCAGAAGTTATCCAGAAACGTGTTCTCATATTTAATAAAAGCTTCATCATCCTTCCCTAACAATGGGCCGGTGCCGCTGCCCCCATCTTTTTTACAGCCGATAAAGGCAACCATGAATAAAACAACGGCGAGTGCTAATTTTAGGAATATGTTTCTGACCACAACTGATGAGTTTTACAATGAAGCATAAACTTAAAACTTTTAAGCCAAATAAATCAAACCGGCGACGAATTTGTTACTTTAAGCCCCCCAGCCCCCTAAAGGGGTGTGAGAATTAGTCGTTATAATTTGGATTACCTATGAATAATGAACATAAAGTTTTAGTAAATGAAATTGTGCATTTGCTGCAAGGCGGCAACGCACATGCAGATCTGAAAAAAGCGCTCGATGGTTTACCGCGCAATCTTCGCGGGGTTAAAGTTGATAAACTTCCTTATACTATATGGCAACTGGTTGAACATATCCGGATAGCCCAGTGGGATATGCTTGAATTTAGCAAAGATGACAGCCACGAATCACCAAACTGGCCCGATGATTACTGGCCAAAAGAGCTTGCACCAAAAGATGATGCAGCCTGGGATAACAGCCTTGAACAGATTGACAGCGATTTGGAAGAGCTAATAGAACTGGTGAAAAGCGGGGATATCTATAAAAAAATTCCGCATGGCGATGGGCAAACTATACTTCGGGAAGCGTTACAAGCAGCCGATCATAACGCTTACCACATTGCCGAGATCATCATGATCAGACGGTTATTGGGGGCTTGGTGATATGTAAGATAACTATATACAACCGTCATTGCGAGGAACGAAGCAATCCCCAATTAGCAGGGCGGCTATATAAAGTTTCTCTGTACAGTTTGAGATTGCTTCGTTCCTCGCAACGACGTATGCTTAATAAGGTTATCTCGTTGTCTTCAGCACAAAATTAGTTATCGCCGTTACAAACTCCGGTTTAAGCGGTAAATCGGGTTCATTGTAAGTGGCCTTGTTCTTTTCCTTATCTGCCGGGGCATCTTTCAGCACATGGTTCATGTTAGGGATAATATCAAGTATAGCATCCGACTTTGCTTTTTTCAGTTTTTCGGCGTCACCAACGGTTACCTGTAAATCCGTGGTTCCCTGGATGATCAATACCGGGGCTTTTACCTTCCTGATCTCGCGCTGAGGATTATACCTAAACCACGACATCAGGTATTTTTGAATACTTGGTCTGGCTATAAAGTATAATGCGGGGTCGATATTGTCGGTTGTTTTACCGCGTTTCAGGCTATCCAACATACGGTTAAAGCCATCTGATATAAATGCAGGCTGCGATTTCATTTGCTCTGTAAGGATCTTATCAGCCGAATCACCTGCACCGGCTACTGATATAAAGCCTTTTATCGGCTCATCAAGCGAAGCCATCATGCCAACCAACGAACCTTCGCTGTGTCCCAGAATAATTATCCGTGAAAAACGTTCATCTGACGAAAGCATGTTAAGCAAAGCGGCGGCATCTTCTACATAATCCTCAAACCTGATCTCATTTTCCTTAATGGAAGTTGTGCTTTGCCCAACCAGGCGTTTATCGTAACGAAGTGATGCTATGCCTTTTTTTCCCAGTTCATTAGCTATCATTTTATAAACATTGGCGTGGAGACCCAGTTTAGGACTGTTACCGTCCCTGTCTGTAGGGCCAGAGCCGGCAATGATCAACACCAACGGCACCTTTCCGTTAGCATCCTTAGGCATGGCCAATGTTCCGGATATTGAACCCAATAAAGTTTTAACAGTTACAGGCGACTCAACCAAAGAAGGATCGGTAGCTATGCTTGTAGCCGCGGCCGTACTTGGCGCAGCAGTTGTAGCCGGCGCTTTGTACGGTGTCAATGACAGGCCTGTAAATTTATTATCGGCATTTAACGACAGATTTAATAAAAAAACACTTTTCTGAAATGTAGCTTTATAATGCGCTATCGGGGTTTCATAGCTTTCAAAATCAGCCTGTAACAATGAGCCCAATTGTGTTTTTAACTGTACAGTTGTACTTTTGAAATCGGCTTGTGAAAGTGCCTTCTTCATTTCTGGCCCAAACAAGCTGTATATGCTATCTGGCTGATTGTTATTGTATAGCTGTTTAAATTTATTTAAAGCTGTAGCATAATTGGCCGGAGGCGTTTGTGCAAATAAATTCCCTGCAAAACAGGCAACTAATATAAACAGACAAAGTTTTTTCATGTTATAATGGTCAATATACAGTGCGATGATGTATTGAGGCCGAAAATAAAGAAAAAATCAGGTTGTTTTGTTTATTTATACTATTGCATGCTTTTTTGTAAACAATATTTGACGGCAGCAATGTAAAACCTTTTACCCGGCATAATCCATACTAACGTTGCAACATTGTTTTATATTATATAATTAAAATACCAATACAATACATATAATTTTATATATATTGTATTATATTGCGGTACATTTTTATAATCTTTTAAACTATAGCAAATTTCTACATTACTGATTAATGAGGGTTTTAATAGCAGGCTTATTTTTTGCATTCCTGGCGGGAGAGTATTGTATTTCGTTCGCCCAAACAAAATCTTCAATAATACAGGGTAAAGTTTTAACAGAAAACAACCAGCCCGCCGATGCAGCTACAGCCATTCTCCTTGCTGCTGCCGACTCATCTATATTAAAATCAAACCTGGTAAATAAAAACGGACAGTTTGAATTTACCGGCCTGCAGCCCGACAGCTATTTAATACTTATCAGTAAAATAGGATACGTAAAAGTTTATACGGGGCCTTATAAGGTTAACGCTGGTCAAATAATAACTGCCAATGATATTGTTTTAAAACTTTCAGACAACCAACTGCAGGAAGTTAAAGTAGTTGCCCGGAAACCTTACATAGAAGTAAAGCCCGGCAAAATTGTATTAAGTGTACAAAACAGTATCCTGGCCGAGGGAAATTCGGCCTTTGATATACTGAGGCAATCGCCCGGGGTACGGGTTAACAGCAACGAAACGTTAAGTATTAACGGCAGACAAGCGGCATTAATAACCATCGACGGCAAACCTACCAACCTCACCGGCGATGATCTTACCAGTTTGCTCCGCAGTATGCAAAGCAGCACTATCGACCAGGTTGAAATGATCAGCAGCCCGTCGGCCAAATATGACGCCTCGGGCGGAGGTATCATCAACATCATTTTAAAAAAGGGTAAAAACCTGGGCACCAACGGTACGGTTACTGCTATGGGGGGGTATGGAAAGTATTACAAAAGTACAGCAGGCATTGTTTTCAACAACCGCACCAGTAAACTCAATATTTTTGGAAATTACACTTACGATAATAATAAAGGCACACGCACTATTACAACCAACCGTAATATTACTTATAACGAAACCCTGAGTAATTACGATGTTGATTATAACAATATCCAAAAAACCACTAACCACAACTTTAAAATAGGGGCCGATTATACCATCAACCCAAAGCAAACTATAGGCTTTTTAGTAAGCGGAATTATCAGGAGTGATGATTTTACAAAGCACAACGACCTGTACATCAGCAATCAGCACCAGCTCGATTCAATAATCAGGGCCCGTTCAAACCTTGACAGGGGCAGCAACTATTTAAACTACAATATCAATTATAACGCGGTGTTGGATAAAAGCGGCCGCAGTATCTCGGTAGATGGTAACTATTCAACCTACACCCGCCACTCTAATGAATTTATTACCAATAGCTTTTTTACCCCGGCGGGCAATACTTACCGCGATGATCTTGAGTTGGAAAACCTTTCGCCGTCAGATATTCACATCTGGACATCAAAAGTTGATTTTGTTAACCCATTAAACAAAACCTCACGATTGGAGGCAGGCATTAAATATAACAACACCCGCAGCAATAATAATCTCATTTTTGGCCCCAAAATAAACAACATATATGAGGCCGACCCCAATTTCAGCAACAGGTTCCTTTATACCGAAGCGGTGAGCGCGGGATATATCAATTATTTAAATAAAATAGGTAAGTGGGATATTACGGCAGGTATACGTGCCGAAAACACTCATGCAACCGGTAAATCATGGGGATTAAATGAGCGGATACCGGCGATAAACACCAATAATTATTTTAACATTTTTCCGCAGGCACAAATAAGTTATGAGGCCGATAAAAAAAACATCATCGGTATTGGTTATAACCGGGGTATTCACCGGCCACTTTATGAAGATATCAATCCATTTTTGTACTACACCGACCTATATGATTATCGGGCCGGCAACCCACAGCTAAAGCCGGAATATACCAACACCATACAAATCTCCCATACTTATAATCAAACCTTTTCAACCGAACTGTATTATACAGTTACCAATAATGCTTATGATTTCCCGGTATATCAACAAAACGATTCGACCAAGGTTAACATAACTCTCCGTAAAAACTTCGGGCAAATTTTTGTTTACGGGGCTTCATTTTACGCGCCTGTGCAATTTACCAGGTGGTGGTCGGCCAGTTTTAATCTTGATGCTATTTATGTGCGTTACAAAGCTTACGTACAAAACGGGGATTTTGACAGGGGCAAGCAGGATATTATTTTTGGCAGCACACAAAACTTCACCATCACCGGTACATTACTTGGTGAAATATCGGGCAGGTATGAAACCCCAACCATTTACGGCATCAATGAATTAAAAGCAAGCTATTCGGTAAATGCGGGTATCAGCAAGCAAATATTGGATAAGCGGGCCACTATTAAATTAGCACTAAACGATGTATTTAATACCGACAGGGGGCGCAACCATGCCAGCTATCAAAACATTGATCTTTCGGAGGTAAATAAACGCGATACGCGCATTGTAAGGCTCAATTTTACCTATCGTTTTGGCAAAAGCACCATTAAATCGGCTAACAAACGCAATACGGGTAATGATGATGAGCGCCGCCGCACCGGAAATTAATAATGTGCGTACCTAACCTTTAACTCGGGGTATTTGCCTTTTATACGTGTAACAAAAAAATGCCCAAGCGAATCGGAGCCAATAAACTTATTATAAGCAGATAAAGGAAAACCGAAGTATTGCCACACACCGCCATTTTCCCGAAATTCAAGTTCAAGAATGCGGGCGTCCGGATCGTAGCCAACGCTGCTTAAAGCCGATGATTGTACTGTACGTCGTTGCATTTACTATATATACTATATTAAATACAAAAAAGTTTTTAAAATATCAGCCTGCGTGACCGCTTATCATACTGGTTAAAATAATAAGCAACACAAGTACAGTGATAACAGTGTACAGGTAATCTTTTTCCATAACAAAGCCAATGGCCGAAAATAATACCCTGATAACCGGCGTAGCTATCAGCAAAATTATCCCCGCCTGTATAATTGCCCGGCCACGTAAAGTAAAAATACCGTGTATAATGCCACCAGGATTACTCACAAAATCGGGCACACCAACAAACTTGCTGTAATCAACATGGGTTTGCCCATGCCTGTACAGGTAAATAACCCCGCCAATAAAAATAACACTCATTGATACCAGCACCCCAGCGCGCAGTATCCAGCCTATTACGGCCTGCATATCGGTATCTCTAAACTTTTTAGTCATTTTTTCCTTTGGTCATTAGGTCATTATGTCATTTTTCTTATCATATCGAACAGTCATTCCATTTCAACGCCATACAAAAATGACTTAATGACGCAATGCCCCAATGACTATATATTACCAGTGATTCCTTTATATATCATTTGCGATGCCAAAAACGTAACCACCACAGCAAAAACTACACGTAGCCATCCCGACGATGAAGTATGTACCAATATTTTTGATCCGCTTAAGGCACCTAATAAAACCCCTATAGCTACCGGCATGGAAAGGCCCGGGTCAATATATCCCCTTTGTAGATAAACCACAGCACTTGCCGCCGCTGTAACCCCTATCATAAAATTACTGGTAGTAGTTGATACCTTAAAAGGGATGCGCATAATGCCATCCATCGCCAAAACTTTCAGCGCTCCCGAACCTATACCCAGCAAGCCTGATATTACCCCTGCAAAAAGCATCATGAAAAAGCCACCGCCTACATTCCTTACCGAATAGGTGACCTCACCTGCCGGGCCGGGGAAACTGCCGTTCAGTTTCAGCTTTTCGGCCAGTACACTTTTTTGCTGATAGATTTGCTGCGATTTTTTTCGTAACGACATTACTGCCGAGAGGATCAGGATCACTCCAAATAAAACCGCTATAAAATTAGTCGGAATATAAACGGCTATCAGTGCACCAAACATGGCACCGGCCGTTGTGGCAATCTCCAGGAACATGCCCAACCTGATATTGGTAATCCCTTCTTTAACATAAGCTGCTGCCGAACCTGATGATGTGGCAATAACCGAGATCAGAGAAGCCCCGATGGCGTACTGAATATCCACACCAAGTAAAATAGTAAGCAGCGGAATAATAACAACCCCTCCGCCCAACCCGGTTAACGAGCCCAGCAAACCCGCCAAATACGACCCAACAAGTATAATAAGCGTTAGTACTGTTACCGACATAGGGTAATTGATATTTACCGGCTAAAGTAAGGATTTTATCATTAGGTCATTGAGTTGTTGCCTATGTTAATTGAGCGTAAAACTTACCCGAAATGTCAATGCCCCAATGACAATGAAATGAATGACCCAATGAACTAATTTCTTAATTTCGCACCTATGGGTTATTCAAGTTTACAAGCCTGCATTGCCGATCTCGAAAAAAACGGCCACTTAATACGCGTTAAGGAACAGGTTGATCCTTACCTGCAAATGGCGGCCATACACCTCCGTGTATTTGAAAACGAAGGCCCGGCCATATTATTTGAAAATGTAAAAGGAAGCCGTTTTCCGGCAGTATCCAACCTATTTGGTACGCTCGACAGGTCAAAATTTATTTTCAGAGACACACTTGAAAAGATCAAGGTGCTGGTCGATATTAAAAACGATCCGATAAAGGCCATCAAAAACCCTTTTAAATATGCAGGCGTTGGGTTAACGGCGTTTTCGGCATTGCCTATGAAAAGCGGTGCAGGCGCACCTGTTAAATTTGGCAAATGCAACATCAGCGATATCCCGCAAATTGTAAACTGGCCTATGGATGGCGGCCCGTTTGTTACCATGCCCCAGGTATATACCGAGGATGCCGATCAACCGGGCATTATGAACGCCAACCTGGGCATGTACCGCATCCAACTTGCCGGTAATGACTATATCCAAAACAAGGAGATCGGTTTGCACTACCAGATCCACCGGGGTATTGGTGTGCATCAAACCAAAGCCAATGCCAAAGGACAGCCCTTAAAGGTTAGCATCTTTGTGGGCGGTCCACCGGCGCACCCTGTGGCTGCTGTAATGCCCCTGCCCGAAGGTTTATCAGAAATGACTTTCGCCGGCGCGTTAGGCAACCGCCGTTTCCGATATTTTTATGATGCTGAAGGTTTCTGTATTTCGGCTGATGCAGATTTTGTGATAACCGGCACAGTTATGCCGCACGAAAATAAACCTGAAGGCCCCTTTGGCGATCATTTGGGCTATTACAGTTTGGTGCATCCTTTCCCGCTGATGAAAGTACATAACGTTTATCACCGTAAAGATGCTCTATGGTCGTTCACCGTGGTTGGCCGCCCGCCGCAGGAGGATACCAGCTTTGGGGCACTGATACATGAAATTACAGGTTCGGCTATTCCTAAAGAAATCCCCGGCCTGCATGCTGTAAACGCGGTTGACGCGGCAGGTGTACATCCCCTGCTTTTTGCCATTGGCAGCGAGCGCTATACCCCTTATCTTAAAGAGCGCAAGCCACAGGAGATAGTTACTATTGCCAATCACATACTGGGCAAAGGTCAGTTAAGCCTCGCAAAATACCTGTTTATTGCGGCGCAGGAGGATGACCCTAAACTTAATGTTAATGATGTGGGCGGCTTCCTGAAGCACATCCTGCAAAGGATAGACCTTACCCGCGACCTGCATTTTCACACCAACATCACTATCGATACACTTGACTATAGCGGCGAAGGCCTAAACTCGGGTAGTAAAGTAGCCATTACGGTTGCCGGCGAAATCAAACGTGAACTGTGGAATGAGCTGCCCGATTGGTTTAGTCTTCCCCGCCCAATTAGCGCTTATAAAGTGGCTATACCCGGTGTGCTCATGGTTGAAGTGCCCAAACATGTAAATCACAAGGACATCGATAATATAATCAGCATTATAGAATACAGCCTGCAGGATGAAGACCTTACCGGCTTGCCTTTAATGGTACTTTGTGATGATGCCGGTTTCGCTGCCCAAACCATTAACAATTTCGTCTGGGTAACCTTTACCCGCAGTAATCCATCGCATGATATTTACGGAGTTGGCAGCTTTACTGAGCACAAGCACTGGGGTTGTAAAGGTCCGCTGATTATTGATGCCCGGATAAAACCACATCATGCCCCCGTGTTGGAGCGGGTACCGGAGGTTGAAAAAACGGTTGATAAACTTGGCGAAAAAGGGGGGTCGTTGTTTGGGATAATTTAATGGAACCTTGATTCAACGCACTTTAGGGTTTTATAGATACAGGTGAGCATATCAACCTGCATCCCAAAAGACTATCAATGCCTCATTGGGATCAATGATTTTTCTGGTCACCAAAATCGAGGTTGGCCGTGATAATTCCGAAAGCCTCTTCGCTCAAACGTTGATTATGGAAAGAATATTGAGCAAATTTTTGCGGATATTGTAAGTTAGTAGCTTTATAGATAATAAGTCTTGATCCTTTAAAGCTCATTACATCGAAGTTTTCTCCTGTTATTCCCGTGTAAATAAAATCTGCACTATCGAAATAAATAAAGTAAGTGGCAACATTCTTAAAACTTTCGTTAAAATTGATCTTTATATTGCCTCCACTTATAATTATACCACTTTGCTCAATACTACGAAAAGCTACACGCTCAAGAGAGTGCTGAGGTGAATCTAAAAATAAAACAATCAAAGAAGTACTGTAATTTAAATTTCGAGCCTCATCTACTAAATCTTTAAAGCTGGCGTCATTAAATACAGTCTCAAGGATTATATCTTTTCCCTGTTTTAGTGCTTCATTGAAAACATCTTGGTTCTGCCTTTGTAAACATCGGTCATAATAATCTCAAAACCATAAAGCTCACTTATACGTGTCCGTATAAAGCTCGATTTTCCCGCGGCATTACAACCTACAATAAATATTAACTCAGGCTTCCTCATCTTAAGGAACAAGTTGTTTAATTATTGTATCGTTAATTTGAACAGGAAACTCATTTTTGTCTGTAATAATTTCAACTTTAACCAAATACCGCTCTCCTGTAGGCATTTCCTTTGTGTAATAGTCCCCATCTCCCTCATATTTAGCGTAAAATGGATTCCCAAGCTCAAATGCCCGTTGCCTACCCAATTCGTGAATATTATCAATATTGGTTAATAGTTTTTTTACGATAACCGATCTTTCCATAATGCAAGGTATGGATTTTTTAAAAATCCATAAAGCTGTACAATCTAAACATTTTCACTCTTGTTTTCTTTCCCTCCCCACCCAAAATCCAACTTTAAACGCAACCAAGGCACTTTTTCAAAAAATAAACCTCTAATAAACTCTTAATCTCCAATCAGTAATCACTATATTAGCATCCTTTTAATTTTAATCATGAATATATTTTACGGAACAGGGGTAGCTATGGTAACCCCTTTTCATGCGGATGGTCAAATTGACTACAACGGGTTGAGAAACCTGATTGAACATTTGATTGATGGCGGGGTGGAATACCTGGTATCGTTAGGTACAACCGGCGAAAGTGCCACATTGAGCGAGGCTGAACGAAAGCAGGTTTGGGCTTTCACAGCCGAAGTGGTAAATAAGCGCGTTGGCCTGGTAGCAGGTATTGGCGGTAATAATACTCATGAAGTTGTTGAGCAAATAAAATCATTTGATATAGAAGGCTATGATGCTATACTTTCAGCAAGTCCGCATTATAACAAACCTACCCAGGAGGGCATTTATCAGCATTACAGGGCTATAGCACAAAATACTAAACTGCCTATAATTCTGTATAACGTACCAAGCCGTACAGGCAGTACCATCAGCGCCGACACAACTGTACGCCTGGCAAAGGAGTTTAAAAACATAATCGGTATCAAAGAAGCATCAGGCAATTTCGACCTGTTTAATCAGTTAATGCGCGACAAGCCCGAGGATTTCCTGTTTATATCGGGCGATGATCCGGTTACTTTGCCCATGATGGCCTTAGGCGGAGTTGGTGCGATATCTGTTATTGGTAATGCTTTGCCGCGTCAATTATCTGACATGGTTAGGCTTTTGCTAAACGGCGATTACAAAGCAGCACATGCCGCGCATTTTGACCTGATTGAGTTTACCCGTTTAATGTTTACCGAAGGCAGTCCTGCCGGAGTAAAAACCGCACTGAAACAATTAGGCATCTGCGGCGATACTGTGAGGCTACCGTTAGTACAGGTAAGCGAAAAAACTGCTGGAGCTATTGCCGAAGAGCTTAAAAAGCTGGCCCCTGTAGCGGTGAAGGCGTAAATGTCTTTCGAGAGACGCATATTGGGTCTCGAACAGAACAGCAACCATACGAACTGCCAGATATGATGGGAGACGCAATTATGCGTCTCTAAAACATAAATCTCACAAGTTTCAACAATAAAAAACCCGGTCCTTGGACCGGGTTTTTATTGGAATAAGATGATAAAAATCTTACTAAGCCTCTTTATTCTTAGCCTCCTGAACTTCAAGGCGGATTGCCTGTGCCAGGTTTTTAAGATCCTGCATGCCTTTACGTACACGTGTACCGGCAGCGCTGTTTCCTTTATTGTAGAATTTGTCGGCGTCGGCCTCTAAAGCTGCTACAAGCTCTTTTACTTCAGTAAATTTTTTCATTTAATTACTCCTTTTAAATTTTGAGGTTTATTGTTTTAATTAAAGCTAAGCTAAAATGTTTTTTGCTAATTAAAAACTTTTGAAGCTAAAAAATACGGCCTTAACAGTGGTTTTTTTCCACATTTTCGCCTATTTTGATTTATTAACTGTTGCTTATTTTTTATTAAAAAGTTTAAATCAAACCTATATTTAAAAATAAGATTGATTAATAATTAAAATACAAATCATAACTCCGCATAAATAATATTTACAACAAGCCATACAACTCAAACGCAGTATTTTTAAATACTATTAAGTATTAACATATTCGGCAGGTTTAAAAAGTCTGTTGTAGTATATCAGGGTAGTGATCGTGCACTTTTAGTATCAACTCGCCAAATAAAGTGTTAGCCCAGGCAAACCATTTACGGGTAAAGTCCTTGGCATCGTCCTTATTAAAGGATTCATGCATGAAACCTGTGCCCGCATGGGTACTTTTCAGCCATTTAATACACTGTACAATCTCTGCTTTATCGGTTGATGTAATGCCGCGCATAATGATTGCCATTGGCCAAATGTAGCCAATACCTACGTGCGGGCCACCAATACCTTCGGCAGCCGTACCTTTAAAATAGTAGGGATTACTATCGCTCAGTACAAATTTGCGAGTGCTTTGGTACAGCGGGTCATCAACTTTTACAGAATCAAGATAAGGCAGGGCCAACAGACTTGGAACGTTCGAATCATCCATAAAAAGCTGGTTTCCATACCCATCAACCTCAAACGGAATAACCTGGCCAAATTGCGGGTGATTGCCTACAGCGTATTGCTTAAGCGCTGCCTGAACTTCATTTGCTAATGCTTTGCAGGCATCAGCGGTGACACTATCATGACCGATGGTACTGTACATTTCGGCCATCTGATTTAAACTTGCTACCGCGAAATAATTTGACGGGATCAGGAACGGATAAATGGTAGCATCATCCGACGGACGGAAGATAGAGCAGATCAAACCAACCGGCTTAACGGGGTTACCATAACCTTTATTAGGCGCGGTATCACTTTGTGTTTCGGTTTTGCGCTGGAAAAAGTAGGGGCCTTTACCATCCTTACGTTGCTGTTCTTTGAAAGTAGCCAGGATGATCTTACCTGCTTTTTGCCAGTTCTCGTCGAAAAAGCTGCTGTCGCCGCTTATTTTCCAGTAATTATAAGCCAGCCTTACAGGGTAACAAAGAGAGTCGATCTCCCACTTACGCTCGTGCAGTTCGGGCTTCATATTGGTGCGGTCGCTATCCCATTCGCTGCCGGTTGGGCCCTCGTTAAAGGCATTAGCATAAGGGTCAATGATCACGCACTTGGCCTGGCGGCTCAATACACCTTGAATTAATTTCTTAAGCGCCGGATCATTTTTAATGAGTGGCAGATACGGCCAAACCTGTGCTGACGAATCGCGCATCCACATGGCATTGATATCGCCGGTGATTACGAAAGTATCCGGCTTACCATCTTTTTCAGAGTAGTTTACTGTAGTATCTAAAGTGTTAGGGTAGCAATTTTCAAAAAGCCAGGCAACTTCAGGGTCTTTGATGTCGGCCTTAACCTTTTTAATGATGGCTTCAACAGCCTTGCTGGTGAACTTACGGTCGGCCGGCTTCGGGCGCTGACTTTCAAAAGCCGGGGCCATTGCCGAAGCAAATGCCGGAGTTAAACCCAAACCGATACCGGCGGCTGCAACGCCGTTAATTTTTATAAAATGTCGTCTGCTTAACATATGGTTTTGTAATGGTAGCTGTAAAAATAGAAAAGCGTTTCAGTTAAACAAAAAAGCTTGCTAAAATAATTTAGAAAACGTTTTATCAAGGTTTTTGAAGAAATACTTTCACTAATTTTTCGAATTAAATCGAATTACACCTGCAAAGCATTCGTGTAAAAATAAAAAAGCCCCAAATTTCTTTGAAGCTTCCAATATTATAAAACGGATATGCTATTAAGCAATTTCCAGCTTATTCTCTTTGTAATAACCTGCTTTCAATTTTTCGCCGATAGCGCTGTACGCATCAAGGGTACGTTGCACATCCTCCAAACTATGAGCTGCTGTTGGGATCAGCCTTAATACAATTAATCCTTTAGGGATAACCGGGTACACTACTATCGAGCAAAAGATACCGTAGTTCTCGCGCAAATCACGGGTTAAGGCAGTGGCTTCAAAAAGATCACCCTTTAGAAATACCGGGGTGACCATAGTGTTTGATACGCCGAGGTCAAAACCGCGTTCCCGTAACCCTTGCTGCAAAGCATTTGCAATCTGCCACAATTTTTCACGAAGCCCAGGCTGCGATTTCAGCATTTCAAAACGCTTTTTCAAACCTAATACCATTGGCATAGGCAATGCCTTGGCAAAAGTTTGCGAACGCATATTGTAACGCAGGTAATGAATAATATCCTGATCGGCAGCAACAAAGGCACCAATACCGGCCATTGATTTAGCAAAAGTAGCAAAGTATACATCTACTTCATCCATACAATCCTGCTCTTCATGCGTACCGGCACCGGTTTTACCCATGGTACCAAAACCATGCGCATCATCAACCAATAAGCGGAAGTTGAATTTCTTTTTAAGGTCAGCAACCTGTTTAAGCTTGCCTTGAGCGCCTGACATGCCAAAGACCCCTTCGGTAATTAACAGGATCCCGCCGCCGGTTTGTTCTGTTAAACGGGTTGCGCGTTCAAGCTGTTTTTCGCAGCTTTCGATATCGTTATGCTGGTAAACAAAGCGTTTACCCATATGTAAGCGTACGCCATCAATAATACAGGCGTGCGATTCGGCATCGTATACAATAACGTCATTCCTGTCAACCAGCGCATCAATTATCGATACCATTCCCTGGTAACCGTAATTTAGCAAAAAGGCCGACTGCTTGCCAACAAAGGCAGCCAGGTTGTTTTCCAGCTCTTCGTGATGGATTGAGTTTCCCGACATCATCCTTGCACCCATGGGGTAAGCCATGCCGTAATCAGCGGCGGCTTGTGCATCGGCTTGCCTTACTTCGGGATGGTTAGCCAAACCAAGGTAATTATTCAAGCTCCAAACCAAATGCTCCTTACCCTTAAACTCCATGTGCGGGCCTATCTCACCTTCCAGCTTAGGAAAAGAAAAATAACCATGCGACCACTTTTGATGCTGACCTATCGGCCCACCCAAGCTTTTTGTTATTTTATCAAATAAATCCAAAATGAATTGTTTTTATAAATTTAAACGCAAATATAGCCGTTAAACCCCCTTTAAACAATAGCTATAACTTTTTAGAATAGGTTATAACCTGTGGAAGAGAAACAAGACGTCAAGAATAAAGAACCAAGACAAACAGACTCCATTCCTAAGAAATAATACCACGAAAACCAGATTAACGAATCAATAGCAATAAAAGTATCCTACGAAAAAAGGGAGAGCAACTTTTAGATTTAATTCTTCTGTTGATCTTCCCTTTCAATTATTGTGGCTTTATTTTTCTTGGCTCTTAACTCTCCAAGTCTTGATTCTTTTTCAAATCTTGCTTCCTGACTCTAAAAGTCCTGACTCCCTTAGTCAGCGTTTCCGTGCAGGTATGAATTGTTATTCCTTATTTCCACGTTACCTTCGCTATCCTGCATCAGGGAAAAACGTGAGATCTGGCTTTCGTCAGATGCTGGAGTATCCTGCAGGGCTATCTCTTTACGTTTATAAGCCGGTACATTTTCCAGTTCCTGAATATTACCTGTACGCAGTTTCATGCTCAGGTCTTTCAGCCTCATGATACGCTCACGCGATTTTTTCAGCTGCTCCTCAATTGATTCGTTGGTTTTGTTATCATCAGCACCAACAACAGGCTGCGGTGCAGGAGTTGGCTCTGGTTCAGGCTCGGGCATGCGTGGCTGTTCCCTTACCGGCTGCTCGTAGTTTACAGGCTCACTCATTTTAAAAGTGAACCCCGCAGTATCCGCCTCGTTATCAGCTTCAGGCTCTTCCTCGTGCATCAGGCTATGCCTAACTACAGCGGGTTCTTCCTGGCGACTGCCCGCAAACATATCAAACAACCCAGCTTGTTTAGCATCCTCTTTAGGAGCTTTAGCATACGGCTCGGCAGGAGCATCAACCTTAACCGGTTTAATAAATTCGTTAACCGGCCTTGCCTGCTGAGGCTCTTCAGGAACCAGCATAGAAACTATTTTCTTGTTGCTATTTTCCTTTTCGCGCTCGTCTTTGGTTTGGAAACCGGTAGCAATAATGGTTACCGATAATTGCTCACCCAGGTTTTCGTCGATACAGTTACCCCAGATCAGGTCGGCCGCTAAACCCGCTTCTTCCTGGATATAATCAGTAATTACGCTGATCTCATCCATGGTAACCTCTTTTAGGCCCGAGCTGATATTCAGCAAGATATATCGTGCACCTTCAATTTCATTATCTTTCAACAATGGCGATGCCAATGCTCCTTCTACAGCCTTAAGGGCACGGTTTTCACCATCGGCACTAAAGCTACCCATGATTGATACACCGCTATCCTTCATCACCGTACGCACATCTTTAAAGTCGACGTTGATATAACCCGGTAAGGTAATAATTTCAGCAATCCCTTTAGCCGCCGTAGTCAATATATTATCAGCCTGTGCAAATGCGGAGCTCATGGTAAGATTGCCGAAAATCTGGCGTAACCTGTCGTTTGAGATCACAAGAAATGAATCGACATACTTGCGCAGTTCTTCCAAACCTGCATCGGCCTGCATTTTACGGCGTTTAC
Source organism: uncultured Mucilaginibacter sp. (assembly GCA_966212355.1). Taxonomy (GTDB): domain Bacteria; phylum Bacteroidota; class Bacteroidia; order Sphingobacteriales; family Sphingobacteriaceae; genus Mucilaginibacter. Next base: position 66,962 of record CBIHRB010000011.1, read on the forward strand.
CTTCAAAAGAGAAAGGTGTGGTTATGATACCCACCGTTAATATATCCATTTCGCGCGCTGCTTTGGCAATGATAGGGCTTGCGCCTGTACCTGTGCCGCCGCCCATACCCGCTGTAATGAACAGCATTTTGGTATTAACGCCCAACATCTGTTTAATATCGTCGATATTTTCAATAGCCGAATTTTTACCAACTTCGGGTATTGAGCCTGCACCCATGCCCTCGGTTAAACTGGCACCCAATTGCACCTTGTTAGGTATAGGGCTCAGCTCCAATGCCTGGGCATCCGTGTTGCAGATTATAAAATCAACACCGGTAATTCCTTGCCTGTACATATGGTTTACCGCGTTACCACCACCACCGCCAACACCAATTACCTTGATGATTGACGATTTTTCTTTTAACATTTCAAAATGCATAATCTTCGTTTTCAGCTATATGTAATTCAACCCAACATTAGATTTTACCATCGTAATAATAACACTTTTTCAACAAGGTTTATCCACATTTGTGAGCAATGTGAATAAGTTTAGCTCTTGTGAATAATTATTATTTCAGAAAGTCCTCATCCTTAATGTCATCCTTAATAAATGTGATGCTTTTTTTCAGCAGCCTGTCTAACAAGCCCCCTTCTTTCGTTTTAGCATCGTATTTGGGCTTAGCTTTTACTTCGGCAGGGATTGCTTCATTCATGTATTCCATCTTCTGGATCCCTTTGATGAGCAAACCGATACCGGTAGCAAAAGTTGGGCTCTGCAATTCTTCGTACGTGTTTTTTGGCAGCACTTCATTTTTGGCCAGATGCTCCGTAGGGTAACCTACACGGCAATCCAAACCGGTAACAAACTCCACCAGCTGGCGTAAGTGTTTCAGTTGCGCACCACCACCTGTTATTACGATCCCTGCTATCAGCTTTTTCTCGTAGCCTGATGATTTTATCTCGTAATAAACATGCTCTACTATTTCTTCCATACGAGCCTGGATCACGTAAGCCAGGTTTTTTACCGAAATTTCTTTCGGCTCACGGCCGCGCAAACCCGGCACACATACAATCTCGTTCTCTTTGTTCTCATCGGCCAGGGCTGATCCAAACCTTACTTTCAGTTGCTCGGCAATGTTGCGCATTACCGAACAGCCTTCGCGGATATCCTCAGTTACGCTGTTACCGCCGAACGGAATAACTGCTGTATGGCGAATGATACCTTCGTGAAAGATGGCCACATCGGTAGTACCACCACCAATATCAACCAATACCACACCGGCTTCTTTTTCCTCTTCGCTCAATACAGATTCTGAAGATGCCAGCGGCTCAAGGATCAGTTCCTGGCTTTCCAGGCTGGCCTTGTTAACACATTTAACAATATTTTTGATAGCCGTTACCTGGCCCGATATGATATGGAAGTTGGCTTCAAGCCTAACGCCAGCCATACCTATCGGATCTTTGATCCCTGGTTCATTATCCACAGTAAATTCCTGCGGCAATACGTGGATGATCTCCTCGCCCGGAGGCATCACCAGGTTATACATATCCTCAATCAGCTTATCAATATCCTTACGACCGATTTCTGATTGCAGATCGCGACGGGTTATCAAACCGCGGTGCTGCAAGCTTTTGATATGCTGACCTGCAATTCCCACGTTCACTACCCTGATTTCTACATTTGATTGCGAGCCCGCCACCTCCACCGCCTGGTGGATGCCCTGTACTGTTTTATCTATATTTGAAACCACCCCGCGCGTTACACCGGCAGATTCGGCTTTGCCAATTCCTAAAACCTCAATCTTCCCGTTCCTGCTCCTGCGCCCAACGATGGCACAGATCTTGGTAGTTCCGATATCCAATCCTACTACAATTGGCGAACTTTTTTCCTGAGTTGAGCTTTTGTCCATATTACAATTTAATTTGAGATGAGTCCCTTTTCGTTTTAAGCGAATCCTGCCTGGCAACTTTAGCTGCTTTTGCCGAATCAGCTTTTATATTTTCATTTTTTATACCGATAACCTGGTTGGTATATTTTACATTGATCATTTTATAGGTATCCCAGCCTACCTTTGGCAGCACCTGCTTATAAAAAGCCTGCAGGTTATTCAGCTTTACATTAAGCGAATCCGCATTGCCGATCAGGATCCTTTGGTTACCCACTCTCGGGATCAGCTCTATCTCGCGCTCACTGTTCACGTACATCTGTGCTATTTGCGCGTCCCAAAGCGAATCCTTACGGATATAATCCGCAGTTTTAAACAGATCTTTAGCCAGACGGGTATGCAAGGAATCAACCCGATTGGTAAACAGCTCTTCAATAAAACCATTAGCTACCAATACCCTTGCGGTAAAGTTTGACGACAGCGGAATCTTTAAACCATTTTGATCTACATAAAAATCCATATCATAATGGTTCATGATCCGCAATATCGGCTGGCGCTGGCTTACTTCAACCCTCAGCACACCGTCCATCTCGGTATAAACTTTGGCAAACTCAATAAATGGGTTAGCTTTCAGCTTATCCTCCAGTTCCTGGATATTGATATTTTCGATAGGCCTGCCTACCAGCGAGTGACTGGTTACTTCAATAATATGATCAACTTCCTGCTTGTCAATAAAATATTGCCCGCCGGGGATGCTTACATTTACCGAAGTGCACTTTACACCCGCTTTTTTTGTTTCTATAAAACTCATGAGCACCACAAGGCCACCCAGGCTTATAACCCAGGCACAACCTATCAGCAGGCGCTTCCAAATGAGTTTTTTATTCATTGCTTAATACTTGTTTTAAGGGTTGCACCAGCGTGTCAATATCGCCGGCACCCACCGTTAATAATAACCCGGGCTTTTCGGCAGCTACTGCGGCTACCGCGGCCTCTTTACTCAGGATCCTTTTATTTTGCAGTTGCATGCGGTTAAGCAGCATCTGCGAGTTAACACCTTCAATCGGCAATTCGCGGGCCGGATAAATTTCCAGCAATATCAACTCGTCTACCATATCCAACACTTCGGCAAAGCCATCGGCAAAGTCGCGGGTACGGGTAAATAAATGCGGCTGAAAAATGGCCGTTAACTTTTTATTAGGATATAACCTTTTAATTGATGATATGCAGGCCCTCAGTTCTTCGGGGTGATGCGCGTAATCATCAATGTAGATATGCTCTGGTGTTTTAACTATGTATTCAAACCTGCGTTTAACCCCTTTAAATGATGCAAGCGCCTTTTTAATATCGGCCGGGGCAATATCCAGTTTCAACACTGCTTCAATAGCGGCAACAGCATTTTCTACATTGTGGGTACCTGCTATGCCCATTTTTATATCTGCAATATTTACAGCTGCGCTGTTATAATCAAAGTAAAAATCACCATCAATTATCCTCACGTTTGAAGCATGCGCATCGGCGGTTTCGTCTTCAAATGCGTAGGTATAACCTCTATCCAGGGGCAAGCCTTTTTTGTGCACCAGCGTACCGCCCGGTTTTATCTGCGAAGCAAAAAGCTTAAACGACTCCGTCAGATGTGCATGATCGCCATAAATATCCAGGTGATCGGCGTCCATTGACGTGATAATGGCCACATCAGGATACAGCGTAAGGAATGAGCGGTCATATTCATCGGCCTCAACTACCATTACATTATTTTTACCGTACAGCACATTGGTTTGATAGTTTGACGAAATACCACCCAAAAATGCCGAGCAATCATTACCCGAAGCCTTAAGCAAATGCGCCACCATGGTTGATGTGGTGGTTTTGCCATGTGTACCTGCCACAGCTATGGTGTATGAACTTTTGCTGATCAAGCCTAAAACCTGCGAACGTTTGAACAACTCAAAGCCGTGGTTTTTAAAATAATTAACAATGTGCGAATCCTTTGGTACAGCCGGCGTATAAATAATCAACGTATCGCTGCATGGCTTTTGAAAACTCATAGGGATATAATCCGCATGATCTTCAAAAACTACCTGGATCCCCTCGTTGTGCAACTGGTTTGTTAAATCAGTCGACGTTTTATCATATCCGCAAACAATACAACCCAAATGATGGAAATAGCGTGCCAGGCCGCTCATACCGATGCCGCCTATGCCTATGAGATAAACTCTTTTTATGTCGTGCAGTTCCATTTTTAATTTGTTAAAAAGGCCCTCCTCTCTTTGGAAGAGGAGGACCATCATTCTAATTGTTACTTATTATTTGGATAAGTTCCTTTGCTATAACTTCATCGGCATTTAGCATGGCCATTTTACCAATGTTATTGCTCAATTTTTTTTGCAGGTCGCGGTCTTCCAATAATTCAAGCGCCCTGTCAACCAGTTTTGCTTCGGCATCACGGTCGGCCACAAAAACAGCCGCGTTTTCATGCACCAGGGCCAAAGCGTTTTTAGTTTGATGATCTTCGGCCACATTTGGCGAAGGCACCAGGATCACCGGTTTTTTAATGGCACACAGCTCGGCAATAGTACCGGCCCCGGCCCTTGATATTATGATATCAGCCGCGGCGTAAGCCAAATCCATCCGGGTTAAAAATTCCCTGATCTGCAGATCGGGGTGATAATTTTCGCCCAGCTTTTCGATGATGCTTTTATAATAAAACTTACCTGTTTGCCATATAACCTGTACATCGGCAGCCAGCAGTTTATCAATGCCGTTCATGATACTGTTGTTCAGCGTACGCGCCCCAAGACTACCGCCGGTTATCAGTATCGTTTTTTTAAAGGCCGAAAGATGATACAGCTCCAAAGCCTGCATGTGTTTGCCGGCAATGTTTACCGCATCCTTGCGGATTGGGTTGCCGGTTTTGATGATTTTACCGACAGGGAAAAATTTCTCCATCCCGTCAAAAGCAACACAGACCTTTTTGGCATGTTTACCCAGCCATTTATTGGTAATACCAGCATACGAGTTTTGCTCCTGTATGAGGTATGGAATATTTTTTAACGATGCCGCGTACAACAACGGCCCCGAAGCATATCCGCCAACACCTACAGCAGCATCGGGCTTAAAATCTTTAATGATTTTAATGGCTTTGCGTACGCTATTGGCAAGTTTAACGGGGAACATCAGGTTTTTAATGATAGAGCCGCGCTGGATGCCCTGGATATCCAATCCGATGATCTTATAACCCGCCGCCGGAACTTTTTCCATTTCCATACGTCCGTTGGCACCTACAAACAGGATCTCGGTATTGGGATCAATATTTTTTAAAGCATTGGCAATAGAGATAGCCGGGAAGATATGCCCTCCTGTTCCGCCACCGCTTATGATGATACGAGCCCCCCCCGCCCCCTGAAGGGGGTGCTTTTGATTGGCGTCTTTCATATTGGTTTTGTCTTCCATTGTTAATTACTCTTTTTCAGTCACCTCTATTCCTCCCCCTTTAGGGGGTCGGGGGGTGTCTACGCCACACTGATCTCCCCTACAATAATTTTATTAGGCCCGCTGTTATCTGTTTCCTTCTCTTTCTTCTTTTTAGGTTCTTCTATATCCTTGCTTACTGAAAGTATAATGCCAAAGGCCACACTGGTAAACAATATTGATGTACCACCCATACTCACAAAGGGCAATGGCACGCCCGTTACCGGACCTAACCCTACAGCTACCGCCATATTTGCAAATGCCTGTATGGCCAAACTGAAACTTAAGCCGCAAGCCAGCAACGCCCCAAATGCCTTTGGTGCTTTAGTTACTATTTTAATACACCGGTACAGCAAAAACAGGTAAATACCCACCAATGCTACCCCTCCAACCAAACCGTACTCTTCAATAATGATGGCATAGATCTCATCTGAAAACGCCTCGGGTAAATAATTTTTTTCAGTACTGTTGCCCGGGCCTTTACCAAATACCCCGCCCGATGCTATGGCTATTTTTGCGTGATTGGCCTGGAAAAGCTGATCTTTATCTGCAAGCTCCGGATGAAGGAAAACTTTTACCCTTGATGCATGCGTCCCTTTCCTGCCGCCGAAGGTTAACATACCTGCAAGTAATACCGCGCCTGCCAGGCACACTACCGCAATTTGTTTGATACTGATACGGCCTATAATAAGCAACAGGATACTTACACCAAACAACATTAGCCCTGTTGATAAATTGGCCGGACCAATAAGTGCAAATACCAGGCACACCGCACCCATGATTGGTATAAACGACTGCTTAACATCCTTTATATTTTCCTGCTTGCGCGATAATGAACGCGCCAGGTAAGTAATAAGCGCAAGTTTGGCTAAATCCGAAGTTTGAAAGCTTAAGCCTGTTCCGGGTATGGGGATCCACCTGCTTGCACCGTTGATGTGCGCGCCAAAAAACAGCGTATATAATAACAAGGGTACAGTAATGATCATCAACAATTTTGAGATCCCCGCGTAATAGCGGTAATCAAGCTTGTGCGAAAAGTACATGATGGCGATACCTCCAATCATCATAAATACGTGCTTCATCAAAATGATCTCCGCTCCCTTGCCCTGCTTAAATGCCAGCGTGCCAACCGAGCTATATACCGCCAACAAGGATATAACAGAAAGCAATATGACAATGAGCCATATCCAGCGATCTCCTTTTGTATTGTTTAATATCCTATGCATTTCCTTCTTCTTTTGGGTTCGTGGTTAATGGTTCATAGATCATGGCTTAGTTTTTTACTATGATCCATGAACTATCAACCATGAACTGTTTTACAATTCCTTCACTGCCTCCTTAAACTGTCTGCCGCGGTCTTCGTAGTTTTTGAACAGGTCGAAGCTGGCACAGGCCGGGGATAGTAATACTGTATCACCTTTGGTTGCCAGGTGGTAGGCCACCTGGGCCGCTTCCTGGGCCGATGCTGTATTTACAATAAGGTCAACATCATCTTCAAAAGCATCATGGATCCGTTTGTTATCCTTGCCTAAACACACAATGGCTTTTACTTTTTGCCTAACCAGGTCATTAAGCATACTGTAATCATTTCCTTTATCAACTCCGCCTAAAATCAAAACTACATCGCTGGTCATGCTTTCTAAAGCGTACCAGGTTGAATTAACGTTGGTAGCCTTTGAATCATTAATGAAGCGAATACCGGAGATATTGGCAACAAACTCCAGCCGGTGTTCAATACTTTTAAAGCTGCCCATGCTCTCCCTCATCGTTTCGTTGCGCAGCTCCAACACCTTTGCTACAATACCCGATGCCATGGAGTTGTAAATGTTGTGTTTGCCTTGCAGGGCCAGTTCTTGAATTGACATTGTAAAATGTTCTTGTTTTGTGTTTATGACAATATTGTCGTTTTCATCGAGGTATGCGCCCGGTTCAATTTTTTGCTGTATGGAAAATGGCAGCAATTGCGCTCCGAACGTTCGTTCCCTCATGCCTTTAATGGTTTCAGGATCATCGGCGCAATAAATAAAATAATCGGCCGCTGTTTGGTTCTGCGTTATCCTGAATTTGGATGCCGCGTAATTTTCCAGTTTATAATCATACCTGTCTAAATGATCAGGCGTAATGTTTAACAATACAGCTATGTCAACTTTAAATTTGAACATATCGTCCAGCATAAAGCTGCTTAACTCCAGCACATACCAGTCAAACCTTTCGGTAGCTACCTGGTAAGCAAAGCTTTTACCTATATTACCCGCCAAACCAACATTCATCCCCGCATCTTTTAAAATGTGGTAGGTTAAGCTGGTGGTAGTGGTTTTACCATTTGAACCTGTGATCCCTATAATCTTTGCGTCAGTATACCTCCCGGCAAACTCAATTTCAGATATCACAGATATGCCTTTTCCATGAAGTTTTTTGATGATCGGCGCCTTATCCGGAATCCCGGGACTTTTGATCACTTCAACAGCATTTAAAATCAGTTCTTCAGTATGTTGTTTCTCTTCAAAAGGAATCCTCCAATCTTCAAGTTGTTTTTTATAGTTATCGGCAATGCCACCAAAATCCGACACAAAAACATCAAAGCCCTGCTGTTGGGCAAGGTATGCCGCCCCAACACCACTTTCGCCGGCACCCAACACCACAAGGCGAGCCCCCGCCCCCTGAAGAGGTTGGTTTTGATTGGTCTCTTTGTTATTGTTACCGTTCATTTTTATTTTCCTTTGGGATTTCACCGATTATTTGATGATTTCACCGATTTCTTTTCTTTCCTAACCTCTAATCTCCAATCACCAATCTCTTTCTTGTCTCCTGCCTCTTGATCCCCTGCCTCTGCTATCCTTTTCTCCCCTAACCTCTAATCTCCAATCACCAGCCTCTAACGAAGTTTCAACGTTATCACCGTCACTATGGCCAGTATGATACAAATGATCCAGAAACGGGTAACGATCTTTGCTTCATGGAAACCCTTTTTTTGGTAGTGGTGGTGAAGCGGCGCCATCAAAAACACCCGCCTGCCTTCGCCAAATTTCTTTTTGGTGTACTTAAACCATGATACCTGTACGATCACCGAAAAATTCTCTATCAGGAAAATACCGCATAATAATGGCAGCATCAGCTCCTTGCGGATCATGATAGCGAACACTGCTATGATACCACCTATGGCCAAACTGCCGGTATCGCCCATAAACACTTGTGCCGGGTATGAGTTGTACCACAAAAAGCCTACGCACGCCCCCACAAAAGCACCGGCAAAAATTACCAGTTCGCCCGAGTTAGGGATATACATGATGTTCAGGTAATCGGCAATAACCGTATTACCCGATACGTAGGCCAAGATAGCCAGTGTAATGCCGATGATAGCCGAGGTACCCGTCGCCAGGCCGTCAATACCATCCGTAATATTGGCCCCGTTAGATATGAATGTAATAATGAGAATCACAAAAAACAGGAACACAACCAATGCGTATTGTTCGTAACCTTTCCCTAAAAACTTCAACACCTTGGCATAATCAAACTCGTTGTTTTTGTAGAATGGCATGGTTGTTTTGGTGGAGTGCACATCCTGAGTATAAACCGGAACATTGCGTTTCATATGAAACTCAACCGGGGCATCGTCTTTCACAGGCAAAACCACTTCCTGACGGATGATAATATTGCTATTGAAATACATTGTCCAGCCAACGATAAGCGACAAGCCAACCTGACCAATGATCTTAAACCTGCCCGCTAAACCCTCCTTGTTCTTTTTAAATACTTTAATGTAATCATCCAGAAAACCGATAGCGCCCAGCCAAATGGTCGTAATGATCATCAGGATTACATATATATTCTCCAGCTTGGCAAACAACAATGTTGGTATTAAGATGCCCAGCAAAATGATAATACCACCCATAGTCGGGGTACCCGATTTTTGCATCTGGCCTTCTAAACCCAAATTCCTCACGGTTTCGCCTACTTGTTTAAAGCGCAGGTAATCAATTAACCGCCTGCCATAAACCGTAGTGATCAGCAATGATGTGATTACAGCCATTGCCATCCTGAAGGTGATGTATTGAAATACACCTACCCCGGGGATACTGTAATTTTTGCTTAAATAGTTAAACAGGTAATACAACATTGCTTCTTCAATTTGCAGATGTGCAGATTTCAGATGTGCAGATGATTGATTTGCTCATCTTAGATCCTGCAGATTTGCGTTTTTAATTCCTTTTATTCTCTATCAATTAGTTGATGGTTATACCAAGTCCTGGAATTGCCTTTCCAGTTCTTCCATATCATCGAAGTGGTTTTTCACCCCATTTATTTCCTGGTATTTTTCGTGCCCTTTACCTGCTACCAGGATAATATCACCAGGATTAGCCAGCATACAGGCTGTTTTAATAGCCTCATGCCTGTCGATGATGCTTACTGTATGTCTTTTAAATGCCGGATCAACACCCTCTTCCATCTCTTTGATGATCTGCGCCGGATCTTCGGTACGCGGGTTATCAGATGTCAGGATCACCTTGTCGCTCCATTCACAAGCCGTTTTGGCCATGATCGGGCGTTTGGTTTTGTCCCTGTCGCCACCGCAGCCAATTACGGTGATCACCTTTTCATTACCCTTGCGGATGTCGTGAATGGTACTCAATACGTTTTGTACAGCATCAGGCGTATGAGCATAGTCGACTATTCCTACCACCTTGTTAGGGGCAGTTATATATTCAAAGCGACCTTCGGCACCGGTTAGCTTGCTTAGACTGGTAAGCACTTTTGCTTTATCCTGCTCCAACAGCATAGCGGTGGCATACACTCCCAACAGGTTATAGGCGTTGAATGTACCCACCATTTTAAACCACACTTCTTCGCCGTCAATTTGCAGCAACAAACCGCTAAACTGGTTTTCCAGGATGCGAGCTTTATAATCGGCCATGGTTTTAAGGCCGTAGCTTTTTTTATGTGCCGAGGTGTTTTGCAACATCACATTACCATTCTTATCATCACTGTTGGTTAGTGCGAAAGCATCTTTAGATAAGCCGTCAAAAAATTCCTTCTTGGCATTCAAATACCGCAGAAAAGTTTTATGATAATCTAAATGATCATGCGTTAAATTGGTAAATACCCCTCCCGCAAACATCAGTCGCTCAATACGCCTTTGTGAAATGGCGTGCGAACTCACCTCCATAAAGCAGTAATCGCACCCGCTATCCACCATTTCGGCAAGCAGGCTGTTCAGCTCCACGGGATCGGGTGTGGTATGGGTTGATGGGATTACTTTACCATTGATCTGATTTTCGACAGTTGAAAGCAAGCCACATTTATAACCCAGATCGCGGAACAGCTGATATAACAATGTTGCGATAGTTGTTTTGCCATTAGTACCAGTTACCCCAACCAGTTTCAGTTTGGTTGATGGATTATCATAAAAATTAGCAGCCACAATGCCAAGCGCCACAGCCGAATCGGCAACCATCAAAAAGTCAACCTCGCCGGTAGTATGGGCAGGCAGGTCTTCGCAAACCACTGCTACAGCACCTTTTTTTATGGCCTGGTCAATATAATCGTGTCCGTCAACAACGGTGCCCTTTACAGCAACAAACATCGCCCCGGGAATCACCTTTCTCGAATCAAAAGCAATTGCCGTTATCTCCACATCAGCACTTCCCTGCAACTCAGTGAAGGCCAGTCCATCAATTACATCGCTTAAATACCTCATTGCAGTTCTATTAATATTCGTGATCCTTTTGGTATTGCACTTCCTCCGGTAACCGATTGATTGGTAACTATACCGCTTCCGCGCACAGTTACTTTATAGCCGGCGTTACCCATTACATACAATGCATCGCTAAGTCCCATGCCTGTTACCGATGGCACGGTGCCGTTTTTATATTTTACTTCCTCAAACGGGATCCCGTTGCTGGTATCAACCGTGCTATTGGCCGATGCATACAAAGGTTTAACGCCCAGTTTTGAATAAACCTTTTTTAGGGCTTTCATATTGCCCTGTTTTACCTGCGGCATAACAGTATTACCTACATAATGTGCCTGTGAGCTTTGGTTAATATCAAGGTCATTGGCATAAACCCTGTCTGCCACTTCTCTGAATACCGGACCGGCTACCTTGGCCGCTAAATAATCGCCTTGCGTCGGGTTATTAATCACCACGATCATCGAATACTTAGGACGATCTGCCGGGAAATAACCGCAAAATGAGGCCTGGTATTTTTTATCCTTATAACCCTTGGTGCCGTTTGCTACCTGCGCCGTACCTGTTTTACCGGCCACGCTATAAAGCTTATTTTTAATAACATTTTTGCCGGTACCATTAAGTACTACACCTTCAAGCATACCACGTACTTTACCCAGCGTAGCTTCCGAACATACCTGCTCATTGATCACCCTGGCCTGGAACTGCTCGATAGGGTTACCCAACCTCCTGATCTCACGAACCAGCAGCGGAGCTATCATTTTACCATTATTAGCCACCGAATTATAGTAAGCCAGCATTTGCAGCGGCGTAATGTTCATTTCATAACCATAAGCCATCTCAGGCAAACTGTAATTTTTGTTCCAGCTGCGGTTTGATGGATTTTTAATTACCGGCCTGCCTTCGCCGGGAATCTGTAACTGAAGCTTTTCATTCAAATGATAGCTGTACAATTTATTGATATACTGCCATGGGTTATTATGGTAAAATTTATCAACCAATTTTGCCGCAGCCACGTTTGATGATTCTTCAAAGGCACGCTTAACCGACATTTCATAATTATCATGCTCGGTATCAGTAATGGTTGGCCCCTTCGGAAATTTATACCTGCCGCCTTCGGCATTAATTATGGTACTGGTATCAATCTTATGCTGATCGAGCATGGTCATATAAGATGCCAGTTTAAAGGTCGATCCCGGATCGATAGCGTTGCTGATAGCATAGTTCATCTGCTCCCTGTAATCACCATCTTTAGTACGGGTGTAATTGGCAATCGCCCTGATCTCGCCGGTAGAAACCTCCATAAGCACAACGCAGCCATGATCGGCCGCGCTTTTAACCAGTTGTTTTTTCAATGCATCCTGCGCCACATCCTGAAAGTTTACGTTGATGGTTGAAATAATATCAGCACCATCTTTAGGCGCTATTTCATCATCATCGTCAACCGGCATCCAAATCCCGCCCGGGATCCTTTGCATTAAGCGCCTGCCGCTTTCCCCGTTAATGTATGTTGCATAAGCGCCTTCCAAACCTACCGCGTTCTTTACGTTTTCATTTTTATAACCGATAGTACGGGCAGCCAGCGACTGAAATGGCAGGATCCGTTTATTTTTTTGAATAACGATCAGCCCGCCTTTGTATTTACCCATGTTAAATACCGGGAACTGGCGAATTTTTTTCAGGTCCTGGTATGATACTTTACGTCTGATCAGCAAATAGCGTGAGCTATCCTTGCGGGCCTCACGAAATACGCGCGAATATTCCCTTGCCGATCTGTCACCAAACATACCTGATAGCTTCGCAGCTAACAGGTCAATATTATTATTGAACGCTGTATCCGAAGCAATACCGCCTGCCAGCATATCCATGTGCAGCTCATATTCTGGTACCGAGGTAGCTAACAAACTTCCGTCAACAGAAAAAATATTACCCCTTGCAGCCTCAACAGTTTGGTATTGTGCCGAAAGATCAGAAGCCATAGCCTTCCACTTATCGCCCTGTACAAACTGCAGCCGGCAAAGCTGAACCACAACGGCAATAGCCAAAAGCAAAACAAGCCCGAAGGCTAAATAAACCCTGGCCAGTATGTTAGTCCTAATTCCCATCTTCAACCTCCTTCACTGTTATTTTTCCCGGCGGGTCAACCGATTGACTTAGGCCCAATGTATCCGCACGCTTCGCAACCTCAGTAAGTGTGCTTTTATATGCCATATCGGCCTTGGTCGATTTATAATCCCAGCCCAGCTCCTTAACCTCTTTGGTAAGCGCATCAATTTCACGTACCGATTTTTCGGCATAGTGCATATTACCAATGTACACCATACCCAAAAAAGCCAAAAACAAAACAAAGGGCAAAGCACTGGTAGCCCTCTCGGTAGTGAGAAAGCCTTTGGTAAAAAGCTGCGTAAAGAAGTTATCAGGCAATTCCCTTGCAGGCCTTTCCTCAATTACCTCTTCAACTTCTTCTTCCTCCTGAATTTCTGTACGTAAACGATTGGTCATTTTTTTACAGCTATTCTTAATTTAGCGCTCCGTGCCCTGTTATTTTTAGTTATCTCATCTGCCGATGCTGTTATAGCCCCGCGGCTTACAGCATCAAGCGGTTTATTATCGTTTCCATAAAGGTCTTTCTCCACCTCGCCGCTAAACTTGCCTTTGGCTATGAAGTTTTTCACCAGCCTGTCTTCCAGCGAGTGGTATGATATCACCACCAGCCTGCCACCAACACCTAAAACCTCAGCCGACTGTATCAAAAAATCTTTTAATGCTTCCAGCTCCTGGTTAACCTCTATCCTTAACGCCTGGAACACTTGTGCCAGGTATTTATTTTCTTTTCCTTTCGGGATGCGGTTACTGATCACATTTTTCAGATCGGCAATAGTCACTATTGATGTATTTAACCTTGCAGTTGCGATGGTTTCGGCCAGCGATTTCGCATTCTGAATTTCTCCGTAAATGCCAAAAATCCGGTGCAGATCGGCAACCGAGTAATTATTTACCACATCCTTCGCAGTTAGCTCGCCCAACTGGTTCATACGCATATCCAACTCGGCATCAAACCGGATGGAAAATCCGCGATCAGCCTCATCAAACTGGTGTGATGATACACCCAAATCGGCCAGGATGCCATTTACAGGAATAGCCCCATGCAAACGGCAAAAGTTTTTGAGATACCTGAAATTCTGATCTACAAAAACAAAACGCTCATCATCAATTATATTCCGTTGCGCATCAGCATCCTGATCAAAAGCGATTAGCCTTCCTTTAGGTCCCAGATGCTTCAAAATCTCGCGCGAATGCCCTCCACCGCCAAAAGTCACATCCACATAAGTACCATCCGGATCAATATTCAGCCCATCAATACATTCCTTCAGCATTACCGGTACATGGTACTCACTCATTCCTGCTCCTTACTTTTATTACCCATCACCTTTTTTGCCAATGCACCAAAACTTTTTGGCTCATCATCCATCAGCTTACGGTGAGCTTCAGCGTCCCAAACTTCAATTTTATTTAACTGACAAGCCAGCACCACATCGCTTTTGATACCCGCATATTCCAACAGGAACTTTGGTAATAATACCCTGCCGGCAGCATCAGGCATAAGCTCGGTGGCCCCACGGGTAAAATATCGTATAAAGGCTATATTATCCTCTTCATATTCATTAAGTTTGCTCAGCTCTTCAAGTCGTTTGTCCCATTCCTTTTTAGTGTATATGACAAGGTATTTTTCAAACCCGCGATTGATCACCAGGCCTTCAGATTCCAGTTCAGGAAGCTTTTTTTTAAGGCCAGCCGGTATCATCATCCTAAATTTAGGATCAAGCTTACACTCAAATTCACCGGTTAAAAACGACATTGTATGACTTGGGCAATTTTGTAACGTAAAAGTAAATACTTTTACCACTTCTTACCACTTTCCCCCACTAAAAGTTTTCAACAATTTTTAGGTGGGTCTGTTTTATCTTTTTGAAGATTTTTCAAAATTGCAACCCTGTCAAAAACCACTAATAAACAAGTAGTTACAACACATCTCAGCTGTACATTTTGAATTACCAAAAAGTGTAAGAAAAAACCATTTATTGCAGGCCATCGCTTTCATAAACTACAACTACTTAACCAGCTGCGGGGGTACTAATATTTTGTATATTAAGCTGTTGAACTTAATATACTGCATGTACACCTATAAATATAAAGATCTGGCGTTAGCGCTATACGAGGCCCTCATTCCCGACCCTTTTTACATAGAATTGTTACGGGATATTCCCGGCGACGAACAGAAAAAGCAGGAAATACTGATGAGGTATATGGATTACTCCATGACAGAAGGTGAAAAGTACGGCCGGTTAACTATTGCCGGTGATCCTGCGTACGGTGCCGCCATATGGAGCTAACCCTTAAACCCGGCTACAGATAACGAAAAGAGCCAGCTAAAGAAAGATTTTATAAAAACATATATGGGCGAACCAGCATTAAAAGCTTATTCAACCATAGTTTCTTTCATGACCGAACAACTTGACCCGATACTGCACGATGCCTGGTATTTGTCGATAGCCGGGATCAAACCAAGTCATCAGGGACAGGGATTAGGGGCTAATCTATTGATGGAAATACTTAACGAAACGGATAAAAACGGGATATCAACCTATCTTGAAACGTTCACCCCGCGAAACATCAGGTTTTATGAACGAATGGGGTATAAAATAGCAAAGGAAGTAAGCGAACCGGTTACAGGCTGCCCTTACTGGATTATGATCAGGGAACCGTTAAGGTGAATAAGACATAAAGTCTCATCAGGAGTCCTTTACGAGAGGCCCTGATGAGAAAAGATAATCTTTTTCATTTTAGACAGCTTCTGCCGGAACAACCGCTTTCCCTCTGCTGCGCACGGCTTTATCCTTCTTTTTACCAGTACGGTTAAGCCACATCATTACACCAGTTACCGGAAAAATAAGCGACACCAACGTAATCAAAAAAGCTAAAACCTGCGTTGGCCAGCCATAAATAGAACCTGTATGGATAGGCTTGATAACCCCTCTGATCCGTTGACCGAGGCTTTTATCAGCATACAAAGCTGATCCGGCAAGCTTGCCGCTGTACTGATCTACATAATACGTATCGGTAGCCAGTTCAGCAGAACTCTTTTTAAGCACATTAAAAGTATAAACCGCAGCTGTATCCTTAGGATAGCGGACAGTGTAATATTCGGCATTAGTTATTTTATCACCTAATGCACTAACGGCAACATCTGGTGCGATGGGGGAAACGCCCGGCTGATAAACCGAAAGCGGGGCTTTGATATCTTCTTTGGCAACCACCTTCGAGTTGGTAAGAAAAAACAAGGTATTATTTGCCCACTTAAAGGTCATTACGAGGCCCGAAGCACAAATAATGATCAAAAATATAGAGGTATAAAAACCCGTGACAATATGCAGATCATGTGTGAGGCGCTTGCCGCTGCCGTCCCATTTTATTTTAAGGCGCTGTTTCATAATGACCTTGGTTTTAGGCCACCACAATATTACGCCGGTTATCAATATTACCAGGAAAAACAAGGTTGAAAGACTGATCACCCAATCGCCCAGGCTATTCTTTCCGCCTAATAAATAGCGGTGAAACATTTCTACCGAATACAGGAACGTTTGCCTGCGGTTAAACCGATCAACTATTTGCCCGGTATAGGGATTTACAAAAGCAGTAAGGTTTGATCGCTCGACATCTTTTGGCTTCGCATCTTTTTTTCCATGAACTCCGGCATGCTTTTCTGTTTTAGGCGCATCCGCTGGTTTCTTACTTTTTTTTTCGGGCATCATAAGTCCCACTTCAACCGAACGTTCCGGATCATCATAAACCATAACTGTTGCCAGCTTTGATTTAGGAATTTGTTTTAATACCCCTGCTGTTAAATCAGCCAGCGGCAACCTCTTTTCCTGTGGTTTTACGAAATACCACTGAGGATGAAGCGCCTGCTGAATTTCTTTTTCAAAAACCAGCATTGTACCTGTTAAACACGAACAGAAAATAACCACCCCGGCTGCCAGGCTTAAATAAAGGTGTATGGTACGGAAAAACACTTTCATCGGTTTGTTATAAGCATAAAAACCGGGCATGTTGACATGCCCGGTTAGTTTTGTTATTAAAATTTATAACTCAATGTGGTTAAGAACTGCCTTGGCGGTATAGGGTTAATGCTATAGTTTTCGTGCACATTATAATTAAGCACGTTGCCAATATTGGAGATCTTACCTATAATAGAGATCTTTTTATAAGTATATCCTACCGAAGCATCAACTGTAGTAAAGCCCGGCACATTAACTAACCTTGATATAGTTTGGGTTTGACCTACTGTGTTGGCGTTGCCCGCAACACGGTTGCCCAGGTAGTAAACAGATGCGCCTACTTTAAATCCTTTTAAATCGCCGTTATAAAAAGTGTAAAATACGCTTGTGTTAGCTGTATGCTTTGGTGTGTTCAATAATGGCTGCCCGGCTATATTGCTGCCAACTGCAGTTCCTGTTTTGGTGTATTTGGCATTGGTGTAGCTGTAGCCTGCCAATACATCCAGGCCTTTTACCGGGTGGCCGGCAATATCAACCTCCACGCCATCGCTCTTTGTTTCACCGCTCAGTACTTTGATGTTGGTGTTGATATTTGGCGTAACACCATCAGCCTGGAATGGTGCAGTTTGGGCCAGGTTATTATTTTTAATGCGGTATGCTGTTACATTTACAGACAAGTTGCCGTTCAGGAAATCATTTTTAACACCAACTTCGTATTGATCAATCATTGAGGGATCAAGCGGATTGTTATTAATATCGGTACCTGTATTTGTTACAAAAGAATTGGAGTAGCTTGCGAACAGGGCTGTATTAGCTATTGGCTTGTAAACGATGCCTACACGCGGTGAAAATGCCTTATCTTCTTTACCGGCTGCTGAGGTAGCAGTAGCAAGTGTATTATAGTTGCTAACTGATGTTGGTGATATATATTGATATGACCAACGGATGCCGGCAAGCACCTTAACTTTCTCGGATAAGCTAATAAGGTCGTTAGCATAGGCACCAAAACGGTTGGTAGGTGTTAAAATGCTATAAAACGGGTTCATCTGCGGCTTATCGGTACGGAGGGTGTATTTATCAAGGTCAAAAATGTTGATCTTATCATAAACAGCATTTTGCGGGATATTATTTTGATCAAGATAGCTTGATACCTTATTTACCGTAGCAACATAGGTGTAAGCATTATTGCGGTACCAATCGGCATCAACACCGGCCAAAATATTGTGTTTTATAGAACCTGTGTTAAACTGACCGGTAATATTAAACTGACCTGTATAATAATCTTCAAGTGTTTCGGCCCTGTTTAGGGTACGGCCCCAATCGCCATTGGCATCAGGTAATACACGCTCGGTTGTTTGATACTGGCGGTTAAAATGTTGGTATGAAAAGCCACCGCTTAACTGCCAAAGGCTATTGAGCTGATGGTTAATAGTTGCTGTAGCCGTGGTTTGCTTAGTGTTACCGGCTGACCACGATGCTCCTAAATACCTGTTGCGTGGAACTTTGGCAATAACGTTATTGATTTGCCCGGTTCCGAAATCGGGGGTAAAATCGTAGTTAAGATAATCGCCCTCCACAATCAAAGTTGTTTTATCATTTATTTTGTATAAGAATGAAGGGTTGATGTATTCTTTTTCTGATTTTACATTATCGCGGAAGCTTTTGGCATTTTCATAGGTACCATTTACGCGGTAAGCTAATTTGGAAGATATAGGGCCGTAAACATCAAACGAAGGACGGTAAAGATCATAGCTGCCATAAGTCATTGACACTTTGCCGCCCTGTACAAATAAAGGTTTTTTGGTTACCATATTCAGGATGCCGCCGGGTGCCACGTTTCCGTATAACAAAGCGGCACTACCTTTTAATACCTCAACACGTTCCAGTGAACTAATCTCCGGCACAACGCCCGAGTTAACCCGGAAACCATTTTTAAAAATATTGTTGCTTCCAAAATTATAACCGCGGGCACCAAACGTTTCCTGAGTATTGCCGCGGCCGCTATAAAGGTAAACACCGTTCACATTTTTGATAACATCACTTAAACGCAATGATTGTTGCTGATCAAGCACATCCCGGCCTATAACGGTAACACTTTGCGGCAGGTCTATTGGCGATATGTTCATTTTGCCAATGTTTAACTTTTTACGGTTAATTGTTTTTGTAGAAGAAACCACAACTTCATTTAACTCGGCCGAGCTTTCATAAAGTTTAAAAGACACTGTAGTTGTTTTATTTGCAAACACATTTACAGTTTGCTCTTCTGTCTTTGTGCCAATGTACTTAGCAATCAGGGTGTAAGTACCCGGCTTAATATTATTAAAAGTGAATGATCCGTTATCGGTTGTGACAGTGCTTTTGTTTAAGCCTTTAATGGCCACGTTAACAAAAACAGCCGGTTGATCGTCGCTGGTTTTAACAACACCGGTAATTTTGCCGTTATTGCCTTCGTCATCAGCTTTCAGGATCAGGGTATTTGAAAACAGGAATAAAATTAAAAAAGTGATTATACGCAAAGAAGAGTAAAGGTTGCTTGCCATTCTATTTAGATTAAGTCTAATTAAGCGCAAAAGTATAAAAAGACTTTCTTTTTGCAACTTTTATTTATAATTAGTTTAAATAACATCAAATACAAAAAGACCGCACCTTTATTATTGTGCAGTCCTTTGTTCAAAAAAAAGTTATTAATTAAATGTTATTTTATCCGGGCCGGATATTTTGGCGATGTGGCAATTACACCCACCTGAAATTTTAAACGTGGTGGTTTTGGTAATATTGGTAATAACATCAGTTGCAGTAAGTTCTATATCGTCTCCCTCAGTTGAAAACTCACTTTTATTATTATCTGTAGCAATAGTAAATAAATTAGGCCCGGCAGATGGTACAACTGCACCATTACCTTTGGCAATTATAGCCTGATGAGTTCGTAAATTGATGACAGTTACATTTTTCCCTGGCGTAGGCAGCCCTTCCCTGGTAACAAAGCGCACAGTTATTGAAGCAAACTCAAGAGTGCAGGCCTGGGCCAAACATCCCTTTTGCTGGTTATGTTTTTTACAACCAAAAAAAGTTACAGCTAACAGGAAAAGAAAAACGCATTTACGCATGGCTATGGGGTTAAATAATAACCAGTACGTTAATCCTCTATAAAACGTAACAGCCTATTTTAATCACTTGATGCTGTTACGTTTACAAGCAAATACGTTATTCAATAACCCTAACTTTCAAATAACTGGGGTTGGCTTTTGAGGTATAAACTTTATGAGTTGCTTTTTTAAAGTCTGTATCCTTAGCCTTCATAATATCCTGAAACTGCTGTGTATTTCTGTCGATAAGCGGAAACCATGTGCTTTGTACCTGAACCATCATACGGTGCCCTTTTTTGAAGGTGTGCAGCATATCCTGTAGTTCAAAATTAACCGGGGTTACTTTACCAGGTACAAAAGGCTCTGGCTTATCAAAACCATTACGAAATTTACCTCGCATAGCCTCGCTGCGTACCATTTGCTGATAACCGCTCAGGTATACATCCTTACCTGCCCATTTGGTGTTTTTGGTAGAATCAGGATAAACATCAATCACTTTAACTACCCAATCGGCATCGGTACCTGTAGTTGACACTTTAAGATTGGCCCAGATATTACCCGCAATGGTTACATCATTATCTAAAACGTCCGTTTCATAAGTAAGCACATCCGGGCGCTGCGATGCAAAACGCTGATCGGCGGTCATGTATTCGCGTTTCATGTCCATATCAATGCTGTTGATAAACGGCACCGGCTTGTTAGGATCAGATATAAATTCGTCATGGCTATCGGCTACGCCTGTTGGAGCAGTAAATGACAATTTACCGCCCGGCAGCAGGTACAGATTTTTTTCTACCGATTCTTGCGGAGGCCAGGTATTATAGGTTTTCCACTGGTTGACACCGGTTTCGAAGGTTGATACCGGTTTCAGGTCAAAATCAGCAGTACCTTTTAAATAGTGACTAAAGAAAGCGAACTCAATTTTTTCGCGATAGAACGGGCCGGTTGGGCCGCCGAAACCTACATCGCCCAGGTGATCGCCATCCCCGCGCGCCCAGCCGCCATGTACCCACGGCCCCATGGTAAAATAAACCGGGGTTTTAGGGTTTTCTTTTACCAGCGTTTTATAGGTATTGATAGCGCCATACAGATCTTCGGCGTCATACCAGCCACCAGTTACCAGTACCGCTGTTTTTATATCATGCAGATGATAAAGCACATTACGATCTTTCCAATGCTGGTCATAATTAGGGTGGTCAAGCATTTCGTTCCACAAGCGGATAGTATCTTTATAATATTTAGTGTTTGAATTTTTAACTGAGCCCATTTTCAGGAAAAAGTCATACCCATCCTCCGTACCGGCATCAAACCTTCCGCCGCGGCGTTGGGTTGGTTTATCATCCTGCCTGTTGGTAAACCCAGGGTAAAAACCAAAGTTAGCAACCAGCATGAACGCGCCATTATGAAAAGCATCGTCACGGTACAAGTCGGCAATTGGCGCCTGCGGCGATGCAGCTGCCAGGGCCGGATGGCGGCTTAACAAAGCAGTAGTAGTATAAAAACCCGGATATGAAATACCCCATACCCCTACTTTGCCATTGTTGTTGGGAATGTTTTTCAGCAGCCAGTCGATGGTATCGTAAGTATCTGTGCCCTCATCAACATCGTTATTTGTTTTATGGTCTTCCTTTTCGGGGGTCATTTCTTCGTAAATCCCTTCACTCATCCAGCGGCCGCGTACATCCTGGTAAACAAAAATATAACCATCGTGCGTAAATAATGATGATGGGCCAAGGCCGCCTTTATACAGTTCGGTACCATAAGGGGCTACACTATACGGGGTCCTGTCCATCATGAAAGGATATTTTTTAGATTGATCCTTTGGCACATATACCGAGGTAAAAAGCTTTTTACCATCCCGCATCGGGATCTGGTATTCATATTTCTGGTAATTGGCTTTGATGTAATCAGCATCGGGCGCTTTAGGTTGCGCATACAGGCCAGATGCCAAAAGCAAAAGGCAGAGAACGAAAAGTAAATTATTCTTCATAAAATTTTTGTCAGTCAATCAAATGTAACCGAATAAAATAAAATGGACAACTAACCATGCTGCGATTTAATCAAAGCTTTGTTTTTGTTACAGAACAAAGGTTTTTGTTATGGTTAAAATTAAGTGTAAAAAACACCCTTATTAACCATTGAAAAATATTTATAAAATAATAATTAAAACCTGTAGGCAATCGTCCACGTTTAATGGTCTAATACCTTGAACCGATATAATGCCGTGCGAGAACCTAAAGCGCCCGGTGACCTAAATATTTAAACCTTTTTTAAGAGATAGTGATTATCCCCTGGCTATGACATGGGCCTGCTTTACGCAACCGTATGCTAAAACAATTTATCTTTTATAAACAATTTAACAAACACACCAATTATGAGAACAAACTTTAATCAATTATTAACCAAATCCCTTACCACCTTGTTGGGCGGCGCTTTACTGATTACCGCAGCCTGTAAAAAAGACCACGCGCCGGTACCTGCTGATCCAAGCGCTTCATCATCAAAACTGCATACCGACGCCATTGGCGTAGCCGGACCAAAGACTGTTTGCTATGTAGAGGTTAATAGCAATGATATCCGCAATGTGGGTAATTACACGCTCTCAACCGGCGAGCAACTTTTTGATATCGGTATCATATTTGCAGCAAATATCAACTATAACACCACAACCCAAAAAGCCGAACTTTATTTTAATCCGCAGGTAACCAATGTGCTCAATAATAAGGCTACCTATATCCAAAGCTTACAGGCTAAAGGCATTAAAGTACTGTTATCAATTTTAGGCAATCACCAGGGCGCCGGCATCAGTAATTTTCCAAGCCAGGCAGCAGCCAACGATTTTGCCCAGTTGCTGAGCAACGCGGTTACTACCTATGGGCTGGATGGGATCGATTTTGATGATGAATATGCTGATTATGGCACCAATGGTACCGGCCAGCCAAATGACAGCTCATTTGTTTACCTCGTTACTGCCCTGCGTAACCTGATGCCAGGCAAAATAATTTCGTTTTACTTTTATGGCCCGGCAGCATCACGGCTGAGCTATAATGGAGTAACGGTAGGCTCAAAAGTTAACTATAGCTGGAACGCTATTTATGGCACTTATTCTGTTCCGAACGTTCCGGGACTCACCGCCGCAAACCTTGGCCCGGCTGCTATTGATATTCAAAGCACCAGTTCATCAACAGCGGCTTCGCTGGCTACTCAAACAGTAAACAATAATTACGGCATCTACCTGTCCTATAACTTACCGAATACAGATGTACACACTTATCTTTCAAGTGTATCCAACGCGCTATACGGTAAGCCTACAGTTTATACAGGTACAAGCACTACCGGGGTAACTTTTTACCAGGACATCAATTACGGGGGCACAGTTACCAGCGCCATCCCTAAAGGCACCTATACCCTCGCCCAATTGCAGGCCTACGGCTTCGTGGATAACTGGGCTTCATCGGTAAAAATCCCAACGGGTTGGACAGTCACCATGTACTCAGGCAACAACTCTACAGGCACATCCTGGATACGGACATCAAACACAGCTAATTTTACTACATTATCACCTAATGCCAATGACGTGGTAACTTCGGTTAAGATTCAATAAAATAAACGGAACTGTATTATAAAGCAAATTGACCACCCTTGGTGTTGTGTTACCTATGAATTGAAATTTAGCCGATAATATTTATACAAAAAGGGGGTTAACATTTTTTGCATAAAAAGCACACAATTATTTGATAATGAACTACATAAATAAATATTAACCCGAAATTGTGTTAACCCTGTTAACCCCCTTTTTGTTAATAGAGTCAACCTCAAACTATATATCGTTTAAGTATTCGAAATGAGTTAAAAAAAAGCTGCATCATGATTATGTGATACAGCTTTTTTTATATGTTTCGCTGCATTAGGTAGTAATTTCCAAGGCTATCAGTGCCGATTTCTTTTACTTCCCAATTTAAAGCCCGATAAAATTGAAACGCCGCCTCATTTTTAATGAGACATTTTAAACTAAGCGGAGCTGGGTAAGTTTGAGCTGCCAAAGCAAGCAGTGCTTTGCCAGTACCTTTTCCTCTATATACGGTATCAATATATAAATGATGAATAAAAGCATCGGGACGCCAAACAGCCATAAATCCTGCTATCTGATTATCACATTCGGCTACCCATACATCTTCATCACGTGTGTGAACATCAAAATCACTCAATGTAAACAAGGAGCTATCCATCCAGTAAAAAGTCTGGATCCGGCAAAGCAGGTAGATTTCCCGGAGTTTTTCGCGATCCCCCTCTTCAAAACTCCGGATATGTAAATTAACTAATTTCAATATCCGCGAAAGTACTATTTATTAATCATCCAACCTTTTTGAAGGCCAGGCAACTTAATCCACTCGGAAGCTTTTCTTTTCCTTTAAATTATCTTTTTCGAAACCAATCGAAGACAAAAATCATAGGTTGTTTTTCCGCAATTCATCTGCCGCATAGTTTGCAGCCCTCGCAGTTAGGGCCATAAAAGTTAGCGATGGGTTTTGAGTACCGGTTGATGTCATACAAGCCCCATCAGTTACAAATACATTGGGGCATGCATGCATCTGATTCCATTTATTTAGCAAAGAGTTTTTAGGGTCTGTTCCCATCCTTACTCCTCCCACCTCGTGGATATCTAAACCAGGCGCCTGCTTGCTATCATTAGGGACGATATTTTTACAGCCGGCCTTATCAAGCATCTCGGCACCCTGCTGCAAAAAATCGTTCATTGATTTTACATCGTTATCATCATAATCTACAGAAACGGATAATAATGGTATTTGCCATTCATCTGTTTGGTCTTTACTCAGGCTTACCCTATTTTTAGCCTTGGGAATGGTTTCGCCCTGCATCATCATGTATACATTCCAGTTGCCTGGCTCGGAGATATTTTCTTTATAGTTGGCCCCAATCTGATCGCCATCAACAGCATGCCCCCAACCGCTCCTTGTAGCGCTATAAAACGTCATATACCCTCTTAAAAAGTCGGTTTCCTGCTTATAAACGTTTCTAAAATTGGGCATCATAACCGCAGCCGGCCTCCGGCCATAGTAATAGGTATCCAGATAACCATCAACGGTTGCCGTTAACGATCCGCGATAGTTATGAAATGCGATATATCTGCCAAGCAAATCGTTATCGTTTCCTATTCCGTTTGGAAACCTGGACGATTTTGAATTCAGTAAAATAAGATTAGAATTTAAGGTAGCAGCGTTTACAAAAATGATGCGGGCATAATATTCTGTTGCTTCTTTGGTATGTGCATCAATCACCCTGACGCCAGTTGCCCTTCCCTTTTTTTCATCATAAATAATAGAATGTACAACGGAATCAGGCCGGAGTGTAAGATTACCGGTTTTTGCTGCCCAGGGCAAGGTTGAAGAATTAGAGCTAAAATATCCCCCAAACGGGCAACCACGCTCGCACAAACTCCGGGCCTGGCATTGGCCCCGGCCTTGTTGTAAATGAACTGGCTGCGGTTTGGTTAAATGGGCGCATCTGCCAATAACAACGTAGCGGTCTTTATATGTATCCATGATCCTTTTTTGAATATGCTTTTCAACCACATTCATTTCCCATGGCGGTAAAAACTCGCCATCCGGCAGCGTTTCCAATCCATCCCTGTTACCGGCAATGCCAGCAAATAACTCTACATGACTATACCATGGTGCAATGTCGTTGTAACTTACCGGCCAGGGCGTTGCAAAACCATCTCTCGCCGGTCCATCAAAATCAAACCTGCTCCAGCGCTGGGTTTGCCTGGCCCATAGCAATGATTTACCGCCCACCTGGTACCCGCGAATCCAGTCGAATGGTTTTTCCTGAACATATGGATGCTCTTTATCTTTAACAAAAAAATGAGTCGTGGCCTCGCTAAAAGCGTAACACTTTTCGGCAATCGGATTTTCGGTTTTTATACTATTAGGTAAATGTCCCCGGTGAGGGAAATCCCAGGGATTTTTAGTAGCTGTTGGATAGTCCCTTAAATGTGTAACATTCCGGCCACGTTCCAGCACCAATGTTTTCAGCCCTTTTTCGCACAGCTCTTTGGCAGCCCATCCGCCGCTGATACCCGATCCAATCACGATGGCGTCAAACGTGTGCTGAGCCTCTCCTCCCGAATTAATGTTGATCATACTTCATAATTGGCTTAAACAACAATGCAAAACTCAATTTGAAGTTAAGATAATTATCAGGGAATAAATTGATTAGCAACGGTTTTAAACAAAAAAAGCTCCGGTGACGGAGCTTTTTTTGTTTGTTTTAGTTCTTATTAGTCGTTGATTGCTTTTACACCTGGCAATTCTTTACCTTCCATATATTCAAGCAAAGCACCACCGCCGGTTGATACGTAGCTTACCTCATCGGTCATGCCAAATTTAGCTACGGCCGCGGCAGAGTCGCCACCACCAATCAACGAGAAAGCACCGTTTTCTGTCGCTTTAGCTACAGCTTCGGCAATGGCTTTAGTTCCACCTAAAAATTTCTCCATTTCAAATACACCCATGGGGCCGTTCCATAAAATGGTTTTTGATTCTTCAACTACTTTGCTGAATAAAGCAACGGTTTCAGGGCCAATATCAAGGCCCATCCAGTTGTCTTTTATTTCACCTGTTTTGGCAACATCAGTGTTAGCATCATTTGAAAATGCATCGGCAATGATATTATCTAAAGGCAATAACAAGTTTACGCCTTTGTCTTTTGCTTTTTGCCTTAGGCTGATTGCCAGATCAAGTTTATCCATCTCAACCAGTGAGGTACCAATGTTACCACCATCAGCTTTTGCAAAGGTATAAGCCATTCCACCGCCAATGATCAGGTTATCAACTTTTTCAAGTAATTTTTCGATAAGCTCAATTTTATCAGAAACCTTTGAACCGCCCATAATAGCTGTAAAAGGCTTAGGTGCGTTATTCAGGATCTTTTCGGCGTTGTTTAATTCGGCTGCCATCAGGTAACCAAAGAATTTGGCTTCGGGGAAAAACTGGGCAATGATAGCGGTTGAAGCGTGTGCACGGTGAGCGGTACCGAATGCATCGTTCACATATACATCACCTAATTTCGAAAGCTTTTCTGCAAAGGCAACATCGCCTTTTTCTTCTTCTTTATAAAAACGCAGGTTCTCTAATAATAAAACCTCGCCGTTACCAAGCGCTTTTGCTTTTTCAACAGCTTGCTCACCAATGCAATCATCAGCAAACTGAACCTGCTGACCCAGCAGATCAGACAAATGAGATACGATATGTTTTAATGAATATTTTTCTGTAGGACCATCTTTCGGTCTGCCCAGGTGCGACATCAGGATAACTTTGCCGCCATCTTTCAATATTTTTTTTATGGTTGGCAAAGCTGCCGTCATACGGTTATCGTCGGTAATATTGTAATTCTCGTCAAGAGGCACGTTAAAATCAACCCTGATGAGGGCTTTTTTACCTGCAAAACTAATTTGATCTACTGTTTTCATATCTATTAAAGGGTCATTTGTAATGAACGGCGCAAATTGAGCATTTTAATTCAAAATACTTAACGAAAAACGAAAAAAGCTGTTTTAATCGGCCAAAATTTCATCTTATTTTAACATACATTACATAATGAGGACCAATGCCCGGCACCTCAAATTCGGGCGAAGCTATTTCGAAACCAAGGCTGCTATAAAAGCGGATTGCTTTTTTACGGGCATTACACCATAGATAATCTGCATTTTGACTTCGCAGATATACCAATGCCAAATTAACCAACTGATTGCCGAAGCCTTGCCCTCTATATTTTTCGATGGTGCCCATGCCCCGGAGCTGGTACCCGGTACCGTTAAATTCCCCATAACTTTGCGGGTGAAATGAAGCTATACAAGCCAATTCATCATCAACAAAATAACCAAGGTGGAAATTACCGTCATTATCATCTGACGGGAAACGGCATTCATCAAGGGTGAGCCTTCCTTCGCGCAGTACCTCGTTACGTACATGCAGCAGCTCATCTACTTTTATAAACCTGATCATGCTGCAAAATTGGAAAAATTCATAGGACCGAAAATTTTAATTCCACTAAAATTACAGTGGCAACGAGCTATTTCGGGTATCCTGAGAGCCACTCAAATTATACAGAAAATAACTTATGCTGTTGTTTAGGCAGGCTGTTTTTTAATTTCGGCTATTTGTACCACCAAATCGGCCAGCCGGCTGCTGTAGCCCATTTCATTATCATACCAGCCAACAACTTTTACAAGGCCGCCCACTATTGACGTTAGTTGGGCATCAAAAATACAGCTGTGGGGGTTATCCAATATGTCGGTTGATACAATAGGATCTTCCGTATATTCCAATACATTTCTCATTGGCCCGTTTGCAGCTTGTTTAAATGCTTCATTAATTTGAGTTATGGTTGGCTGCTTTTTGAGGCTGCAGGTAAAATCAGTTAATGAGCCGTTAAGTACCGGTACACGAATTCCTGCTCCGCCCAAACGGCCGTCCAAATGGGGGAATATAGCTGTTATTGCCTTAGCAGCACCTGTAGTGGTGGGTATAATAGAAGCCGATGCGGCCCTTGCCCGCCTAAGGTCTTTATGAGGTGCGTCATGCAGGCTTTGATCCCCGGTCATGGAGTGAACGGTAGTAATGTAACCATCAATGATGCCCCAGTTTTCATCTAATATTTTTACCATTGCAGCAACATTATTAGTTGTACATGATGCGTTTGACAGCACAGGGGATTGCAGGTCAATCTCCCCGTTGTTTACGCCAAGCACTACAGTTGGTACATTTTTATCGGTTGATGGTGCAGATATGATAACCTGCCGTGCTCCGGCGGTTAAATGAGCCTCAGCACTCCCCCTGGAAGTGAATTTACCTGTAGATTCTATTACGATATCAATATCCAGCGCTTTCCAGGGCAGTTTAAAAGGGTCGCGTTCGGCAAATACCTGTATGTGGTTACCGTTAATAACAAGACTGTTATCATCAAAACTCACCGTACCCTTAAAACCCCGGTGAACAGAATCATACTTAAATAAATGTGCGAGGGTTTGCGTGTCGGTAAGGTCATTTATAGCAATCACCTGTATTTCGGGGTGCAATAAAATATTTCTTAAAAATATGCGGCCAATGCGGCCAAACCCATTTATAGCTATCTTCATTGTATGCTGATAAATAAAGCATCAAAGTTAATGAAGATGGATGGTTAATTTGTTTACTTCCGGTATTACTACTTGCAGGTTACAATTGTTTATTAGTCGCTAAAATTCCGGACTACGAGGGCTTCGCCTTTTTTTGAACGGATAAAATAAGTGACCATCCCGTTGAAGGATATCGACAATAAAAATATAAGGACAATAAGCCAGGAGTTATTTAAGTTACTTAACACCAACACCATTACTATCGAAACAAGGTTTAGGCATGCTAAAACAAGGGTGGTTTGCAGATGTGTTAAGCCCATTTTTAACATGCGATGGTGGATGTGATTGCGGTCTGCATCAAAAGGGGATTTTTTGTTTAAGAGCCGGATAGTGAAAACCCTGAGCGTATCAAAAACAGGGCCTATAAGTACTGCTACAATTAAAGCCGGAGCTGTATATATAAAAGGTAATTTAACAGTCGAAACCTTACTTAACTCAATAAATCTGATAGCCATTACTGCAGACACCAGGCCAATAAGCAGGGCTCCGGTATCGCCCATAAATATTTTAGCGGGGGTTATGTTAAAACGCAAAAAACCAGCCACCGCCCCAACCATAGCAAGGGAAATTGCCGCAAGCTCATACTTGTTCATATAAATAAAAAGTGCTGCAAAAGTGCTGTTGGCAATAATGCCCGTAGTCGCAGCCAGGCCGTCTATACCATCAATAAGGTTAAAAGAATTGATGATGAGCATAATAACCAGTATTGACAATATTACGCTGGGTATATATGGCAAGGCCGTAATATTAAAAACCCCGTACATACTGCTGATCCGGATATCCCCGGGGATTACGAGTATGGCAGCAACCACAAACTGGATCATGAACTTAGTGCTTGAATTAACCCCCGAAAGATCATCCTTTAACCCCATTGCAAACAAAATTATACATGCGGTAAGCAGGTAACTAACGGGCAACGACTTATCAATAAACAGCAGAACTGTAATAGTGAAGCTTACAAAAATAGCCACGCCGCCTAAACGGGGAATGCCGTGGTCATGCTGTTTCCTGAAATGGCCAACATCATCATATAAATGACGTGCACGCGCAACATGTAAAATTGAAGGGATACATAATAATGTTACAAGAATTGAAAATGCAACTATCAGCAAATTGTAAACAAAATGATAAGAGCGTAGAAATTCAAGCATATGCTATAAATGTGTTAGTGACCGGCTTATTCATTTATAAATACTTATACGACAGGAAACATAAAAGGTTAACTAAAGATTAAAGAAATTGTGAAATTTTCCTAATGGGTTTCAGCACAACTGCAAAAACAGGTAAAAACACATTGTTTTCGCGCATTGCTTTCAAATCAAATGACCACGCCTTAAACCTGTTCATTAAATTGCTGTTGCTGATACCCCCTATCTGCATTTTAACCATGACTTTGTTAAGATAAAAGCTCCTTATCTGCCAGTTATGCAGAAACCTCGCCATTAATTCATAATCGCCTGCAGAACCATATTCAAGGCTGTAAAAGCCATGTTTCTCAAACAAATAGCGTTTACAATAGAAGGTAGGATGCGGGGGCATAAAACCACGGTTAAAGGAATTTTTTCCACAAGCATGACTTTTCCATTTACGGGTAATTTTCCCTGCAGAATTTATATAATCAAGGTTTCCGTAAACGATCTCTGTACCACTGTTTGAAAAAGCCTGTGCCACTGCTGATAAAACTTCCTGATCTGCAAAAAAATCATCGGCATTAAGCGTACCAACTATTTCGCCTGTTGCTAAACGGATCCCCTTATTAATTGCATCATAAATGCCCTGGTCAGGCTCAGATATCAAAACTTTGATGTGCGATTTATGTTGATTAATTAATTGCAGGGAATTATCTGTTGAGCCGCCATCAATTATAATATACTCAATGTTGTTGTAATTCTGACCGATAACAGATTCGATACATCTTTTAATAGTATCCTGGGCATTGTAAACAACAGTGATAACCGAGATCTTCAACCTTGCAACTTTGGGAAAAATACAACGTATTAATACCCCGAAATTATGTAATTTTGACTTTGAAGCCTAATTATATTAAATATAACTTGGAACTTTATAGCTGAACATGCGCAATTATACATCTATCTGCCTAATTACTGGGATACTTTTTTTGTTAACCTCCTGCTCAAGCAAACAATATCAATATCTTTTTGAACAAAAGTATAATGTTACCGATACCGCATCAAAAGGAAGCGATGCCGCAGCAGGCCCGTACCGCATTAAAGCACAGGATATACTGCAGATCAGGAACCTGCAAAGCATAAAATATATAGTTGATGAAGCGCCTGCTACCAATGCAGGCAGCAGCGGAGGAGGCGGCACTACCGGGCAAACCTTTCAGGTTGAAGATGACGGCACTGTTGCGCTGCCTGTTATCGGCCATGTAAAAGTTGCAGGCCTTACCAGGCCGGAAGCAGCAAAACAAATTGAGGAGCTTTATCGTACAAACCTGCTGAAAGACCCCATCATTGAACTAAAGATAGTTAACCTCAAGGTTACCATACTTGGCGAAATAAAAGGGCAGGGAAATTATACGTTAACAAAAGACAGGACCACTTTGGTTGAAATGATTGGAGAAGCAGGAGGCCTGACAGATAAGGCTAATGAAGCAAATGTAAAAATAATAAGAGGCGATCAAAAAAACCCGCAGGTTACTGAAATTAACCTTCGGGATATCCAATCAATAAATGATCCCCGTGCTATACTTCAAAGCGGAGATGTTATTTATATTGCACAAAACAAGCGCGCCGTACGCAATGATAAATTGCAAAACCTTTCGGTAATAACGCAGCCGGTTTTACTGCTGCTTAATACCGCCTTAATTATTTTTACGCTTTCTCATCGGTAAATGGAAGAGTTAGAAAAAGTACAAAGAAAGCTGCCCAACCAGGAAATTGACTATTTTAAGATCGGCAAAATACTACTTAGCCGCTGGTACTGGATATTGGCATCCGTCGTTATTACATCAGCTATCTCGTACACTTATTTATGGTATACACCTAAAACATATGCCACCGGGGGGACGCTTAAGGTAGAAGAAAAAAAATCAGAGATTTCTGACATTATCAGTGTAATGACCACGCCCGAACGCGGCCCGTCAAAAATTCAAAGTATAACTTCGGTGCTAACCAGCCGTACCCTTATCCTAACGGCAATAAAAGACCTCGACTATCGCATCAGCTTTTATATCTCGGGCAGGGTACGTACCTCCGAAACCTATCCTCAAAAGCCTCTTGATATTACCCTGGTAAAGTTTGACAGCCTTAATTTTTTCCATAGCCTGATAACTTTTAAGCCGGTCAGTGCTCAAACCTTCAATCTTACCTATAGCATAAACGGTAAGGAGATTCAAAACAACTACAAATACGGAGATATTGTAACCATTGGTAATACCAGTTTCCGAATTAAATACCCGGGGTTAATTCCGTCCAAAACAATTTATTTATTTAAGTTCAATATCCCGGAAGATTTTATCGGCCGGGTACAGGGTAATTTATATGCTGGCGAAACAGCAAAAAACTCAAATATAATTGCCATTCAGCAAACAGATTCCAATCCGCAGTTTGCAGCAGATGTACTTAATGCGATCATGAACAATTATGTAATTTTTGACCGGAACCAAAAGGCGCAGTCAGCTTCACAAATGATCGATTTTATTGACAGTCAGCTGGATTACCTGTCGGCTGAAGTAAAAGGCTCTGAAAACTCGATAGAAAAATACAGGAAAAAATCCAAGATCCTTGACGTTACATCCGCATCAACTACGTCTGTAACCAAGGCAACCGAGCTTGAATCAAACAAATCGCTATTAAAAATACAATTAATAGCGCTCGACCAGCTTAGCAGCGAAATAGCCAGGGAAAAAAACAATGTAACCTTAAACTTTAATGTAGGCGGCGCTAATCTGCCATCGTTAGAAGTTATGGTAAGCCGCCTGGACAACCTGATTACAGAACGGGCAAGTTTATTAACTACCTATAATGCCGATTCGCAGCCTGTTCAAAACATTAACCAAAGCATTATCCAAATTAAAACCACTGCTTTAAACAATATAAAACAGATCCGGGCCGGCATTGAAAAAAACATTCAATATCTTGATAATCAACTTGGCCAGGTTAACTCAACTATAGCGGCATTACCTGCCGCCCAGCGTGATATGGTGAGCCTGCAGCGTGATTTTGATATAAATGATAAGGTATACTCTTTTCTGTCCGAAAAAAAACTGGAAGCGCAGATCAGCCGTGCCGGGATTTTGCCAGGTGCGACTATTATTGAGCTGGCTCAGCCAAACTTTAATCCGGTTTCGCCCAATGAACATAATATCCACCGTACTGCTACTATATTAGGGCTGGCTATAGGCCTGGGGCTTATCATTCTCATCAGGATATTAAACCCCTATATTTATGATAAGGAAACCATTGAAAGCCTTACCAGCATACCTATCCTGGGCGTTATCCGAAAATTTCCGTATGCTCTTGACGAAAGCAGCGAACAGATCCTTGCTATCAGCAAACCCAAATCAATTTTTGCCGAATCGGTCCGTTCTGTACGTACTAATCTTAGTTTCCTTTCGTCAGAAAAAGCAAGCAAAGTTATTTGTATAACCTCGGAAGTAGCCGGCGAAGGCAAATCATTTGTTGCCGTAAATTTATCAAGTACGCTTTCACTTATTGATAAAAAGGTAATATTAATAGGGGCCGATTTACGGCGTTCAAGGCTACATAAAACTTTTCATGTGGCCAATGATATTGGCTTAACCAATTACCTTGCCCACCAAACTGAAATTGATGATATCATTCATCACTCTGAACAGGAAAACCTTGATTTTATAGTGTCGGGCCCCGTACCGCCTAATCCATCAGAGCTATTACACAGCAAAAGGATGAACGTTTTAATTGAAACACTTAAAACGATGTATGATATAGTGATGATTGATACCGCTCCGATTGGACTGGTATCAGATGCTATACCGCTTATCAGGGTAAGTGATATCAATGTTTTTGTGATCCGGTCGGGCAAATCAAAATATTATGCCGCGACGGTGCCACAGCGCATAGCACAGGAATATCACCTGGATAATACCGTGATAATTTTAAATGCGTTCGAAGAAGATTTGCTGCATTCAAGATATTACACTACCAAATTTACCGGCGAAAATGCAGGCACACGCTATTACTATTATTCAGATTACAGCGGCTACGAAGGTTCGGGCTATTATCTTGATGATGAAAAGAAAAAATGGTGGAATTTAAAACGATGGTTTAAATAAGCTTGTTTATTTGAAAAGATTGTTACTAAAATCAATATGGCAGTAAACAAATGGTACCCGGTTTACACCAACCCACGAGCCGAAAAAAAGGCGTATGAAGCATTAATGAGCAAAGGCATTAACGTTTACCTGCCCCTGCACCGTCAGCTTAAACAATGGAGCGACCGCAGAAAATGGGTTGAGGAACCATTTTTAAAATCATACCTGTTTGTAAATATTGCCGAACAAGAGCAGGCCGAAGTGTTAATGACCAAAGGCGTTGCGCGGTTCCTTTATTTTTCGGGCAAGCCTGCTGTTATGCCTGATAAGCAGATCCATGAACTTAAATTACTCATGGCAAGTCCATATGAACTGGAGGTAACAGAGGAAGACCTGCAGCCGGGCGAGAAGATTATCATCAGAGCAGGTGCACTAAAGGGCATGACAGGCGAAGTTGTATCACGCAGATCGCAAAAACAACTGATATTGCGCCTGGAAAGTATTGGTTACTCCATTATCGTTAATGTTGCTGCATCGCTCATTGAGCGGTTTTAAAATAAAAGGAATTGTTTTGGACAACAGATAATATTTCATTATTTGCGCCGAAAATTCAATAAATAGACAGCTTGTGCCCTGCAACACAAGTAATTAATAACTAATTAGTTACAAGATATCAATGTAACTTACGGGGCGAAGCTATGAAATTTAATGAACCATGTGCCGTATAGCAGGAATCGTTTCTGAAAAAATATCCCAAAACGAGATCAGGAACAGCGTAAAATTAATGTGCAGTGCGTTACAGCACGGCGGTCCGGATGATGAGGGCATATTTGAAGATGAAAAAGCCCGCCTTGTTTTCGGCCACCGCAGGTTATCAATTATTGACCTCAGCAGCAACGGGCACCAGCCTATGGCAGATGTGGGCCAAAATGCATGGATCACCTTCAATGGCGAAATTTACAACTACCCTGACTTAAAACAGGAATTGCTAAGATCAGGAGTACAATTTAAGTCGGGCACTGACACGGAAGTTATCCTCCAGGCCTACCTTAATTGGGGCACTGCGGCCTTTGCAAGGTTCAGGGGTATGTTTGCTTTTGCTTTGTATGATGTTGGCAAAGCCCTTACTTATCTTGTACGTGATACCACCGGCATAAAACCGCTATATTATTCGGCTGTAAACAACGAGCTTTATTTTGCATCTGAAGTACGGGCATTTAAGCAATCGGGACTAAATATCGAAAAAGACCCGGATTGGCCAGTAAGACTATTGGCATTTGGCCACATTCCTGAACCCTATACCACACTAAAAAATGTATTCAGCCTGCCCAAAGGACATTTTTTATGCTGGAACCACAGGAGTGCAGGTTATACTTTAAGCAAATATCACATTAATGGTTTGCAAGGTGTAGTAACTGATAAAAACGAAGCCCATCGGTTAATCCACAATGCACTTAGTTTGGGTGTGAAAAGGCAATTAATTGCCGATGCGCCGATAGGGGTATTTTTAAGCGGTGGGATTGATTCAAGCCTGCTCACACTCCTGGCCAATCAGCAAAAAAAAGAGCAGCTTAAGACAATTTCTATATTTTTTGATGAAAAAAGTTATGATGAACGCAGCTATCAAACCGTCATCAACAATAAAATCAACGGCCAAAACTTTTCACACCTGGTAAAAAAATCAGACTTTGAAGCGTTTTTTTCGCAAATCATAAGCGCTATGGACATGCCCACAACCGATGGCATTAACAGCTGGTTTATAAGCAAATATGCTCATGACGATGGTTTGAAAGCCGTATTATCAGGTGTTGGCGCCGATGAACTTTTTGGAGGTTATCCCTCATTTAACCGCATAAAATATCTTGGCTATCTGCGTAAACTACCACCATGGATGTTAAAAATATCCGGTCATTTTTTGCCTGATCATTATAAGAGGTTGACATTCCTTGCTGTTAACCACCCGATAGCTGATTACCTGGCTTTACGCGGATTGTTTTCATTAGCTGATGTTTCTGCTTTACTGGATACAAGCATAGATCATATTAATGATGTATTGTTCGGCGCAGCCTTGTCGCCCGCACCACATGGTTATAATAACGAGCATGCAGAATGGTTTGAAACGCATTTCTACATGCAAAACCAATTGCTTAGGGATACCGACGTAATGAGCATGAACCATGGGCTCGAAGTCAGGGTCCCGTTTCTGGATGAAGATTTTAACCATGCAGCCCGGAATATTACGCCAGGCATCAGATTTAATAAACACCAGCCGAAAAAACTTCTTATTGAAAGTTTCGACAAGCTTATTCCGCCTGAAATTTGGAACAGGCCTAAAATGGGTTTCACATTCCCCTTACAAAAATGGATGAAGGAGCACCAGCTAATTGGCGATACTGATAATTACAAAGGCAAAGCGGCACAAAATGTTATAAAACAGTTTAAAAACGAAGGCGTTCATTGGTCAAAGGCTTTTGCCTTGTACCTGGTTCAAAATGATGGCTAAAAATGTAATTCTTTTTACTTTACAAACATTTAGCGCTACCGGCGGCATCCAGAAAATGACACGCACACTTGGTCATTCCTTGCATCGTGCTGCCTTAAAAAACAATTGGAATTTTGAGCTTTGGTCGGCTTATGATAAGCAGGATGACCTGATGGCACAATATTTACCTTCCACAAATTTCAAAGGGTTTGGCGTAAACCGGGCGGGTTTTGTTTTAGAAACCATCGGTCATTCCACAAAGCCCCATGTTGCTATATTAAGCCATATTAACCTGGCCATCATTGGCCTGTTAATTAAACTGATTAATCCTAAATGCCGGTTATGGCTTGTAGCACATGGCATTGAGGTTTGGCGACCGCTTTCGTTTTTTAAACGCATAATGCTTAAGCGCTGCGACAGCGTGATTTGTGTAAGCAATTATACCAAACAACAAATGATAGGCCGGCATAACCTGGATGCCGGAAAATGCATTGTACTGAATAATGCTATTGACCCTTTTATGCGGTTACCCAATACCTTCACAAAACCACAAAGCCTGTTACAGCGCTACGGTTTACACGATAATGATCTTATCCTGTTTTCGTTAACCCGCCTGGCATCTACCGAGCAATATAAAGGGTATGACCAGGTAATCAGCGTACTAGGCAGCCTGAAGTCGAAATTCCCGCAAATAAAATATATGCTTTCGGGTAAATATGACCGCCAGGAATATATCCGCATAAAAAAACTAATTGCAGCGCATGATGTAAGTGAGCAGGTAATTTTAACCGGCTTTATTGACGAAGCCGAACTTACCGATCATTTTCTACTGGCCGACCTATTTGTTTTACCAAGCAAAAAAGAAGGGTTCGGCATTGTATTTATTGAAGCTCTTGCATGTGGCTTACCGGTTATTTGTGGCGATGTCGATGGCAGCATTGATGCAATCCGCAACGGACAACTGGGAGAAGCAATTGACCCTGATAATCTCACTGAACTTAATAACGCTATAACCGGGCACTTACAAAAGCACATAGCCGCTGATACCCGCAAAAATTTACAGGAAAAGTGCATCAGCCATTTTAACGAACACGATTATATGACCAAGCTTGAGCAGTTAATAAATGAGTGAGATACTCCCGGAAAACTGGGACATTGAAATAAATGCCAAAAGCAGCCTGTTTGACCTTAAACTCAGAGAAGTATGGCACTACCGAGACCTGCTCATATTACTTGTTCGGCGCGATTTCGTTTCTTTTTATAAACAAACAATTTTAGGGCCGGTGTGGTTTTTTGTTCAGCCGGTTATTACCATCCTGTTTTATACCCTGATATTTGGCAACCTGGCGGGTATCCCCGTTGATGGCTTGCCCAAGCCACTCTTTTACCTGGCCGGTACCATCATCTGGAACTACTTTGCCGACTGTCTGAACAAAACCTCAACTGTTTTTAAAGATAATGCCGGTATACTGGGCAAGGTATATTTTCCAAGGCTTATTATGCCCTTAAGCATTGTGCTGTCAAACCTGATCCGTTTTGCGGTTCAGGTTTTACTTTTCATTATCTTGTACATTATTTTTGTGTTAAAGGGAGAACAGATCGTTCCCAATATAGCAGCCCTGCTGTTGCCGCTGCTTATTATCATGATAGCGTCGCTGGGTTTGGGCCTGGGTATGATCATATCGGCAGTTACCACAAAATATAGGGACATCGCTTTTATAGTAGCCTTTGGCGTACCACTTTTAATGTACGCAACAACGGTTATATACCCTTTATCGGTAGCGCAGGCCAAATATCCCAAATACAGCTGGCTTATCAAGTTTAATCCCATTACGGCCGTAATTGAAACGTTCAGGTATGGCTGCCTGGGCAAGGGTAGCTTTAGCTGGGAGCTGTTAGCTTACAGCATCGTTAGCACTGTTTTAATACTAATGGCAGGCATAGTTATATTTAATAAGGTTGAAAAAACTTTTGTTGATACCGTATAATGAGCAAGGCAATAAAAGTTCAAAACCTGTCAAAAGCCTATCAGTTAGGCGATTTTGGCACAGGCACTATCTCCCGCGACCTGGAGCGTTTTTGGGCACGTCTGCGGGGTAAGGAAGATCCTTTTTTAAAAATAGGCGAAGTGAATGATCGTACCATCAAAGGCGAAAGTGATGTGGTATGGAGCTTGAACGATATTAATTTTGAAGTTGAACAAGGCGATGCTGTTGGCATTATAGGCCGCAACGGAGCAGGTAAAAGTACCCTGCTTAAAATATTAAGCCGCGTTACCTCTCCGACTACCGGCTCAGTAAAGCTAAGGGGCCGGATAGCCAGTTTACTTGAAGTAGGCACAGGTTTTCACCCGGAGCTGAGTGGCCGGGAAAACATTTATCTCAATGGCGCCATCCTGGGGATGCGTAAAGCCGAGATTAAACAGAAGTTTGATGAGATCGTGAACTTTTCGGGGGTTGAAAGGTATATCGATACTCCGGTTAAACGTTATTCTTCAGGGATGTATGTTCGTTTGGCCTTTGCAGTGGCCGCGCACCTTGAAAGCGAAATTTTGATAGTAGATGAAGTACTGGCAGTTGGCGATGCCGAATTTCAGAAAAAATGCCTCGGCAAAATGGGGCAGGTGAGCAAGAGCGAAGGGCGTACGGTTTTATTTGTAAGCCACAACATGGCTGCCGTTAAAACATTATGTAACCGGGGCATTGTTCTTGCGAACGGGCAGCTGATATATGAAAACAAACAACTCGAAGCTGTTAGCTTTTATCAAACCAATAACAATACCCGGTCAACTTTTGAGCATCATGGCGATCTGAGCTCGGCACCGGGGAATGAAAATGTTAGGATACTTAAATTTATCATCCGCCCGCTTACCGGCGACAGCATCTCCATTTCGACAGGTATTAGCTTTGAGATGATCTTTTTTAATCAAAAAGCAGATATTAACCTCGATGCTACATTTGAATTAAAAAACAGCGATGAAATCCCGGTGTTTCATAACGGCGTGCTTATATCAACCAATAACAATTCAAAAACCGGGTTATATACCGTTAGGTGTACTATCCCGCCAAACCTGTTAAATGCCGGCAATTATTCATTTAAGTTAATTTTTGGTGAAAATCAGCGTTATCTGTTATTCGGCGCTGATGATTTCATAGGGTTTGAGGTTGAAAATGAGAGCAAGGGAAGTAACAGCTCTTTAGCTCCGGGTGTAATTCATCCTAAACTTGATTTTACCGTTAGTTACCAGGCATAATAGCATATGGAAGCCCCGCACATCATACAATTGCCCAAGTTTTTAGATGACAGGGGGAACCTTTCTTTTATTGAAGAAAACAATCATATTCCCTTTAGAATTGAGCGTACCTACTGGATCTATGACGTACCTGGCGGCGAACGGCGGGGCGGCCACGCTTATTTAAATCTGCAGGAATTTATAGTTGCTATTAGCGGCAGCTTCGATGTTGTACTTCATGATGGCGAAAAGGAAATGCGATTTAGTCTTAACCGTTCGTATTACGGGCTGTATGTACCCAAAATGATGTGGCGCGAGATCGAGAATTTCTCCACCAATTCGCTGGCCCTGATCCTGGCCGATAATAAGTATAAAGAAAATGAATATATCAGGGATTTTGATCAATTTATAAGCAGCAAACATGGAAGGTAAATCGTCGACCGTTTTTGACTGTAACATTATCCACTTGCAGCGCATCCACAATCGCGCAGGCAACATCACCCCTGTCGAAAACAATATTCATATTCCGTTTGCTGTTAAACGGGTATATTATTTATATGATATTCCGGGCGGCGAATCACGCGCGGCACACGGACATAAACAACTTGAACAATTTATAGTGGCGGCCAGCGGCAGCTTTGACATTACTATTGATGATGGTATCAACAAAAAAACAGTGCAGCTGAACCGTCCATACATGGGATTGCATATTAAGCCTGGCATCTGGCGCGATATTTCAAATTTTTCGTCGGGCGCTATTTGCCTTGTACTTGCTTCCATGTTATACACTGAGGATGATTATTTAAGAGATTATAACCAATTCAAAAATTACAAATCATTATAAGTGCAGTTCCCTTTTTATAAATTTGACTTAATATTCAGATTGGTTGAAGAAAGCGATGCCGAATTTATTTTAAGCCTGCGAACCGATCCTAAACTATCCAGGCACTTATCGCCAACAGATAACGACCCTGAGCAACAACGCTTATGGATCCGCGGATACAAGGAACG
Organism: uncultured Mucilaginibacter sp.; assembly: GCA_966212355.1. Taxonomy (GTDB): domain Bacteria; phylum Bacteroidota; class Bacteroidia; order Sphingobacteriales; family Sphingobacteriaceae; genus Mucilaginibacter. The sequence goes on from CBIHRB010000011.1 coordinate 108,310, forward strand.
TGAGGCCCGGGGCGAAGAGTATTACTTTTTATTTGAAAGTACCAGCCACGAACCGCTTGGTGTTGTACGTTTATATGACTTTAAGGACAAAACTTACAATAGCGGCAGCTGGCTTATAAAGCCCGGCGGCGATATCTTGACTGCCATCAAATCAGACCTTTTTATCTCATCATTTGCACTGGATGAACTGGGCTTTGAACAATGCCTTTTTGATGTGCGCAAAGACAATAAAAAGGTAGTACGCTTTCATAAAATGTTTGCTACCCAAATAAACGAGGATGAAAATAATCTATATTTGATGATGGACAGAAAAGCTTATGAAAAAAAATACAAGTACTTAATTAATATAATTGAACCAGAAATATAACACCATGAATATTCAACAATTTGTCAGTCAATTTGCCGAACAATTCGATGAAATACCTACAGACAATTTTGCTGCAGATACCCAATTTAAAGAAAACGACGAATGGAGCTCAATGACAGCGCTATCCGTAATAGCCCTTGTTGATGACAGTTACGATGTAAGGCTAACCGGCGACGATATCCGCAAATCATCAACTATACAAGATATTTACGATATTGTAGCTTCAAGGGTAACTGCTCAATAATGGCTTTTCTGCATATTAAAAATGTTGTGATAAAAGGCCTTGCTGCCTGCGTGCCTTCTGTAATTGAAGAAAACGCTGATATACAGAATATCCCGGCGCCGGATCTTGAAAAACTTATCAAAACTACCGGGATCGAACGCCGGCATATAGTTGATACCGGTACCTGCACATCTGATTTATGTTATACTGCTGCAGAGAAACTCATTGCTGAATTAAACTGGAATAAAAACGAAATTGAGGGATTGGTATTTGTAACACAATCTGCCGATTATATTTTACCTGCTACATCAGCCATTTTACAGGATAGGCTTGGCCTTTCACCGCATTGTTTCACGCTTGATATTTCTTTGGGATGCTCCGGGTATATTTACGGGCTAAGTACGCTTGCCGGTTATATGCAAAGCGGCATGATCAAAAAAGCGCTGTTGTTGGTTGGCGATACTTCATCCATATCATGTTCAAAGGGTGATAAAAGCACCTATCCGCTTTTTGGCGATTCGGGCACTGCCACTGCTCTTCAGTACAACGAGGGAGATGAAGGCCTGAAATTCATTTTACAAAGCGATGGAAGTGGTTTCAACTCCATCATTATACCCGATGGCGGGTACCGTAACAGGTTTAGTCTGGCTTCGCTTGAGCCACATCAGGTAGATGATGGTATTGTTCGCAACAATCTGCAGTTATCACTTGATGGTATGGACGTTTTTTCGTTCGGGATTTCTAAAGCCCCCGAAAGTGTGAACCTGTTGCTGTCAAAATTTAACATCGATAAAGATAAGGTCGACTATTTTTATTTTCACCAGGCCAACCTGATGATGAACGAGCGCATCAGGAAAAAACTCCAGCTACCCGAAAGTAAGGTACCTTACTCGTTAAAAAATTTCGGTAACACCAGCAGCGCCAGTATCCCTATTACCATGATAACCGAAACATCCGAAACCTTGAAAAACGGCGAAAATGCAATCATTGCCTGTGGCTTTGGTGTAGGATTATCCTGGGGAAGTATGGTTTGCCAAACTAAAAACCTTGTGATCCCCGACCTGATCATCTATGAATAATCCCTTTTCATTAACCGGAAAAAACATTCTTATTACCGGCTCTTCATCCGGTATCGGCAAAAAAACTGCGCTTACATCGGCCGGCATGGGGGCAAAACTCCATATAAGCGGTCGCGATGCCGAAAGGCTCACGGCAACGCTTCATGAGCTTGAAGGCGAAGGGCATGCGATGCAAACCGCGGATTTAACCAGCGAACAGGGCATTGATACCCTGGTACAATCAGTTTCAGGATTGGATGGAGTAGTATTATCCTCAGGAATAACCAAAACGCTTCCGTTTAAATTTATAAACGCCGTCGAACTCAACAGTATCATGCAGGCAAATTTTTCTGCACCTGTCCTGCTGCTCAGCAAGCTTATCAAACTCAAAAAGTTGAACAAAGGGTGCTCCATTGTATTCGTTTCTTCAATTGGCGGTAATTTTATAGGTGCAAAAGGTAACGCTATGTACAGCGCGTCAAAAGGCGCAATCAATGCTATTCAAAAAGTATTAACGCTTGAGCTGGCCCCGCAAAAAATAAGGGTGAACAACGTTTCGCCTGGCATGGTACGTACAGAAATGTGGGAAAACTCAACCACATTCACTGCTGAACAAATTGAGGAAGATGCAAAAAAATACCCCCTCGGTTATGGCGAAACCAGCGATGTCGCCAATGCTATTGTTTACCTTTTATCAGATGCCAGCAAGTGGGTTACCGGCATTTCATTGGTGTTAGACGGAGGTTTTTCTGTTCAATAACATGATAGCTTACATCAAAGCAATTTCGTACCATCTGCCCCTAAATAAACTTAGCAACGCCGAGCTATCGGTTCTATTCCCCGAATGGGGAATTGAAAAGATAGCCAACAAAATAGGTGTCGACACCCGGCACATTGCCGCCGGTAATGAATTTGCATCAGACATGGCTATCGCCGCAGCACAAAAGCTTTTTGCTGAACATAATATTAGCCCGGCAGATATTAACTTTATACTTTACTGCACCCAAAGCCCTGATTATTTTTTGCCTACAACAGCTTGCATTATTCAGGATAAGCTGGGGATCCCGGTTAAGGCAGGCGCGCTTGATTTTAACCTGGGGTGTTCGGGCTATGTGTACGGACTCGCTTTAGCCAAGGGCCTGATAGCAGCCGGCATAGCTACTAATATCCTGTTGCTTACGTCCGAAACTTACTCAAAATTTATACATCCTAAAGACAAAGGCAACCGCACCATCTTTGGAGATGCCGCAGCCGCTACCCTCATCAGTACCGATGGCTTTGCCGCCATAGGCCACTTTGAGTTGGGTACCGATGGCAAGGGCGCCGAAAATCTAATCGTAAAGCAGGGTGCTATCCGTCATCCCGAAAAAAGTGCAGATACCATACATGATGGCTATGGTAACGAGCAATCGCCAGGCAATTTACATATGGACGGGCCTGAGATATTTGCTTTTACATCGAGGGAGATCCCTGTGTTAATAACTGAAACCCTTAAAAAAAACGGGGTAAGCAAAGCCGATATCGGGCAATTTATCCTGCACCAGGCCAACCGGTACATGCTGGAGCACCTGCGTAAAAAAATGGATATAGCCCCCGAAAATTTTTATATCTATATGGCCGATGTGGGTAACACGGTATCATCATCGGTGCCTATTGCACTTTATGAGGCCATGAAAGAAAAACAGACCGGTCTGCAGGCAAAATGGCTTTTGGCCGGCTTTGGCGTAGGTTATTCATGGGCCGGAACCGTAATAACATTTATTTAAAAGCTAAAAGCAGAACGTCTAAGGCTTAGAGCTAAACCAATGAATATTCCTTTTTTATCATTTAGCAGTCAGAATAATTTAGTTGAAGCAGAGATCCGTGCAGCATTTGAGCGTGTTTTTCAAAATAAGTGGTACATACTTGGTAAAGAAGTCGGCGATTTTGAAAATGCTTACGCTGCCTTCAATAAAGTGCAACACTGCATTGGCGTAGGCAATGGGCTTGATGCCCTGTGTATTGCGCTACGGGTGCTTGAAGTTGGTGAAGGCAATGAAGTGATCGTCCCTTCAAATACCTTTATAGCTACCTGGCTCGCCATATCGCAAGTAAGGGCTACCATTGTACCGGTTGAACCAAATAAGGATACTTATAATTTAGACCCCCGTTTGATTGAGGCAGCCATCACCCCAAAAACAAAAGTTATCATACCCGTACACCTTTACGGGCAGGCCTGCCAAATGGACGCTATTATGCAGATAGCCCATAAGCATAATCTTTTTGTGACAGAAGATAACGCACAGGCGCAGGGGAGCATATACAATAACAAGCTTACCGGCAGCTTCGGCCACGTTAACGCTACCAGCTTTTATCCAACAAAAAACCTGGGCGCGTATGGCGATGCAGGAGCTTTAACCACCAACGATGCCGGCCTGGCACAAAAAGCAAGCCTGCTGCGTAATTATGGCTCCGAAAAAAAATACTACAACGAGGTTATCGGCGTAAACTCAAGGTTGGATGAATTGCAGGCTGCTTTTCTTTCGGTTAAACTAAAATATCTTAGCGGATGGATAAATGAAAGAAGAAAGATAGCAGCCGCATACAGCCAGCAGCTTGCGGGCATCAGCGGACTTATATTGCCGGTAACTGCGCCAGGGGCAAAACATGTATATCATTTATATGTGATCCGCACCGATAAACGAGAAGCATTGGAGAAACATTTAAACAACAATGGGATAGGCACCGGGATCCATTATCCTGTACCTGCCCACTTACAAAAAGCGTATGAGCACCTCGGCTACCAAAAAGGTGACTTCCCGATAGCGGAAGAACTTGCAGAAACCTGCCTGAGCCTTCCGCTAAATCCGGGCATGAGCGATGCGGAAATTGAATACGTAACTAAAACTATCAACAAGTTTTATGCGTAAAATTTTAATTGTAAATGGCCAGCTGGTTATTGGTGGCGCAGAAAAGCTTGTTTACGAACTGGCAACTTTCGCGCAAAAAAATAATATAGAGCCTACTGTATTGATTTTGGAGAACTACAAAAAAGAATACTATGACGATATACTTAAGCAAAAAAAAATTAAAGTCGTAAGAACCAGGCTTACGGGCGTCAAAAACTTCAGATCACCTTTAAGAATGTGCAGGTCGCTGTACTGGTCATTCAAATTGAAATTTTTAGCTAACTTCATATATGACAGTATTCATGTAATCGGATTATATAATATTTATCGCGTAAAAGATACGATCATTCACAATCACAGGTTTTTTTGGCACATTACCAATGCCATCCAGGGAGCCTATAATTTTCCTGAAAGTTATTTTGATAATGCTAATGATACCATAGTTTATATCAACCCATACCAGGAAACTGAGTTCAGCAACTACGAAAAAAACACTCCCGTAAAATGCAAAAAAATATTATTTAAGCTTTTTTTAAATGATTAACTTAAATATAGTTTCACGGATTGCGGACGACAAAAACTCCTTTCCTAACCTGGTTGAAATACTTCACCTACTAAAAAATGATGGTATTACTGATGTACATATGCTCTTCATAGGCGCAATTTACAGCAACCAGGTTTATCAAAACATACTTGATCTGGCCGGTAAATTGGGGGTTTCATCAAATATCTCCTTTACTAAAACTTCAATCCCATTGCAGGAGCTACCTGACGAAATAAAAAACGGATATTTTATAAATTTCACGATTGGCCAATTTACCGGATACTCGGGGTTGGAAGGAATTAAGAATGGATTTAAAACCATTCTTTACAATGTTGATAAAACATTGGAAAATGTGCCCTTAAACTTGATTACCCATTGCCGGACAACTGCCGAACTGATCGCATTGATAAAAGCTATCAGGGCTAATCAGGTTAAGCTTGACGAGGAAATCATATTTTGCAATCAGCAAGTGATAAACGGATTTACCCTCGATCTTCCTTCGGCACAAAAACTATTGGATATGATGCTGCCAGGTGAATTAACCAACTACCAAAAGTTACGAAGAGTAAATTGAATAGCGGGGTATCAATTATTGTTTGTTGTTACAATAGCAGCAAACGGCTGCCCGAAACTGTTAAACACCTGGCCTTACAAAAGGTACCGGCACATATTAACTGGGAAGTTATAATTGTTGACAACGCTTCAACAGATGATACTGCGGCCACAGCCACAGCCGAATGGGAGAAGTACAGTTTAACCAATGTTCCTTTCAGCGTTGTAAACCAACTAATTGCCGGCTTGAGCCATGCGCGTAATATGGGCTTGAGCTGTGCCCGGTATGAATACCTTCTTTTTTGTGATGATGACAACTGGCTTTTCAACGATTATATTGAACGCGCTTTTAAAATCATGAACAGGGACAGCCAAATAGGTGTATTGGGGGGATGCGGATTAATAGAAGCTGAACAACCGGCCCTACTTTCCGAAAGTCTCCTGAAATTTACCACCGTTTGGGGGCCCCAAACTTGGGCGGCCGATAGCCATTGGGTTTATGGTGCCGGATCTGTTTACCGGAAAAGTATGCTGCTTGAACTGAAGAACGCAAATTGGCGCCAGGTAACAACCGGCCGCATAGGCAAAAAGCTGCTTTCGGGCGAAGATGTTGAAATATGCCTGATGAGCCATTTAATGGGTTACAAAATAATAGCCGATGATAATCTGAAATTTAAACACTTTGTTCCGCTTAAAAGGCAAAATATCACTTATATATTAAAAGCTGCGTTTTGGCTAAACTACAGCAGCGCTTTACTCAATGGCTATTTTGCACTGGTTAATAATAAACGGTCTATCGAACAAACCATAAATCATGATCTGCTTTCGGCCACAAAATCGTTAGCCAAATGTACGGTCAACTTGTTTTATCAAAAAGTTATTAGATTCCGACCGATAAGCATCGAACAAAAAATTTCATACTACCAAAAATGCGGCAAGCTCAAATCACTGCTTACTAACAGGCAACTAATAAAAAATCAGTACCAACATATAAAACAATTATTAAAAATTGTAAAAACAGCCCAGGCTTTCACAAGCCATTAAGGTTATGGGATATTCCGTACCGATACTTTTTTTAATATTTAACCGCCCGGCTTTTACAGAAATGGTTTTTGAAGCTATAGCTGAAATTAAACCTAAATACCTGTATATAGCTGCCGACGGACCAAGGCCTGATAAACCCGATGACATTAACCTATGCGCTAAAACACGTTCGGTAATTGAGCGCATAAGCTGGGATTGTGAGGTAAAAACATTATTAAGAGATAAAAACCTGGGCTGCAAATCGGCAGTTAGTGAAGCCATCGACTGGTTTTTTGAAAATGTTAACGAAGGCGTCATTTTAGAAGACGACTGCCTGCCCGATAGAACATTTTTCCCCTTTTGCGAGGAGCTGTTGACAAAATACCGTTTTGAAGACAGAGTAATGTCAATATCCGGTTCAAATTTACTGACCGATGGCTGGAAAAAAGATGCCCAATCATATCATTGGGGGCATGGCGGTATCTGGGGTTGGGCAACCTGGAAACGTGCATGGAACCTTTATGATATAGAAATGAAAGACTGGGCCAGGCAGCAAACAAAGGATAAGGTTAAAATGCGGCTCGGTACTACCGACTGGTACCATAGTTATTACGGCATGTTTGAATCATCCTTTAACAAATCATTAAATACCTGGGATATTCAATGGTTCTATAGCATTCTGATCAACGGTGGCATGGCTGTTAATCCTTGCGTAAATCTTGTAAAAAATATAGGCTATGGAAATGGGACACATACGCATTCGGCAGACGATGCTATTGTCGATTTACCATTGGGCACAATGATATTCCCGCTAAAGCATCCTGAAAAAATGCTTCTGGATACCGCTTATTTAAAACAGGTTTACGCCCGGCTTAACAAAAAATATAAAAATTCTGTTATACACAGGGCGCTTAAATTATTTAAGATAGCATAATGAAGCAGTTCATAAAACGGTTATTGCTTGGCTTTTTTGAAAAAATAAACCTTATCCATTTAATTTACCTGCTTAATGAAAAACAGGCAAAACGCAACATTCAATTAAGCATCACCGATCTCGGGGCCACTTTTTATCCGGAGGCGGTGGTTTCGAACTCGCTCGACAAATCGAGAATAGTAGTTGGCAAAGGAACCCACATCCGGGGGATGCTCAATATATTTAAGTACGGCGGTAAAATTGCGATTGGCGAAAACTGCTACATTGGCGATCATACCAGGATCTGGTCGGGCGAAAGTATCACCATTGGCAATTTTGTGCAAATCTCACATAATGTAAATATTATGGATACAAATGCGCATGAGCTTGAAGCTATTGAAAGGGCCGAACGGTGGATGGACCTGGTACACAACGGGCACTGGGCCGATAAAGGCAATGTACACACTGCACCGATAATAATTGATGACTACGCCTGGATCAGCCTGAACGCTGTAATTTTAAAAGGCGTTACCATTGGCAAAGGCGCTATCGTAGCAGCAGGATCAGTGGTTACTAAAAATGTTGAACCGTTTACCATGGTTGCCGGTAACCCGGCAAGTTTTATAAAAACATTACCACAGCAATGAAAATACTTGTCATAGGCTCCAAAGGATTTATCGGCTCGGCCTGTTACAGCTATTTTAAAAATCAGCCAGGTTATGAAGTTTATGGCGCTGATGTGATGATAGAATATGACGATTCCAACTACTTTTTAATTGATGCCACCAACGCCGATTTTAAAAAGGTATTTCATAAACAACAGTTCAATTGGTGTATTAATTGTGCAGGTGCTGCATCAGTGCCCGAATCATTCAATAACCCTGAGCGCGATTATCTGCTAAACGTTCATCTCCTCGTGAGCATCCTCAATGCAATAAAAGAAGGTAATGCCAATTGCAGGCTAATCCAGTTGTCGAGCGCGGCAGTTTACGGTAACCCGCAAATGCTACCGATTACAGAGTCCCATACGCTTAATCCGCTTTCACCCTATGGTGTACATAAAAAACAAGCCGAAGAACTCTGCCAGCTATATCATGATCATTTTAGCTTAAATGTTCATATCTTCCGTGTGTTTTCGGCATATGGAGCCGGTTTGAAAAAGCAGCTGTTTTGGGACCTTTACAAGAAATCGCAGACTCAAACAAATATCACATTGTTCGGTACCGGTAACGAAACACGCGAATTTATTCATGTTACCGATATAGTAAATGCCATGAACCTATTTATCAATGCCAACCAGCCTGGGTTCAGCATTACAAACATTGCTAATAATAATACCATCACTATAACAACAGCAGCCGAAACTTTTTTAAGGTACATAGGCTTTAGCGGCGGTTTGTCATTTACAGGCACCAACCGCGTTGGCGATCCGTTATACTGGCAAGCCGATAACAGCCGGCTAATTAGCCTGGGCTACCAACAAAAAGTAAATTTTGAGGATGGTATTAATACCTATTGTAAATGGCTAAAAGGAAAAGAATAGGACTAAGCTACACCTACAACGAAAACTGGATAGGCGGTACTTATTATATCGAAAACCTGGTAAATGCGTTAAACGCCCTTAATGATGAGGAAAAGCCGCATATTGTTTTACTTACCGATAGTTACGAAAGTTTCCGGACGGCGCAGCAAAAATTCAACTATCCTTATATCAGCTTTCAGCTTGGTTCGGGCGAAGCAAATAAGGGCTTCCAATTGCTAAACAGGATAACAAACCGGCTGTTTAAAATCCGTCTGTTTAGCCAGAAAATTAAGGCCCTTGATGCTGTTTTTCCTTATTATAAAAGTGAGCAACAATCGGCTGCTAAAAAGAAAATATATTGGGTAGCTGATTTCCAGGAACATTTTGCCCCAGAGTTTTTCAGTAAAGATGATATTGCCTCGCGCCTGCAAAACCAGCAGGAAATTCAAGCCTCGACCGGGCATTTAATTGTGAGCAGCAATACCGCGCTCGGACATTTCAAATCCATTTTCCCTCAGCATACGGTTAAGGTAAGCGTTCTGCCTTTCGCGGTGGCCCATCCTCCGTACCAGGATATCAACATCAAATTACTGCTTGAAAAATATCAGTTACCCGCACGTTATTTTATCTGCCCCAACCAGTTCTGGAAACATAAAAATCAGCTGGCAGTTCTAAAAGCAGTTAGAGAACTAAAGGCGAAAGGCATTGAAATTACCGTAGCTTTTACCGGTAATACCAACGACTACCGGAACCCACATTATTTTACAGAGATGAAAGCGTTTGTTGAAGACAACAACATTGGCAACAACGTTAAGTTCCTCGGTTTTATTGACCGGCGTGATCAGCTTCAGTTGATGAATAATGCCATTGCCATTATACAGCCATCATTGTTTGAAGGCTGGAGCACTGTTGTGGAGGACGCCAAGCTAATGAACAAATTTTTACTGGTTTCAGATATTGAGATCCACAGGGAGCAGTTGGTTAACAGCTCCGCCCACTTTTTTGATCCGCATAATGTTAATCAGTTAGCGCAACTGCTTCAGCAGTTCAGTGAACATCAAACCCCTCACCCGCTCTTCGAAAATAACACTTATCATGAAAGTGTTGAAAAATTTGGCCGAACATTTCTGCAGATCATTGACTGAACAAAAACATGAACCTTCCTGATCTTCAGTTATACCGTTCAAACTTTATCAATAAAGGCGTTCAATTGCCCCTGCCCATAGTAGCAGGTGCCGAAAACGGATTATTGCGCCAATTACCCCCACCGCCGGCTGGCAAAACCGGCTGGCCCTGGGATGAGCAGGTTGACCCGGCTGTTTTTGATCATAAAATAAACTGGCCTAAGCTTACCATCGTAACCCCCTCCTATAACCAGGCCGGTTTTCTGGAGCAAACCATCAGGGCCGTGCTTCTGCAAAACTACCTCAACCTGGAGTATATCATCATTGACGGCGGCAGTACCGATCAATCCAAACAAATTATTGAAAAGTACGCCTCATGGCTCAGCTATTATCAAAGCGAAAAAGATAATGGCCAAAGCCATGCTATTAATCAGGGATTCAGTCTTTCATCGGGCCGGTACCACGCTTGGATCAATAGTGATGATTACTATCTTAAAGGCGTTTTCCATAAGGTGTTAAATAAATTCATAAGCACCAATGCAGATTTTATATACGGCTATGGGAACGACTACAATGTGTTATCGGGCAAAACAACCATAACGCGGGTATTGCCTTTTATTGACTATTTTATCAAGATTCCAAGCCTTGTGCAGCCCTCCACTTTTTGGAGTGCCTCTATCCATGAACCCGTTTGGGAGGAGCTTCATTGCTCCCTTGATTTTGAATTATGGCTCAGGCTGGTAAAAGGTCACAGCAGGGCATTGATCAAAGAGCCGCTTTCCGTTGCCAACGTACATGACCAGGCCAAAACTCATTCACCAAAAATGAAAGCGCAATGGGAGGCCGACCATCAAAAAATATGGGCGGCAGATGCCCACGGTACTGTTTATGAATGGAAGAAAATTGTTTTTTTAAACAGGATCAGGACCAGATTATATAAGGTATTGGGATATTACTCATGATGTTGCTAAAAAGAAGTATAAACAAGGTCCGGAGGATCCTATTTCATTTCTTTAACCAAACGTCTCTTCCTTTTAAAAGTAACCGGATTTTAATTGTAAGACTTGATGCTATTGGCGATTACATTCTTTTCAGAAACTATATAACATGTATCAAACACGCACCAAAATTTAAAGGCTATAAACTGACGCTCCTCGGGAATATAGGATTTAAAGATATAGCCGAAGCATATGATAAAAATGTTATCGATGAATTTATCTGGATAACGCCGTCAATAATTTATGATATAAACGAAAAAATAAGGTTATCATTTGCCATTAAAAAAAAGGCATTTGATATCTTAATCAATCCGGTTCATTCAAGAGTATTGCACACTGATGAGTTTATATCCCAACTTGGAGCCAAACAAAAGATTTGCAGCAGCGGCGATGATACTAATATGGAATCATTAGAAGAATTAAAACGCTCTTATAAATTTTATGACAGTATCGTAGATGTTCCCGGAACTGATTATTTTGAATACTTAAGAAATCACAAATTTATCGAAACTCTCACAGGTCAAAGAATTGACACCTCCTTAAATTTGCCAACCCCAAATAAGCCAACCGAAAAAAGGGCTTTGCAACTGGTAATATTTCCCGGCGCGGGCCAGGAGTATAGAAGATGGGGAACAAACTTATTTGCAACAGCAATTGATTCCATAATGGCAAATTCAATATTTAAAGTTACGGTTACAATTGCGGGCTCATCTGCAGATTCATGCCTGGCCACGGAAATAATATCACAATCAAAAAACAAAGAAAAAATTGAAGATAAAACCGGTAAAACTAATCTTATTGAATTAATTGAACTGATTAACAATGCAGATTTACTAATTTCAAATGATACCAGTGCTATACATATTGCTGCGGGTACACAAACTACCGCAATTTGTATATCCAACGGCAACCATTTCGGTCGTTTTGTCCCCTATCCCTTAAGCATAGCAAACAATATATACACGTTTTATCCTTCTCAAGAGTTTAACAACAAAAATAATTATCTGTTATTGAACGATTTATACAATCGCAGCTCCAACCTGAATATAAACAATGTCGATCCTATAATTATCAGTAATAAGGCAATATCAATTCTTAATAATGCAAGCTAAACCAGGTGCTGACGTCAAAATTATTGTGAACTAAATTATATATCTGCTTTTTTAAATGCTTTTTAACTCCCTGTTGTTCCTTGTATTTTTTGTAATTGTAACCATTACATATTACCTGCTGCCGCATAAATTAAGATGGATGTGGCTTTTAGCCGCAAGCAGCTATTTTTACATGTACTTTAAGCCGGTATACATCCTCATCATTCTGTTTACCATTATTGTTGATTATTGTGCCGGTATCCTGATAGAAAAAGCCACAGGTAAAACCCGCAGGTTTTATCTCATTTTAAGCCTGATCACCAATATTGGTGTACTGGCCTTTTATAAATATTTCAACTTTTTGGCCGCGAACCTGAATTTGCTATCTGACACATTCCATGGCCCGCAATTACCATTGCTTGATTTTATATTGCCCATTGGCTTATCGTTCCATACATTCCAGGCTATGAGCTACACCATTGAGGTTTACCGGGGCAACCAGCCCGCCGAGCGCCACTTTGGCCTTTATGCCTTGTATGTAATGTTTTACCCGCAAATGGTAGCAGGCCCAATTGAACGGCCCCAGCATATTTTGCCCCAATTGCACAGGGTGAACAATTTCAGAAGCAGTAACTTGATAACAGGTTTATTTTTTATGGTGATGGGCCTGTTTAAAAAAGCGGTGATTGCCGATAGACTGGGCCTTTACGTCGACCCGATTTTTAACAACCCGCATGGTCATTCGGCACTTGACCTGCTCGTGGCTACCTATTTTTTTGCCTTTCAGATCTATTGCGACTTTAGCGGCTATTCGGATATCGCCATTGGCACAGCCCTCGTTTTGGGTATCGAGCTAATGCAGAATTTTAACTTTCCTTATCTTGCCTCCAATGTCTCTGATTTTTGGAAACGCTGGCATATCTCCCTTTCCACCTGGTTTCGTGATTATTTGTATATCCCGCTGGGGGGCAGCAAGATTAATTTCCGGGTAACCTGCATTAACCTGCTTATTGTATTTATGATAAGCGGCCTGTGGCATGGCGCCAACTGGAAATATCTTGTTTGGGGCCTGATTCATGGTTTGCTGCTGATTGCTTACCAGTTGTTCAACAAGTACAATATCGGCATCAAAGGCTTTACCTTCTTGAAATGGCTTTTCACTTTTAACCTGGTTTGCCTTGCCTGGGTATTTTTCAGGGCGGGTACGGTAACCGATGCTTTTTATATCTTAAATAAAATTTTCAGCGGCAATGGTTTTACCTATTCGGCAAGGAATCTGATGTCTGTCCATGAGCTTTGGTATTGTACTTTTATTATCATTACCCTGCTTTTAGGCGAACGTTATTTGCGAAAGGCGAAAGATTATTCAAACACCAGCAAGCTATTACTCATATGTGGTTTAGTATTTGTCTGCTACTTTTTAGGGATCTTTAACGAAGCCCAATTTATTTATTTCCAGTTTTGATGCGTAAGGTTACCGGTTTGTTCATTTTGTTTATTAGTGTTGCGTTGCTGCTTAGTTCCATGAACCAGGCGTTCATCAATAAAATAAAGTTTGAAAAATATTTTGATCACCTGAATCCACAAATGATACAGGAAAACGCTTTGTACAAAGCCGCATTAGTACATTCAGACAGGTGGCGTTACGGTGACTTGTATGGTGTTTGCTATCTGCCCCAGTACAAATTTGAACTCGAACCTTTTAAACAATACGGCCACAAGCCCGGCAGGCAAAACACCAATAGAGTATTATACATAATAGGAGACAGTTTTTTGGCCGATAAAATACTTTCCGGTGCTTTTGATGCATTTGATAACGTGATTTTCCTCGATCGTCGGTTCTCTTTCGGCCCGATTAAACTGGATAGTACTAAAAAAAACTACATGGTGATGGAGTTTGCCGAGCGCAACCTTAACGACTACGATATTAATAAAACCTTTGAAAACCGCTGGACAACCGAAAATATTAAAAACGGCGTAAACTTCAGTAATGCGCCGCTTCCCGGAAGTATCCCATTTGCGCCTGAATCTATTTTTGCCCGCTTAAGCAGAGTCATCTTTCATAAAGATTTAAGCCGTAACCTCGAACTCATTCTTTTTGATAATAAACTGACAACTCCTTTTAAAGAGGCAAAAGCATCATTAAATTATAAGCTTTTTGATCGTATAGCAAATGAGGTGGTAATAAGCTCTGATAAAAAAAGGCTACTTTTTTATGCCACCGTCGACACCAATAATATGCAATCGGCCTTCAGATATAAGACTGAACATGCATTAGATTCTATAGTCCGCAACCTGGATATTGCGCGCGACTATTATCGGACTATTGGCTTTAAAAAAGTTTTCCTTTCAGTGATCCCTAATGCGGTATCTGTTTATGATGATAAACGAATGCCTTACAATCACTTGTTGGAAAGAGTTGAGCAAAAAACTGATCTTCCTGTAATACCATTATATAAAACTTTCAAAGCCGACAAGCGCAATCTATTCTACCGTAGCGATTCACACTGGAACCCTCAGGGCTTGGATACCTGGGTAAATGAAGCCAACAAGGTATTAACAGCAAACCTTAATTGAAGCCATTTTTTTCCATCGTCATGCCGTTGTATAACTGTGAGGGCACCTTACAGCAGGCATTAGATAGCATCAATTGCCAGGCTTTTAAAAACTACGAACTGGTTTTGGTTGATGGTGGTTCAAATGATGATACACAGTATATCATCAGTAATATAAAAAAAACAGGTAAGGTTAGTATCCAGTTCATTTCTGAACCCGACAAGGGCATTTATGATGCCATGAACAAAGGAATTGATATGGCGAGCGGTCAATGGCTTTACTTTATGGGTGGCGACGATACTTTCAACAGCTCCACAGTGTTGGATCAGGTTTATCAGGCCATCCAAAATGACCCTGCCGATCTCGTATATGGTAATGTAACAGGTGCTTCATCCAAGACAAAATATACGGATGATACTATTAATAAAGTATTATCACGCGGCATCCATCATCAGGGCATTTTTTATAAACGCGGGGTGTTTAACTATACCGGAAAATACAATATGAAGTTTAGGGTAGCTGCCGACTACCATTTGACGTTAAAAGTATTTTGTAACCCCGCGTTTAAAACCAAATACATCGATCTGGATATCGCACACTTTGGCGAGGCCGGCTTAAGTTCGTCAGTTTATGATTATCGGTTTTTCAGTTATCATTATAAATTTCTGTCAACCCATAATGCCCTCGGCAATATCAATGATAAAGCTACATGCCTGCAGCAATCAATTTACTGCTGCCTGTGGCTGGCGAAGGAAAAACAAAGCATAACTTTTGCGTGGTTCAACATTTTATACTACATAACCGGTTTAAACGGACTCAGCATCCCATTCAGGCTTAAAACTTTTTTAAGAATGATGTACTGGAACATGAAAAAGTGAGATGATAATTGGAAGCCCAAAGCAATATTTTGAAAAACCGGATTAAAACCATAAAATCAACGCTGCTTTACTTTTATAAATACGGTATACCGTCCTATATCATTGCTTTCGGCGAATCATTGGGCGACAACCTACTGCTCACTGTATTAAGTCGGGAACTCTACGGGCGCAGGCATAAAAATATCTGGGTAAAAAGTAACCAGCAACAACTCTTTGAGCATAATCCGAATATCAAACTTATTTTACCTTTTGGTGCATTATTATCGGGTATGCTTCTTAAAGCCTTCAACGTAAAAACTGTTTTTCCAAAATACACAGTTTATCATCCCGAAACCGACGGCGACGAAATACCCGAAAAGCATATCGTTTTAAAAATGGCTGATGATTTACAGCTCAAAGGGCAAATAAACCTTAAGCCTGTTTTAATTTTAACCACTAATGAACGGGAAGCAGCGAAATGGGCAAAAAGTCATATCGTAATAACAACATCCAGCTCAGCAGCATTGTTCCCAATGGGTAACAAAGAATGGGACGTTAAAAAATATCAACAGGTTGTTGATCAGCTTTGCCAAACCCACAAATTCATCCAGTTAGGCTCTCAAACAGATGCGCCGCTGAAAAACGTTATCGACCTGCGCGGGGAAACTACTATCCGGCAAACAGCAGCCATATTAAGTAATGCCGCCCTTTTGGTATCACACGTAGGGTTTATGATGCATCTGGCGCGTTCAGTCGACTGCCGGTCGGTAATCATATATGGTGGACGCGAAAGACCTGACCAATCGGGGTATATCAGTTTTAAAAACGTATATTCCGCGGTTGAATGCTCACCATGCTGGTTACATAATACCTGCCATTATGATAAAAAGTGCATGCAAATGATTTTGCCCGGCACAGTTGAGGCGGCTGTAATAGAACAGTTAGCTTTAATTGACAAACCTTTGCCTGCCGATATCTTATATAATGACTGAGTTAAGCGTAATCATCCCTACTTATAATCCGGATACAGCAAGATTACGGCAAACGCTTTCGGCCTTAAAAAGCCAATCACTGCCTGCCAATCAATGGGAGTTAATCATCGTCGACAATAATTCATCCAACAATTTCCGGCAGCAGCTTAACTTAAGCTGGCATCCTGCCGCCCAAATTGCAGATGAAACAAAGCAAGGGTTAACCTATGCCCGGCTTAAGGGTTTCAATGAATCAACGGGCAATATTATTGTAATGGTTGATGATGATAATATGATTGAAAGCGGCTATCTTGAAAAAACCCTCAGCATATTTGGCCAAAATCCCCAAATGGGCGCTATAGGTGGTAAATCAATCCCACTGTTTGAAACTGACCCGCCCGAATGGCTATGTGAGTTTTACGGAAGCCTGGCCCTGCGCGACCTTGGCGATACTCCTGTCACAGCCGCATGGAATAATGAATATCCAACTGCTGCGCCCATAGGTGCGGGGATGGCCATAAAACGCGAAGCGCTATCATTCTATATGGAAAAAATAACACAGGGCAAAAATAATATCAGCGACAGGGCCGGCAACTCTTTAAGCTCCGGCGGCGATAATGATATTGTGCTTGAGATCCTTAAAGGCGGCTGGCAGGTTGGTTATTTCCCCCAGCTCATACTACAACATATTATTCCAGCCCAACGCATGCAAGCAGGTTACCTTGCGCGTTTGCTTAACAATACCAATAAATCATGGGTGCAGCTACTGCAAAGCCACGGTATAAACCCATGGCAACAAATCACAAAGTCAGGGGCTACATTACGGAAAGCTAAAGCCTGGTTTACCTACAAAGCATGGAAAAACGCTGCGGCGTATATAAAATGGCAGGGCGCATGTGGTATGTATGACGGCCTTATAAAGAACAACCATGCTCAATAAAATAAACAATTCACTGGCTTATCGCTTACCATTACTTTACAGGAGCATACTTAAATATAAGCCCCTTGCTGTAAAGCCCAAAGCACCATCGGCTTATACTGTACTTATGATGACAGGCAAAAGTATCATAGATATGACGCGCCTGGCCGTATATTCTATTGCAAAATATTGGGAAGAGATTCCTAAACTGATCATCGCATCCGATGGATCGTTATCTCCGGAAGAAATCAAAAGTAAATTTAAGTTTTGGCCGGGTGAGCTTATTGTTAACCATTGGCAACAAAGCGCGGTATATCATCAGGGCAAAAACAGGATCAATCTTTTAAATTATGCCGAGAGCCATGTGCTTGGCAAAAAATTGGCTGTGATACTTCACCAGGCCGAGATCCAACCTGTAATATGGATAGACAGTGACATACTTTTTTACGAGGATTTTAAAAAATATATTCCCCAACATAACGGGTTTGTTTGCGGCGGAAGCCAGGAGGGACACTCAACTTATGATGACCGCGTTCTGAATTTCTACGGTAATAACCTCTATGATACTTATACCTTCAGTTCGGGCTTATTAATTATTTATGGGCCCGGAATTTGCGAAGACTTTCGGCTGGAGGAATTATTGTTTCACGTAAGTAACTATGTGCATTATTTTACCGAACAAACTATTTTTGCTCATATAGCAAGTTCATCAATTGGAATGCCCTGGACAACAGAGATTATAAAAAACGATCACCAGGATAGCAAACAGATTAGGCCTATGAAAAAAAAAGGTATTGTGGGCCGGCATTATACCGCAAACGTCCGACATTTATTCTGGCGCGACTCATTATTTAATTTATAGCTTTCCTTGTTACAACAAGTCATTAATTTTTTATACCGCAACCCGCGTTCACAATTACAAAAATTCAGGCGTTTTGGTGGCTATTTCAATTACCGAAACATAATGAACGGGCGTAGGGAGATGGAACAGCGTTCGCTTGAGTTGCCCCCGGTAGTTTCACATACTAATGGGTTGCCGATTTACTTTTTAACAGGTAAAAACTACCTGTACCAAACGCTTTACTGCATCCAATCGTTAATTAAATCATCTGCTGCGCAATTTAAATTCATATTGGTTGATGACGGCAGCTTTAATGCCGCACTGATGGAGAGGGTAGCAAAACAGCTGCCCGGCGCACAGGTAATTACAGTAGGGCAAATCAGTGAAAACCTTCAAAACGCGTTGCCTGAAGCAAGTTATCCGTACCTGCATAAAAAGAGAGCAGTATATCCTCACATTAAAAAACTAACCGATGTGCACACCATCCCAGGCGATGACTGGAAACTGGTACTGGATTCGGACATGCTTTTTTGGCACGAACCTGCAGATCTGGTCAATTGGCTTAACAGTCCGGAGCAACCTCTGCATATGCTCGATTGTGTGGAAGCCTACGGCTATTCCCAGCAATTAATGGAAAAACTGGCAGGTTCAACTGTAAAACCGTTGCTTAATGTGGGTGCTATCGGTTTAAAAAGCGAAGCTATTGACTGGGACAAGCTGGAAAACTGGGTTAAAACACTGGAGGAGCAGGAAGGAACTTCTTACTATTTAGAGCAAGCGTTATCTGCCATGATAATAGGCGACACTGATGCTGCTGTTTTAACAGCCGGAGATTATATTGTTAATCCCGGCCCGGATCAGATAAAAAACAAAACAGGCATTCTTCATCATTATGTCGACCTTTCAAAAGAAGGTTATTTTAAACAAGCCTGGAAACATTTTTTATAGCCCGTGTCATTAGGTAAAATAGCATACCAATATTTTTTTAAACCCACCTTTTCTGTAAGGTATCATATCAGTCATTTTGGGCTAAAGGGCTGGCTGAACATGCAGCGGGGCGAGCAGCAAATGAAAAAAGCTGCCTTAAAGTTACCGCCGCTTAATCTGTCAAAACACAAGGTCCTGAATGTAAGCTTTCTCACCGGGGCAAAATACTGGCACCAAACTATTTTTTGTGCTTATACTCTGGCCCGATACCTAAATGGCCAATTGGGCATCAGGCTATATTCGGACGGGACGCTTACCGATGAGCATATCAGTTTTATAAATAAAGTACTGCCGGGTGTTGAGGCCATATCCGAGCAGCAGGTGTTACAACATCTCAACCTTGTTTTACCACAACATACATTTCCAACGTTACGGCATTTGCGTAACTGGCACCCGTTTTTTCGCCGGTTGATTGATATTCATATTTCGCCCTCGTGGACAATCCACATGGATAGTGATATGATTTTTTTCGGCAAACCTGTTCAAATCATGGAGGCTTATCAACACAAAACGGCGGTTTACATGAAAGAGCAGCTGGCAGACTCCTATTTTGTAGACAGCGAGGATGTGCTACGTGATAAATACGGCATTAACTGTATAAAAAAAGTAAACGGCGGCATTGTTGCTTATAATAATAATGACAAGGTTGACTATGCCGATCTTGAAGAAAAAGCCAAACTGTTGCTGTTGCATTATCCCAATGCAGGCCCGGCACAAATTGAACAAACACTCATGAGTTATGTGTTGTATCATCAAACCGCCCAGGCACTTGATGAAAAGTTATACCGCATCTTTTACGACGACAAGACGAATTTTGACAGGCCCGATGTAGTTCGTCATTATATTTTCAAGGCCAAACTGCCTTATTTTACTTCAGAGTGGAAAAAAGCAATCCTTTAGTTTCTGTTTGCATGCCGGCATATAACGCGGGCAAATATATTGCCGAAGCCGTTCGGTCAATAGTCGGGCAAACCTACGCCAATTGGGAGCTCATTATTGTTAACGATGGTTCTACAGATGATACATCCTTTGTACTCAAGCAACTTACAGATCCCCGCATCGGTATTTACCACCAGGAAAACAGCGGGCAGTGTGCGGCTGCAAATAAAGCCTTCAGTCTTTCAAAAGGCAGGTTTATCAAATTTATGGATGCCGATGATGTTATCTCGCCCGGTTATATTGCAGAACAGGTTAAACGGATTGGAGATAACGATGATGTAGTAGCCTCAGCCGCCTGGGGCCGTTTTCATCACGATGACATTAGCACCTTTAAAGTAAATGAAGATCTCATCAGGGAAGATTGTAAACCCATTGACTGGCTGGTATCGTCCATGGATGGCAAACAAGCCATGATGCAATGCGCCTTATGGCTTATCCCAAGGGCCGTGCTTGAAAAATCGGGGTTATGGGACGAGCGGCTAAGCCTTGTAAATGATTTTGAATTTATTACACGCGTGTTGTTACAAGCAAGTGAAATTCGCTTTGCTCAAAACGCGGTGTTGTATTACCGGAGCGGTATAAGCAATTCGTTGTCTGCGTTAACTTCCAGGCGAGGAATTGAGTCGGCTTTTACTTCTATTTATGAGGGTACTACATATATGCTTCAGCATGAAAATAGCCCAAGAGTAAGAACTGCCGTTGCCGATTGCCTGCAAAACTTTGTTTATGCGTATTATCCTCATTATCCCGATATTATAAACAAAGCCCAACAACGCATTGATGAGTTAGGCGGTTCAACAGCTAAATATCCGGCAGGCGGTTACACAAAAATGCTAAACCGGCTTATCGGTTGGAAATTAACACAAAAATTTAAAGCCTTATTTGGCTAATAGTTTTTCTATGCGCATACTGCTTTCATTTTTACAGGATAAAGTAAGCAAACCACATCCTGTGCCCTCCTACCGTTTTTGGCAGCATTATATTAAAAACGGTATTGCTGAGGCAGGGATGAGCTATGTTGAAGTACCGGAGGTTGACTGGGCCGAAGGACTGGTTTATGAGGAAGGTTCGGTTGCTTTGCAAATCTGGCAGGAACGGAGCTGGCAGGCAACAATCAATTATATCAAAGCCAACCGGCAAAATATAGCCATTTTTTTAAGTTACCTGTATCCCAAACAAATACTTGCAGAGGCGATAGAACAGATCAGGAAAATGGGCATTCCCTGTGTTAACTTTTATTGCGATAGCGTGCGGGAGTTTAAAGCAGTACCGGCGAAGTTCGGGATCTTTGATTTGATCTGGGTGCCGGAGTATGAGGCTTTACCTATGTACAGAAAGGCAAAAATAAAGCATATTAACTTACCGATGCCCATGTGGGTTGAACCCCAATTAAGGTATCGGCCCCTGCTTCATGAAATACAGGGGATATCGTTTATTGGTTCAAAAGACATCCTGCGGGAAAACCTGTTAGGCCAGGCCATTCAAAAAGGTCTTCCGGTAAGCGTTCGTGGGGCCGGATGGTTAGCACAGAGTGCAGCTCCGGTATTTGTTCCTGGTTCTGCTTATCAAAAACTTATCAACCAGGTTAACTTCGCAAAACAGCAGGGCTTTTCCGGCTTAGCAATTAAAGGGCTTCAGCAACTGACCAAATTTCCTGTAATCCCGGTTGCCGACGATCATATATACCCGAGCCCGGATTTTGATGAGTACATCAACATCACTCAAAGTAGCATGGTTACTTTGGGGATTAACCGGGTGCCAACTTTTAAACGTACACATAATAAACCGCTAACCTACTCACGCTTGCGGGATATAGAAGCGCCAATGCTTGGCGCCTGCTACCTTACCGAATATTGCGAAGGCATTGAGCAGCTTTATGATACCGATAACGAAATTAACGTTTACCGCACGGTTGATGAACTGGTACAAAAAGCTACTGAACTGCTCAGCAATAAAGAAAAAAGGGATAAACTAAGGATCAACGGGCAGCAAAGGGTCTTGAACGACCACGCTATTCCGTCATCATTAGAAAAAATAAAGAGTGCCATTTTTGACAAATAAGTTTACATCATAGCACTCAGCAATTAAATTGATAAAGGCTTTTTAAAATCCCCTCTTGAGAGGGGGCGCGGAGGAGTGAGCGGTAGCTGGGGTGTGTTTCTGCGACAAGCTGATTAAAGCGGAAACATACCCCTCCGCTCCTCTAAAGGGGGGGATCGCGAAGCCTCGCACTTTTCTATATTTAAATAGCCTTTTTTATATCAACAGCGTTTAGCAAATCGAACTTAAAATTGAGAATAGCCATTATAGTAAATCCGCTGATCCCTGTACCCCCTGAACAATACGGTGGCATTGAACGCATTGTTTTTATGCTAATCCAGGAGCTTAAAAAAAGTGGTCACAATGTTACCCTGTATGCCAATGAACATTCACAGCCGGGTTGCAAACTTATTGGCTATCGCGAATCGGAATATTATGGGGTAAAGGATTTAATAAAGATTAACCGGCTTACTTCAAAAATAGCTTTTCAGCATTTTGATATTGTGCACACTTTTGGCCGTATGAGCAATATTGCTTTGTTGATGTTAAGCCGCATACCCAAAATCGTATCGTACCAACTACCACCTACCGTATCGCAGGTAAAAAAGGCAGTAAGTATCGCTCATAAAAACACATTGAAATTTACCGCTTGCAGCAATTACATAGCCAATCAAATCAATGCGTTTGCTGATGTAACTACTATTTATAACGGGGTGGATTTAAACGACTACGATTTTAATGCAGGTGTTCCCGATGATGCCCCCCTCGCTTTTTTAGGGCGGATCCAGCATGAAAAAGGGACAGCTATTGCCATACACACGGCAAAAAAAACAAATCAAAAACTGGTAATAGCAGGCAATGTACCCAATGAGCCCATACACCAGCAATATTTTAATGAACAGGTAAAACCCCATATTGATGGCGAGCAGATCATGTACATTGGCCCGGTCAATAACCGTCAGAAAAATGACTTGCTCCGTAACTCAAAAGCTTTCCTGATGCCCGTAACCTGGGATGAGCCTTTTGGCATTGTAATGGCCGAAGCATTGGCCTGCGGTACACCCGTTATCGGTTTTAATCGCGGCGCAATACCAGAGATAGTCACTAACGGGTCAAATGGCTTTGTATGCGCCACAGAAGCCGACATGATAACGTCTATTAACAGTATTGGCTCAATCAACAGGGCCAACTGCCGCAAGGTAGCGGAACAAAAATTTAGTGCCGGTGTACTGGCCAAACAATACGAAGAATTATACCAACTTGCACGGGGCAAAGATTGAAGAACGTTACCTTTATAACTACCGGCCAGCCAACTACTAACCCTCGCCTCGTGAAGGAAGCCGAAACTTTGCACAAGCTTGGTTATAGGGTTAAAGTGATCTGCTGTTTTTACCAGCAATGGGCCCAAAAAACCGATGAAGCTTTAACAGGCAAATATCCCGGTATGTACATTTATTGCGGTGGTGATCCGGTGATACAAAAAGCAGCTTACCTTAAAACCCGCATTCGCCAAAAGTTAAGTACGCTGCTGTTTAAATATACGCGGCATTTCGATATACCTGAGAACGCTATCAGCCGCACACATACCGAAGCATTGTCTATAGCTAAAAAAATAAAAACAGATCTTTATATCGCCCATAACCTCGGCGCCTTGCCTGCAGCCATACAGGCAGCAAAACATTACAACGTCAAAGTTGGTTACGATGCGGAAGATTTACATTCGGGACAGTTTGCCTCAACTCATAATGAAGGTTACCAGCTCAATAAATACATTGAGGAAAAATACTTTCCCCAGGTTAATTATTTTACTGCCGCCAGTCCGCTCATTGCAGAATTTTATCAACGCGAATACCGCTATTTAAAACCTGTTGTAATAAACAACGTGTTTCCTAAAACAGCGCTGCAAATCAGCCCTAATTATAGGGCTCACGAACCATTAAAACTGTTTTGGTTTTCGCAAACGGTAGGTCCCGAACGAGGATTGGAAGATGTAATTAAAGCGATAGCTGCTACAAATGGCCATGTTCGGTTACACTTGTTAGGCAGTAGCAATGAAACTTACAGATCTGCATTGTTGAACCTTGCCAAAGAACTTAAATTAAGTGATGATCAGCTTTGGTTTCATGAGCCCATTGGTGCAGGCGAGATTTTCGATTTCGCGAGCCGGTTTGATATTGGCATAGCCACCGAAACAGGCATTCCTTTAAACAGGGACATCTGCCTTACCAATAAGATCTTTACCTACATACAATGTGGACTGGCAATGATTGTGAGCGATACGCAGGCGCAAACATTATTTATGGAGCAATATCCGGATACCGGAAAACTGTACCAAAAAAGCAACCTGCAATCACTAACGGATTGTATCAGCTTTTACCTCCAAAATCCAGATGCTTTATACCAAATCCGTTTACAAAACTACCAGCTTGGACAAACAGCATTAAACTGGGAAACCGAAAGCCGTACCTTTTTAAACCTTGTTCAAAAAGTATAACAATTGAATAAAAAGCTGCTCATTATTTCGCCATACTTCCCGCCGGTAAATGCAGCGGATATGCAGCGTGTGAGGATGAGCCTCCCTTATTTTGCAACATGCGGCTGGGATGTCGAAGTGGTGACCATTGATGCCCAGTATGTCGACCTGGCAAAAGACGAATTGTTGCTGCAAAGTCTCCCTCCGGACATTAAAATTCACAAAGTAAAAGCACTCCGCAAGGCTTTCACTTCAAAAGTTGGGTTAGGCAGTATTGCCATCCGCTCGTTATGGTATTACTGCAAAACGGTTAACCGTCTGCTGAAGAACAACAAATTTGATCTTATTTATTTCTCAACCACACAGTTCCCGGTTTGTACGTTGGGTGCATACTGGAAAAAGCGATTTGGGGTTCCCTACGTAATTGATATGCAGGACCCCTGGCATTCCGATTATTATATCAACAAACCTAAAAGCGATCGGCCACCAAAATATTGGTTCGCTTACCGTTTAAATAAATACCTGGAGCCCATCGCCATAAAAAACGCGTCCGGGCTGATTAGTGTATCTGCCGGTTACCTTGATGAGCTTAAATTACGTTATCCGGTAATTCAAAAAGTTCCGGCCGCTACCATAACCTTCGGGGCATTTGAACCCGACCTGCAAATAGCTAAAGCTAACCAAAAGTTTTTCGCAGATTTGCTTGATGAGGGCTTTATCAAAGTGGTATATATCGGCCGTGGCGGGAAGGACCTTCACAACGCCATCAGTCCGGTGTTTGATGCATTAAGAACCGGTTTGAATACAAATAAAGAGCGGTTTGACAAAATCAAACTCTACTTCATCGGTACCAGTTATGCCCCTGCCGGGGAAGGGATCGCTACTATCCTTCCCCTGGCAAAACAATATGATATGGAAGAACATATTGTTGAAATTACCGACCGCATCAGTTACTATCAAGCTTTGCTCACACTGCAGCAGGCCGACGCGCTTTTTATACCCGGGTCAGATGATCCTAAATACACAGCATCAAAAATATTCCCATACCTGCTCACAAAAAAGCCTGTTTTGGCCGTATTTAATGCCGCAAGCTCTGCTATACCTATTATGCAGCAGTACGGTGCAGAACATGTTTATAACTATGATGACGTTACCTCCGAAAACCTATTTATATTTTTTGAGCAATTAATCAAGGGTAATTTCCACACTGTTGAATATAATGCTGAAGCTATCGAAAAATATTCGGCACATGAAATGACGCTGGCGCAGTGCCGGTTATTTGATAGAATTATTTATGAACGCCATTAAACGAACCGTCGGCTTTATTTTAAGGCATCCTTTGGGAAAAAAACATCCGGCAAAAGCCTTATGGCGGTTTGCCTGGTGGCAGGTACAGTCAAGGCTTTCAAGGTCGAAGTTCATTATAAAACCTTTTGTTGGTGATGTTAAGTTTTATGCAACAAAGGGGCTGAGCGGTATTACCGGTAATATATACACGGGTTTACATGAATTTAATGACATGGCCTTTCTGCTTCATTTTTTAAGGCCGGGCGATATCTTTTTTGATATTGGCGCGAATGTAGGTTCATATACGCTGCTGGCTTCCGGCATAGCCAAAGCTAATAGTGTTACACTTGAACCTGTTAAAGCAACTTTTGATATTTTAAACAGCAATATCGGGCTTAATTATTTGCAGGACGAAGTAAAGCTCATTAATGCCGGCGCCGGCGCAACAGCGGGCGAGATCAGATTTTCGGCCGATGAAGATACCGGAAATCATGTTATTACTAAAGATGAGAAAGGCAAAAACACTGTTATCGTACCTATAATCACTATTGATTCATTATTGGAAAGATACCAACCCGCTCTTATCAAGATAGACGTGGAAGGTTTTGAGACCGAAGTGCTTAAAGGAATGGGATCTACCCTTGATTCGCCTCTGCTAAAGGCCATCATCATTGAGCTTAACGGTAGCGGCAGCAGGTACGGTTTTAGCGATCAGGATATTCACAAGTTGTTACTGTCAAAAGGTTTTAGGGCTGTTGCCTATGATCCTTTTAAACGCGTTTTAACCGGGTTAGATACCTTTGGTGCATACAATACTATTTACTGCAGAGACATTGAAATGATAAACCATCGCCTTCAAAATGCAAAAAGTTTTAATATAATGGGCGAGACTATCTGAATGAAAAATTTGGCTGTAGTTATCACTCACCCCATACAGTATTATGCACCGGTATTTAAGCTCCTGCATGAACGGCAAAAAATAAACGTCATGGTATTTTATACCTGGGGCGAAGGCGGTGTGCAAAAATTTGATCCAGGCTTTGGTAAAACTATCACCTGGAACCTTCCGCTCCTTGAGGGTTATCGTTATGAGTGGGTAAAAAACATTTCGGCCGATCCCGGCTCGCATCATTCAAAAGGGATCGATAACCCTGATCTTATCAGTCAAATAAATAACTGGCAACCCGATGTTATTATGGTGTACGGCTGGTTTTACAAAAGCCATCTCAAAATCCTCAAATATTTTAAAGGCAGGGTGCCTGTTATTTTCCGGGGCGATTCAACTCTACTTGATGATAAAGGCGGTATCAAATCCGTATTGCGAAGCCTGTTTTTAAAGAGGGTTTACAGAAACGTTGATTATGCGCTATATGCCGGATCGAACAACATGGCTTATTTTAAAAAATGCGGTTTAAAAGAAACGCAGTTGTTTTTTGCACCGCATGCTGTAGATAATGATCGCTTTGCCGAAGACAGGACCAATGAAGCCATTACCCTGCGAAAACAGTTAGGCGTATCTGATGATGAAAAACTCCTGCTTTTTGCAGGCAAGTTTGAGCATAAGAAAAACCCGCTGGCGCTGCTTGAAGCATTTATTGACATAACACAGCCGGGCACCCATCTGCTGTTTGCAGGAAACGGCATTTTAGAAACAGAACTAAAAAACAAGGCTAATCGACATAAAGATGTTCACTTTATTGGCTTTCAAAATCAGCTTTACATGCCTGTAGTATACCAGGCATGTGACATTTTTTGCCTCCCTTCAAAAGGGCCCGGTGAAACCTGGGGGCTGGCCATAAACGAGGCTATGGCCTGTGGCAAGGCCATATTGATATCAAACAAAGTAGGCGCGGGCACCGATTTGGTAAAGGATTATGAAAACGGACTGATCTTTAACGCGAATGACGGGGTTGATCTAAAAAGCAAACTAAAAACATTGCTACTCTATGATAAAACCGCTTTATTTACGATGGGGCAACAGTCCAGGGAAATTATTGAAGGTTGGAGCTTTGTCAAACAGGTTGAAGCGATAGAACAATTGGTGTTAAGTCAATAGTATTAAATCTTAACTCACAAGTTTGGTTTCTGACCTTTTTTTACTTATAACCTATTACTTCGGACTAATGGCTAAAAGGCAATTGATCAATAACATAATTAATAAATGCAGCAAAGCAAATCGATAGAACGATATATTGTGTTGTTTATACCATGGCTGCTGGCACTGGCATGTAAAAGTGATAGTGTGTTATCATATTTTATTGCATGGGGTGGCTCATTTTTTATATTCCTGATCACGCTTACCGGCTGGGTGCGTCCAATCCCCAACGACCGCCCCATGGCCGAACAGTTGATGAGGCCCTTATTTATCATCCAGATAATTTTTGCGGGGTACATGTGCAGCACATCCATCTTTTATTTTATGAATACCCTCGGCTATGAAAATTTCAAGCACGTATTTATTCATACGTTAAATGATAAAGATGCCCTGGGCTTAATTGCCCAATGCCAGCGTTATTACTGCCTTGGGCATGCTTCATTTGTGATGGGTATACTTATTTTCATGAACTATCCCGTAACTAAAAAATACTATATCGAAACCGAAAGGCTGGCAAATCTGCTCATGATGTCGGCAATTATCAGTTTTCCGCTTTCGCTGTTATTTCTTAAGATACCAGGCCTTTCCCAATTTTATTACCAGTTTAGCTCATTGAGCTTTATTGCCGGTACATTGGCGCTGGCCTTTGCCATACCACTAAAAAAAGGGGCCAATACGCTCATCTGCCTTTTACTATATGCCTTTAATTTTTACCAGGCGCTTACATCGGGATTTAAAGAGCCTATTATTATCAGCGTGCTGGTTTTAGGCATCTTCCTATATCCTACCTATAAAAAATTAGTAACCATCACCTTTGTCCCTATCATTGTTTTATTATTTACGGTTTTACCAACATATAACCATATTTTCCGGGCCAATGCGTGGAATGGAGATGCCGATAGCGACGAAGCTTCACAACTGGCCCTTGACGCAGCATTAAATAGTGATAACAGCGATGTTGATGAAACTAACTGGGATTTTTTGGTATACCGCCTAAGCGAGATCGATATGTTCACCCGCTTTGTGCAGTCGACCCCTAAAAATGTGGATTTTTATGGATTGGACCTTGTTAAACAATCGGCCATTGCTTTGGTGCCGCGGATCTTTTGGCCCTCCAAACCAATTACCGAAGCCATGATCATGCAGCGCGTTTACGATGCCGGGGTGGTTAACCGAAACTCTACTGTATCAGCCAAACCGGCCTACATTGTTGACGCGTATCTTTCGGGAGGTGATTGGGGGATCTTTATTTTTCTTTTCGCTTACGGCGCCCTCGCACAGTTAATAGCCGTTAAAGCCGAAAAACTTTTTGGGGGATATATATTAGGCACCGCACTTATATTTTCGGGCCTTTTCCAGATCATGTGGCGTGGCATCAGTTTTGAGTTCTTGTTCAATACCATCTTCTGGAGCTATATCAGTATGCTGCTCATTCATAAGGCATTGTTAAGTTCTAAAATTTTAAAAGAGGTTTGAATTATGCAACCGATCAATATGATTTCGAAAGAGCTATCTTAATGAAAAAATATAAAAAAATAAATCCGCAAATAACCACCGCATGAGCGCTTATAAAGACTACGATTATCCCGACGCAAGCCCCTGCCATGTATTCAAGGAACTCGAGAAACCGCTTATGTCATTATTAAATAAGGATACCAACAGTAGTATCCTCGACCTTGGCTGCGGCAATGGTTACCTGGTAAATTATTTATTGGCCAAAGGATTTAACGCTTATGGTATCGATGCATCCAAACCAGGCATTGCCATTGCCGATAGAATAAATCCCGGCAGGTTTTTCGTTCATGATCTTTCGGTTGAAGGGTTACCGGAGCCATTACGAGATATGCAGTTTAATACCATTATATCGACTGAGGTAATTGAACACTTGTACGACCCTTACGCGTTTATACGCCTTTGCCGCGATGTCTTAAGCAAATCAAAAGGCGAGCTCATCATCTCAACGCCTTATCATGGTTATTTAAAAAACCTGTTTTTGAGTATTTTAAATAAATGGGATAATCATATCAGCCCTTTGTGGCAGGGCGGGCATATCAAATTTTGGTCGGTTAAAACGCTGACACAAATCCTCAACGAACATGGATTTGAGGTAACAGCATTCAGGGGCTGTGGCAGGTTCCCTTATTTTTGGATGAGCATGATCATTAAAGCCAAACTCAAGTGAGCGAGAGCCTGGATATTATTATCTTAACTTTTAACGAGGAAAAGAACATTGGCGACTGCCTGCAAAGCGCGGCGGCGTTAAAAGCCAATATCTATATTGTTGATTCAGGTTCAACGGATACCACACCGGCCATTTGCCAAAGGTATACGCAAAACATCTTCAGCCATCCGTTTGAAAATTATGCAGCCCAGCGCAACTGGGCTTTGGATAACCTGCCTTTAACAGGTACCTGGGTACTTAACCTGGATGCCGACCATCGGGTAACACCCGAGCTTGCCGCACAATTGAACAATATTTTCAGCAAGTCTGTAGATTCGGAAGTTAATGGTTTCCTGATTAGCCGGCGTACTATGTTTATGGGTAAATGGATCAAACATGGGGGCCACTATCCAACATACCACGCCAACCTGTTCAAGCGCGGCTTCGGGCATTGCGAAGAAAAATTTTATGATCAGCATTTTAAAGTTACCGGTAAAACGCAGGTACTTAAAACTGATATCATTGATGTAATAACCGATTCGCTTACCAGTTTCATTGCCCGGCATAATCATTGGGCAACATTGGAGGCTCAATACCTTGTTGAACAGCAAAATGCCCCGGTTGTTGATGATAACGGCAAGCTGGTACATCCACGGTTATTTGGTAACCCGATGGAGCGCCGCCGATATATGAAAAAACGATACGAGGCGTTTCCTTTATTTGTAAGGCCTGTAATTTACTTTACTATAAGATACTTTATAAAATTGGGTTTTTTAGATGGAAAAACCGGGCTGGTATTCCATTTTTTACAGGGTTTTTGGTTCAGGTTTTTGATTGATGCTAAAATTTATGAGTTACGAAAGGAGAGCAAAAAATAATGAAACAGCCTGTTTTTTTAAATAACCCGGCAATACGGTTCATGTTGCTGTTTATATTGTTGTTTGCTGTATTTTACAGCTTTAATATTTTCTTTTTTGGCATTACGAACCCCGGCGGAAATTATAACGCCTTTTTAGCCGAACACCTAAATTATATTGCGGCTTTAAGACAAGTTTTACTGGATTGCAGTGTCATGATCCTGAAGTGGCTTGGTTACGCTGCTATTGATAATAATTTCGAGTTACTGGTTGCAGGTAAAGGGACACTGGCTATTGTATACAGTTGTCTCGGCTTAGGGTTGATCAGCTTCTTTTCGGCATTTGTGCTGGCCTATCCATCTCCGTGGCGGTCAAAATTGATATTCCTCATTTCGGGCATTTTAGTTATCGAATTTTTAAATGTAATGCGTTTTGTTTTGCTGGCCATCTTCTGGTCAAAAAAGGCAAACCGGATAGTTGATCACCATACCATTTTTAATATACTTCTTTACATTATTATAGCGTTTAGCCTGTATATTTGGATTAAACGTAATGATAAGCTTATCGGCGCTGATGCTCAAAACTGACCTTTCAACTTATAATAATTATCCTTATCATCCGGGTGGCAATGTTTTAAAACGCATTTTGTGGTACTACTGTAATGCCATATTCTTTAAAACAAGCATTATACCCTCAAGCGCGTTCAAAGTATTTTTACTGAAGCTATTTAGTGCCAGGATCGGTAAAAATGTAACTGTTAAGCCCTGTGTAAACATCAAATATCCATGGAATCTGCATATCGGCGATGAAAGTTGGATAGGTGAAAATGTATGGATAGATAGTTTAGTGCCCATCCATATCGGCGCGCATGTTTGCCTGTCGCAGGGCGCTGTGCTGTTAACGGGCAGCCACAATTACAAAAAAACATCCTTTGATTTGATAACCAAAGGCATAATTTTGGAAGACGGCGTGTGGATCTGTGCCGGGGCTATGGTAAATCCGGGCGTGACGGTCGCGTCGCACGCTGTATTGGCCAGCGGTTCTATCGCTACAAAAAGCATGGAAGCGTACAGCATCTACCAGGGCAACCCGGCAGTAAAGATCAGGGAACGGGAAATCAGTTAAAACTTAAACATCATCTGCTTAAAATAATTATATGCTGAAACAAAAACTACAAACCCACCAAATCATTTTATTGGTTATCAGCGGGATTGTTTTAATCATGGGCATTATGCTTATCATAGCCCCAGCCGCCATTTACCCCGACCCCAGCAAAGGTTTCCAGGTAATGCGCTCTATGGAACTTGGTTCGGCGTTTAACATCAGCGTAAAGCCAGATCAGAATGATATCAGCAAAAACACATCTGAATTCCTCGCCTGGTGGTCGCCGGGGCAATACCTGGTACCTTATTTTTTTAAGCTTATCTTCGGCGTCAACACTGGTCGCGCTTCTTCAATAGTAACCCTGCTATTTTCGTTATCGGGCATTTTCGGCTTTTATTACTTCTTTAAAAAAGCGGGCTTTACGCCAATGATCTCGGCTTTAAGCGTACTGTTCATCGTAATTCAGTTATCCTTTTTTACACCCTATGTATTCTATAACGGGGGCGAAGTACTACTTTTTGGATACTCCGGCTGGTTTTTATACGGATGTTTAGCCATTGAAAAAACTAACTGGAAACTGGCTGTATTTCTCTTTATAGGTGGAATATTAGGCTTCATTTGCAAATCGTCATTTTTATGGATGTATGCTGCCACTTGCTGTTTTTTATGGCTTAGGTTTTCTATGGGAACAAAAGACATCATTGGCTGGATAAAAAATGGCATATGGATAGGGATTCCTGCGGTATTATCCTTATTTACGATCTATCATTTTTATCTTTCAAAAGGTGCTAATCCCTCATCGATAACCGGAAGCATGAAGCTGGTTTGGGAAACTTTTGGCTTTCCTTTGGCCTCGCCAATATTAACCGCTTTTTCGATAGATGACCTTACAAACGGCCTTTTGTTTCATGATGACCCTCCCATGTTTACTTACTTTTGGGGGGTGATCATCGTGCTGATCTGTGCTGTATTAAGTATTTTACTTATCTGGTTTACTGTAAAAAAGGTGCCTCATAAAAATTATGCGCTGCTACTGGTGGTTTTTTATGTGGTATCAGTGTTATTTTTCGGACAATCATTTTTGAGGCAGGCCAATATTTCGTATGAAGCAAGGCATTTGAGGCTCATCGGGCTTATCGCCGCGCCCGGCATCATTTACCTGGTAAGCAGATTGCAACCTGGTTATAAATACCTGTTTTATTTTATATGCTTTGTAATAGCTTACTCCAGCTACAAATACTTTGTGCCAAGCTACTTTCAAAATAAAAATATCGGCGCAAGGGGATATTCGGGGATAGCACAGTTATTTATCGATCAGGCATCGCTAAACTATATCCGCAACCTGGATAAGCAAAACAACAACGCCATTTTTGTATTTAACAGCCCTGATCTGAGCCTGGAAATTGAACGCAACCGCACTATAACCGTTGAAACCATTGGCGCTGAAGTGGCTATCGATTATGATGACTACGTATATAATGGGCACGCCGGCCCGTTGTACATAGTTTTGCCCGCCGATTACATCGGTCCAAAATCAACTATCATGCGCAAATGCTTTCCTGGCTATACCGGCTTTAAAATGACGATGTTGAGTAATGACTACATTTTGTGGGAGGCTAAATAACGCTGGCGTTGATCTCTTTCCAGAGCAGGTCTTTTAGCTGATCGATATTTTTCTGGGCCACAGATGATATAAATATAGAGGGGATTCCATCGGGGATCTCCTTTTTCATTTCAGCCTGCAGCTCATCGTCGAGCATGTCGGTTTTGGTTATGGCCAACACACGAGGCTTGTGCATCAGTTCGGGATTATATTCTTCCAGCTCATGCAGCAGGATGCTGTATTCTTCTTTTATACTGCGCGATGTATCAACAGGTACCATAAACAGCAATACCGAATTGCGCTCAATATGCCTCAAAAACCTAAATCCTAAACCTTTGCCCTGTGATGCGCCTTCTATAATGCCCGGAATATCGGCCATTACAAATGAACGCCCGCCACGATATGATACGATACCTAAATTAGGTACCAGTGTGGTAAAAGCGTAATCGGCAATTTCGGGCTTGGCAGCCGATACCACCGAAAGCAGGGTGGATTTACCTGCGTTAGGGAAGCCTACCAAACCAACATCAGCCAGCACTTTTAGTTCGAGGATATTCCAGTCCTCACGACCATCTTCGCCGGGTTGGGCAAAGCGTGGGGTTTGTTGGGTTGATGTTTTAAAATGCCAGTTACCCAAACCGCCGCGGCCACCGGGAGTAAGAATCTTGGTTTCACCATCTTTGGTTATTTCAAAAAGTACTTCACCTGTTTCAGCATTTTTCACGGTTGTACCAAGGGGCACTTCCAATATTTCGTCGCGACCGGTTTTACCCGTACGCAATGAGCTGCCGCCCGAATCGCCATCACCAGCAATTACATGTTTACGGTATTTAAGGTGTAGCATGGTCCACAGTTGGGCGTTACCTTTTACAATAACATGGCCTCCCCTGCCACCGTCGCCACCATCAGGACCACCTTTTGATGTTAATATATCACGGTGCAAATGGGCAGAACCAGCACCTCCGTGGCCTGAGCGGCAACAGATCTTCACATAATCAACAAAATTTGAACCCTGCGACATAATTTTTTATTTAGACGAAAAGTCCGAAAGTCAGTAAAGTCCGAAAGTTAAGAATTTTAATTTTCCTAACCTGCGGACTTTACTGACTTCCGGACTAAAGACTTCGGACGGACTATTAGTTATATGATTCGTTTACACCGACGATAGCGTCGAAGATCTCATCAACCGAGCCCACACCGTTAATGCTTGTAAACTTATCCTGCTGCTGATAAAAACCTGCTACCGGGGCAGTTTTATCATTGTATTCTTTAATGCGTTTGCGAATCACTTCGGGGTTGGCATCATCCGGCCTTCCAGATTCTTTGCCGCGCTCTAATAAACGGCGCTCCAACTCATCATCACCAACCTCAAGGGCTATCATACCTGAAATTGCCGATTGTTTTGATTCAAGTAACTGATCCAAAGCTTCGGCTTGTGCAACTGTGCGTGGAAAACCATCGAAAATAAAACCTTTGGCTCCCTTGTTGGCATCAAGCTTATTACTGATCATGCCAATAACTACTTCATCAGGAACCAGTTTACCGTCATCCATCAGCTTTTTAGCTTCCAAACCGAGGGCTGTACCCTGCGCAATTTCACCACGTAATAAATCTCCGGTTGAAAGGTGGATCAAATCGTATTTCTCAATAAGTTTTTTCGACTGAGTACCTTTCCCGGCTCCGGGAGGGCCAAACAAAACCAGATTTAGCATGCTCTTGATAAATTAAAAGCCTTTCGGTAATACAACAGAAAGGCTTACAGTTAATTTGCACCAGCGGTGGAAAAATCCCGGGCTGCAGTGCTTTGTTGTGCACTCGAAGGGAGTCGAACCCCTAACCTTCTGATCCGTAGTCAGATGCTCTATCCAATTGAGCTACGAGTGCTTTCCGAAATGGAATGCAAAGATAGATTTTTAAACTTTCGCTGCAAACTTTTATTCAAATTATTTTACAATTTCGGCAATAGCCTCAAAATTTGGCAGTTGACCGGCATCTTCAAGCACTTCGGCATAAATGATATTCTGCTCTTCGTCAATTACAAAGGCCGCTCGCTTGGCTACACCTTTAAGGCCCATCACAAACTGATCATAAATAGCACCATAGGCCGTAGATACTTCTTTATTAAAATCAGAAAGGAGGTCGAACTGGTAATTGTTCTCTTCTTTAAACTTAGCTAAGGTAAAAGGCGAATCAACAGAAATGCCCAATATAGTAGCGTTTAAACCGTCATAATACCCAAAACTATCGCGCATAGTGCAAAGCTGCGTAGTACAAACACCAGTAAAAGCCAAAGGAAAAAAGTGGATAACTACTTTGCGGCCTTTAAAATCGGCCAATGACACGCTTTTTAAATCTGATGAAATTAAAATGAATTGAGGAGCCGGCTGGCCTGGTTGTAATGACATACGTATTTGTTTTATACTGCAAATAAATCGTATTTAAATCTCACTTTCTAATTTTGCCGATAATTCTAATGTCAATTTATATGAAAACTACAAGCAGAAAGCGCAAACCCTAAAGCCGAAAGAACACTTATAAATACTATTTAATTACTTTATCTAATATCCAATATATAGACAGTATATAATTCCCTGAAAACTACTGGTGCCATTTACTATTAAACAAACATTCAAATCCTTATAACGGTAACTAATACTGATATTTAATCTATGAAAGCAATAGTGATCACCCAACCCGGCGGGCCTGAAGTTTTACAGCTTGCCGAAAGACCAAAACCTGTTATCACTCACGATGAAGTATTGATAAAAGTAGCGGCAGCCGGCATTAACCGTCCCGATGTTTTTCAGCGTAAGGGCAACTATCCCCCTCCAGATGGTGCTCTGGCAGATATCCCCGGACTGGAAGTGGCCGGTATCATTGCCGAGGTTGGTGATGCTGTTGCCCGTTGGAAACCGGGCGACAAAGTATGCGCCTTGGTTACTGGCGGTGGTTATGCCGAATATTGTAAAGCGCCCGAAGGCCAGTGCCTGCCTGTTCCTGCCAATTTAAGTTTCCCTGAAGCTGCTTCCCTCCCCGAAACATTTTTTACCGTTTGGAGTAATGTGTTTGACCGTGGTACCCTTAAACCCGGCGAATCGCTATTGGTACACGGTGGCTCAAGCGGCATTGGCGTTGCAGCTATTCAAATGGCCAAAGCTTTAGGCAGTACCGTTTACACAACGGCTGGTTCCGACGATAAATGCTGCTTTTGTGAGCAGCTTGGAGCTAATAAAGCCATCAACTATAAAACCGCTGATTTTAAAGAAAAGATCAATGCACTCACCAATGGCGCTGGTGTTAATGTGATATTGGATATGATAGGCGGCGATTACATGCCGGGCAATATCGATTCGTTAGCCGTTGAAGGAAGGTTGGTAATGATCAACGCGATGAACGGGCGTGAAGCACAGCTTGACCTGGGCAAAGTGATGGCAAAAAGATTGATCATTACCGGATCGATGTTACGCAGCAGGGACACGGCTTTCAAAGCAGCCATCGCCCAAAACCTTGAACAAAAAATATGGCCATTGTTATTATCGGGAAAAATCAGGCCCATAGTGTACAAAACTTTTGATACAGGCGAGGCCGCCGAGGCTCATAAACTAATGGAGAGCAGCACTCATGCAGGCAAAATTGTTTTGACTTTTGCGCAATAAATGCGAACAATTATCAATGTTGAAATTATCCTTCAAAAATCTTAAAACACTATGTAAATAATTGGATAGAAATCTTAACTTTGCGCCTCTGAAATAGCATCTTATACATTCCTGTTACAAATGATGTATGTTGCTGTTCAGTAAAAGCATTTTTTAAAAAACACCAGGTTATATATGCCAAACATTGGAAAAATTTCAAGGATCATTGGTCCGGTAGTCGACGTAAGTTTCGCTGATGACGCTCATCTTCCTAAAATTTATGACGCATTAGAGATCACTAAAGACAATGGCCAAAAAATCATTTTAGAGGTTCAGCAGCACTTAGGCGAAGACCGTGTACGTGCCATCGCGATGGACTCGACCGACGGTTTGTTACGCGGTATGAAGGTATTGGATACCGAAGCGGCTATCAAAATGCCTATCGGCGATAACATCAAAGGTCGTGTATTTAACGTGGTAGGTGATGCTATCGACGGTATTGCTAACCTTGACAAATCAAACGGTCGTCCTATCCACGCTACCCCTCCAAAGTTTGATGACCTATCAACCGAAACTGAAGTACTTTTTACAGGTATTAAAGTTATCGACCTTTTGGAGCCTTATGCAAAAGGTGGTAAAATCGGATTGTTTGGTGGTGCCGGTGTAGGTAAAACAGTATTGATCCAGGAACTGATCAACAACATCGCGAAAGCTTATGCAGGTTTATCTGTATTTGCAGGTGTTGGTGAGCGTACACGTGAAGGTAATGACCTTTTACGTGAGATGCTTGAGTCAGGCATTATAAAATATGGCGACGCTTTCATGCACTCAATGGAAGAAGGCGGATGGGACTTAACTAAAGTTGATACCGAAGCCATGAAAGATTCAAAAGCAACATTCGTGTTCGGTCAGATGAACGAGCCGCCGGGTGCACGTGCACGTGTGGCCCTTTCAGGCTTAACTATTGCCGAGTATTTCCGTGATGGTGATGAAGATGGTAAAGGCCGTGATATCCTTTTCTTTATCGACAACATCTTCCGTTTTACCCAGGCAGGTTCAGAAGTATCAGCGCTATTAGGTCGTATGCCATCAGCAGTAGGTTACCAGCCAACGCTTGCTACCGAGATGGGTACCATGCAGGAGCGTATTACTTCAACCAAACGTGGTTCAATCACTTCAGTACAGGCCGTTTACGTACCTGCGGATGACTTGACTGACCCGGCGCCGGCTACAACCTTCGCCCACTTAGATGCTACTACCGTACTTTCACGTAAAATTGCCGAGCTTGGTATTTATCCTGCAGTGGACCCATTGGATTCAACCTCTCGTATCCTTAGCCCGGCTGTTTTAGGTGACGAGCACTACAATACCGCTCAACGCGTTAAAGAAACTTTACAGCGCTACAAAGAGCTTCAGGATATCATCGCCATCTTAGGTATGGACGAGCTTTCTGAAGAAGATAAGTTAGTTGTATCACGCGCACGTCGTGTTCAGCGTTTCTTATCGCAGCCGTTCCACGTTGCCGAGCAGTTCACCGGCTTAAAAGGTGTATTGGTTGACATTAAAGATACCATCAAAGGTTTCAACATGATCATGGACGGTGAAGTTGATGAGTACCCTGAAGCAGCTTTCAACTTAGTTGGCAGCATTGAAGATGCTATTGAAAAAGGCAAAAAGCTGTTGGCTGAAGCCAACGCTTAGATTTGAGATGTGAGATATGAGATTTGAGATAGAAACCGAAAGGCTTATATCATCCAAACTTATGTCTCACACATAAAACCCGATTTAAGATCGCAGATCAGGACAACATTTGTCTCACGTCTCAAATCTCAAATCTCATATCTAAAAAGACATGACATTAGAAATTCTTACTCCCGATAAAAAAGTTTACGAAGGCGAGGCTACCTCGGTAACCTTACCTGGTGCTTTGGGATTATTTGAAATACTGAACAACCACGCCCCTATCATTTCCACCCTTCAGGATGGCAAACTTACCGTACGCGGTGGTGCAGCTAAAGAAGAAGTGTTTTTTATTAAAGGCGGTGTTGTGGAAGCATTAAACAATAAAGTAACTGTTTTAGCCGAAGGTATTCAGCACAAATAGGCGCTACTTTATAACTTTACATAAAGCGCCCGGGTATCATTGTCCGGGCGCTTTTTTTGTAGGGTGATTTCAAAATGATTGTGGTAACATCAATAAAAAAGGCAATGCCGCAGAATAATCCAGCAGTTCATATTCTAATCCCAGCAATCTGATGTTATGGTAATACGTTTGATGATGATCGTAATAATATTTTTCAGATTGCAGGAACCAGGATTTAGGGCCAAGTTTTTCGGCGATGAACCATTTTTCGATCAGGCGTGCAGCGCGACCGTTACCATCCTCAAATGGATGGATTTTTACAAATACCAAATGAATCATTGATGCGCAAAAGAAAACTTCGGCGATGGTCAACTTAGCTTTTAACAATAGATTGATATCATTGAAAAGCAGTTTAAGCTTTTGCTCTACCAAGCCCGGAGGACAGGCTATATATTCAATTTTACCATCAGGCGTTATTACAAACATGTTACCTGTACGTAATTGCCCACGGCGTTCCTTTTGTAGAATATGCTTGGTAAGCAATTTATGTACTTCTTGAGCCGCGCCGTAACTTAGATTAGTTTTTTGAGCAAACTGGTATGCCTCATAGAGGTCATCTATCTTTTGCGTATAATCAGGCAGGAAATGCGCACCGAGCATTTTGTGCTTCATGAATGAATCAAGCTCTATATTTTCTCCTTCAATTTTGGAAGAGAAAACTGCCGAAACAGATGTATAAAAACTAAATGTATTTGTGGAAAGTTCGTTGTCCTTTAATTGATTAAAACTTTGAAGAATGTCATGAGAAACTTGTTCCTTATATTCGTCCAGCAGGTCAATTGGTAATATTTCAAACGATAAATCCTTCATGCAGATAGTAACTATAAACAAAACTACATCTTAGTTTTATTTTATTTCCGAAACGGAAACATTTTGAACAATAAAACTGAGCTTTCCAGAGCTTCCACCACCAACTTAAACCACTCTTTTCCTTATTTCAGGCAGAAAATTGACAACTTACTATGCATGCATAAAAAACATACCGAATACCGTTTTAAACTTTGGTCTATTTTGTAAAATATTTTATATCTTTATAAATAAAAAATACAGAATTAAATTCCGACAAATATAATAAATTAAAATAAAATACTTATTTCAAAAAATCAGTGACGGCTATTGTTATTACCTGATGCGATGGCTACCTTACATATATTGATTTTCGATACCAAGTAAACCAGTATCATCAACAAAAATTAATTACTAAAACTGTCTACATATCTAATAAAATGAGTTCATCATCAGATACCACCAACGCTATAGAATTGAACAAGTATAGCAAAACCTTCACCCAGGACCCAACGCAGCCTGCCGCACAGGCCATGCTTTACGGGATTGGCTTAACCGACGACGATATGCGCAAAGCACAGGTCGGCGTGGCCAGTATGGGTTATGATGGCAACACTTGTAACATGCACCTCAATGACCTGGCTAAGCTGGTTAAACAAGGTATCTGGGATGAAGATATGGTGGGCCTCATTTTCCACACCATTGGTGTGAGTGACGGTATGAGCAACGGGACTGAAGGTATGCGTTACTCATTAGTAAGCCGTGATATCATTGCCGATTCTATTGAGGCTGTAACCGGCGCTCAGTATTATGATGGTTTAATTACCCTGCCTGGCTGTGATAAAAACATGCCGGGTTCGGTGATGGCTATGGGTCGCTTAAACCGCCCGTCAATTATGGTATACGGCGGTACTATTAAACCAGGCCACTGGAAAGGTGAAGATTTAAACATCGTATCAGCATTTGAGGCTTTGGGCAAAAAGATTGCAGGCCAGATAGACGACGTTGATTTTATGGGCGTTATTAAAAATGCCTGTCCAAGTGCCGGCGCCTGTGGCGGTATCTATACCGCTAACACTATGGCTGCTGCTATTGAGGCATTGGGTATGAGTTTACCATATTCATCGTCAAACCCTGCCTTAAGCGAAGATAAAAAAGCAGAATGCCTTGCGGCCGGTAAAGCTATCAAGGTATTATTAGAAAAAGATATTAAACCGTCAGACATCATGACCCGCGAGGCATTTGAAAATGCTATTGTTGTGATCATGGTATTGGGCGGCTCAACCAACGCGGTATTGCACCTGATTGCAATGGCAAAAAGCGTTGACATAAAATTAACCCAGGATGATTTCCAGGCAGTAAGTAACCGGATCCCGGTACTGGCCGATATGAAACCAAGCGGTAAATACATGATGGAAGACCTGCACAACATTGGCGGTATTCCGGCTGTAATGAAATACTGTTTAGAGCAGGGCTGGTTACATGGTGATTGCCTTACTGTTACCGGTAAAACCATTGCCGAAAACCTTGCTGAGATCCCGGCCCTGGAGTTTGAGACTCAAAAGATCATCAAACCGAAAGAAAACCCGATTAAAGCTACCGGTCACCTGCAAATTTTGTACGGAAACCTTGCCGAAGGTGGTAGCGTTGCTAAAATCACCGGTAAAGAAGGTGAACGTTTCACCGGTCCTGCCCGTGTATTTGACGGCGAATTTGAACTGATTGCCGGTATCCAGAGCGGCCGTGTTAAAAAAGGCGATGTTGTTGTGATCCGCAACGTAGGCCCTAAAGGCGCGCCGGGCATGCCGGAAATGCTGAAACCAACCTCGGCCATATTCGGTGCCGGTTTAGGCAGCTCAGTTGCATTAATTACAGATGGACGCTTTAGCGGCGGTACACATGGCTTCGTCGTCGGTCACATCACACCCGAGGCTTACGATGGCGGGTTTATAGCGATGGTAAAAGACGATGATATAATTGAAATTGATGCCATTGCAAATACTATAAATGTTTCGCTACCGCAAGAAGAAATAGCCGCACGCCGTGCCGCATGGCAAAAACCGGCGCTGAAGGTTACCAAGGGTGTGTTATACCGTTACGCTAAAAACGTAACTACCGCTGCCGAAGGCTGCGTTACCGACGAATAACTAATGAACAAAATGGCTTGCTAAAAAAAGCCATGAATAAAGTGAACACAAACAAAGCCCGTTCATTTTAGCAAATTAGAGACAGATAGAGTAAAATCAGTTTAGCACCTCAAAAAAGTGCTATAAACATAAAAAATAACAGGTATGGAAACTGCACAAGAAACCTTAACCGCGCCAGCCGCTACCGAAACCGTAAACGTTTCAGGATCGGTAGCATTATTGGAAGCATTGATAGCCGAAGGTACCGATACCATTTTTGGTTACCCGGGCGGCGCCATCATGCCCATTTACGATGCTTTGTTTGATTACAATGATAAACTGAACCACATACTGGTACGTCACGAACAGGGCGGCATTCACGCAGGCCAGGGCTATGCACGCACCTCGGGTAAAGTGGGTGTGGTATTTGCCACCAGCGGCCCCGGCGCTACCAACCTGGTAACAGGCTTGGCCGATGCCCAGATTGATAGTACCCCATTGGTTTGTATCACTGGTCAGGTATTCGCGCACCTTTTAGGTACCGATGCTTTCCAGGAAACTGATGTGATCAACATTACCACTCCGGTTACCAAATGGAATTATCAGATAACCGATGCTACCGAAATTCCGGAAGTTATTGCCAAGGCATTTTACATTGCCCGCAGCGGCAGGCCAGGCCCCGTGTTGATCGATATTACCAAAAACGCGCAAATCCAGCTGTTTGATTTCGCAGGCTACAAACCTTGCGACCACATCCGCAGCTACAGGCCGAAACCGATCGTTCGTCCGCAATATATTGAGCAGGCTGCAGAGTTGATCAACAGTGCTAAAAAGCCGTTCATCCTGTTTGGTCAGGGTGTTATTTTGGGAGGTGCCGAACAGGAGTTTAGAAATTTTGTAGAAAAAAGCGGTATCCCCGCGGCATGGACAGTACTTGGTGCAGGCGCTATCCCGTCAGACCATCCGTTAAATGTAGGTATGCTGGGTATGCACGGCAACTATGGCCCTAACGTTTTAACTAACGAGTGCGACGTATTGATCGCGATAGGTATGCGTTTTGACGACCGTGTAACCGGTCGCCTGGATAAATATGCTAAACAAGCTAAAGTTGTTCATTTAGATATTGACCCGGCCGAGATCGACAAGAACGTAAAATCAACAGTACCGGTTTGGGGCGATTGCAAGGAAACACTTCCATTATTAACCAAAGCCATCGAACAAAAACAGCACACCGAATGGTTAGGTAAATTTAATGATTACACCCGCCAGGAAGTTGAGGCCGTTATCCATAACGAGCTTAACCCAACTACCCCTGAAATGACCATGGGCGAAGTAATCAAACACCTTAACGAATTGACCAATGGCGACGCGGTTATTGTAACTGACGTAGGTCAGCACCAGATGGTAGCCTGTCGTTATGCCAAATTCAATAAAACACGTAGCAATGTTACCAGTGGCGGTTTGGGCACTATGGGCTTTGCACTGCCTGCAGCTATAGGCGCAAAATTTGGCGCTCAGGACCGCGAGGTTGTAGCTATCATTGGCGATGGCGGTTTCCAGATGACTTTGCAGGAATTAGGTACTGTGATGCAAAGCGGTATCGACGTAAAGATCATCATCCTTAACAACCGTTTCCTGGGTATGGTAAGGCAATGGCAGGAGCTTTTCAACCAACGTCGTTATTCGTTTGTTGATATCCAAAGCCCTAATTTTGTAACATTAGCTTCGGCTTATGGTATCCCGGGTAAATCAATTGACAGCCGTGATGATCTGCCTGCAGCCTTAACCGAAATGATAAACAACAAAGGCTCATACCTGCTTGAAGTAATCGTTACCAAAGAGAATAACGTATTCCCGATGGTACCACAAGGATGCAGTGTAAGCGAGATCAGGTTAAAGTAAAAGCCTCACCTAAAAAATTGAATCATGAGCGAAGCAGAAAAAAAACAGGAATTTAACATCACCATATATACTGAAAACCAAATTGGTTTATTAAGCAGGATAGCTATTATATTTACGCGCCGTAAAATCAATATCGACAGCCTGAACACTTCTCCGTCGGAGATCGACAGTATTCACCGGTTCAATATTGTAATTAACGAATATGAAGAGGTGGTACGTAAACTTACCCGCCAGATTGAAAAACAGGTTGAGGTATTAAAGGCATA
The DNA here is from genome assembly GCA_966212355.1 of uncultured Mucilaginibacter sp. Taxonomy (GTDB): domain Bacteria; phylum Bacteroidota; class Bacteroidia; order Sphingobacteriales; family Sphingobacteriaceae; genus Mucilaginibacter. Next base: position 153,161 of record CBIHRB010000011.1, read on the forward strand.
TTATCACACCAACGAAGATGTGATTTGGCAGGAATTAGCGTTATATAAGGTATCAACCGATGTAATTGCAGAGAAGGTTAGCGTTGAACGTTTATTACGCGAAAACGGTGCACGCGCGGTAGTGATCCGTAAAGATTATACCGTGTTTGAAACCACCGGTCATCGCGAAGAAACCGATAACCTGATCAACATATTACAGCCTTATGGCCTGATTGAGTTTGTACGCAGCGCCCGCGTCGCTATCATTAAAGACAGCGAAGGCTTTAACAGCAAACTGCGCGAATTTGAAAGGCTTGAACCTGGTGAAGAGGTAATCGAAAACGAATACCTTAACCAGGGCGAGAAGGTGTTTACGATGTAATCCCGCCTAAGGCGGAGAGATTAGTGATTGGAGAACAGAGATTAGTTGAGTTGGTTCATGATTGATAGATCATGGTTCATAGCCGGAAGTCTTAATCAGTGAAATCAACGTAATCAAAACCCATCAACGGTCAAAATCGGTGTAATCACCCAATAATCGGTGTAATCACAAAAGAAAATAAATTACTCAATACAAATAAAATCGGTGAAATCACCACTAATCGGTGAAATCACAAAAATCAAAAAACAATGGCAAAACTAAATTTCGGCGGCACTGAAGAAAACGTAGTAACCCGCGAAGAGTTCCCTTTATCAAAAGCTCAGGAAGTATTAAAAGATGAAGTAGTAGCGGTAATTGGCTACGGTGTACAAGGTCCGGGCCAGGCCCTGAACCAAAAAGACAATGGTATCAACGTAATTGTTGGTCAGCGTAAAGGCACTAAAACTTGGGATAAAGCTATCAGCGATGGTTTTGTACCGGGTGAAACACTTTTTGAAATTGAAGAAGCCCTTGAAAAAGGAACTGTTATCTGCTACTTATTAAGCGATGCAGCCCAAATTGCGTTATGGCCAACTGTTAAAAAACACTTAACTCCAGGCAAAGCCCTTTATTTCTCTCATGGCTTTGGTATCACTTTCAACGAGCAAACAGGCATCGTGCCTCCTGCTGATGTTGACGTGTTTCTGGTTGCTCCTAAAGGTTCAGGTACTTCATTACGCCGTATGTTCCTGCAAGGCCGTGGCTTAAACTCAAGCTACGCTATCTTCCAGGATGCTACCGGTAAAGCATTTGATCGTGTTATCGCTTTAGGTATCGCTGTAGGTAGCGGTTACTTATTCGAAACCAACTTCAAAAAAGAAGTATACAGCGATTTAACCGGCGAGCGCGGTACTTTGATGGGCTGTGTTCAAGGTATCTTTGCTGCTCAGTACGATGTATTACGTAGCAAAGGCCACTCTCCATCTGAAGCATTTAACGAAACTGTTGAAGAGCTTACTCAATCGTTAATGCCGCTTGTTGCAGAAAACGGTATGGACTGGATGTATGCTAACTGTTCAACCACTGCTCAACGCGGTGCGCTTGACTGGTGGAAAAAATTCCGTGATGCTACTAAACCAGTATTTGAAGAACTATACGAAAGCGTTGCTTCAGGTAAAGAATCTCAACGTTCTATCGATTCAAACAGCCAGCCAGATTACCGCGAAAAACTGGATGCCGAACTGAAAGAATTACGCGAAAGCGAATTATGGCAAGCAGGCAAAACTGTACGCAGCTTACGCCCTGAAAACCAGGTTGTAGAAGCGTAATATAGCCCCTCCTAAATCCTCCCCGGAAGGGGAGGACTTTTTAATAAATACTACAGTAGTTATCATGAGCGAAGAAAAAAAAATAAGTAATCATTCCTCCCTCCCTACCGGGGAGGGCCGGGGTGGGGCTACATTATTTGATAAGATCTGGGATGCGCACGTCGTCAGCAGCAGCGAGGGGTTCCCGGATATTTTGTATATCGATACACATTTCATTCACGAGGTAACCAGTCCGCAGGCATTTGATGGTTTGCGTCAGAGAGGTTTGCCCGTTTTCAGGCCAAAACAAACTGTGGCCACTGCCGATCACAACGTTCCAACCATTGATCAGCACTTACCCATTAAAGAAGAACTTTCACGCTACCAGGTAGATATGCTTACCAAAAACTGTAAAGAGTTTGGTGTTGAGCTATATGGCTTAGGCCACCCGTACCAGGGTATCGTTCATGTTATAGGCCCCGAGCTGGGCATCACCCGTCCGGGTGGTACTTATGTTTGTGGCGACAGCCATACTTCAACCCACGGCGCATTTGGTGCTATTGCCTTTGGCATAGGCACATCGCAGGTTGAGCAGGTGTTGGCTACCCAATGTTTACTTCAGTCGCGCCCAAAACGCATGAAAATTGAAGTGGACGGAAAATTGCAAAAAGGCGTTGGTGCCAAAGATATTATCCTTTACATCATATCGCAGATCTCGGCTGCCGGTGGTACCGGTTATGCTGTTGAATATGCAGGCGATACCATCCGCTCACTGAGCATGGAAGGCCGCATGACCATCTGTAACATGAGTATTGAAATGGGGGCACGTTGCGGACTTATTGCTCCCGACGAAACCACCATCAACTATGTAAAAGGCCGCGAATTTGCCCCTAAAGGCGAAGAATGGGACAAAGCAGTTGCCTACTGGAAAACTTTATACTCTGATGCTGATGCATCTTTTGATGAAGTATTATCCTTTAAAGCCGAAGATATTGAACCGATGATCACCTACGGAACAAATCCGGGTATGGGCATCGGTGTTACACAACACGTTCCTGAAACTGCTTCATTTGAAGCTAAAGAACAGGGATCATATAAAAAAGCCCTTGATTACATGGGCCTGCACGATGATGAAACGCTATTGGGCAAACCAATTGATTACGTGTTCATCGGCAGCTGTACCAACTCGCGCATTGAAGATTTACGCCAGGTAGCCGAGTTTGTAAAAGGCAAACACAAAGCCGATAATGTTACGGTATGGGTAGTTCCCGGCTCAAAACAAGTACAACAACAAGCCATTGCCGAAGGCCTGGACAAAATATTTAACGAAGCCGGTTTCCCTTTAAGAGAACCTGGTTGCAGTGCATGCCTTGGCATGAACGAAGACAAGATACCAGCAGGCAAATACTGCGTATCAACCTCAAACCGCAACTTTGAAGGAAGACAAGGGCCAAACAGCCGTACTTTTCTTGCCAGCCCGCTAACAGCCGCAGCAAGCGCTATTACGGGTGTGGTTACGGATATCCGGGAATTTCTGAAAGAAGAGGAATTGGTCTGAACTCGAATTTTATAGGAATTGAATGAATTAACAGAATGGAGATTAATAGAAAACGGACACCTGAAGAGTTTAAGGATTGTACGAGCAGAATAATTGGCTGTGCCATGCGTGTACATTCAACTTTGGGTAACGGTTTCCAGGAAGTAATTTATCAACGAGCCTTAGAAATGGAAATGAGTTTGGAAGGGCTGGGATTTGTCCGGGAAATGGAGATGTCGATCTTTTATCGTGGCGAACAAATCGGTACAAGGAGAGTGGACTTCTTTGTGGAAGGCGAAATAATGGTCGAACTGAAAGCTATTGCTCAGTTAGAAAACGTTCATTTAGCTCAGGCCATAAATTACCTCGAAGCTTATAATATCCAGACAGGTCTACTTATAAACTTCGGAAGCTTAAGTATGGAGTTTAAAAGATTATTGAATAAAAAATATATCTCAAATCTGAATTAAATGAATTTATTCGATTCGAAAAATTCATTTAATTCAAAAAATTCGAGTTCAGACAATTATGGCAACTAAAATATTTAAACACATTCAAACCACTGTAGTTCCTTTGCCTATCGAGAACATCGATACTGATCAGATCATCCCTGCAAGGTTTTTGAAGGCCACAACCCGCGATGGATTTGGCAATAATTTATTCCGCGACTGGCGTTTTGATGGCAATGACAATCCTAAACAGGATTTCGTGCTTAACAACCCAACTTTTAGCGGTAAGGTATTGGTAGCCGGTAAAAACTTTGGCTGCGGCAGTAGCCGTGAGCATGCTGCATGGGCCATATCTGATTATGGTTTCGACGCGGTGGTGAGCAGCTTTTTTGCTGATATCTTTAAAGGCAACGCCCTTAACAATGGCTTATTACCGGTACAGGTGAGCGACGATTTTCTGAAAAAGATCTTCGATGCCGTTTATGCCGATCACAAAGCTGAAGTAGAGATCGACCTGGAAAGCCAGACCGTCACCATCTCATCAACCGGCGAAAAAGAAAGCTTCGAGATCAATCCTTACAAAAAAGCCTGCCTGATAAACGGCTACGATGATATCGACTACATCCTGAGCCAAAAAGGTAAGATAGAGGAATTTGAAGCAGCCCGTTAAGGTGAAAGGATAAAGGCGAAAGGTAAAAGGTCGGAAAAAAATGACTCAATGACCTAATGACGCAAAGCAAATGACAACAATAAACAAGCATATCCAAAGAGAAGGTAAAGGTACCGCCAAGTTATTCGACGAACGGAGTTTAGCGAATGATTATGCAACCCTTGCCCCCCTGCTCAGGCCTGGCCTGAAGGTGCTGGATGTCGGTTGTGGTACCGGTGCTATCTCTAAAGATATTGCCGCGTTGGTTGGGGAAAGTGGTCATGTTACGGGCATTGATAATACCGAGTATTTTATCCAGAGCGGCAAGGAAACTTACGCTTCGGTGAAAAACATGGAACTCATCTATACCGATCTGTTCAGCTTTGAGCCTGAAGAAAAGTATGATCTTATTGTTTCGGCACGTGTGCTGCAATGGTTGAGCAACCCGGTTGAGGCTTTAAAGAAAATGTATTCGCTATTAAAACCCGGTGGCACAGTATCCATTTTGGATTATAACCACGAGGCTTTGCAATGGCAGCCGCAGCCGCCGGCAAGTATGCAGCGTTTTTATGCTACCTTTTTAAGGTGGCGGGGCGATGCCGGCATGAACAATCATATTGCCGAAGACTTGCCCGAATATTTGCAGGAAGCAGGTTTTACCAACATCGAAGTATTTGATGCCGATGAGGTTTACCAAAAAGGCGAATATAACTTTGAAAGCAAAGCAGGCATCTGGACAAAGGTAGCTCAATCAAAGCAAATGGTTGAGGAAGGCTATATTGATGATGAATCGCGTTTGCTGGCTATTGATGAGTATACCAACTGGGTAGAAAATGAAGCCCAGCAAATGATAATGAAACTAAAAGAAGTAAGAGGAATTAAAAAATAAACAAAAAATTCCCCCTTTAGGGGGTTAGGGGGCTTATGGGAATTAAAAAACACATTTTAGTAATACCTGGCGACGGGATAGGCCCTGAGGTTACCACCTGGGGTAAAGCAGTTTTAGAAAAGATCGGTCAGGATTTTGGCCACGAATTTACTTTCGACGAAGCCCTGATGGGCCACGCGGGTATCGAGGCTACCGGTAATCCGCTGCCTGATGAAACGCTGGAAAAAGCTAAAGCAAGCGATGCTATCCTGTTTGGCGCTATCGGTCATATCAAATATGATAATGATCCGTCGGCTAAAGTGCGCCCGGAACAGGGATTGTTAAAGATCCGTAAAGAGCTTGGTTTGTACGCTAACCTGCGCCCTATTATGCTGTTTGATGAGCTTTTGGATGCATCAAGCCTTAAGCCTGAGATATTAAAAGGTACCGATATCCTTTTCTTCCGCGAATTGACCGGCGACGTTTACTTCGGTGAGAAAAAACGCAGTGAAGACCGCAATACAGCATCTGACCTGATGATCTATTCACGCTACGAAGTTGAGCGTATTGCTATCAAAGCATACGAAGCAGCCCGTGTACGTGGTAAAAGGTTATGTTCTGTTGATAAAGCTAACGTATTGGAAGCTTCACGCCTATGGCGCGAGGTAGTGCAGGAAATTGCCAAACAATACCCTGACATTGAAACCGAGCACATGTTTATCGACAACGCCGCCATGCAGCTGGTTAAAAACCCTAAAAAGTTTGATGTGGTATTAACTGCCAACCTTTTCGGCGATATCCTTACCGACGAAGCATCGCAAATTGCAGGTTCGATGGGCATGCTGGCTTCAGCTTCGGTAGGTGATGGCACAGGTTTTTTTGAGCCTATACATGGTTCGGCGCATGATATTGCCGGGCAGGACAAAGCAAATCCGCTGGCTTCTATCCTATCTGTAGCCCTGATGCTTGAAATAAGCTTTGGCCTTAAAGAGGAAGCTAAAAAGATAACAGACGCTATTGATAAAGCGCTGAAAGACGGCTACCGCACCGGCGATATTGCCGATGCCAATACCGACAAAGTCAAAATTTTAGGCACTACGGCAATGGGCCAAAAAGTGCTTGAATATTTGTAAGCCCCACCCAAACCCTCCCCGGCAGGGGGGGGCTTAAAAAAAGGCTTGAAATAATTAATATAATTTATTACAAAAAAGTCTCCCCTACAGGGGGAGATTTAGAGGGGGCTGAATAACATGAAATGGAACGCTGATTTATACGACCAAAAGCATGCCTTCGTATTTAAATACGGAGAAGATGTGCTTGAGTTGCTGGATGTGAAACCCGGTGAGCGCATCCTTGACCTGGGTTGTGGTACAGGCCATCTAACCAAGCAAATACAAGATAAAGGAGCCATTGTAAAGGGTACCGATTACTCACCCGAAATGATAGCCCAGGCTAAACAGCTTTATCCTGATGTTGACTTCGCGGTGGAGAACGCGGCTGATTTTCACACCGAAGAAAAATACGATGCTGTGTTCTCGAACGCTGCGCTGCATTGGGTGCTTGATGCCAATGGTGCTATCCATAGCGTAGCCAAAAGCCTTAAACAGGGCGGCAGGTTTGTTGCCGAAATGGGCGGCCAGGGCAATGTTGAACGTTTGATTGAGGCTACCAAACTGGTGCTGCATAATCATGGTTACAATGAAAAAGCTGATACCAAAGTATGGTATTTCCCTTCGGTTGGCGAATATGCGACCAAACTGGAAGAGCATGGTTTCAGGGTTACCTACATGATTCATTATGATCGTAAAACCCCGCTGCAGGATGGCGATCAGGGCGTAGCCAAATGGATTACCATGTTTGGCGCAAAGTTTTTAGAAGGCATTCCCGAGGATGAGAAAGAACAAATCCTGGCCGAGGTCACTAAAAAGCTTGAGCCTTTTTATAATGACAACGGCCAATGGTATGCCGACTATAAAAGGTTAAGATTTATTGCCATTAAAAAGTAGGACTTAGATATGAGACGTGGGATCTGAAAGCAGATGTGAGACGTGAGATTTGAGATATGAGACTTTTTGCTTAACTTAAATTTTAGTTTCCGCTAACAGATTGTAAATCTCAAGCGAAATAAAAATATAAATAAAAGATGGATAAGATAAGGGTCTCAAATCTCATATCTAACATCTCAAATCTAATTAAAAAACTGATGTAAGGTAATGAGTCTCAAATCTCACATCTAACATCTCAAATCAAAATAAAAGATATGTTACACGATCCCAACCGCGTTTATGTTTTTGATACCACGCTCCGCGATGGCGAGCAGGTACCGGGTTGCCAGTTAACAACCCCCGAAAAGATTGAGATAGCTAAGGAACTGGAACTACTGGGCGTGGATATTATTGAAGCAGGTTTCCCGGTTTCAAGTCCGGGCGACTTCCAAAGCGTTGTTGAAATTTCAAAAGCTGTTAAAGAGCCAACCGTTTGCGCCCTTACCCGCGCCAACAAAGGTGATATTGACGCGGCTGTCGCATCTCTGCAATATGCCAAACGTCCGCGCATCCATACCGGTATCGGTTCGTCTGATATGCATATCAAGCATAAATTCAACAGCACCCGCGAAGAGATTTTGGAGCGCGCTGTTGAAGCCGTTAAATACGCTAAAAAATCGGTTGAAGATATTGAGTTTTATGCCGAAGATGCCGGCCGTGCCGATGTGGTTTACCTTGCCCAAATGGTTGAGGCTGTTATCGCCGCCGGTGCTACTGTAGTAAACATCCCTGATACCAACGGCTATTGCCTGCCCGATCAATACGGCAGCAAGATCAAATTCCTGAAAGAAAACGTTAAAAATATTGATAAGGCTATCATTTCGGTTCATTGCCATAATGACCTTGGTTTGGCTACTGCCAACTCTATAGCCGGTTTACAAAACGGCGCCCGCCAAATTGAAGGTACCATCAATGGTATCGGCGAGCGTGCAGGTAATACCTCTATCGAAGAAGTGGTAATGATCCTGAAAACACATCATACCTTAGGCTTACATACCAATATCGACTCTAAACGATTCTATGAGTTAAGCCAGATGATCCGCACGCAAATGCGAATGCCGGTACAGCCCAACAAAGCTATTGTAGGTGCAAATGCCTTTGCACACAGCTCAGGCATTCACCAGGACGGCTTCCTGAAAATGCGTGAAAACTATGAGATAATTCGCCCTGAAGATGTAGGCTTTCCGAGCGCCACAATAGTGCTAACCGCGCGCAGCGGCAGGCATGCTCTGAAATTCCATCTGGAGCGTTTAGGATATACGCTGGATAAGGAAGAACTTGCTTTTGTTTACACTAACTTTTTAACGCTTGCCGATAGTAAGCTTGACATAAATGACCAGGATTTGCAAGGCCTTATGGCGCACCGACTGGTAAAAAATTAACAATGGAAACTGATACAAAAAGCCAGCTTGATTTTGAAGCGGCATACCAGCGGATAAAGGACGTTGTGAAACGTACCCCGCTGCAATATAACGCCGGTCTTTCGGCAAAATACGAGTGTGAGGTTTATTTAAAACGCGAAGACCTGCAGGTTGTTCGCTCATATAAGTTGCGCGGTGCATACAACATGATCAGTCAGTTAAATGATGATGAGTTGAGCCGCGGCGTGGTTTGCGCCAGCGCGGGTAACCATGCGCAGGGCGTGGCCTTTTCATGTAACAAAAAAGGTATTAAAGGCGTAATTTTCATGCCCGAAATTACCCCCAAACAAAAGGTTAAACAAACCGCCATGTTTGGCAATGGCAATGTCGAGATTGTTCTTACCGGTGATACTTTTGATGATTGCCTGGCCGAAGCCCTTGCCTACACCGAAAAAAACCAGATGACCTTCATCCCTCCTTTCGATGATTATCGCGTTATTGAAGGCCAGGGAACTGTAGGCGTTGAAATATTACAGGACCTCCCCGGCATTGAAGTAGCTATCATGCCCATCGGCGGTGGCGGCTTTGCATCGGGCACAGGTACGTATCTCAAAAATAACAAACCTGATATCCACCTGATAGGCGTTGAACCTGAAGGCGCCCCATCAATGCTGGGCGCTATCAATCACGGCAAACCTATCACTTTAGATGAGATAGACCGTTTTGTTGACGGTGCCGCTGTTAAGCGTGTTGGCACGTTAACTTACGATATCTGTAAAGATATCCTGAATGATATGCTGCTGGTACCTGAAGGTAAAATTTGTACCACCATACTGAAACTTTACAACGAGGACGCTATTGTGGTTGAGCCAGCAGGCGCCCTTTCTGTAGCTGCGCTCGACGCCTGTAAAGAGCAGATCAAAGGCAAAAAGGTAGTTTGTATTATCAGCGGTGGTAATAACGATATTGCCCGTATGCAGGAGATCAAAGAAAAATCATTACTGTACGAAGGCCTGAAACATTACTTCATTGTTCGTTTCCCGCAGCGTCCGGGGGCATTGAAACTGTTTGTGAACAGTGTATTAGGTCCCGGTGATGATATTACCCGTTTTGAGTTCATCAAAAAGAACGAGAAGGAAAACGGCCCTGCACTGGTTGGTATCGAGCTGAAAAATGCCGAGGATTATCCGGCCTTGTTGCAGCGTATGCATGCGCACCGTTTCAATGTTATTGAATTGAATAAAGACCAAACTTTGTTTGAGTATTTGGTGTGATCTGCTAACTATTAAACCTTTTCTGACGCAAGTCTTGCGCGATAGATAGAGGGTGGATGACTTGTGCCTTTTATGCGCCAGACACAAGTGAGCCACCCGCAGTCAACCGCACAAGACGCCATTTATGAGCGCCCAAAAAATTGATTAATCATTCGTCCTTCTGTTCTTCAACCAATACCAACCCAAATTAAAGGCGATAACAAAATGATTTAAAACAGTCGGGATCAAACCATAATTTCGCTTCATGATCTCAAAACGCTCCATCAAACTTTGGCGGTGCTTTTTCTTCGACATGCCTCCTACCAGGTACCTGGCCACATAGCGGTTAACGTTGACAATCTTTTTGGCTTTTTTGGCCGCGCGGATTATCCAGTCGATATCTGAACTCAATTGATATCGGCGATCATAAGGTTCCGTCAGCGAACGCCTGATATAAATAGCCTGGTGACTAATGCTCATGCCATATTTAAAACCGCGCCAGGTAAACTTTTCCGGTGCTTTGTGACGGCGCTGGCCTAAACTGCTGTCGTCATCGGCCATCATTTCTGTCTCACCATAATAAATGTCGGCATCCTCTGCAGCAGCAAAAACCGCGGCAACGGTTTCGTTATCATAAAACTCATCTCCCGAGTTCATGAAGATCACATAATCGCCGGTTGCCAGGGCAAGCCCTTTATTCATGGCATCATAAATGCCCTCATCTTTTTCGCTGATGAACGCTGCAATTTGATTTTTGTATTTGTCGATTACCTGTAAAGTACCATCGTTGGATAAACCATCAACAATAACATACTCGATATTGGTATAGGTTTGATTAACCACCGACAGGATAGTACGCTCGATATCTCTTACGTTATTATAAACAATGGTGATAACGCTTAAGCGCGGATTAAACATTGTTACCTCCTTTGCTCAGTAATTGTTTATAAACTTCGACATGCTTTTTAGCGATCACATCTTCTGAAAAGCCATCAATCACAGTTTGCCGGGCTTGTTGGTTCAACTTATCCTTTTCAGGATGTTTAATGATCCATTCCATTCCATCAGTAAAACTTTCGGACGAGCGATAGGTTGCGAGGTAGCCACTATATCGATGCTGCACCATATCCGGGATGCCACCTGTAGTAAAAGCGATTACAGGTGTACCGCAACTCAGACTTTCCATTACGGTGTAAGGTAAATTATCTTCAAGTGATGGAATCAAAAACGCATCAGCGGCTGCATAATGCAGGGCCAGCTTTTCATCATTATTAATAGTTCCTAAAAAGCTGGTTTTGAAAGGGAAGTCGGGCAGGTTTTCTGTACCGCGGTTTCCAAAAACCACCAATTCTACCTGATCGGTTTCTGCACCTAAACGCTGCCTGAGCAGCTCCATGCTCTCTAATAGATATTGAGTGCCTTTGTGCAGATCTTTACGCGATGGCATAAAGCCGCTTAAAAAGATAAACTTATCCGTCGGCAGGCCCGCTTTGGCTTTTGCTTCCTTTTTGTCTATCGGTTTAAAAACATCCGTTTCCAGCGTATTTGGAATATTGCTTGTGGCTTTGCCCCGCATCAAACTGCTTTTCTTTACAGAATCTTGCATCCATAAACTTGGGGCGATAATGTTGAAGTCGAGTTGCTGATAAGCCCTATTTTTTTGCTGCCAGACGCGGTGCGAAATATCATCATCGGCAGAGTTGATCAGCAGCGGGCAGTTACCGCATTGTTGCTGGTAATGATCGCAGGTATAGCGCACATGACAACCACCGGTAAAGGCATTGCTGTCATGAAAGGTCCACACCACAGGCTTGCCCAGCTTTCTAATTTCGGCTATATGTTTGGGATCCAGAAAGCCGTGATTAATCCAATGCAGGTGAATGATATCGGCATTTTTCACATCGGGATGTTTGATTACCGAACGGCCAAACCAGGTGAAAGAAAACGGCGTACGGCTATCAGGTTTTAGAAACCGTTTAGCCAATATCCGCTCCAGAATAATAGTTGCGGCCGTATATGATTTTTGGATAATATTACGGTTAAAAGTCTTGATATCAGGATTATTTCCAAATTTATAATGTACTATAATTTTAGAATCGATATTTTGGCTAAGTAATGCCCGGTTAAGGCGCATGCAGGCCCTGCCCGCGCCGCCATTACCGTCATACGTATTGAGGTGCACCACTTTTAACATGGCTCAAAAATACATTTATTCATAAAACTTAAACCATATGAAGAAACTATACATCGTATTGTTTTTGGCAGCACTGTGCCAAACCAGCCTTAAAGCCCAAACAACCGGAAGCTATTTTACATCTAACCCAACCCTTACACCCGACGGCAAAACCGTAATTTTCAGTTACGAAGGCGATCTTTGGAAAGCCGATATCAACAGCACAGCCGCCACGCGATTGACCGCCATGCAGGGAGAAGAAACCAGTCCGCGGGTATCGCCCGACGGACAATGGCTGGCCTTTTCATCAAACCAGTTTGGCAATAACGACGTGTATGTAATGCCGCTTGCCGGCGGCGATATCAGGCAGCTTACCTATAACGATGCCGGCGATAATGTGGATTCCTGGACCTGGGACTCCAAATACATTTACTTCAATTCTTCCCGTTATAATGGCTTCAGCGAATATAAGGTAGCCGCAACCGGAGGTACGCCTGTTCGGTTGTTCGGGCATTATTTTAATACCATACACGGTGTTGTTGAACATCCGCAAACCGGCGAGCTATTTTTCAGCAATACCTGGGAGAGTATTTATTTTCCAACCCGCAAACATTATAAGGGTGCCTATAATCCCGATATTCAATCATACAATCCTAAAACCAAAGCCTATAAAAAATATACCGACTGGCAGGGAAAGGATTTCTGGACTACTATTGATCAAAAAGGCAACATCTATTTTGTATCCGACGAGGGCAACGAAGAATATAACCTCTACACTTTTATCGATGGCAAAAAAACTGCTTTAACGCAGTTCCCAACATCTATTAAACGCCCGCAGGTAAGTGCCGATGGCAGCAAGGTTGTTTTTGAAAAGGATTACCAGATTTTTGTGTACGATGTGGCGTCCAAACAAACGCAGAAGCTAAGCTTAAACCTGTTCCGCAATAATGTACTGCCTAAAGACCAATCGTTTGAAACAGGCGGTAAAATTGAAGGAGCAGCTTTATCACCCGATGGCAAAAAGCTGGCTTTTGTGTCCCGCGGCGAATTATTTGTAAGCGATGCCGAAGGTAAATTCGGCAAAAAACTGGAGCGTAATACCAGCGAACGCGTTACCGAAGTAAGCTGGATGAGCGATAACAAAACCCTCATTTTTGGCCAAACCCTGGGTGGCTATCCCAACTGGTACACCATAGCAGCCGATGGCAGCGGTGCCGAAAAACAGCTTACCACAGATAAAGGCAGCAATCGCCTGCTGAGCATGAATAAAGACCGTACACAAGCCATTTATCTGAGCGGCCGCAACGAGCTGAAACTTTTGGATCTGAAAACACTCACATCAAAAACGATTGTTACCGATGAGTTTTGGGGATTTTACAACCCTCCTCCGCGCTTTTCGCCAAATGGCGAGTACGTGGTATACAATGCTTACCGCAATTTTGAGATGGACATTTTTGTTTACGAGATAAAAACCGGGAAAATACTGAACCTTACCAATAGCGGTGTTACAGAATCGGCGCCATTCTGGTCGCCGGATGGTAAGTATATTTATTTTACATCATCCCGTACACAGCCCGAGTATCCTTACGGCTCAAAAGATGCCCACGTTTACCGGATGCCTTTGCAAAAGTATGATGATCCTTTTAAGATGGATAAGTTTACGGCCCTGTTTAAAGAGGAGAAAAAAGACGACGATGAAAACCAAAAGGATAAGGACAAAAAAGCGTCTAACAAAAAGAAACCTTTATCTGAGCAGCCAACGCCTAAACCGCCTGCCGATATTGTGATAGACACCGAAGAACCGATGAAAAGGCTGGAACGCGTCAGCCCGGAGTTTGGCCAGGCCCAGGGACCTTATGTGATTCAAAAAGGAGATAAAACATTGGTATACTATGCCTCAAACCATAGCGAAGGCAAAGGGGCGCTTTACCGTACCACCCTTGAAGCCTTTGAAAACCCTAAAACTGAAAAAGTTGGCGGCGGCGACTTCGGCAATTACGACATTTTTGGCAATGGAGATAAATATTTTGTACTGGCCGGAGGCAATATCTACACCCTAAACATCGATGCTAACAAAGTGGATAAGTTAGATATTAATTACAGCTTTACCCGTAACATGGCCGGGGAATTTACACAGATGTTTGATGAAACCTGGGCCGGACTGGATGAAAACTATTACGACGGCAATTTCCACGGAGCCGACTGGAAAAAGGTTCATGACAGCTATAAAACATTTGTCCCTTATATTAATAACCGGGCCGACCTGCGCCTGTTGTTGAATGACATGCTTGGCGAGCTTAACTCATCGCACCAGGGCTTTTACTCAAACGGCAGCGAGGAGAAGAAAACCCTCAGCTACCGCACCATGGAAACCGGGATCATTTTCGATAATGAGTCGCCATACAAAGTGAGCAGCATAGCTATCCACAGTAACGCCGACAAAGCAGGCATCGACGTAAAACCAGGCGATATATTAAAAGCGGTTAACGGTGTTATTGTTGATGAAAAGCAGGACCGCAACTATTACTTCAGCAAACCATCACTTGACAAGGAAATTGAGCTAACCTTTAATCGTGGTGGAAAGGACGTTAAAGTGAAACTACACCCCGAATCAACCGGTGATCTGTCGGGCAATCTTTACGACGACTGGATCAAGACCAATGCTAAAACAGTTGCAGAAAAGAGCAAAAACCGCATCGCCTACTCCTACATGAAAAACATGGGAGATGGCGCTCTGGAAGATTTCCTGGAAGATATGGTTGATGACGCTTATAACAAGGATGCACTTATCCTCGACCTGAGATATAATACAGGCGGTAACGTACATGATAATGTTTTAAAATTCTTGTCGCAAAAACCCTATTTGCAATGGGCTTACCGCGACGGTAAAAAAACACAGCAATCAAACTTTGCACCGGCGGCCAAACCGATCATCCTGCTCATGAATGAGCAAACCCTTAGCGACGGCGAGATGACCTCACAAGGCTTTAAACAACTGGGCCTTGGCAAAATTATCGGCACCGAAACCTATCGCTGGATCATTTTTACCAGTGGCAAAGGTTTGGTTGACGGATCATTCTACCGTATCCCGGCCTGGGGCTGTTATACTCTTGATGGTAAAGACATTGAAAAAACAGGCGTAACACCAGATATTTACGTAAAAACAGATTTTGCTGATAGGATAGAGAATAAAGACCCGCAGCTGGACAGGGCTATTGAGGAGATTTTGAAGGAGTTGCCGCCCCCTACCCCCCTAAAGGGGGAAAAATAGCGGTTAGTTATTTGTCGAAATATTTCTAATTTTAATCTGACCGGTTCATTATTAGTGCAGGTCAGATTGTTATCTAAACCCATCACAAAATGTCTGAAACCACGCCAGCTACAATAATCAGGGAAGATTCTAAAGAAATCAAAGAGCTTCCCGATACAGCCTACCCCAACATAAAATCAACTGTCACCTTATTTTTTATTACCATCCTGTTTTGGATTATTGTTGCAATAGCAGGGAGTATCATATTTATGAATACTCCGCGAGAACTTCCATCAGTGAGATCAGTATTCAAGCTATTAATAAATGCTGCTCCGATATTATTGATAATAAACTATGCCTTAAAAAAAAGTAAAAAACAGCAAGGCTTTACAATAGCCATTAACTACAATAAAATTCAAGGATGGCTTATTCCGATATTGATCATAGCAGCCCCGGCATTCTCTATCATCATTGAACCTACTTCTGCATGGATACCAATGCCTAAGTCAATTCGCGAAATATTTGAGCGGGTATTCGCAAAGGATATATTTTCGATGATCAGTGTTATTATCGTGGCTCCTGTTGTTGAAGAAATATTGTGCAGAGGTATCGTTTTAAACGGCTTGCTAAAAAACTATTCACCCCAAAAAGCAATAATTACTTCAGCGGTGTTTTTTAGTTTAATGCACTTAAATCCCTGGCAAGCTATTCCTGCTTTTTTCGGGGGGCTATTTTTAGGTTGGATCTATTATAAAACGCAATCGGTTATTACAGGGATAATTTTTCATACGGCTATAAACACCACCGGCTATATATTCTTGTTTTTGGGAAGCTCAAAACAACATATATCTGACATTTTTGGAGGAATGTACTATCCAGTTTTTGCTGTTTCATTTATTGCATTTGTAGTAATAAGCCTTATTATCCATAAAAAAGCAAAGGCTATTTCGAGGGAACAACCCAATCTCTAACCACCAATCCCCGATCACTTATTTAGAACTTATCCAAATAACATTTGTATAAAGCACTAACAGCTTTCAAATGTTATTTTTTGTAAATTCGCCGCTCTAAGGCCGGATAACGGGCTTGACGTCAATTTCTTTTACTTTTCACCTAAAAATCAAATACAAATGGCTTTTGATTTAGATATGATCAAAAAGGTTTACGACCGCTACAGCACACGTGTTGATGCTGCCCGTAAAGCGACCGGTAAACCCCTAACTTTAACCGAAAAGATTTTATATGCCCACCTTAGCGAAGGCGATGCTCAAAAAGCATTTGGTCGCGGGGTAGATTATGTTGATTTTGCACCAGACCGTGTAGCTATGCAGGATGCTACCGCGCAGATGGCCCTTTTGCAGTTTATGCAAGCCGGTCGCCCGCAGGTTGCAGTTCCTTCTACCGTACATTGCGATCACCTGATCCAGGCTAAAATTGGCGCTGTTGAAGATTTAAGTACTGCTGTTGACGTTAACCGCGAAGTTTATGACTTCCTGGCTTCAGTATCTGATAAATATGGTATCGGTTTCTGGAAAGCCGGTGCAGGTATCATTCACCAGGTAGTATTGGAAAACTACGCTTTCCCGGGTGGTATGATGATCGGTACTGACTCACATACACCTAATGCAGGTGGTTTAGGTATGATTGCTATTGGTGTTGGTGGCGCTGATGCCTGCGACGTAATGGCCGGCTTACCATGGGAGCTTAAATTCCCTAAACTGATCGGTGTTAAATTAACCGGTAAACTTTCTGGCTGGACTTCAGCTAAAGACGTTATCTTACGTGTTGCTGGTATCCTTACTGTAAAAGGTGGTACCGGTGCTATTGTTGAGTACTTTGGCGAAGGCGCACGTTCAATGTCGGCAACCGGTAAAGGTACTATTTGTAACATGGGTGCAGAGATTGGTGCTACTACCTCTATCTTTGGTTACGACGAAAAAGCTGCTGCTTACTTAAAAGGTACAAAACGTGCCGATATCGCCGAGCTTGCTGACGCTATCGCAGAACACCTAACCGGCGACGAAGAAGTTTACACTAACCCAGAGCAATATTTTGACCAGGTTATCGAAATTAACTTATCAGAGCTTGAACCACATGTAAACGGTCCGTTTACTCCGGATCTGGCATGGCCTATTTCTAAATTTGCTACCGCTGTTAAAGAAAACGGCTGGCCTACCAAATTAGAGGTTGGTTTGATTGGCTCATGTACCAACTCATCTTACGAAGACATCACCCGTTCGGCTTCTATCGCTAAACAGGCTATCGATAAAAAATTAAAAACTCAGGCCGAGTTTACCATCACTCCAGGTTCTGAACAGGTACGTTACACTGTTGACCGCGACGGTTACCTTGCAACTTTCGCTGAAATGGGCGGTGTGGTATTGGCTAACGCCTGCGGACCATGTATTGGCCAGTGGGCCCGTCACACAGATGACCCTACCCGTAAAAATTCTATCATCACTTCGTTTAACCGTAACTTCGCTAAACGTCAGGATGGTAACCCTAACACCCACGCTTTCGTAGCGTCTCCTGAAATTGTTACTGCTTTCGCTATTGCAGGTGACTTAACCTTTAACCCACTTACCGATACTTTAACTAACGAAGCCGGTGAGCAGGTTAAATTTGACGAACCACAGGGTATCGAACTACCTGTAAAAGGTTTCGCGGTTGAAGATGCAGGCTACCAGGCCCCAGCCGAAGATGGCAGCCAGGTTGAAGTTATCGTTTCTCCAACTTCATCACGTTTACAGTTACTTGAGCCGTTTAAAGCATGGGAAGGTACCGATATTACAGGCCTGAAATTGCTGATCAAAGCTAAAGGCAAATGTACTACCGACCATATTTCGATGGCTGGTCCATGGTTGAAATTCCGCGGTCACCTGGATAACATTTCAAACAACATGCTGATCGGTGCTATCAACTACTTTAACCTTACTGCAGATAGCGTTAAAAACGAATTAACCGGCGAGTACGGTCCGGTTCCTGCTACCCAGCGTGCGTACAAAGCCGCAGGTATCGGTTCGATAGTAGTAGGCGACGAAAACTATGGTGAAGGTTCATCACGTGAGCACGCAGCTATGGAGCCACGTCACCTTGGTGTACGTGCCATATTGGTAAAATCATTTGCTCGTATCCACGAAACCAACCTTAAAAAACAAGGTATGCTGGGTATCACTTTCGCTGATCCTAACGATTACGAAAAGATCCAGGAAGATGACACTATCGATATCAACGGCTTAACTACTTTTACCCCCGGCCAACAGTTAACCGTAGTATTACACCATAAAGATGGTTCAACCGAATCATTCCCTGTAAACCACACTTATAATGCCCAGCAAATTGAGTGGTTTAAAGCAGGCGGTGCGCTGAACATCATCCGCAAGCAAATGGCATCTTAATTTCGGATATCGGAATTTTGATTTCGGATTTAATATTTGAAGGCCTTCCCGTTTTGGGAAGGCTTTTTTTGTTGGGTAAAAATATAAATAAGCGTCATTGCGAGGTACGAAGCAATCCCCGATAGGCAGAGTCGTTCTGTATAGTTCGCGATTGCTTCGTACCTTATAATGACGTGCCTGTAAGACATTCATAATCAAGCTGCA
>CBIHRB010000012.1:0-164421 GCA_966212355.1 uncultured Mucilaginibacter sp.
TGCGGGGATGTCATTTTACCTTCAGAGATCCTGGATTTAAATTACTCAGCATGACGGGAGGACCGTTTTATAATACAGCTATCTCCGCCTGCACTCTCTTAGGCAGGCTTTTAACCACTTCATTGTATGAGTGGTCAATCATTTCGCAGAGTTGTTTACGGCTGAGGGAGCCGTTCATTTGCACGGTGTTCCACATTTTTTTATTCATGTGGTAACCGGGCTGCACTTCGGGGTAGCGTTCGCGGAGTTCAACAGCCCATTCAGGATCGCATTTAACATTGAACCTGTCGCCGGTTTGTAAACCGGTTAACAGAAAGATCTTTTCGGCAATTTTAAAAACCAGGGTATCCTCACCAAAAGGGAAGCCTTCCGTTGCACCCGGCTTTTGCAAACAATAATCACGCAGTTCTTCTATATTCATCGTCTGAAGTTTCTGACCAGCTTGGTATAGGATACCGTATTGCCAAAATTATATTTAAAACCGATGCTATATTGAACAAACTGGTCGGCCGCGTTGTTTTTGAAAATCTGGGGGTTGTCATTGTATCCATCAAGCCCTTCGCCAAAAGTATAGCTATGTTGTATTCCTAATGTTATGGTGTAACCTACCTGGTCATAGTCATCGTAAATCTTAAATTCATAACCAAACCTTATCGGTATCATCAGGTTAGTACTTTTATCTTTCCCCTCGAAACCCCTTGTTTCGCCAACCGGCCCGTGATTTTCATATCCCGGCGGGTTTGAACGCTGCACAAAAGCCATTTTATTTTTTATCGCACCGATGCCCGATCCTATATAAAAGTTTTTAAGTACGTTTAAAACACTGCTGTTATCGTAATCAATAATTTCTCCCATCTGCAAATCAGCACGAAGGGCAAGTGCCAGGAAATTATTTTTTGATTTACGGCCATATTGATCCGTTGCCGGAGTAAGTCCTCCGCCTTCAATGGTCCCAAAATGAAAATCGAGGGCTATCGGTACATACGGGCTGTAGTTATAGGTTAAGTTAAGCGTACCGCCCGGGTGCCAAACCTGCTTTTTAAGGTCATCATAACCGCGTGCGTAATTGACACCTCCGCCAAAACCCCATTCATAATAGTTGTAACCACTTTGGGCTTCAGCCATAAACGTGACGAAAGCCAAAACAAAAAGTAGAAAATATTTTTTCAATGTATAATTTTAATCAATATTTACAACTGGAGATGGCATTAACCACCGCCTAAATTTCCCCTAATATAAAAGCTTTATATGAATTTTAGCTCATTCATTAAGTTCACAGTAGCCGAACGCTTCCTGCGCTACGTTACCATTGATACGCAATCAGACCCTTCTTCGGTTTCATTTCCATCAACAGAAAAGCAAAAAGATCTTGGCCGGCTGCTGGTTGACGAACTGTTGACTATGGGTGTAGCCGACGCTCATTTGGATAAGTACGGTTATGTTTATGCTACTATTCCGTCAAATACTGATAAAAAGGTGCCCGTAATTTGCTTTTGCTCGCATATGGATACCGCGCCCGATTGCAGCGGAAAGAATGTAAAACCTTTAGTCCATAAAAATTACCAGGGCCAGGATTTAATATTGCCGGATGATAACGCCCAGGTGATCCGCATGGCCGAGCATGCCGACCTGAAAAACCAGATAGGTAACGATGTTATTACGGCCAGCGGTACCACGCTGCTCGGCGCCGATAATAAAGCCGGTGTGGCCGAAATAATGGATGCCTGCTACCAGCTTATCAGCCATCCCGAAATTAAACACGGCGATATCCGGATCCTGTTTACGCCCGACGAAGAAGTTGGCCATGGTGTTGACCATGTGGATATTGCCAAATTGGGGGCCTTTGCTGCCTATACTATGGACGGCGAAAGCGCGGGTAATATGGAGAATGAAACCTTTTCGGCCGATGGGGCCAGGCTTACTATTAATGGTGTAAGCTCCCATCCGGGATTTGCAAAAGGCAAAATGGAAAGCGCTATAAAAATTGCCGGACAAATTATTGCCGCCCTGCCTGATGAACTTTCGCCTGAGCATACCGAAGACATGCAGGGGTTTGTGCATCCGGTAGGTATAGAAGGCCATGTGGAAACCGCCGCTATCGATTTTATCATCCGCGATTTTGATGAAAGTAAACTCGCAGATCATGTTGAGGTTATCCGCCGAACCGCTACTGAGGTATTGAAGAAATTTCCGGGCTCAACGTTTGATATTGCCGTGAGCCAGCAATACCGCAATATGAAAGGTGTGCTTGATCAGCACCCGCAAATTGTGGATTATGCAATGGAGGCCATTAACCGCACAGGCTTAACAGCTAAGTTATGCAGTATCCGCGGCGGTACCGATGGTTCACGGCTTTCATTCATGGGCTTGCCTTGCCCTAACATTTTTGCCGGCGAACATGCCTTTCACAGCAGGCACGAGTGGGTATCGGTACAGGATATGCAAAAAGCGGTTGAAACTATCTTGCACCTGTGCATGATCTGGGAAGAAAGAAGTTAGTTCGAAGTCAGAAGTCTTGAGTCTTAAGTTCGAAGTCAAAAAACAGACTTACGACTCCGAACTTAAGACTTAGGGCTTCTGACCGGGCATTTCTTTATTAACATAAATTAAATTCGAAGATGTATACAATACGTAAAGCCACTATAAATGATGTGGAAACCATCCGTGATATAGCCGATAAAACATGGTGGATAACCTATAGTCCCATCCTTGAACATGAACAGATTGCCTTTATGTTGGGCGGGATCTATTCGGCAGATAAGATCAGCGAACAGATTCAGGAAAATCAGCAAACTTACCTGTTACTGGAGGAAGAAGGCAACCCGGTGGCATTTGCAGCCTATTCGCCCCGCGAGGAAAACCCGGAGGTTTATAAGCTGCACAAGCTATACTGCCTGCCTCAGACCCAGGGCAAAGGCTACGGAAAAGTATTGATTAACGAGGTAGCCCAAAAAACTAAAGATGCCGGTAAAAAAACGCTGGAGCTTAACGTGAACAGGTACAACAACGCCAAATCATTTTATGAAAAAATGGGGTTTACCATAGCCTATGAAGAGGATATAGCCATTGGTAAATACTGGATGAACGATTATGTAATGCGAAAGGAACTATAGCTGATTGCTATTTGGCGGGAAGGGTTTTTAAAAGCTCTTTTGCGGGTACAGCTTTGAAACTGCCATCTTTATCACCGATGATGAGGCTTTCATTATTAGCTGCGGCAGTTTCAACCAGCTTACGGTTCGCCCGCTTCATGCCTTCAAGCACTTTCGCCTCTAACTCATCCATGCCCATTTTTTGTGCTTTAGTTGTCATTTGCCTGATCTAAAATTACTTTCCAAATGTCGGATTCTATTATTGTTTCTTCTAACGATCCGAAACCTCTTGCTACAACCAGGGAGCCTGTATTCATATTATTTATTACAAACCATCTATCACAAAGAGGTATATACAAAGATACCAAATTTCTTATTCCCCGGTAATATCTCCGTTCTATTACATCGGCAGGGATATTATGGCCTCCTTTACTCACTCGTTTAGCTACTCGTTCCATTGCCATTTCAGGAGAGCTCAACCAAAAAAACAATAAAGTAACTTCATATCCTTTTTGCTGAGCTCTTTTAACCAGGGATACATAACTCCGGGTTGAAAGCGTTGTTTCAAAGGCAAAGTCAACTTCCCGGTTCAGCAACTCATCAATCCGTTGCAGCATGATCCGGCCGGCTTCGAATGCAACACTTTCCGGATTGAAGGGAGATAGTCCTGCCGCGATGTTATCTGCATTTACAAACTCATTACAGTTAAGCAATTCGGGCAAAACTATATAGCTTGCCGTGGTTTTACCGGCACCGTTACAACCTGCTATGATATACAAATTAGGCATCCTGTGAATTTAGTTGTTCATCCTTAAAAATAACATACATATGCTTATCCATCACCTCGCCATTTTTAATAACTGACCTTCGTAGTACGGCCTCCTGAATATAGCCTGCTTTTTCGAGCACTCGTATGGATGCCGTGTTTCTATTATACACACCGGCTTCTAAACGCAATAGCGAAAAATGTTCAAAAGCATAAGTGGTTACCAGTTTTACAGCCTCGGTTGCTAAGCCCTTTCCCCAATGTTCTTCACCAAGCCAATAGCCTATTTCGGCGGTTATGCGGCTTTCGTCGGTAAAAAGTTCAACACCAATACCGCCGCAGGCTTCACCGTTAACTACTATGGCAAAGTTGGTTAAAGGTTGCTGATTTTGGACCAGGTTTACCCAAAACAGGGCATCCTCCATAGTATAGGGGTAAGGGAACCTGTCGCGCAAAAAAGCCGATACTTTCGGGTTATCCGCATGCTTTTGAAGTGATGCTTCATCGCCCGGTTGCCACCTCCTCAATAAAAATCCGTTGCCCTGTAGTTCCATTTTGTAACAATAAAATGCTTAAAAATAGCAATCATTAGCCAAACTGTTAAATTGCATGCTTTATTGAGATATGAAAAAACTGTTAGGCTTATTGTTCCTGATCCCGGCAACGGGCGCCTTTGCCCAAAAGCTGGATACCCTTAGCATCGAAAAAATTATGCGCGACCCTAAATGGATCGGGGTTTCGCCCTCCAATATCAACTGGGCTAACGATAGTAAAAAGATCTATTTTAAATGGGATGATGATGCTTCGGGCAATACCCGGTTATATTCAGTTAGCACCGGCGACAACAAGGTACAAAAAGTCAGCATTGCCGAGCAGCGCGATCTGGCAGCCGGTTACGACGAATGGAACAAAAAGCACAGCCAAAAGGTATTCAGTAAAAACGGCGATTTATTTTTATACGATGTAAAAGCCAACAAAACCACCCGGCTAACAAATACCGTAGCGCAGGAAGACAGCCCCGTTTTCAGCGGTGATGAAACAAAGATCATTTACAAAGAAGATAATAATCTCTTTGCCCTGAACCTGAATGGCGGCACCCTGGTACAGCTCACCAATTTTGTACGGACAGCAAGCGATAAAAAAAGTAAGGATAAACCCGGCGAGCAGGAACAATGGCTCAAAAAACAACAGCTTGAGTTGTTTGAGATCATCAAAAAGGAAGCAAAAGACGATAAAAAAGATTCAACAGAAACAGCATTGCTTAAGCCCGACAAGCTGAAAGAGATTGCCTATGGCGATAAAAGACTGAGCGCTGTACAGATCAGTCCGGATGGCAGGTTTATCACCTATCGCCTTACCAAACGCGCCGATGGCGTTCAAAACGCGATTGTACCTAATTATGTTACCGCATCGGGCTTCACAGAGGACATACCTAACCGTTCAAAAGTGGGCCGGCCATCGTCAACCTCAGAGACGTTTATTTACGATAAGCGCCGTGAAGCGGTTTACCCGGTTATTGCAGCAGAGATCCCCGGCATTAAAGACCTGCCCGACTATTTAAAAGATTATCCCGATGAATTAAAAGCCCGTCAAAAGGAAAACGCCGACAGGCAGGTAAATATCGATGGCGTTTTATGGAATCAAAGCGGCAGCAATGCCGTGGTCATTATCTCAGCACAGGATAATAAAGACTGCTGGATCATGCGCTTAGACCCGGTAAGCGGTAAACTGAGCCTGCTTGACCGTCAGCGGGATGAGGCCTGGATTGGCGGCCCCGGCATTGATGATCCCGGGGATGCAGGTTTTATTGACGATACTCATTTTTATTATCAAAGCGAGGCCAGCGGTTACTCGCATATTTATGTGGTTGATGTAACCAGCGGTGCCAAAAAACAGCTCACCAGCGGCAAATGGGAAGTACAAACTTTGCAGTTAAGCCAGGATAAAAAGATGTTTTATTTTACTGCCAATATCGATCATCCGGGCATTACCCATTTTTACAGCATCCCGGTTACCGGCGGTACCCCTGTTAAAATTACCGGTATGAAAGGCGGTAACGAGGTAACTCTTTCGCCCGATGAAAAGTGGCTGGCTATCCGCTATTCTTATTCAAACAGGCCATGGGAGCTATATATCCAGGCCAATAAACCCGGTGCAAAGGCGGTAAAAATAACCAACTCCGTTTCGTCCGAATACTTGTCGTACCCATGGCGCGACCCGGAGATCATCACCTTTAAAAACCGCTACGGTACCGATGTTTATGCTCGCCTGTATCAGCCTAAAAAGCAAGATCCATCAAAACCAGCTGTGGTTTTTGTCCACGGTGCGGGCTACCTGCAAAACGTTACCTATTCATGGAGTTATTATTTCCGCGAGTACATGTTCAATAACATGCTCGCCGATAATGGTTACACTGTGCTGGACATTGACTACACAGCGAGCGCAGGTTATGGCCGGGATTTCCGGACAGGGATCTATCGCCACATGGGAGGCAAAGACCTTACCGACCAGGTTGACGGCGTAAAATTGCTGATTAAAAAATATGGCGTTAACCCTAAGCATGTCGGTTTGTACGGCGGCTCATACGGTGGCTTCATCACACTTATGGGCATGTTTACCGAACCGGATGTTTTTGCCGCAGGCGGTGCCATCCGTTCAGTTACCGACTGGGCGCATTATAACCATGAATATACTTCGAACATCCTTAATGAACCTTTTACCGATGAACAGGCCTATCGCAAAAGTTCGCCTATTTATTTTGCCAGCGGCTTAAAAGGCAACCTGCTGATGCTGCATGGCATGATAGACCAGAATGTAAACTACCAGGATATTATCCGCCTGACTCAAAAACTGATAGAGTTGCACAAAGAAAACTGGGAGCTGGCCTCGTACCCTGTGGAAGACCACGGCTTTGAACAACCCAGCAGCTGGGCCGATGAGTATAAACGGATTTATAAATTATTTGAGGGGACGTTGAAGAAGTAGGTAATTTAATAAAAGACCAACCGTCGTACTACTTGCGCTCGTTTGCAAACGAGCGCAAGATAATTTTCATCCCCGCGACCGTGTCCCCACGGTCGCAAGCCTTACAGGTATCCTACGGGCTCAAACTATGCTTATTGATATACCCATAATAATGCATGCTTCTTCAGCAAACGGATATATCGCTTTTTATTACAATAAACCTATCTTGCCAAATGAAAAAACTTTTTCCTTTATTACTTCCGCTAATGTTTTTATTCAGTTGTACAGAAACATCAACCAAAACACTGATAACCATTAAGACAGTTAATAACGGAAAAGCATTGCAGATAACCGGTTTCGATCCGGCTATCATTAATGAGATCAGTCGTGATTCATCTGCCAAAGCCTGGGAAACGCTGATGGCTGTTTACCGCATGCCCGCCGATACCAGCATGCGAAACCTGCAGCCCGCACAGCCGGGTAGTTACACCGTTAAAGATAATGTTGTTATTTTTACGCCGGATACAGCCTTTAGTACACAGCAAACGTATTTTTTTCGTTACTATGATTTCAGTGCCGGTGGTACGCTGACCGATTTGATAAAAAGCCGCAGCAAACCCGGCACCTTGCACTATACAGATTTGATTTTTAAGCAATAAACTACCTATATGCTTGAAAATTTAATATTTTTGATTATATTTGCAACCGTTAATAAAAGAGGGGGCAATTAGTCCCCTCTTTTATTTTATCAATCAAAATTATTCTGTCAAAAACACCGGTGGGTAATGAATATTGAAAAAAGGGTAAAAGAACTGGTAGAAGAGAAGATAGCAGATAAACCAAACCTGTTTATAGTGGACATTAAAATGCACCCGAACGGTAAATTGGTGATCCTGCTTGATGGCGATAACGGCATCGGTATTGATGAATGTGCACAGGTAAGCAGGCACGTAGGTTTCCATCTGGAAGAGGAAAACGTGATTGAAACCGCTTATAACCTGGAGGTTTCATCGCCGGGCATTGATTATCCACTGTCGTCGCCAAGGCAATACGCCAAGAATGTTGGCCGTAACCTGGGCATTAAAATGAAAGATGGCGCTAAACGCGAAGGCACATTAACCGGCCTTACAGAGGATGCCATCACCATTGAAGAAAAAGTAAAAGAAAAAGGGAAAAAAGCGCAGGTTATAGAAAGCGTTATCCCAATGGACCAAATAACAGAAACAAAGGTTTTAATATCATTTAAGTAAAAAATGAGCAATATTAATTTAATTGATTCTTTTCAGGAATTTAAAGATTTCAAGAACATTGACCGCCCTACCATGATGAGCGTTCTGGAAGACGTTTTCAGGAGCATGATCAGGAAAAAGTACGGTACGGACGAAAATTGCGACGTAATTGTGAACACCGATAACGGTGACTTAGAGATCTGGCGCACACGTAAAGTTATGGAAGATGGCTTTAGCGAAGATGATGACCTGGAGATAGAACTTGCCGAAGCACACCTGTATGACGCCGACCTTGAAGTTGGTGATGATTATATTGAACAGATCACTTTAGAAAGCTTTGGCCGCCGTGCTATTTTAGCCGCACGCCAAACGCTGGTATCAAAAATCCTGGAATTAGAGAAAGACGAGATCTTCAAAAAATATAAAGACCGCGTAGGTGAAATTGTTACAGGCGAGGTTTACCAGGTTTGGAAAAAAGAAACGTTAGTTCTTGATGATGAAGGCAACGAGCTGTTACTGCCAAAAACGGAGCAGATCCCGGCCGACTACTTTAAAAAGGGCGATAGCGTTAAAGCTGTTGTATCAAAGGTGGATATGCTGAACAGCAACCCCAAGATCATCATTTCGCGTACAGCGCCTGAGTTTTTACAGCGCTTGTTTGAGCTTGAAGTGCCGGAAATTTTTGATGGCTTAATTACCATCAAGAAGATTGTACGCGAACCGGGCGAACGTGCTAAAGTTGCCGTTGAATCATATGACGACCGTATCGATCCGGTTGGTGCCTGCGTAGGTATGAAAGGTTCACGGATCCACGGTATAGTACGTGAGTTAAAAAATGAAAATATCGACGTTATTAACTTTACCAACAACGTTCAGCTATATATTCAGCGTGCATTATCACCTGCCAAAATAACTTCTATTAAATTAGATGATGAGAAAAAAACAGCTGCTGTGTATTTAAAACCCGACCAGGTATCATTAGCTATCGGTCGTGGCGGACATAACATTAAGCTGGCAGGAAAATTGACAGGCTACGAAATTGATGTTTACCGCGAGGCTGATGAGCATGACGAGGATGTGGACATTGAAGAATTTTCTGACGAGATTGAAGGCTGGATCATTGATGAATTTAAACGTATTGGTTTAGATACAGCAAAATCAGTACTGGCCTTAACCGTTGGTGAATTGGTAAAACGTACCGATTTAGAGGAAGAAACAGTAAAAGAAGTGCTATCAATATTGAATGCGGAGTTTGAATAAGCGGAATAAGCAAAATTAAAATCGTATTTTTGCACTAAATAAGCAGAGAAAGTAATATTAAATGTCAGAAGACAAATCCATAAAATTAATTAAAGCAGTAAAAGAACTGAACATTGGCATGGGTACCCTTGTCGATTATTTAGCTACCAAAGGATACAAGGTTGACAAGCATCCTATGGCCAAGCTGGATAATGACATGTACAATGCCCTGTTAAAGGAATTTGCTGTTGACAAAAGTATTAAGGAGGAAGCTAAGCAGATCAGTATCGGAAAGATAAGGAAAGAAGAGCCTGCTGCACAGTTTCCTGAAAAGCCGGTTGAGAACCGCCGTTCGCGCGATTTTGAGAACGAAGAGATACTGATCAAGAATACAGGGCACTTTGCACAGCCGCAGGTTGAAAAACCAAAACCGGCCGAGCCTGCTCCGGCAGCGCAAACCCCTGCTCGTTCTGATGAGCGCAATGACGTATTACCTGGTGTTAAGGTGGTTGGAAAAATTGACCTTAACAACCTGAATGCTAAGCCACAGGCGGAGAAGCCTGCGGAAAAACCAGCGGAAGTAGTTGTTAAACAACCCGAGCCAGTTGCACAGGCACCTGCGCCAACACCGGCTCCGGCACCTGCCGAGCCAAAAGTTGAAGCGCCACAGCCGGTAGCTCCGGTTGTGCCCGAACCACCAAAGGTTGAAACGCCCAAACCGGCAGCTCCGGTTGCCGAAGCACCTAAAGCTGAAGAGCCTAAAGCGCCTGCTGCTGAAAAAGCACCGGTTGCAACACCTCCGGCTGCTCCTGAAACTCCGGCTGCACCAGTAGTTGATGACAGCCAGGAGCCAGACGTGATCCGTGCTAAAGCCGAGCGTTTAACAGGGCCAAACATTATTGGTAAGATCCAGTTGCCGGTTAACGCGCCAAAACGCAACCCGGTAGCTTCATCATCAAATTCAAATAATAACTCGGCCGATCATAAACGCAAACGTAAGCGTAAAGATAACCAGGGCAACCCGCAGCAAGGCGGCGGTAACCATCCGCATGGCCAGCAGGGCGGTGGTGGCAATCACCCTCAACAAGGCCAGCAGCCAGGCGGTGGTGGTACTATTAATCCAAACCGCCCGGATTTCAGGAACCGTACACATGGAGCACCCGGAAACAGCGGGCCAGGTCAGGGCCAGGGAGGTCATGGCGGTGGTAACCGCCCGGATTTCAGGAGCAACCGCAATAATCCGCCTCAAAATACAGGACCGAAGGAAGAACCTTCAGAAAAAGACATACAAGACCAGATCAAGGCTACACTTGCACGCTTAAGTGGCGCAGGTAAGTCGGGCAAGTTTGCACAGCGCGCTAAATTCCGTCGTCAAAAACGTGATGACGTTGCTGCAAGTGCCGAAGAGCTGGCAATGGAACAGGAACTTCAATCAAAAGTATTGAAGGTTACCGAATTCGTAACAGCAAACGAGCTGGCCAGCATGATGGATGTATCTGTAACGCAGATCATATCTACCTGTATGAGCCTGGGCATGTTCGTTTCCATTAACCAAAGGCTTGATGCCGAAACACTTTCAATTGTGGCCGATGAATTTGGCTACCAGGTTGAATTTGTGAAGCCTCAGGATGAAGAAGCCAACCTTGACCAGCCTGATGATCCGGCCGACCTGGTGACACGTGCACCAATCGTAACCATCATGGGCCACGTTGACCACGGTAAAACCTCATTGCTCGACTTTATACGTAAAACCAACGTAATAGGCGGCGAAGCGGGTGGTATAACCCAGCACATTGGTGCTTATGAAGTAACTTTGCCTGACAATAAAGGAAAGATCACCTTCCTGGATACACCGGGTCACGAAGCGTTTACCGCTATGCGTGCAAGGGGTGCGCAGGTTACAGATATTGTAATTATAGTAATAGCTGCCGATGACAGCGTGATGCCGCAAACCCGCGAAGCTATAAACCACGCGCAGGCTGCAGGCGCACCAATCATATTCGCCTTTAACAAAATTGATAAGCCGGGTGCCAATGCCGATAAGGTAAGGGAACAGTTATCGGCCATGAATATTTTGGTTGAAGAGTGGGGCGGTAAATATCAGTCGCAGGAAATTTCGGCCAAAACCGGCTTAAATGTTGACTTGTTATTGGAAAAAGTATTGCTTGAAGCCGAATTGCTCGAACTGAAAGCTAACCCTAACAAACGTGCCGTAGGTACTGTTATTGAGGCAGCTTTAGATAAAGGCCGTGGTATTGTTACCACCATCCTTGTACAGGCAGGCCGCTTAAAAGTAGGCGACCCGATACTGGCAGGCTGCTACAGCGGTCGTGTAAAAGCGTTAACCAACGAGCGCGGTCAGCGTGTGGATTCGGCAGGACCATCAACACCTGTACAGGTGTTGGGTATGCAGGGTGCACCAACAGCGGGCGATAAATTCAACGCGCTTGAGAGCGAAGTTGAAGCACGTGAAATTGCTAACAAACGCTTACAGTTACAACGTGAGCAGGGCTTACGTACGCAGAAACACATCACCCTTGATGAAATCGGCCGTCGTTTGGCAGTGGGTAACTTCAAGGAACTTAACATCATTGTTAAAGGTGACGTGGATGGTTCTATCGAGGCCTTGTCAGATTCATTGCTGAAACTGTCTACCGAGCAGATCCAGGTGAACATCATCTCGAAAGCTGTAGGTCAGATTTCCGAATCAGACGTATTGCTGGCATCAGCATCCGACGCGATCATCATCGGTTTCCAGGTACGCCCCTCAGGCGGTGCCCGTAAACTGGCCGAAGCAGAGCAGATCGATATCAGGCTGTACTCCATCATCTACGACGCGATCAACGAGATCAAAGCGGCGATGGAAGGCATGCTTGCACCAACCTTTGAAGAAAAGATCGTGGCTAACGTTGAGATCCGCGAAACCTTCAAGATCAGCAAGGTGGGTACTATTGCGGGTTGTATGGTATTGGATGGTAAAATTAACCGTAACAGCAAGATCCGTATCATCCGTGATGGCGTAGTGATCTACACCGGCGAACTGGCTTCACTGAAACGCTTTAAAGATGACGTGAAAGAAGTAAGCGCAGGTTACGAGTGCGGTTTGAACATCAACAACTTTAACAACATTGAAGTAGGCGACATTGTTGAAGCTTACGAAAACGTAGAAGTTAAACGCAAGCTGTAATTAAATAAATCAGCAATAAAAAGAAAAGCTCAAAGCATTGGTATTGCTTTGAGCTTTTCTTTTTATTGCTGTAAATGAGCTTCCGGCACTCCGCGTTAAGCGACTAAAATGCTTTAAGCTTTTAAGTCTTCGGCTTTCAGCTTATTCAGCTGGTGCAAATTTTAAGCATACCGGGTTGCCAATATCAACTCTGATACCTGTTTGGGCAAGCTTGCCGGTGTTTTGATCTATTTTGAACACCCACATGTTATCGCTGTTCTGATTAGCTACTATCAGGAAATTACCTGTTGGGTCGATAGCGAAATCGCGTGGGTTTTTGCCATAGGTGGACTGGCGCGCTACAAAAGTAAGCAAACCCGTTTCCTGGTTAACAGCATAAATGTTGATCTCGTTGGTTTCTAAACGATTTGAAGCATACAGAAAACGGCCATCGGGCGACAGGTGGATAGCTGCACCTGCAGTTTGGCCGGTAAAGCCATCTGGCAGCATGGTGATAGACTGTTTTTGTTTCAGCTTACCATTATTGTAATCAAACGCAACAACGTTCGAGCCCATTTCGGTTACTACGTAAACAGTTTTTTTATCGGCCGAAAATTCCAGGTGCCTTGGGCCTTCACCCGCTGTAACACTTACAAAGGCAGGTGTCGCGGGTACAATACGGGGCTCTTTTGAAGGACGGTAGCGGTAAACATTTATTTTATCAGTGCCGAGGTCATTATACAACACATATTTTTCATCGGGTGTAAGGACCGCCATATGCGCGTGTGCAGATTCCTGCCTTTCCTTGTTTATACTATGGCCATCATCATGTACCGTTTGAATTCCGTTAGCTATCGAACCATCTTTATTTAAAGGCATTACCGCAACGTTGCCGCTTGAGTAGTTAGCTATGATCAGGTTTTTTTGTGCTTTATCAACAGATATGTGACATGGATCGGCGCCCAGTGTTGATTGCTTGTTGATAAAAGTCATTTTGCCCGTTTTGGGCTCAAATGAAAACGCGCTTACCTCGCCTTTAGGTAACTCATTAACGGCATAAATAAATTTATTATTGGCGCTTAACGTTAAATACGACGGATTATTTACGCCATCAATTTCACTGAGATAAGCCAGTTTGCCGGTTTCGGCATAAAAGCGGTATACCACAATGCCTTTACTTTTGCCTGTGGTATAAGTACCAACCACCAGGTCGAAAGTTTTAGGCCCTGTTTTTTTATTTTGTGCAAATGTTAGCGCCGGTGAAAGCATAGCGATGATCAAAAGAAATTTCTTCATGGTTGATTATATAAGGTCTATTAAATTAATTCACAAATAGCAATAAATACTGACAATCATACAGCTTTAAGTTTTATGCATTTCCGCTTTTAGCTTTACAGATCTTGCTGTGCAAGATAACAAAATAGACAAAAAAAATGCCCCGCTGTTTAACGGGGCCTCTTATTATTTCATCAGGTGTTTTAACTGGATCACTTCTTTTTCATCGAGGTAACGCCAGCGGCCCCGTGGAAGGTCTTTTTTGGTAAGGTTGGCATAAACCACCCTGTCCAATTTTACCACTTCGTAACCCAGGTGCTCAAACATACGGCGCACAATACGGTTTTTGCCGCTGTGGATCTGGATCCCAACTTCACGTTTTGATCCACCGGCTACATATGATACCGCGTCGGGCTTAATTACGCCATCTTCCAGCTCAAGGCCGAAAGTTAATTTATTCAGGTCGCCCTGGGTTAAGCTTTTGCTTAATTCAACCTGGTATAATTTGGTAATGCTGTTACGCGGGTGCGATAGCTTATCGGCCAAATCACCATCGTTGGTCATTAATAACAAACCGGTGGTGTTACGGTCAAGACGGCCTACGGGGTAAATACGCTCGCGGCTTGCCTTTTCAACCAGGTGCATTACGGTACGGCGCTCCTGCGGATCATCTGTAGTTGTGATATAATCCTTTGGCTTATTTAACAATACATAAACCATTTTCTCGCGTTTCAGCGTTTCGCCGTTATATTTAATAGTATCCTTAAACGGATCAACTTTGGTACCGAGTTCGGTCACTACTTCTCCGTTTACAGATACCACGCCCGCGGTAATCAGTTCATCGGCCTTACGGCGTGAGCAAATACCCGCGTTTGATATGTAACGGTTCAGGCGGATCAGCCCGTCGTCTTCTGATTTTTTAGCTGGAGAATTTTTACGCCCGCGCATGGTTTTAGGGGCATCCTGTTGGTTTTCCCTGTCATGCGGCCTGTGTGCCGGTCTTTCGCCAAATGGTGATTTCTCTTTAAAACCGCCTTCGCGTTTTTTGAAGCCGCCCTCGGTTCCTCTTGGTGCAAATTTACGTTCGCCCCCTGCATCACCGCCAAAGCTTCTTTTAGGCTTGCCCTCAAAGCTGGCTGAAGAACGGGTGCGCGGAGATGAGTAAGGTTTTTTTTCGCCTTGTGATTCGCCGCCAAAGCTTCTTTTCGGCCTGTCGTTATCGCTGGTTGTTGGCCTGCCGCTGTAAGGTTTACGCGGGCCGCCACTAAATGACTTCCTTTCGCCTGCGCTATCGCCGCCAAAGTTCCTTTTTGGCCTGTCGTCACTGTCGGCTGCCGGCCTGCCCGAGTAAGGCCCTGGCTTAGCGCCTGATCTTTTATCGCCAGATGATTCACCGACCCTAAAATTGCTTTTGGGCTTATCCTCACTGAACCTGTTGCTTTGGAATGTTTTTTCCGGCCTGGAAAATATTTTTTTCTCTCCGTTTGGAGTAGCTTTACCTTTTGGGGTTGATGCTGATTTTTTTGGTCGGTCGTCGGATCTTGAACTCCTTGATGACGACTTTCCGGGTTTGTCGTCGCGACTACCTGCTGGTCTCTTAAATACCATAATTTTTTGTTTAGCGCTTTCGCAGCGTGAGGGTCAAAGTTACGCTTTTTTGCCAATTTTTATCTAAAAAGATCAAAAAAATATCCGCTTGCAAAATCGCCGTTTAAACGGTTTTAAACGCCGTTTTTGAACCGAAAACCAACTCTAAAAAAGTTAGCAAAATGGTAAGTATTTGATTATGTGATCTGTATAGCCTACCTTTGCAGCACATTCTACCAAATGTATAGTTAAATGATAGGAAAAGAAATGATTAAAAAACACTTACTTACGTGCTCCGTAACACTGGTGCTGGTTCTCATTTCAGAGCTTAATATTTTCGGTACAACGATCATCGAAAAGGCTGCAAAAGCGGCAACTTTAAGCACCCGAACCTCAGATTTTATTTTTCTCAAAAGCTCAAAGGCCGTTGCTTACAACTTTGCCAATGAGGCTTTACCAGTTAATGACGCAAGGGTTACACGTAAACTCAACAAATCGCTCAGGCAGCACGACTTTAAAAGTGTGCAGAGCAATGTATTGCACCGGAAAGCCGAGCTATGGTTTCCGATCATCGAGCCCATTTTAAAGTTTTACGGTATCCCTGAAGATTTTAAGTACATCCCTTTGGTTGAGTCGGGCCTAAAATCGGGCACATCACCAAAAGGCGCGTCGGGTTTTTGGCAATTTATGCCGGGTACTGCACGTACCTACGGACTTAGAGTAGGCCATGGTGTTGACGAGCGGAAAAACCTTCGCAAATCAACCATTGCAGCCTGCAAGTATATCAAAGAACTATACGATGAATTTAACAGCTGGACACTGGCGGCTGCCGCTTACAACAATGGCTCGATCAAATTGGCGCGCGCCATTAACAGGCAAAAAGAAGATAACTACTTTCGCATGAAGCTGAACCGCGAAACCGGTTCATATGTTTATAAGCTTATTGCCATGAAAGCTATTATCGAGCAGCCAAAAGAGCACGGGTATGATAATTACTTTTTCATTCCGCCTGCATCACAGTTGCTGGCAATTAATTAACAGCAGGTAATCATACTGTAAATTAATTAAAAGATTACATTACGGAGCACTTTGAGGCCGGTCATCCACAGTGGATGATCGGCCTTTTTTGCTTATATTTGACAATTAATTATTGATTTACTGAATTAGTGATTTAGTGAATTCCTTTCCCTTTTCAGATTACGACCGGCATTTTTGCAAGTAAGCAAATCCCTTTAACATGGGCTTTCAATCACTAATTCAAAACTCAATAATTCAACCTTAAATAAAGTATGAGTACAAAACCTCTTGTTGACCTGGGCGAGCAAAGTGAAGTTGAAGTTTATGGTGCCCGGGTACATAACCTGAAAAATATAGATGTTTCCTTTCCGCGCAACCAACTGGTGGTAATTACCGGCTTAAGCGGCAGCGGTAAATCATCACTGGCGTTTGATACTATTTATGCCGAAGGCCAGCGCCGTTATATGGAAACATTTTCGGCCTACTCACGCCAGTTTATGGGCGGGATGGAGCGGCCGGATGTAGATAAGGTATCGGGCTTGAGCCCGGTGATTGCCATTGAGCAAAAAACTACCAGTAAAAACCCACGCTCCACGGTAGGTACTATTACCGAGATCTATGATTTTATGCGTTTGCTCTTCGCCCGTGCGGGTGATGCTTACTCGTACACCACTGGTGAGAAGATGGAACGCATGAGCGAAGACCAGATCCTGAAAACCATCAGCGAAAAATTTGACGGGCAGCCGGTTAATATCCTGGCCCCGGTGGTAAAGGCACGTAAAGGCCACTATCGCGAATTGTTCGAGTCTATCCGCAAGCAGGGCTTTTTAAAAGTTTGGGTAGATGGCGCCATTGCCGATGTTGAACCCAAAATGCAGGTTGACCGTTACAAGATCCACGATATTGATATTGTGGTTGACCGTTTGGTAGTGAGTGAAAAGGATAGCAAACGCTTATATACTTCGGTTCAGCAGGCTTTGAAAATTGCCAAAGGCATTATCCGTATTGCCGATAAGGATAATAATGTATCCTATTATAGTAAATACCTGATGGACCCGGTTTCGGGCATTTCATATGATGAGCCTCAGCCCAATACATTTTCGTTCAACTCGCCTTATGGTGCCTGCGAAAAGTGTAATGGATTGGGTTATATTTTTGAGATTGATGAAGCTTCGGTAATCCCTAACCCGAAACTGAGCATCATGAATGGCGGTTTAGCCCCTATTGGCGAATACCGCGAAACATGGATTTTCCAGGTGTTGAAATCGCTGGCTAAAAAGTATGAGTTCTCGCTCTCAACCCCTATCGAAAAGCTTAACCGCGATCAACTGGATGTGATTCTTAACGGCGCGCCTGAAACATTGAGTGTTGCTGTTGAATATAACAAATGGAATGTTCAAAGCTACCAGATCACTTTTGAAGGCATCATCCGCATGCTGGAAGAACAGCAGGAACGTCGCAATGATGAAGGTGTAGATGATATGGAGAACTATCGTGTACTCCGTACCTGCCCTGTTTGTGAAGGTGCAAGGCTCAAAAAAGAGTCGCTGCATTTTAAGGTAGATGGTAAAAACATATTTGAACTGGCCTGTATGGATATCAATCACCTGCAGGATTGGTTTGACGGCCTGGAAGACCGTCTTAACGAGCGCCAGAATGTGATTGCTAAAGAGATCCTGAAAGAGATCCGCGCTCGTATAGTGTTTTTGCTGGATGTGGGTTTGAGCTATTTAACGCTTGATCGTACTGCCAAGACCCTATCGGGCGGTGAAGCGCAGCGGATCAGGCTGGCTACACAGATCGGTTCACAGTTGATGAATGTGATGTACATTTTGGATGAGCCAAGTATCGGTTTGCACCAGCGTGATAACGAACGTTTGATCAACGCGCTTAAAAACCTGCGCGATTTGGGTAACACAGTACTGGTTGTTGAGCACGATAAAGACATGATACTGGAAGCCGACCACGTAATTGACATGGGCCCGGCGGCAGGTGTACATGGTGGCCAGGTTGTTGCCGAAGGTACTCCGGCGCAGCTAATGGAAAAGCATACGCTTACCACTTCATATATCAATGGTGAGCGCGAGATCGCTATTCCTAAAAAGCGCAGAGAAGGTAATGGCAAAACCCTGAGCCTGAAAAAAGCTACCGGTCACAATCTTAAGAAAGTATCGGTCGATTTCCCTTTAGGTAAACTGATCGGCATAACCGGTGTATCTGGTAGTGGTAAATCAAGCCTGATCACTGAAACTTTATACCCAATCTTAAACCATCATTTTTTCAGGGCGAAGAAACAACCGTTACCTTATGAAAAAATTGAGGGATTGGAGCATATTGATAAAGTAATTGAGATAGATCAAACACCAATCGGTCGTACACCGCGCTCAAACCCTGCCACCTATACCGGGGTGTTTTCGGACATCCGCAATCTGTTCGTGGCACTGCCGGAATCAAGGATCAGGGGATATAAACCAGGTCGTTTCTCGTTTAACGTAAAGGGCGGCCGTTGCGAAACCTGCCAGGGTGCAGGCATGAAGGTAATTGAAATGAACTTTTTGCCCGATGTGCAGGTACCATGCGAAGAATGCGGCGGCAGGCGCTACAACCGCGAAACGCTGGAAGTGCGTTACCGGGGCAAGTCCATCAGCGATGTACTGGATATGAGCATTGAGGATGCTACCCCATTTTTTGAGCATATCCCGTCTATCTATCGTAAAGTAAAAACGCTTAACGATGTAGGTTTGGGTTATATCACTTTAGGACAGGCTTCCACTACACTGTCAGGCGGCGAGGCGCAACGTGTTAAACTGGCTACCGAGCTATCTAAAAAAGACACAGGAAACACCTTTTATATATTGGATGAACCTACTACAGGTTTACACTTTGAAGATATCAACGTATTGTTAGGTGTACTTAATCAATTGGTTGATAAAGGCAATACGGTTTTGGTAATTGAACATAATCTTGATGTTATTAAAGTGGCCGACCACGTAATTGACCTTGGCCCGGAGGGCGGCTCGGGCGGCGGTAATATCCTGTTCTCCGGTACACCCGAAGGCTTGTGTAAAGTGAAGAGTAGCTTTACAGGCAAGTTTTTGAAGAAGGAAATGGGGTTGTAATCCTATCAAAACTTACGAAGTTTTAAAAACTTCGTAAGTTTGAAACAAAAACAACATGTACAGAATCTTGTACATATTGTTTTTGTTTTGTACCTTTATAAAAAGCATTCAAATGGAGATCACAACATATACGACTTTCAGGCAACAGCTTAAATCCTTTTTGGACAAGGTGCGTAATGATCATAAACCTCTTATAGTGACCAGTGCTAATGCCGAAGATATTGTGGTAATATCAAAAGCTGACTATGAAAGCATGGAAGAAACTTTCTATCTTTTAAAGAGTCCTAAAAATGCAGAAAGATTGCTTCAGGGTATCGAAGAATATGAAAAAGGTTTAGGTCAGGAAAGAAAGCTAATTGAAGAGTGAAGATAATTTTCCAAAATCCTGCATGGGAGGATTACCTTTATTGGCAAACCACAGATAAATTAACTTTAAAAAAAATTAACTCCCTCATAAAAGAGATAGAACGAACTCCATATGAAGGAAGTGGAAAGCCCGAACCTTTAAAACATAATTTAGCTGGTTGGTGGTCGCGCCGGATAAATCTCGAACACAGGCTAATTTACAGAGTAGAAGCAGACGCGATATTTATTCTGCAATGCAGATATCATTATTGATTATATTTTCCCTTTCCGTAGCTTTATCGTTTAAACAGCACCCTCATGAAAAAAATACTACTCATGCTATTCATAGCAGGTTCGTTTGCAGCCTGTAATCAATCTAAATCAACAGGCACCGCCAGCGGCATCCCGGCCAATAAAGACCTCGCCAAAGTTTTTGAAGATTATTTCCAGGACGGCTTAAAACTTTACCCGCTTAATGCAACCTACATTGGCGACAGGCGCTATAATGACCTGCTACCTAACGATGGTTCGGCTGAATTTCTGAAAAAGGCGCATGATTATAACTCGGTTTACTTGTCGAAAGTGAAAAACTTTGACCGGGCCGAACTAAACGAAGACGATAAGCTATCATACGATATATTTACCTACGAGGTGCAACTGGCCCTTGATAATTTCAAGTATCATTTTGAGTATATGCCTTTTAACCAGTTTTATGCCCTGCCAATTACCATGGGGCAGCTGGGTTCGGGTTCTGGCGCGCAGCCTTTTAAAACGGTTGTAGATTATAACGACTGGCTGAAACGTTTATCCGCTTTCCAGATCTGGGCGGATACCGCCATCTCCAATTTTAACAAAGGCATCAAAACAGGCGTAGTGCTGCCAAAATCGTTAGTTGTTAAAATGATCCCCGAAATGCAGGACCTGGTATCAAAAGATGTAGAAAAAAGCTTGTTCTACGGACCAGTTAAGAATATGCCGAAAGATTTTTCGGATGCGGATAAAAAACAGCTGACCGAGGCTTACAAGAAAGCTATTACCCAAATTGTTAACCCAACCTATCAAAAACTGGCCGATTATCTGAAAAGCCAATATCTGCCCCATGCACGTGCAACCTCGGGCTTTTCATCCCTGCCAGATGGTACTGCTAAATACACCTACTTAGTTAAACAACAAACTACCACAGATAAAACCCCTGAAGAAATTTACCAATTGGGTTTGAAAGAAGTTGCCCGGATCCGTGGTTTAATGGATAGCATCAAAACCAGTGTTGGCTTTAAGGGCGATTTGATGGCGTTTTTCGAATACATGAAAACTGACCCTAAGTTTACGCCATATAAAACGCCGAAGGATGTGCTTGATGCTTTTGAAAACATTCACAAACGCATGGAGCCAAACCTGAAGAAAATGTTTAACCATGTGCCTAAAACCCCTTTCGAGATCAGGCAAACCGAAGCCTTCCGCGCTGCGTCGGCCAGTGCGGAGTATAACCAGGGTTCGGCAGATGGTACCCGTCCCGGTATTTTTTACGTGCCGATATTAGATGCCGCCAAGTTTAACACCACATCGGGCATGGAATCGTTGTTTTTACATGAAGCTATACCTGGTCACCATTACCAGATTTCGTTAACCCAGGAAAACGCTTCATTGCCAAAGTTCCGCCGCTTTGATGGCGGGGAAACAGCCTATGTAGAAGGCTGGGCGCTGTATTGCGAATCATTAGGGAAAGAGCTCGGCTTGTACACCGATCCGTACCAGTATATGGGCGCGTTAGGTGATGAGATTCACCGCGCTATCCGTTTGGTGGTTGACGTAGCCATCCACACCAAAGGAATGACCCGTGAGCAGGCTATTAAATATATGATGGATAACGAAGCTATCAGCGAGCAAGGTGCAACTGCCGAAATTGAGCGTTATATGGCCATCCCGGGTCAGGCCTTGAGCTATAAAATAGGCGCGTTGAAAATTCGTGAGCTACGCACCAAATATGAAAAACAGTTAGGCAGTAAATTTAATATCGCCGAATTTCATGACCAGGTGTTAAAAGATGGCGCCATGCCAATGGCGGTTTTTGAGGCTAAAATGGATGCCTGGGCTGCGAAGAAGTAAGGGAGAATAATAATTTAAGCGCGTCATTGCGAGGAACGAAGCAACCCCCGATAGGCAGAGCCACTTTGTACAGTTCGCGATTGCTTCGTGCCTCGCAATGACGTTTTTTTATAAATTAAGGTTATTTCAACTAAACACTGCCAGCACCCCAAAGTAAACCAGCATACAACCCGAGCTGATGAAATTCATACGCATGGCGTTTTTAAAATTAGCATTAGCCGTTGATTGGCCTACTTTATAAAACCAATAATTGGAAAAGAAAAATATTGGCGCGGCGCATACTATAAAGAAATAAAAGTTAAGCATCATCCCAGCCAGGTGCCAGTACCAGTAAGAAAGGGCTATCCCCGCGGCAAACAAT
Source organism: uncultured Mucilaginibacter sp. (assembly GCA_966212355.1). GTDB lineage: Bacteria > Bacteroidota > Bacteroidia > Sphingobacteriales > Sphingobacteriaceae > Mucilaginibacter. Next base: position 22,267 of record CBIHRB010000012.1, read on the forward strand.
ACGCCCGAAAAAATGAAGGAGCCTTTGTAGCCTAAAACGATACTAAGCGTTTTATCGCCCCGCCTGCTGTCTTCTTCATGCTGATAAACCTGGGTTAAGGGGTATGATGCCCCAATGAGGCAGGAGCTGATAGCCCCCGGAATAATCAGGCCTAAATCCCAATGACCAAACAGGCTTGTACCGGTCAAAGCGGTGTAGGTGGTGTAATAAATAAAACATCCCTGGAAAATAAACACCGTTAAAAAGCTGATGATGGGATATTTCTTTAAACGGGTAGCCGGGTGGCTATACAGCTTTGACATAATACCATAAATGAGCACCGCAAAGGCAAATTCCCAGCTAATGATAAAGCCCAATAAAAAAGCCATTATCTCCAGCAAAATAGAAAAATAATACAGGCTGAGATCCACTTCGGGCGGTTTGGCTAACAGGGCAATGCTATCTTCATCCTTATCAAAATAACTGTTATAGCCATTGCTGGCCGGGAAAGCAAGGAAATGCCAGATGAAAAACACGAGAACAGCAGTTGAAGCTTTTACCGTATCGGCCTGGCTAAAAGCAAACAGGTATACCGGCAGCAAAAAAACAGAGAAAACAAACCGTAAATGCGCCAATGCCGACCGGGTAGGGATAAATTGTTTAAATTTCATGTTGCTGTTTGCTGGTAAATACTCCTAAAAGCAACTTAAAGTTGCCCGGGTAACGTTATAAACTTACAACCTTTAATGTAAAAAATTGTACCGCATAAATTATTATGTTTGGAAACAGCGTTAATGTAACATGATGAAGAAAATTTATATAGCCGCACTTTTAATTTTCGCGGCAACAGCAGGCTTCTCGCAAACGGTAACCAAATCAGATATCAGCTTTAAGATTAAAAACCTCGGCTTTAACGTGGCCGGTACCTTCAGCGGCTTACAGGCCGATATCAGGTTTAAACCCAATGATTTGGCCGGAAGCTATATTGAGGCGTCCGTTGCTTCAAATACTGTGAACAGCGATAATGAAAGCCGGGATAACCACCTTAAAAGTGAGGATTATTTTGATGTGGCAAAATATCCGAAAATCACGATGAAGTCTGTTTCATTTAAACGTAAAAGCGGGAGCAACTATACCGGCAATTTTAACGTAACTATTAGAGATAAAACAAAGTTGATTGAAATACCTTTTACGTATACCGAATCGGGTAACGCGGCTCAACTGAAAGGAAGCTTCATGATATTGCGGACAGATTTTGGCATCGGCGGCAAAAATTTGATCCTGTCAAATGAGGCCAACGTTTTGGTTGAGGCGGAGATCAGCAAATAAAACCGGTTTAATTATTTTTAATGGAGAGTTGCATCAGTGCTATCGGGATAGCAAATCCCGTCAATCGAATTGCCCAGCAGGATATTTACCATTTTATGGCGAACGCCTTTGGGCTGGATGCAACTAATGCCGCACGGCTGAAAGGAATTTATGACCATTCGGGGATTGATTACCGCTATTCGGTGATCCCTGATTTTGGCTACCGCGATCCTGCCGATTTCACTTTTTTTGAGCAATCAGCAAGGCTCGAACCATTCCCCGACACCCAAAAACGTTTAAAGCTTTATGAAAAAGAAGCCATCGCCATTGCTGTACGTGCCGCAAAAAACTGTCTTCAAAAATTTGGCCATAATATTACCGGCAGCATCACACACCTGGTAACCATTAGCTGTACGGGTATGCACGCGCCCGGGATTGATATCGAACTTGTCGACCGGCTGCAACTGAACCGCGATACCGAACGTACCTGCATCAACTTTATGGGCTGCTACGGCGCCATAAACGGGCTCAAAGTAGCCGACTATATTTGCCGGGCCGATGCCGGCGCCAAAGTGCTTGTTGTTAGTGTAGAGCTTTGTACGCTCCATTTTCAAAAAGTGAATACGCTGGATAACTGGGTTGCTAATTCGCTGTTTTCAGATGGGGCCGCTGCCGTTTTAGTCGAAAATACTGCTAACCGTTTGGGTAGTGGCAATTACCTTTTACTCAAAAACTTCTATTCAGAATTTGTTACTGAAGCACGTAATGAGATGGGTTGGTATGTGGGCAACACAGGTTTTGAAATGAAACTCACCTCCAGGGTATCCAAACAAATTAAGAAACATATCAAATCACTTACCCAGCGCTTTTTGCAAAAGGCCAAAACTGAGATGGATGATATTACTGCTTATGCTGTTCACCCCGGCGGGCGTACCATTTTAGAAGCCGTGGAAGATGCCCTGGAATTACCCGAAGAAAGCAACGCTTTTGCCTACCAGGTTTTGCAGGAGTACGGTAATATGTCGTCGGCCACAATTTTGTTTGTGCTGGATAAAATGCTGAAGGCAGGTAACCTGGTCGATCAAAAGATCCTGAGTTTTGCCTTCGGTCCGGGTTTAACCGTTGAAGGGATGATACTTGAAATGCATTAAGCCATCATGAGCGATGTAATTGTAATTGGCGGGGGCCTGGCCGGATTGTTTAACGCCATATTGTTGAACCGTGCCGGGCTTAAAGTTACGGTTATCGAAAAGAAGACCTACCCCATGCACCGCGTTTGCGGTGAATATATCTCGAACGAGGTGATCCCTTTTTTGTCTTCGTTGGGCGTCAATCTTGATGAACTAAATGTTGCCCGGATCAACCGGTTGGAGGTAACAGCAGCATCTGGTACCAAACTTTCGCAAAAGCTTGACCTGGGCGGTTTTGGTTTAAGCAGGTTTACTTTCGATAATTTTCTGTACCAAAAAGCCCTTGCCGAAGGAGTTGATATTTTAACCGGCACACGGGTGGAGGATATTCGTTTTGCTGGCGAAAAATTTGAAGTGGTAACTCCCGGCGAAACATTAACAGCCCCGTTGGCTATCGGCTCGTTCGGCAAACGCTCCAATCTCGATCAAAAACTTAAACGACCGTTTTTTTATAAACGCAGCCCTTACCTGGCAGTAAAATTCCATTTACAGATGGATTTCCCTACCGATCTCATCCAGCTTAATAATTATAAAGACGGCTATTGTGGGGTAAGTAAAACTGATGGCGACAGGTACTGCATGTGCTATATGGCACACCGGGATGACCTGCGCAAGTATGGCACTTTACAGGCTCTGGAAGAGAACGTGATCCGCAAAAACCCTTACCTCAATGAGATCTTTCGTAACGCCAGGTTTTTACTGGATAAACCCGAAGTGATCAACGAAATCTCCTTTGAGAAAAAGGCGCCTGTTGATAACCACATCCTGATGAGCGGAGACACCGCCGGGATGATAGCTCCGCTTTGCGGCAACGGCATGACTATGGCTATCCATTCGGCCAAAATCCTTTCCGAAAAGATCATTACACACTATAAACCGGGCAGTTTTAATCCGGAAAAGCGCGCCAACCTTGAGCAGGACTATACCAATAGCTGGAACAAACAATTTGCTCAAAGGCTTTGGGTTGGCAGGCAGTTGCAGCGTTTGTTTGGCAACGATAATATGACCGACCTTACTCTAAATACGCTCAATCATCTGCCTTCTGTAGCACAATACCTGATAAGTAAAACTCACGGCCAACCATTTGTATAGTTCAGGCGTATTGTATTGTAGAGTTTGTTAATAAATTTCACCAAATTGATGAATTGCTTTAATAATCAAATCATCAGCTTTTGGCTTTGTGCATTCTGCTTTTAGCTTTCATAATATATGCCCGATTTAAGTTACCGTTCGGATACCCCGGAGATCATGGATGATTTTGATCTGCCATCGGCCGAAATAAACCCAGTGCTTGAAGGTTTGGGAAAGATGAACGCCTTGTTTGGTGGTCATAAAAGCATCATCGGCTCCTTAAAAAAGCTTCCCATTTACAATGGTTGTTCTGTAAGTGATTGGGGCTGTGGCGGAGGGGACTCCCTGATAGCTATTGCTAAATGGGCCGAAAGCAAACAGATCGATCTTAACTTAAACGGCGTTGATGCTGCTCCGGCTGCAGTTAATTATGCCAGGCAACGGGCAATGGATTATAGCAATATTAACTTTACCCAAGCCGATGTTATTGACGAAGCATATCTCATTAAACCGACGGATGTGATCATTTGCAGCCTGTTCACGCACCATTTTGATGATGACCGCTGGATTAAGCTCATCAAAAACATGCAAGCTTCGGCACAAAAAGGAATTATCATTACCGACCTGCACCGTCACTGGCTTTTATATCATGCCATAGTGTTTATAACCCATGTTTTTACCCGTAGTTCCATGGCCCAAAATGATGGTCCGCTTTCGGTTAAGCGCGGTTTTAAAAGGCACGAGTTGTTGGCATTATTAAAAAAAGCACAAATTGATAACTTTAAATTAACATGGCGCTGGCCATTCAGATGGGAGTTAATCATCTATAAATCGTAGCTTTACGCTATGAATTTGCGTGTACTGGTTTTAACAACCTCGCTTGGCGTAGCAATTACGCTCTCGGCAGTTAACTTTTATTTTCAGCATAAATGGTACGATGTAATGGTTACTTTTTCGGTAGCCCTTGGTGTAAGTTACTTCGTTTTTTACTACCTCATCGAAAAATACATCCACTCCCGCATCAAGTTAATTTATAAACTGATCCATAACCTGAAATTAGGCCGCGACCTCAGGGATGCTCTTGGCGAACATGTAAGCGCCAACCCCATTGCCGATGTGGAGCAGGAAGTAAAGGAATGGGCCAAACAGAAAAAGACCGAGATAGACGAACTCCGCAAGCAGGAAAAGTTTCGCCGTGACTTTTTATCCAATATCTCGCACGAGTTTAAAACCCCGCTATTTGCTATCCAGGGTTACATTGAAGCCTTGCAGGATGATGATTTTGATGACAAGGAAATGGCCCGCCAGTTTTTGGAAAAAGCTTCAAAAAATGTTGACCGGCTAAGCTACCTGATCAAAGACCTTGATGAAATTTCCAAACTTGAATCGGGCGAGATGCCCATTAATTACACCAAATTCAAAATCAACGACCTGATCAAAGAGGTTTTTGAATCATTGGAGATCAAAGGCAAGCAGTACCACATTAAACTTATATTTAAGCAAAAGTATGATGAGCCTATTGTGGTGAATGCCGACAGGGAAAAAATAAGACAGGTGCTCGTGAACCTGATAGATAATTCGTTTAAGTACGGTAAAGAAGAAGGCAGTACTTCGGTAAGCCTTTTTGTACTGCACGACCAGGTTTTGGTTGAAGTTACCGACGATGGTATAGGTATTGAAGAAAAGTTTTTGCCAAGGTTATTTGAGCGTTTTTTCCGTACAGACAGCAGCCGTTCAAGGCAAATTGGTGGCTCCGGGCTGGGGCTTGCTATTGTAAAGCATATTATTGAAGCCCATCAGCAAACCATCAATGTGCGCAGTACAGAAGGGCTTGGTTCAACCTTTGGTTTTACCTTGGCAAGAGCTAAGCAAACCATTCCTTTCCCGAATTTACCTGTGTTAAAAAGTTAACAATAATTTAACATACTAACTGTACCTTTACACCAATTTCAAATCACTATGTCGCTAAACAGTATATTCCAGTATTTTGTACCCAAGGATAAAAAAATATTCTTCCCGCTGTTTGAACAAGCCGCGGCCAATGTTGTAGCCATGGCTACCATACTGGTTGAAGCAGTTAACTCAAACAACCCTGCAACCCGCGAGGATTTATATAAACAGATTGACAAGCTTGAAAACAAAGGCGACGAATATACTCACCAGATTTACCTGGAGCTTGGCAAAAATTTCATCACACCTTTTGATCGTGAAGATATCCACGCCCTTGCAACAGCTATTGATGATGTGGCCGATTATATACAGGGTGCGGCAAACCGCATGAGCCTGTACAGGATAGATGATTTGAATGAGCATATCCGTAAACTATCTGACCTGATACTGCAGGCCAGTATTGATTTGGAAAAAGCTGTAAAAGAACTGAAAGACCTTAGGAACGTACGTAATATAGCCGATTCATGCATCAGGATAAACAGTGTTGAAAACCAGGCTGATTATGTTTTTGACCGCGCTGTAGCCGACTTGTTCCTGTATGAAAAGGATGCTATCCGCCTGATTAAATACAAAGAAATATTAGCCGCCCTTGAAACTGCTACCGATATGTGCGAAGACGCAGCTAATGTTATGGAGTCAATCTTAGTTAAAAACGCTTAAGTAAATCTTATCCTCAGCTAAATGGTTACTTCCCTACTTGTAGTTATTGTTGTACTCGCCCTGTTGTTTGATTACACCAATGGCTTTCATGATGCCGCAAACTCTATAGCTACCATCGTATCTACCAAAGTATTAACACCGTTTCAGGCAGTGTTAATGGCTGCGGTTTTCAACTTTGCAGCTTACTTTTTTATAAAAGATCATAAGGTGGCCAATACGGTATCTAAAATCGTATTAGAGCACTATGTTACCCTGCACGTGATCCTGGCAGGTTTAGTAGCCGCCATCACCTGGAACCTGTTTACATGGTGGTTCGGCATCCCTTCAAGCTCGTCGCATACCCTTATAGGTGGCTTTGCCGGCGCCGGTATGACTAATGCGCTTTACATGGGAGCAAATGCCCTGCAGGCTGTCGAAATGCAATATGTGCTTAAAATTATTGCCTATATCGTACTGGCCCCATTTATCGGTTTAATTATAGCATATGTTGTAACCATTTTAATACTACACCTGTGCAAAGCTGCCAGACCGGCCACCGCCGAACGCTGGTTTAAGCGTATGCAGCTGGTTTCATCCGCGGCATTAAGTTTTGCTCATGGAGGTAACGATGCTCAAAAAGTAATGGGGATCCTGTATGTAAGCCTTATCGCTTCAAAGGTGATAAAGCCAGGCTCGGTAATGCCTGAGTGGATCCCTTTAGCTTGCTACTCAGCTATTGCTGCAGGCACTATGTCGGGCGGTTGGAAAATCGTTAAAACCATGGGCTCAAAAATAACCAAGGTTACCCCGCTTGAAGGTGTAAGTGCTGAAACCGCAGGTGCTATCACCCTGTTTATTACCGAGCGTTTTGGGATACCGGTTTCAACAACACATACTATTACCGGCTCAATTATAGGGGTGGGTTTAACCAAACGCGTATCGGCCGTGCGCTGGGGCGTAACCATTAACCTGGTTTGGGCCTGGATCATTACCATACCTATTTCGGCCCTGATTGCCGCCGGTGTATTTGCATTATTACATTTCTTTGCTTAAACAAACCGGTAGTAATTTTGTTAGTTTTACTACTATGAAAACAAGACTACTCATTATCCCCATCTTAATAGCTTTAATTACATTTACCAGCTGTGATACGCTAAACCAGGTAGCTAACGCCACTATTCAAAACCAGGGAACACCAACGTCGCTTGAAATAGGCAACGGTTTAAAACAGGCCCTTGAAATAGGCACAGGTAAAAGCTCGGATCAACTATCGGCAGTTAACGGATTTTTTGGCAATGCCGCTATCAAGATCCTTTTTCCGCCCGAAGCGCAAAAGGCTGAGAAAACCTTACGCGGACTTGGCCTGAACAGCCTTTGTGATAATGTGATCCTTTCGCTTAACCGCGCAGCCGAAGACGCTGCAAAACAGGCAAAACCTATTTTTGTTGATGCTATTAAGCAAATGACCCTGCAGGATGTTACCAATATTTTATTGGGCAGCCAGGATGCGGCAACACAATATTTTAAACGTACCACTACAGCGAAATTAAGCCTGCAATTTAAACCCGTTATCCAGGGAAGCTTAAATAAAGTGAATGCTACCAAATATTACACTGATGCAGCCCAGGCTTACAATAAGGTTCCGTTTGTATCAAAGCTTAATCCTGACATCAGCGATTATGTAACTCAAAAAGCCATCGACGGCTTATTTGTAGAGATAGCCAAAGAAGAGCTTAACATTCGTCAAAATCTTGGTGCGCGGACAACGCCTTTATTGCAAAAAGTATTCGCTTTTGCTGACAGGAAAAAAACTACCGGACAATAAATAGAGAAAAGAAATACAACAAGGCTGCGTCGATCTTAATCTCAACGCAGCTTTTTTATTGGGCATATTATTTTTGCTTTTGGAATTTAACCTTTACGGTAACAACCTCGGGTTTATTATTAGTGCTGCCAACCCATGAGGGACCATTTTTAATAAGCTCTATGGCTTTTTGATCAGCCGCTTCATTCAGGCCTTTTTTAATACTAAACTCATCTGTGATGCCGCTCGGGAATACAGTAAATGTTACGGTCACCGTGCCGGCAATACCATCTGGCAGTACAGCATTGGTTTGTAAATATTTTTTCAGGCTGCCCCAGCCCAGTTGCGGATGTGCCGCGGTAACACTTACCTCACCGTTGTCGTCGTCTTTTTTAGTTACAACCACCTCGCCAAGAGCCCTCGAATCGGGCTTAAGCGCTACTTTAATACTATCGCCGCGTGTGGCGTTAACTTGCCTCGGCTCGTAACCAATATAAACCACATCAAGCGTAGCCTTATCTCCCGGCGAACTAAGTGCGAATTTTCCGTTAACGTCAGTTACTGTGCTCCGGTTGGTGCCTTTGATCCTGATAGCCGCACCAATTAAAGGCGAACCATCGTCTCTCGAAATAATGGTACCGGCAATGTATAATGATTGGGCCGCCGCTTTACTGCCGCCAAAAATAGTTGCCGGTGAAGATGTAACACCGTCAACCTTTCCGGGTAATTTAAATTGCAACGGAGTTTTTGCTTTCGCTACTGTCGTATTCGCTCTTAATGCTATCACATCCGAGCTTACTGTGTCTTTTTTTGCAATTGGAGCTGTGTATCCTGCTACTATCCGCTCACTTAAATTGCCTTCTTCTTTCAAAACAACTTTATCTTTAACAGCAGGGGGCGGAGCCGCCGGTTCTGCTAAAGGATTGCTGCCCACAGGAGGCGGAACATCATTCGAAGCTGTTTTATTGTCGCCAGCGGAGATTTCCTGCTGATAAAGCGCATTAGCCGATTGCTTTGCCCGTCTTGATTTTTTATTTACTGCAACTGATGGGGCCTGTATAGGCGTATTGGTATTCGCTTTTTTAACTGTATCGCCGGTCTTTACAGTGTCGGCGGCAGCTACCATGGGTGGAATGGAATTTTTGTTTCCTGTAATGTTATTACTTTGCAGTTCAGCTTTAGGAGATCTGTTAAGATAAAGGCCTCCCAAACTTAATGCTATTAAAACCGAAGCCGCTATGGGCCAAACGGTCCACGGTATTACATGGCCTTTATTTTCTCCGGTACGCTGCCGCAGTCTTGAGCTAAGGCCAGCAAGATTTAATTGCTGACTTGTCCCCACGTTTTCATATCCTTCCAATGCATCCATCAAAAAAGGGTCGTTTAGTGCCTCCATCTCCAGTTTATGCATAGCACGGGCATCAAGCTCTCCGTTGAGATACTTCTGTATTTGCAGTATATTTGCCTTTTTACTATGCACTGTTCCGTTCGAGGCAAATTTTCAAATTCCTCTTACCGTTCTGGATATAACTCTTTACCTCATTTAAAGTATATCCTGTTATCCAGGCAATTTCTTTATAACACTTCTCTTTTAAATAAAACAGGTCGATACTTTCTTTTTGTCCGCCTGTAAGCCCTGCTATGCAGTTTTCTAAAGCCTTCAAAGCCTCTTCCCTGTTATTATCCTCAGGATGCAAAAAGGGGGTAAATTCCACAACTTCATCTAAATTAACCAACTCCATCTTTTTACCGCTCCGTAACTGCATCAAGCAATAATTGCGCCCAAGTACATATACCCAACTCCTGAACTGGTTAATCTCATGCTTTTTAACCTTATCAACCAGCTCCTCAAAAATGCCCATTACCGCATCTTTGGCCAGTTCTTCATCTTTCAGATATTTAAGGCAAACGCCATAAACAAGAGGCATATATCTTTCATATAAGCTGCCCAAAACTGTTAGGTTACCGCTTGCGCGATAATCACTAAGTAGTTCTTCGTCTGTTGATTTCCCTGGTTTTTGGGGTTTTATAAATAGGCTCATTAAACATACAAAATTAATTTATTAAAATGGTTTATGGAAATTAACTGCCTGCAGACCATTTTATTTAAGGAAAACAACCTAATAACGAGGTGTTTTCCACACGTATTGGCTCATTCCTGTTTAAACCCTGGATACACTAAGTCAAAGCTGGACGAACATTGATATAAAGCGTAAACAAAAAAAGCGATGCCGGGGAGCATCGCTTTTTTATAAATATAGTAACAGTTTTACCTTGCCGGTTGTGGCTTGGGCAGCTCTTTGCGCGGGATCATTTCGGCACGTTGTGCGGTGTGGTAAACAAATGAAGCAATAATGGTTGCGGCCTGTTTCAGGTCATCTTCAATAAGGCGATCGTAAGTGTCCTGATTACTATGATGGGTACGTGAACCGTAATCAATAGCATCCTGGATAAACTGGAAGCCCGGAATACCAATCGCGTCAAACGAAAGGTGATCGGTACCGCCGGTGTTGCGGATGGTAATCGTGGTGGCGCCAAGATCTTTAAAAGGTTCAAGCCAGGCTTTAAAGATGGGGGCCGCGGCCGAATCTCCCTGCAAATACACTCCGCGGATCTTGCCGGTTCCATTATCCAGGTTGTAATAGGCCGAAAGCTTCGCTTGTTCGGGTTTAAGCTCCATCGTTTTAGGATCGCCGAAATGATTGGCCACATAGCCGCGCGAACCAAATAAGCCCTGCTCTTCCGAACTCCATAAAGCGATGCGAATGGTGCGTTTGGGTTTAAAGTTAATCGCTTTTAAAATACGCATAGCCTCCAGCATTACCGCGCTGCCCGCTGCATTATCGGTAGCACCGGTAGCGGCATGCCATGAATCAAGGTGACCGCCAAGCATTACTACCTGGTCTTTCAGTTTTTTATCCGTTCCGGGAATCTCAGCAACTACATCATAGCCCTGCAAGTCGTCTGTAATGAATTGGGTTTTAATATCAGCTTCCAGTTGTACCGGCTGACCACTTTTTATAAGGCGCAAAATACGTTGGTAATCTTCGCTACTGGTTTCAAGCTCGGGTGCTACCGCTTTTGCGGTATCGGCGTATGAAGCGCCGTTGGTGGTAAATACTGTACCATCGGTGCCACGACCCTGGCTTAGTACCAGCGCGGCCTTTTCATCAACTAAAAACTGGCTTAATGCAGTCCTGAATGCGCGTATTTTACGGAAAGCGGCCATTTGGGCTGCGTTGGGGTCAACGGCGTTCCTGCGTGGACCGGCAGGCGCAGCTTTCGCGTTGGCCATTTCGGTAAGTTCCTCATCGGTATAACGGGCGGCATCCACTTTCCAGGTACGTTCTGTTGGGGCCTTGGTATCAAATATCACGATCTTGCCGGCCAGCTTACCTTTGTATTGCTCAAGTTCTGCTGCCGAATCGGCTTTGATTATCATCACTTCGCCTTTGATCAAACCATTTGTACCTGGTGTCCATGCTTTAGGGATGGCGATAATAGCATGATAGTAGGGCACTGTGATAGCTGCATAGTTTTTTTGAACCTCCCAGCCTTTGCCAAATTTACCCCAGGCTTCCAATTTGGAGTTGGCCATGCCCCAGGTTTTAAGCTGATTAACAGCCCAGTTTTGGGCGCGCTTTAAGCCGGGAGAGTTGGCAAGCCTTGGCCCCGAAACATCTGTAAGATAAAAAGCCGTTTCCATTACCTTTGAATGGTTAAGGCCTTCTTCCCTTATTTTTTGAACCATTGCTGCATCAACAGGTTCCTGTGCAAAGGCCGGTACTGCAATACCGGCCGTAATTAAACACGAAAAGAGTAGTTTTAATTTCATATACAATAAATTATAAGATCAGTTAATAACAAACCTATTTATTATAAATTAAAATCGGCAATATATTGTGTTAACAAAGTTGTTACATAAATATTCGTATCATCAATGTTAATGGTGGAGCTTAGAGACAGTTATAGCTCTCCCACCGGGGGAAGAAACCTATAAAGATGAGTAATATAAAATGTCTGGCTTAAACTGAACCTGCATCCGCTTCGTCGTATTCGGCATGAGTTCCGATAAACCTACTCTCGACTACCCGGCACCAGAATCGACCTCAATGGCAAGTCGATATTTGTTGCAGACAATCTTAAAACGGGCACGGTTATAAAGCTTTGTGAGAAAGCTCCAACAAAAAGGGGTTTATCTTTTCAGATAAACCCCTTTGATATGTTAAAGCTTTAAGCCTTCGGCTTTCCGCTCCAATCAAGGGTTTTTAGTAAACGAATAAACAATATATCCGGTGCTATTGCCTACAGTAACGGGTGATTTCAGGGTCATGGTTGAGCCATCGTTGCTGGCAATATCCAAACGATATCCCTCGGATACGTTTTTGGCTTTATCCCCTTCATACAATTTTTTGAACTGGAATTGGGTACCGGTTGTGCCACCGTTATAAACCGACCAGAAAATGGTTTGCGATGTTCCGTTGGTTAAAGTGTAGATACCGTTACCGCTGTTGGTGAGTTTCCACGTGCTGCCAACAAAGGCTTCGGGTGGCGCCTGATCAAATACGTTCTGTACTGCATTTTGTACAAGGCCATCGTAACTTACGTTATTGCAGGTCCAGGTACCAACAAATTTACCGCGCGATACATTAGACGTAGTTGTGTTTTTGGTTGACGAGCAGGCCGAAATGACCAAAACAAGTGAAAAGATTGCGATTGAGGTCTGAATTAACTTTTTCATGACAGTATATTTTTATGCATAAATAGCATAAATCCTGCCAAAATATGTAATTATAAATTCATCGCCTGCTGACGGGTACGTTTTTCTAATTCAGTTAGCCTTTTACTGATTGATTCGGCAATTTGGTCGGCTTCCCGAACTTTTTTAAGGCTATTAATAAACTTAGGGTTATCCTCCCTTTCCGATAAAATTTTACCGATTTGCTTAATAATGTTCATAGGTTATTCCTTATAGCTCTATTTTACGGGGCATGCACCGGTAAGGTTTCGTTTCTTCCTACGAATATCGAATAATTTAGTTAAACGTTTTATCGCTCATAAAAAAGCACCTTGTAAAATCCATAAATTGCTGTATTATGATGTGCTAAATTTAAATTGAGGCTGATTGTCCTAAAGTGATTATTTACCGGCTTCATTTAAAAAAGTAATCAATTGCTCCATCGCTTTTGCCCGGTGACTGATGGCATTTTTTTCCTCCATGCTCATCTCGGCAAAGGTAATGTTGTATCCTGCAGGCTCAAAAATGGGGTCGTAACCAAAACCGCCGCTCCCGCTTAACTCCTGCCGGATGCTCCCTTCAACAGAGCCTTCAAAAAAATGCTCTTCACCATTCCATATCAATGAAATTACCGTGCGAAAGCGGGCTTTCCGGTTAGTTTCGCCTTTCAAATTATCAAGCACTTTACTGATGTTGGCAGCATGATTGCCATGGGCACCGGCATACCTGGCCGAGTAAACACCCGGTTCTCCGTTCAGGGCATCTATTTCCAGCCCGCTGTCATCGCCAAAGCAGTTAAGTTTATATTCGGCATACACATGATGACTTTTGATGGAAGCATTAGCTTTAAAAGTTGTACCTGTTTCCTCAATATCATCATAACAACCAATGTCGTTCAGGGTTAGTAACTGAATGGCGCCATTGAGCTTGGCCGAAACCTCATCAAGCTTGTGGCGGTTATTGGTAGCAAAAACTAATTGCTGCATATATCTTAGTGGCGTGTTTTATTTATAATGTTTTAACCAACTCCCAAAAGGTTTTTTTAAAATCCACATTATCCATCATTTCATCAAATGAATAACTGTAAAGCACAGTGATCCCGTTTGAGGTTACCGGTTTATTCGGTTTAAGCACCTTTATATCCTGTGGCAGGGCGTCTCCTCCCAAAACAAGTACTTTGGTTGGTTTAAAAAAAGTTTTCAACTGGCTGAATTTAGTTTCACTGTAATTTGCCAGATTGAATATCGCCACGTCATCGGGGCTAAGTTCTTTACGTTTCAAGATGTTTTCAAGGGCGGTTAAATGTTCGGCCATTATGAACCCGGTATTTTTATACCACGTTAGCACCAAAAAGTTCTTTAAGTTTTTACCCAGATACTTAAAGTCTTCAACCGGCGTTTTTATTACTACCTGAGGTTCAGGAATTAAAGATGGAATAATAGGTACTGGTTTGATATTTTCAGTTACAGGAGATTGTGGTACTGCCGGGGCGGGTTCAGATTCAGTAATTTTATCATATAACAGTTTATCTGCATTGAGCAGGTAAAGCTCATCCTCTAATACAAAACGAAACGCGGCGGGGTTCTCAACTTTCACTTTAACAAATTTTAACCAAAAGTAGTTAAACGCTTTCAAGCTTTATAGGCATATTAGCACAATTATAGCCGGTTGGTTTTGCAGAAAATATTTGTTCGGTTATAATTAATAAATTTTACCGAAATTCGTAGTTTTTAACGGGTTAACTATCCCGTTTTATTTAGTATAACAGCGTTACATGAGAAAGTTAGGAGTATTAGTACTAAGTTTTATTTTAACAATAACATTTGCAAAGGCACAGGTAGCATCAGATACGGCAGCAAAAAAACTGGTTAAGGCCGATTCGGTTATTGCCCCCACACCCGGCAAAACGCTTGATAAAATCGCAGCGGTAGTTGGTAACAGCCCGATACTGTTATCAGACATTGAACTGTCATACGCTAATTTCCTGGTACAGGGAAACCAACCTGACCCATCTGTTAAAGCCCGCATTTTACAAACTTTGTTAACCCAAAAACTGCTTGCCCAGCAAGCCGCAATTGATAGTATTGAAGTAAAGGAAGAAGATGTTGATGCCAACGTTGACCGCCGTATGCGCGAAATGACACAGCGCGCGGGCGGGCAGGAAAAACTGGAAGCGTTTTTAGGCCGTTCGGTTATCCAGTACAAAGATGAGATCAGGCCCGACCTGAAAGAGCAGATGGTTGCTCAAAAAATGCAGCAGCACATTACCGAGAAGCTGAATGTTACCCCTCAGGATGTTAAAAAATATTACGACGGGATCCCTAAAGACAGTCTGCCTTCATTTAATAAAGAAGTTGAAGTTGGTGAGATTGTTTTTCAGCCTAAGTTAACTAAAGAAGAAAAAGACCTTTACAAAGCTAAGGCTGAAGAGTTAAGACAGCGTGTTAAAAAAGGCGAAGACTTTGGTACATTGGCCAGGCTTTATTCGCAGGATCCCGGTTCGGCGCCCGAAGGAGGCGACCTTGGTTTTGCCGACCGCACCACTTTTGTGAAGGAATTTACCGCAAACGCTTTCAAGTTAAAAGCCGGCGAGATTTCCCCGGTGTTTGAAACGGATTTTGGTTTCCACTTTTTACAGGTGATTGAGCGCCGCGGCGAACAGGTTCACGTAAGGCATATTCTCATTACACCCATCGTTACGCAGGCCAGTTTGGATAGAGCGAAAGCAAAAGCCGATAGTATTTACAACTTACTTATAAAAGACAAAAATGTAGGTGTCGATTTTTCAAGCGCCGCAGCCTATTACTCAGACAATAAAGACACTAAATACAACGGTGGTATGATGCTTAATGCCGAAGACGTACAAAGCCGTTCAACATTTATCCCTACCGATAAACTTGATCCTAAAGTGGCGCTTATTACCGATACGATGAAAATCGGCAGCATTTCTAAACCCGATCTGTTTACCGGTGCCGATGGTAAAAAGAGCTACAAAATATTGATGCTTAAATCGGCCACAAATGCCCATAAAGCTAATTTAGAGCAGGATTTCCCTAAACTTAAGGAATATGCCTATAATGATAAGGTTAACAGAACTGTATCTCAATGGTTCGAAAAACGCCGCAAGGAAACTTTCATTAAAATTGATAAAGAATATCAGGCATATGATGTGTTGAAGAAATGGGTAAATACTAATCCCTCGCTCGTAATACCCGAAACCAAAACCAAATCATCATCTAAATAATTTATGCAACACAGCTCTGATGTAGAAGCCGCAAACGCTTTAAAACAGGCCTACCAGCAAATTCGTGCCGAAATAGGCAAAGTAATAGTAGGCCAGGATGAAGTGATCAAATTTGTGCTGATCTCTATTTTCAGTAACGGGCATTGTTTATTGGTGGGCGTGCCCGGGCTTGCAAAAACCCTGCTGGTGCAAACGGTATCGCAGGTGCTTGACCTTGATTTTAAAAGGATCCAGTTTACGCCCGACCTGATGCCTTCAGACATCATTGGCTCTGAAATATTAGGAGAGGACCGCAATTTTAAATTTATCCACGGTCCGGTTTTTTCAAACATTATCCTGGCCGATGAGATAAACCGTACGCCGCCAAAAACACAGGCTGCCCTGCTTGAGGCCATGCAGGAAAAAGCGGTTACCGCAGCCGGCGTAACACACAAACTTGCACAGCCCTTTTTTGTATTGGCTACCCAAAACCCTATTGAGCAGGAAGGGACTTATCCACTGCCCGAAGCTCAACTGGATAGGTTTATGTTTAACGTAGCCCTCAGCTATCCTTCATTTAAAGAAGAACTGCTGGTTGTTAAGAACACCACCAGTACTACTAAAGCAGAAGTAAATAAAATATTAAACGCCCAGCAGATCATCTATTTTCAGCAACTGGTGCGCAATATCCCGGTTACCGATAATGTAATGGAGTACGCGGTGAAGTTGGTATCCAAAACCCGCCCTAACAGTGAATTTGCCACACCACAAATTAACCGTTTGCTAAGCTGGGGCGCAGGACCAAGAGCATCACAGTTTTTAGTATTGGGTGCTAAATGCCACGCGGTACTTAACGGTAAATACTCGCCCGATATTGAAGATGTACAGGCAGTGGCCAAACCTATTTTAAGCCACCGTATAGTGCGCAGCTATCATGCGGAAGCCGAAGGCTTATCAGCAGCTGATATTATTGAGCAGTTGTTTTAAGTTAGTGATTAGAGGCTGCTTGCTTCAAGAGATTAGAGGTTGGAGATCAGAGATTAGTTTTAATACAATGATAAAAAAGAGAAGGCCTTGCAAAGTTAATTTGCAAGGCCTTCCTTTTATTTCTTTATGAGTTTTATTGAGAACTAATCTCTGATCTCCAACCTCTAATCACTGAAACTAATTATTCATTCTCAATAGGCGAGAAAATCTCAAGAAGGATATTCCATTTTTTTGTTTTGTCAATTTCCCAAACCCTTACATAATTGTAGTTGCCTACAACATTGCCTTTGGTAATACGGGCGTGACCATAGGTATAAGCAAGGTCATTACTCGCGGCACGGCCGCCATCGGTAGTTTCGGCAGTGATATTGATGGCTTCGTTATTAATAAACTTCATCACAACATCGGTTCCGGTCATTGGCGGAAAGCCGGGGAAATAATAGCGGCCCTCAGGGCTTAAAAACTCCTTATAGCTGGCCATGGCCGATAATGTTAACCCATGATTAAATGTTTTATCGGTACCAATAATAACATTTTTGGCGCCGAACGGATCCTTGCTTGGGCCTGAACGGTGCGCCGGGTCGGGTTCTTTAAAATCGGTAACGACTTCTTCTTCAGCTTCAGGATGCTGTATACCAAGGTCGATGAGTAGCTTTAATTTACCATCGGCGTTAGTACGCCAGATAGACACATAATCGCCAAATACTTTATCATCATCAGTTTTGCCGTTTTGATATATATAAGGGCCCGCGGTAAAAGCCAGGTCGCCATTGGCCGAGATCCGGGCAAATTTGGGCTGCCAGCTAAGCTTGCCGGCCTGTTTATCAATCTTACTATAAAAATCAACAATCTTTACTACATCGGGCTTAAATATGATGCCATCGGGATCGGCAACTGCCAGGAAACCATCTTTTATTCCTTTACGTTCAACTAACTTATCAAAAGCTTGTTCAACACTAACTACCTTGTTTACATTAACAGCGTCCTGCGCCAGGGCAAAAGCACTGTAACCAATAAATGTAGCAGCTAATATTATTTTCTTCATATTTATATTCGGGTTTTAGGGAGCAATTTAGTAATAAATTTTAAGTCGGAAACGCAATAGTCAAAATGCATTAAACTGCATAGCATAATTTAACAATTGCATTATTTTTGTTTTATCCTGAAACGAAGATATGGGCAAATAATTGCGGAGAGCGGGTTTGATCATATAAAATGTGCGTAAATATTTAAATTTACTTAATAATGAAGTTGAATAAAAAAACACTTAACTTCATAACCCAACTAATCTGTTTTTGTTTAAATCAATATAAATTGCTTTCATGAAAAAGTATAAGCTATACTGCTTATTTGTACTTTTATTGCTCTGTATAAAAGCTAAAGCGCAATATCTTTCTGATTATACCGGCCGGCCGTATTATCTTAAAACCAACGATGGCATACAAGGCAGCCCCCTCCTTACCGATAACTGGGTGAATGGCACTGTTTATTTCGTTAACGGCAAAACAGCTAATGCAATATTGAACTATAATATTTACGGGGACGAACTTTTGTTTAAGAGCCCCCGGGATTCATCGGTACAGGCCTTTGTTGACCCGGTGAAGGGTTTTTCAGTAAAAGGCATTGCGCTTGATGAAAGTGACCAAACGGATATGAACTTTAGCAGCGGCTTCCCGGCTGTGGATGATCAAACCCCAAAAACTTTTTACCAGGTAGTGGGAGACGGGAAGGTAAAACTGCTCCGTTATTACAAGAAAAAAGTACTTGAGTCAACGGGTTTTGCTTCGCAGGTGACCACCAAAACCTTCACGCTGGCCAACAGCTATTACATTTTTGCCAATAACCAAATGACAAAGATCAGGCCGTCGCAAAAAACCATCCTCGCAGCAATGAGCGACAAGGGCGATAAAATGCAGGAGTATATCAAAACCAACAAAGTTAATTTTAAAAGCGATGCTGCCTTAGCTAAATTATTCAGCTACTACAACTCGCTTTAAAATCATATCCCCTGTTATCAGGCTTTGCTCCAGGTGGTACCTTCTTTACTATCTTTTAGCTGGAAACCTATCTGTGATAAACCATCACGAATCTTATCCGACGTGGCATAATCCTTATTGGCTTTAGCACCGCTGCGCAGATCGACGATAAAGTTTAACACTTTTGGCAGATCGTCATTAGCTGCCTGCTCATTTTGCAAACCCAGTACTTCAACCACAAATAAATTCATAAGCGCGGTTAACTGCTCAAGGTTACCGGCATCAATTTTCAATTTACCATCATACACCGAATTGATAATGCGCGATGCTTCAAAAAGCTCGGCTATTAAAACGGGGCTGTTAAAATCATCGTTCATAGCCGCATAGCAACGCTCCATTAATGGTGCTATTTCAACTTCGGTAGTGGCAGAGGCTTTTAATCCATCGGTAAGCAGGGTGAAGGCGTTCATAAGGCGTTTAAACCCTTTTTCGGATGCCTCCATTGCTTCGTTGCCAAAATCAAGTGTACTACGGTAATGGGCTTGCAACATGAAAAACCTCACGGTCATGGGGCTGTAGCCTTTGTTTAGTATCGAATTTTCGCCGCTAAACAGTTCATGCGGCAGAAAGCTGTTACCTAATGATTTCGACATTTTTTGGCCGTTTACCGTAAGCATATTGGTATGCACCCAGTAATTAGCCGGGTTAGTACCGCAGCAAGCTACGTTTTGGGCAATTTCATTGGTATGGTGCGTTGGCACAAGATCAATCCCACCGCCATGAATGTCAAAGTGGCTGCCCAGGTATTTCTGGCTCATGGCCGAGCATTCCAGGTGCCAGCCCGGAAAGCCCACACCCCATGGCGAAGGCCATTTCATCAGGTGTTCGGGTTTGGCTTTTATCCACAGGGCAAAATCAAGCTTGCCATGTTTTTCCTGCTGACCGCCAAGCGCGCGGGTATTATTTAAAAGATCTTCGAGATTGCGGCCGCTTAATATGCCATAATCCTGGCTTTTGTTATATTTTTCAACATCAAAATAAATGGTACCATCCACCTCATAAGCATAGCCCCTGGCAAGTATTTCCTTCACCATTTCTATCTGCTCAATGATATGGCCGGTAGCTGTGGGCTCAATGCTTGGGGGCAGGTTGTTCAGGATCCTCATCACATCCCTGAAGCCAACGGTATATTTTTGTACTATTTCCATTGGCTCAAGCTGTGCAAGCTTGGCTTTTTTTGCAATTTTGTCTTCACCCTCGTCGCCGGCATCACCTTCAAGATGGCCCGCATCGGTTACATTACGTACATAGCGGACCTTGTAGCCAATAGCTGTAAGGTACCTGAACATAAGGTCGAAAGATATATAAGTACGGCAGTTGCCTAAGTGAACATCGCTATAAACAGTAGGCCCGCAAACGTACATGCCAACATGTGGCGTATTAATGGGCTTAAATAATTCTTTTTTACGGGTTAAAGTGTTGTAAACAAACAAATTTTGTTGCATGAGCGCAAACTTACGATTTTTTCAATTTTAAGTTACTGCCCGCCGGCTTTCAGGTTTATTTTTACAAACGAAGCGCAATGACCTATGTTAATTCAGTACGAGATCGCTGCGTAAAGGATAATGGTCTGAAAGTTTTTTCTCGATCACCTTGTAGTTGAAAACTGAGAATTGCGGGCTGCTCATAATGTAATCTATCTGGTAATTAGGGAAATCGCCGTTATATGTGCGCCCTAAGCCCGAACCTTTTTCGCGGAATGAGTTGTTTAAGCCTTTGGCCATTTGATTAACCGCGAATGATGATGGGGTATCATTAAAATCACCGGCTATAATATAAGGATATGGACATTGGGCAGCATGTGCCTTTACTTTAAAAACCTGCTCGGCCCTTTTCATAAAAGCTATTTTAAGCTTGCTCCCCAGGCGCTTGGTTGATTTAATGTCGGTTTTTCCTTTTTTCGATACACTGTCGATGTATTTATAATCATCGGGGTTAAAATTGATGGATTGCAGGTGGATATTATAATACCTGAAAATTTTATCCCCTTTTTTTATATCAGCATATAAGCACTGGTTACCAGATGTTCTGTCGGCCGCAAGGCGGATCATGCCTCTTGATAGAATAGGGAATTTCGAAAAGATAGCCATGCCAATGGCTTCACGGCTGTTAAAACTAAAGGGTTCAAAGTAAAAGTTATTGCTGCCTAATATTTTGTTGATCGAATCGCGTGTTTCATACTGCCCTTTATTGCGGGTATAAAACTCCTGGAACCCTATCACATCCGGCTGCTCGCTATTGATGATCTCCAGGATCTCATGTTTGGTTGATATATCGTTATTGAAACCAAAATGTTTAAAGTTATGCACGTTGTAGGTCATAACATGTACAACGTTGAGCCCGGGGGGCAGCGAAAAACTTGATTTAAATCTGAACCCGATATTGTTATTAAGTACTCCCCAGCCAATTAAAATACTGACCAGCGAAAATAAAAACTGCCAGCGCTTGCGCAGCAGCCAATACAGCATCATGATTATATTAACCAACAGTATAGGAGGATAGGCAAGGCCGAAGAAAGCGAATAACCAATACTTGCGCGGATCAACCGAGGGGGCTAAATATCCTATTAGTAAAGCAAAACAGAAAAACAGGTTTATCCATAACAACACCCTGCTAAAAATACTTTGCTTTTTTTTTATCATTTATTCCTGTTTGCTTGCACGCGATAAAATTTCTCGTTCCTGTTTGCTTAAGCTATTGTAGCCCGATTGCGATATTTTGTCTAAAATGCGGTCAACCTCTTCCTGGCGCGGGTAGTCGGATGCGTTTTTGCCCATATTATTTGAAACCACTTTTAACCTGGGTTTCCGTTTAAACAGCCCGGCTATTCCACCCACCCAATCATGGCCTTTTTGCAATTGCTTTATATACACAAATCCCATTAAAGCACCACCCAGGTGGGCTATTTCGCCGCCCGCGTTTGCACCAACTATACCCAAAAAATCAATAACCAGGATTACAAATACCAGCCATTTTAATTTTACCGGCCCAAATAAAATTAATGATATGGTGTAGTTGGGCAACAGTGTGGCTGTTGCCACAACAATAGCCATTACACTGGCCGATGCACCAACAATAGTACTGTTCTGTGCAGCGTTAGCACTGGTAAATGCAGGCAGCAGGTTTAAGGCCAGCAGGTATAACAAAGCACCGGCCAGGCCGCCCATTAAGTATAAACCTATAGTACGTTTATTACCAAGGTACTCTTCAAATATCTGCCCCATCCAGTAAAGCCAAAGCATGTTGAACAGGATATGAAGTATACCTGCATGCATGAACATATAGGTTAAAGGTGTCCAAAAGCGTTTAAGCAAATCGGGCAGATATGCCGGCATGTTCAGATACTTATTGGCGTAAAATAAAATGAAGCTGTTATCAAAATGAGTCAGCAATTGTTCAACTACTGCCGGTATCCTGATAGCTAAAAAAACAATCACATTAATGCCGATAAGCAGGTTCAGCCTATTGCCGGAGCGCAGCATTTTGTAGTGGATATTTTGCCAAAGAGTGCTCATAATAAAGCTGTATTACAAAGATAACTACTGTTATTAATAAAAATTGTTTGGCCGTTGTAATCGCCAAATTTTAACTAATAAAAACCCGATAAGCGCACCGCCAATGTGTGCAAAATGCGCCACTGAATCACCTGCAAATTGTTGAAAGCCCAGATATAGCTCCAATACCACATATACTGGAATTATATATTTTGCTTTTATTGGCACTGGGATAAACATGATCATTAATTCCATATTTGGATAAAGCATTCCGAATGCAATCAATAAACCAAATATAGCACCAGAAGCGCCCACAATTGACGTATGGTATATACCATATAATTTTATTGCCTGCTGTTGACCAAAAGCAAGATAAGATTGATCAAGTGAAGGATTGGCAATTGTAAAAGCACCCGTTATGGCATGTACCTCATAAGCCTGTACAAGCATTTGAAAAAATATAGCTCCTATGCCGCAGATAAAATAAAAGTTAAAAAATTTTTTCGATCCCATCCGGTATTCAACTATTGAGCCGAATGAAAAAAGAGCGAACATATTAAAGAATATGTGTGCAAAACCTCCATGTACAAACATGTAAGTAATTATTTCCCATACCCTGAAATTAGGCGAATTAAAATAGAACATCCCAAAGTTATCGGCAATGGGGTTAGGGCCGTTTACCCCTTTATCAAACATCAAAACCGGTATAAAACAAATAATGTTTATTATCAGCAGGTTTTTAACAACAGGTGTAAGATTAGCAAAAGGCGATTGATTGTATCCGTTCATATATAATTTAGCCTGGGGCTATTTTTCAAATCGTTCCATTAATTCGTTCATAGTAAAGGTACTGATTACGGGCTTACCATTCAATGCCTGGTTAGGTGACTCACAGGCAAAAAGCTGGTCGATAAGCTGGTTCATTTCCTCCAGGGATAATTTTGTTCCTGATTTAATAGCGCCGTTACGGGCCAGTGACCGGGCCAGGTTATCCCGTTTATCTAATTTAAGGATGGCCATATTATTTTTAAAACCTTCCAGTAAATGTTCTAAAAGTTCATGCTCGCCAACGTTGTTCAGCTCGGCCGGGATCCCCTCTACTACTACGGTGTTTTTTCCAAATTCGCGGATGTCAAAACCCAGCGACCGGATATCAGGCAAAAGCTCTTTCAATAACTCAAAATCGGCACCGTTTAGTGTTACCGACTGCGGAAATAAGCTTTGCTGGCTCACCCCCGAGTGATTTTGCAGCTGCTGTAAAAAGCGTTCGTACAAAATACGCTCATGCGCGGCTTGTTGGTTAATGAGCATAAAGCCCGATTTTATTTGCGACAGGATAAACCGGTTATGGATCTGGAACAGTTGCCGCTCGCTTGGTTTGCTTACATCCTGCTCATCAACCGCTATGGTTTTTTCCTCATGGATCTCGTGCTGAAAAAGGGTTTCCTTTTTGCTGATCTCATACAAAGTATCCCAGTTTTGTGGAATGGGGTCTTTTTTATAACCTCCGCTCTCCCTTAAAAAAGGGTGCTCCTGCCTGGGTTTTTCTACTTTATCTGCAAAAGGGTTAAAGTTTGGATTAAAGGAAATAGTAGGGGCGATGATCTCCTCAAACGGCTTGGGGGTGATCAGGTGCTCGATACTGTTTTCCTGGTCAAAATCCAGGCTGGGCGTAATGTTATATCTGCCTAATGACCGCTTCACTGCCGACCGGATAATAGCATAAATAGCCTTTTCATCCTGGTATTTGATCTCAGTTTTGGTAGGGTGTACGTTGATATCAATTTTTGAAGGGTCGATATCGATGAACAACACATAAAACGGAAAACAATCATCGGGCAATAGCTCTTCAAACGCTGTAGTTACAGCATGATTAAGGTACGAATCGCGGATGAAGCGGTTGTTTACAAAAAAAAACTGTTCGCCGCGGGTTTTACGCGCAAACTCCGGTTTGCCAACAAAGCCGCGGAGCTTGATAATGGTTGTATCTTCTTCAACAGGTACCAGCCGCTGGTTATAATTATTGCCAAACAGGTGTACTATCCTTTGTTTAAGCGTTGTGCCCGGCAAATGATAAACTTCCTGGCTATCATGGTGAAGGGTAAAAAAGATTTCGGGATGTGCTAAGGCCACACGTTGAAACTCGTCAATAATATGGCGCATCTCTACCGGGTTGCTCTTTAAAAAATTACGGCGGGCAGGGGTATTATAAAACAGGTTTTTTATAGAGATTGACGTGCCCGCGTTAGCAGCACATGGTTCCTGGCTTATTACTTCGGAGCCTTCAATAGTTATACAACTGCCCAGTTCATCCTCATGGCGGCGGGTTTTCAGCTCTACCTGGGCAATAGCGGCGATAGACGCCATGGCCTCACCCCTGAAACCCATGGTACGAATAGCGAACAGATCTTCGGCCTTGCGTATTTTTGAAGTTGCATGGCGCTCAAAGCACATACGGGCGTCGGTAAGGCTCATGCCGCAGCCATTATCAATAACCTGGATCAGTGATTTACCGGCATCTTTAATAATAAGCTGGATCTTATCCGCCCCTGCGTCAATAGCGTTTTCAACCAATTCCTTTACCGCAGAAGCCGGTCGCTGCACTACTTCGCCCGCGGCAATCTGGTTGGCAACGGCATCCGGTAAAAGCTGAATAATGTCTGACATCTAAAAAAAACTCCCTCCAATTTCTATTTCGATGCTAAATTAAATATTTGAAGGCATAACTTTATCATTGGATAGTTGTATATACTTTTGCGGTTTAATACAATTACAATAAACATACAATCACTTTATGAAGAGACTATTGCCCGCGCTGCTATTACTGGCAGCGGCCTGCAAACAAAAGGAATACAATGCCGATATGCTGGTAAAAAACGCGGTTGTGTACACCGTAGATAGCAATTTTACAACAGCAAGCGCATTTGTAGTAAGCGGAGGAAAGATACTTGCAGTAGGCAATGCCGATTCCCTTGAACAAAAATACAACGCCCGCGAAGTAGTTGATGCGCAGGGTGCCGCTGTTTATCCCGGCTTTATTGACGCCCACGCCCATTTTTATGACTATGGGATGGGCCTGCAGGAAGTAAACCTGGTAGGCACCCACAGCTGGCCCGAAATTATCGACTCCGTAAAGGCTTATGCCGAACGTAATACCGATGGCTGGATCATTGGTAATGGCTGGGACCAAAACGACTGGACTAATAAACATTTCCCCGACAAGGCAAAGCTGGATTCGCTGTTCCCGATGAGGCCGGTGATCCTTAGCCGTGTAGACGGGCACGCCGCCATAGCCAACCAGGCAGCACTGAACATTGCCGGTGTTAAACCGGGGCAAACCATTAACGGCGGCGAAATAGAAACCGGTAACGGAAAACTTACCGGTATTTTGGTTGACAACGCGGTAGGTATAGTTACCCGTAAAATCCCTGAACCTACGGCTGCTATTATAGATACAGCCTTGCTATCGGCACAGAAAAATTGTTTTGCCGCTGGCCTAACTACCGTTGATGATTGCGGTCTGCCTTATACCATGGTAAACACCATTGCCGAGCTGCAAAATAAAGGCGACCTGAAAATGCGCCTGTATGTGATGCTGGCCGACCGGCAGGAAAATTATGACTACCTGTTTAAGAAGGGAGTTGTTAAAACGCCCCGTTTAAATGTAAGGGCCTTTAAACTTTATGCCGATGGCGCCATCGGTTCAAGAGGGGCATGCCTGCTAAAACCTTATGCCGACTCGGCCAAATGGAGCGGCTTTTTGTTGAGTAACCCAAAACATTTTGAAGAAATAGCTCCAAAAATAGCGGCCCGCGGTTTCCAGATGTGTACCCATGCCATTGGCGATTCGGCAGTGCGGGTAATGCTTAAGATTTATGCGGCTAATTTAAAAGGCAAAAACGACCTGAGGTGGCGTATCGAGCATGCGCAGATCGTATCACCGCAAGACCTGGACATGTTTGGCCAATATAGCATTATCCCCTCGGTACAGCCTACGCACGCGACATCCGATATGTACTGGGCCGGTAAAAGACTGGGCCGCGAACGGCTTAAAACGGCTTATGCCTATAAACAATTGTTAAAGCAAAACGGTTGGATCCCTTTGGGTACCGATTTCCCGGTTGAGAACATTAATCCGCTTTATACGTTCTATGCAGCGGTTGAGCGCAAAGATTTAAAAGGTTTTCCGGAAGGTGGTTTTCAGCCTGAAAACGCCCTAAGCCGGATTGAAGCATTAAAGGGAATGACCATTTGGGCAGCCAAAGCCAATTTTGAAGAAAAAGAAAAAGGCAGCATTGAACCCGGCAAATATGCCGACTTTGTGATACTGGATAAAGACATTATGAAAGTAAAAGGCAGCGAGATCCCGGCAACCAAAGTGACCCAAACCTATATAAACGGAGTTAAAGTATATGATAAAAAATAAATGGGGCCGTGTTCCTTTAGTACTATTAGGGTTTGCATTATTTAATACCGCTTGCGCGCAAAATCCGCCGTTAACAGGGCAGGCCTTCATTGCCGAAGAAAGGTTGGTTGGTAACTCCACCGTGTTACTTAACAATGCCTCATACCTGGTGCCGCTGCAAAAGCTGGAGGATTTGAAAATTGCCAGTGTGCATTTCAATAACCAGTACGCCGCTGTTTTTGATAGCTTGCTTAATAAATATAACAATGTGCAGCTGTTTGATGGTGCCGCTTATTCGGGTAATAAAACGCTGGCCAATCTTACTTCCGATCTGAAGTTTTACAATACCATTATAGTACAGGTAAATGATGCCGATTTAAGCAATCCGGATGTAATTGATTTTATCAGCACCAATCAAAAAAACAAGAACATAGTTGTAGCGGCTTTCGGCAGCGGTTCGCTATTGAGCAAACTTGATGTTATAACCGCCCCCGTGATCTGGACAGAACGGGTATCCGAGGTATCGGCCATGTACAGCGCCGAAGCAATTTTTGGCGGGGTAGGTATCTCTCAAAAATTAGCGAAAAACTACAGTGCCGTTTATAAAACCGGGATGGGCTTTACTACCGAGAAAACGAGACTGCAATACACTGTTCCTGAAGAAGCCGGCATAAATGCTGCCAACCTGCAGGGAATAGATAAAATAGCACAGGAAGCTATCCGCGAGCATGCCACTCCCGGCTGCGTGGTATTGGTTGCCAAAGATGGTAAGGTGATATTTAATAAAGCTTACGGTTATCACACCTATGATAATGTGATCCCAGACAAGCTGACCGATATTTTTGACCTTGCCTCCATGACCAAGGTATCGGCAACCACCATGGAAACCATGCAGCTTACTGACCAGGGTAAATTAAGCCTGGAGAAAACCCTTGGCGATTATATTCCCCTTGCCCGTAAAAGCAATAAAAACGACATCAGGATCCGCGAAGTGCTGCTGCACCAGGCGGGCCTGATCCCCGACATCCAGTCGTTTGAAAAGGTAAAACCGACAGACCACAGTACCGATTCGTCTGCCGCTTACCCAACAAAAGTATCTGATCATTACTACCTGCGTAAAGACTATTATAAAGATGTAATGCTGCCCGATATGCTGAACTCGCCGTTAAAAACGCGCGGGCAGTATGTATATAGTGATGTTAGCATGCTATTTATGCAGGAGGTTGTTGAAAACATTACTGCCGTGCCACTCAACATTTATGTACAGCAGCATTTTTATACCCCGCTGGGAATGCAAACTGCCGGCTTTTTACCCTTATACCGCTTTACGCCCGACAGGATAATCCCTACCGAAAATGATAAGGAGTACCGAATGTCATTACTGGATGGATATGTACATGACCCAACAGCAGCGCTTTTAGGCGGCGTTGCCGGGCATGCTGGTTTATTTGGCAGTGCCAATGACGTGGCCATATTATACCAGATGGTTTTAAACAAGGGGAGTTATGGCGGCACCCAATATTTTAAGCCGGAGGTTGTTGACCTGTTCACCTCCAAACAATCGCCGGTGAGCCGCCGCGGGCTGGGTTTTGACCGCTGGGACCCGATAGCCGAAAGACATTATCCTTCAAAATTGGCATCAGACCAGGCTTTTGGACATACCGGTTTTACAGGCACCTGTATCTGGGTTGATCCTAAATACAACCTGGTATATGTATTTCTGTCAAACAGGGTGAACCCCTCGGTGGCCAGTAAGCTGCTGAGCCTTAATATCAGGCCAAGGATCCAGGATGTGGTTTATGAGGCTATAGCGAAGGGTCTTTGATTTCGAACACCGAATGTTCGATTTCAGTTTTGGCCTTATTTGCTTCCTTTTACAAATGTTATATCGTAACGCTATTTATCAATGCAGATAAATGGAGTTGTGCATAATGATGTCTCCAACTATCCGACTCTTTAAGAGCCAAAAGCAATGACAATAATTGAAGGCGGCTTTCCCACTGTGCAAGATTATTTCGATGGATATGCGTAAAATTAAACTGATGTAATGGTGAAGTTTCATCGGAAGTAAGATACCCAATAATTACATGGTCTTCATACTTGGTGATAAGTTCGCCGGTTACCACACATTTACGATTTTCGGGCCTGGTAAATTTTACAAATTCATTAGCATACCTGTTAGCTTTCTCTCCATTGGGGGCGACATTTACACAATCAATATGAACAGGGCTATCAGAAAACACAAATAGTTCATCATTCCGATTAGGAACAAAATGCGGGAACCCTCTATAAGGAGTATCTTCAGTAATCACATTGTCGCATAAAAAGCATGTTGACTTGCCGACTAAAATAAGCGCCATGTTTATTTTTTTTAATAGTAAGTACTCCAGTCTAATATCGAACTAAAAATTCTAAATTTATATGATTCCGAAATCTCAATCAAAACGATGCACTATTTCACTATCCAGCCACCGGCCGAGCTGAAACCTTATGTAAGATTTTACTGGGTGTTGGAGCATAAGCTGGAGCCGGATCATTCGTCATATATTTATCGCTCTGTTGCTGATGGTTGCACCGAATTGGTATTTCATTACCGTTCGTCGTTTAATGAATTGAATGAGAGGAATGAGCAAAGCCCAAGCCTGTCAGGCATTCAATTTCAAACTACACAATACCGTAGGTTTATAACAACCGAAAGCTTTGGCATTTTTGGCGCCTATATTTATCCTTTTGCCGTGCCTTATTTTTTTAATACCCCCAGCAGCCAAACCAGTAACCTCGCATTCGATTTCGATACATTTTTAAGCCGGCCCGGCCGGGAGCTGGAAGAGCAGATCATGTTAGCCGGAAATAATTATAAACGAGCAGAGATATTGTCTCGTTTTTTAATAGCCCGGTTACGTAAAAATGTGTTAAAAGACGATCGCATAGCGGTAGCGATCAGGGATGTGATCCATAATAAACAATACAGAACGGTTGCCCAACTGGCTGATGCCTATAATTTATCGGCACGGCAGTTCGACCGTAAATTTAAGGAGTCTGCGGGCTTTAGCCCTAAAACCTATATGCGGCTGATACGTCTGCAGGATGCGCTGAAGCAATACAATGCCAATAAAACACTAACCCAGATAGCGCTGGAATGCGGGTATTACGACCAGTCGCACTTTATTCATGACGTGAAGGAGTTTACAGGCTATCATCCGGGCTTTTATTTTTCAGGCAAGGCTGAGGGAACTGAATACCGGAATGCATAATGTCCGGTTTTTACAATTTTGAGGACAGTGGGACAGCTAATTTTGAGAAAAAAACAAATTATGGCAACAATAAACATTCCCGAAAATTACCAGGCTGTTATGCCTTATCTCATTGTTAAAAACGGTGCTCAATTTATCGGGTTTACCCAAAAGGTTTTTGGCGCAACCGAACAATTTAAAACCATGCGCGATGAACTCACCATTATGCATGCCGAAGTTAATATAAATGGCAGCACCATCATGTTTGCCGATTGTACCGATACTTACCAACAGCAAAATGCAGGTATGTTTGTATATGTAGAAAACTGTGATGAAACTTACCAGAAGGCCCTTGAAAGCGGAGCCGAAAGCCTCATGCCGCCGGCCGATCAACCATACGGCCGGAGCGCAGGGGTAAAAGACCCTTTTGGAAATACGTGGTGGATTACTAATCCGTTATAAAAAATAATTTATGGAAATTACACAGCGTCTGCATCTTATCCATAAAATACAACCATGAAAAATCTTTTACCTGTTTTAGTCTGTCTGTTTTATGGGATTACTGCTTTTGCCCAGGCAGCCCTACCTCAAACGCCACCGCCGCAAAGTAAATCAGCTCAACCTTTGCAGGCAAAGCCAGATATCGGCAAAGCTTTGTTAAACCCCAATCAAAGCCCCTCGTTTAAAGACACAACTAATACATATAAAAGCTACAAACCTAAGTCTCCCGCCGATTCCTTATACCGCCATTTGCCTGATGCAAAGGAACGGCAACCATTAATCATTGTTAACTCCAATATCATTGCCGGTCTTGGCC
Source organism: uncultured Mucilaginibacter sp. (assembly GCA_966212355.1). Taxonomy (GTDB): domain Bacteria; phylum Bacteroidota; class Bacteroidia; order Sphingobacteriales; family Sphingobacteriaceae; genus Mucilaginibacter. The sequence goes on from CBIHRB010000012.1 coordinate 53,141, forward strand.
ATTTAAATCCAAATGATATCACTTCATTATCGGTTTTGAAAGACAGGGAGGCTGTTCCTCCAAACCTGGCTAACATAAGCAGGTTTGGCGTTTTATTGATAACACTTAAAAAAGATGTAAAAATTGAAACCAAAACTTTTGATGATATAAAAAAGCGGTTTGGGATAGATGGCAAAGTTAGGTTTGCTGTTGACGGCTATTTTGTTGATGATGAAAACATGCTCATTTCTGCGCAAGACATCAACGAAATAAACCTAACCTGGAAAAAGAATAAAGACGGATCGCCGGATGTAACCATCAACATATGGATGCTGACGCCTGAAACCCGCAAAGGCCCTGTTGCCGGAAGGCGCCCAACTGATAAGCCCGGTGAAATTTATATAAGGGGATCGGTATCAAAATAATTTTATTCCGGATAAAATCTTTTTCTTTGCCGGTCGTCATACATATAATATATGTACGCTTTTATTTTAGCATTACACTCTCTTACGCGCTGGCTTGTTTTGGCCAGCCTGCTTTTTGCCATTTATCGCGCTTACTGCGGATGGCTTACTGACAAAAGCTATTCAAAATTTGATGACCGCGTACGGGTTATTACCACCAACATTGCTCATATCCAGCTAACTATTGGGCTCTGGCTGTATTTTATCAGCCCGATAGCTAATTATTTTATCAGCCATTTTAAAGAAGCAGTGCACGAGCGGCAGATCAGGTTTTTTGGTATGGAACACGTTACCATGATGCTGATCGGCATTACGCTGATCACCATTGCTTCATCAAAAGCCAAACGAAAAACACTTGATAAAGACAAATTTAAAACCACGGCCATCTGGCTAACCATTGCCCTGTTGGTTATTTTAAGTTCCATCCCCTGGTCGTTTTCGCCATTGATCAGCCGCCCGTTATTCAGGCCGTTTTAAATGCCGTGGCTTTGAAAACTGAGGTTTCAGTTTGTAATTGATAATATACTGCTAACGATGAGAGCCACCTGAACCGTATTTTTAAAAAATACAGGAGTATGAACCCTTCGGATTTTAGGAAAGCGGGAGGAGAATTGCGTGCCCTTGTTTAATACGTTAAAGCCCATCAGTTTTATATTAACAACCCAACAAAAACAAGAATTATATTTTAAAAATCACCGCGAATTGAAAATTTGATTAAAATATCTTCAAAAATTTCAAAACAATTTGCTTTTTTATCAAAAACACTTCATAAATTACAATTCTGAAAGATAACTGATTGTCAATTTTTAATTTATTGTAATTTTTTCATGGAAGAATCAGCTTATTTTGACAAATACAGCCCAATTGATAATGTTTGGGACGAAATGTATGGCTTGGACGCTAATGTTCGGGAACATTACCGTAAAGTTATCGACTACATTTCGAAGGAATCGGCCGACGACCTGAACAAAAAGGAGGAGCTTGCCAAGCGCCTTTTCATGAGCCAGGGCATCACCTTTACCGTTTACAACAGCGGCGAAGGCATTGAAAAGATCTTTCCTTTTGATATTATCCCCCGTATCATCACTGCCGATGAATGGGCTTTTGTTGAGCGAGGGATTAAGCAGCGCCTTAACGCGCTTAATTTATTTCTGAAGGATATATACCACAATCAGTTTATTGTAAAGGACGGCATAGTACCTATTGATATTATTTATTCGTGTCCGCACTTTCTGCGCGAGATGTACCAGCTCCAGGTGCCTTATGATATTTATGTACATATTTCGGGCATCGACCTTATCCGTGATGAAGACGGCACTTTTTACGTGCTTGAAGATAACCTGCGCACCCCATCGGGCGTAAGTTATATGCTCGAGAACAGGGAGATCACCAAACGCTTGTTTCCTGACCTGCTACCGCAATGCAGTGTGCGCAGCGTTACCGAATATCCGTCAATACTATATAAAAACCTGCTGGCGCTTTCGCCCCGGCAAATCCATAACCCAACTATCGTTTTACTTACGCCGGGTATTTATAATTCGGCCTATTTTGAGCATACCACGCTGGCCCGCCTGATGGGGGTTGAATTGGTAGAAGGACGCGACCTGGTAGTGAACAACCATAAAGTGTACATGAAAACCACCACCGGGCTGCAACAGGTTGATGTGATCTACCGCCGGGTGGATGATGAATTTCTCGATCCCCTGGTATTTAACCCGGCAAGTATGCTTGGCGTAGCGGGCCTTATGGGCGCATACCGTAAAGGCAATGTAGCCATAGTAAATGCTACAGGCACTGGCGTGGCCGACGATAAGGCGGTTTATGCCTATGTACCGGATATGATCCGCTATTATCTGAACGAAGAACCTATACTCAAAAACGTACCAACACACCAGTTAGGCAATCCGGATGAACGCGAAATGGTATTTAAAAACCTCAATAAAATGGTGGTTAAGAAAACCAATGGCAGCGGCGGTTACGGGATGCTGATGGGACATGCGGCAAGCGAGCAGGAAATAGATGAATATAAAAAGGAAATCCTGAAAGATCCGCGTAACTTCATAGCACAGCCAACCATCAGTCTTTCGGCGGCGCCATGTTACATGCAGGGCGAACTAAAGCCACGCAGGGTTGATTTAAGGCCTTACGCGCTGTACGGCCCCGATGGCATTGAAATTGTCCCAGGCGGCCTAACCCGTGTGGCGTTAAAAGAAGGGTCACTGGTGGTAAACAGCTCGCAGGGTGGAGGAAGTAAGGATACGTGGGTGTTAGCCTGAAAGGTAAAAGGATAAAGGCGAAAGGTAAAAGGCTTTTAAATCAAAATAAAAAACAAGAAGGATGCGGAGCTAAGTAAATCCGAAATTGAACATCCTAATTCCGAAATTTAGATCATATGTTAAGCAGGGTTGCAGCAAGTTTTTATTGGTTAAGCCGCTATATTGAGCGCAGCGATGGTATGCTGCGGATGCTCAAAATTAATTATGCCTCATCGCAGGATACGGTGCAGGAATTTACCTGGGAACCCGTAATGAGGATTTTTGCCGGACTAAACGCCGGCGAAGCCGAAAAACTGGACAACGACAGCCGGTCGGTTTTAAAGTATATGGTTACCGGGAAAAATAATCCTAATTCCATACTCAACATCATTACACTGGCACGAGAAAACGCCCGCGGTGTACAGGAGCACATCACCAAAGACCTTTGGCAATGCCTGAATGAATATTACCACACCGTAAAAGATCCGCGGCTGGAACGCGCCCTGCATCGTGAAGACCCGATAGGCGTTCTGGACGTGCTGATAAAACAAGTAATGCTTTATTACGGCACAGTGGAGATTACTATGGAGCGCGGCGAAGGCCGTGCCTTTATGAACATTGGCAAATACCTGGAGCGGGCCATCCAGTCGGTTGATATTTTGGATACTAAATTCAGCTCGATAAGTGACAATCCCGATCTGCTTACGGATACCACTTACTGGAAACACCTGCTGCTTTCATTGGGTGGCTACGAGCTGTATTTAAAAACATACCGAGAAGGCTTTGAGGCCGAAAATGTTTTGGAGCAGGTTGTGCTGAACAACGATTTTCCGCGCTCGGTTATCTATTCGGTAAACAATATTCAGCGTTATTTCGACAGATTGAAGAATGACAGCAATGCCGATGACTACCGGGAAATGTCGTTTCAGATAGGGAGGTTGCAAAGCCGCATAAAGTATAGTTCGGTAAAAAGTATAAAGCAAGAGGGCTTGCACTTGTTCCTAACCCAGATCAGGAGTGAGCTATACGGCATAGGCAATTCATTAAACCAACATTACTTTGCTAATTCATGATCACAATTTGAAGATGTTTTGATTTGAAGATTTGAAAATGCCAGTCTATCTTTTCATTTTCAAATTTTCAAATCCTCAAATTAAAAAATTAAAACAATGCCTGAATTTAAGATCCAACATATCACCAAATACACTTATGAAGGCCCTGTTCGTGACAGCGCCAACCAAATCATCCTGTTCCCGATAAAAGATGAATACCAGGAAGTAGTAAAACAGGAGCTGAGCATAACCGGCAACCCGGTAGTTGATACTCATACCGATTACTATGGCAACGAAGTTGGCAGTTTCACCTACAGCGACCAGCATAACATGCTGGTCATTAACTCAAAGCTGGTTGTTATTACCCGCCAGCGCCCCCTTCCGGTTAATGATATTTTTCCGGAGCAGCAGTGGGAGGACCTTAAACGGCTTCAATACATGGTGCCCTATATTGATTTTTTAAAGCAGGAATATTTTGAAGGCCTGCCCGAGCTACAGGAAATAGTTGAACAGGAACGGCGTAAAGATGAAACCCCCTTTCAGATAGCACTTCGTTTTTGCGGCTGGGTTTACAAAAACTTTGAGTACATCAAAGGCGTTACCACGGTTGAAACCACACTGGATGAAGTATGGAAGCTTAAAGCCGGCGTTTGCCAGGATTTTGCCCATATTTTAATGGTGATGCTCCGCCAGCTTAAAATACCATCCCGTTATGTAAGCGGCTATATCTGCACCCATAGCAGCGCTATGCGCGGCGAAGGTGCAACCCATGCCTGGGCCGAAGTGTATGTGCCCGATTACGGCTGGCTTGGCATCGACCCTACAAATAACTGTATTGCCAATGAAACCCACGTACGCCTGGCTGTGGGCCGCAATTTTTCAGATTGTTCGCCGGTTAAAGGTGTTTATAAAGGCACCTACGGCCACAAGCTGGAAGTATCAGTAATTGTTGACGATGCAGATACTATTGTTTTTGAGGATAAAACCCACGAATCGCCGGCTATGCACGCGGTAGCCGAATTTCCTAAAAACAGCTATCAGCGATATATGGAGATCATTCAACAGCAGCAGCAACAACAGCAGTAGGTCAGTTGGCAGTGGCAGTTTTCAGTTGGTGGTAGCAGCGGAGAAATTGTTGTCACACCAACAATGGCATCGGGAATCCCTTATTCAGGTAAATCAACGTTCAGGCTTTGATAAAAAGCAACAAGGCCCGGTGCTATTACATGTACATCGTGCTGTTCTTCAATTAAACGGCGGGCGTTGAGGCCAATATTACGGCAAAATTCTTCGTCGGTAATACAGCGTTCAATGGCATCATAAAACTCCTGCCGGTTATTAGCAATAAGGATATTTGTGCCATTGGTAAAATTGATGCCTTCGGCACCTAATGAGGTAGAGATAATGCATTTTTCCATCGCCATGCCCTCTACTATTTTAACCCGCATGCCACCGCTTGAAAGCAAGGGCACTACCATAATAGCCTTACTATTCACAAACTCAGAAGCATCGTCAACCTCACCCTGTATAAAGATCTTTCCCATCGCTTCATAATCATCAAAGCTATCGGGGATATTATGGCCGGCAACATAAAATTTTACGCGGAGGTCGCCCTCGGTAAGGTCTTTATAAAAATTCTCAATAAACCATTCAATCCCTTCCCGGTTGGGCATCCAATCTAACGAACCTAAAAAAAACAAACTTGGGAACTCCGTTTTATTATAATCGGGCTTATAATCGGTCAGGGAAATGCCTACCGGAAAAATATCAACCGGAATGGTAACACCGTATGATAACAGCGTTTTTTTATCTTCATTGGTAAATACAGCAATGGCATCAAATTTATTAAGCTGCTGCAGTTCATAATCTTTCACCCGGCGGGCCAGCAAATGCAGGTACCACTTCTTAAACAGGTCGGTTTTTCGTTGTGCCAGCCTCATCCATACCTGGTGTTCAATATTATGCGACCGGTAAATCAACCTGGCTTTTGTATGCTTACGCATAGCGGCCAGGTAAGGCGTTACAAACAGGCCTTCAAACTGGATAACATCGTATGATGTCTGCCGCAATTCGCGTAGCAGGAGTTTTTCAAATTCGGCATTGTAATAACGATCAACGTCGTTTGATTTTTTGCTGAACAGATTGGTTATGGAATCAAGTACAGATATATTAATGTTAATGTCATATGATGTGTACCTGATTTTCTGCATCAGCTCATCTTCGTTTGTTTGTACACTACCATGATATCTTTTCCCGTTTAAAGCCACCAATGCAACTTCATGCCCAAGTGCAATCAACCCTTTTATGGTATTGCAAACCACAATAGCGTAACCGCCATTCTGCGGAAATGGTACACGATGTGTTAAAATTAGGATCTTCAAACGGCGGATTTGGTTTTTAACAAAAATACCATCCTGAACGTGGTATTCAAAACTTCATTAAAAAATACTTAACTGCGGATCAGTAACCCGGAAAGTACGGCGGTGATAGGGTGTAAAACCAATCTTCATTACGGTTTCGCGGTGCCTTATGGTTGGGTAGCCTTTGTTGGTATGCCATTCATATTCCGGGTGTTCGGCCGCTATTTGCATCATATAATCGTCGCGGTAGGTTTTAGCCAGGATGGATGCGGCCGCTATGCTGAAATATTTTCCATCGCCTTGTATAATACACTCATGTGGGATGTTCCGGTATTTTTTGAAGCGATTGCCGTCGATGATCAAAAACTGGGGTTCAAGATGTAATTTTTCGATAGCCCGGTGCATAGCCAGGAATGATGCATTGAGAATGTTGATCTCATCTATCTCCAGGTTATCAACAGATGCTACGGCATAAGCCACTGCTTTTTCCTCAATTTCGGCCCGAAGCTGATATCTTATTTCCTCGGTAACTTGTTTGGAGTCGTTCAGCAGGTGATGGTCAAAATCAGAGGGTAAAATAACTGCGGCGGCAAAAACAGGCCCGGCCAAACATCCCCGTCCCGCTTCATCGCATCCTGCTTCCAAAAATTCGTACTGGTACCTGGCTGATAACATCCGGCAAATATAATAAAGGTTGTAAACGTGTTAGTAAAACAATTAGTATGATGAGTTTTTCAACATGTGGTTAACGCATCCTTTGCTTAAAAAATTTTTAGCGTAAGCAGGGTAATATCATCAATAGGCTTGCTTTTATGAACGTTGCTTAAATAATCCAACAGCGCCTGGTTAAAATTATCGGGCGATAGCTCGCCATGCGCAAGCACAAAATCAAGTAATTTATCCTCGTTCCATATTTTGGTGCTGGGCGATTCAAAATCCATGAGCCCATCTGTATAGTTAAAGATCAGGCTGCCGGGCTCCACATCAACTTCGCCCTCGTTTAAAAAAGGCAGATCTTCAAAAACCCCAATCATGGTGGTACCCAGTTTAAGCGGAATGGCCCCGCCTTCTGAATATAGTATGGTTGGGTTGTGCCCTGCATTAATATAATTAAGCCGCCGCTTTTTTTGATTATATCGTGCAAGGAACAGGGTGATAAACCGTTCGCCTTTGGTATTGCTGAGTACAATTTTATTTAGCCGGTCAATAATATTGGTCAAATCACCCTCAACTGCCGCCCAGGCATGCAGGCTGGCCTGGAAATTGGCCATCAGCAAAGCAGCCGAAATACCCTTACCCGATACATCGGCAATGCACCATAAAAACTCATGCTCATTAAGGCGGATAAAATCAAAATAATCACCGCCGATGTTTTGATGCGGAAGATACTTAGCCCCAATCTCCACACTATCGTCTTTATGTTCACGCATGGGGATCAGCATATTCTGCACTTCCACTGCAAGCTCCATCTCGCGCAAAAAACGTTCTGATTGCAGCCGTTCGCGGAAAAGTTTTTTATTTTCAAGTGCCACAATGATCACGTTCATCAGCGTTTGGATGAAATTGAGATCATTATTAAGCATCTCGCCCGAGGTATTAAAATCGCCGATAAGGGCGTAGGCAAGTGCCTTGCTTTTGTGATATACCGGGATAAAGTAATTGTATTTTTTAAGAAGGGGGTCGCGGTGCCCGGCAATAGCTATAGGCGCTTTAACTTTACTTAGCTTTTTACACGCACGGGCCAGCACTACCGAGGATTCAACCTCGCCGCCATACTTGGCTATACAGGCAAATTTATCATCTTTTTCAATCAAAAACCTGAGCTTACCTACCTGCAAATAGTTTTGCAGGATGACTTCCAGCATTTGAATGAGGATAGGAGTAGCGGTGTTTTTGTTTATGGCCCGCGTTATTTCCAATAAAGAATTTAATTCCGACTGCCGTTTGAGCAAAAGCCTGATCAATTCGTCTTCGCCGGAACCGTCGTCTACATTCAGCATATTGATATAAGTACGCTGACTAAAATAGAAGAAATAATTTTTAAATACGAGTACTTTGTGATTTTATATCAAAGGCATCGCGCAAGCCAACGGTTACCAGGTTAAAAGCATAAACCAGTAGCATAATGGCCATACCCGGAATGATCGCCAAAAAAGCTGAGTCCATAACAATATATCCATAATGCTCCTTGATCATGCCGCCCCAGGTTGGCATAGGCGGTTGTGCGCCAAAACCCAAAAAGCTAAGCCCCGCCTCTAAAAGTATAGCCGAGGCAAAATTTGAGGAGGCCAAAACCAGTATTGGCCCGGTTATGTTGGGTAAAATATGTTTAGCTATAATGCGCTTGTTGCTAAAACCCAATGCCCTTGCGGCCTCAATGTACTCCACCTGTTTAAGGCCCATTACCTGGCCGCGCACCAGGCGCGCCACTTCAACCCACATGGAAAGGCCAACGGCTATAAATATTTGCCATAATCCTTTACCCAGCGCAAATGATATAGCGATCACCAGTAACAGGGCAGGCAGCGCCCATAAAATATTCATCAGCCAGCTTAATGACGAGTCAACCCATCCTCCAAAATAACCCGCTACAGCACCTACAGTTACGCCCAGCAGCATACTGATGATAACTGACATTAAACCAACAGCGAGCGAGATCCGTGTGCCCAGCAACAGGCGGCTTAGCATATCCCGGCCATAACCATCAGTACCAAGTAAAAAGGTTTTAGCCCCGATATTCTCCTCCCGTAAGCGGGCCTCAAACTTTTGATAAACAGCCGGGATTGCAGGCAGGGCAATTGTTTGGCTGTTATAATTAAAAATAACCTTCCCGTTTTTATAAACCGGCTTTTGCCCGGTCATTACCTCAAAAATATTGTAGGCTTTTTTCTCGGGCTTATCTTCATCGCCAATATATCCGTTAACGTAAATAGAATCTTTAACGAAATGATACCCGGTAACGGGAACTTCTTTATAAAACGACGGCTGCCCATACAGCATCCTGCTGAACAAATTTACGGTATCAACAGCCTCCGCTTTCCTGAGCTTTAATATCATATAAGTTGAACCCGGCTTTTTTATACTAAGCTGTATGATCATATTATTGGCCAGGGGCGTATCATCGGGCATAATGAGGTAACCCAGTATCGCAACAAGCAGCATGAGCAGGATAAATGCAAGCCCGCCTACGGCAATTTTATTACGCTTAAAAACAAGCCAGGTGCGTTTTGCTGGTGTAATTTCGGCCAAGGTGTTAATAGTTGATGTGTATTGGCTAAATATCGCTTAAATAGGTGCAATTAGCAATAAGGAAGGGTTTCTTTACATTTAGATTAGCCGAAAGCGATTTGGAGCTAAAAGCTCAAGGCTGAAAGCTAAAAGCGTTAAACCGTCTTCAGCTGAATCAAACGGCCTCCGGCTTTTGATATAGCTTTGGGCTTTAAGCTTAAATAAAGCTTTATGCTTTCAGCCTTGAGCTTTGAGCTTAAATTCGGCTTATTTAACGATCCTGCCTTTCCAGGCATACTTCTTATTTTTTCCTAAAAAGCCGATAATAACGAAATAAAGGATATTAAGCGGCAAAACGAAACTTACATACCAAAGTAGTTCACGCCGTTTTAAGAAGTTCATGATCGGTGTCATGTATAACAAGTCTATCGCATATTTAATTCCGATAGTAAGCAGAAACAATTTCAGGAAACAGCTATCGAAAACACCCAGTACGGCGGTTAACAATAGCATAAAATTACACAGCCAGATACTAAGCGCAAAGGCAACCATTTTTTTATTTTTATACTTGGTTGATTTTGATGCCCAGCGGCGCCTTTGCTGCATAAACTCTTTTAAATTAGGCTTTGCGTGGGTATATACAATTGCCTCGCGCCGTTTTAAAAAGGCTATCCTGCCGGGATAACGTTCTCCAACCTTGTGCAATAAAAGTTCATCATCACCCGAGGCCAGGTCATCAATGCCGGTAAAACCGCCAACTTCATAAAATACATCTTTACGATAAGCAAAATTTGCCCCGTTGCAGGTGGCGGCAAAACCATGACCTAAAAACGCGCCCCCCATGCCAATAAGCGATGAAAAATCAAGCGTTTGCATGCGCTCAAACACCGATTGCTCCTGGAAATAAGTTACCGGCGAAGAAATCATAACCAGGTCATGCTGCTCATAAAAGCCAACTATAGTACGCAGCCATTGATTGCCCATACGGCAATCAGCATCCGTTGCTACCATTAAATCGCCTGTTGAAAGTTTAATGGCTTCGGCTATCGCTTTCTTTTTATAGGAGTTAAGTGTTTCGCCAAGCCTAAGCTGCAACAACTTTACGCCCTGTGCCGCATAACTGCTGATGATGGCCGCGGTATTATCTGTTGAATGATCGTCAACAATGATGACCTCCACCAGGTGTTTGGGATAATCCTGGGCCAAAATATCTTCAATGGTAAGGTGAATCTTCTCTTCCTCGTTACGGGCCGCAATAAGCACGGTAACTTTGGTGCTAAATGTTTGGCCAATAACCGGGGCGATGGTGACCTTTGCCCAGCCTATCCGGAGATAGATCAGCAACAGCACATAAAGGCCCATAGAAAATAATGAAATAATACTAATCAGCGCGGTCAAAAGAATTTGAGTTTTAAAACAAAAAACGATCCTAAAATAGCAGGAATAAATAAATTAATAAGCCATATTGACGATACACCGGCTATTACGGCGATATTTTGATCGGTTACATACACAAACAGGTGCGAAGCAGTGAAGCCGCGTACACCAATATCAAAAAGATCAAGCGATGGGATGGCTGATGATACCACGAAAAACAGCATCAGCATCAGCATCATCGGTACAACAACCATATGCGGCATCAACAACTGAAAAACCAGGAAATACTGCATTGAAAACGTGATATACCGCGCAATGCTAAAACCCATGATGTTGATAAGCTCGTGGGTGTGATACCGGCCCATTACTTCAAAAAAGCGATGATATTTTTTAATGAACGGAACCCTGTCAAGCAAAGTAACCGCCCACTTGATATGAAAATAAAATATCAGCTGCATAGCTACAATTATAACGCCGATAGCAACTACCCCCCAGGCCAGCAATAAATTAGCATGAATGAAATTGACTACGAACCAGGTCATGGCTATTACGCCCAAAACATTGGTTACCGAACCCTGGCTAAATGAACCTACACCCATGGCAAAAATACCCGGAATACGTTTGCGGGGCGGCAAAAACATCACACGTCCGCCATATTCGCCCAGCCGGTTTGGTGTGGTTACTGCCCAGGTAAGGCCACAAAAAACCGCCTCAACAGCTTCCCATAAAGAAATATTGATCAATGTTTTGGTTACGTAGCGCCATTTAAGCGCTTCCAGGAACCAGTTCAAAAACATCAACATAACTACCAGCCCCATAACAATAACAACATGGGTAGTACTTATTTGCGATGCGAAATGTTCAAACTGCTTTAGGTCGTTATTTTTTTTGTTGAACTGCCGGTAAATAAACCACCCTGCAATTATCAATATACCGGCCTTAAGAAGATACGAAACAACCTTTTTAGCAGAGCGTGTCAAATAGATAAATTTTATGCAATGTTACAAAAAAACGGGGCATGCTAAAGCTTGCCCCATACAACACTACACGGTTAATTTTGTTTACTTCAATCTTGCTTTTAAAAACACCAGCGTATTTGCATAGGCGTCCTTCGTAGCATCGCTGTTATAAATAGGATTGCTCGGGTTTGCAAAACCATGGTCGGCATCGTACTGGTGCAGGTAAACCTTTTTTCCGGCGGCTTTCATATCAGCATCAAATTTAGCTACAACCTTAGGGTTAATCCACTGATCTTTATTGGCGAAGTTCCCCAGCACATCGGCGTTTAAGGTTTTTAGTTTATTCACATCCTGCTCGGGCATGCCATAATACATTACGCAAGCTACCGCCTTTTTACCCGCAAGTAAGCTGGTTTGCAAACTCCACCCGCCGCCAAAGCACCAGCCAATAGTTGCGATATGTGCTTTGGGGCCGGCATATGCTATGGCTCCGTTTACAATAGCACGGGCCCTGTCGTCATTTACCGCCTGCATAAATTTCCCCGCGTCTTCGCGTGTGGCAGCTACCTTGCCGTCGTATAGGTCGAGGTCAATGATGTTGACGTTACCCAGGTCATTATATAGCTTTTCCGATTCTTTTTTTACATAGTCATTAAGGCCCCACCATTCGTGTATCACCAATAAATAATTATTAGTAGGCTTTTTAGCTTTCATTAAAAATGCTGATGCCTGTTTACCATCCGGCGTTTTGTAGGTGATGGCCTCGCCTATACTGCTTTGAAAGCGGATTGGCAAAGGATTTTTGTGCGACATTTTGAACCGGGTATTGGAGGCCAGCATGGCAAACTGCTGTGTTGCCGATGGATTACTGCAGCAAACTACTTTGCGCTGCGCAAAAGTTATAGTGGTTAAGCCGATAAATAATGTTAATAAGAGCAGTTTTTTCATAGGGTTCAAATTTTATGTTAATTAACGCAGATGTGCAATTAAAACAAATACGTTGATAATATAGTTTTAGTTGCGGGGGCTAATGTGATTAACCGGCATAAATTTATGATAATGCATACACAATTACCTAAAATTTAATGCACACCTGTTTATTATCCACTGAATCTTATGTGGGTAAAAGCACGTATATAACAATTACCAATATATATTTAATATGCCTGTTCCGCCAATCCCTGACAATGAAATGGAAAGACTTTTAAGCCTTTCGGAATTTGATCTTGATTATACCGAACACAAAGACAGTTTTAAGGACCTGGCCAAGCTGGCAGCCAAAGTTACCGGCACGGAGGTTTCGCTGGTTAACCTTATCGACTCCTATACACAATGGAGTATCAGTGGTCATGGCTTAGAAATTGAACAAATGCCTCGTGAGGATTCGGTTTGTCAGTATACTATTATAGACGGAGAGTATTTTGAGGTTGAAGACTTGCGGAATGACGAACGTTTCCGGGATAAATTTTATGTAACCGACGGGCCCAGATTAAGATATTATTATGGCATACCGCTAAAGGTGGGCGACGATCATAATATCGGGGCCTTATGTGTGCTTGATAAAAATGTTAAGGAACTCACACCCGAAAAGGTTGAACTTTTAAAGATCATTGCCAATGAAATACTAAACAGGTTAAAAGACCTGAAAGTAATTAACAAACTAAAAAGTAAACTTGCTGAAGCCGGCGAAATTCAAAAAAAAGTAGCTCATGATATCCGCGGTCCGTTAAGCGGGATCATCGGCCTCGCCCAGCTGATCAGCGAACAGGGAGAGTCAAACCAGATAGAAGAGGTGCTGGAGTTTACCAACCTGATCCATAAAAGCGGGCGGTCGATACTGGAGCTTGCAGATGAGATCCTGAGTGCTGATAAAAACGATCATAAACCCATATCCCATGGGGCGGAATTTAACCTGCTGGTATTTAAAGATAAAATTGAACGGCTTTTTATTCCGCAAGCCCGCAATAAAAACATTTTGCTTACGGTTACGACCTCATCCGAATCGGAGCGGATTCCCTTTGCCCGGAATAAACTGTTACAAATAACCGGGAATCTCATCTCAAACGCCATAAAATTTACTCCGGCCGGCGGTTATGTTAATGCAAACCTGAGCCTCGAACTGAACGACCATACCCATATACTGCAAATCCAGGTGAAGGACAGCGGTGTTGGTATAGATGAAAAAAGTATCGAAAAAATACTGAAAGGCAATGCAGGTTCAACAACAGGAACAACCGGCGAAGCCGGATTTGGCTTTGGGCTGGCATTAGTAAAACATCTGATCGAAACCCTTAAAGGGTCAATCAATATCTATTCAAAACCTGGCCAAGGGACTGTATTTGAGGTAAGGCTACCACAAAAAATGCAATCATAAAAGAACCTGTTCGGAGTAATTATAGGGCATAGAAGTTTGCGTAGGCAAAAAAATCCCTAAATAAGTTGTTTTCCTGAAGGTAGATTATAGATGCAATACTTAAAGTAAAATACCGACCTAAAAGCCCGGTATTTTACTTTAGGTTATATTTTTACCAGCTTTTGCCGCCGCCACGGTTATCTCTTGAATAGCCGCCACCGCCACCGCGGTTGCCGCCACCGTAACCACCGCCGCCACGGTTACCGCCACCGTAGCCACCGCCACTGCTTCTGCGGTCGCCGCCTGGTTTTTTCTCTTCTGCCTGGCTTACTGCAATTGATCTTCCTTTAACTTCAGAACCGTTTAGGCCGCTTATAGCTTGTTGTGCTGCCTCATCATCTGCCATTTCAATGAATCCGAACCCTTTGCTTCTTCCTGATTCCCTGTCAATAATAATTTTTACGGAGTTAACTTCACCATAAGCTTCGAAAAGCTGCTTTAAATCGGCTTCCCCTAAAGAAAAAGGAAGACTTCCTACGAATATGTTCATTAATATTTAGTTTTTAATGGGCATGCTTTGTTAATTACCCACGTTTTGTTAACATCAAATATAGTAATAGATATTTGATGATTACTGCATGTTTATGTGAATGAGTACTTTTATTTTAAAAAAATTTACTTTTTTTTCAGTTTTGAGAAAATAAATAGTGGCAGCCAACCTATTAATACAAAGGCTAATTCATTTTGTTTTGAAAATATAGCGTTTTTGAAAAATAAATATGAAAAAAATGGTAAGCCGGTATTTTTTAAATATTACTGTAACCAAAGTTATTTTCCCGAAAACAAAATTAACCGCAAAACCCTAAACTACCGATTCAATCTGGTAGCGTTTGTTATTCAGCGTAAACTCATCCCCGGCTTTTTTACCGCTAAGCAAATTGCCTATCGGCGATGCGGGCGACACCGCGAAATATGTTTTACTGTTAAGTGTTAAAATACCGGCACTTATAGCCAGGTAAAAATTACCATTATTGGTAACTATCACACTCCCTGGCTCAGAATGCATCGAGGCCCCGGTGGTGCTGACGCGGTTTAGTACCACCAGCAACTTGTTAGCTTCATTTAGCTGCGCCATATTGCGGTTAGTTTCCTGCTGCATCATTTCGCGCCCGGTTTCATATTTATCGCCCGCGCTGCTCTTGGTATCATCGGTTGATGCCTTTTGCGCATCGGCTATGGCAAGCTCTGTGGCTTCCATGATTTTACGCACGTGATTAATACATAGTTGATGTAACTCTTTCTTCAGATCGCCCATTTATGATATCAAACAAAAAACTAAAATAGGTGAAAAGATCAGATTTTGTTGTGCAGAAAACCTGCCGGTAAAATAAAAGCCCCCTTGCACTCGCTGCTTGGGGGCTTTAAACCTAAACCTTATCACTATTTGCAGGCGTTAACCTACAAAGTAGATAAACGTTACTAAGGGCAATAATGGTATGTCTGCCTAATTAAAACTGACAAAATAATGATATTCGCACATTACAAGCCGGTCGTTCGTTTATATAAACTGCCATATCTACAGCTTACCGGCAAAAAATTTAAGGGTCGAAATAATATGTTTTGCCCAGTACGACCACTCGTGCCCGCCCTGGTTTTCTTCATAAACATGAGGAATCTTCTCCTTATCCAGCTTTTTATGCAGGTCACGATTGTAGTTAATCAGCAAATCATTTATACCGCAATCAAACCGAACAGGCGGCAGCTGGGCCCTGTATTTTTTAAATGTTGCAAACACATCTTCATCGGCTACAATGTCCTGGGCATAGGTTTTCAAAGGCTCGCCGGCAAAAAGTTTGATCTGCGGCAAGCTTGTTATAGATGATAACCCGGCAATGGCTTTAAATTTATGCCCATATTTTGCGCCGATCCTTAAAGCACCAAAACCTCCCATAGAGAGGCCGGCGATAAACAGCGGTGAGTTTTGCTTTGCACCCGGAATATTTTCCATTACAGCCGTAGGCACATCCTCGGCTATCCACTGCTCAAAATTGAAGCCACTATGTGGCAAATAACCTGAGCCATCGCCCCAAAGCCCATCTGACGGCATGGCTAATATCATTCTTGGCAATTCGCCTTTTTCAATCAGCTCATTGGTTTTTAAATGAACGCCCCCACTCATGGCCCAGCTCCAGGCGCTGCCATATACCCCGTGCAGCAATATTACAATAGGCAAAACCTCGTTTTTATTGGCTCCGGGCGGAACGTATACGCAAATATCTCCCCGGCCCTTTAAATTGGGCGTTTTTACAGTTATAAACCGTAGCTGATTACTTTCATATTGCGGATTGGAAATTTCTGTTGTTTTAAATGGCATGAGCTTTTTTAGTCGAACACGATAACCCCTTTGGCATTCCTGCCTTTCAGCATGTCGTCAAAAGCTTTATCAAGTTCATTTATAGAATATGTACGTGTAATCATTTCTTCAAGTAATAAATGTCCGCCGGCATACAATTGTACTATGTCGGGGAAATCTGTCTGCGGGCGGCATTTACCATACAGCGGATTCAGATAAATTTTATCCCATTCAAAAAGGCGCATATCAATGGTGATATCCTGTTCAATACCGCTTACCTGTATGGCCGTACCGGCATTGCGCACCATAGCTAAGGGGGCTGCTCCTAATTCGGGAATGGCGGTGCATTCAAAAGCGTAATCTGCCCCGCGCCCACTCGTAAGTTTTTTTACTTCTTCGGCGGCTTTAAGCAAGCCGGCATCATCTTTGGCAGCCAGAATGGTGTGGGTTGCACCAAACTTAACAGCCATTTCAAGGCGATGGGGATTAATATCAATGGCGATGATCTTTTCTGCGCCGGCAACCTTTGCACCCTGTACCACATTAAGGCCCACACCACCGGTGCCCACTACTACTGCCGATGAACCTGCTTTTAGTTTAGCCGCATTTACCACAGATCCATAACCCGTCATTACGCCGCAACTGATGATACTTGCCGCAGGGAATGACATGGTTTCCGATGTGTTTTTCACCACTGCCGACTCTTTTACCAAAGTATATCCGGCTATGGTACCAATATTAAACGACCTTAAAATGGGATCGCCATTAAGCGTTGTTCCGTCGAGACCGGCATGGCCCGCAGTGTAGCCATTGCCGCCGGCTGCAACCGGCGAGGCTACTTCACACAAATGCAGGTTACCCTCCAGGCACTGAAAGCATTTGCCGCAATGCATGGCCCAGTTTAAGATCACCTTATCCCCGGGTAATACATTGCTAATATTTTTCCCAACCGAAACCACAATACCGGCACCTTCATGCCCTATAATGAGCTGCTTTCCCCAGCTTAACGAGTCATGATCGGTATGGCAAAGTCCCGCTGCTTTTATTTTAACCAGCACTTCATCATCTTTCGGTTCGTTCACCACAATATCCTGTATCGAAAAACCACCCTTTCCATTGGCAATAGCCGCCTTGCATATTATAGCCATAATTGGGGGATATGTTAAACGCTTTTCATACGCAGTTAAACCAGTTGAGCAAATAATAGCAATCACTATAGCTTGCCATATTAACAGTGCTGAATGCAACAAAAATAGGTTAAGCCATGATTCTAAAACTTTAGCAAATTGTCCAAAAAGTGGCCTATATTATCCCTGAAGGGGATTTTTATCGCTTTTAGCAATATTTTTGAAGGGCTTCCGGATAAAATACACCAGTTTTTCACACCTGTAGTTATTGTTAATAGTCAACCCTTTGCGTTACTTTAAACTCCAATTATAAAAACCATGAAACTAAATAAGCTTTTTATCCTGGGCTGTTTATTGTTTGGCTTAATTCCCCCGGGCGTTAATGCCCAAACGGGGATGCCGGGTAACAACGAAATTATTTACCATGTATTTCAGCGAAGTTTTTACGATAGCAATGGCGATTATCACGGCGACCTGAATGGCATCTGCCAAAAACTTGATTATTTGCAGGAACTTGGCGTAACATCCATACTGCTTACCCCGCTTTACCAATCTGCTTTTTATCATAATTACTTTGCCATTGATTTTGAAAAGATCGACCCAAAGTATGGCTCCCTGACCGACTACCTCAAACTGATTAAAGATCTCCACCGCCGGGGAATGAAATTTTATATGGATATGGAAACCCAGTATGTAACCGAAGATTCCCGCTGGTGGAAGGAGGCTTTCGGGAACCCCAAATCGCCGTACAGTGATTATATTTTATGGGATGACAAGTACAACAAAAAGCCTTCAACCATAGTATATAACCTCACCGGGCTGACAGGCTACGACAGCGTATCCCGCAAAATAACTACCGCAAACCTTAACAGCGAGGCCTCAAAAGCTTATAATCTAAAATTGTTTAGCTACTGGATAGACCCCAACGGCGATGGTAAATTTGACGATGGGGTAGATGGTTTCCGGCTTGACCATATGATGGACGACCTGGATAATAAAGGCCGTCTTCCACATTTATTTGATACTTTCTGGAACCCATTATTAACCAAACTTCGCGCCATTAACCCTCAAATTAAGATTGTAGCCGAACAAGCCAATTGGTTTAGCCTTGGCACCGAATATTTGGAACACGGCGGTGTTGACCGGGTATTTGGGCTGAGATTGTGCTTTGCTATCCGGTCGTTTGATAAAAAGCTGCTTTTAGCCAATGCCGATTCAACACTGGCCATGCTGCCTCCCGGCAAGCAACAGGTGGTTTTTATTGAAAATCATGATGTGCCCCGCTTTAGCTATGCAGTAAAGGGTAATTTGGCAAAAATGAAAGTTGGCTGCGCTTTTAACCTGCTGATGGGCGGCATCCCCTCCATTTACTATGGGCAGGAGTTGGGCATGACCGGCACTACGGCAAATTTTGGTGCTACCGATGCCAATGAAATTCCCGACAGGGAAGCTTTTGAATGGTACAAAAGCGATACAGGCAAAGGCATGGCGCTATGGTATAAGCAAAAAGGCCCGTGGAAAGATCAATTCAATAACGATAAGCCTAATGACGGTATCTCCCTCGAAGAAGAAAAACAGGATCCAAACTCATTATGGAATTACTATAAACGGATGATTGCTACCCGCAAAGCAAACCCGGCTTTTATCGATGGCAGCTATAAAACCATCGGCAACGATAATGAGCATTTATTTAGCTTTATAAGGAAGGATGCAGAGCAAACAATATTGGTGGCAATAAACCTGTCGGATAAAGAGGCCGAAGCGGTTATCGACATTAATGGAAATCCGGTTAAGATTATAAGTGATGTAAAGCCGGTTGCAAAAGAAGGGAAGCTGGCGGTTAATTTGCCTGCGTTTGGGGTGGGGGCGTGGGAGATCAGCCCCCTCTAAATCTCCCCCGGTAGGGGAGACTTTAAAACTTGAGCTCCTTGTATCGCAAGTTGCGTTTAAAACGCAAACCCAAGTTAAGCACTCGTTACAAACCTACCGTGTACCCACATCTTTTTATTAGAGAAAAATGTCATTTCGAACGAGCAAGCGCAGGGAAAAACAGGGCGCGAGGAGAAATCTTATACGCCTTTCAAGGCGGAATGGCTGCTTGTAGAAGATTTCTCCTCACCACCGGCGCACAACCCTGCCCAAGGTTCGTTCGAAATGACAAGTATTTTTGTTTAATCAAAAGGTCTAATAAGATGTGGGCACACGGTAGATTACAAACGAGCGCAAGAATAGCATTTTTTAAGCCCTCCCCATCCGGGGAGGGTTTGGGTGGGGCTTACATCGAAGCCGAAGCTTTCACATTTTCCATGCCGTAGTGCTTCAGGATATCATCAGGTACACCTGTCCATTTGCCGGGTTGGTTACCTGCGTAGCCAATATCTTTCACGCCGATTTCGCTGGTGAAAAAGCCCGAAGCGGTAAGATCGCGCATGCGGTTGAAAAAGGCCACACCTTGTGCCATTTCTGGTTTGGCTTTTTTAGGGTAAGCGATCATATCAATTAGCTGGATCTGCTGATCTTTTGTACAATCTGTAAATGGCTTACCGAAACGGTTAAGGCATTGCAAATCGAGCCAGCGTAAACCACCACGCATGGGAGTTTGATGATCGGGCATATCTTTTACAATAAACTCAATAAAATCCGGCACCTTGGCATCAGATGCGCTGCCCGATTTTTCATCTTTTGGGATAATGATATCGGCCAGTACAGTGATGGTAGCCATTTCGGCAGCGGTGAAAAATTTATCGGCATGCAGTTTTTTATCCCGCTCAACCTCAAACGGCTGGCGACCACCTTCGTCACCGGCAGCTGCGGTAGTTGTTTCTTCTGCACCTTTTTTTGTATCGGTTTTACAGGCCTCCAGTAATAATCCTGCCGAAAGTGTTCCTAAGCCCAGGGCTTTAAGGGAGTCACGTCTGTTCATAAAATTGTTATGTTAGCTTGTTAAACGTTTAATTTTTTTCTTTCCTGAATAATGTATTCTGCAGTACGCATTGATAACGCAAGGATTGTCCATGTCGCGTTTTTATCGCCCTGCTGCACAAATGGAGCAGCGTCAACCACAAACAGGTTTTTACAATCATGCGCCTGGCACCATTTATTTAAGGCCGATTTTTTAGGATCGTTACCCATACGGATAGTACCTACTTCGTGAATGATCTTACCCGGAGCTTCCAAACCGTAGTTGGTTTCAGGGCCTTGCGGCGGACCGTATATTGCACCACCCATGTTGTGCATAATTTCCTGGAAGGTTTCCTGCATGTGTTTGGCCTGTTTAATTTCATCAGGAGCCCATTTATAGTGGAAACGCAATACGGGGATCCCGTATTTATCAACTACGTTAGGATCAATTTCGCAATAGTTATCATAACGGGCAATAGCAGTACCACGACCGGCCATGCCAAACTGGGTACCATAAAAACGGCGGTAGTCGTCTTTTAACGAAGCACCGTAACCACCGGCTTCTTTCATTTTACCATCGCGGCCCGGCACTACACCATTCATGTTTTGGATGCCTCCACTGAAACCGTATGAAGGCATATGTAAACCGCCGCCATATTCGATGTGGTACCCGCGAGGGAAATCCAGTTTTTTGTTATCTAACCACCATGGCGAGTAGATGTGAACACTGCCAACGCCGTCTTCATTGTAACGCTTGCGGTCCATCAACTGTGGAAGGAAACCACCGGCGCTTGAGCCGGTTGAGTCATGCAGATAATGCCCTACAACACCGCTGCTGTTAGCTAAGCCGCCCGGATGTTGGGCCGATTTTGAGTTAAGCAGGATCCTGGCCGATTCGCCTGCACTTGCACCAAGGATAACCGTTTTGGCGTTTACCTGGTATTCTTGTAAATCTTCTTTATTAATATATGATACACCAACAGCCAAACCTTCGGCATTGGTTATTACCTCGCGCACCATGGCGTTGGTGATCACTTTTAAGTTGCCGGTTTTGATAGCCGGGATAACCAAACATGAGGATGCCGAGAAATCGCCGTAAACTTTACAGCTACGACCGCATTGCCCGCAGAAGAAACAAGCGCCACGGTCTTTATTGCCCGGCAAAGCTTCTGTTAATACCGAACCGCGGCCCGGAATAATTTTAACACCGGCTTTTTGAGCACCTTTTACTATGTACAGCTCATTAAGTCTTGGTTTCGGCGGAGGTAAGAAGATACCATCCGGCTCATTCTCCAAACCTTCTTTGGTACCGTAAACCCCTATCATACGGTCAACCTTATCATAGTATGGTTTTACATCGTCATAGGTGATTGGCCAGTCGTCGGTAAGGCCGTCTTTAGCCTGGAAATCACGCGGGCCCATCCTTAATGAGATCCGGCCCCAGTGATTGGTACGGCCGCCCAGCATCCGCGAGCGGAACCAGAAAAATTCTGTTTTATCTTTTGTGGTGTAAGGCTCGCCATCAATTTGCCAGCCGCCATAGGCAGCGTCAAAATCGCCGAAAGGACGGGTAGTACCGGCACCGCGGCGTGGCGATTCCCACGGCCATTTTAACTGTTGTGAATCTTTAGCAGGGTCAAAGTAAGCGCCGGCTTCAAGCATCAAAACTTTTATCCCGGCGTTGGCCAAAACGTAACCGGCCATACCCCCGCCGGCACCCGAACCAACAATCACCACATCATAGGTGGCTGATGATTTTTTAATTTGCAGATCGCTCATATTATATCAAAGTATCCTTCTTTCTTATACGAAGAGAAATTATACATGCCTGGAGCATGTTAACACAATTTAAGTTATGGTATAAAGATATGAACAGGGCACTACATCCGTACCCTGTTCATAAAAAATATTAAAGCTCTTTAATGCCGATGTTGCGGAAGCTAACTAAATGGCCGTGGTCCTGCAAAGCGATGTGCCCCTTAGGATAGGCGGCAAAACCTTTCCAGGTTTTGAACTTGCTGTTATTTAACAATTGCGTCCATTCTTCGCTGCCAATTTTTACATCAACAATTTTGGTTCCGTTAAGCCAAAAAGTAAGCTGACCGTCTTTTTTACGCAGTTTAACTTTGTTCCATTCGCCGGCAGGTTTTGCCACATCCTTTGACGGGGCTTTCATATCATATAATGAACCCGCAAGGTGATTGGCTTTTTTGTTATCGCTGGCATCTTTGTTATCAAGCACCTGCATTTCGATACCGGTTAAATAGGTATCACCAAATTGAGGATCTTCATGCACGCCGAAAATAATGCCGCTGTTTCCTTCTTTACTGATATTCCAGTCTAAAACAAGTTCATAATTTTCATATTCGCCGTCGGTAACCAAATCGCCCTGGCCTTCGGCTTTGGGGTCAAGCTGCAGTGTGCCGTCAACCACTTTCCAGGCGGTAACGTCTTTTTTAAGATAAGTGTGCCATCCGGTGGTGGTTTTACCATCGAACAGGGGAGTGTAACCCTTGGTTTGTGCCGACGCCGACAAACAAAGTGCCGGGATGGCCATCAGGCCAAGCATGATCTTTTTCATAAATTATAGTTGTTTTTTATAGTATCGGAACCGCCATTTAAATAGCTTTGGTTGGTTAAGGCGTTTCCTGTTGGTTTCATTGTTGTTGGTTCTGAGCAAGGTAAAATGCGGGCTTAAAAGCATAAAAGGCTATTTTAAGACCGTTGTTTTGATAAAACGTTTTAATTGCAAATTAAGTGAACATTTTTTTAGGTTGGGCTAAATATATCGGCTTTTTTTTAATGCTAAAACGATTATCGCAAAAATAAAGTATAAGCCTGCGAAAACCGAGGTAAAAGCTTGGTTACAATGGACAATTTATGGTAGATGGATAACATCGAGCGGGTGCCTGATTGTAACAAATAAGGTGTCCCAATTTTTTGATTCCCCACAAAAAATTTAAAAACCACCGGCCGTTATTTTTTTTAAAAACAGTACTGTTTCATTTTTTGAGAGTGAAACAGCGAAACGCCTTTTTTATGAAACATATTGATAATCAGCCATCTAAAAAATAGGGCGGAACAGTGTTAAACAATTGATTATCAACAAATAAAACTTAAAGGAATAATCAAAGGTGTTTCAAATGCAGAACAGGAGGCGGCGAACATTTCAGCGATTTTTTATCCGTTTTTTAGTTTTTCCATATTAGCGGATTGAGCAATGCTAAGCACTGACAAAATAGCACCACCATATTTTCAGATTGATATGTGTTGTTTTGCCCAAAGGGCAAAATGGGCCTGCGCTTAAAAAATGTCTGCGAAGTCACGAGTAGCAGGCCTGCAGACAAACTCTGCATAATCGCGCGGGTTGAATATTTGCAAATCGCAGTAAGAAATTTTCGCACGAATTATTTGCCGACTTACCACAATTAATCGAATTACACTAATCTCAAATTTATACAATTGAAAAATTCGTGTAATTCGATTAATTTGAAAAAATTAGTGTAAAAATTTCTTATTCGTACGCTTTCTACCAGCATATATTTTTTTACAACAATTTCCCTGTCACATACCCCCAATCAGTCGCAGAAACAGCCGACAAACATTCATAATTTCCGGCTAATGTCACAAGATGCCGATTGCTGATACATTTACTTAATGCTGACATATGCCCAATTGCAAAAAAACTTATAATAAGTAATATTGCGCCGTTGTGATTAACCCCCATGCTGACGCATGAGATTAATCATAAACAGCTACAACCCAAGCATTATCGGTAATTAACACTTACTACATTGATCAATTTTTATTTTATAAAGCCAGGGTTCAGGAAATCTGGCTTAACCCGGCGTTTTAGTTTAACGTTTACATTAAAAGCAATTTGCTTACTGCTCCTTTTTATTGCTGTTGACAATTTAACAGCGGTTGCGAATACCCGCACAGCTACCCCGGCCGATACACTGGCCGACAGCGCGCTGATGAAAAAGCGGCTGATCAACCAGGCATTCGATCACATTTACGAGCAAAACCTACGGGTATCAGAAGGGGGAAACGATTACTTTAACAAAATAAAAACGCAGCTCACTGCTGATCTGGCGCCGAACTTTGTTTTATTCAGCACGCCAAAGTCGCGTTTCTTTTTTGTGTTTACCCCACGGGTGAAGATCCGCCTGCTGGCCTCACACGGCGCGCCGGTAAAATCGCCAAGCTTTATGCCGGGCGGTACAGTGTATTTCAGGGTGAATGAGGATACCTACAATCCAAAATTCTTTTCGTTTGGTTACTCGCACCACTCAAACGGGGTACGCGGACCATCACTTAATCCCGATGGCAGCTTTAACCGCGATAGCGGCAAGTTCACCACCAACTTTTATACTTTAACTTATTACAGCGGCAAACGCTTCGATAAAAAAGACCTGATCATCAATCGCTATGATAACCTGGGTTTAGAGGTCCACGCCGGGTTGTTTAACCTTGGCCTGTCCGAGGGCTTGAAAGATCATTACGGCTTTATCCGCATCAATGGCAGCCGCATGTATAATTTCGCCAAAGCCTACACCGACCCTATTGATAAGAACAAAAAAGTATACCAAAACTGGCAGCGCATCCGGTTCGACTTCACTTACATTGCCGATAAGTACGACAATTACTCGACTTTTGATTTCAAGAAACGTTTGAACGTAAGCCTGAAATACTATTACCAGTTTCCATTTATGCCTGATGCTGCCCTTATGGTTGGCGGAGGCTACCGCGGACAGGATGATTATAACCAGTTTTTTGAGGATAGCTATGGGTATGTTACCATTGGCTTTGCAACAAGCCTGAGTTTTCATACGCATAAGTAAAAAACTACGCCGCCGCCCGGCTCCAGCCGGTTGGCAATTATTTCCAGGCCGCCGGCTTGTGTAACATAGCTTCGGCGGCCGGAGGCCGTTTGATAGTCAACACTCGGCTGGAGCCGAGCGTTAGCAAAGGGGAAAAGAAAAGCGGTTTCGCAGGCGAAACCACTTTTCTTTTTTAATCGCTGCCGCAAGCCTCCCGGCTTGTGGCCCGCATGCTTAGTAACAGACATGCAAAGCAAACGCACAACCCCGCATAATCCTCTTTTTTGTACATTTGCCGCATGGCATCCATTAAACCATCTGTACCCAAAGGCACCCGCGATTTTTCACCCTCCGAAATGGTGAAACGCAATTATATTTTCGATACTATTAAATCCGTTTTCCGCAAATATGGCTATCAGCAGATAGAAACACCGACTATGGAAAACTCATCAACTTTAATGGGGAAATATGGCGAAGAAGGGGATAAGCTGATATTTAAAGTACTTAACAGCGGTGACTATCTGGCCAAGGTTGACGAACAAAAACTTATTGAACGCAATTCTAATTCTGTTGCGCCTGCTATCTCCGAAAAAGCCCTTCGTTACGACCTAACCGTGCCTTTCGCGCGTTACGTAGTTCAACACCAAAACGAGATCACCTTCCCGTTCAAGCGTTTCCAGGTGCAGCCGGTTTGGCGTGCCGACAGGCCCCAACGCGGCCGTTACCGTGAGTTTTACCAATGCGATGCCGATGTAGTAGGCTCTGATTCACTACTGAACGAAGCAGAGTTTATCATGATCTATGATGAAGCTTTAACCAAGCTTGGCCTTAAAGACTTCAGCATTAAAATCAACAATAGAAAAATACTATCAGGCATTGCGAAAGTTATAGACAAATCCGATAACATCATTGATTTGACTGTAGCCATCGACAAACTGGACAAGATCGGCCTCGATGGCGTGATTAAAGAGCTGCTTGAAAAAGGCTTTACCGATGCCGATATCGATAAGCTAAAACCTGTTATCCTGCTGGAAGGCAACAACACCGAAAAGCTGGCAAGTCTTCGTGACGCGTTAGCGCAATCAGAGATCGGCTTAAAAGGCTGCGACGAAATAGAAACCGTTTTTGGCTATATAGAACGCTGTCCGCTTCAAACCGCAAAGCTTGAGTTGGACATTACCCTTGCGCGCGGTTTAAACTATTATACCGGCGCTATCTTCGAGGTGAAAACCAACGAGGTAAATATGGGCAGCATTGGCGGTGGTGGCCGCTACGACGACCTCACCGGCATGTTTGGCTTAAAAGGCCTTACCGGTGCGGGAATCTCGTTTGGAGCCGACAGGATTTACGACGTAATGGAAGAACTCAATCTTTTCCCAGCCGACAGCAACCAAACCACCCAGGTACTTATATGCAATTTCGATAAAGATGGCGAATTTTATAGTTTACCTCTATTACAGCGACTCCGTCGCCATAATATCAACACCGAACTCTATCCCGCAGGCGCGAAAATTAAAAAGCAGATGGAGTACGCTAACAATAAAAACATCCCTTATGTGGTAGTTATCGGTGGCGATGAAATGCAAACCGGACTATTGACATTTAAAGACATGGCAAGCGGGGTTCAGGAAAAACTGACGGCGGATGAGATCGTAGCAAAACTGAACCGGGATTAAACGGATTTTTTGGATTGGCGGGATTTGATTTGTACGCGTTTCATTTTCTTTTACAATAATTTAGATCGTGTTGAGCGATTAAATCCGGGGAGTTAGGGAGCGAAAGACAAAGCCGGGGAAGACTTACGAAGTTTTGAAAACTTCGTAAGTCTGGATTCTACAACATGTCATGGCACCAATCGAAGGATCGCGCGCAGAGCCCTGCCCACCATACTTCGACAGGCTACCCATGACATAATAAAAATCAAGGTCATGCTGAACTTGTTTCAGCACCCCACTCGCTAAGCGGCCGTGCTAAGCAAAACGGCCACCTGTCCTATGGGGTGCCGAAATAAATTCGGCATGACGGTAGATATATGTAATTTTTCCTATCCCTTTTTCTCTCCCTCATCCTTTTTCAAATGCCCTTCAAGCTGCGGGTTTTGAGGTGGAAGGGTTTTTACGCGGTGTTCAACCTCGGTTTGCTGAACATGAACGGCATAATCTGCGGGCTCGATATGGCTCCCGCTGGCTTCAGCAAATACCTGGGTAAACTCGGCACCAATGTACAATATGGCCGATGTGTAATAGATCCAAACCAATATCACAATAATAGAACCCGCGGCGCCATATGCCGACCCTTGCGCTGTATATTGGATATAAAGGCTGATGAGGTATTGACCTATCATAAACAGGATAGCTGTAAATACCGCGCCGCTGCGCACATCGCGCCATTTGATTTTAACATCGGGCAAAAACTTGAATATGATGCCAAACAAAGTAGTGATCACCACCAGGGTAATGCCCAGGTTTAACGCCTGGACAAATACTTTCGTAAAAGAATCGATACCAGGAAAAAAATGCTGGATCTGATCCTTCAGGGCGCTTATAACCAGGTTGATAATAAGCGATGCCAACAACAGGAAGCCCAGGCTGATGATGAGCGAAAAGGACACAAACCGGTTTTTTAGCAATTGCATCCAGCCGCTTTTAGGCTTGGCTTTAACCCTCCAGATTATATTAAGCGAATCCTGGATCTCGATAAAAATACTGCTTGCGCCCAATAAAAGCGTAACCACGCCAATAACAACCGCTATGCCCGATTTCCCGGATAGCGCAAGGTGCTTTAACGCATCCTGAATTTGTGCCGCCGGTGTTTTGCCAACGTAACGAACAATTTCGGGGTACAACCGCTCGGTTGCGGCATCCTGTCCAAAAACCAGGCCGGCTACCGATATTACAATAATTAATAAAGGGGCAATTGAAAAAACTGTGTAATAAGCCAGCGAGGCGCTTAATTTTAAGCCATTATCTTTTGAAAAGCCCGTGAACGATGCCAGCAGCACCTTCCATAGTTGTTTAAAGTATGCCTTGCTTAAAAATTTCATGCCTTTGTTTTTGTAGATTAATGCTTATTCGTGAATGGTTAAGCAATATTGATGCCTTTTGTAGGGCGATTTAAATAAAAGTTGTGAGTTTTGGGCGGGCTTAAAATATTTAGAGGGCCTGTACCGGAATATCCAGCAGCTCATATTTTTCCCAGCCCGTAAAGTCATAATGCCACCATTCGGTTGAGATCACCCTGAAGCCATATTTGGCCATTATCGTTTTTAATAATTCGCGGTTTGCAATTTGCTGCGGCGGTAAATCCATATAGTTTGCCCCGGCCTTACGGCTAAAGCTATCAAAGCCGGTTGGCATATCCAGTTCTTTGCCGGTTTTAATGTTGATAAGGGAAAGGTCAATAGCGCAACCACGGTTATGTTTTGAGCCTTTGCGCGGATCGGCTACAAAGTTGGTATCTGGGGCCATTTCATAAAAATTAACGGTAACCGAATAGGGCCGATAGGCATCATAAATTTTAAGGCCAAGGCCCTGCATTTTTAATTCGGCTTCAACCTGCTGAAGCGCTTTTACAACCGGGAGCCTTGCATAAGCTTTGGCCGTTGTGTACATACGGCGGTGCATAAAATTGTTAGTTGTAGCATACCGCAGGTCTAAGATAATTTCGGGGATATATTTTTTTATTTCGACCAGCTGTTTATCCGGGTTTGCTTTAACCTGTAGTTTATAGCGGGCAATACCATAAATTTTTGTACTGTCGATATATTTATAGTGCTGCGCATTAACGCGCAAAGTACACGCTACAAATATCAGCAAGATCAAATACCGGTGATTCATATTATCAGTTTACCTGTGCGATACGATCAGCAAATCGAGGTCTTTGCAGGGGATCGAGAAACGCTCGCCAATGTGTTTATTGGTAAGCTGGCCCTGGTAAATATAAACCGCGTTACGTACCCCGGATTTTTGCCAGATGAGGTTTTTGATGCCGCCCATATCGCCGATATCAAGCAGTATAGGTGCAAAAATGTTGGTGAGCGCATAGGTAGCTGTACGAGCTACACGCGATGCGATGTTAGGCACACAATAATGAATTACATCATATTTGCGAAAAACGGGGTGGGTATGATTGGTAACTTCGGATGTTTCAAAACAGCCTCCCTGGTCAATACTTACATCAATGATCACCGAGTCGCGTTTCATGCGGCTAACGGTAGCTTCAGAAATAATACAGGGGCTGCGGCCATCTTCGGCACGGAGCGCCCCTATGGCCACATCGCAGGTGGTGATGGCTTTTTCCAATACAATAGGCTGCACCACCGATGTAAAAACGCGGTTGCCAATATTATTTTGCAGGCGACGGAGCTTGTATATCGACGGATCGAACACCTTAACTTCGGCACCCAATGATATGGCGGTGCGTGCCGCGTATTCGCCCACGGTTCCGGCACCAAGAATCACAATTTCGGTTGGCGGAACGCCGGTTATACCGCCCAGCATCAGGCCTTTGCCTTCAAAAACATTGCTTAAATATTCGGCTGCTATAAGTATGGAAGTAGCGCCCACAATTTCGCTCATAGCCCTCACCACCGTAAGGGTATTGCCCTCATCGCGCAAATGCTCAAAACTTAGCGCGGTGATCTTTTTGGCCATCAGCGCCTGAATGCTTTCGGCCTTGAGCGTAGCGATTTGCAGGGTAGAAATCAGCAGCTGCCCGGGTTTCATCAGCTCAATTTCATGAGTGGTAGGAGGGGCTATTTTGATAATGATATCAGCCTCGTAAACCTTTTTGGTATCATATACTATCTGGGCGCCCTGTTCACTGTAATCCTTATCCGAAAAATTGGCGGCCTGCCCGGCATTACTCTCCAGCATCACCTCGTGGCCGTTATTAACCAGCAGCGCTACCGACAGCGGGGTTAAGGGCACGCGGTTTTCCTGGAAGGAAACCTCCTTGGGAATGCCGATGTATAGCTTGTTCTTTTTACTTTTTACCTCCAGCAACGACTCCTGGGGCTGCAACATTGCTTGCTTGGCAATGTCCGAAAACCCGCTATATATCCCTGAACTCATGATGTGTTTTTTTTAAGGCTGTTGAAGATAAGAAAAAACGATGTATGATAAAACTAAATATTTTCCATGCTGATGCTGCGCGAGGTACTGTCCAAAACCCGGATCCGGATGTTGGTGTAACGGTTCGGGAGCAGGTCGGGAATTTTTTCGGGCCACTCAATAAAGCAGTAGGCATCGCTATAAAAATATTCCTCATAGCCCATATCCAATGCTTCTGTTTGATTTTTAAGGCGATAGAAATCAAAATGAAAGATCCTGCTGTCGCGCCCGGTATATTCGTTTACAATTGAAAACGTCGGACTGGTTGCCTGTTCTGTTACGCCAAGTTCTTCGCATAAAGCTTTGATGAGCGTTGTTTTGCCCGCCCCCATTTCGCCATAAAAAAGAAAAATTTTATTCCCTGCCGAATTAGCCAGAATGGCTTCGGCAGCCTGCGGTAATTGGGATGTTGAATTTACAGATAGTTGCACTTGTTATAATTTTGTTCTATACTATGTCATTTTGCGAGCGCAGCGTGGCAACCGCATAGAGAGCAGCTGTGCTTGCGTGTGATTGTTTTATATAATGACGTGATCGTAAATTATTGATTATTAAATATATTTTTTGATCGATAGTAATGTGGGCGTTGCCTGCGGCCCGTGCTATCCGCTCATACTGCACAGGCATTAGCCACACGGCCGGTATCCGCTCCTATCACTAACGCTGCCCCCGCACATCATCGCTAAAGCCTATCTTATACGCCATCACGGTTTTTCAGGGACTCCCCCCGGTGCTTACTCACCATGACATCCTTTTATTTGCTCAAAAATACTCAAAATCCCTAAATTATAAATTAGCCGTCAAGTCTTTAAAAAACCTCTTGCATCTTATCGCTCTTACGGAAAATAAAAAGTCCCGCCGGATGGCAGGACTTTTTATATGAAACATCATTAATGATTAATTGATGGATAATGGCAAATAAATACCGAAGGTAATGTTGCGCCCCATGTTATAAATACCAAATTCCGGATCTTCCGAACTTATACGGCCGGGCTTGAGACGGCTAAGCGCGTCGTAGTACTTGATGTTGGCCAGGTTATTTCCCGACACATATAGTTTAACCGGTTGTTTGCCAAAGTTAACCGTTGTGCCCAGGCCGGCATTTAACAGCGTGTAGCCTTTGGTG
Source organism: uncultured Mucilaginibacter sp. (assembly GCA_966212355.1). GTDB lineage: Bacteria > Bacteroidota > Bacteroidia > Sphingobacteriales > Sphingobacteriaceae > Mucilaginibacter. Next base: position 84,609 of record CBIHRB010000012.1, read on the forward strand.
CCGGTTTCAAAAGCCGAATCATAACGGTACTGGTTAAAGAAGTTGTCAATACCTACCGAAATGTATGATTGTTTCAAACCTTTAATAGTTGGCTCAAAACGCAATGTGTTTTTTAGCGTACCGGCAGGGATGAACGCCAGCGGCCTGTCGAGCGTGTTGTTTCGGGCATAAGTATAACCAAAGGTATTTTCAAAATGGATGAAGCTTACCGGGTGCAGGGTAAAGTTACCTTCAACACCATACAGGTTAGCATTAACCTGGTTGTAACGGTATACATCAAACTGGCTTAGGCTTCCGCTTTCATTCGGAGCTTCCGCCACATCCCCCTGTTTGTGCGACGCGTAAATATAGTTGTGGATGTAGTTTTCATAGATCCCTAAACTGGCACTTACAATTTTGTCGTCGTATTGCAGGGTAGCGTCAACCTGGTAACTTCTTTCGGGCGCCAGGTTAGGATTGCCTATTTCATAGCGAAAAGTACCTTCATGTACACCGTTGGAGCCAAGTTCGGCCGGGTTTGGTGCGCGGAAGGCCGAGCCGGCATTGGCTTTGAAATTCAAATTGTCATTAAACTCATGGGTATAACCCAACGCTCCGCTTATGTTCGAAAATTTGTTGGTAAAGGGGGTAAATTTGGTTTCGCCATCCTCAACCAGGCCTTTGCCCTCGTTTTTGCGATAGTCATACCTGATACCGGCATTAAAGGTGTTCTTGTCCCAGGTTTTTTTGATATATGCAAAGGCGCCCACACCATAAGTATCATAAGCCGGGATCAAAAACTCCGAGCCTTTGTTTAAACTATGGCCAATGTCCGAACTCGCGCCAAAAACAGGTTGCCACCCGTTTGCTTCGGTAACATAATATTTTACATCGCCCGAGTACGTATTCAAATCAAAGAACAGGGAAGGGTCCGGTCCGTCGAGCTCGCGGCGCTGGTTTTTCTGGTAGCCGAGGTTCACTTTCAGGTTACCCCCTTCGGTTATGAAGTTGTTATCCCAGTTTATTTTATAATGGCGAATATCCTGTTTAGGGTATTCAAGCGTACGGCTTTTGTATTCATCCTGCGTAAATGGTGTGCCATCGTCATGCAAAAAGTTGAGGCCATTATCAGGCTCCGGGTCGTAAAAGCCGATATTGTTTTTAAAGTAGCTGAGGTTGATGTGCGAGTAACCCCATGATTTATTAAGACCGATCATACCGCTCAGGTCGGTTTCATTAAAACCGGAGTTAGGGAAATAGTAGTCAGGCGTTTTAAAGGAGTAGGCGTTTTTGTAGCTGCCGCGGGCACGCCATACCAGTCCGTTTTCGTTACCGGTAAGCATCAGTGAGGTTCCGGTTAGGCCGTTGTTGGTAGAGTAGTTGGTTAAAAACTCACCTTTGATCTGCCCGTCGGGCGGCGTAAGTGGTTCAAGCAGGTTAATAACACCACCAAGCGCGTCCGATCCGTATAGCAGTGAAGCTGCCCCGCGAAGCACCTCTACTCTGTCGGAGCTGTATTGATCAATCTCGATACCGTGTTCATCGCCCCATTGCTGGCCTTGTTGTTTAACCCCGTCGCTCAAAGTAACTACACGATTATAGCTTAAGCCACGGATAACCGGTTTGGAAATAGAAGGACCGGTAGTGATCTGCGACATGCCCGGCACCTGGTGCGCAAGCGCGTCGATAAGGTTGGTCGACTGCCTTAACAAGCCATCGCGCCCCACAGCCGATACTGATGTGCTGTTTTGTTTATTATTAGCGCTGATCGCTGTACCGGTAATAACCACTTCGTGGGTTTCGATAATGCTCGACTGCAATTCAAAAACCAGCGGAGTGCCGGCCGAAAGATCTACTATTTTGGTAAGGGATTTATAACCCACATATTCTATCGAGAACAGGAACCTGCCCCTGTTGGGTAATGATTTAAAGGAAAACTCGCCATTAGGATCGGTTATGGCAGATATTTTTAATTCGGGGATCGTGATCACAGCACCCGGTAAGGTTTGTTTTGATTGCGCGTCGACCACGCGGCCTTTAACAATAATAACATCTGCAAATGCGGAAACCTGCACCAACAGCAATATAATGAAGCTTATAAGCTTTAATTTCATGATGAAAGATTAAGAAAATCAATAAATACCGTTATGATCAACGGCTATGTTTTGAAGAAAGAATAGGGTAACGTTAAGCAGTTACCGGGGGGGCCCGGCCGGCGGCAAGGATAAGCGCAAGGCTTACAAAATTGTAATCGCCGGCTTTAAAAACATGATCAGAAGTTACAAGAGGGATAAAAAATGAGCTGTTGCTAACGGCCACAGCATCAGTATGGTGCATGGCATCGCACAGCAAACATTTTTCTTTAACCGTTTGCTGACCAACGGCCATATGGCTGTGTTTGGTGATTCCTTTGATCAACGCGTGCTGGTGCGAATAAACCATATATTGCCCAGCCGCAAAGCAAACAAGCAGCAACCACGCAAATACAATATGTAAGCGGTTTTTTTTCACAGTCAACATCCCTTTAACGGAATACGGCAAAAATAAGTATTAAAACGGGAATATTAATGCAACATTGTAACAATAATGTGGTGTTTATAGTTCATAGATGATGGTTCATGGTTTAGTGTTTGATAGAAAAAGGCCACATTGCACATTTTACTATGAACTATCATCTATGAACCATGAACAAACATGGCTTTGGCGTTTGTTAGGAAAAAGCCATTTGCCAGATTTTTACTATGAACCATCAACTATGAACCATGAACTAATCTATCTTTGCCAATTATGACACCTGCCGAGATAAATAAAAAATGGGATGCGCTGCAGCAGCGGATAGCTGAGGATTTTGATAACGAAAAGCCCGATATAAAGGTGATGCTTTTTTTGATCGGGGTACAGGAGCTGGGGCAAGGTCCGCGGAAGTTTAGCAAACGCCAAAAGGAAGAGTTGATGCATATCGCAACCTGCCGCTTAATGAGCATGATGGGCTTTTACGAGCTTGAAGGCCTTGACCAGGATGGCTGGCCACACTGGAAACGCGTAAAAGTAATCCCGAACTATACCCTGCTTGAACAGGAAATGATGATGAAATCGCTCATTGTAAATTACTTTGAAGAGATGGAGGGGGCTGAGTAGTGACTATAGCAAGCGGAGGCTTGTGCGATTCCCCTCTCGAGAGGGGTGTAGGGGAGTGTTTCTCAAAGCGGAAATGAACGCTGGTTAAACACACCCCTGCCAGGCACCGATCCACCGCGCCCCCTCTCAAGAGGGGAATTAAAAATCAAAAAATCAACGGTCTATGAAGAAATTTTTTACGCTAAGCATTCTTTTACTAACCCTTACCGCCGCGTTTGCCGGGCCGCCTAAAAATCAGTACGTGCGGATCCATACGGCATATGGCGATTGTATCCTTCGCCTGTATAATGAAACGCCATTGCACCGCGATAACTTTATCAAGCTAACCAAAAAGGGCTTTTATAATGGCACACTGTTTCACCGCGTGATCCAGAATTTCATGATCCAGGGCGGCGATCCGGATTCAAAAGACCCTGTAAAAGCCACACCCGGCGCCGAGCTGGGCAATGGCGAAGTGGGCTATACCATCCCAGCGGAATTTCGCGACAGCCTGTTTCATAAACGCGGGGTGCTTGCAGCCGCACGGGATGATAACCCTAAAAAAGAATCAAGCGGCTGCCAGTTTTATATTGTGGAAGGCAAACGCTTTACCGACGGCAAACTGGATACACTGGAAAATACCCGGCTTAAAGGCCGCAAGATCCCGGCATCTCAGCGAGAATGGTATAAATCAGTTGGCGGTTCGCCTCATCTTGATCAAAACTATACTGTTTTTGGCGAAGTTGTTACAGGTATTGATATGGTAGATAGGATTGCTGCTGTAAAAAAAGATGGTAATGATCGCCCCAATGTCGATGTGCCTATGACCGTTGAGTTGCTAAGCAAAAAAGAATGTAAGCAGCTGGATGCCATTCTTTTTCCGGAGAAGAAATAAACCAAACTGCCGCGGGTTTAGCGATAGCGTAACCCGTGGCTGGCACAATGTAAGCTTTCGGCTTACACAAATTCAGCTGAAAGCTGAAACCATGGTACACCACGGGTTAAAAACCCGCGGCAGATGGAATGACAATTTTGTTGTAGTTTAGTAATTAAATCCGAAATCGAACATCCGAAATCCCACATGAAAATACTTACATATAACGTTAACGGCATCCGTTCGGCAATAAACAAAGGTTGGCTGGCCTGGCTGCAGGCTACTGATGCTGATGTTGTTTGTTTACAGGAAATTAAAGCAACACCCGATGTATTGACCGATTTGGGTTTGGTTGACCAGATGGGTTATCAGCATTACTGGTTCCCGGCCGAAAAGAAAGGCTATAGCGGCACGGCTATTTTCACAAAAATATTGCCCAACCATATTGAATACGGCTGCGGCATTCCTGATTTTGACCGTGAGGGGCGCTGTATCCGGGTTGACTTTGATGAGGTTTCGGTGATGAGCGTTTATTTCCCATCAGGCTCAAGCGGCGATGACCGGCAAGTTTTTAAATACCGCTTTTTAGATGAGTTTGGCAAGTACCTTACCCTGCTTAAAGTGGAGCATCCTAACCTGGTGGTTTGCGGCGACTATAACATTTGTCACCGTCCTATTGATATTCACAATCCAAAATCAAACGCCAACTCATCGGGCTTTTTGCCGGAGGAACGTGAATGGATGGAGAACTTTATTGAAGGCGGATTTATAGATACCTTCCGCCACCTGAACAAAGAACCGCATAACTACACCTGGTGGAGCTTCCGTGCCGGATCACGCGGTAAAAACTTAGGCTGGCGCATCGATTATGCCATGGCCAGTACCCCGCTTGAAGATAAGATCCGTCGCGCGGCTATATTGCCCGAGGCCAAGCACTCCGATCATTGCCCGGTGTTGCTGGAGCTGGAGTTTTAACCCCTCTAAATCTCCCCTGAAGGGGAGACTTTAAGAAAGTTTTTTTTCCCTCTCCTTTGGAGAGGGGTGGGTGAGGTCTCTACTTTGGCCCGTAAGTAACCACCGGCACTATCATTTCTTCCAACGAGATCCCTCCATGCTGGAAAGTTTCATTATAGAAATTCACAAAGTGGTTGTAGTTGTTCGGGTACACGAAGTAGCTGTCTTCCTTGGCAAAAACAAAACTTGAGCTGATGTGCAGCCTTGGCAGCATGGCATCATGCGGGTTGCGGATGTGGAAAACCTCCTTGGCATTATAGTTCAGGTTTTTGCCTTGTTTATAGCGCAGGTTGGTGTTAGTGTTCCTGTCGCCTACAATTTTGCTCGGGTTTTTTACGCGTATGGTACCATGATCGGTAGTAATGATAACGCGTACCTGTTTTTGAGCCAGGTATTTCAACAGGTCATACAAGGGCGAATGCTCAAACCACGACAGGGTTAGTGAACGGTAAGCTGCATCATCACTTGCCAGCTCGCGGATCATCTGCATATCTGTACGGGCGTGCGAAAGCATATCCACGAAGTTATACACCACTACATTAAGCTCGTTATTCATGAGGTTATTTACCGACTCGTTCAAAGCCCGGCCTTCGTCAATATTCAGGATCTTATGGTATGAGTGTTTACAATCCTTACGTAATACCCGCTTCAGGTGATCTGCTAAAAAGTCTGCCTCGTATAAATTCTTGCCGCCTTCATCCTCATCGTTTTGCCACATAGATGGATAGCGGCGTTCCATATCCAAAGGCATCAGGCCCGAAAAAATGGAGTTACGGGCATATTGTGTAGCCGTTGGCAGGATACTATAATAAGTGTCCTCTTCCTCCAGCCTGAAATATTCGGAAATAATAGGGTTAATGATCTTAAACTGATCGTAACGCAGATTATCTATCAAAATAAAAAACAAGGGCCCTTTGCCTTCCAGCTTAGGAAATACCTTCTTTTTAAATAACTGGGGCGATGAAGTTGGCGCCAAATCCGGGTTTTTGATCCAGTTCAAATAGTTTCGCTCTACAAACTTGCAAAACTGCATGTTTGCTTCGGCTTTTTGCAGCGTCAGGATCTCGTGCATGCCGGCATCTTCCAGCTTTTCGAGCTCAAGCTCCCAGTAAATCAGCTTCTTGTAAACATCAACCCATTCCTGGTGGCTCAGGTTTTCGTTAAGCGTCATGCCCAGTGTCCGGAAATCCATCTGGTAGGCCATGGTGGTTTTTTCGGTAACAAGGCGCTTATTTTCGGTGAGTTTTTTTATAGTAAGCAGGATTTGCTTAGGGTGTACCGGCTTAATCAGGTAGTCGTCTATCTTTGAGCCGATGGCATCTTCCATCAGGTATTCTTCTTCATTTTTGGTGATCAGTACGATGGGCACATCGTTGTTGATGTTCTTGATCTGCTGCAATGTTTCCAGGCCGGTAAGGCCGGGCATGTTCTCATCCAGGAAAACCAGGTCGAAATAATTGTTCTTAAAAGAGTCAACAGCGTCGTAGCCATTGGTAACGGTGGTTACTTTGTAGCCCTTTTCGCCCAGGAAAAGTATATGTGGTCTTAACAGGTCAATTTCGTCATCGGCCCATAAAATGGTGGTGTCTTGCATAGTATGTATATTAAAGGTCTGAACTCGAATTTGGGGGAATTTTATGAATTTATAGAATTTTGCCTGCCAGGTGTATAAATATCAGGCTTAAATTCTGGTGATTCTTTAATTCAAGAAATTCGAGTTCAGACAAATTCTGTGAATTCTGATTCAGACTGTAAACCCCAAATAGATGCTTTTGTTGTTATTCAGTAAAGGTATTAACAAAATTTAACAAACCTGTCGCGCTTATTTTACCTTTGTTTTACATTTTTGCAATTATTAGAAGCGGCATTGAATAAAAAGAAAATAATTAACGACCCGGTTTATGGTTTTATCAGTATCCCTACCGAACTGATCTTTGACCTTATATCCCATCCATACTTTCAGCGGCTGCGTTATATTAAACAGCTGGGCATGACCCACCTGGTATACCCAGGAGCATTGCACACCCGTTTTCATCACGCTTTGGGCGCCATGTACCTGATGGATACAGCGCTTGAAACCCTCCGAAACAAGGGCCATCAAATTTCTGCCGAAGAGGAGGAGGCGGTTACCATTGCCATATTATTGCATGATATTGGTCACGGGCCATTTTCGCACGCTTTGGAAAACACCATTATCGACGGGATAGCACACGAGGATATTTCATCAATGCTGATGAATAAGCTTAATGCCCGGTTTGAGGGCAAGCTTACCATGGCTATCAATATTTTTAATGATACCTATCCGCGTAAGTTCCTTCACCAGCTGGTATCCAGCCAGCTTGATATGGACAGGCTGGATTACCTTAACCGCGATAGTTTCTTCACCGGCGTATCCGAAGGGGTGATCAGCTCCGAACGGATCATTAAAATGCTCAATGTTAAAGATGACCATGTAGTTGTTGACGAAAAAGGTATTTACTCGATAGAAAAATTTTTGATAGCCCGCCGCCTCATGTACTGGCAGGTTTATCTGCATAAAACAGTAATAGCGGGCGAGGAGGTATTAACCAAGATCTTCAGGCGCGGCCGTGAATTGATTTCGCAGGGTAAGGAATTGTTTGCCACCCCAGCCCTGCTGCATTTTTTAAAGAACCGCATTAGCCGTGATGCTTTCATGAACGAGGACCATCACCTGGAAACGTTTGCCTGTTTGGATGATACTGATATTATGGCATCGGTAAAAGTGTGGGCATATCATCCCGACCAGGTACTTTCTCATCTTTGCAAAAACCTGGTGCAGCGTAACCTTTTCAGGATTGATATTACCAATGAATGCCCCGATGAAGCTTTTGTTGAAAGCCTCCGCCAAAAGGCGATGGAAAAGTATGGCGTTAGTTATGAAGATGCTGCGGCCTACTTTGTGTTTACCACATCTATCCGCAATAATGCTTATAACCAAAACGATGGCAACATCGGTATATTAATGAAGAATGGCGAGGTAAAAGATATTGCCGCCGCCAGCGACAACTCAAACCTGGTAGCTTTGGCCAAAACGGTGAAAAAGTATATCCTTTGTTATAATAAGGAGTTGTTGAATTAGTCTCAAGTCGAAAGACTTAAGTCTTAAGTTAAATTCAGAGAAAAAAAGACTTGCGGCTGATGATTAAAGACTTACGACTTCTTAAACATTGTTCATAACTCATTAATAATTTGTTGCTTCAATTTTAACATTTAAATTTGCCCGATGCAATTTACCGCTCATGACATAAGTTTACTGCTCAACGGAACTGTAGAAGGCGATCCTTCGGCAACTGTTAGCCAGCTTGCCAAGATAGAGGAGGCCGGGGCCGGCAGTCTTTCTTTTTTGGCCAACCCTAAGTATGAGCAGTTTCTGTATACCACTAATGCCTCCATTGTTATTGTTAATAATGATCAGCAGTTAACGGAGCCGGTAAAGGCAACCCTGATCAGGGTTGAGAACGCTTACAGCGCGTTCACTGTCCTGCTTGACAAGTACAACACTTTCAGGCTTGATAAAAAAGGAATTGAACAGCCAAGCTTTATTCACCCTACGGCGCAGGTTGGCACGGGGGCTTATATCGGCGCGTTTGCCTATATCGGCCAAAATGTAACTATCGGCGATAATTGTAAGATCTATCCCAACGTTAATATTGGCGATAATGTAACCCTTGGCAATAATGTAACGCTGTTTGCAGGGGCTACGGTTTACTTTGATTGCGTTATCGGCAACAATGTAATAGTACACTCGGGCGCAGTTATTGGCAGCGATGGCTTTGGCTTTGCGCCCAACCCCGACGGCACTTATACCAAAATTGCACAGATTGGTAACGTAATATTGGAGGACGATGTTGAAGTGGGTTCAAATACCACTATCGACAGGGCAACCATGGGTTCGACCATAGTGCATAAAGGTGCGAAAATTGACAACCTGATCCAGATAGCTCATAATGTGGAAATTGGTGCGCATACAGTAATTGCAGCGCAATCGGGCATTTCGGGCAGTACCAAAATTGGCGAAAGGGTTGTAATTGGCGGGCAGGTAGGAATTGCCGGTCACCTGAATATAGCTAACGGAACACAGTTTTCGGCGCAAACAGGCATCAATAGCTCTATTACCGAAGAAGGTAAGGTATGGGGCGGTACACCATATATGCCATATAAAGATTACCTTCGTGCCCACGCTAAGCTGCGCAAGCTGCCCGAGCTTGACCGTAAGGTTTACGAGCTTGAAAAATTGATTGAAGAACTACGTAAAGGCAAGGCAAGCGAATAGCCTTAGCCGGTAAATTTAAATATGAACGTTAAACAAAGAACTATTAAAGCGCCGGTTTCGGTATCAGGAACAGGCTTGCACACCGGACAAAGCGTTACAATGACCTTTAATCCCGCCCCTGAAAACCACGGTTATAAATTCAGGAGGGTTGATATTCCCGGTGCGCCAATTATTGATGCCGATGTTGATAACGTAAGCGATACCTCACGCGGAACATCTATAAGCCAGAACGGCGCTACAGTAAATACAGTTGAGCACGTGCTGGCCGCTTTGGTTGGGCTTGAAGTTGATAACCTGCTGATTGACCTTGATGGCCCCGAAACTCCCATTATGGATGGCAGCTCGATACAGTTTGTTGACGTAATAACCGAAATCGGGCTGGTTGAACAGGATGCCGACCGCGAATACTATCATATCCCCTATAACATTCATTACTCTGAACCTGAGCGCAAGGTTGAAATGGTTGCCATGCCTTTGGACGATTACCGTTTTACCTGTATGGTCGACTATAACTCGCAGGTGCTGGGCAGCCAGCATGCCAGTATCTCAACTATTGGCGAGTTTAAAAAAGAAATTGCTTCGTGCCGTACCTTCTGCTTTTTGCACGAGCTGGAAATGTTGCTAAAGCATGACCTGATTAAAGGTGGCGATTTGAACAATGCCATCGTGGTTGTTGATAAAGATGTTGACCAGGAAGAACTTGATCACCTGGCCAAGCTGTTTAACCGCAAGGATATCAATGTTGCCCCGCAGGGCATTTTAAATAATATTGAACTTCGCCATCAAAATGAGCCGGCACGCCACAAGCTGTTGGATATGATAGGCGATTTGGCGTTGGTTGGCGTGCCGCTTAAAGGGCACATCATGGCCGCAAGACCGGGCCATGCGGCTAACGTTGCCTTTGCTAAAAAGATCAAAGCGCTCATCAAAAAGGAAAAAAGCCGTAAGCAGGTAAAAACTTACGACCTGAACGCCAAGCCGGTTTTTGATACGGTTGAAATTATGGGCATGCTGCCTCACCGTCAGCCTTTCCTGATGATTGATAAAATCCTGGAGCTTACCAAAAGCCACGTTGTAGGGTGTAAAAACGTAACCATTAACGAGGAGTTTTTTAAAGGCCATTTCCCCGGCGCGCCAATCTTCCCCGGTGTATTACAAATTGAGGGTATGGTGCAAACCGGCGGCATCCTGGTGTTAAACACGGTTCCCGATCCGCAAAACTACCTTACCCTGTTCCTGAAAATTGAGAACGCCCGCTTTAAAAGCAAGGTAGTTCCCGGCGATACTATTATTTATATTTGCGACCTTATTGCTCCCATCCGCCGCGGCATAGCTACCATGAAAGGTATAGGCATGGTGGGCGACCGTGTTGTTGTTGAGGCCGAACTGATGGCTCAAATTGTAAAAGTAAAAGAATCTGAAGCATGATCCAGCCATTAGCATACATCCATCCACAGGCCAAAATTGCCGATAACGTGGTAATTGAACCATTCGTTACCATCCATAAGGATGTTGAAATTGGCGAAGGTACCTGGATAGGCTCCAACTCCGTAATTATGGATGGCGCCCGGATAGGTAAAAATTGCCGGATCTTCCCCGGCGCGGTAGTATCCGCCCCACCGCAGGATTTAAAATATAAAGGTGAGCAAAGCACCGTAACCATTGGCGACAACACCACTATACGTGAGTGTGTTACTCTTAACCGCGGTACCGCGCTTGATAAAAACACCACCACCATTGGCAGCAACTGCTTGCTGATGGCCTATGTACACGTAGCGCATGATTGTGTTATTGGCGATAATGTTATTGTTGCCAACGCGGTGCAGCTGGCCGGCCACATTACGGTTTATGATTACGCTTTCATCGGCGGCTCGTCTGCAGTGCATCAGTTTGTTGAAATTGGCGCGCATAGCATGATTTCGGGCGGTTCATTGGTACGTAAAGACGTCCCTCCGTTTACCAAGGCCGGTCGTGAGCCGCTGTCATATGTAGGTATCAACTCTGTAGGTTTACGCCGCAGGGGATTTTCAGCTGCTACAATAGCCGAAATCCAGGAGATCTACCGGATCATATTCCTTAAAAAATATAACGTAACCAAAGCGCTTGATATCATCGAGGCCGAGTTTACCCCAAGTGTGGAGCGCGATGAAATCATCAACTTCCTCCAAAACTCACAACGCGGTATCATGAAAGGGTTTGGGAATACTTAAATGGTTGATGGGTTATAGTTCATGGTTCATAGCCGCACGCTTGTCTGATTCTGTATTGCATCAACCATAAGCTACAAATCAGGTTCTCCGGCCATGAACTATGAACCATCAACCATAAGCTACAAATCAGGTTCTTCGGCTATGAACTATGAACCATAAACTATAAGCTCTATGACCATCACCCTCCAAAATATCGGCCGCCGCTTTAACCGCGACTGGATTTTCAGGGGAGTGGATTATACCTTTACTTCCGGCGAATCATATGCTATCCTCGGCCCCAACGGCTCCGGGAAATCAACCTTACTGCAGGTTTTAAACGGGAGCCTTTCGCCTTCTACAGGTAAAATTGAATTTGTTAACGAAGGCAAGCCGGTTGAAATAGATACCGTTTTTACTCATTTAAGTCTTGCTGCTCCCTATCTTGAGCTGATAGAAGAGTTTACCATGAGCGAGATGATTGATTTTCATTTCAAATTCAAAAGCTTTAAACCGGGGGTGGATAAGTCCCAGCTGATCGATCTGCTCAATTTACCTAAAAGCACCAATAAGCTTATTAAATACTTTTCCTCGGGCATGAAACAGCGTCTCAAGCTGGCCCTTGCTTTTTGCGCCGATACTCCCATGCTTATGCTGGATGAGCCCACCTCCAACCTCGATACTCAAGGCGTTGACTGGTACCTGAGCCTCGTACAACAATTCGCCGAAGGCCGGCTTACCATAGTATGCTCCAATCAGGAACATGAGTATGGTTTTTGTAATCACAGGTTGAGTATTGTAGATTATAAGGTTTAGCTTTTTAGTGAATGGTTGATTACGTGAGTGGAGAATGGTTGAATAGTTAAATATTCAATGCTCGTCGAAAATTTAATACCCTTTTACCAAGAGTAAACGATTACCTAATCAACTCTATCAACCACTCACCAGCAAAGAAACCACTCACCTAATCAACCCAATCAACCATTCACCAACATAACTACTTGTTTCTTTGCGCTTAAGTAACTAAGTTTGCGCCTCAATATTATTTTATGGCTAAGGCATCAGATGTTAAAAATGGAAATGTACTTCGCTTCAACGGCGAATTAGTTCAGGTTGAGGAGTTTTTACACCGTACCCCGGGCAACTTACGCGCGTTTTACCAGGCTCGTATGCGCAACGTTAAATCAGGTAAACTGGTTGAATACCGTTTCCGTACCGATGAAGAGGTTGACATAGCCCGCGTTGAAACCAATGATTATCAATACCTGTATGACGAAGGTGATTCATTAGTAGTAATGGACAACACCACATACGATCAGCATAACGTACCAAAGGCGTTATTTGGCCCGGCGGTTAAATTTTTGAAAGAAGGCATGAACGTAATTGTTGCTTTCGAAAGCGACGAGCCCATCATGGGCTCTATCCCAGGTTCGGCCGAGCTGGAAATTACCTACACCGAGCCGGCTGTTAAAGGTGATACCTCAAGCGGTGCTTTGAAAAATGCCACCGTTGAAACCGGCGCGGAGATCCGTGTACCGCTATTCATCAACATCGGCGATAAAGTTAAAGTTGATACCGCTACCGGCGCTTACGTTGAGCGTGTAAAAGGTTAATCCACCGGCCCCTAAAGGGGAGGAACAGATATAAACCAGGAAGAGGTTTCGTGATCACGAAACCTCTTCCTGGTTTTAGCCCCGCTTCATATCGTACTTGTTTCCATAGCCGTTAGCTTTAACTTAAGGAGAAAAACGCCTAAAAAGCGAGAGGAAGTGCGATTCCCCTCTTGAGAGGGGTGGAGGGGTGTGTTTCTCTACGCGACTTATCGCTTGTATAACACACCCCTGCTCCCGCTCTTTTCTAATGCGCCCCCTCTCGAGAGGGGATTTTTATGCGTTTACGCTGAAATAACCTCTTAAGTTAACGGCTATGGCACTCATTTCGGGATCGATAGAGGGGATTAAAACTTATCGTGTATATACGTCATGATCCTCACCATCTCATCTCTTATTTCACGGGTTGACCGGGTAAAATTATTGTTCATGAATGCAAAAGCCAGGCGTTTGCCTTTACGGGTAACTATGTAGCCGCTTTGGTTATGGTTATTGCTTAACGACCCGGTTTTTGCCCAAACAAAAGGCTGCCCGTTATCGGTTTTATAGGCGCTTTTAATTGTACCTGCTACGCCGCCTATCGGCATCATGCTATGTAACAGGCTTTCATCTTTCTCCTCCTCCTGAATTTTGAGCAGCAGGGCAACAAGATCCCTGGGGGTAAACAAATTATACCGCGACAATCCCGAGCCATCAACCCATTGCGGCACATCGGGCAAGTCATTCAAAAAATGTGTTTTTGAGTAATTGATCACCGAATCGGTACTGAGGGTATTAAACTTTACCGACGAGCACACCAGCAGCAACTGTTCGGCAATAAAATTATCGCTCGGCTGCAGCATCCGCCGATAAACGGAATCGGCATTGGTATTATAAATAACCCGCGCATCGGCAGCCATTGGTTCCTGCAATAAGGATACCTGCTTTTTGAGTGTATCCTGCAGCAGGGCCATGGTCAATTGCAGGCTTGTTTTCCATGGGATTTCCTGTTTGTAGTTTTTGGGGATCTCCCCGGCAGGGTATACAAAATTATTGCTGATAAAATCGCGCTTAACTTTAAACTGCCCCGGGCGATAATTAATATCGGCATTTAAAAACCGTTTTAAATAGCCCGGCTTTACCTGCATGTTACCATCGGCATCGACGTACAGCTGAGCCACGTTATCTTCAATAGGCAGGGCGGTTATTTCGGCCTGGTAATAATCATTGTAATCGTCCCAGCCCCATCCTGCACCAAAAAACTCTCCGGTATAGTTACCGGGCGAATAAAAAAGATGTTTACTGCTGTTCTTCAAAAAGTTAAGCCCGTTTATTCCTTTCAAATCGCTGTGCAAAAAAGAAGGATCGCCGGTACCCCAAAATATCAGCGAATCACCGCGGGTTTGATAACGTAAAGCCGGGATAGAATCGCCAAGCATTTTCAAACAGGTGTAAAAAGTAAAAAGCTTGGTATTGGATGCCGGTGTAAAGTATTTATCGGCATTTAATTCATATATCATCTTATGCTCATCCAGGTCATAAAGAGCAAACCCGGTAAAATGATCATTAACAATCTGCGAATGCTTAAACAGCTTTTTAACCTTCCGTTTTTTTATGGAACGGGCATAAACAATATCACAACAAAGGGATAAAACACAAACAATTAACAGAAATGAAATTGTTGACTTTCGCATAATAAAATAATTTTTTAACAAATAAATCTCGTAAATTTAATATACCAACTATAACCACTTTGTTACACAAGTTATATTATAAATTACGCCATCCGGGACCATTGTGGCTGGCATTTGTGTTAACATTTTGCCTTACAACCACAGCCCGGGCCCAGTACTTTGATCTTGATGTACGTAAAAAAAAGGTGAATATCCCGTTCAAGCTGGAGCGAAACCTGATGATCATTCAACTTAAGATCAACCACAAAGGGCCCTTTAACTTTATATTGGATACCGGCGTAGGCCTCATGATCATAACCGATCCTAAATTAGCCGATTCTATCAGTATTCCTAATAAACGTACATTAAAAATCCCGGGGCTTGGCGAAGGAGAAGATTCGGAAGCTTATGTAACCTCAACCTTAGATATTGCCATACCGGGGCTGGTTAGCTACGATGTCGCGGCCGCCATATTAAAAAAAGATATTTTTAACCTTTCGGGCTATGCAGGCATGCCTATTCATGGCTTATTGGGCTACGAGTTTTTTAACAACCTGGCTGTAAAGATCAGTTTCCAGGACAGCGTAGTTACCGTTTGCAGGCCCAAAGACCTTAAACCTTTCAGAAAAGCGAATAAGATCCCCATGTCTGTCGAAGACAGGAAAGCCTATGTGGATGCACGGGTTATGATGCCAGGCATAGCACCTATTAAAACCAAGCTGGTTGTTGACCTTGGCGCCGGGCACCCGGTATCAATTGAGCGTTATATCAAAACCTATGGCCTTCCGCAAAAATTTATTGCTTCGGCCAACCTGGGCATCGGCCTAAACGGACCAATAAACGGTTTTATAAGCCGGATGGACGAATTTAGTTTAGGAAAATTCAGGATGAAAAGAGTAATAGCTTCATTTCCTGATGATAGCAACAACCAAATCAATCTGTCGGTGAAGCGCGATGGAAACCTTGGCGTTGGGATATTAAAGCGATTTACCGTTATTCTTGATTATCCGGATAGTGCCATGTATTTAAAACCCGGCTCAACCTATAACGATCCCTTTGAGCATGACATGAGCGGCCTTGAGTATTATGCCGCAGGCGACCACCTCGACAGGATTGTTATCAGCCGCGTAGAGCCCGGTTCGGCAGCCGATGAAATTGGCCTTGAACGCGACGATGAAATAATATCGGTAAATTTTAAACCCGTTTCAAGAATGAACCTCCAGGATATTGATGAAATATTCAAATCAAAGGATGATAGAAGCCTGCTGCTCGAGGTGTACCATGACAAACGGGTTGATAAAGTTGTACTGACGTTAAAACGCAGGATATAATTAATAATACCTGTAAAATTATTATTGATAAAACATTTTGCGGCTAAAAAAGCCCTGTTTTTTATATAAGTTTACGGTTTAAACTATTTTTAATAAATGAAAAAACATCCGTTGCCGGGTATTTATTTACGCGGCTCAGTATTGGCACTTGCGGTTTTGGCAGGCTCTTGCGCTGCCAGGAAGCAAGCTGCAAACCAAAGCCTTACCCTAAAAACCACTACCACGCCCGGCGGAACCGTTGCGACAGCGACAACCGGAACCCCCAAAAAAGAAGGTATTAAAAAGTTTAGCGACCTTATCCCCGCTAAAACAAAGGCTGATAGTGGCCTTTTTAATACTTATAAAGTTGAAGGCAAATATTACTACGAAATACCCGATTCATTAATTAACCGCGAAATGCTGGTGGTTACCCGTTTTGTAAAAACACCGGGCGGCCTCAAAACATTTGGCCAGCAATATGGCGGCGAAGAAATTAACAACCAGGTTTGGAAATGGGAAAAGCACGATAAGCAGGTATTTATCCGGGTGCCCAGCTATTCGTTGCGTGCCGATAGCACCAGCGATATGTACCAATCGGTTAAAAACTCAAACCTTGATGCTATACTGGCGTCCTTTGAGGTAAAAGCCTTTAATAAAGACACTACCGGCGTTTTAATTGATGTTACCGATTTTTACAACGGCGATATTGCCGCTATTGGTTTGTCTGATGATATCAAAAAGGCTTATAAAACCATGGGGGTTGATAACGCACGTTCGTATATCGACACTATTAAAAGCTTCCCGATAAATATTGAGGCGCGCACACTAAAAACCTACCGCGCCGGCGAGTCGCCGACCGATAACAGTAATGCAGCCATTACATTTGAGTTAAACACCTCCATGCTTTTACTGCCCAAAGTTCCGATGAAAGCCCGGATCATGGACCCGCGCGTGGGCTTTTTTGGCCAGCGCCAAACAGATTATGGCACCAATGCGCAGAAAGCCTTAGTAACAGCCTATATTCACCGCTGGAGGTTAGAGCCTAAAGACCCCATTGCTTATGCCAAGGGTGAACTGGTTGAACCTAAAAAGCAAATTGTGTTTTATATTGATCCGGCTACACCTAAAAAGTGGGTACCTTATTTAATACAGGGCGTAAACGACTGGCAAAAAGCGTTTGAAGCTGCCGGTTTTAAGAATGCCATAACCGCTAAAGAAGCCCCAACAGCAAAACAAGACCCTCAGTTTAGCACCGAGGATGCCCGCTACAGCGTGATCAGGTATTTTGCTTCGGACGTAGAAAACGCCTACGGCCCCCACGTGGCCGATCCGCGCAGCGGCGAGATCCTGGAAAGCCATGTTGGCTGGTACCATAATGTGATGCAGCTATTGCGCGATTGGTACCTGATCCAAACAGCAGCGGTAAACCCCAAAGCGCGTCATGCACAATTTGCTGACGACCAAATGGGAGAGCTGATCCGTTTTGTATCATCGCATGAAGTTGGTCATACCTTAGGTTTGCCACACAACTTTGGCTCAAGCTACGCTTACCCTGTTGATTCACTGCGCTCAAAAACTTTTACTGATAAACATGGTACAGCTCCATCTATTATGGATTATGCCCGCTTTAACTACATAGCCCAACCCGGCGATGGCGTTACGCACCTGTATCCGCAAATTGGCGAATATGATAACTGGGCAATAAAATGGGGATATACCTGGTTCCCGGGCAATAAAACCCCGGAGCAGGAAAAGGAAACATTAGCCGTGTGGACTAACAAAAACGCCGGTAACCCGGTTTACTATTTCGGCCGCCAGGGCACCTCCATCGACCCCCGCCTGCAAAACGAAGATTTGGGCGATAATGCCATGAAGGCCAGCGCCTATGGCATTGCCAACCTGAAACGGATTTTGCCAAACCTCGAAAAATGGTCGTACAAAAAAGATGAGGACTATGCCGATCTTAATGAATTATATAATGAAGTTTTAGGTCAGTACTATCGTTATATGGGGCATGTTACCACCAACATTGGCGGTATGAACGAAAACTTTAAAACATATGATCAAAAAGGCGCGGTTTATGATTTTGTGAGTAAAGAACGCCAGCGCGAAGCCGCCTTATTTTTAAACCAGCAATTATACGCAACCCCGTTATGGCTCATTAACAAAGCCGAATTAGCCAAATTTGATAACGGCGTTATGATAAACCGTATTAAAGCCATGCAGGTTTCATTGCTGGGCAATGAGTTAAACCCTTCAAGGCTGGCGCGGATGTATGATAACGAGGCCAAAAACGGCGCTAATGCCTATACCGTTGCGCAGTTATTAACCGATTTGCATGCGGGTGTATTCGGCACAACCAAACCCGACGGCTATCAGCGTAACCTGCAAAGGGGTTATATCGAAAACCTGAAAAATCTGTTAAATACAGATGCAAGCTTCGCATTTCCGGGTGTATCAAACGCGCAGCTGGCAAGTTGGGGCTTTACTCCAATCAACATCGCGTTGTCTGATATCAGGCCTATGGTACGCGCCGAATTAAAGAAAATTGATACCGGCCTGCCAAAAGGCGGCGATGCAATAACAGCAGCTCATTATGCCGACCTTCACCTTAGGATAAAGGAAGCCCTTAATCCAACAAGGCCGGTTGTAAATATTGCAGGGGGAATGGTTAGGGGTATAAACACCACCAACCAGGATATACTGAATGAAAAAACAGGAAGTATGAACTGCTGGCCACGTACCAATGTTGAAAACTAATCTGGCACATCCCTTAAAAATCCTTCTTAAAATCCTGCCCTTTTTGTAGGGTGGGATTTTTTATTTATGGACTTATTTTAACAAAACTCTTCATTACTTAAAACAATTAATGCGCAGGCTGTGAAAAGCCCCGCACCTATTTAAGCTGACTTATATTTTCAAAAAAGGCAACCTGCAAATCAAGCAGCGACTTTACGTTTATTTTTTCGCCGTAAGCATCAAAGCACAAAAATTTTGTTAACTCGGGCCTATTTTTCTTCGATTTTTCAAAAAAATTAAAGGTTTCAAAAAAATAATGATTGGTTGTAATATGGCTTTTACTGTTTGTTTGCGATGTATTCAGCCTAAAACCGATCGTATCAATCCATTTGTGCACTTTTGAATGCAGCGAGTTTCCAATATTGTTCATAGGTTAATGTTTGGTTTAAGTATAACGAAAATTCATGCCACAATGTTACTATCATATAAATTCATTTTAAACAATAGTTTATTTCTTGTGTGGATTATTAACGCATCGATAGCATTATTGGTATTTGCCGCAACAAATATTGAAACTAATTATCCACATATTCGTAATAAAGCCCAAAACCTCTAAACGTAGCTCATTGAGCACTCCCCGCCGCTTATAATTGACTGACTGATCTTTATAACAACCGCAAGGCCGGAGACCCCGGCCTTTTTTGCGTAATAATTTGTAACAATAATATGATTGATAAGCAATTACAGGCCCGATGTGTAACAATAATATATTGATTAGGCTTTTACCAGATTTTAAGTTGAACATTTGCAGTTCAATTGCGTCTATATACACAAAAAAAAACAATAATTGCACGCCGAAAAAACGTTTATGAAACCCCTATTTCTTATTTTAAGTTTTACCCTTTTATTTGCCTTTGGTTCCTACGCTCAAACGGGGCGGGAGGTAAAGGGAACTGTCATTGATTCCACTAAGCTTTCCTTACCCGGAAGTAGCGTTAAGCTGGTTTCAAATGCCGGTGATAGCACCATCGCTATTGCCGATGCAGCCGGTAAGTTTTCGTTCCCGGTGGTAAAGGGCAACAAACTAACCCTTACCATTTCGTCAATCGGTTTCACCGCAATAAAAAAACATTACTCGCTTGATGCCGGGACCCAACCGGTTGATCTTGGCCCGATAGTTTTAAAAACCGAAACCAATATGCTTAACCAGGTTACCATTGTAGGTGTTAACCCGGTGATATTAAAAGAGGATACAACCGAATATAAAGTAAGCGCATATCCTGTACGCGAAAATGCTCCTGTTGAAGACGTGTTAAAGAAACTGCCCGGCGTTGATGTGGATAAAGACGGTAATGTAACCGCACAGGGCAAATCGGTGACCAAAGTAAGGGTTAACGGAAAGGATTTTTTTGGGGGTGATGTTAAAACAGCAACCAAGAACCTGCCTGCCGATGTGGTTGAAAGCATCCAGGTAATTGATGACTACGGCGACCAGGCCAATCTCACCGGCATTAAAACCGGCGAACCGGATAAGATCCTGAACATCACCATTCGTAAAGATAAAAACCACGGCTACTTTGGGCAGGCCACAGCCGGCGACGGCGAGGATTTTTTACCTAAAGACCCCGGCGTCACCAACGCCAACCGCTATATAGGCGATCTGAAATTTTTTAACTTCAACAACGAACAGCAGATAGCCGTATTGGGAACTATTAACAATACCAACGTAAATACATTTACCTACGGCAGCCCAACATCGGGCGGCGGGGGAGGTGGTGGCTTTGGTGGCGGCGGAGGCGGCAGGGGCAACGCGTTGCGTGGCTCAAGCAGCTCCACAACCAGTGCAAACGGTATCACCAACGCGCATGCCATCGGTGCCAACTTCCGCGACCAGT
Organism: uncultured Mucilaginibacter sp.; assembly: GCA_966212355.1. Classification (GTDB taxonomy): domain Bacteria; phylum Bacteroidota; class Bacteroidia; order Sphingobacteriales; family Sphingobacteriaceae; genus Mucilaginibacter. Next base: position 105,279 of record CBIHRB010000012.1, read on the forward strand.
GGGGTAAAAGCTTATCTGTTTACGGGAGTTACAGCTATACTGATAATACTACCAACACCATTAGTTCATCTATCCAAACCAACAACGTTCAATCACCAAGTATAAGTACGCAAAAAAGCGATCAAACAGATAACCCTATTAACCATCGCTTTAACTTTAACCTTGAGTGGAAACCCGATACTATTAATTACTTAAAAGTTGTACCAAACTTCACCTATTCGAGCACTAATACCACTGCTAATGAATCCCTGTCATCAACTATTGACGGAATAACACATCCCTCATATACCTCGCTATCTCATACCGACGGCACAACACCAAGCTATGGTATTAACGCCTTGTATAACCACCGCTTTAACGGGCATGGCCGCAACTTAAGCATTAACATCAGCGCTAATACGTCAAAAACATCGCAGTTCGATAATCCAACCTATGATTATGCCGATGGCGCACCCCGCCAGGCACCTGCCAATCAGCAAACCTATACCGATAGCCGCGTAACCAGCTTTGGTACAAACATCTCCTACATTGAACCCTTAAGCAAAAGGGGATACCTGGAGTTAAATTATGCCTTTAACCGCTCAAACACCACCAGCGACAGGGAAACCGATACGCTCAGTACCGCCAATACATATGACCATTACGACAGGTTGAGCAACAACTACAAATACAATTTTACAACCAACCGTGTTGGCCTGAACTACCGCTTTATCGAAAAGAAATACAACGTTACTGTAGGTATTGGCGTACAACCGGCCGCATTAAACGGGCTAAACCTTAAAAACGATTCGGCTACGCACGTAACCACATTTAACGTGATCCCAACCGCTCGTTTCAGCTATAATTTTTCGAGGGGAAAAGCTTTAAACTTCCTGTATAACGGATCAAGCAACCAGCCTACATTTAGCCAGTTGCAGCCCGTTATTGATTTCACAAACGCGCTTTACCCGGTACAGGGTAACCCTAACCTGAAGCCGGAACTTGCCAATAATTTTTCATTGAGATATAATAATTTCAGTTTCCAAACCGGCGACATTTTCTTTACCAATTTCAACTTTACCGCAACACAAAATAAAATAGTACAAAACACTATTTCTTATCCCCGCAAATTTAGTAAGGCCGTGTTAGCAGCAGATCCATCGCTAAAAAGCTTTGAGGGCACTAATCTTACCAACTATTTAAATGCGGATGGTTACTATTCGGGCACTGCCAATGTGGTATACGCCAAACCCTGGGCCCAGCGTAAATTTACCCTGCAATTTAATAGCGCCTTGACTTACACCAATGGTGTGGCATTCTCAAATAGCATCGATAGTAATAACGTTGCCGCGTCAGCTGCTCCATTAAAAAACATAGCCAAAAACCTCAACTTTACCCCCGGTTTAAAATTCAGGGTAAATATTGTTGATGTTATTGATGCAGAGGCAAGCAGCAGCTATGGCATCAATAAAACAACCAACTCTATCCATAGTACGCTTATTGATGGCAGCTCAAACTTCCGCACGTTAAATTTAGGGCTGGCCGGCAAAAATTATTTCTGGAAAGACTGGACCCTGAGCTATGACTTTACCCGTACTGTAAATTATGGATATGACCCCAGTCTTGGTATTAAAAACCCTAACATTCTGAATACTTACGTTGAACGCCGCTTTTTGAAAGATCACCGCGCCACCATCCGTTTGGCAGCATATGATCTTTTCAACCAAAACACAGGTTATACATCGGTTGTAAATGGCAATATCACTACGCAATCTACTGTAAACAGGCTTGGGCGTTACTACCTGCTAACATTCACGCTTCGTTTGCAAAAATTTGCAGGCAAGGCCCCGGCTCAGCAACCCGGCCAGCGCAGGTTTAACCGCGATGGCGGTGGTCCGGGAGGACCCGGCGGCGGCCCAGGTGGCCCGGGTTCTTTCTAACGGATATAAAAGCTTAAAGCAAACAACCCTTGTTATTGATATAAAACACAAACGGAGGGCAGCATCATGATTTGACGCTGCCCTTTGTTGCTTTAATATAAAACAGTTTATTTCGATCTCACTGCTCACAACTATCTGGGCCCATACTGCAATGCGTAGGGAATTGGCGAGATCTTCTTTTTGGCGATATTATCCGGGGTTACGTAAACAAAATCAAGCTTACGGCCACCTTCTTTTTGAAAGTATTCTATCCGAAGGGGATAAAACCCTTTTTTCAAAGGAACGATGTACGAACGTTCAATATCGCCGTCATGCAAACCATCAAGGTCAATGATCGGCTTATCATTCAGGTATACTTTGCAACCATCGTCGCTCCCTAACCCAAAAATGTAATAGCCATCCTGTTTAACTTCAAATTGCCCATCCATCACTACGCCGAAATTGTTTTGACGGGGAAGTTTATTGATACTGAAAGTACTATCGGCTACGCCCTCTTTAACTGGTTTTAAAGTCTTAAAGTCGGGTAGCTTATCCCATTGGCCTTCGTAATAAGCGTAATGAAGGCCGCCGGGCTTGTAGTTTTTCCTGAGCCGTGTCGCGGGCAGATAAGTGCCCTCCCGGAAATCGCCGCTGGTGCTCTTGTCAAATTTAGCCCGGTCAGCTATCTTCCGCAGGGTAACACTTGCGGCGCCTGATAACTCTATTTCGGGCCTTACAGCCGGCGATGTCACTGACGGCTGCGAGCCATCAAATGTATAGTGCACTTTTGTGGTATCGTCAAAGTACCAGATCTTTATTGGCTTATTCTTAAGTACAATCCCGCGGGATGGGTGAAACTCCAGCGGCTTACCGCCATAGTCGTTATAAGCAAACCTTAAACCATCATACATATTTTTCAACCTCACGGTCCCGTGCGATTCCTTTGGATACGCTTTAACCACCCAGTCAAAACCTCTCGGGGCATCTTTTTTCAGCAGGCTATCCATTGCGTTTATGTTCATCTCCTTCATGCCCTGTCCTTCACGCCCACCGATATAAAGCGCCTTACCCTTACCTGCAAGCGAAGGCAACGTCTCTTTAACCTGCTTAAGCATCACGCCATTATCCCACCAATAACTTGGGTCGCCGGCAATATAATTGCTGAAGAGCTGCGGCTCGTTCAGTAAAGCATACGTAACAAACACGCCGCCGAAAGAGTGGCCGAAAAGAGTGTTATCACCATCAGAAGGATAGATTTTATCGATATAAGGGATCAGTTCCTCTTTAAAAAACTTTAGAAATTTATCCGCCCCACCCGATGTTTTGTTTCCATTATTATGGGTGGGCAAAAAATCTCTATCACGGTCAACATTTAATATCCCGACAATTATCATTGGCGGCATGGTGTGTTCATCGAAGATAAAATGCTGGATATCGCGCCCTAATTTTATATTCCAGTCGTCAATGATGTACAATACATCATATTTGGTTGCCGAACCGGCTTTATAGCCATCGGGCAATATTACCTGGATAACGCGTTTCTCATTTAATATAACCGAATTGATGGAATCGCGTTTACCGGGCAGGTCCTGCGCCTCAACGCGTCCTGACAAGCTAAATATTAATGCAATAGTAAAGGATAGAAAAAGGTAGGTCCTGGTCTTCATAATGAGGGAGGATTTGATTACAGGTAAGACTATACCTTGATGATGATAGTTACAACGAAGCAGGCAAAAAACAGCGATTGGCTCTTTTACATAGCTAAAAGCAGAATGCACAAAGCCTAAAGCTTAACATCTGATTATTAGCATCATTTAATTACTGTATGTGAAATAAATTATTAGATCCTATAGCTTAATACAGTTCCTTTATTTTTTTTCCGGCATTTATTTAGTGCTTAGCTTATTGAACTTAACACTGTAAGTAACCAGGAAATATCGCTTCAATGTATTGTTTTGCACATCGTTAACCGAATTGGTGTTAATGTAACGGTACACGCTCACGTTTTGATTAAAGAGATCATAAACAGAAAGTTTAAGTTCTCCCCGGTCTTTTTTTAGCATTTGCAGGGCCAGGGACGAGCTTACTACGTTAACCCCTTTTTTAAAGCCCGCCGCAACCTGGCTGTTATAATTAAAATCCTGCCTGGTTTCCCAGATGATTTTTTTAGGGAACCTTACCACCAGGCTGTTGCTTATATTGTAGGAGCCTACCCTGATGGTCCTGAAATCGTCATAATGATATTTGGAGTTCGATTGGTTAAAACCAAAGCCGGTATTCAGGTCAATCACATCTTTCCAGTTAACACTAATATTTTCATGCAATCCGTATACAACAGTATTTTGCCAACCTTCTATATTATTCAGCAGGTTGAGGTTTTGGTAATAGTTGCCATTAAAATTAGCTGATGTGCCAAGCTGCCAGTCTTTTATCTTTTTGAACCGCTTAGAGATACCAACAGAAAAGTTATAGCTTGGCCTGCCATCGCGGTTAACGGTAGTACTATTTTGCACCCCGTCTGAGCGGATGGTTTGCTGCGTAACAGCCATGTTTTTTTGCGAAGAAATGTTGCCGTATGAGTAAATACCCAGCTGACTGTTATTAAAGTATTTGAAAAAATTAAAATAATAGGTATTGCTTATGCCGGGCATCAAATTTGGATTACCGGTGTAGCTGTACAACGGGCTATAAACGATAGTAATAGGCTGTAGGTTTGATATCCCCGGCTGATTAACACGGCGCTCGTAACTCAAAAATATTCCATAAGCTTCGATACGGACTGTTGGCAACAGGAAAAAATAATTTTGAACAAGCCTGCTGGTCGCGAAATTGTTATTGACCTGCTGCCATTGAGTATTAAGCCCGGCGATGATTTGTGTGTTTTTATTGAGCTGATAAGTGATTCCCGGTTTAATGTTCTCCGTCCACAGATCCCGTTTAAGGTCGGAACTTTGATTAGTGAGCAGCGAATCAAAGCCGCCTGTTTTACGGTCGAAGGTAAAAACCTGGTCGCTGGTTTTATTATATATGCCCGATGTGATGACATCAACAATAAGCTTTTTGGTTAGCGGGTATCGGTAACTAAAATCGAGATTGCCCGAAGCATTGTTTGATGTACGTACAGACAGCCGGCGCAGGCTGTCGGATAATTCGGGTTGCTGATAATTAACCACATCATTGTTATTGAAATTGTTATTGTGGTTAGGGCTGATATTAAGGTTGTGCGATATGGTAAATGATTCTTTGCTTTTGTTTTTAGATCGTTTATGAAAATAAAAGCTTTGGTTAAATTGCGTTGAATGCCAGTCGCCCACGGAGCCTGATACCGATTTATTCACTGGCATATCAAAATTATTTGAAGTATTGCCCAACGACGAGGAGCTGCTATTATTAGAATTATAACTTAATGACGGATTATAGCGCAGGTTCCGGATAGTATCAGGCTTCCACTCCACAAGTCCGCCTATAGTGTGCGTATGATTGTTTGCATACCTGCTGCTTGAGGCACGGGTTAACAGGGTAGTATCTTTCAGAAACTGCTGCTGAAAATTGGCTGATTCAATTTTGTTGTTCCGCTGTGTATAAAAATATTGCAGGTTAAGCTTTAGCTTTTCGCCGTAGTTTTGGTTAAGGTTAAACCCTCCCGAAGTGATCTTCTCAATGCCGCCGCCCCAGTTTCGGCCACCGTTAAAGGATGTGTTACCCCCGCTGCGGTCAAAACCACCCTCCGCATTAAGCTCATCGCGAGAGAACGCGGTATGGTTAAGGTTATTGCTTAACCCGATGAGGCTTACCTGCAAAGTATCCCGAAACATATTGAACAATCCGCCGGCCTCGTACCTGTCGCGCGAGCCCACACCTCCGAATACCTTGCCGAAAACGCTTTTCTTAATGGCCTTTTTAAGTTTGATGTTAATGATCTTCTGTACCTGGGTTTCACTTACCAAATGATCGGGGTCATTCTCCCGGTCGTCATAAACCTGAACCTGCGCAACAATGGCCGCGTCAAGGTTTTTGGTAGCGATCTTAGGGTCCGAGCCAAAAAACTGCTTGCCATCAATCAGCAGTTTGCTCACCTGCTTCCCGTTAACCGTGATGGTGCCATCGCCATCTATTTGTACGCCGGGAAGCTTTTTAAGCAACTCTTCAACGGCGGCATTGGGGCGGGTTTTGAAAGCGGCAGCATCAAATTCAATGGTATCTTTTTTTACTTTGACTGGCACCCGCTCTGCACGTACCACCACCTCCTTAAGCATCTTACTGCTGAGGGTAACATTACCCAGATCAACTATATCACCTTTTTTAAAATTAAAATTATGGATATAGCTTTGATACCCGGCATAGGAAATAACCAGGCGTACCTGTTTATCAACCGGGAGGCGCTGTAATTCAAAATCCCCGTTCTTTTTACTAAGGGTATAAGCTATAAGCGAGGTATCTTTCAGGTCGACAACGGCGACGGTACTCAATTCAAGCGATTGCTTATTCAGGGAATCCGTGACCTTCCCTTTTATTGTGGCTTTTTGGGCAAAGGACCCGGAAAACAGGCATAACAGTATTAATGAAAGAAAGATGGTTTTCATCCAGGTTTAGGTGCAGACAGGTAAGGTTAATTAAATTGTGTTATAGGTGATGTAGGGCCGTGGTAATTAGGGAAACTTAAATCATGAGGTAGTTATAGGGTTTAGATGTTAGCATGTTGGTTAAATTTTTTTGATAGACGCGTATTCGAAAAATATCAAGCTTAAACGTTTAAAGCATAAAAAACTGCTCTCTCAGCTTAACCACTACATCCATAACCCCGCAGGCAGCATTATATGCTATAAATGTGCTCTAATAACATGAAAGCAGCATTAATATTGCCTGATATGCTACAAAAAGCGGGGATATTTGGGTATTGTAACATTGATTTTACCAAAGCGGCTCTTTCTCCCGGGGCAATGCAGAATAAAATTATTTCTTTCTCCCCCAATGTTTTTTTGCGATATAAACATCAAACCAAACAAAAGAATACAAATGCGATAAAAATCAAACATATCCGCAATAAAATTTTGCCAACTTCGTTTTTAAACTAATATTGTGCAAGTAATATTATTTTGTACCGAATTAATTACCTAAAACCATAACATTATGAAAGCAGCAGAAACCTACAAATCCATTTATGTAACGTTTTACAGGTGGAATGTTAAAAATTTTGGTCACGGCGGATTGCCAAAAGCCAACGCCCTTTTTGGAGCAAGCTTTTTGATGATCATTTTGCTGGCCATTTTAGTAAGTGTTGCACAGTTATTTTTAACCGCCGGCTGGTTTCAGTTAAGCCCGGTATCCGGCTTAATGATATTACTGGGCGCCACAGGGGCGTTTGTACTTAATTATTTTGTATTGCTGAACAGCCGCTACTTTAAAAAGGTGAATGCCGCTTTTGCACGCATCAGCAAACACAATCCCAATACATGGTCAATAATGCTGATGGTTTGTGTGATTGTTTCCTGCACCATGCTGCTGGTTGTTTGCCAGGCCGGAACATTTTTAAGATGAGATTAAACAATGTGATTATAAGAAGGCCCGCCGGTACCGGCGGGTTTTTTGTTTTATATAGTCCCGCTTTATCACTTCATCAAAATTCTATATCTTTCGCTTCAATTAAACTTTTATCACTGTGTTGGTTAAAACTTTTGGAAGCGCGGTTTATGGAATACAAGCTATTACCATAACAGTTGAGGTGAATATAAGTGGCGGCAAATTAGCTTATTTTGTTGTTGGGCTACCCGATAATGCGGTTCGCGAATCGATGCAACGCGTAGAAACTGCTTTACAAACAAATGGTTTTCGCATGCCGCGCCAGCGGATTGTGGTTAACATGGCGCCTGCAGATATCCGTAAAGAAGGCTCAGCGTATGATCTTACAATCGCCGTTGCTATTATGGCAGCATCTAACCAGATAGAGGCCGGGCTATTAGATAAATTTATCATCATGGGCGAACTTTCACTCGATGGAAGCCTGCAGCCTATTAAAGGTGCTTTGCCCATAGCCATACAAGCCCGGAAAGATGGCTTTAAAGGTTTTATCCTCCCTAAACAAAACGCCCGCGAAGCAGCCATTGTAAACGACCTTGAAGTTTACGGTGTTGAAAGCATTACAGACGTTGTTGGCTTTTTTAACGGCACATCCGAACTTAAGCCCGAAATAGTAAACACCCGCGAAGAATTTTACGACAGCCTCTGCAATTACGACAGCGATTTCAGCGAAGTAAAAGGCCAGGAAAATATTAAGCGCGCCTTAGAGATTGCCGCGGCCGGCGGCCATAATGTGATCCTGATCGGTCCGCCGGGAGCAGGTAAAACCATGCTGGCCCGGAGGCTGCCTTCTATTTTGCCTCCTCTAAGCTTATATGAATCGTTAGAAACCACCAAGATCCATTCGGTGGCAGGCAAACTTGCCGCTGCCGATGCGTTGGTAACCATTCGTCCGTTCAGGAGCCCTCACCATACCATTAGTGACGTAGCTTTAGTAGGAGGGGGAAGCAACCCGGCCCCCGGCGAAATTTCTCTGGCCCATAATGGCGTTTTATTTTTAGATGAATTGCCCGAATTTAAACGCAGCGCGTTGGAGGTAATGCGCCAGCCGCTCGAAGAGCGCCGTGTAACTATATCACGCGCTAAATTTACGGTAGATTATCCCAGCAGCTTCATGTTGGTGGCAAGTATGAACCCCTGCCCATGCGGATATTATAATCACCCCGAAAAAGAATGTATCTGCCCGCCGGGTATGGTGCAAAAATACCTGAGCAAAATTTCCGGCCCGCTGCTGGACAGGATAGACCTGCATGTGGAAGTAACGCCGGTTAATTTCAGCGAACTATCATCCGACCGCGCTGCCGAAAAAAGTGAGCTCATCCGCGAGCGGGTGATCAGGGCAAGGGAAATCCAGGTAGAGCGTTTCGGCAACCGTCCCGATCTGCATGCCAACGCACAAATGAGCCCTCAAATGGTTCGCGACTTATGCAAGATCAACGCGGCCGGCCAAACCCTGCTCAAAAAAGCCATGGAAAAACTCGGCCTCTCGGCAAGGGCTTATGACCGCATATTGAAAGTATCCCGCACTATTGCCGATCTTTCCGGGAGTGAGGAAATTAAACTGGAGCATTTGGCCGAGGCTATACATTTCAGGAGTTTGGATAGAGAAGGATGGGCGGGGTAACTGTCGTTCTTATGGGGACTTTTAATCTTTTAAAAACAGAAATAAAATGTGAAAACTGCGATCAGGTACGCCCGGTTGTTATTCAATTTCGTTTTGGCGATACCTGGCAACTCGTATATCAGCTGGGTGAAAAACTGATTTGGGGAGGTAATGATATCGGCAAAGCTAATTTGAATGTTGTTAATGTTTATGGGTATAGTGGAGATAACCTCTGCCCTCATTGCAATAAGTTTTTTGAAGAAGAAGAGTTTGATATAAGAATAGAACGCGACTTTATAACGGCTGTATCTGCAATGAAAAACTATAAAAAATATCAGGAGAACGAAGATGATGAGTATTACGAAGTGAATGATTAGATCAGCAGAAGGAAGGGCAGCCGACCTTTCCGGAAGCGAGAAAATTAAGCCGGAACATTTAGCCGAGGCAATCCCACTGGCGCAAGTATGAAGGGATGGCAATGTGTGAAAAGGCTACTTGTGCTAAATATTCGAAAATATGAGTACTAAATACAAATTTCACGATCAGGATAAATTATACTTTATAAGCTTTTCTGTTGTGTATTGGATAGACCTTTTCATAAGAAATGAATACAAACAGGTATTGCTTGACAGTTGGAGGCATTGTCAAAAGCATAAGGGTCTTGAAATATATGGATGGTGTATTATGACCAGCCACGTTCATATGATTATTGGAACCAGCGGCAATAAACTGGAGGATATATTGCGTGATATGAAAAAACACACCGCAGCCATATTACGAAGTACAATTGAAAAAAATCCTATTGAAAGCCGAAAGGAATGGCTTTTATGGATGATGAAACACGCCGGAACGAAAAACAGCAATAACGAAAAGTTTCAATTATGGCAACAGGACAATCATCCCATTATGCTGTTTAATCATAAAGTATTGCATCAAAAATTAGATTACATTCATAACAATCCAGTAGAGGCTGGATTTGTAGAAAAACCTGAAGATTACTTATACAGCAGCGCACGGGATTACTATGATTTACCGGGCTTGGTTGATATTTCATTAGTCGATCCGTTACTGGCTTAAATTATAGAAAAACTAAGAAGGCACAAGTAGCCCCCTCTCTTTGCCTGCCCTTCATACTTGCGCCAGTAACAAACTGCTTAAAACAGCGCTGAAAAACTATGGCCTTAAGAAGCTTTTAACATATAAACCACATGACAACCAAACCTTTACTCCTTATCACTATCGCAGCACTAATAATCTTTTCAAGCTCCTGCAAAACCTATTACATGCCTGTTGGTGCTTTCCTGGAGCAGGTGCCAACCCTGGAAACGGTGAATTTAAGACAGGTTACCGCCCAGGACCCTCTTGGGCATAAGCATACTTATAGTGTTTATCCTATTGATTCGATTAAATGTTTCGATAAAAACGGAACTCCTTATAAGTTAAAGAACGGGCCATCTATTGAAATACGTTTTACAGATATCAATGGCAGGCGATCAACCTTTTACTTCGACCGCACCTGGGTTATCCAGGATTCTGTTATCGGTGTTCAGTCAAAGATTCTTTCACTGAAAAAAAGCAATACCGGTAAGCACGATCAAGACAATTGAAGTACAGGATGGGCGAAAAAAATACCGGTACGTTAATTAGAACAAGAATATTTCATGTCCAAGACATGCTAAAAATGACACAGGTAGCCATTATTGATTTTCGTATTTAATTAAGATTTCGTTTGCTAACTTTATAATAATCCTGTTCGTATTATAACCTGTACGCGAAACCTTAAACAATTATGAAGAAACCATTACTCACTTCAAATGGCTGGATCCTGTTTGCCGGTCTGATTAGCTTTTTATCCTTTAGCGCAAATGCACAGCACAACAACAGTAATAAGAAACCTGTTAACATGGCAGGAACACAGCAGAAGCGAGCGGATATATACCTCGCCGGGTGTTCAATGCCCGACGGCAAAACGCCGGTTGCGACTTATCTTAAAAATGGCGTAGCAACATTATTGGCCAATACGCAAAGCGAGTCGGAAATTGCATCGCTGGTTGTAGTTGGCAATGATATTTATGCCGCGGGCACGCACAATGGCCAGGCGGTATATTGGAAAAACGGCACAGAAATACAGCTTTCCAATATCAGCGGTAAGCGTATTTTTGGCAGGGCTTACGACATGGCTGTAGACAGCAGAAACGGCGATGTTTATGTAGTTGGCTATGAGCGCATCTATGACAGGGACGACATGTATAGCCCATTCAGGGACTGGGCCAGGTGTTGGAAAAATGGAAAGCAGGTATTGCTTACTGCTATTGAGCGATCATATGCTACATCCGTTGCTATTGATTACAAAACAGGAGATGTTTACGTTGCCGGTAAGGACGATGCCTATACCAAGTATTGGAAGAATGGAGCGCCTGTAAAAATAATTAACGATCCGTTGCCCGTAGTGCCTGCATCTATCCATATAGCGAATAATGATTTTTACATTCCGGGAATATATTATGAGCCTGCAGGAAATAGCAGCTCAGTATATTACCGCGTCGCTTACTGGTGCGGTGCTAAAGGTACCGTATTTCTCACCGACAGAAGCCAGAATGAAGCCCGGAGCACGGCTATCGCTGTTTCCGGCTCGAACGTTTATGTGGCCGGATGGGAAAACGGGTTTGCCAAATATTGGAAAAACGGCGTACCTACAGTACTTACCAAACTAACGGATTATCCGCGGCCGTACAAAATAGCCGCAGATGGCGATGATGTGTATGTTGCCGGATGGGGAGAACAGGACGGCAGTAGTGGGATACGATACTGGAAGAATGGTCAGTTGGCAGGAACATTTACTAATTTTATGATAAACGATATTGTTGCTGCAAGGCAAGGGGATAATTTAGTTAAAAACTTAAACCCTACACCTGCCGTTAAAGAAACACAACCTGTTATTGCTCAACCACCTCCTGCGCCCGTAGCCTCAACCCTTGAAGAGGATGCCAGGAAATTTTTAGCCGACAACAAAAAGAAACCAGGCGTTATTACTACAGTCAGTGGCTTGCAGTATGAAATAATAAAGCAGGGCACAGGATCAAAACCATTAGCATCAGACAAGGTGAAATTTGATTTCCGAAGGACGATTTTAATAGGTGGAAAATTTAAAGAAACCGCCGTTAGCCCCTCGCCACTCAACAAAGTAGTAGACGACTTACTTCCTGGCCTGTGGGAGGGAATACAGCTGATGAATGTGGGCAGCAAATACCGGTTGTTTTTTCCAGCGAGACTCGGATTCTATAAACCTACACCTGAGTATCCTGCATCAGCGGTTACATTTATTTGGGAGATAGAATTGCTGGAGATACTAAAATGACCCATCTTGTCCCTGAAAAATTAGCGGCATCTGCGTTGGTGCGCGCGAAAGGGGATAAAGTTGGGTTTTAAGGCTTAATAACGGCAATACAAAACCATTCAATTGCCGGCGAAGCCGGGTTGATACCCGGCGCGGGCAAATTGTGTTATGCAGCTTAGCAGTTTACCTGCAAAACTTTAAGCCATACAGCCAACTGTACTATTTTATTAAATAGCCGGTTAACTTAAAAGAAGCATGGCCCGCGGTTGCTGCCAATTGGAAATTTGTTAACCCTGCCATGCACATGATCGCAATGTGTGTGATCGCGATACATTTTTTGATGAGATGGCGGGCAATTTACCTGTAGTGGTTGGGTAGTTTCAGTCTTATCAGGCTGACAAACTATCGTAGCTTGTTTTTTCATAACGACTTCTCCCTATGTTAGGTGACATTGATAATTGATATAATAAATTTAACTATAAAAACAGTTATTTACAATACCTTTTTATCAGAAAATAATATTAAAAAATTACGGGTTAAACCCGAAGGTGTAAGTAGCTTTTGCCCGCAGGCAAACCCTGCATGTTTACGCCGGTAAAGGAAAAAGAATCATTTATGACATCTTAGATAAATAAACAGCCGGAGCAAATAATATATACTCCGGCTGTTTAAATAATATAGTGTACCTGTATTTATTTCCCTTTCCAAAACTGCAGATAATGCAGGTTGTACCCTCCGTTGTTAGCTAATACCTTTATTTTGTTGCTCCCGGCTTTTAAAACAATGTTTTTTACAGCAATAACCTGCCATTTTTTTAGCCCGCCTGTGTTGGGTACTGCCACTTCTTTTGCCTGGGTTATATCATTAACTAAAACGGATAGTTTGGCATCATCGGTAGCGGAAGCCACTTTGAGGCTTAGGGAGTATATGCCCGGTGTTTTAACCTGTATTGTGTACTGTGTCCATTCGTTAGTTTCAATATGATCCACATAGTAACTTTCATACTTCGTAGAATCTTTGCTGATATCAACGCCGTCATTTCGGTAAACATGGCCTTTGTTCCCAACACCGGGTTTGCCTGAAGTATGATAGTCAGCCGTGTCGGTGTCAAAATAAGCATAGCCATTGCGGCCCAGGTCATAATCAACAGCATTGACCACGGTGCCGTTGCCAATCCTGTTGGCTTTAAAGGGCCTGGTAACGGTTGTATGCGGCTGCCTGAAAATAGCATCGATGACATCATGGTGCATAATGGTATTTTCTAATTTAGCATACGTAGCCAGCTCAAGAGTGCCACTATACGTATTGCTCTCGTTAGGTTTATGCCTGCCGGTGTTCAGATACCTTGCCACATCATCATAGTTCAGATTTGAACGGATCTCCATCGGGTTATTATTGCCCAGTTTTTTCAATGGCCATAATGACCAGCCAATGTTATTTTTTTCTAACAAACCGATAGCTTCGGTAAGCCAGGTATTTGAGTTTTCGCCGGTTTCGCCCAACCATACGGGGATATTAAACTGGTCGCGTGATTTTACGATATGATCAACAGACTTCTGATCGTTAAAATTCCAGTATTTATGAAAGCTCAGCACCATGTTTTTATCCCATTGGGGTAAAATGCCGTTATAGTTATTGCCCCAACCGTTGCCCTCAATAATAATGATGTGCTTTTTATCTACCTCGCGAATGGCAGCAGTAATATCAACCATCAGTTTTCTTAGCGGACCGTTTGTTTTTTCCTTCAGTCCGTTTTTATCATTTTGAGGATCATCAAAACCCCAGTTTGGCTCGTTGATAATATCATAAGCGCCTATGTAAGGTTCGCTTTTATACCGTTCGGCCAGTTTACGCCAAAGGGCTATGGTTTTTTGCTTATTAGCCTCGCTGTCCCAAAGCGATGGTTTGTCCGGGTCGCGGTCGGAGATGTTCAGGTCGTTGCCTTGTCCGCCGGGGGCGGCATGCAGGTCAAGGATCAGGTACATGTGGTTTGCTTTACACCAGGCCAGCAGATCGTCGGTCATTTCAAACCCTTTATCCAGCCAGGTGTTTTTACCAGCAACGGGCTCCTTATCAACCGGCAAGGTGTAAAGGTTGTAGTGCATTGGCAGGCGAATAGAATTAAATCCCCAGCGTTTCATCGAATCCACATCAATTTTGCGGGTGTTATTGGCCAGCCAGGTATCATAAAACTCCCTGGTTTCGGCCGGGCCCATTAGCTCTTCCAGCCTTTCGCGAATGCGGTACTGCCGGCTGTCTTTGTTAATGTGCAGCATATAGCCTTCCTGTAGCATCCATCCCCCTAAACCCATCCCTCGCAGCAATACATTCTGCCCTTTTTCATCAACTATTTTTTTGCCTTCCGCTTTTAAAAAGCCTGTTTGCGCATTGCCTTGTAACGAGACAAATAACGCCGGGACCGCGGCAAACATAACTTTAATCCCAGAGCTTATCTTTATGTTTTTTATTAACGATGTTAACATGTTGTTGTGCATTTAATTTTTCTGAACCGGTTTATATTACCAGATATACGTTCCAACCGAACCTTTATCAAGTTTAACAGCCAATACTTTTCCCTGGTACTGGATGTTAAAATCCTGCGCGCCATCGCTGGTGTTGGCTATGATAAGTACTTTTTTGCCATCGGGGGTTTTGAAAGCTACATTAGGTAAAGTATCCATATTGTTTGATGCAATTCGTACCGAACCCGGACGTACAAATTTGGAAGCGTGGGCAATTGAATAATAAGCGATGTTTTTCTTTACCTGGTTTTTATCAATGGTAACGGCGCCCTGGCACATTGGGCAGCCGCCCCTGTCGGTATAGGGCTTATATTCAGGGTCGGCGGCAAGGTTCCACTCCAGTACATTGCGGCTCCAGTTGCGGGTTGCGCCAATAATAAGGCTTTTTACCGGCCAGGCTATGTTGATGGTACTTTGATTTTCAGGCTCAACGGTCATCTGCTCGGTAAAGTAAATGTTTTTATCAGGATGGGCGTTATGCACATCGGTAAGGGCCGAGATATCGCCGCCATACAGGTGAAAGCCCGAACCGTCCACATATTTACGGGCAGCCGGGTCGTTCAATATCGAAACAGGGTAGTCGGGCCTGTCGGCGTTGTGATCGTAAACAATGATCTTTGTTTTGATACCTGCCGCCTTAAATGCTGGGCCAAGGTTGTTTTTGATAAAGTCGGCTTCGTCGGGCGCAACCATCAGCAAGCTGGGGTTATTACCCGGGTGTAATGGCTCATTTTGAATGGTGATGGCATCAATATTAATTCCATTGGCCTTCATCGCCTGGATATATTTAACCAGGTATTTTGCATATACCGGATAACAATCGGGTTTTAACCTGCCGCCGCGGGTATCATTATTGGTTTTCATCCAGGCCGGCGGCGACCATGGCGAACCCAATACCTTGATTGCCGGATTAATTGCCAGGATCTGTTTCATTACCGGGATCACATCGGTTTTATCCGGGCCAAGGTTAAAATGCTTTAACGTTGGATCTGTCTGGCCTTTGGGCATATCATCATAGGAGAATACTTTCTCGTTCAGATCGGATGCGCCAATGCTCAGCCTTAAATAACTGATACCAATATCATTCCCTGTAACCGCAAAAAGATTTTTAAGCAGCGCGGCCCGGCCATCGGCACTCATGCGGATGATGTGCATGGCGCTGCCCCCGGTTAGTGCAAATCCAAACCCGTCTATCGGCTGGTAATGTTGCTTATCATCAACAGTAATAGTAGTACCGCCGGCCTCCCTGGCTTTGAAAATAAGCGGCTCCTTTTGCTGCTCAAAAAGTGCCGATCTGTCGGCCCGGGTAAGCCACAAGCTTGCCTTTGTTTGCGCGTTTATTGCAGCAACCGGGCCAAGCAGCATGGCGCCCAATAAAATCGATTTGATTTGCGTGTTCATGAAACAGGATTTACAGGTCTATTTGTTGGATAACAGGAATTAATACGGCTGTTAAAATTGGATGAGTAAAAATATTACTGTTTTTAATAAAACGTAGTAATTAATCGGTTACAAAGTCAATAATTAGGTTTTGTAGTAGTTAAGAAGTAGTTTACCCATGGGGTTAATTTAAATCAGGGCGATATAAAGTCTTGTTTAACTGCGCAAATTTAATTTGCAATTTAAAACATTTGTTTTTATGAAAAGATTTCTATAAATTCACGTACAACTATCCAATGAATACTCCATCTAAAAAAATTGTCATATTTGATGACGACGAGGACATCCTTTCTATTTGCAGTTATATTTTGGAGGAACAAGGATGGGAAGTGCACACATTTAGCGATTGCAATAACATTGTTGAAAAGGTTTCGGGCATCTTGCCTGACGTGATCATGATGGATAACTGGATCCCCGATTCGGGCGGGATCATTGCCACGCAAACCCTCAAAAAAACCGAGGGACTTAAAGAAATACCGGTAATTTATTTTTCGGCAAACAGCGATATCCAGATCCTGGCCAATCATGCCGGCGCCCAAAGCTATTTAGCCAAACCATTTGACCTTGAAGACCTGGAAAAGGTGATCAACAGGGTAATAGCAGCGTAGGAGGGTTAGCTATTATGCCATAAATTTATCTTGGGGATAGTGCAAAGGGCTGCGTTAGTGACAGGAGCGGATACCGGCCTTGTGGCTAATGCCTGTGCAGTATGAGGGTATAGCACGGGCCGCAGGCAACGCCCATATTTTTCATACCGATCAAAATATATATTTAATTTATAACTATCCGTAACAAAAAAAGAGGGTCAAACAATGACAGCCCTCATTAAAAACCGCTTCTATTTCTTTTCCTCAAACGATGCCAGCAGGTTTATATTCGGGTCCACCTTAACATCTGACGGTTTGGCTTTTACCCGGAAACGGGCTGTTGTCGATTTCTCTTTTACCGGCACAGTTAACAGCTGCCCGTCAACAGACACTTCCAGCGGCAAATTGTAAACATAGGCCTGGTTTTGGGTTACATTTATGGTAATGTAACCATCCTTTTCATTATACTTCCAGCTAACCGCCAAATTTGGGTGCCCGGCGTTGCGCAGCCATTGCGTAAAAAACTGTTTCAGGTCTTTGCCGCTGGTTTGTTCCATTACCCGCCTCAAATCATCGGTATTGGCATTGCCGCCCTGGTATTTTGAATAATAGTTTCTAACCCCTTTCCAAAAAACATCATCTCCCAGTTTGCGCCGCAGCATGTGCAGTACCCAACCGCCTTTTTCGTAACTATTGGCATTAAGCAGCTGCATAAATTTTGTTTTAACAGCGGTATCAACCACTGGCGTTAAACGCTCTTTTTCAAAATCCAGCACTTTTTTACGCTGGCCAATAAGGCGTGTTTTTAAGGTATCGGCCCCGTATTTATTTTCGAGATAAAGATTGGTCATATAGGTAGCAAAGCCTTCACTTAACCAAAGGTGGCCAAAGCTTTTCTCGCTGGCGCCATCGCCAAACCACTGGTGGGCAATTTCATGCGCCATCAGTTCTTCTATATCCGGGCTTTTAACCGACTCTTCAAAGTAGAATATGGCACTGGCATTTTCCATACCGCCAAAAATGGTTTTCGATTGCACGTTGGCCAATTTTTCGTAGCTGTAAGGGCCAACATTTTTTATAAAATAGGGCAGAATGTTTTTAGCTACAGCATAGCTTTTAAACCCAACCTCCTTGCTTTCCGGAAACACATAGGTAAAAACCGGGATCCCGTTAACATCGCCCGGACGATCAACTGCAAACTCGGCTACGCCTATAACCATTACTTTGGTAGGCAGCGCAACGGCTTCAACCCAATGGGTTAGTTTGAGCTTTCCGTCGAGTTGCTTTTCTTCGGTTTGGAGGCCGTTTGATACTACCTGGTAATGATCGGGCGCGGTTACAATAAAATCAACCGTTGCTTTGTCGGCGATATTATCAACGCAGGGCAGCCAGTTATGGGCACGGTTAGGCCAGTTATCACCAAAAAACGTGCGGTGCCCGAATGCATTGGTCGAGATGATCAACCCATCGGCCGGGGTGCCGCTGTAACTTATCGCATAATCGCGGGTGTTTCCTTTATAGGCGCGGGTATTGATCTTTAGCTGTTCATCGTCCTGGGTAAACTTTACCGGCTTCCCGTTTTCGGTCACTGCCGATACCAACATGCCCTTGCCTGCAGCATTCTTTTTCACCAGGTCGAGGCTAAACCCTTCCGCGCCGTTCAAAAACCTTATCGAAACCGTTGCCTTTCCTTCTATATTATTATCGGCATCATTAAGTTTAATATCAAACGTATAATGTTTAACATCAATCTGAGCCCCGGGAACCTGGGCAAATGCCGGCATGGTAAACAGGGCCGGTAACAATAAAAGAAAAAAAAATATCCTGCGCATAGCCGTGGTTCAGTTTGTCATGTATTGCAACAAAGCTAATAAAAACAAGCTGTTATACACCTTTCCCGGATACGTGGCTTACCACATTTTTCAACATTGCTAAAACGTTACATTAACCCCTGTAGTGAACAAAAAGTAAAGCCCGTTCATTTTGGTGTTTGTTACATAATCAACCTGGTTAAATGGCTTGATGAGGTAGGGCGTAAAGAGGATTTGCCACTTGTTAATAGCATAGGTTAAAGGCAACGATCCGCTGAATGCAAGCAACTTATATTGCCTTACCTCGCGCTGGTTCTGCTGCGTTACCGTTTGCGTTATAATGGTTTGTTTTGGCTGATTGGGAAACAGGATATTAATAGGTGTTTGCTGCTGAGGCTGTTCTATCGACCGGGTAACCTGCGATTCGGTATAATACGTTTGGTAGAACGATTGTGTACCCGCATAAAGCGTAGCGGTAGGGGTAACTTTAAACCCGCTTTTTTTATCCGCGCCTGTTTTCAAGGCAAAAATTTCTTTTGATAATTCGGCCGTATTAACAACGTCATTGCTGTTGTTTTTATTAAAACGATAGCTGATGCCCGCGGTAAATTTTACAATATCATCCGGATTGGCATATAACTGCCCGTCGAGCGTGGCATTAAATGATGAAAGTATAATGGGACTACTTTTGGTGATAAAATATTTAGTGGCCGATACATTGCCTCCATAGTACCGTTTTGCATCAAACGCGAAAACATAGCCCGGTGTAACGCTAAGGCCCTCGGTGCCTGATTTGGAACCATTAAGATCAAAATAGCCGATAGCACTTACAAAAAAGCCCTGCTTGCTAACTAATGTAACCGAGGGCAGCAGCACCGGTACACTGCTTTCATCGCGCCGGCCGGCATAGGTAAGGTTTGAAAGATATTGCAAACCCGCATTTACAAACAATTCTTTTGTTTTTGCCGCGGTATCAGGTTTTTGCTGGGCACAAACCGCAGGGCCGGCCAAAGCCAGCAGCAGGATAAGTTTAAGTTTTTTCATGGCTAATGTTGAATAAAAAAAGTGCGGATAATCAAAAAGGCCGGTACCGGCCTTTTTGATTTAATGTATGTAAATACTATTACTGTTTGGTAGCACTCAGTTTGGCTGAACCCTTGCCCGAAGTTTTAACAGTAACGCTTTTCTTTCCCGCTTTTACAGCAGTACTGGAAGCGCTGCTATTTGAGAACCCGGTATTTAGCTTTTTAGAGCCCGCTGCCATGTTACCTGTGCTGTTCAGGTTACCGGACGAGGTAACACTCACATTTTTGCTAACAGCATCGGCGCTATTACCCGCGGCAATTGCTGTTTTACCTGCTGTTGTGGTAGCGCCAGCCCTTAAAGCAGCGGCATTGCTGCTTACTTTTTCAGTAGCGCCGGCAGCAGCACCTTCGGTTGTGGTTAATGCTTTTTCGCCTGTTGCTGTTACTCCGGTTGCATTCACAGTACCTGCGGCTGAGGTATTGCTGCTAACACCGGCTTGTGCAGCTGTTGTACCTGCTGTAGCATTTACGGTTGAGGCAACATTGCTGTTAACATTGGCGGCCTCACTGGCGGCAACGCCTGTTACGGCCTGGTTGGTGGTAGCCTGGGTTTGAGCGGCTGTCCGCGCTGCTACATTTTGAGCCTGTGTGGCAGCCTGGTTGGTTACGGTTGAGGTTGTGTTAACCGCTTTTTGCGCTATAGATGCAGCATTCACAGTTGGTGTAGCTACCCGCGTAGCTATTTTAGTAGCGGTAGTTGCTCCAAGATTAACCTGGGCCGAACCAACTTTAAAAGCAAATAACGCAGCGGTCAATAAAACGGGTTTAATTAACTTTTTCATGATTAGTTTTTTAGTTATTAATATATGAGGGAGGGGTAAACTTAAGCCCTCATCTGTTCGCTTTAGTAAATCAAAGCAAGTGCCATTGCACAGTAAATGACATTTTAATGACTTCCGACTCCAAAAAGTGTGAAATTGTGTATAATAAATTATACATATGTTCATTTTGTTCGTCAGCACAGGGGCAAAAAAAACGCCCCTTACTTTTAGCAAGAGACGTTCTTTTTATCTGGTATGTTAGGCATTACATCTTCGGCATCCTGCGCATCATGTTGGCCATGGCTGCGGGGTTGCTCATTTGCTTCATCACTTTCTTCATATCATCAAACTGCTTCATAAGGCGGTTAACCTCCTGCAAATCGGTACCCGAACCTTTGGCTATCCGGTTCCGGCGGCTTTGATTGATGGTTTCAGGATTGGCTTTTTCAAACGGGGTCATCGATTGAATAATAGCTTCAATAGCTTTAAACGCGTTATCATCAACCTCAACATCCTTCATCATTTTACCCACGCCGGGTATCATCCCCATCAGGTCTTTCATGTTACCCATTTTCTTGATCTGCTGGATTTGGCCGTAAAAGTCGTTAAAGTCGAACTTGTTTTTGCGGATCTTCTTCTGTAGCTCGGCAGCTTCCTTCTCGTCAAACTGCTGCTGAGCGCGTTCAACCAACGACACCACGTCGCCCATACCCAGGATCCTTGATGCCATACGATCGGGGTGGAAAACGTCAAGCGCTTCCATCTTTTCGCCGGTACCAATAAACTTGATAGGCTTATTAACAACCGATTTGATCGAAAGGGCCGCACCACCGCGGGTATCACCATCCAGCTTGGTTAATACCACACCAGTAAAATCCAAACGGTCATTGAACACTTTAGCAGTATTCACAGCATCCTGGCCGGTCATGGAGTCAACCACAAACAGGATCTCGTGTGGTTTTACGGCATCTTTTACCTGCTCAATCTCCACCATCATGGCCTCGTCAATAGCTAAACGGCCGGCGGTATCAATAATTACCACGTTGTTACCGTTTTGCTTAGCCTGGGCTATCCCTTCGCGGGCAATAGCAACCGGGTCTTTCGAGTCGCGGTTGGCGTACACCGGGATGCCTATTTGCTGGCCTAATACCTCCAACTGATCGATAGCCGCAGGGCGGTAAATATCGTCAGCAACCAGTAATGGTTTTTTATTGCGTTGTGTTTTTAAGTAATTGGCAAGCTTACCGGTGAAGGTTGTTTTACCGGCACCATTCAAGCCGGCGATAAGGATGATGGTAGGAGTAGCCGGGAAATTCAGATCGGCAGTGGTACCGCCCATCAACGCCGTAAGCTCATCGTTCATGAGCTTGGTAAGCAGCTGGCCCGGCGAAATGGATGTTAATACATTATTACCAAGCGCTTTTTGCCTTACATCATCAGTAAATGCTTTGGCGGTTTTATAGTTTACGTCGGCATCAAGAAGGGCCTTGCGGATCTCCTTCATGGTTTCGGCCACGTTTATTTCAGTAATTGTTCCCTGACCCTTCAGGACCTTGAACGCCCTGTCGAGTTTATCCGAAAGATTTTCAAACATTATATTAAAAAACTTTAATCTTTTTTATAAGGATACAAAGGTATGATTTTGAACTATATTAAATAACCACCTGGCACATTAACTTGCAGCTCATTTATACTTCACTAAAACAAAACGGGCTTCATTTTTATGAAGCCTGTTTTGTTTATAATATTTTATGAATTAGTTACGGGAACCGGTACAACATTCCCAATCCAATACCTTCATAGCCCTGGGCTGCGGAGGCCGTGTGTTTATCGTAAAGCAAGGTGCCGTTAACTGTTGCACTAATTAACCTGTTAACCTTTGCCGATAACACCAAATCGACACGGTGTGTGATGAACTTAGGCGATTGCGCATAGGGAATAAACAGCGCGTAACGCGTATTAAGGTGGATGTTTTTGGCAATATCTTTATCAAACAGCGCTACAACCTGGAATGCAAGGTCATTTTTAACGGTCTTTAATGTATCCACTCCGTAGTTATCGGGTTTCCAGATGTGAATCTTATCATCCAGTACAAAGGTTTGCCTTGCAGTACCGGTACCTAAACGCAGATCGAACCAGCCTGTTGGCTTATACTCAAAACCGACAGATTCGGTAAGGTATCCCGGGGACATAAAATTGGAAATATATTGCTGATCGAATTTGCCATTCCCCAGATCAACATAATTGAAACCTTTATCGAACTGCGACTCAAACGTAAGCGCGCCGAAGAAGTACCAGCTTTTTGATAATTGAGAAGCTACTTTGTTATCAAAATAAATACGGTCCTGCGTTTTGCGTTTGCCCTGTCCCTTGTTTTTTGATACGCCATATGTTAGGTTAAGCTCGGATACATAACTAAATGGGGCCTTGTTATATTCGGTATGATAAATAAAATTGGAGCCCAATGCCACCGCGCTTACGCCACCCGCCGCATAATTGCTGCTAAATGCCGACTGGCTAAAGTTCAGCCCGAATGTGATTACCTTTTTCCAGTAGTTTACTTTATAATCGAGCATGGTAACAGGTACCATTTCGCGCTGGATCTGTATGGGGCGAACCCGGGTGGGGATGGCGTTTTTGCGGGAATTTATCCGGTATTTATTGAGTACCGCAGTGTCTATTTTAACACTATCTTTTTTCAGGGTATCTGTTTGTGCTTTGGCTGATAAAACACACGTGACTGATAATGCGAGTATTAGTAATCCCGGTTTTGTTTTTAACATAGTAAACAAATTAAAGCAAAAATCTCCTTTTTTACCCACAATAAACAAAAATGTTGCTTCAGGGTTTAGCCCGGTTAACGACTTTTGGGCAAAAATATTGGAATTTTTGAACATTAAAATGAACCTTATATTAAGGTTTAGCTGCCTTATTCGCGGCCAAGATCCTTCTTGCTGCCATCGGGTGTAACAAGCGGCGTAAGGGAATACGGGCGTTTCTTGTACTTTAAAAAACGATTGAGATTGGTTTTGATGGAGGCTATAAACTCATAATCGCTTGCCGTTTTCACCAAATAATAGCCGGGGCGGTACCGCAACATGAAGTCGGTAAGCTGCTGATCTTTTAAATTGGTTATGGCGCCAACATAAGTTCGGTTAAAACGATAGTCAATAACACTTTGCTGATAGTCTTTCTCAATAGTTTCGCGCAGGCGGGCGGCGTTACGGCCGCTGCGGCTTAACGCATTGTAAATAGCATCAATACTTAAACCAGCGCCACCAGGACCAAAGCTCAGCAGGTCCTTATTATTAAGCGGGCCGAAGATTTTGGTATAATCGTTTTTGGTTGCAGCCAGTCGTTTTTGCGGGTTAAGCAGGGTATCACGCACGATAACTTCTTTAAGCTGTATGGCTGTGCGCTTCATATAAACGACAAGTGATTCGCCGCCTTGCACTTTCAATGTATCGGGATGATGATCTGATTTTGTAAAAACAAGCACATCGCCCGGCTGGGCTTCTATCTTGAATTCACCTTTAAAAGTATTGTAAATAGATTTGCCGGTGGTGATGTTCTGTACATTAACTTTGGCAATGCGGTCTTTGCTGTCTTTATCAAACACAACCCCATCCACGGTTTTTTGCTGGGCAAAAACCGGGGCCGCGGGCAGGGCAAAACATATCAGGAGCATCCACAATTTCATTGCGGGGGCAAAAATACGTGTTGTACAGCGGGCGATCATACAATTTAACAACAATTAACCTTTGGGGGAGGGAGCCAAGATATCAGGAGTCAAGAATCAAGATAGATTTAGAGGTCATTTCTTTCTGTCCTGGCTCTTGGCTCTTGCTGTCTTGCCTCTGATTTTACTTAACAACTACAAGCTTCTGGCCAATTTTAATGCCATTGTCGCTCATGCTGTTTAACGCTTTCAGGTCATCAACAGTTATTCCAAAACGTTTGGATATGTTGTATAGTGTATCGCCCTGTTTTACGGTGTAGATCTTATCATCGGGCGGGGTTTTGGAAAGGGTATCCTGAACGGGTTTGCCAATGCTATCGTTGATCTGCGATAATACACGGTCTTCCCGTTTAATTTTAGCAATCTCGCCTTCGGGGCGGTCATACTGATCGAGGTTATATTTTACAATAATATTGATAAGCAACTGCGGATATTTAGGATTGGTGGCATAACCTGCCTTTTTCAACCCATAAGCCCAGCCTTCATAATCATTCTTGTCCAGCTCAAAAAGTTTAGCGTAGTTTTTACGTTTTAAAAACGCCGAGTGGTCACGGAAGGAATCTTCCGGATTATCATAAACACGGAAACAATCATTCACGTTATCATCATCCTTATAATAACTTTTGCCGGTCCAGTCGCTGGTACATTTTATACCGAAGTGGTTGTTGGCGTATTTGGCCAGGTCACTATTGCCCGCGCCCGATTCAAACAAGCCCTGCGCCAGGGTGATACTGGCCGGGATACCATACTGGTTCATTTCCTGGATGGCGATGGCCTTAAAACGGTCAATATATTCTAACGAATTATAAGACCGGTAATTGGCAATAGCATCCTTATTGGCCTTTTGGATATTGCTGTTATTGCGTTTGGCATCGCGGTTTGATACTGTCGTGGTTTTTTTGCGGGCAGAGCATGAACTAAAGCAGACTACAGCAATGAACAGGTATATAATTTTTCGCATTAGGCTTAAATCTTATTATGTGGCATATAACCAGGGGCCAAATTAAGATTTATAAATTTAATTATTGTTGCTGAGCCTCGGCTAACTGCGTTTGCGTTGCAGGGTTCTCATCCAGATCATTGAGGTTATACCTGTTAATGATCCCCAAAACCTGTGAGGCCCATTTACGGCTGCTGGCATAACCTGCACGCTGAATGCCTTTTGCCCAGCCTTTATAATCATAATGGGTAAGCGCGTCGGCCAGGTGGCTAAACTGCTTGCGCTCGGTCATGATGCGTGCAAAGTCCTGGAACGAATCAAAAACCGAATCGTATCTTTTATAAGAGGTACGAACTTTTTTGTTGTGTTTGGTATAAACTACGGTATTGTAACCTTTTACTCCAAACTGGTTATTAAGGTTTTGTGCTATGGTGCTGTTGCCGCAGCCCGATTCATGCATGGCTACACCTAAAACGATGCTTGCCGGAATCCCGGTTTCGTGCATGATCTTAATGGCATCATCTTTGAACTTTTCAATGTAAGATTGTGAGGTATTTTTCTGTGCTGAAGCAGCTAATGTTGAAATCAACAGTGTTGTAATCAGTAAGATTTTCTTCATAATTTATTTTTTTCTGATAACCAGCAGCCCATCGCGTACCGGCAGGATCAATTTTTCTATCCTGCTATCAACAGCTATCTGGTCATTTAGTTTGCGGATTCCTTCGGTATCGGCATCTTTTTCGGCGCCGTACACCTTTCCTTTCCACAAAACGTTATCAATTATTATTAATCCTCCGGATCTGACTTTGTCAAAAACTAATTGAAAGTAAGTATAATTATTCTTTTTATCGGCATCTATAAACACTAAATCAAAAACATCTTCCTGTAAATCAGCAATAACGGCCTCTGCCTGCCCAAAATGAAGCTTTATTTTATTTTCAACATTTGTTAGTTTAAGATGTGAAGTGATGATCTCCTCCATTTCGCGGTTAACTTCGATGGTGTGGAGAATGCCGTCGTGGGCCAAACCTTCGGCCAGGCAAATAGCAGAGTAGCCTGTATAGGTACCTATCTCCAGGATGCGCTTGGGCTGCACCATTTTGCTTAAAAAACTAAGCAGCCTGCCCTGGTAATGTCCGGATAGCATATTGGGTTTTAACACCTTCATATGCGTTTCGCGGTTGAGCTTTTGTAGCACTTCCGGCTCCGGGTCGCAATGGTCATCTAAGTAAGCCAATAAGGCATTAGGGAGAATATCCATGAGGGCAAAGATAGGCAAAAACCTTGATTTTCTCGATTAAAGGATTTCCTGATGCTATACATCGCTTCCTTTTGAACCTTGATTCACTTGATTAAAGGATTTTTTGATAGTGGTTTTGAGTTTGTTTTTAATACGATATCTTTAGCTGGATTTAAACCTTAACATGAAATATAAAGAGCTTACTGAAAAGATAATAGGATGTGCAATGCGTGTACATAATACTCTCGGAAATGGTTTTCAGGAATTAATTTACCAGCGCGCATTGGCTTTGGAATTAGCAAAAGCTGATTTGAAATTTGCCCAGGAGTTGGAGATGATCATCTATTATGATGGTGTTGACATAGGAAAGCGTCGGGTTGATTTTTTTGTTGAAGGATCAATCATGGTTGAACTAAAAGCCATCATATCTCTCGAAGATGTACATTTGGCGCAAGCAATGAACTATCTTGAAGCCTATAAGATGGAAATAGGACTACTAATAAATTTCGGATCAAAAAGCTTACAATTTAAACGCGTTCATAATAACAATCTATTAGTTTGAAGCAGATATCAGGCTATCATCTAATCAGGAAAATCAAGGTTCAACCCTCTATCATGAAATCCTCTAATCAAGCAAATCATGGTTCAGAATCAGCTTAAAATCTTGTCCCCATCCAACTCTGCAACAATATCACTGCTGATATAATATCTACCTGTTCCTTATTCTGACGGTTCTTCTTGTTCATGCCGCTTTGGGCGATAGTTGCTGAAGCCATTTTTGAGGTAAAGCGTTCATCAACCATTTCGATAGGGATTTCGGGGAATGTTTTCTTTAACAGGTTCACAAAACCTTTTACATGAATGGCCGATTGCGAGGGGGTGTTGTCCATCTGCTTTGGTTCGCCTACGATGAACCGCTCCACTTGTTCTGTTTGCAGATATTTTTTTAAAAATTCAATAATGTTACTGGGGTGGATGTTATCAAGGCCCGTCGCGATGATCTGCAAAGGATCAGTAACCGCTATGCCGATGCGCTTGGTACCATAATCAAAAGCCATTACTCTCATTTAGATGTGAGAATTAGATGTGAGACGAGAGATTCCATTTGGTAAAGATAGCGCAAGTGATGTGAAACCAAGCCAGCAAAAAATCCTTTCACCCAATAAAGCAACCATGTTTCCTGCGTAAATCCGAAATCCCAATTCCGAAATCCAAAATCAAATTACTATTTTGCACCAAATGCAGTTTAAAGAAATAGTAGGACAGGAAGCAACAAAGCAACGATTGCTTAACACGGTGAGCGAGAACCGGGTAAGCCATGCGCAATTATTTTTGGGCCCCGAAGGATCGGGCAGCCTGGCGCTTGCTGTTGCCTATGCCCAGTACCTTTCCTGCGAAGACAAGCAGCCCGGCGACTCATGCGGGGTATGTTCTTCCTGCCGGAAGTACCAGAAACTGATGCACCCAGACCTGCATTTTTCTTACCCTTTCTTTGCAAAACATAAAGATGATACAGCGCTTACTTTTATTGAGCAATGGCGCGGGGCTTTAACTGCCAACCCATATTTGAGCCTGGATATTTGGCGCGGATACCTTGATGCCGAAAACAAGCAAGCCAATATCAATATTGCCGAATGCCACCAGATCATCAAAAAACTAAGCTTCAAACCTTTTGAGTCGGAATATAAGATCCTGATCCTCTGGCTTCCAGAATACCTGGACAAAGAGGGGAATGCTTTGCTTAAAATTATTGAAGAACCGCAGCCCAATACGCTGTTTTTATTAGTTGCCCAAAACCAGGATCAAATCCTGAACACCATATTATCCCGTACGCAGCTGGTTAAAATACCAGCTTTAGAGTACGATGAAATTAAAGAACATTTAATAAATATCCATCACCAAACCGAAGAAGCCGCTGCCGAAATTGCCTACCTGAGCAATGGCAACATGACCGAAGCGTTGGCCATGCTGCAACAGGATAACAAAAGCTACCATGAGCTGTTTGTACAATGGCTGCGCTATTGCTTTGGCAATAAAGGCATAGAGGTGATGGCTTTTGTGGAGCAGTTTGCCAAAATGGGGCGCGAAAACCAAAAAAACTTTTTGCGTTACGGTACCAGCTTTATCCGCGAGTGCTGTTTACTCATTGCCGGGGCGGGTAGCCTGGTACATTTACCGGCAAAGGAACTGGATACGGCTCAAAAAATGAGCGGTGTATTGAGTATAGGCAAATCGCAAATGATTATTGATGAGCTGGAAAAAGCACATTATCATGTGGAGCGCAACGCTAATCCCAAAATCTTATTTTTAGATGTATCTTTACAAATTATTAAAATACTAATAAATAAAAATGTCCCTGCGGGGAATCAATATATGCCAAGTTAATTATGGGATGTGGAAGTTGCTCAACAGGTGGCGGATGTTCGCCTGCGGGCTGCAAAAGTAACGGCAGTTGCCTTACTAATGGTTGCAGCAAATTAGATGTTTACGATTGGCTTGCCCATATGGACATGCCTACTAACTATAAGCCGTTCCAGGTTATTGAAGTTAAGTTTAAAGGCTCGCGCAAGGAGTTTTATTTAAACAACGATAATATTTACCTCGAAGCCGGCGAACTGGTGGCTGTTGAAGCAACCACTGGTGGCTATGATATTGGCCATGTTTCGCTTACCGGCGAACTGGTGCGTATGCAAATGGTAAAACGCCATGTAAAGGAAGCCGATGTTGTAAAAAAGATCTACCGCAAAGCTACCGTTGCCGATGTTGACAAATGGAAAGCTGCCAAGGATATGGAATGGGAAACCATGCACAAATCGCGCAAGCTGGCGCTTGACCTTAACCTGAGTATGAAACTAAGTGATGTGGATTACCAGGGAGATAAAACCAAGGCTACATTTTATTATACGGCCGAAGGCCGCGTTGATTTCAGGGAACTGATCAAAAAAATGGCCGAGACCTTTCGCATCCGTATCGAAATGAGGCAGATTGGCATGAGGCAGGAAGCAAGCCGTTTAGGCGGCATAGGTTCATGCGGCCGCGAGCTTTGCTGCTCAACCTGGCTTACCGATTTTAAAACCGTATCTACTTCGGCAGCCCGTTATCAAAACCTTTCGTTAAATACGCTGAAACTGGCAGGCCAGTGCGGTAAGCTGAAATGTTGCCTTAACTACGAGCTGGATACTTACATGGATGCCTTAAAATACATCCCTGATAATGTAAACACCCTTAAAACCCAAAAAGGGGATGCCCGCCTGCAAAAAACCGACATCTTTAAAAAAATAATGTGGTTTAGCTACCCGGGAGAAGAATCATGGGTTCCGTTGCCGATAAAAAAGGTTAAAGAGATTCAGCAGCAGAATAAAGAAGGTGTGATCCCTGAAGACCTCGGTGAAATTGTTGAAGTTGAAACACCCGCGGCAAAAGCGCTCGATTACGAAAACGTGGTTGGCCAGGATAGTCTTACCCGCCTCGACGAACGACGCAACAACAATAAAAAGAAGAACAAAAACCGCAATAAAAACCAGAAACCCGGAGGCCAGGCGCAAGCCGAGGGCAAACCGGCCAGTCAGCAACCTCAGCAGGGATCGGGTAATCCGCAGGAAAAACCGGCACAGCAGCCACGTCCTGAAGGAAACCGTCAGCCGCAAAATAATAACAGGCCTCATGGTAACAGGCCTCCGCAGCAAAACAGACCGCAGGGAGAAGGCCGGCCTCAGGGCGAAGCTAAACCTCAAAGAGAACCGAGACCACAGGGTGAACCGAGGCCACAAGGCGAAGGAAAACCACAGGGTGAGGGAAGCGGGAATAACAACAGGCGCCGCAGGCCAAACCGCCCAAACCGGAATAATAATAACAACAATAATCAACAGGCAAAACCTGAATGAAACGGGCTTTAAATATCATTTACCCGGCAGTATTGTTATTGATAACCATGTTCGCCGGTTCATGTACCGATCCTAACAGGATCATTGATACCAACACCGAAATCGCCGATCATAACTGGTCGTACGTTAACCGTGTAAACTTTGATGTTAAAGTTGATGATGAAAAAGTTGCCTATAACCAATATCTCAATTTACGGGTTACGGGCAACTATAAATATTCCAACATATTTGTATTGGTTAATCAAATCTCGCCCGATAAAAAAACGCATACTACGCGTTTTGAAGTAAAGCTGGCCAATCCCGATGGCGAATGGCTGGGCAAGGGATCAGGTAACCTTTACAGTTACCAGGTACTTTTGCGTAAAGATTATCATTTCCCCACAAAAGGCGTTTACCGTTTTCAGATAGAACAAAACATGCGCGATAACCCGCTTCATGAAATCAGCGATGTAGGGTTAAGGATAGAGAAAGCCCAATAATTTATACTATGGGATATCATACGTAACTGTAACCGAGCCATGCGTCAACACTTCCCTGTCGGTATCCTGTACAACTATTTTATCATTGTCGTAAATTCTGTAAGTTACGGTATTGCTAACGTCTGATGCAACAACCAGGGTTACCTGGTCGTTTTGATTCAATGTAGCAGTATAGCTGTATGATGATCCTTTTGCAACAGCTTTCGCATCAACTATTTTAGGGCCGCTATCCGTTGTTTTGTATTCGGATAATGAAACATTAAAGGCGTCTGCTCCGCTTACCGTAACTTTTATAGTGTGGGGCTGCGGTGGTTGATCTGTACTCTTTTTTGAGCACGAGACAAACAGCAAGCTTATCAATATCCCATAAATCAGCGGCTTCATCATTGTTTTTTATTTGTGAATATGCTTAATTTATATCAGCGAACAAAATTGTATTGCTAAAACCGGATTAAATAATTACCGTTAAACCATAAACATCCCCTATGAAAAATTTTTCCATCCTCGCATTGATAACTGTTTCAATAGCCTTTACTGCATGCCATAGCAACGATAAAAGTCCAAACCGTCAAAATGATACCAGCGCCGCCAAGGGCAGCGGCGGCCCTACAGATTCGGCTAAAAGTTCGGCTCCGGGCAATAGCGCAACAACGCCCAATTCTTCGGATACAACCAGTCTTCATGGCGATACTGATTCTGCTGTGCATCCGGTGCATTAATATTAATTCTTGCAAGGTGTTGTAAATATCCGGCGCATGATGATGGCAAACCGGTTGAAGACTTACGAATTTTTAAAAAATTCGTAAGTCTGGATTCTATAAGATGTCATGCTTCGACAAGTTCATCATGACACCTTTCTTTAAAACATAACAACTTGTCTAAATTTTATTAGCATTTATAAGATTTAATGCTTTACTTTACTAATGTTTTTATCAATAAATGACTGGTATTATATTAGTAATTGTATCCCTGATCATCCTGCTGATTGCCGTTTTTTTATTCCTGAAAAAACCAAAAGCAGTTGAGCTGATCTCCGCTGATGAATTGAGCAAACTCCGGTATGAGCATGATCAGCTTAAAATTTTATTAGCCAAATCCGAGGAGAAATCAAACGGTTTAATTGCTGAAAAAGAAAGCATTACCAATTTCTTAAAGGAAGAAAAGAACCGCCTGATTGACGAACTTTTGTACGAGCGCACCCAGCTGGCCCAGGCCAATCAATCCTTAGAAAGCGCCCGGGCTTACTATAAATCGCAGCAGGAAAAACTGCAGGAGCAAAAGGCCGAGATAGAGCAGATCCGTACCCAGTTTCAACGCGAATTTGAAAATGTGGCCGAAAAACTGCTTAAAGAAAAATCGAAGGAATTTACCGATATCAACCGCAGTAATTTGGATGTTATCCTTAACCCTTTAAAGGAAAACCTGAAGGCATTTGAGGATAAAGTTGAGAAAGTTTATAACATGGAAGCCGCTGAACGAAACACGCTGAAAGGGGTGATCACGCAGCTGATGGATTTGAATAAACAGATCAGTGACGAGGCTCAAAATTTAACCAAAGCACTCAAAGGCGATAACAAAAAACAGGGCAACTGGGGCGAGGTAATTTTGGAGCGGGTACTGGAACGCTCAGGCCTCGTCAGAGACCAAGAATACCGCATCCAGGCCGCCATGCAGGCCACAGATGGTACAAGATATCAACCCGACGTAATCATCGATCTGCCCGATGAAAAACACCTGATTATCGACTCCAAAGTATCTCTCATTGCGTACGAAAAGTTGGTTAATGCCGATACCGAGGACGATCGAAAACTATTTGCCAAAGCTCATGTAGAATCCATTAGGGGACATGTTTCCGGTCTGTCTGCCAAAAAATATCACGATTTATACAAGATCAATTCGCCGGATTTTGTGCTGCTTTTTGTGCCGATAGAATCGTCTTTCAGCATTGCCGTACAACTGGATGGCGAGCTGTTCAATTACGCCTGGGACAGGAAAGTGGTGATTGTTAGTCCGTCGACTTTGCTGGCTACTCTGCGTACCATCGCCAGCATGTGGAAACAGGAACGCCAAAACCGTAATGTATTGGAAATAGCCCGTTTAAGCGGCGATATGTACGATAAATTTGTTGGCTTTTTAGGGGATATGGATAGCATTGGCAAAAATATCAACCAAACGCAATCGGCCTATAATAATGCTATCAATAAACTATCTGAGGGTAGGGGCAACCTTACAACCACTGCTGAGAAGATTAAAAAATTAGGTGCAAAAGCGGATAAGCAGATCGATCAAAAATATATAGGGGATGAGAGTAATTAAAGCTCGTTAACAACTTTCCGCCGCCGCTCGGCTCCAGCCGAGTGACCACTATTGCCAGGCCTCCGGCCTGTATACGCCCTGCTTATCTACAGCGGCCAGAGGCCGTTAAATAGTTACCACTCGGCTGGAGCCGAGCGGTGGCTACGAGAGCCTTATAAATAATTAACTATTCTTTCTGTTAAACCACCAATCAGCCTCTTTGGTAAACATCAGCGCCCATCCCCATAGTTCAACAATGATCTCGGCGAGGGTTAAAATGATGAGGTAAACCGGCATTTCGATAGCCTTTTTTGGAGCCGAACTATCATGCAAAATTCCAAAACTGTATAACAATGATGATCCCAGGAAAAATACATTCAACAATATCAAAACTGAAAGAATGATCCTTGCCCATTTCTTTCCTTCGCCGGTAACGAAGATCAAAAAGCCGACAGCGACGAATACAAACAGGATGGCCGAAAAATTGAAACCATCCAGGTAATTATTCAGCGTTTGGATCAGCAAACCCAGGTAAAGCAATAAAATTCCCTTCACAAAAGCCCCGGGCGGCTTGCCATCAGGATGATTGTTAAGGTAAAATTTATCGAAAATATCCTGCAGCATTATTCAGCTTTTTTAAATGCGTTCCAGCCCTGGGCTTTCAATTCGTGTACAGTACCACTTTTAGTGATCAGGTTACAGCCGGCCGATGGTTCGGTGATATAGCCGATGATGCTGATATCCATTTTAAATTTGATCTTATCATAATCGGCCTGCTTCACGGTGAACAACAATTCATAATCTTCACCACCACTCAAAGCGCAAATAGTAGGGTCGAGGTTAAATTCGCGGGCCGTTTCAAAAGTCATCGGGTCCAACGGAATTTTTTCCTCGTACAAATTACAACCTTTATTGCTTTGCTTACAGATGTGCAATAATTCTGAAGCTAAGCCGTCGGATACATCGATCATAGCGGTTGGTTTTACCTCTATGCTTTTCAGCAGTTCCACCACATCACGACGTGCTTCCGGTTTCAACTGACGCTCAACAATGTAATCTTTTCCTTCAAGGTCCGGCTGAATATTAGGATTTTCCATGTAGATCAGCTTTTCCCGTTCCAGCAATTGCAGGCCGGTATAAGCGCCGCCCAAATCTCCGGATACACAAATCAGGTCGCCTTCTTCCGCACCGTTACGGTACACAATGTCGGCTTCATCGGCGTAGCCAATAGAAGTTACGCTGATCACCAGTCCCTGTTTTGATGATGTTGTATCACCACCAATCAAATCCACATTATATTTTTCACAGGCGATATAGATCCCCTGGTAAAGCTCCTCAATGGCTTCGAGCGGAAATTTGCTCGACATGCCGATAGACACCGTAACCTGCGACGCTATGCCATTCATCGCGTAAATATCACTTAGGTTTACCTGTATCGCTTTGTAGCCCAGATGCTTAAGCGGTGTGTACGCCAAATCAAAATGGATCCCTTCCAACAGCATATCGGTACTCACCAGCACTTTTTTACCGGCGAAATCAAGTACGGCCGCATCGTCGCCAACTCCCTTTTTTGAGCTTTCGTTAGTAAGCTTAATATTTTTTGTAAGGTGACCGATAAGGCCAAATTCGCCAAGCTCCTCTAAATTGGTTCTATCCTGATTTTCAAACATATTTTTTCGCGATTACACCGATGGCGTTTTTGATTCCACCGATTCTTTTTTGGGCGGCAACCCGCTTTACACCTTCCGCCGAAGGCGGGAAATTTTTTTTACACTTTTTGGTCGCATACCAACCAAATTTTTCTCACCGCCAAAAACGGACAACAAATATATCGACTCGCGCTACCCTTCGGCTTTTATACTTTTTAACAACAATGTGGATAACCCATGTTTTCGGGCCGCAACCTTTATACCTTATATCCGCCTTTGGCGGAAAAATTTTTTACGATTTTTAGCCTTTTTATAAGCAAGAAGGCACTTTTACACTAAAAATACCTTCAATTTTATAGCTCCCGTTTTCCACAATTCCCCGGTTTATAACTTCCCGATCAAGGACATCCAACTGATAAAAAATCGGTGAAATCAAAACGCCATCGGTGTAATCCCAAAGAACTACAATCCCAGCTGCGCCGAAATCTCAAGCATGCGCTCAATCGGTTTCACTGCTTTTTCAATGATATACTGTGGTACAGTTACCTCAGGTGTTTCATTTTTCAAACACAGGTATAACTTTTCCAGTGTATTACGCTTCATATGCGGACAATCGTTGCATGCGCAGTTGTTATTTGGCGGTGCCGGAATAAATATTTTATCCGGGTTTTCCTTTTGCATCTGGTGTAAAATGCCCGATTCTGTCGCTACTATAAATTCTTTATCCTGGTGGCTGCCTGCATATTTTAAAATTCCGGTTGTTGAACCAACATAATCGGCCATTTCCAGTATAACGTCCTCACATTCAGGATGTGCCAACAACTTTGCACCCGGGTGGCGTTCTTTCAGTTTGGTAATCTTTTCTCTCGAAAATATCTCGTGAACCATACAGGCCCCATTCCACAATACCAGGTCGCGACCGGTTTTTTTGGCTACGTACGCGCCAAGGTTTTTATCAGGTCCGAAAATGATCTTCTGATCCTTCG
Organism: uncultured Mucilaginibacter sp.; assembly: GCA_966212355.1. Classification (GTDB taxonomy): domain Bacteria; phylum Bacteroidota; class Bacteroidia; order Sphingobacteriales; family Sphingobacteriaceae; genus Mucilaginibacter. The sequence goes on from CBIHRB010000012.1 coordinate 141,112, forward strand.
GTAAGCTCTCCACAATCTGCACGGCGTTGCTTGATGTACAAACAATGTCGGTTAAAGCTTTCAGTTCGGCCGTACAGTTTACATAAGTGATCACCAGGTGATCGGGATAGTTTTCCTTAAACTTTTTAAACAAGTGTGGCGGACAACTATCTGCTAATGAACAACCTGCCTTCATATCCGGCAGTAAAACCTTCTTGGTTGGCGACAGGATCTTGGCAGTTTCGGCCATGAAATGTACACCTGCAAAAACGATGATATCGGCATCCGTTTTGGCGGCTTGTTGAGATAATCCCAAACTATCGCCAATGTAATCGGCAATATCCTGGATATCGCCATCCTGGTAATAGTGCGCCAGGATCACCGCATTTTTTTGCTTTTTTAATTTTTCAATTTCCGCGAAAAGGTCAAGCGTCGGATCAATTTCTTCATCCACGTATCCTTTCAGATTTATTTCTTCGAAGGTATTCATTTCCACAATTCAATTAATAACAACTAATTTTTAAATTAAAAAGAACTATTGTTTATTAGGGTGTTGGTAATGTGCAAAAGTCGGAGTAATTTTTGTTTTAAAAGTTAGTTTTCATAATTTATTAACACTTATACACATTTTCCCGTCAAAAATAACGCTGATTTTTAGATAGGTATGACAATCAATTTTTATTTGAAAAAGTTTTATGTTAATATTTTCAGGGTTGACAAAATGTTAGCTTTATGACTAAAGCCTCGTAAAAGTCGCTCAAAAAATATTGATATTCGACCTGAGAAAGGGAGTTATACACACTGTAAACTATTTTTCACTTTTTGTTTACATAAACTTAACAGGTTATACAACTGTTATTAACATTAGTACTACTTTTACACACATTCATCTAAAATATGACCCGAAATGTTGATTTCCTTGTAGTGGGTTCAGGGATAGCCGGATTAAGTTTTGCGCTCAAAGCCGCGAAGCATGGTAAGGTTCTGATAGTTACAAAGTCGAACGAAGACGAATCCAATACCAAATATGCCCAGGGGGGCGTTGCAGTGGTTGTGGATAAAAAAGAAGATTCTTTTGAAAAGCATATCCAGGATACCTTAATAAGTGGAGATGGGCTTTGCGATCGTGAAGTTGTTGAAGCGGTTGTTAAAGAAGGGCCCGAGCGCATCAATGAAATTATTGATTACGGAACCAATTTCGATAAGACAAACGAGGGTGTTTATGACCTGGCTAAAGAGGGGGGACACTCCGAGTTTCGTGTGTTGCATTACAAAGATGTAACTGGCTGGGAGATAGAGCGTTCGCTTTTAGAGGAAATTCATAAAAATCCTAATATTGAGATACTTACGCATTATTTTGCGGTTGATTTGATAACGCAGCACCATTTGGGCGAGTTGGTAGGTAAATCAAGTACTGATATCACCTGTTTCGGGATTTACGCTTTTAATACCGAAACCAAGATCGTCGAAAAGATCTTATCTAAAGTTACGGTAATGGCTGCTGGTGGTGCCGGGCATATTTACGCGGTTACCACAAATCCAACAATCGCTACTGGTGATGGTATTGCCATGGTTTATCGTGCTAAAGGTAAAGTACGTAATATGGAGTTCATGCAATTCCATCCAACAGCTTTGTATAATCCCGGCGAATATCCTTCTTTCCTCATATCCGAAGCTGTACGCGGTTTTGGCGGCGTGTTAAAGCGCACTAACGGCGAAGAGTTTATGCACGAGTATGACGAGCGTAAATCTTTGGCACCCCGTGATATAACGGCAAGGGCTATTGATGCCGAGATCAAAAAATCGGGCGAAGACTTTGTTTATTTAGATGTAAGGCACCGCAGTAAAAAAGATATCCTGAACCATTTTCCTAACATTTATGCTAAATGCCTGGAGATTGGTATCGATATGACCAAAGATATGATCCCTGTTGCGCCGGCTTGTCATTATATGTGCGGAGGTATAATGGTTGATCATGTTGGGCAGTCGTCTATATTAAGGTTGTATGCCTGCGGCGAATGTTCATCAACAGGCCTGCATGGCGCTAATCGCCTGGCTTCAAATTCGTTATTGGAAGCGTTGGTTTTTGCACACAGGATCTACGAGGATGCAATTAAGAATTTCGAAAATAATGTAATCCCCGATAATATCCCGGACTGGGATGAGAAGGGTGTACAACTGTCAAATGAAGATATCCTGGTTACCCACAACGTACGCGAAATGCAGAAGCTGATGAATGACTACGTTGGTATCGTTCGTTCCGATTTCAGGCTGGACAGGGCCTTACGCAGGTTGAAATTATTATACGAAGAGACTGAAGATTTCTATAAGAAAACTAAGCTATCGGTTAAACTTTGCGAGCTGCGTAACCTGATCCAGGTATCGTTTATTGTCGTGAAATCGGCTATGTTGCGTAAAGAAAGCAGGGGATTGCATTATACTACTGACTATCCGGAGCATGCTGAGCAGGTACAGGATACGGTATTTTAGCCCCCTCTAAATCTCCCCCGGTAGGGGAGACTTTTAAAGCCCTCCCAACCGGGGAGGGTATGGGAGGGGCTGAGCGAAAAACGGGATTCGAACCCGCGGCCTTCAGTTTGGGAAACTGACGCTCTACCGACTGAGCTATTTTCGCTTATTTATAATCAAACATAAATAAAATTATTCAAATCACTAATCCACTAAATCAATAATTCACTAATTAAAGATATGCCATTAGTTCTGCCTGTAAAAGATAAAAGCCCTGTTTGGGGTAAAGATTGTTTTATTGCCGAAAACTGTACTATAGTAGGGGATGTGGTAATGGGTGATAATTGCTCGGTTTGGTTTAATGCGGTTATCAGGGGGGATGTGCATTACATCAAAATTGGCAATAATACCAATATCCAGGATGGCGCTGTGATCCACGCTACTTACTTAAAAGCGGCGACTAATATTGGTAATAACGTTTCTATTGGGCATAACGCGCTTGTACACGGCTGTACTTTACATGATCATACGTTGGTAGGCATGGGCGCTATTGTGATGGATCACGCGGTTGTAAATGAGTTTGTGATCATTGCTGCAGGCGCTGTAGTATTAGAAAATACCATTTGTGAGTCGGGCTATCTGTATGCCGGCATCCCTGCTAAAAAAATAAAGCCCCTTACCGATGAGCAAAGGGCTATGTTGAAGCAATTGCCTCAAAATTATATCATGTATTCTGGCTGGTTTAAGGAGTAACCCGTTCTTTCGGAATCGTGACCGGTTCTTCTGCTTCCCAATTTGGCCTCAACGTGATGAGTTTTTCATTTAACCAGATATTTTCGGGCTGTCGTTTTAGCCGTACGTTACCGCTATCCCATTTGCCATTTTTATTCTCGTCGTAAATGATCCTGACATAATATTTAGCAGCCAGGATCCCTTTATATACCAATGAAGTGTTTTTGGTAATAGGGTCGCTTTGGATTAATTTTTTGTCTTCACTTAATAACTCAACTACATATGCTTTGGCCGTGTCGGGTACAGTTAGTTTTACTGTGAGCTGGCTATAATTATCCAGCTTATTGATTTGGAATTTTTTAGACAGGCGTTTGTTTTTATCGCCATAAATATCAGTCAATGCGCCTTCATTCAATACCAACTCATATTTACTGGTTTCGCGCCACCGGTATTTTAAATTGAGCAGTTTGTAATTGCCTGTATCTTTTTGGATAGTGTAATCGCTGGTAGCTACAGAATCTTCATTTAAGGTGATTTGCGATTGGTCGAAATTTTCGATGGGGATGCTTGCGGTGATCACCAAATTGCCGCCTGGTTTTAATTTACTGTCACTACCAATGTTATAGCTTGTTGTTACTACACGGGTAAAGCTTTCATTTTTACGTTTAAGCTGATAGATGGTATCTATAGGCTTTCCTTTGTCAAATATAGCCACACGCAGGGAGTCAAAGTTCATGTTACGCAAATAAACAGATGCCGTATCTTTTGTACGTGAAAACGATACTTGTTTTCTATCATCCACATTGGCAGGATAAATTACTTTAATAGCCGGCTGCGTGAGCCCTTTATTAAATACCAGTAATAACTTGCCATCAGTGTCGAAGCGTTTTTCGGAAACCCTGAATTTTTCAGGATCCTGTTTGAATAAGTTTAATTGGATATTCGAAGTATCGGCCTTGAGATGGATAGGTTTTTTAAGGAAGGCGATCAACTCATCATCGCGGTTAAAAATTTTATCCGGACTTGCTTCTTTTAGAGCATAGATGCGATAGTCATCTTCCCTCAAATTATTCAAAGCGAAATTTCCTGACGAATCGGTGAGAGCAAAAATGGACGGCTTCTTTTTCCCGAAGAGTGTGTCCTGCTTCACCGGGAAAATAAATACCAGTACATCTTTCTCTTTTTCCTGGGTAAGGGTATTGGTCACCGACCCGGTAATGCTCAGCGAGTCGATGTGGTTACCTGTCGAAAAAACATAAGTGAAATTTTTCAGGATGTTACTTTCGTTTACATCCTGGATAGCCTTACCAAAGTTGATAACGTAGGTAGTATTTTTTTGAAGGCTGTCCTTAAATTCAATTTTTAGTTTCCTTTTGTTTGATGAATACTCGGGTTGCTTTTCCATGGCCGGGCTCATGCTGATCTCCTGGTAAGCGTTGGTGAGTTTGATGAATTCGTCAAATTCAAGGTCGATTTGTTTGGCGGCAAAATTCCGGGTTTTATTTCCGGGAATTGCCTTTACCAATTTGGGCGGGGTCTGGTCGCGCGGCCCTCCTTGCGGTGGTTGTTGGGCTGCGCATCCAAAAATGAATAAAACAATAAAAATCAGTATTGAATTTTTGTAAAAAATGGCCGTTTTTGTGTTTAACATAGTTTTTAGGCGATATAAGCGATTTTTATGTTTTTATGAGAAGTACTATTAAAAATTAAAAATAATTGATTTTAAAGGACTTTTTGTAAATAACTAATTATCAGTTAGTTGAGTTTTATCTCGATACATGAACCATTAAAACTGAAATATCAGAGGGTGAAACGCCCGATATTCGGGAGGCCTGGCCTAAAGTGCGTGGTTTTATCCTCATCAATTTTTCGCGCGCTTCTTTGGAGAGCGATACCAAGGTGTGATAATCAAAATTTGGATTGATCTCGCGGTCTTCCATTTTTTTCATCCGGTCAACTATCTCCATCTCCTTGATGAAATAACTCTCATATTTAATTTTTTTTTCAGCCTGCTCAATAGTTTCTTTATCGTAAGCCGAAAGTAATTCAGCCAAAGGGGCGTCGGCTTTTTTTAGATCATAAAAAGTGACCTGTGGCCGGCTCAATAAATTGAATAGTTTGGTGCTTTGTGCAAGCGGACTCGTACCCAACTCTTCCATCAGGGTATTAACTGTTGATGGATCGATGGACTTGTTTTTGGTATAAGCTACAATATCATCAGAGTTTTTTACTTTCTGATTTACCTTTTCCAAACGCTCATCACTGATCAATCCTAATTCGTGACCCATAGGGGAGAGCCTGATATCTGCATTATCCTGGCGTAGCAAAAGTCTATGTTCGGCCCTTGAAGTGAACATGCGGTAAGGCTCTTCGGTGCCTTTAGTTACCAGGTCATCTATCAAAACACCTATATATGACTCTGCTCTTTTCAGGATCAATTCATGTTTATCGTTAATTTTTTGGTGCGCGTTCATCCCTGCAATGAAACCTTGTGACGCTGCTTCTTCATAACCTGTAGTGCCATTGATCTGGCCGGCGAAGTACAGGTTGCTGATCTGTTTAGTTTCTAAGGTTAAACCCAATTGTGTAGGAGGGAAGAAATCGTACTCAATGGCATAACCCGGCCTGAACATTTTAGCGTTCTCAAAACCCGGTATTTTGGTGAGTGCTTTGTATTGTACATCCTCAGGTAAGGAGGTGGAGAAACCATTTACGTAGATCTCAACGGTATTTAAACCTTCCGGTTCAACAAAAATCTGGTGGCGATCGCGCTCGGCAAACCTGTTAATTTTATCTTCAATTGAAGGGCAATAGCGTGGACCTAAACCTTTGATCCGACCGGTAAACATGGGTGATCTTTCAAAGCCCTCTTTCAAGGTTTCGTGTACATCGGTATTGGTATAGGTGATCCAGCAGCAGCGTTGTTCTTCTATAAATGGTACATCGGTAAAGGAAAATTTGCCTCTTACGGGGTCGCCCCACTGCTCTTCCATCAAGCTGTAGTTAAGGCTTCGGCCATCCACACGGGGTGGAGTACCGGTCTTCATTCTGCCGGCTTCAAAACCTAACTCAACCAATTGCTCGGTTAAACCTGTAGCGGCTTTTTCACCCGTCCGTCCTCCGCCAAATCTTTTTTCGCCTATATGGATCACACCATTCAGGAAGGTTCCGTTAGTTAATACAACAGCATCTGCTTCAATTTCGATACCGATAGAGGTACGAACACCGGCTACGGTATTGTTTTTTACCAGCAGAGAGGTGACGGTGTCCTGCCAAAAATCGACGTTAGGTGTGCGTTCTAATGATAAACGCCACTCTTCAGCAAACCGCATACGGTCGCTTTGAGCACGCGGGCTCCACATTGCGGGGCCTTTTGATTGATTAAGCATCCTGAACTGGATAGATGTTTTATCTGTTATAATGCCCGAATATCCACCCAAAGCATCTATCTCCCGCACTATTTGTCCCTTAGCAACGCCGCCCATTGCGGGGTTACAACTCATCTGTGCAATGGTGCCCATATTCATGGTTATCAGCAAAACTGATGAACCCAAATTAGCAGCGGCAGCGGCAGCTTCACAGCCTGCGTGCCCGGCACCTACTACTATTACATTATATTTCTTAAACATTTTATCCTCCTTGTTCCACTTTTGGTAAGTCTTGAGTCGCAGATTTTAAGTTGTATGTTGACTTAATGGTTCTTCAATTCAAGATTGTTCCACGTGGAACTTTAATTTTATTTTCGCTGATTTTCTCGTTGGTACTTTAACTTACTGCTTAAAATTTTAGACTTAGTTACAAAATTACCTCAATTAAACAGATGTTCCACGTGGAACCCTGAATAATGATATTAAAGCTACAAACCCCCAAACACCCTCTAACACTACAAAAGGATAGAAGTTTACTATGTATGAGGCATAGCAACATGTGCCTGCTCCAATGAGGTTTAAAAAACTGTAAAGCTTGCTTTCGGTAGGTAGTTTCTTAGTTAAATTTAAAAGAAATGCTATTAAAAGTATAATTACACCTATTGATGCTATAATATCCGATGCTTTCATTATCCTTCGTTTAGCTCAGTTAATTCCATCCAACGGGCGCTTTTATCGTCCAGTTGTTTGTTTAAAACCTCTATTTGCTTTAGTATTTCATCAAGCTTTTTAGGATCAATCCCTGACGCATTTAGTTGCTCGTTTTTATCTTTTATGCTTGCTTCAATGGTGTTGATCTCGCCTTCAATATTTTCTAATTCCTTGGCTTCTTTAAAGCTCAGTTTGCTTTTCTTGGGCGCAGGAGTTTGAGTTTGTACAACGGGAGCGGGTTTTTTAGCTTGTTGCTTTGCTTCTTCCAGTTCAAGCCTGTACGATGAGTAGTTACCATTAAAGATGCGTACATGGCCTTTCTCTTCCATAATGAAAAGCTGGTCGGTTAGCTTATCCAATAAATATCTATCGTGCGATACCATCATCAATACGCCGCCGTAATTGGTCAAAAACTCCTCCAATACGTTTAACGTATCGATATCCAGATCGTTGGTAGGCTCATCCAGTATCAGAAAGTTCGGGTTCTTCATCAGGATGCTCATTAACTGCAGGCGTTTCTTTTCACCACCGCTTAGTTTGGATATAAACCCGTATTGCTTGGCGGGAGGGAAGAGGAACAGCGTAAGCAAGGCAGAAGCTGAAATGGTTTTACCGTCGGCCATGGTAATAAACTCCGCAACGTTCTTAACAATATCAATAACACGCTCATCATCCTTAAAAGTAATGCCTGTCTGATGGAAATAGCCTATTACCGTGGTTTCTCCTTTAACTACAGTTCCCTGATCAGGTTGTAAAGCGCCGGTGATGATATTTAATAAGGTCGATTTACCGCTGCCATTTTTACCGGCCAAACCAATCCGATCACCTTTTTTAAATATATAACTGAAATTATTGATATAAGTATTACCATTGAATGATTTGTACAGGTGATCCATTTCCATGATCTTATTACCCTGGCGCGATGTTTTAACACTTAATTCAACTTTATCACGGATACCACCATTCTTGGTCTTTTCTTCCAACTCGTAATAAGCATCAATGCGGGCTTTTGATTTGGTACCACGGGCCTGGGGCTGGCGGCGCATCCACTCCAGCTCTTTCCTTAGCAGGTTGGAGTTTTTTTGAAATGCCGCTTCATCCGCTGCTTCACGCTCGGCTTTCTTTTCAAGGTAATAACCGTAGCTGCCATTATAAGGCTGGATCTTGCCTCGATCGATCTCCAGGATCTCGTTACATACATTATCCAGGAAATACCTGTCGTGCGTAACCATCAATATGGTTTTGTTGCCTTCCGTTAATAATTTTTCCAGCCATTCTATCGTATCAATATCCAGGTGGTTGGTGGGCTCATCCAGTATATAAACTTCCGGGTCTTCAATAAGTAGCTTGGCTAAAGCTAAACGTTTCTTTTGCCCGCCCGATAGGGTAGTGATATGCTGATTTAGATGATGGATATCTAACCGGCCTAAAATAGTTTTGATTTTGTACTCATACTCCCAGGCATCAACCTCGCTCATCTCTTCCATTACCTTTTCAATGGCCTTGGTATTTTCCGGGTCGTTCTCCATCAGTTCCTCATACCTGCGGATGAGCTGCTGCTGCACATCATCGGCATGAAAAATATAATCGCTGATGGTAACCGCGTTTTTAAAGTTTGGGTCCTGCTCAAGGTAACCCATGTTAAGGTCGCGGGCTTGCACCACTTTACCCTCGGTAGGTTTTATAGTACCGCCCAATATTTTTAGAAGGGTAGATTTGCCGGCACCATTAACGCCTACAAGCGCAACCTTACGGCCGCGGTTAATACCTATGGTTACATTTTTAAATAACCAGTTGTCATGAAATTGATGGCCAAGGTTCTCGGCAGAAAGATAAGTACTCACGATAGTTGTTTTATTTTATCCGACTCGTATATAAATACACCAGTCGTTTGTTTTGTTGATTGCAGATACATGGCCATGGCAACGGTTGAGGCATCAATGCTTTGGTATTTTTTCCAGCTTCCAAAAAGCAATGGATTTATAACTTTCATTAAGCCGTTTAAAAACTTTTCCATTGGTCGGCTTTCCTGCCTGTCGCCGGCTAAAAAAGATGGCCTGTAAATATGAACAGCGGGGATACCCGTAGCCGTGATATCAGCTTCAGTTTCTCCTTTAGTTTTCGTATAGAAATTAACACCATTTATATCGGCTCCAATGGAGGATACCAGATGATACTGTTCAATCCCGTTTTGTTTGGCTAATTGCGCCAGTAATAACGGATAATCATGATCTATCTTGTGATAGACAGCTAAATCAGGCGTTTTCTTTTTAGTTGATCCTAAACAGCAAAACAAAGCGTGGCCATTCAGCTCGTTTTTGTATGTTTCGGGCTGTTCAAAGTCAATAACAAGCTGTTTTAATTTATGATGCTGCAGTTGTAGTTTTTTTCTGACCAGGATTAAAACTTCATCATAATAGGCTTGTTCCAATAAAATTTGCAGGAGATGACTGCCAATAAGTCCGCTTGAGCCTGCAATAACAGCTTTTTTTGCCATTACTTATTGATTTTTCGCAAAAATACGCATAATTAAATTGTGGAATAAATATTGTGTGTTTAAACATATAATTATATGTAACATGAAAACAATATTTTATCCCGAAACAGAACGCGGACACAATGATATAGGCTGGTTAAAAGCAAACTTCTCATTCAGCTTTGCATCATATTATAATCCAGAAAAAATGAATTTTGGTGCATTGCGTGTGCTGAATGATGATATCATAGCTGCCGGTCGTGGCTTTGGCAGCCATCCGCATGACAATATGGAAATTATAACGATACCTTTAAAGGGGGGATTTGAGCATAAGGACAGTATGGGTAATACCGGGGTGGTAAATGCGGGAGAGGTGCAGGTAATGTCGGCCGGCACCGGTGTATATCACTCAGAATACAATGCATCGCATAAAGAAGCGGCAAATACACTTCAGATCTGGCTTTTTCCTAAAGAAAGGAATATCCAGCCCCGTTACGATCAGATGAGCTTTAAAGATCGTTTTAAATTGAATGAGTTAACCACATTGATCTCTCCAGAAAGAAGTGAAAACACCCTTTGGATAAACCAGGATGCCACGTTTTCGATGGGTGAGTTTGAGGCAGGGCAAATAATAAATTATGATATTAAAACCAAAGGCAATGGCGCTTACGTGTTTGTGTTAGATGGAGCGGCTAAAATAAACAACCAGGTTTTAAACAAAAAAGATGCGCTGGGCGTTTATGATACAAGTTCACTTACAATTATAGCCGAAGAGCCATCCCGTTTCCTGATCATTGACGTACCGATGTCATAATCAGTACTTACCTGAATCCATAAAGTGAATATTATTGAAAGTTCAAAAACAATTGAGCATTGCTTTGTTGTTGTTTACTATTATTTAAGATTCACTGATGGAAGCACAGCAGGAACTAAGCGGATGGAGGAAATGGCTGGAAGGCATAGGCGACTATGTGGTGTTCTTCTCGCGTTTTTTCCGCAATATATTTACCGGCGGCTTTGAATGGTCGGAATTTGTAAGGCAATGCTACGAAATAGGCTACCGGTCAATGATGCTGGTGGGTATCACCTCCTTTATTATGGGTCTGGTGCTTATTTTGCAGCTCAGGCCATCGCTGGTTGAGCTTGGTGCCGAGAGTATGCTGCCTAAAACCCTTTCGGTGTCACTGGTACGCGAAATTGGGCCTGTGATCACCGCTATCATCTGCGCCGGTAAAATAGCTTCAAGTATTGGTGCCGAGCTGGGCAGTATGAAGGTTACCGAACAGATTGATGCGATGGAAGTATCGGGTGCAAACCCTATTCAATATCTGGTGGTAACGCGCATACTGGCCACCAGCTTTATGATTCCGTTGTTAACCGTTATAGGCGATGCTATAGGGCTTTTTGGCGGTTTCCTGGCGCTCAACTTTACCGATAGCATCAGTTTTTCCCTTTATTTTAATAAATGTATAGCCTCGCTCGATTTTTCGGATCTGCTGCCTGCAGTTGCCAAAACGGTGCTTTTTGGTTTTGCGGTTGGTTTTGTGGGATGTTATAAAGGTTATCACTCGGACAAAGGCACTGAGAGTGTAGGCATAGCTGCAAATTCGGCCGTGGTAACTGCCTCGTTGTGGATTTTTATTATTGATGCGATAGCCGTTCAGATCACCAGTTTGTTATTTTATAAATAAGATGAAAGAAACAAACCCACATACTGAGGCCGAAAAGGAGCCATCACCTCAAAAAGAAGAAGTGGTGATCCGTGCCAAGGGGATCAAAAAAGCCTTTGGTAAAAAGCTGGTGCTTAAGGATATCAGTTTTGACTTAAAAAAGGGTGAAAATATCGTTGTACTGGGGAAATCAGGGCAGGGAAAATCGGTTACTATTCAGTGCGTTGTAGGCATGTTACAGCCCGATGGCGGTAGCCTGGAAGTATTTGGTGAAGATGTTACCGCTATGGATGATGATGAGCTTAAACAGCTTAGGATAAAGATAGGCTTCCTTTTTCAGGGTGGTGCCTTGTATGATTCTATGACGGTGAGGGATAACCTGGAGTTTCCGCTTACCAGGGTGTTGAAGCTGAAAGACCGGAAGGAAATTAATAAAAAGGTTGAAGGTGTACTGGATGCAGTTGGTTTGCTTGATGCCATAGATAAAATGCCATCAGATCTGTCGGGCGGGATGCGGAAAAGGGTAGGACTGGCCCGTACGCTGATTGTTAACCCCGAAATTATGCTGTATGATGAGCCCACTACCGGGCTTGATCCTATAACATCCCGCGAGATCAGTGAACTGATTAACCGGCTGCAACGGAAGTATGAAATATCATCCGTCATTATTACCCACGATATGGAGTGTGCCCGCATTACGGCCGACAGGATCCTGGTAATGGATGATGGTAAATATATAGCCGAGGGCTCGTACCAAGAGCTCGAAAAATCGGATAACGAAATGGTCAGATCATTTTTTAACGTATCAGCATGAAAACCACACCATCTCAAAAAATAAAAATAGGCCTGTTCACCTTTTTAGGATTGGCAGTGCTGTTGGTAGCTGTATTTTTAATAGGAAACCAAAAGAGCCTGTTCAATTCTACCTTTCATGTTTATGGCCGGTTTAAAAATGTAAGCGGCCTGCAGGTGGGTAATAATGTACGCTTTGCAGGTATTAACGTGGGCGTGGTACAATCTATCAATATTGTAACCGATAGTTCGGTACGGGTTGATCTTACACTGAATAAAAGCGTTAAAAAGTTTATAAAAAAAGATTCGAAGCTTAGCATAGGCAGTGATGGTTTGATGGGGGATAAGCTGGTGGTGATAGCGCCAGGCGGTATTGTAAGCCACGAGGAGATTGAAGATGGCGGTCGTTTAAGTTCGATAAACCCGGTTGATGTGGACAGGATAATCAATAAACTTACGCGTGTGGCTGATAACGCCGAATCATTAACCGAAAACTTAACCGGCATAGTTGCCAAGATCAACAGCGGGAAAGGCAGCATTGGCCGCCTGCTTAATGATGATAAAATGGTCCGCGACCTGGAGGGTACCGTTAAACAGGCCCGTACTACCATCAAAACCGTTCACAAAACCACTAACACTCTTAATGAAGATTTGACCGCGGCCCAGCATAACTTTTTGCTGAGGGGGTTCTTTAATAAGAAAAAGAAACGCGAACAACAAAGGCAGGACAGTATTAAGAAGGCTCAGGAACAGATTCAAAAGGATAAAGAAAAAGCGGCAAAAGAAGCTCAGAAGCAAAAGGAAAAGGCGGCTAAGGAAGCTGCTGATAAGCAGAAGGATAATAATTAAGTAATTGATAATAAGGTAATTATATTGATATTGTGATTGCAATGATATAATGCAGAGGTTATTTGTTTAGATCATTCACCGCCGCCACCCGCCGCTATTTTAAATAATTACTCCGTGATAAGTACCGGTCTTTAAAAAAGATAAATAACTAATTTACTATCCGCCCAAATTGATAATCGCCAATGTGCCACGTGGAACCTTTTCGGCGGGTTATAGCTACGTTAGCTATTAACTGGCGCACGGTGGATGTATATATAATTGCTAATTAACTGTAATACAGTATATTGAAAAATAACGTAGCCTGAGCCGACGATTTTGGAAATAATTAAAAAGACAACTTCACACCCCCAAATACCCTAAAGCCATTTCTGTACGCCCCGTTCATCTGTGTTTTATCCAACTCGCCGCTGTTAAGATAAAGTTCATCAGTACCATTGCCTGTTTGCCAGTGCAGATATCCCGCCCCGGCCTGGATAGCTATGTATTTGGCGATAGCGTAACCCAATGTGCCATTCATGTTTAACCCATATCCATTAGCGTGGTGACGGTAGCTAACCGGGTGTTGAAAAGTGGTAATGAGGTTCCAGTTGCCCCGGGCATTATAACTTACCTGGTTGTAGGTGATATCGGCATTAAACTTCAGCTTTTCAGTAAGTTTTAAAGATGCAATGGCCTTAATGAACACACCTTTCCATTGGGTTTGGTAGCTGCTGTTTAAGCCCGGAAAGCGGTTACCACTCCCATATAAATAAAGGGATTGCCGGTTATCGCTGTATCCTGCGTAAGGTATAAAGCTAAATTGTTCATTATCAACTAATTTGTAACCTGCACCAAGCGCCCAACCCAGTGTGCTCCCCTTGCCAGCATCAAATGTTTCATTATAGGTATTACCGGTACGGTTATCGGTGCTATAGTCCGAATCATTTACCGAACCCGAGGTGATAAACTGGCGGGCGTAATCTGCATAAATGTTAAATCTTCGATATACATTATATTGTAAAGAAGCAGCAACACTTTGCCCGCCCAGCTTTGTCCACTTCAACTCCGAAAAAACATTGGGGCTTTGACCATTGCTATTCCCGGCTATCGCCCAGTGAAAATTTTCGCGCTGATAGCCATCAGTGACATTAAACTCCAATTTGTTCCCGCCCGACTGAGCATATAATGCACGCAGGCCTATCATCAGCCATAAAAAGCAAAAGCCGGTAAATTTTTTCATGGGTAGGTTTATATATGCAAGGAAGCCTGCCCTTATAAAAGAGCAGGCTAAATATATCATTTTAAATTACTGGTTTACGCCAAAGGCCTCCCAGCCCGATGCCGTTGCCCGGTTACAGGTCATAGGTTGCGTACCGTTTTCGCTGGAGATGAATTTGCCGTTATTTCCCCTGAAGGTGACTTTGCCATCCGTTGTAGGCACCCAGTCAAACTTTTCCCAATCGCCAACGGTGGTGCGGTTACAGGTAATAGCTTGCGTACCGTTTTCGCTTGATACGTATTTACCCATCGCCTGAAGGGCTACCTTACCGCCTCCGGCATCAACTACGGTAAATTGCTCCCATGTTGATGCTGTGGCGCGGTTACAATTCATGGCTTGTGTGCCATTTTCGCTGCTAACATATTGGTTATTAAAACCTTTTAAAGTGATAGTTTGACCAATAGGAGGGTTTGTACTGCTGCCCGACAGGTCATAAACCCGTACATAATCAACCACCATGTTGCAGGGTAAAGCACCATCGTTAATGGTATTACCTGGCAAATCGCCGCCGATGGCCAGGTTAAGGATAATAAAGAAAGGATTATGAAATGCGCCGGTATTATTGATATTATTGGCAATATTACCGGTTACATACAGCGTATTATCCACATACCAGCGAATAGAATTGGTATCCCATTCAACCGCGTAGGTATGGAAACCTGTTGGCGTGGTGGTGGTACTGCCGCCATATTGTACGTGGCCGCCGTTATTGTACCAGTGCATAGTGCCCAAAATGGTATTGGAGGTGTTTACCTGCTCCATAATGTCAATTTCGCCGCATTGGGGCCAATTTACAGTGCCGATGTTTGCACCCAGCATCCAAAATGCCGGCCACGTGCCTTGTACTGCCGGCAGCTTAATACTTGCCTCAATACGACCATAGGTAGGCTGGAATTTACCTGCTGTAGTCAATTTAGCCGATGTATAAGGCTGGCCTCCCACGGTTTGCTTGCGGGCAGTAATGGTAAGGAAACCGCCTGATACTGTGGCGTTTGCCGACTGGTAATATTCCTTTTCGTTATTAACGCCGGGGTTGCCGTTATCTATGTTCCAGTTGTTGGTATTAACGCTTGTGCCGTTAAACTCGTCGCTCCATAGCAGTGTCCCTGCCCTCGGTGTGGTGGTTGAGCCTGTCGTTTCACCGGCTGTTTTAATGGCAGGTGAGGTTTTGTTCAGATCCTTGCTGCAGGATGAAATTAAAAGCATGAATGCCGATGCAGTAGCGGCACTTTTCGCAAAATTTAAAAGTTGTTTCATAATGATAGTATTGGTAAATAATTGATTGGTTTCGTAAGTAATTATTGGTTTACACCAAAAGCCTCCCAGCCTGATGCTGTTGCACGGGTACAGGTCATGGGTTGTGTGCCGTTCTCGCTGGATATAAATTTGCCGTTATTGCCACGTAGGGTAACCTTGCCATCGGTTGTGGGGATCCAGTCAAATTTTTCCCAGTCGCCAAAAGTTGTTCGGTTGCAGGTTATGGCCTGTGTTCCGTTTTCTGACGATACGTATTTATTCATGGCCTTCAAGGCTATTTTGCCCCCACCGGCATCAACCACAGTAAATTGTTCCCACGCTGAGGCGGTTGAGCGGTTGCAATTCATGGCCTGCGTGCCGTTTTCGCTGCTTACGTACAGGTTATTAAAGCCTTTAAGGGTGATGATTGAACCTATGGGCGGGCCTGATGCTGAACTTTGAGTGCCGGTCCACTTAAAGGTTGCTACTGCGCCGGCAGCTAAAGTGTAAGTAAAAGATTCCGCGCCCCATTTAACTTTAAAGCTTACGCTTGATGAGCCATTGTTAAGGGCGATAAGTACTTTGCTGCCGTCGGAATTTTTGAAGGCCACGTTTTGGATACTGCCCGATAAATTGGAAGAAATCCGCACAGCTCCAGGCCGTACAAAACGCGATGCATGACCGATAATGTAATAACCAACATTGCGGGTGATAGAAGTACCGCTAACAGTGATACCTCCCAAACAGGTACTGCAGCCGCCCGGTGTATGCGGGTTGTTGTTTGGGTCGGAGGCCAGGTTCCATTCCAAAACATTGCGGCTCCAGTTGCGGGTAGCGCCAATAATGAGTGTATTAACATGCCATGACAGATCGCCGCCAAAATTGCTTGGTGCGCCAACCCATTGCTCGGTGAAATAAACGTTTTTGTTGGGATAGGCGTTGTGTATATCAGTTAGTGAGCTGATATTGCCCGCATACAGGTGAAACGCTGATCCGTCAACATAGGGATTGGCGCCGCCATCAGCTAACACGGTTTCGGGATAATCAATCCTGTCGGTATTGTGGTCATAGGCAATGATTTTGGTTTGAAAGCCCGCCGCCCTGATTTGCGGGCCGAGGTTGTTTTTAATAAAATTGGCCTGCTCATCCGGCTGCATTACCATGCTTGGATTATTGTATGGATTAAGCGGTTCATTTTGAGGGGTAATGGCATCAATGGTAATGCCCTGGGCCTGCATGGCCTGCAGGTATTTTACAAAATAGCGAGCGTAAGCATCATAGTAACCGGCTGCCGTATTGAGACTGCCGCCGGTATAGCCGTTATTGCCCGTAGTGTTTACCTTCATCCAGGTAGGGGCTGTCCAGGGAGTGGCTATAATTTTGATAGATGGATTTATGGCGATGATTTTTTTTAGGATCGGCAGCAGGTCCTGGTTTTCGGCGCTGATGCTGAAGTTGTTCATGTTAAAATCGCCGGCCGTTTGGTTGTAGGTAAAATCGCTTGAGCTAAGATCGGAGGCGCCGATGCTGATGCGGATATAGCTGATCCCGATCTGACCGTTAGCTGTGCCAAAAAGCTCGTTAAGCACATTGGTTTGATTGGCGCCGAGGCCATTAAGCAACCCGGCACTGCCCCCGGTTAAGGTGAAGCCGAAACCGTCTATTCCCTGGTAGGTTTGGTTTTCGTCTACTGTAATGGTTGTTGCATTAGTACCGGCATCGGCAGCAAAATTAAAGCTGGTTTGCGCCTGTAAAAGCTTTGACTGATCGGCAGTGGTAACCCAGGCGTTCACTACTTCGTTAGCGGCCCGTGCTACGGTGCCGTTTGTTTTTTGATCGGGCGCTTCGTTGTTGTTGACATTCTTTTTACAGGAGTAAAAAGCAGCGGCGGAGAGCAGGGTGAGGACTGCGAGCCGCTTTAATTGGTAATTGATTTTCATTGAGTTGTTTATTTAGTTGATTTGATATTCAAAAAAATATCACATAAGCCCCTATGCAACAAATCAATATTTGTAACAATATTTAACTGTTGCTTAAGGATATCAAAGCATTGCTCAGGGCAAATACGCCCGACCGATACTGTTTTCCATGAAGAAGGGCTATGTGTAGCTTAAAATTGGCATTACAAATCTACAGTAATTTAAACGGATCAATCAAGAAAAATGTTCATAATTAATTGATTTATAGTGTATTATGAGTGATTTAATACGCTTGCATCGCAGTGTTAAAACGAGCAAAAATTAGTTTAAATGGCCTGTGCAACGTTTCTGTTGCGATGAAATTTTTTTTGGTGATACGCTTACTTCGCAATTAATTTTAAGGAAAAAGGAGAGGGTTTGGCCACGGGCTATATATGCGCAGATATATTTAGACAGGAATAGATTTAAAACAATGATATTATCGTTTTGCGAATGCTATTTATACGCCTATTAAAATAAAAGCTATAGATCTAAATTCTGGCCACAAGCGAGGACGCTTTGCGGCAGCGAGCAATATATATGCGCGGATATATTTAGATTGAATTAATCTGCAAACTTTTTTAGGACGGTACCGGGTGTGGAGGGCTTGTCATCCTGAGTGTTTAAATCCGGAGGCCTCTGAAGGTGAAATGACAAAAGAGGGCCTGTCAGTCTGAGCCTGTCGAAGACTCGCGCGCAGAGGCCTACCCACCATGCTTCGACGGGCTACCCATGACATAATTAAAAAATGGGTGTCATGCTGAACTTGTTTCAGCACCCCACATGCAAGGCCGCTTGCATAGTCGCTCAGCGCGTGGGATCCCGAAATAAATTCGGGATGACGGGTAGTGTAAATGTCATTTTACCTTCAGGGGCCGCCGGATTTAAATCACTCAGCATGACACCCATTTTTTAATTATGTCATAAGTATCGCAGCGCGGCAATCGCATACGATATAGGGCGAATATGCTTCCGTGCGATTGCCGCGCTGCGCAATGACATCTTGTTTACACTCAGTTACGGCATCTTATCTTTCAATTCTTTTTCCTTTTCCCGTTCTTCATCCTTCAGTCGCCGTTTTTCCTGCCGTACTTCTTTTCGTGTCCGGCCGCCGGTGGTATCAACAGCGTCAATCTTGAGTTTATATTCGGCTTTCAGTGCTTCTATCTGGGCTTTGAGCTGTTCCTTTATCGTTTGTTCTTTTTGTTTCAATTTTTCCTCGGCTTTTTCTTCGGTAGTATCTTTTTTACCAAAAAGGCGCTGGAAAAAGTTAGGCCTTTTTACAGGCTCTTCAACAACTGGCAAAATACCATCGTCATCTGCTCCGCCCTGTTTCATCAGGCTATCGGCAGTAGCGGTATCAACAGGGGCAATCTGGCGGCGCAGACCTTCCCTTAACCGCACTTCGTAAAATCCGTAAGCATTGGTATCCCGGGCGGTATAACCCTTCATAGCCATCAGTTTACCAATCAGGTTAAAGTAGCCATGCAGTCCCGGTCGTAAGGTACCGTCAGGCTGAAAAGCGTACAAACCGCCTTTAGGGTAGGGGACAATGCTGGCCAGGTAAATACTTTCTCCCAAGCTAAGCTCAGACGGCGATTTGCCAAAGTAATAATGCGAGGCCTCACCAATACCGTAAATATTACGGCCCCATTCAATAATGTTAAAATAAACCTCCAGCATCCTGTCTTTGGTCATGATGCGGTTATTTTCAATAAGCCATACTATCAGGATCTCCTCTATTTTGCGCGACAGGGTTTTCTCCCGGCTCAGGTAGGCGTTTTTAACCAACTGCTGCGATATGCCGCTGCCGCCTCGTTTGTATTTTTTTGTTTTAAAATCGGTAGCTATTGATTTACGGATGGCCTCCATTACAAAGCCATGATTGGTGTAAAAAGATGGATCTTCGGCCGTCATTACCGCGTTTCTCAAATTGGGCGAAATTTGCTGCAGCGGCGTAAACTCCGGGTTTTCGGGGCCTATCAGGTGTGGGGCCATTGGTTTGCCCTTTTCATACGGTGTATATACAAAGGGGCTGTTAAGCTTGGTTAAATCGGTGCGTCCAAATTTCAGGATCCGGAAGTTATCTTTATCCATGCCCGAATCAAATATCAAATCGTCGGGCTTTGATGAATCCATGTAAAAATTCATGTGATAATTCAGCTTACCGGCAACCTGGATCCCATCAAGCGCGTCAAACATTCCGGTAGGGAATGAATCGAAAATATCAGCCGCATTAAGCCATCCGGTATTGAGTTTCAGCTCATAAATTTTTACCGGATTAAGCGTGTACTTAACGTATGGGTGCGCGGTTAATTTTTTTATATGGATGAGCGAAGTACTATCGATAGATACATAATTAGTGCCTACTTTAACATCTGCATCAATGGCTGCGGCAGGTAATACAATATCGGTAGACGAAATGCCCGGATGGCGAATAAGCAGGTTTTTAACCGACCATGAGCCGGAGATCCTGGTTTCCCCGCTGCTGTGATCCTCCTCTGTAAGTTTGGTTTGCAGTGTATCAAAATTAAGCTTCAGGTTAAATTTTTTTTCGATGATAGGCAGCTCTACTTTTTTGCCATCGGCATAAAGCATTACATCGATATCCTTATCCGATGGATGCATTTTGCCGGCGAAATGCCAGGTGGCTTCCCCGTCATTAACTTTTATGGTTGAGCTCAGCTGCCCGTCTTTGATCAGGGCTGTTTGCGCTAAAAGCTTGAGCTGATCACTGTCGCTCTTAAAACTGATCCTGAAATTATGGAGCGATAAGTTATCCGGGATCTTATAAAGCAATTGGTTGATAAGGTTATCGGCAAGATGGCTCAAATCGGCTTTGGTATTGGTGGCTGTCGAATCCTTTTTCTTTTTGAAAAGGAAATCGAAATTCTTAACGCCGTTTTTATTAACAAGACTAATGAAGCCATCCTGCAATACCACATCTGATAGTTTTACCTCACCAAGCACCAGCGGCATTATCCGTACACTTACCACAAAGTTTTTGATGTTCAGTAAGCTATCGCGGCCATCCGGTACGATGCTGATATCCGAGAATGAAACGGTGCTGAGGCCGGTAAACTTAGCCGATCCTATTTTTACATCTAAATTATAATCCCGTTTTGCTTTTAATTTAGCTTTGTCAATGGCTTTTTCGAGCAGGGCTCCGCGTTTTGAGTAGGCGACATATCCGCCGATAAGCAGAATAAGAATTAAGGGAACGAGAATGTATGCGGCTATGCGTATATATTTAGGATTAAGGCGCTTCATTTGTTAATTTTATCCAAAACTAAACTAAATCTTATCCCCTGCAAACGGTTGTTTTTGCAAATTGTTTCCTGATAAACTTAATCAACCACCTGTTTTCATAAATTTGCCTCATATTATGACAATTACTAAAGAACAAGTTTTACAGGCACTGGGCAACGTTGAAGAGCCGGATCTAAAAAAAGACCTGGTAACGCTCAACATGATCCAGGATATTCATATTGATGGCAACAACGTTAGCTTCTCGGTGATCCTGACTACGCCGGCCTGCCCGCTTAAGGCCATGATCGAGAATGCCTGCCGTAATGCTATCCTGCATTTTGTAAGCAAAGAGGCCGTTATCAATATCAACATGACCTCGCGTGTAACTACTCAAAAAAATACCGGGGTTCCGGGTGTAAAAAATATCATTGCCGTAGCTTCGGGCAAGGGTGGTGTTGGTAAATCAACGGTTGCGGCAAACCTTGCTTTAGGTCTGGCAAAATCGGGCGCAAAGGTGGGAATGATCGATGCTGATATTTACGGTCCATCGGTACCCATTATGTTTGGCCTGGAGGGTGTCCGCCCAATGGCCAGCCAGGTTGATGGCAAAACCCGAATTGAACCGATTGAAAAATACGGGATCAAATTACTGTCTATCGGTTTCTTTACCGATCCTAATCAACCGGTGCCATGGCGCGGACCGATGGTATCTACCGCTGTAAAACAACTGTTCAATGATGCCGACTGGGGTGAACTTGATTACCTGGTGATCGACCTGCCGCCGGGTACAGGCGATATCCACATCACGGTAACGCAAAGCTTCCCGGTAACAGGCGCTGTAATTGTTACCACGCCGCAAAACGTAGCCCTTGCCGATGCGAAGAAAGGTATTGGTATGTTTATGATGCCGGCTATTAATGTGCCTATACTGGGGGTGGTTGAAAACATGTCGTACTTTACACCTGCCGAACTGCCCGAAAACAAGTATTACATATTTGGTAAAGGCGGTGGACAAAAACTGGCTGCACAGCTTGATGTTTCGTTCCTGGGCGAAATCCCGCTGATTAAAGGTATCAGTGATTCGGGCGATGCCGGCAAGCCGACTGTGCTTGAAGAAGATGGCCCGATGACCGCTGCTTTTGTGAAAATGGCCGAGCGTGTTGCCCAGCAGGTGGCCATATCAAATGCCAAAGCATTGAGTGCAGAAAATATTGTAAATAATTAATAACTTTACATAACGTTATAAATTAATAAAAATGAGTTTATTAAATCAGGTTGAAGCAGCTTTAGATACTATCCGTCCGTATTTGGAGGCTGATGGGGGGAATGTTTCTGTTGAGGAGATAACTCCTGAAAATGTTGTTAAATTAAAGTTGTTGGGTTCATGCGGATCATGCCCAATGAGTATCATGACCCTTAAAGCAGGTATTGAGCAGGCTATTAAAAAAGCTGTGCCCGAAATTACTGCCATTGAGGCCATAAACCTAACGGACATTGATGACCCCAATGCCGTGCTTCCCGAAAATTTAAGGTAGTTGTTAAGATTTGTTAAATCCCCGGTTCAATTGGGGGATATGACTTATTTTTGATGAAGTTTAAAAACTATTTTGACGCTCGCAGCGTAATATATGTTGAGCTAAGTAGTTAATGGTTTTATGAAATA
This sequence comes from uncultured Mucilaginibacter sp., assembly GCA_966212355.1. Classification (GTDB taxonomy): domain Bacteria; phylum Bacteroidota; class Bacteroidia; order Sphingobacteriales; family Sphingobacteriaceae; genus Mucilaginibacter. Next base: position 163,522 of record CBIHRB010000012.1, read on the forward strand.
TTTATTTGGTTTACTGCTGTTATTTGTTTCAATGGGCGCTTTTGCACAAAGCAAAGACCGCCCCGTTGTGCAGTTTACCGGTATTACACATAATGCCGATAGCGTAAAGATCACTATCCCTTATGTAACCATTACCAATACCTCGGCACATAATATCATTAACGTATCTAACTATAAGGGATACTTTTCATTTGTAGTACATGAACGCGATACCCTCCGCTTCACCTGCGTTGGTTATGCCCCGGTTACTGTAGTTATTCCATCCAATCTGCCAAACGAAAGTTATACAACCCAGGTATCCCTGAAAGCGCAGATCATCAACCTGCCTACATTTCACGTGTTTCCATGGGCCACGACTGATGAGTTTAAAAAAGATTTCCTGGCTATAAAACTTGCTGATGACGATTTGGAGATTGCCCGCAAAAATATCAGCAAGGCAACCCTATCGGCCCTGTACAATACTTTGCCCCGCGATGCCCAGGAAATACAATCGGCCAATGCACAGGCTATGCACACCAGCATTGTTAATTCGCACTCGCTTACTCCTAATCCGCTGTTAAACCCGCTGGCATGGGGTAGCCTCATCAAGTCGATATCTGACGGCGATAAGAGTAGTAGTAAATAATCATTAAGATTTTGGTTGTTAATCCTACAACTTGCGCTCATCTGTGATGAGTGCTTAAAATGGGCTTACGTTTGTAACGTAAGCGCCGGAAATGGCGTTGCAAACGCCAAACCACATTAAGCACTTGTTAAAACCTACCGTGTACCCATATCTTTTAATTATTATTATGAATTAAAAGAAGGTGTCATTTCGACGAACCTGTTGGGGAATGTGCGGATGTGGTGAGGAGAAATCTCCTATGATGAAAATCTGCTTTAGAAAGAGAAAAAGTCCAG
>CBIHRB010000013.1:0-148474 GCA_966212355.1 uncultured Mucilaginibacter sp.
TTTCGGCTACCCCTTCCTTTTTCCCTAAAAAATCTTTTACCGGACAACAGTGAAATAAATTCGGGATGACGGGTAGTGTAAATGTCATTTCACCTTCAGAGGCCTCCGGATTTAAACACTCAGCATGACATCCATTTTTAACCATATCACGGCCAACAGTAAATAAGCTTGGCATGACAAATGAGAACAAAAAGTACTCCCTTTCGGAGAGGATTTAGATGACGCCCTTATCCGTTCTTGATCAGGATACTTTCAATGATCAGTGTTGTATCTTCACAGCTGTCGGTCGCAGTTTCCATGGCTGCAAAAACGTCGGTGTATTTAATTAATTCAATCGGATCTTTTTCATTATTGAGCAGATCGGCAAAGGCTTTATTGTGAACCGCATCGGCCTGGGCTTCCAGTTTTTTGATGTTACTGCAAAGCTCAAAAATTTCGGGCGATTTGTTCAGGTTGTTCATTGCATTTACCGCTTTTTCAAGCTCGGTACTGGTTTTAAGGATCAGGGCAGCCAAATCTATCATTGGCTGGGTAATAGCAGGTACGTTGTAAAGGTTTATCCTGCGGGCGGCCATGGTAATCCTGTCGGCTACATCATCAATGGCTGATGCCAGGTCACACATGTCCTTGCGGTTAAACGGCGAGATCAGCATCCGGCCCGATTCGGAGAATACCCGGTGTGTTATCTCGTAACTTTTAAATTTCAGCTTATCAATATGGGCAAAATTAAACTTCTGCTCATATGATGTTGGGGCGTTAACGGCTTCGTCAAGCAGCCTGGCCATTTCGGTAACATTGGCTACAGCAGTGTTGAACAAATCGTAAAAAACCTGGTTTGAGTTTGGAAATATCGATTTTGAGTTAGTGCTCTTCATTGATCTGTCTTATCAGTCGTAAATTTACAGTAGTTATATTAAGCGGATTTTAAAATATGTCACTATAAATTATTCAGCGGATAAAAGTAACCATTAATATAATGCCAAATGTTAAGTTAATGTTAAGAATGGTTAAGCTAATGTAATAAAACGAAATTAATGAGGTTGTAAGTTGCTGATTTAAAGTAAAAAGAAACCTGCCAATTGAATAAGGAAAATTGTGTAACATTTGAGTTTAATTAAAACAATACGCGGCATTGATGCATTGTATTTGTATTAGTCAATCCAATTATGAAAGCCGGGGAAAAGCATTATAAATGCGTAAACAGCAAAACAGGTTACGCCATTTATTACCATTCGCTGGGTAGGGAGCTCAGCAATGAAGAAGTGAAAGCCGAATTAGAAAAAATACGTGCGCGTGTAGCTATTCAAAACGGTATTTACCTTGAAACACTTTACTGGGAAGAAATGAAGCAGGACGCTGAACTGACGCGATAGCAGGCGTAGTTTTGCAGGGGTGTATAACTAATTTAAAATGAGTGTATTTGCAAATAAATACTTATATTTAATTGCCATTATATAACCAGTTTTAACCTGCTGTTAATCCCGCTTATGAAAAAGATAGTTTTATCGCTGTTAGCGGCATGGTGTTGCTCTGTGCCTGTTTTTTCACAAAATAATAGGCCGGTTCCACCTTCCTTTAGATGCTGTGGTATCGCGCCTGCAAACTTTATCGGCCAATAAAGCAGGTTAAAAAGTGTACCGCGTTGGGATAAACCTTAACATATAAGGCACAATGATGCCGACACATAAAAAACCCTGCCATGGTAGGCAGGGTAAAAAAACCACAACAATTGTTTAACCTTTGGGCTATGAATCCCTCCGGTCGATTCCTAATTGCAATATGATCTTTCAATTATTAAACAATATAAAATCAAAATAGTTTAATCACCAGGTGTTTATTTTCAGTGTTTTATGTGTTAAAATCACCTCTCGAAGGTATTTAAACGAATAGTTGTTTTTAAACCAAATTTCAATCTATCTTTATATTAAACAAATTATGAGAAATCTTATGAAAAAATCATTTCAGCTTAAGGCGGCATTCCTGTTTGCTTTCGCCTTATTGGTATCAGCGGTAACCTTTGCCCAGGACAAACCAGCAAGCCCGCGCGATAGCGTTAGCGGTACAGCTGCCGGTTCAACTATTACTATTAACTATGGCAGTCCATCGGTTAAAGGCCGTAAAATTTGGGGCGGTCTTGAAGCTTACGGCAAAGTATGGCGTGCAGGTGCTAACGAAGCCACAACTTTTACAACAACAAAAGATATTAAAGTTGAGGGTAAACCACTGGCAGCGGGTACTTATGGCTTTTTCCTGGTCCCTGCCGAAAACGGTACCTGGACAGTTATTTTTAACAAAGTGGCCAAACAATGGGGCGCGTTTAAATACGATGAGTCAAAAGACGCCCTGCGTGTAAACGTAAAAACCAAAGCCGCGCCAATGCACGAAAGATTAGTTTATACAGTTGATGCAAAAAGCTTTTGCATGTTCTGGGATAAGATCGTAGTGCCGGTGTCTGTAAGTAAATGATATTCAGTAACCTTATTTTTCACAATTTTGAAGGCCCCGCCAGGGGCCTTTTCTATTACCCGGGTTTTAGCGCGCAAAAGTATTCTTTTTTAAACCTGAACCCTAAGCGCTATATTTACCTTTAGATAATGCGCTACCCAACCAACAAAAAAACTGTACTAAAAAGAATCATCGCGATAACATTATTAGCATTGGCTATTTTTTTGCTGATGCTGTTTGCTGATCATCCTGCCGCTGTTGAACGTTATTATGCCGATGGTTTTTACATTATCATTTGCCGGGTTTTTCATTCCGTTTTAAACGTATTTCCGTTTAGTGTTGGTGACATTGTATATATAGCTGTGGTTATTTATTTGATTTATGCGGTGATCAGGTTAATTGCCCTGCTTTTTAAAAAACGGTTTCAAATGGTTGGGAAACTTTTTTTAGGATTGGTTATAGGGATCCAGGCAGGCATTGTGGCTTTTTATATGTTGTGGGGAATGAACTATTTCAGGCTGCCGGCCTCCGAGCGGCTTGGGCTCAGGGATACGGCTTTTACAACCGCCGATCTTAAAGCGGTAACCCGCATCCTGATTGACAGTGCCAACGTAACCCGTGCACGGGTGACACCGGCAGATTGGGCCCAAAGTAATACCCGTATTTATAATACAGCACGGCATGCCATCGGCGTGCTCAGTAAAGATTCTGTTAATTTCAGGGCTTATAATCCTGATATAAAACCATCGATATTAACGCCATTATTAAACTATATTGGTACATCGGGCTATTATAACCCCTTCACCTCCGAAGCCCAGGTAAATTACCAGATGCCCATTTTTAACCGGCCCTTTGTGGTATGTCATGAAATGTCGCACCAGATGGGATATGGTGCCGAAGATGAAGCTGATTTTGCGGGTTTTGTCATCGCCGTAAAGTCACATGACAGGTTATTGCGTTATTCGGCATATCATCTCGCGGTGCAGGAATTCATGCATTCGCTTGGCGCCCGTGATACCCTTGCTCATAAAGAACTCAAAGCGCTCATCAGCAAAGATGTACGTGGCGATTATATCACCGAGCGGAATTACTGGCTGGCCTACGAAAACAAGCTGGGCGCCATAAGCAGTATTTTTTATGATAATTTCCTGAAAGCCAACAACCAGCCCCAGGGCCTCAAAACCTATAACCGCATGGTGTTGTTAGCTATGGCGTGGTACAGGGATAGGTGGGTTCATTAGTAGTTCATTAGTTGATGGTTCATGGATCATGGCCGAATTGGAATCTCGTAGTGATTACCGCTAATTGCCATGAACCATTAACTATGAACCATGATCTCCTTCATAAACAAAAAATGCGTTCCGTATCTCACCCCGGAACGCACACAATATCACGTCTCAAATGATATTGAATCAACTAAATCTCAGATATCATCTTAAATGCGTACCCAAGCTCTTTATATTCGGATACCGGAATGGAAACCGGTACAGAAAATTTATCAAATGTTAACTGTACAGTTTTAAAGTACAGCAAATAATTACCTCAAAAAAGCCGATTGTAAATATTTGAATAAAAACGGCGCTGCTATGTAATTATTATGAATTAATCTCCAAATTTACCTTAAAATCTTTAAAAAGCCTCGTTTACTTCACATTTATATGGATAAATTGTTTGGTAAAATTGCTGTTACCGTGAAAGCTAATTTTATTATTGTTTCAATGTTTCTTCCTGCTTTTGTTTTTGCTCAAAAAATTAATCAAAAGGAAATAAAACGGGAGAAAACATTAGCAAAGTCAGTAACCATTATCAGGGATAATTGGGGAGTTCCTCACATTTATGGAAAAACAGATGCTGCTGTTGTTTTCGGATTGATGTATACCCAGTGCGAAGATAACTTTAAAGGCATTGAACGCAATTACCTTTACCAGTTAGGCAAACAGGCCCAGGTTGACGGCGAAACTAATTTATATACCGACGTGCAGCTGCAACTGATTGCCGATAGTGCCGACGCCATTAAAGATTACAAAACAAGCGCCCCCTGGTTCCGGAAACTGTTGGATGCTTTTGCCGATGGCATTAATTATTACCTGTACAAACATCCCGAAGTAAAACCCCAGGTATTTAAACATTTTGAACCCTGGTACGCGTTGATGTTTACCGATGGCAGCGTTGCCGCTACCGAAACAGGTGGCATTAAACTAAGCGAAACTAAAGACTTTTACAGTACCGCCCCCGAAAAGCTTGGCGCGGTGATCAGCCAGCCTGCAAAAAATATTTATGATATGGTGAACGAGCGCGAAACCGGTTCAAATGGCTTCGCTATAGCACCATCCAAATCGGCATCGGGCCATGCTTTGCTGTATATCAATCCGCATGTGCCGTTCTATTTTCGCAGTGAGGTTGAGCTGGTAAGCGATGAAGGCCTTAACGCGTACGGGGCTGTTACCTGGGGGCAGTTTTTTATTTACCAGGGCTTTAACCAGCATTGCGGATGGATGCATACCAGTGCCTATGCCGACGTAGCCGATCTTTACGCCGAAAAGGTGAGCAAAAAAGACGGTAAATGGTATTACGAATATGATGGTAAGCTAAGACCCGTTATCACCCGTAAACTATCTTTCAAAATAAAGCATAGCGATGAGATTGAACAGCGCTTTATAACAGGCTATTATACCCATCATGGCCCGGTGCTGGGTGCCAGGGATGGTAAATGGCTTGCACTTAAAGCTAACAACCGCTCATACGATGCCCTGGTTGAGTCATGGCTGATTACCAAGGCCAATAACCTGGCCGAATATAAAAAGGCCATGAATATGGTATCAAACGCTACAAACAGTACTGTTTACGCCGACGATAAGGGGAATACTATTTTTTGGTACGGCAACTACATTCCTAAACGCGATCCCAAATATGACTGGAGCCTGCCTGTTGATGGCAGTACATCGGCTACCGAATGGCAGGGTATCCACAAACTGAGCGAGATCATCACTATTACCAATCCCGCCACCGGCTGGATCCAGAACTGTAATTCAACGCCATATACGGCATCGGGCACGTCAAGTCCGGACAAAAGTAAATACCCCGTATACATGGCCCCCGACGGTGAAAACTACCGGGCGGTAACTGCTATCAGGATTTTAAAAGATGCGAAAAACCTTACGCTTGATGGCCTGGTAGCCAAAGGGTATGACCACTATCTTGCCGCTTTTGATGATCTGTTACCCTCACTTTTTAAAGCTTATGACGCAGCCCCCGATTCGGTTAAGCAATCGCTTGCTGAGCCGGTAAAGATCCTGCAGGAGTGGGACAGGAATACCGCCATCCATTCTGTAGCCAGTTCGCTCGCTGTTGAATGGGGCGCCCTGATGATGAAAGCGCTGCCGCCGCCTCAAACCGATCAGGAAAGCACTTTCATTACCCGGCGCTTTCAAACACTGGTTAAAACCATAAGCCCGGCGCAGCAGTTGGCCTGGTTAAACGATGTACTTAAAAATTTGCAAAGCCGTTTTGGCACCTGGAAAGTGGAGTGGGGGGAGATGAACCGTTACCAGCGCCCGGATGATGGCATTAGCTTTGATGATAACAAACCCAGTATTCCGGTTGGTTTAACAGGATCAGGCTTTGGACAGCTACCATCGTTCCAGAGCCGCACCATGAACACCAACAAGCGGTATGGATATTCGGGCAATAGTTTTATCGCTGTTGTGGAATTTGGTACACGGTTAAGGGCTAAAAGCATCGTAAACGGCGGCAGCTCCTTTGACCCTGCATCAAAAAACTTCACCGATCAGGAACAGGGCATTATTGACGGCAAATTTAAGGATGTGCTGTTTTACAAAAAAGATGTTTTAAAGCACGTGCAGCGCACCTATCATCCCGGCGACGGTTTTAAATAGTAAAAAGTATATTTGGTAAGTTAAAAAATGAAGAGAACCCTGTTAATTGCCTTGTTGTTGTTTTGCAGCGCAACGTTGTTTGCCCAAAGCATAACCATTAATGATCTGGCAAATATCTCCAATCTTTCAAACGCCGAAGCACACAACTATCTTACCCTCGGAAAAAAATTTAAGCGCCAGTATCTCCAGGATGTTAACGGCAACAGCATTGAGCACCTGAACAGGATGGGGCCGGATAATAAGGAAGAAACCATTGTAATAGGCGTTAACAGCAAGCTAAGCAGCGGGGCTATATTGCGTACCGTTACCTACGCCACTTCTACACAGCAACACATCATTAACTTAATAGGCCAGGCAAAACACATGGGCCTGATCATGAAACTCCACGGCTCTGATATTAAAAACGATATCTATCTGTTTGATAATGATTTTTTCCATATCGTAATATTCCTTAATCACGATAATGTCTCCGGCTCGGTAGAAGTGCACCAGAAGGAATATTTAGGATTTGATTGATTCTGAACCGTGATTTTTAGGATTTAAGGATTGCCGGGATGATAGTCGAAATATCCCAGGCTATTTAACATCCTGTCCATCTTATAAATCCCCTAAAAATCCCGGTTCAGAAAAAATCATGACAATCCTTCGATCCCGAAAATCATGGTTCTGATCTATGCCAAAATAGTTGAACATTTTGTTTAATTCCCGATAACTATTTACCTGCAAACCTTATTTCTTTGTGTTACCGATATAAACTTTTTTGAGAGCTATTCTATGAGCCAGCGATACTGTTTAACCCTCGATCTGAAAGATGACGCGGCACTCATTGCCGAATACGAAAAATATCACCAGGCTATTTGGCCCGAAATTCATGACAGCATTATCGCCAAAGGAATCACCAAAATGGAGATCTACCGTTTTGATACCCGCATGTTCATGATCATGGAGGTTGATGATACTTTCAGTTTCGAAAAATCGGCAGCTTTAGATGAGACTAACCCTAAAGTAAAGGAATGGGAAGATTTGATGTGGGGATTTCAGTCGCCGGTAAAAAATGCGCCCGCAGGTGCAAAATGGGTTTTAATGGACAAAATTTTCTCCTTATAAATAGAATAGTTATGCTAAAGAAACTACAATTACTGTTGATGTTTGTATTGCTGATGACCCCATCGGTATTTGCGCAAAAAATGATAGGCACCGAAACCGATGCCCAGAAAGAGAAACGCATGGAATGGTGGAAGGATGACCGTTTTGGTATGTTCATTCACTGGGGCCTGTACTCGCAGGCTGCCCGCCACGAATGGGTAAAGCATAACGAGAAAATTGATAATGCAGGTTATCAGAAATATTTCGACCAGTTTAACCCTGATCTGTTCGACCCGCAAAAATGGGCGAAACAAGCCAAAGCGGCCGGAATGAAATACGCCGTGCTAACCACCAAGCACCACGAAGGTTTTTGCCTTTTCGATTCAAAATTTACCGATTATAAAGCTCCCAATACCAAAGCCAAACGCGACCTGGTACGCGAATATGTGAACGCTTTCAGGGCACAGGGTTTAAAAGTTGGCTTTTATTATTCACTGTTAGACTGGCACCATCCGCAATATACCATTGATGAGATCCACCCACAGTCACCTGCTGATAAAAGTGATGCCTCATACGCTAAACTGAATAAAGGGCGCGATATGGCCAAATACCGCCAGTATATGCGCGATCAGATCACTGAGCTTTTAACTAAATACGGCAAAATCGATATCCTTTGGCTTGATTTTTCATTTCCGCGTAAGGATAGTCACGGCAAAGGCAAAGACGAATGGGGATCGGTTGAGTTGCTTAAGCTGATCAGGAAGTTACAGCCGGGCATTATTGTAGATAACCGCCTTAACCTGGAAGAGTATAAAGACGGCGCTGATTTTGAAACCCCTGAGCAGGTAAGCACTGCCGAACTGGCTAAATACCGCGGCAAAACCTGGGAAACCTGCCAAACCTTTTCGGGTTCATGGGGGTACTACCGTGATGAAAATACCTGGAAAACCCATCGTCAACTGCTCGATTTGTTAATCACTTCGGTAAGCAATGGCGGCAACCTGATCCTGAATGTGGGTCCAACCGCCCGCGGTGAGTTTGACTATCGCGCTACCCGCGCGCTGGATAGCCTTGCTTACTGGATGCACGCCAACAGCAAATCGGTATACAACTGTACATTTGCTCCTGATACTTATAAAATACCAGAGGGAACCAAGCTTACTTATAACAAAGCCGCCGGTAAACTGTATATACATTTGTTTAACTATCCGCAAGGCAAGCTGGTTTTACCTGGTTACAAAGGCAAGATCAAATACGCGCAGTTTTTAAATGACAGCTCGGAGCTTTTATATAAGGATGGCAGCGGTGACGACCTGGAGTTAACGCTCCCCGCACAAAAACCGCCGTATGAAATTCCGGTGATTGAACTTACGCTTCAGCAATAAGCAAAAAAATATTGTCCTTAAAAAAAAGGGACCGATCATATACAAATAATGTCAACACAAAAAGAAACATATTTAAGGATTCATCCACATGATAACGTACTGGTAGCCTTGCAGGACCTGCCGCAGGGAACTGTTATTACGTTTGATGGACAGACTTTTACACTGGTAGATAAAGTAGCAGCTAAACATAAATTCGCCATTAACGAACTGCCGGTAGACAAGGAAATTTACATGTACGGCGTGCTGGTAGGCAAAGCCTCGGCCGTCATACCGCAAGGTGGTTTGTTAACCACCGAAAATGTACACCATGCGGCCGAAGGCTTCCATTTGGGCGAGCGCAAGATACAATGGCACCAGCCTGATACGACTAATTTTGAAGGTAAAACCTTTATGGGCTACCACCGTGCCGATGGCTCGGTTGGTACAGGTAACTACTGGATTGTGGTACCGATGGTTTTCTGTGAGAACAGGAATATCAACGTATTAAAGGAAGCGTTGGTTGATAAGCTGGGCTATAAAAAGGCCAAAAGCTACGAGGGCGATGTGGAGCAGCTGATGGAACTTTACCAGGCCGGCAAATCTGTTGAAGAAATTTTGAACGCCGATATCCAGGTATCCGAGGATAAGCCAAACTCTAAACGCCTGTTCAAAAATATCGACGGCATTAAATTCCTGAGTCACAGCATGGGTTGCGGCGGCACCCGCGAAGATTCAGATACACTTTGCGGATTGATAGCAGGCTACATTACCCACCCCAACGTAGCTGGTGCAACCATATTAAGCTTAGGCTGCCAGCATGCGCAGGTAAGCATTTTACAAAATGAAATTGCTAAACGCGATGCTCATTTCAGCAAGCCGCTGGTTGTATTGGAACAGCAAAAAGTAGGCACCGAAAGCGAATTGTTAAAACAAGCCCTGAAACAAACCTTCGCCGGTTTGGTAAAGGCTAATGAAACCACACGCCAACCTGCGCCATTATCAAAACTATGCGTTGGTTTGGAGTGCGGCGGTTCGGATGGTTTTTCGGGCATTTCGGCTAACCCTGCATTGGGTTACCTGTCTGATCTGCTGGTTACCATGGGCGGTTCGGTGATCCTTTCAGAGTTCCCTGAGCTTTGCGGTGTGGAGCAGGAACTGAGCGACCGTTGTATCGATGTGGAAACCGCTAACCGCTTCATGCACCTCATGACTACTTACAACGCCCGTGCAGAAGCCGATGGCTCCGGCTTTTACGCCAACCCATCTCCGGGCAATATCCGCGATGGTTTGATCACTGATGCTATTAAATCGGCAGGTGCGGCTAAAAAAGGCGGTACATCGCCGGTAACCGCGGTATTGGATTACCCCGAAAAGGTAACCAAACCTGGTTTGAATTTACTATGTACCCCCGGAAGCGATGTGGAAAGCACCACTGCCGAAGTAGGCGCAGGCGCAAATATCGTATTGTTCACCACCGGTTTGGGGACGCCTACAGGCAACCCTGTTACACCGGTTATCAAGTTATCAACCAATACGGCTATGTTTGAGCGTATGCCCGATATTATAGATATTAACTGCGGTACCATCATTGAAGGTACTGAAACCATCCAGCAGGCCGGTGAGCGGATCCTGGATTACGTAATAAAAGTAGCCAGCGGCGAAGCCGAACCAAAGTCGGTAAAACTTGGCCAGGATGATTTTATTCCGTGGAAGAGAGGGGTGTCGTTGTAAGCAGCCCCACCCAACCCTCCCCGGAAGGGAGGGCTTTCGATTAGCGCGAAGTATAAGTTGTTGGTGACAATACCAACAAAAACAAAAATAAAAGCTCCCCTCTTGAGAGGGGGCGCGATGGAAAAGAGCGGTAGCAGGGGTGTGTTTCTACAGCAGAACATGACATCAGAAACACACCCCTACACCCCTCTCAAGAGGGGAATCGCGCATTCCCCGGTTTTGGAAGCAAAGAAGAAATATTTAATAACCATAAAACAAAAAGTCTCACCTTCCGGGGGAGATTTAGAGGGGGCCCGGCCCGTACTTATGTTCAAACTAACCAATAAATCAGTAATTGTAACCGGCGGCGGCAGCGGCATAGGCAAAGCTATGGCCGTGTTATTTGCACAGCAAGGTGCCGAAGTCCATATCATCGAATTAAATGACCAGGCGGCAGCCGATACCGTGACCGAAATAACTTCGGCGGGAGGTAAAGCAACCGGCTATGCCTGTGATGTAAGCAACCAGCAGCAGGTAGTGGATACTTTCGCCAAAATAGGTAAGACAGATATCCTGATCAATAACGCGGGCATAGCGCACATTGGCAGGGCAGATAATACCAGTACCGAGGATTTTGAGCGCGTATTTAACGTGAATGTTAAAGGCGCTTACAACTGCCTTTACGCGGCCCTCCCGGCAATGAAAGCCAATGGGGGCGGTGTGATCCTCAACACGGCTTCCATAGCGGCCAGCGTCGGTATTACCGACAGGTTTGCTTACTCTATGAGTAAAGGCGCCATCCATGCCATGACTTTATCGGTAGCACGCGATTTTCTGCATGATAACATCCGTTGTAACTGCATTTCGCCGGCAAGGGTGCATACTCCTTTTGTGGATGGCTTTATTGCTAAAAATTATGCCGGTAAGGAGGATGAGATCTTCGAAAAGCTCTCAAAAAGCCAGCCGATAGGCAGGATGGGCAAACCGGAAGAAGTAGCCGCTTTGGCGCTTTACCTGTGTTCGGACGAGGCTGGTTTCATTACCGGTACCGATTACCCTATCGATGGCGGCTTTATCACCCTGAACAATTAAAAAAACCTGATTTAATATGATCAAAAAGCTATTATTAATGGGGATGCTGCTTGGCGCCATACGCGCGGGCGCTCAAACCTACACGCCAACAGCCGATAATCTTGCGGCAAGACAAAACTTCCAGGATATGAAGTTTGGCCTGTTTATTCACTGGGGTATTTACAGTGAGCTTGGCGCGGGCGAGTGGGTGATGAATGAAAAGCATATCCCTTATGATAGCTATAAACGTTTGGCCGATTTCTTTAACCCGCAGGCTTTTAATGCTCACGAATGGGTGATGTTTGCCAAAAAAGCGGGCATGAAGTATATCACCGTTACCTCGCGCCATCATGATGGGTTCAGCATGTTTGGTACTAAAGCATCGCCGTACAATATTGTTGATGCTACGCCTTACCATAAAGATCCTTTAATGGAACTGGCACAGGAATGCGTTAAAGAAGGCATCGAACTTCATTTTTATTATTCCCTGTTAGATTGGGGTCGCAAGGATTACGCTTATGGCAGCCCGATTGTTGATGGCAAACCCGCAAATGGCGATTGGGACAGCTACATCAATTTCATGAAAACCCAGCTTACCGAACTCATCACTAAATACCCGGGCGTTAAAGGCATTTGGTTTGACGGCCATTGGGAGCGCGATGTTAACTGGCATTATGACGAGATCTACGGGTTGATCCATAAACTGAACCCTGCTATACTGGTAGGCAACAACCATCACCTTGAGCCTAAAGAGGGCGAAGATTTCCAGATGTTTGAAAAGGATTTGCCCGGAGCTAATACTACAGGTTTCAGCGGTAAATCGAAAATTGGTACCCTGCCCCTGGAAACCTGCGAAACCATCAACAATAGCTGGGGCTTTAACATTACCGACAGGAACTTTAAATCATCCAAACGCATTATTCATTACCTGGTTAACGCGGCCGGTTTAAATGCAAACTTTTTATTGAACATAGGCCCGATGCCTAACGGTAAAATTCAGCCTGAATTTACCGATACACTGGCTGTTGTAGGCGCCTGGGTACAAAAAAATGGCGAAGCTATCTACGGCACCCGTGGCAGCGGAATTCCGGCACAGCCATGGGGAGTTATCACTCAAAAAGATAAAAACCTGTATGTGCATGTCATGACAGTACCGCAACAACCCTACGTTTTCATTCCGCAATTAAAAGGAAAAGTAACTAAAGCAGCATTACTGGCCGATGGCAGTGCGGTGAAATTTAAACAACAAACCGAGGGCGTGTTTGTATATCTTAGCGGTGTGGCAACCGACCCTAACGATACTATTATTAAACTGACAACTAACTAATACAACGATAATATGAAACTTATACGATTTGGCGAGATTGGGAAAGAGAAGCCGGGAGTTATCCTGAATGATAAAAAATACGATGTATCGGCCTTTGGCGAAGATTACACCGAACAGTTTTTTGAAACAGATGGCATAAACCGTCTTGCTGCTTTTGTACAGGATAACCTGCTGCCAGAAGTTGCCGATGATGTACGCTTAGGCAGTCCTATCGTGCGCCCTTCAAAACTGGTTTGTATTGGTTTAAATTATGCCGACCATGCCAAGGAAACCAATGCACCGCTGCCACCCGAGCCGGTGATCTTTATGAAAGCAACCACCGCTATTGTTGGTCCGTTTGATGATATCATAATCCCTAAAAACTCCGTAAAAACCGATTGGGAAGTGGAACTGGCTGTGGTTATCGGGAAAAAAGCATCCTATGTGGAAGAAGCTGAGGCTATGGACTACGTTGCCGGTTACGTACTGCACAATGACGTAAGCGAGCGTGAGTTCCAACTGGAGCGTAATGGTACCTGGGATAAAGGTAAAGGCTGTGATACCTTTGCGCCGCTTGGTCCGTTTTTAGCTACGCCAGATGAAATTGCTGATCCGCATAACCTGCGCCTATGGCTAAAAGTTAACGGCGAAACCATGCAGGACGGTACTACCTCAAACTTTATATTTAACCTGCCGCACCTGATCTCGTATACCAGCCAGTTCATGACCCTGCTGCCGGGCGATATTATCTCGACAGGTACACCTGCAGGTGTGGGCTTAGGTATGAAGCCGCCAATTTATTTAAAAGCCGGTGATGTGGTTGAATTAGGTATTGAAGGCCTTGGTGAATCAAAACAAAACCTGATAGCTTATGCTAAAAATTGATGCACATCAGCATTTCTGGCAGTACAACCCGGTAAGGGACAGCTGGATCACTGAAGACATGCAGGTAATAGGCCGGGATTTTTATCCCGAAGACCTGTTACCTGTACTGCAAAAACAAGGCATGGATGGCAGTGTCGCCGTTCAGGCCGATCAGTCGGAAAAGGAAACGGAATTTCTGTTAGATCTGGCATCCGTTAATCCCTTCATCAAAGGGGTAGTAGGCTGGATAGATTTGAAAGCCGGTGACCTGGAAGACCGCCTGCATCATTTCAAAAAATATGAAAAACTTAAAGGCTTCCGGCATATCCTGCAGTCGGAGCCCGATGAGCAATACATGCTTGATCCGGCATTTAAAAAAGGTATAGCCGCTTTGGGCAAACACGGATATACCTATGATATCCTCATCTTCCCTAACCATTTGCCGTATGCCGTGCAATTGGTAGCTGAATTTCCGGATCAAAAATTCGTGCTCGACCACATGGCCAAGCCCTACATCAAAGCCGGGAAAATAGATGGCTGGAAGCAGGATATCGAAAAGCTGGCAAGCTATCCCAATGTATCCTGCAAGGTATCGGCCCTGCTTACCGAAGCCGACTGGGACAACACTCCGGCAGCTGATTTTATCCCTTATATCGATATTGTATTCAACACTTTCGGCATCAACCGGGTAATGTTCGGCTCCGACTGGCCCGTTTGCCTTCTGGCCGGAGGTTATGAAAAAACAATGGAGGTGATGGATCTTTACACCGAAAAACTGTCTGCGACGGAGCGGGAATTGTTTTTTGGCGGAAACGCTGTGAAGTTTTACGGGTTGTAGCAATGAAATAACAACCTATCCGTGGAGACACGGATAGAGGGAAAATAATTAATCCTTACCCCGCGGCCGTGTCCTCACGGCCGCCTTTTGAAAAACTCATGTTATTGCGAGGCAGAACAACAAACCAATGACATGGTTTTATCGCTCCCAATCCCATCAAATTTCGCCTGTTAATGATACTTCACCACTGTACTAAAATCACTAAACTGTACTGTATATTATTTATTTCAAAACGATAAGCTCTATTATCAATATGATAGCGCAATGTTTGGTGCATTTAATTATAAATCAATTAAATATCAGCATAAATGTAATATTAAGGTAACACAGAGCGTCAGATATAAGTATGGCACACATTTAGCTATATGTACACATGATGGGTATAAAATAACATTAAAAAGGCGAACCATTTCTCTCCTGATAACGTTATATGGGTACCAATCAGACTTAAATTTTTATGTTAGACGTTATGTACACAACCCTGTTACAAGTTGTAGTCCTGCTTGCGGTTTTCATTTTGCCGATGTTCATATTTGGCAAAAAGATCAGGAACAAAAAAGTAAAGACCGTTAATTATAAAATAGATACCGATACCTCTGAGGCCCGATATGCTATTAATGAAAATGGCTTCCTTGAAGAAATAAATACAGGCAAGCTGTCAAAGCACCGTAGTTGAGTGCAAAAACATACAAAAGCAAAGCACGCTTTTGCCCGCTTTGCTTTTGTATTTAAAAACTGATCTTATTACTCCCGTTTTTTTTCAGAAACCCTGCTCATCCGCGCTTGGGCCATAGCTGCCCGGTATCGGGATATCCAGCAAACGTAAATAAACTCCCAATTGCGCCCTGTGGTGCACAATCTGGCAATAAGTCATCCTGATTACCTCTGCTTTTGTCCGCTGATTAAGGATCTGTTCGCCATTACGGAGTGTCCATATTTTATCAAACGTACTAACGTCAGCTTTTTGCAGGCTCGAATAGCCGTCGGCCAATGAGTCTTCAAATAATTTCAGCAAATCGGCAGTGCCGCTTACCTTTTTAGGCTCGTAAGGTACAGTGGCAAAATCCAGTTCATCGGTATTTAAGGTAATAGTAACCCAGGTAGGCAGTTCAGCAATATGTGTCGCGAGTTGTTCAATGGTCATGCTTTTAGGATGCGGTTTCCATTGGTATTTATCGTCGGGGATGCGGCTCAGCATTTTTTCGGTGGTTTGAGCTTCCTGCTCCATCTCTTGCAATAACGATTTCAAAGTGTCCATAAGTGTTGTTGTTTGTTTTATGATGTAAAGTAACGGAGGGCTAATGACAGCCCTATGTCAGCAGGGGCCGTTGATTTGAAAAAAATGATTTTTTTGATTTCGCTGATTTTATTTGTGGGGATTACACCGATTTTTTTTGATTGCACCGATTATGCTGATTTTTTAAACCGTGACTTTTAAGATTCAAGGATTAATGGATGTGGTTAGTAGTAATAGTTTTAGCCCCGCCCAACCCTCCCCGGGAAGGGAGGGCTTTGAAAACATGCAGGTAAAAAAGTCTCCCCTTCCGGGGGAGATTTAGAGGGGGCTTTCTTTTTTTCTTTACTTTTGTATCAAGACAAAAGTAACGCCACCGCGGCAATTGAGCGGCGAATGATTGTTGGTTAAAATCTAAGCCCAATTAAAGAATAATTTGGGCGTTGGCCGGGCTTTCCGCTCATACTGCACAGGCATTAGCCACAGGCCGGTATCCGCTGCAATCCCTAACGCTGGCTTTTGTTCAATTTAAACTATGAACTACACACCACCACAGCTCCGCACCGTTAACGTGATCCGTTACGTAACGCCGTTGCGCGAGGGCGGGTCATTGCCGGCTATTGCCGAAGCTGATGACGAATTTTTATATGTACTGAAATTCCGCGGAGCAGGCCAGGGGGTAAAAGCCCTCATTGCCGAACTTATTGGCGGCGAAATAGCACGCCTGTTGGGTTTCAAGGTCCCTGAGCTGGTATTTGCCAATTTAGACGAAGCCTTCGGCCGTTCAGAGGCTGATGAAGAGATCCAGGACCTGCTGAAGTTTAGTGTGGGGCTTAACCTGGCGCTGCATTATTTGTCGGGCGCTATTACTTTTGATCCGGCGGTAACTATTGTTGATGGCAAACTGGCTTCGCAAATAGTTTGGTTTGATTGTTTGCTTACCAATGTGGACCGTACCGCCCGTAATACCAATATGTTGATCTGGCATAAAGAATTGTGGATGATTGATAACGGCGCCGCGCTGTATTTTCATCACTCATGGAACAACTGGCAGGAAATGGCTACCCGCCCGTTTTTACAGGTGAAAGACCATGTGCTGCTGCCCCGCGCCAACCAACTGGATACGGTTGATGCTGAATTTAAAGCAATCCTAACGCCCGAAAAGATCCGTGATGTAGTTGCGTTGATCCCCGACGAATGGATCACCTACCGCGATTTTGAAGAAACGCCTGATGAGGTACGAAATATATACGCCGGGTTTTTAATAACCCGGCTGGCCGCCTCAGATGTATTCGTTAACGCCGCAAAACAAGCCCTATATGCAGGTATTTGAGTACGCCATAATCCGCGTTGTACCAAGGGTGGAGCGCGAAGAGTTTATCAATATAGGAGTGATCCTGTTTTGCCCTAAACAAAAGTTTTTAAAAGTATTGTTCAAGGCTGATGATGCAAGGTTAGCTGCCTTTTGCGGTGATTTGGATCTGGATTGTCTGAAGGAAAATATCAATTCGCTTGAGCGCATCTGCAATGGCGAAAAAGATGCAGGGCCAATAGCACAGTTAGATCAACCATCACGCTTTCGCTGGCTTACCGCTACACGTAGCACAGTGGTACAAGCTTCAAAAGTACATCCTGGCATGACTGCCGATGCGGAGGCTACGCTGAACAGGTTGTTTGAGCAGATGGTGTTGTGATATATGCGAATTGCCCGTGAGGACACGGGCAAAGGGAGAAGGCAAAAAACTCGCGCTCGTTTGTAACGAGCGCGTAGCTTAGGTTTGTGTTTATAACGCAATGGCGATACAATCGCCGAACCATATTAAGCACTCGTTGCAAACGAGCGCAAGAACATTATCTTAACACTACATTACCTCTCATCACGCCATTTCTCCATCATCATAAAATCAAATCCATTAGTTTTATAAGCACAATTATAAACGCAGGGATATGAACATCAACCGAAATCTGATAAACAGGGCCATGCTGCTTGCTGTCGTTTTCATTATGGCAGTTTTTACAGCCATAAGCGCCAATGCCCAAAGCCATAAAAAATTCAAAGTAATAGCCTTTTACACCGGCCGGAGCGATCTGGCACATATCAGCTTTGTGCACGAGGCCAATCGGTGGTTTCCTAAAATGGCTAAAAAGTATAATTTTACCTACGACAGTACCAATAACTGGGCAAATATGAACCCGGGTTTTTTGGCCAAATACCAGGTAGTAATATTTTTAGATACCCGCACTGATAACCCCGGACAGCGTGCAGCTTTTGAACAGTATATGAAAAAGGGCGGCGCCTGGATGGGATTTCATTTTTCGGCCTTCGCGCTTACACCTTCCGATTTTCCGCAAAACTGGGACTGGTACCATAACGAGTTCCTCGGTTCGGGACAATATGTGAGCAACACCTGGCACCCAACTTCGGCCATTTTAAGAGTTGAGGATGCTAATCACCCGGTAACCAAAGGCCTGCCCACTATTTTTAAAACCAACCCTAACGAGTGGTACCGCTGGGAACACGACCTCCGTAAAAATCCGGATATCGATATCCTGCTGGCCGTTGATTCAACAAGTTTTCCATTGGGTACAGGCCCAAAGCAACACGAGATCTGGCATAGCGGTTACTACCCCGTAGCCTGGACTAATAAAAACTACCGCATGGTTTATTTCAATATAGGTCATAATGATATGGACTATGACGGCGGCACCAACAAAGAGCTTTCTCAAACTTTTGAAAATGCGGATGTTGACAAACTGATCATCAACTCGCTGCTTTGGTTAGGCAGAGGAAAGTAGTGTCACCGGCCCCTGAAGTGGAAGTTTTATTTTTACGCGGGTTTAGGTATCCACGCCCTGAACCGTAACCTAAGAAAAAAACTCTTCAAAAGTGGGGGAAGGTGCGATTCCCCTCTTGAGAGGGGCGGAGGGGTGTGTTATTCTACGTGCAGTTTATCGCTTGTATAACACACCCCTGCCCCCGCTCTTTCCCACCGCGCCCCCTCTCAAGAGGGGATTTTAAAGCGCTTACGCTAAATTAATTCCTTAGGCTAATGGTTTAGGCGTCCACGCCTGAACATGGTCATGGATGGAGCGTTGATCGCTCCCGGTTACAGGCAAGAAATTCTTGCGTATCCGAGCGCAAAAAAACTATCGGAAAAACAGGGTATAAAAATGGTGTCGCTACTTTGTCAGCATGCGGACAGATAAAGCCGCCATTTGGCTTTTTTCTCAAAAAACGCTAAAAAATCGGCAAAATTATATTGGTAAATGCTGCCGTTTTTAATCTTTCGAAAAAAAGTATTTTAAACTCATTATAGTTTTAAGCGTTGATTATCAGTATTTTAATAATGTTTCAGGCAAATGGTTAAAATATTGAATATCAATGTGTTTCATGAAAAAGGTGTCCCGCGTTTCTACATTGAGAATTTGGAACACCCCTGTTTTTCCAAAAAAGAGCGCCGGAGGTTTTTTAATTTTTTATGGAGAATCAAAAAATTGGGACACCCATTTTGTTACAATTGGAATGCAGGACTTCGTCGGGATAATGTAAATAAAATACCTATTGGTATATTTTAAAGCCCCTTTTGCTTATTTTGCCGGCGAAATTCTGCCTCGCTTATGAAAAAGTTAAAAACGGTATTTAACCAGGTAAAATCTCTTAATGGCGCCGGGGCGCCTGATATGATCAGTTTGCTATGGCAATTGATCTGTTATTCACCTAAAATGCCGGTACGCCTGCAGCAGCAACTTTTGCTTGATGAAGCCAAACCTTTTACGCTTGAAGTAGACGATCCTCATTTTGCCAAATCTGCTTTGAAGTTCCACGGTTTTACCTGGGGAGAGGGGAGACGCAAAATACTTATCACCCACGGCTGGGGCTCAAAAGCCGCCGACTTCGCCGAGCTTATCACGGCTTTAAAAAACATTAATGATGTGCAGGTAATAGCTTTTGATGCACCGGGTAACGGCAGCTCGGAAGGGGAACTGTCAAACCTCCTGCTCTTCGCCAAAGCAGCGACAACGGTAATCAAAAGCTTTGGCGCGCCCGATGCGCTCATCGGTCACTCGTTAGGGGCAATGGCCAATGCCATCGCTATTAAGGAAACGGCTATTCAGCCTGCCTTGCTCATCAGCATTGCCCCATTGATTAATCTGAAAGAGAATTTTATAGCCAGCCTGAACGCGGCCGATGTAGCCCCCGGTTTGCAGGATAGGTTCTTTGCTGATTTTGAGGCCCTGTTTGATATGGAGGCTTCGGATTTTACACTTCATAATTTATATCCTGCCGGCCTGGTGGGGAGGCATTGGTTAGCCTATGATCCGGAAGATAAAGTTGCACCCTTCCCATTCCTGGAAAACTTCCTTACCGCTCATCCCGAAGTTGAAACCAAAGTATACCAGGGCCCCGGTCATGAACGCATTATTAAAGATGAGCTTGTTATATCAGATCTCGTTAGCCTGATAGCTTAATTTTACATAAAAAGCTTTAAGCCTTCTGCTTTTAGCTTTTATAAAACTATTTAGCGGCCATCATCTCATCCATGGCTTTCATAAAAGTTGTTACTTCAATTTCGTTTCGGTGCGCCTTTAAATATGCTAACAGCTTCCTGTGCGCATCTGCGGGAGTAACCAGGTAATCGCCGCCTACACCGTGAAACATGAAGATGCCCAAGCCGCCGCTTTGTTGTACTTTCTTCACAAAATCTATCAGGGCATCGCCGGTTACCGGGTTGCCTGTTACGCCCCATGAGGGCACTTTTAACGGGTCGAGGTTTTTAAAATCAGTGATCACAGCGTCTGGTCCGCCGCCTATGCGGGCATATTTTACGAGGCCAGCTTTACGCAGGGTATCAACGTAGTTCACGCCGCCAACCTCAACCTCGGTACATGGATAAGCATAAGTGCGGCCGCCGGTTTTACCGTCAAGTGCGAATAACAACGTGTTCATTTCGTTGATCTCACGCAACATCATAAAAGGTGTATAAATAGCCGAATTATTAGCCGGATTAGCTTTTACATTAGTTAACAGGCACGGGTGGTATAAAGTGTGATTGGCCAGCTCATAACCCTTTTTGCCTACCTCGCGCCAGCGAGGCAAGGTAGCTTCGGTCATGTTGCCCATTAAAAAGAAGGTGGCGGTAAGGTGTGCCGAATCAAGCTGGGGTATAGCGATGTTCAATTGCGAATTGATGCCGTCGTCATAAGTAAGCACAATAATGGCTTTTTTATGCTTAGCTTGTTGTGCGTTGGCAGTAAATGCAAAATTGAGCAATAACAGAAACAAAGCGAATCTTTTCATGAGAGGGTTTTTGATTGGTTGGTCTAAAATAAAAAAATCCGGTCGATAACCGGATTTTTAAATGTGTGATCCTCTAAAAATGTCATTTCGACTGAGTGGGGAAGGTTATGAGCCTCGGGGCGTGAGGAGTTCTTGATTTAAAGTGTTTGTTCTTAGTTGTTTACTTTAATCTACAACCTTTTTTTCAAGAACTCTTCTTTAACTGTTTCATGCATACGATCTTATACGCCCTGCAGGATGTATAAGATTTCTCCTCACGCCATCGCTTTGCCCTTACCTGTGCTCGTCGAAATGACACAAGGGGGGTGTTTATGGAATCTGTATTAAACCACCTCGCTCTGCACCCCCGAATAATATTTCAGTTCAATCAGGTCATGCGGCAGTGTTTTGGTATTCCAGGCATGATGAATAGCCAATGCTGTACCTACGGCAGTTGCCTGTGCCATCGACGCGGCGTAAACTTCCAAATGAGGGAAGGCCAGCGCCAGCAGGTGCATAAAAACGCTGTTTTTACTAAAGCCACCATCTACAAAAATGCGCTTTACCGTACAGCCATTTAAAACATAATTGGTTGATATGGTTTGCTGGGCAACAATATCAATCATGAGTTGGTGGTAAGCTTCAACATCATCAGCAAAACTGTTTAAGTCGCGTTGCTCAAATGCCGATTTCTGTAACTGGCCTTCATTTTCATTTGCCTGTAGTGAGGGCTGATTATTTAACCGGGCTGCAATTGCAGGATCATAATTTATGGCACGATACCTGATCTCGTCCTGGTTAAAGTGGGCGGCTATTCTTTTTACTTGCTGCTCATATTCATAACCCGTAAACAAACGTGAGGCTTTTACCGGGCTGCCTTTGTATTGCAGATAGTTAAGACAATCATGCTTCAGTTCATCAGCCGTAAGCGGTGTTTGGTTAAAAGGGTTAAGACTGATTGACCAGGTACCCGTAGAGATCAGCACAAAGGGCATATTAAAGCTCACGAGGTAAGGGATCAGCGCTGCCGAACTATCGTGCAACCCAATACCAACCTTATAAGTGCTGCCCGGAAACTCGGCCGGAAGTACGCTATCCGCGGGATGCAGAGGTGCCATCTTGGACCAGATCCCTTCATCATTAAGCCAGTTATGATAAGCGTTTTTTCCAAAATCCCAAAGGGCAGTATGGCAGCCAATGCTGGTCAAATCGCTCACCATTTGCCCGCTGATAAGATAGCTCATATATTGTGGTAAGTGTAAGGCATACTTTATCAGCTTAAACACTTCTGGTTGTTGATATTTAAGCCTGTATAACTGCAATCCCGAATTAAGGTTGCCCAAAACCGGCGAGGCCGTTTCTAAAGCAAACCTGGCTTCATCGCCATAGTTTTCATAAAACTGCCTGCCCAGTTCAGGCGGATATGGCTTAAGGTAATTATACAATGGGGTAAGCGGTTTGCCGTGTTCATCAACATAAACAAAGCTGGCGCCGTAAGTTGAAAAGTTTACCGCTTTAAGATCAAACTCCTTATGCTTAAAAATTTCGCGCAATGAGTCAAACACCGATAACCTGAGGCTGTCGAGGTTTTCACATGCGTCGCCATCTTCGTCGTGAGTTTCCAGGAAGCGGGCTGTCCGTTCAAAAACTATCTTGTAGTTCTCATCGAACAGGAACAGCTTCTTGTTGGTTTTACCCACATCAAAAACAGCTATAACAGGTATCGGCTCCATAGGCTTACAATCCGGTTGATACTGCTTTAGCTCCTCTTTCGTTTATCAGTTGCTGCCTGATAGTTTGCTGCCTGTAAACAGCCAGCGGATTTAACGCGCCACCTGCTCTTAACCTGGCTTCGGCCAATAACGGACGGACGTCGGTACGGTATGCCTGCTGCAAAATTTCTTGCGCAAGCACTACATCATTATCCTGTTGTGCCTGTACCAATGCTGGAGTATCTACTAATAATGCCTGTGCATAGGCTATCTTAATGGCTTCTACTGATTGTAACAGGTCCTCAATTGGGTCTTTTACATTGTGTGAAGCATCGATCATCCAGCCTATAGAAGTGGCGTGTGTCATGCCGCGGGCGTCCATACCTTCAACCAGTTCGTTAAAGATCAGGAACAACTGGTATGGGTTGATGCTGCCTACGGTAAGGTCGTCATCACCATATTTTGAGTCGTTAAAGTGGAAACCGGCCAGCTTGCCTTCCATCAGCAGTAATGAAACTATCTGCTCAATGTTTACCCCCTGTAAGTGGTGACCAAGATCAACTAATGTCTGCGCTTTTTGGCCCAGTTTTGATGATAGCAGGTAAGATTGACCCCAATCGCCAATAGTGGTTGAGTAGAAGTTAGGCTCGTAAGGTTTATACTCAACCCAAACTTTCCAGTCATCGGGCAGGGCCTCATAAATTTCCTGTAAGCTTTCTAAAGTGCGTTCAAACGCGCCGCGCATGTTCAACTGACCGGGGAAGTTTGATCCGTCCGACAGCCAAACAGATAATGCTTTGGAATCAAGCTCAACACCGTATTTGATCACCTCGATATTGTGGGCAACAGCCTGTTTGCGTACCGCTTTATCTACATGGTGCAATGAGCCAAATTTGTAGCTCAATTCCTGGTTAGGCTGATCCTGGAAGGTATTGGAGTTAACCGCATCAAAATGCAAACCCAATTGTGCCGCATGGGCTTTGATAGCTGAGGCATTGGATGGGATATCCCAGGGAATATGCAGCGAAATAGAGTTGCTGCTGCGGTT
The DNA here is from genome assembly GCA_966212355.1 of uncultured Mucilaginibacter sp. Classification (GTDB taxonomy): domain Bacteria; phylum Bacteroidota; class Bacteroidia; order Sphingobacteriales; family Sphingobacteriaceae; genus Mucilaginibacter. The sequence continues at coordinate 23,853 of CBIHRB010000013.1, forward strand.
AAGTGCATGGATCAAGCCTACATCTTCTATCTTTTCTTCCAGACTGCGAGGTTCACCACCGCCGGAGAACCTGCCGAAACGGGTGCCGCCGGTACCTAAAGCCCAACTTGGTATGGCAATATTAAAATCAATCAGTTTTTGCAGGATGGTATCCAGATTTTTCACATCACCGGCAACAAAATCAAACTTGCGCTGGTGATCTTTCAGTTGCTGATGATTGGCTTCATCAATTTTATATTTTTCTAACTGCATAATTGGTATTGGTTGGCCCCTCCCAACCCTCCCCGGAAGGGAGGGCTTTAGTTTAAAGCTCCTTCCTTACGGGGAGGATAAAAGAGTAGCTTGTTAAATTTTTATCTGTACAAGCATAAATGTTAACACTTGTGCTTGTATTTTTTAAAGTCTCCCCTTCCGGGGGAGATTTAGAGGGGGCTGCTTACCGCACAAACGCCATCGCCACACCACCATCAACATTCAACACGTTACCGGTTGATTTGTTGAGCAAGCCGCCGGTAAAGGCGAAACAGGCATTAGCGATATCAGCAGGTAGTATTACCTCGTTCAATAATGTGCGTTTTGCATAGTAAGCAGGCAGTTCATCCACGGTAACGCCGTAAGCTTTAGCACGGCCTTCGGCCCATCCGCCGGCCCAAATGTTGCTGTCGCTGATTACGGCATCTGGGTTAACCACGTTCACCCGGATTTTATCGGTGCCAAGTTCGGCCGCGTTCAGTCTGCTCAGGTGTAACTGGGCAGATTTTGCCGAGCCGTAACCGGCGTTGTTCGGTCCGCTCACTAAGGCGTTTTTGCTTACAATATTGATAATGTCGCCGCCAATGTCTTGTTTTTTCATCACAGCAACTGCCGCCTGGGTAATGAAGAACTGGCCTTTAACCAGTACGTCATATAATAGATCCCAGTCTTTTTCAGTATGGTCGGCAATTGATTTGGAGATGGATAAACCGGCATTGTTGACCACGATATCCACGCCGCCAAAGGCCAAAGCAGCAATTTCAAGCGCTTCATTGATCTGATCGGCTTTGGTTACGTCAAGTACGGCTGTGGTGTATGAATCTTTACCGTATTGTTTTTTGAACTCTTCACCAGCACCTTCCAAACGCTCAGCGTTCATATCATTCAGGATAACTACAGCACCCTCGTCAACAAATTTTTTGGCGATAGCTTTACCTATGCCGCCAGCACTACCGGTGATCAGGGCAATTTTACCTGATAAAGCTTTTGGCTTAGGCATACGCTGTAGTTTGGCTTCTTCCAATAACCAGTACTCAATATCAAACGCTTCCTGGCGTGGGAGGGAAGTATATTCTGAGATAGCTTCAGCACCTTTCATTACGTTGATGGCGTTGGTATAAAACTCGGCAGCAACACGGGCAGTCTGTTTATCTTTCGAGAAAGAGAACAAGCCTACGCCCGGATACAGGATGATCACCGGGTTGGTATCCCTGATAGCCGGGCTGTTATCATGTTTGCAGGTATTGTAATAGTCGGTATATATTTGGCGGTAAGCCTCAAAAGCAGGAGCCAAACGTGCCTTTAACGCGGTAACATCGCCCAGGTCTTCACCTGGTGCAAGGTCAAGCACCAGCGGACTGATCTTAGTGCGAAGGAAATGATCCGGGCAACTGGTACCCAATGGAGCCAGGCGGTCAAGATCATTGGAGTTGATGAACTCAAGCACGCGGGCATCATCCGTAAAATGACCAACCATGTGCCTGTAGCTTGAACAAAAACCGCGCAATACCGGAGCAAGGGCGGCAGCCTGTTTTTTTCGGCTGGTCTCGTCGAGGCTTTCCACTTTTTGGCCGCCGAAAACAGGGCCTTTTTTACCGTAGTTTTCTTCAAGATATTCGGCACAGCGCTCAATAACCTCAAGCGTGTTCATGTAGCTTTCGTAAGCTGTATCGCCCCAGGTGAATAAACCATGCGAACCTAACATAATACCGCGGATGCCTGGGTTTTCGTCCAAACATTGTTTTAATTGCAAGCCTAATTCAAAGCCTGGTTTTTTCCATTCAACCCAGCCGATGGTGCCGTTAAAAAGCTCCCGGGTTATTTTTTTACCATCTTTTGCTGCCGCGATGGCGATGGCAGCATCGGGGTGCAGGTGATCAATGTGTTTGAATGGCAGGAAGCCGTGAAGCGGCGTATCAATAGATGGCGCTTTCGAGTTAAGATCGTAGATGCAATGGTTAAATAATTCCACCATTTCGTCTTCAAATTCAACCCCGCGATAAATGTTTTTCAGGCTGCGAAGGCGATCAACATAAAGGGCAGCCAAGCCGCTCTTTTTCAGCGTACCAATGTCACCCCCCGAGCCTTTAATCCACATTACCTCAACATCGTTGCCGGTAAGCGGATCTTTACTCATCAACTTGCATGAGGTGTTGCCGCCACCATAGTTGGTAAGGCGCAAATCGGCACCCAAAAGGTTGGAGCGGTATATGAGCAGGGCTACTTCATCGCCCGCCAGTTCGGCGGCTTTTGCTTCATCCCACAAATAGCTTACGTGTTTAAATTCAGTTGTTTTCGACGACATATTTTTCAATTAGTGAATTAGCGAATTATTGACTTAGTGAATTTTATTTTTTTATTATTTAATTGAGTTCCCATATCCCACAACCAGTACCGATATTACAATTACTGCTATACCGGCTATTACCGTTGCAAATGCTTTTTTACTTACGCCTTTCCACTCTTTAAGTACCAGGCCCCACGTATTAGCTATCAGGATAATGAATGCCATGTGCAGGATCCAGGAGCTGGCGCCATTACCCATTTTGCTTTCGCCCATACCGTAAAAAAAGAACTGTAAAAACCAGGTCGTGCCGGCCAGTGCCGCAAACAGGTAGTTTTTAAGCAGGGGTGTTTTTTTATCGGTATAATTATCAAACGTTTTATTGCGTGCGTTTAGCACCATACACCATATAAAGTTAGTGGTTAAGCCGCCCCATAGTATAATAATATAGGTTACATTGTTTGAAAACAGGAAGTTGCCCTGTCCCGGATGCGCCGCCTGCCAGATCTGGTTAGCGGTATCGGCCATTGGTTTCCCGGCTTCAATACCGAAATTGAAACAAGCGCTCAGGTTCCCCGAAACTACCGCCACCAGTATCCCTAAACCAAAGCGGTAATCCTTATTTTCCTGGGCTATGGTTTTATCGGCCGACAGTTCTTTCTCTTTCATCATACCTGCTTTACCGCATATAATAATACCCACTACACAAAGCACAATGCCTAATAAAACCATTTGTCCCCATTGGGTGTGCAGCATCAGCGTAAAAGTATCTTTCCCTTCTTTCGGGAAAAGGTCATAATACACCGATGGAATTATCGATCCAAAAACCGAGCATAAGCCCAGTATAATGGTGCTACCCAGCGATACTCCTAAGTAGCGTACCCCTAATCCGTATGTTAAACCGCCAATGCCCCACAGCAGTCCCATAAGGTACGTCCAGCCAAGGGTAGCGGTATCTGTATGACTTATAATATCGGCAAAGCCGGGAATAGTAAGCCATGCTGCCAGCGGTGGCACAATGAGCCAGGAAAAAATGCCGCCTACTATCCAGTAGCTTTCCCAGGCCCAGCCTTTTATTTTTTTGTAGGGGATGTAAAAGCTCCCCGAAGCAAAGCCACCGATAAAATGGAAGATGACCCCTAAAATTACTTGCATATTCTCTGATTGGTTTATATTGGTAAGGCTAATGTAGATAATATATATCCTTGAACTGTCCTTTGCTGTCATGGATGTGACCGTAATTTTGTCTGAACCGGGATTTCGGGGGATTAATAGGATGGACAGGATTTTTGTCTGAACCTGGATTTTTTGAAATTCGCAGGATAAATAGGATTTTGATTGTCGTGGTTTTATGATAGACTGTTAAATAAATCCCATAATCCGGCAAATCCCCCCAAATCCCGGTTCTGTTTATTATTTTGGCAATCAAATACATCTCCATGCAGGCATATATTTTAGGCATTGATATTGGCACCGGCAGTACAAAGGCCGTAGCGGTAAGTTTAACGGGCGAACCATTAGGTACAGTATCCAGTCATTATCCCATTAATAGCCCCGAGCCCGGTTACAGCGAACAGGACCCGCTGTTGATTTGGGATGCTTTTGTAAAATGCCTTGCGGGTATTACTGCCAAATTGGGCGCCGCCCCGCAGGCCGTGAGCCTGAGCAGCGCTATGCATAGTATTATTCCGGTTGATGAGCATGGCGAAGCGCTGCTGCCTATGATGACCTGGGCAGATGCGCGGAGCGAGAGCATCGCGCAGGCATTGCGTGCAACTGAAAAAGGTGAACGTCTTTATCATAACTGCGGCACTGCGATCCATGCCATGTCGCCCTTAAATAAGTTGCTGTGGCTGCGTGATAATCAAAGTAAGATCTTTGAAGCCGCCCATAAATTCATTTCGATAAAGGAGTTTATTTGGTTCAGGCTTTTTGGTGTTTTTGAGGTTGATTATTCCATTGCGTCGGCTGCAGGATTGTTTAATATTGTAACCAAAGAATGGAATGATGAGGCTCTTACACTCACCGGTATTACTGCTTCAAAATTATCAGCCCCGGTTAATACCACTTATTACCGTAACAATATCAGGCCCGAAGTAGCTGTGTTAACCGGGATAAATGCCGTTACCCCTTTTGTTATAGGGGCAAGTGATGGGGCATGTGCTAATTTAGGCAGCCACACTACCGGCCCGGATGTAGCTGCGCTTACTATAGGCACCAGTGGCGCGGTGCGTATTACCAGCCCGAAACCGGTTTACAATTACGAAGCCATGGTTTTTAATTACCTGCTTGATGAGCAAACTTATGTATGTGGCGGAGCGGTAAATAACGGAGGTATAGCGGTAAACTGGCTGCTCAAAAACTTTTTGCAAAAGGATAACCTTACCGTTGCTGATTATGACGCTTTATTTAATGAGATAGCAACCACGCCTGCCGGCAGCAACGGACTTATATTTTTACCTTACCTGTACGGTGAACGCGCTCCGCTCTGGGATACCAAAGCCAGCGGTACATTTTTTAATATCAAGCCGGCCCATACCCGGTCGCACTTTTTACGTGCGGGGCTTGAAGGTATTTGCTTTGCACTGAATGATGTGCTTAAAACATTGGAAGATGCATCGGGCGGGATTACACAAGTTAATATTAGTGGTGGTTTTACCAGTTCGGCAGTATGGACACAGGTACTGGCAGATATCACCGGGAAAAGGCTCGCAGTGCTTCAGTCTGAAGATTCATCGGCGCTCGGCGCTATTTATCTCGCTGCACGGGTATTATATCCTGAAAGTTATGGCGCGCTTACCCGTGTTGAACAGCAGGACTTTATTCAACCTGATATTAAAAACCATGGGGTTTATAGCAGGATGTTCCCCGTATTTAAAAAGCTGTATGGCGATTTAAAGGATAGTATGCATTTGGTGAATGGATGGGAGTGACAATCAAACTATCGTCATACCGAATTTATTTCGGCATCCCACGCGCTAAGCAAATTTGCAAGATGTTCGCTCATTCAATAGGGTGCCGAAATAAGTTATCCATGACATAATTAAAAAATTGAGTGTCATGCTGAGTGTTTAAATCCGGCGGTCTCTGAAGGTAGTATGACATCTCTCCTTAGTCATTCCGAACTTGTTCGGCACCTCACAAGAAAAGTGGCAAATTTGATTAGCATGGTTGCTTAGCGAGTGGGGTGCTGAAACAAGTTCAGCATGACCTTAATTTTATTATGTCATGGGTAGCCTGTCGAAGCATAGCGGGTTGGGCCTCTGCGCGCGTCCTTCGACAAGCTCAGGATGACAGGCCCTTCACACCTAATTTCATCTCAGCTTCAGAGGCCGAAGGATTGTACCAACCCAGGATGACGGATTATCATATACTTACTCCAGCCCCAGCCACTTAACCAATCTCCAGCAACCATATACAAAAAATGGCGCGGCCACTACATCAATAGTATAATGAATATGCTGTATCAACAGTAATACAACCAATACTATCGCGCAAATTAATGCGATCAGTTTGTCTGTTCGCTTTTGCAGGTGGAGGTATACAAGTACCATGGTTGCCGTGTGCCCCGAAAAAAACAGGTCTTTGGTGATAAACGTATGCCCGTAAAACACGCTTGTGCTTGGGTCAATAAGCGGGACAAGGCCCACTGGCGGATTGAGCTTGACCAGGCCGATGGTAATAAACCGGGCAATACAGACAAAATTCAGTGTCCAGATATAAGTGATACATATCCTCGGGTTATAAAGCGCCCGCCACATCATGAGCAGGCCCATGCTCCAGATGAGTATAAAAATCGGGACTGAAAGATCGTAAGAGGGTAAATGGGCCAATACCCAATCATTAAGTACAACGCCGTCCTGCCTTTTTTCGATGTATTTAAAAAAAGAGGGTAACAGGTTAATGATGATGACTATGACCATAGTGGCGCCCAGTAACTTGAGCCTGCTGGCCCGGGTATCGTAGGCACTCTGCCAAAGCTGTTTTATATGATAAATGGAGGCTAAATTCAATCTGTGTTTTTTTAAAAGCCTGCAAAAATACAGTTTGCTGATTAATATTAAGTAATTGTCAGGTATTTGTTAATTTAATAAACGCAAATATGGATAGTGAAAACAAATGCAATTGTGTTGCATTAACTTGTTTATATTTGCGGCATGGATTTTCAAAAGCTTTCGCCCCGGCTGGATAATATTGGTATCACCGTTTCAACGCTTTGTGCTATCCATTGTGCAGTAGTGCCTTTGTTGTTTACGAGTTTGCCCCTGGTGGGTCTTGGTTTTTTGGCTAACGCCTGGGTAGAGTGGGGGATGATCATTTTCGCCCTGGTTATAGGAGTGTATTCTATAGGCTTATCTTACCGGCGTACGCATCGCCGTTCAGTTCCACTATTTATGCTTGTATCAGGTTTTGTTATCATCATGGGAGGGCACGCGTTTACAACAACAGGAAAATCCGAGGCTATGATAGTTCCTGTTGGAGGCTTGCTGATAGCCGCCGCGCATTATGTAAATTATAGGTATACCGGTGCCTGCAACCATGATCATAAAACATATAACCTTAAAAAGGTTGAGTAATGGATAAGCGCCAAAGGAAATTCTTTTATGCGTTTTTGCTGTTCAACTGCTTTTTGAATCCGGCTTGTAATCATGAAAAGCATGGTGCCCCGGCTGTATCAAACCGCCATACTAAGCCGATAAAAAATACCGTTATAAAAGCCGGCAACTAATGGCGCATATTATACGTACCATTATTAAATTAGCGGCCTTATAATTATTACCCAATTAATACATGACACAAACCCGCGATATACATCATTTTGAGCACCTGCTTGATAAACATCACCTGAAAAAAACCGCGCCCAGGCTGCGGGTTTTATCCATGATGTCGTCAAGGCATTCGGCTACCTCGCAGCCCGACCTGGAGAACCTGATGCATGATATCGACAGGGTTACCCTTTACCGGATCCTCAATGCTTTTGAAGAAAAAGGGATCATCCATAAAGTATTTGATTTAAACGGTACGGCAAATTATGCCCTTTGCTCATCAAGCTGTAATGAGCATGACCACCATGACGAACACCTGCATTTTAATTGTACCCAGTGCAAAAATGTATATTGCCTCAATGATATGAACCTGCCCGCGATAGATCTTCCAGCGGGTTTTGAGTCGCATGGCTTTACCCTGTATGCCCATGGCTTATGCCCCAGGTGCAGTAAAAAGGCGGTGAAAAAATGAAATGCATCGCTTTGTCCGGGATGATCATCCTGGTGTTCCTGTTTCAAAATTCATTCGCGCAGCAAAAAGATACTATACCCGCTGTTACAACCTTTAGGTTTAAAACGGTTATTATTGATGCCGGGCATGGCGGTAAAGATGCCGGAGCGCGTGGTTCACATTCGTTTGAGAAAAATGTAACCCTGTCAATAGCCCTGAAGCTCAAGGCTGCGCTTGATACGGCCATTACTGATGTTAACGCTATCCTTACCCGTACCGATGATACCTTTATCCCGCTAAACCAGCGCTCGGCTATTGCTAATCAAAACCATGGCAATCTGTTTATTTCCATTCACTGCAATTCATCGCCCGAGGGCACTGCCGCACGTGCGCACAAGCAAAAAGGTGTGCTGATGCTGGTATACGGTTTCCACCGCCTTAAGGAGCAGGAAGAGGCCGTACGCGAGAATGCTTCTATTTTCCAGGAAAAGGATTACAAGCAGAACTACGAAAGCTATGATGAAAGCGATCCTTCAAACCTGATCGTACTGAATGCTTATATTCAGAAATACCGTAAGCAAAGTATCCGTTTTGGTGATTTGCTTGACGATGAGTTTACCGGCGTAGATGGCCGCGAAAGTAATGGTGTGAAAGAACAGGGGGTATTGGTGCTGGCCCATAGCGCTATGCCTGCTGTATTGATAGAAACCGGTTTCATTAATAATCCCGAAGAGGAGGAGTATCTTAACTCGGACGAAGGGCAGCACGAAATAGTAATGACGATCATCAGGGCACTTCGAAATTACAGGAAGGCAATAGGGGCATAAAAAAGCTTAAAGCTGAATGCCTAAAGCTGAAAGCCCAACTTTCCATTACGGTAAAACCCATTTGTCGAGTAAATGGTGAAAGCAGGCCGATACGGTGAAAGATCTTATACATCACAAGCATCAACGAAACGCATGGGCTATAGGATTTCTCTTCAATCCGGCGCTTTGCCCCTCGCTGGTCCGTCGAAATGACGTTTCTTATTAAAATATGTTTAGCTTATAGTTTATTCAACTCGTCCATCAGTACCTTGCTGTACTGATTAAAATAGCGCCTTACCCCAAAACCCATAACGGTTTGAATACCGCGGGTGGCGTTGGTTAAAAATACTTCATCGGCCTCGTATAGAATATCAGGGTTGATCTGGGCTTCGGTGATATCAATATTGTTTTCCTTTGCCAGTTTGATCACTACCTGGCGCATTACACCTTCAACGCAGCCCTCGCTTAGCGCCGGGGTATATAAGTGGTTTTGATAATTGATGAAAATATTGGAACTGCTGGCTTCGCACAGTTTACCGCTTTGGTTTAACAGAAAAACATCATCCAGCTTGTTTTGAGTTTTGTACAAACCCGCCATTACATAAATAAGCGAGTTGCAGGTTTTAATGTTCGACAGATAGTTGGACGGTTTGGGCAATTCCGTAAACACATCCATGATCAGACCCTTCTCATTCAAAAAATACCTGGGCTCTTCTGATGGGGTTAGTTCCAGGCAATAACCCATTTTATTTTGAGTAGGGGTATACAAGCCTTCGGCATCGCGGTAAACTGTCAGGCGCAGCCTGCCATGTTTAACTTTATTCCTGCGGGCAAGCTCATTAACTATTTCGTTCAGGAACCAGGTATCCATTTGCGAATAACCATCAATTTTAAGGGCTTTCATGCCCCGCTGAAGGCGGTCGGCATGCAGTTCGGCAAATTTCAGTTTCCCTTTCATTAGTCGCATGCTTTCAAACAGGCCATCGCCATATTTAAAGCCCCTGTTACCAATGGTAAGCAATGGTGTGTTTTGAGGGAGATATTCGCCGTTAAAATTGATGAATACGGGCATCATAGGACGGATAGATATTATAATTTAATCGTGTTGTTAATAATTACCGGGTATTGTTGCTCTTCTATCTAACGTCTGTTATTTCGTATCTGTATCGCTGTACTTTCGCCATTTTGCAAGTACAGCCTCAAAATCAGCCGGCAGCGGCGATTCAAAATGCACCTGCTTTTTTAATGTAGGATGTAAAAAGCCCAGTGTTTGTGCATGCAGGGCTTGCCGCGGCATCAGCTCAAAACAATTTTCAACAAACTGCTTATACTTGCTGAACATGGTGCCCTTTAAAATTTTATCACCGCCGTAAGTGGCGTCGCTAAACAAGGGGTGACCGATATGCTTCATATGCGCCCTGATTTGATGAGTACGCCCTGTTTCCAGCTGGCATTCAATCAGGGTAACGTAACCCATTCGCTCTAAAACTTTATAATGCGTTACAGACCATTTTCCTTTTTCAGGATCATCATATATCGACATTACCCGCCTGTCGGCAACACTACGGCCAATATAGCCGGTAACGGTGCCGTCTTCCGGTAAATCGCCCCAGGCAAGCGCTATATATTTACGGGTGATGGTATGCTCAAAAAACTGCTTAGCCAGCCAGTTCATGGCACGCTCATTTTTGCTGATAAGCAGCAGGCCTGAAGTGTCCTTGTCAATGCGGTGCACCAGCCCCGGCCTGCCATCGTTGCCCGGCAATGTTGGCAATTGCTGAAAGTGATATACCAGGGCATTCACCAACGTGCCCGTGTAATTGTTATAGCCGGGGTGAACCACCATACCCGCTTCCTTATCAACCACCAATACATCATCATCCTCATAAATAATATTGATGGGGATGTTTTCGGGATATACTTCTGTATCGCGCGGAGGATGCGGAAGCACTACCGAAATTACATCAAGCGGTTTTACCTTATAGCTCGATTTGATGGTTTTGTCGTTCACCAGCACATTGCCCAGCTCAATAGCATTTTGAATGCGGTTGCGCGAAGCATTCTCCACGCGGTGCATCAAAAATTTATCAATCCGCAAAAGCGACTGGCCCTTGTCAACCACTACGCGTAAGTGTTCGTACAAGTCCTGTTCTTCCTGCTCAATAAGTTCGGGTTCGTGTGCCATTTGAGGCGCAAAAGTAATCGTTTTTTGTGGTAGGTTAAACGTAATATTGCAATAGCATTAACGTCGTATTATTTTATGAACATTGATCTTGAAATTTTTAGCCCGGTACAACAAATCAGTAACCCCCTGTTTGATGATAACTGCGTTAAAGTTTTCATCAAGCGCGATGACCTGATCCATCCCATGATATCTGGCAATAAATGGCGTAAGCTTAAATATTTACTGAAGCAGGCGCAAACTGCACAAAAAACACACCTCGTAACCTTTGGCGGCGCTTACTCCAACCACCTGATGGCCACAGCCGCGGCTGCCGCAAAGTTTGGCTTTAAAGCTACAGGCATAGTGCGGGGCGAGGAGGTTGATAACGATACCTTGTTTTTATGCCGCCTGCATGGTATGAACCTCCAATTTACCGACCGAGACAGCTATCGTGATAAACCGGCCCTGTTCAACAAGTATTTTGGCAATGATGAACAGGCTTTTTTTATTGATGAAGGCGGTGCATCTGCCGAAGGGGCAAAAGGCTGCAGCGAACTGGTTAATGAACTAACCGAAACCTACGACCATATTTTTTGTGCCTGCGGTACCGGTACAACAGCGGCTGGTATCATTAACGGATTAAATGGTCATCAGCTTAAAACAAGGTTCAACGCGGTGCCGGTATTTAAAAACGGTGGTTTTATTAAAGAGGAGATAGACCGGTTCTTAACTGCCCAGGCAGATTATAACATACATACCGGTTACCACTTTGGAGGCTACGGCAAAGCAAATGATGAGCTCATTAGTTTCATTAAACAATTTGTTGCTGCAACAGGGATATTGATAGAACCTGTATATACCGGCAAAATGATGTATGCCTTATATGATTTAATAAGCAAAGGGCACTTTAAACCCGGCAGTAAAATTCTGGCTATTCATAGCGGGGGCATTTGGGGATTATTGGGGATGAAAGAAAAGTTTAATCAACACTAATTAATCAACACTAATTACACGAATGAGGTCGAATTTTCGCGAATTGGAATTAAATAGCACTAATTTCACAAATGCGTCCGAATTTACACGAACCAACTAATTCGTGTAATTCATTCTAATTGTTCAATAATACGCTGAGCATTCGTGCATAAATTTCAATTCGTGTTTATCGGGATCTCAAAATGGAAGGTTGACCCTTCGCCGTAAGTGCTTTCAACCCAAAGCCTGCCCTGGTGACGGTTAACAATTTCCTGGCAAATGTACAGGCCAATTCCTAACCCCGACATGTGAGAGGCGAGGTTCTCAACGCGGTAAAAACGTGAAAATACCCGTTCCAGTTGATCGGGCTGGATCCCGATGCCAAAATCCTGTACTGATACCCTGAATTTATTGTCGATAACAAGAGCTTCGATGATCACTTTATCTGCCTTTGGCGAATATTTAACGGCGTTGGTTACCAGGTTAATGACAACCTGCTCAATACGCTGGCTATCGGCATGGATAACTAATTCTCCGGCAGGTAAATTTAAAAGGAGTTGATGGGAGGGACCGGTTTGTTGCAGGATCTCCCTCAATTCGGTAAGCAGTTTGATCACATCAAAATCGGCATAAGTAAAAGGCAGTTTACCGGTCTGGATTTTGGTAACATCAAGTAAATCCGATATCAGGGTGGTTAATTTGCCCACCTGTTCCAATGCCCTGTTGGCCAATACTTTGCTTTTATCATCCGGAGGGAGGTTACGGGCAATGATTTGCAGGTAACCCTTTAAACTGGTAACCGGTGTTTTGAGCTCATGGCTTGCAAGCCCTATAAACTCATCCTTTTTTTCATTAAGCTCTTTAATATTTTCATAAAGTTTGGCATTATCAAGCGCTACCGCCGCCTGGGCGGCAACAGCCAAAACAAGTTGCTCATGTTCCCGGGTAAACCTGGCCGGTTGTTCGTGCCCAAAAAATAATCCGCCAATCACCTCGCCCGATTTACTCCTTACCGGAACCGCGAGGTAGCTTACTACCGGGAGATGCCCTTTAGGCTGGCCAAAATGTGGTGCATTTTTTCCGTAGCGTGGGTCTTTGGTTATATCATCAACCCTTACCGTTCCCTCACCACTGAAAGTGGGGTGAAAAACTGCCGTATTACGCGGCATGCCAAATTTTTCAAATGCCTCACGCGGCGCGCCCGAAAGCGTGAACAGCATATATGATTCGCCCTGTTCGTTAACCTGGTTGTGGAAAAAAGCGCCAAACTGCGCGCCGCACAGCTGGGTGGTAGCATCGGTGACTTTTTGCAGGATGCTTTGAATATCCAACTCGGCCGAAATAACCTGCCCTATGGAGTTTAAGATCTCCAGGCGTTCGGCATACTGTTGTAACCTTTCTTCTGATTTTTTTTGCCTGCCTATATCGCGTATTATTTTTGAAGCCCCTATTACCTTATTGGCCTTGTTCCTTATTGGAGATATGGTGAGCGAGATTTGTATTTCCTCGCCGCTTTTTGTTTTACGTATGGTTTCAAAATGTTCTATCCGTTCGTTGGCCCGTATTTTATTAATGATCATTTCTTCTTCATCGGTCTTCCGGTATCAAAACCGTAATATGTTTGCCTATGATCTCGTCTTCGGTATAACCAAATAAACGTCGGGCCGCGCCGTTCCAGCTGGTAATTACACCATCAAGGTTTTTACTTACAATAGCATCTTCTGATGATTCAATGATAGAGGCCAGCATCCCTTGCCTTGATTCGGCATTTTTTTGTTCAGTAATATCTATCAGGGTATTGGCGGCGCCTGCCAGTTCGCCATTTTCATTAAAACGGGGTTTAGGATTGGATAATATATAGCTTACACTTCCATTGGGACGTTTAATAAGTATTTCCTGCTGCTTTATAGCCTTGCCATATTTTAATACTTTACCCGTTGGGGTTTCATCGGGAGTTAACAGTATACCGTCGGAGGTAAATATCTCCCAGTTTACATACCACTTGTCTTTATTGGCTTCAGGCGTTTTTCCCCAAAGTGTTATTGCTGCCTTGTTAAAAGAGGTTATATAGCCCTCTTTATCGCAGGTATAAACTGCAACGGGCAGGTCTTCAAGTAAATCCCAGTCGGCACTATCGTTAAATGTTACTTTTGGGACCGGTTTTGAGTGGCTGGCAGATAATGGTTCTTCTCCCATAGTTATAAATACAGCCTTTAGTTGTATTTGCTACTAATTTAGTATTAAAATAATCAACCTATGTCAAATTAATTAAAAAGAAACGTTTATTAAACTGCGCTGGTACGATTCAGGTTCGCGAAGCGAGGAATTTGATTGTTAACCGGCGGTAAATGTAAATTTCGGCTGCCTTTTTTTATGAATGTTGTGGTAGAAGCGGGTGTACCGGTTTTGAGTTTGGTACAAAAAGTAACTTTAAACAATTTAAAGTTACTTTTTTGCCAATCGGTTCAAAAACCGCTTAAATTTTGATTTTAGGCGGTTTTTACTAAATTTGTAATAAACCCAATTAATATGTACAACCTACTTGTTTCTCCGCAGGATGTCCAGGCATCGCTTCAAAAGCATGTACTGGCCGATGGATTCGACCTCACTTTTGATATGGAAAAAAGTAAGGGTGTTTATATTTATGATGCAAAATATAACCGCACGCTGCTCGACTTTTTTACCTGCTTTGCTTCAGTGCCTTTGGGCTATAACCATCCCAAAATGCTGAATGATGAAGAGTTTAAGAAAAACCTCATGCTTGCGGCATTAACCAATCCGTCAAATTCGGATATCTACACAACGCAATACGCCCAGTTTGTTGAAACGTTTGACAGGATAGGGATTCCTGAATATTTGCCACACGCGTTTTTTATTTCCGGTGGTGCGCTGGCTATCGAAAACGCGCTGAAGGTAGCTATGGACTGGAAAGTGCAGAAAAACTTTGCCAGGGGATATACTAAAGAAAAAGGTTTTAAAGTATTGCACTTTGAGCATGCTTTTCACGGCCGCTCGGGTTATACCCTGAGCCTTACCAATACCTTGCCTAATAAAACCAAGTGGTTTGCCAAGTTTGACTGGCCACGGGTATCTGTACCTTATATGAATTTCCCTTACAGCGATGCCAATCATGAAGACCTGTTAAAGAGAGAGCAATTATCGGTGGCACAAATCAGGAAAGCATTTGAAGATAATAAAGATGATATATGTGCTATAATTATTGAGCCTGTACAATCAGAAGGCGGGGATAACCATGTACGCAAAGAGTTTTTAGAGAAGCTGCGTGAACTTGCTGATGAGTACGAAGCATTGCTGGTTTACGATGAGGTGCAAACGGGAGTTGGTTTAACAGGCAAATTCTGGTGCCATGAGCACTTTGGTGAAAAGGCGCGCCCTGACATCATTGCCTTTGGTAAAAAAATGCAGGTTTGCGGCATATTGGCTGGCAGGCGCATTGACGAGGTTGAAGATAATGTATTTAAAGTATCATCGCGCATCAACTCAACCTGGGGGGGCAGTTTGGTTGATATGGTACGCTCGTCAAAAATAATGGAGATTATTGAGGAGGATAAGCTTTGCGATAATGCGGCGGTAATGGGTGAGTACCTGCAAAACGGCTTGAGCGAAATTGCCGAACGGCACCCGGTTATAAGTAATGTACGGGGAAAAGGGCTGCTTACTGCCTTTGATTTTCCGGACAAAGCAATAAGAGACAGCTTTATAAAAAAAGGTTTTGATAATAATATTATGTACCTTGGCTGCGGCGAAAGGAGTGTGCGTTTCCGCCCCGCGCTGATCATTGAAAAAAGCCACATTGATACAGGCCTTGACATGCTTGAACAGCTTTCGGTCACTTTATAACACAGTAAATAAAGAAAATTAATCCCGGCTACAGCTAAATCCGCTCATGGAACGGATGAAATTAACTAATATTTAATAAGGTAAAATCGGCATCTATTATTTGCAAAAATAGAAAGATATTAATATACGCTACTTTTTTTCCAAAATCCGCTATATTTTTTGTTATTATTCCGATTAGATTTGTTGCAACCCTATTAAAGTAACGTAGTTCTATTTCAAGCACCATGAGCAAACACATAGAGAAATTAAAGAAACAACTGGTTGAAGTTGCCGAGGTTGTAAACTCATTCAAATCTGAAGCTGTGCAGGTTCGAATAATTGACCGTTTACTGGAAGTTATGATCGAATCGGAGAAAGTAGATGCAGAGGGTGTTGAAATGTTTGGTAAAAAAGTAAGGAAATTACGCATTGAGGATGAAGGCGGAGGTATTCCAGGACGTAAAAAGCCAGGCGCTACCAAAATACTTAATCAATTGCTAAATACAGATTTCTTTGATAGTCAGCGGTCTATTTCATCAATTGCCAATTACTGTAAAGAACAGTATGACTCTGACTTTAAAACATCTGAACTTTCAGGGATCCTCTTAAAATTAGCTAATGAAAATAAGCTCAGGAGGGAGAGGAGTAATGAAAATAATCGCTTTGAATATATTAAGGCATAAGTATCATCATACTTGCTTAAATAAACAGGGAGCCTGATTTTCAGGCTCCCTGTTTATTTAAGGCGAAATTTATTATATATAACTTATAGTTAAATATAAATATTATTTAAGGTTAAATAAATTATCTACTCCTAAAATTTTTCTGCTGGTAAAGCCTTCGGCATATTTTACCTGGATGCTTTTGCCAAACTCGCGTGCCCGGCCGGTTACTATTTCAATAAAATTGGATGTTGAAATATAGGTTTGAGGTTCATCTTCCCAGCTTGGGTTATAAAACTGCGATCCGTAAGCATTGATACTCTCTATCTTTTTATCCCAATGTTCGGTTACATCAATTAATATATCAGGAGTAATATAATTATCCTGTATAAAATGCAGTACCATGTCTGGCCGCCAGGCTTCTTGTGGCGTACCATCAATATCAAATGTTTCTATTTTGCGAAGGCCCGCTAAAAATGCCGAGGCTTCAACAAGTTCATTTGCCCGGCCATGATCGGGATGGCGGTCATGGTAAGCATTGGTTATTACGATGGAAGGGCGAAATTTGCGGATGGCTTCAATAACCTTTACCTGGTGTTCGCGGGTATTTTCAAAAAAGGCATCGGGAAGGCCAAGGTTTTCACGTATAGCTAAGCCTAATATTTCGGCGGCGGCGGCAGCTTCCTGTTTACGGATCTCGGCCGAGCCGCGGGTGCCCAGTTCGCCGCGGGTAAGGTCAACAATACCAACTTTATAGCCGAGGGCTATATGTTTTAAAATTGTACCTGAACAACCTAATTCAGCATCATCAGGATGTACCGATAAAACTAATATATCTAATTTAAGCATGCGCAAAAGTAATTCATTGGTTAGACGCCGCTGTCAGCAGGCGGTCAATCTTTCGCCTGATTTTTGAGGAGTTTGGTTTGGTGAAAGGGTAGTAAAAATCAACTACATGCCCATTCTTATCAATCAAAAATTTATGAAAATTCCAGCGCGGAACCGACCGTACATTTCCATTCTCCTTTTTATCGGCAAAAAATTGATACAATGGGTCGGCATATGGGCCGCGTACCCTTATTTTTTCAAATATGGGATAGTTGGCTCCATTGGCTTCACAAAAAACGGCAATAGCTTCACCATCTAAAGGTTCCTGTCCGCCAAAATCATTTGAAGGGAATGCGAGGATTTCAAAGTCCTTGCCGGCAAGCTGAGTTTTTAAAGCTGCCAATTCTTTTAGCTGAGGTGTAAAACCGCATTGCGATGCCGTGTTTACAATTAAAAGAACCTTGTTTTTATATTCGGAAAGACTGATCTCTTCACCGTTTAACTTTTTAACATTAAACCGGTAAATACTTTTATTATCCATTAAACTAATTGCTGTATGAATTATATCCGGCCTGATTTAATATGGCCTCGATATCCTTCTGTTCTTCAGGGTCGTAGGTTTCTTTAAGGTTATGACCAAATATGCTGGCTACCGACTGGAACATGAAAGCCTTAAAGCCGCCTTTTAATTCTTTAACCATAGCGAAGCTGGTTTGCCCGGTTTCGCGGTCAATAAGCTTAATTAAAACTTCGCCCTGACTAATTGTCAGGTTCTTGATCTCTTTATTGAACAGGTTTTTTATTTCACCCTCGCAGGTGCTAACCAGTTCTTTTTGTTTTTTCCTGTCGGCGGTAACGGCAAGGTCGCGTTGTAACTGGCGGTACCTTTGCCCCGCAAAACGTGCGTAAGGCAGTACTTTCATTACATTATAACGCAAACGGCGGTAGTTTAGCCTATCGGCCTCGCTCGCAAAAATACGGGTATCTACAATTCTAACCTCCGGCTCAACTATCCATGGTACAAGCTCACCGTCAAGGTTGGTCATGGCTGTTCTGATGGTATCATTTTTGCCAAGAGTTACGGGTGCAGGCGTAGCTGTTTGGGCCTTTGCAGCACCCATTAAGCAACATAACAGCAGCGTAAAACCAATAAATTTCATATTTTTACTTAATACAAAAATAATGTAATTTTTTTTGGTATTTTACTAATACCTGCAATAATATTTATTTGCTGCATGTTTATGATTGAATACCGCTAATACCCCGTACATGAAAGACTTAGTGATAGACCTGGAAGCCGAGAAGAACGAGATACTAAAAAGATACCGTGCTTTGTTGCGTGCCTGTAAATCAACCCTGCAAAAGGGCGATAAACGCATGATACGCAAGGCATTTGATATGGCCCTTGAAAGCCATAAGGATATGCGCCGTAAAAGCGGCGAACCTTATATATACCACCCTATTGCCGTTGCCCAGATAGCCGCCGAAGAAATTGGCCTGGGTACCACCTCAATAGTGTGCGCCCTGCTGCATGATGTGGTTGAAGACACTAACATGACGCTTGATGAAATTGAGATGGAATTTGGTAAAAAGGTAGCCAAAATTATTGACGGCCTTACCAAAATATCAGGTGTATTTGATACCAACAGCTCATTGCAGGCCGAAAACTTCCGTAAAATGCTGCTTACCCTTGCCGATGACGTGAGGGTGATATTGATTAAGCTTGCCGACAGGCTGCACAACATGCGTACCATGGAGTTTATGCCCAGGGATAAGCAGCTTAAGTTATCATCAGAAACGGTTTACCTGTATGCGCCCCTGGCACACCGCCTGGGCTTGTATGCCATAAAATCTGAGCTGGAAGACCTTTCCATGAAATACATGGAGCGTGAAACCTACCAGTTCATCAAAAATAAACTGAACGAGAAAAAGGCCGAACGCGAGCGTTTTATCCGTGATTTTATTGAGCCTATCAATAAATCGCTGCAAAGCCAGGGACTTGAGGCTGATACTTTTGGCAGGCCGAAATCAATCCATTCTATCTGGAATAAGATGAAAAAGAAGTCGATACCCTTTGAGGAGGTATATGACCTTTTCGCCATCCGGATTATATTGGACAGCGCCCCTGAACATGAAAAGGCTGATTGCTGGAAAGCCTACTCTATAGTAACCGATCAATATCGCCCAAATCCTGATAGGCTGCGCGACTGGATTTCATCGCCCAAGGCTAATGGTTATGAATCATTGCATACCACGGTAATGGGCCCGCGGGGGCAGTGGGTTGAAGTGCAGATCCGCACCAAGCGCATGAACGAGATTGCCGAAAAAGGTTTTGCTGCACATTGGAAATACAAGGAAGCCAGCACCGACAGCGGCCTTGACCAATGGGTACATAAAGTGCGCGAGATGCTCAAAAATCCGGATACTAACGCGCTCGACTTTATCGACGACTTTAAGATGAACCTCTTTAGTGATGAGATCTTCATCTTTACGCCAAAAGGTGCGCTGATCCAGTTGCCTTTAAATGCTACAGCGCTTGATTTTGCTTTCGAGATCCATACCGACGTGGGCGCAAGCTGTATCGGTGCCAAGGTAAACCACAAACTCGTACCGCTAAGCTACAAGCTTCAAAACGGCGACCAGGTGGAGATCATCACATCCAGCAAGCAAACGCCTAAAGAAGACTGGCTTAACTTTGTGGTTACTGCCAAAGCTAAGGCTAAGATCAAATCGGCTTTAAAAGAAGAGAAACGAAAAATAGCGGAGGATGGTAAGGAGATCCTGGAGCGTAAAATGAAATCGCTCAAGATCACCTATAACTCCGAAAACCTGCAAAAGATTAGCTACTTCTTTAAACTGCAGGCCACTCAGGACCTTTTTTACAATGTTGCCAAAGGCATTATTGATATGAAGGACCTGAAAGAGTACCAGGCGTCCGAAAAAGTAATTGACAATAAGCCGCAGGATAAAATTGACCAGGAGCAGGTTCAAAACCTTATCAAAAATATCAAGGCCAAAGACAGTGATATCCTGCTTATTGGCGAGGATATGCAAAAAATAGATTATAAGCTGGCCAATTGTTGTAACCCTATTCCTGGTGATGATGTTTTTGGTTTTGTTACCGTAAGCGACGGGATCAAGATCCACCGTACCAATTGCCCCAATGCGGCTAAGCTCATGGCCAACTATGGCTACAGGATAGTAAAAGCCCGCTGGACAAATCAGCAGGAGCTTGCTTTCCTTACCGGTTTGCGCATTACCGGTATTGACGAGGTTGGGTTGATCAACAAGCTTACCACCGTTATATCAAATGATTTTAAAATAAATATCAGATCTATCACTGTTGATAGTGATAATGGTATATTTGAAGGGTCGCTGATGTTGTATGTGAACGATACCAGCCATCTCGACACCCTGATTAAAAACCTGAAACAAGTAAAAGGCGTAACCGCAGTTAACCGTTTTGATTCGGCGATTGAAAAAGCATCGTGAGAATGGTGAGTAGTGAATGGTTGATTAGGTGAATAGTTAACCAGCAGGAGAATGGTGAATGGTTGATTAGGTGAATAGTTAAAATCCTAACAATTATTCACCTGATAAACCTAATCAACTACTCACTCAATCAACTTAATCAACTAATAACCCAAATAATTAATAACTTTGCCCCGTTAATACATCATTATGTCACAGCAGGATACCATACCAATGGTTAAAAAAATTTTTGAGGCCTACCTCGAAAATAAAAACCTCAGGAAAACCCCTGAACGTTTTGCTATACTCGAAGAGATATATTCCCGTACAGATCACTTTGATGTGGAGTCGTTGTACATCCACATGAAAAATAAAAAATATCGTGTAAGCCGTGCAACGGTTTACAATACGCTTGAGCTGTTGGTTTCGTGCGATCTGGTTACCAAACACCAGTTTGGCAAAAACATGGCCCAGTTCGAAAAATCATACGGCTACAAACAGCACGACCATATCATCTGCATCGACTGTGGTAAAGTGGTTGAGTTTTGCGATCCGCGCATCCAGCAGATCCAGAGTATGATGGGCGATATATTAAAATTTGACATCAAACACCACTCTTTAAATCTTTATGGTAATTGTACCAAATTAAGAGAGGGTTTTTGTGATAGAAAAATTTAACTTTGCCCCCTTTCATAACACATATTCTTGAACTTACGATAAATTAATGGCTGTTGACGTATTATTAGGCCTCCAGTGGGGCGATGAAGGAAAAGGAAAAATTGTTGATGTGCTTAGCGCAGGTTATGACCTGATAGCACGTTTCCAGGGCGGGCCGAATGCAGGTCACACGTTGGAGTTCGACGGTAAAAAGTTTGTTTTAAACACCATTCCTTCAGGTATATTTTTTGAAAACACCATGAACCTTATTGGTAATGGTGTGGTGATTGATCCTATCACCCTGAAAAAAGAACTGGATAAATTAAAAGATGCCGGGCATGACCTGCTGGCCAAAAAGAACCTTTTAATTGCTAAAAAAGCACACCTGATATTACCAACTCACCAGTTGCTTGATGCCGCTAATGAAAAAAAGATGGGTGAAGGCAAAATTGGTTCAACGTTAAAAGGTATTGGTCCAACGTATATGGACAAAACCGGTCGTAACGGTTTACGTATCGGCGATATTACCCTGCCCGATTTTAAGGAGCGTTACCAGAAACTGGTTGATAAACACGTATCTATGCTGCAGCAGCTTTATGGCGAGGTAGCAGATTTTTCAGAACGCGAAGCCTTGTTTTTTGAAGCACTTGACGTGTTGCGTCAGTTCCCGCTGGTTGATTCTGAACATTTGGTTAACAGCTATATTAAAGAAGGTAAAAAGGTATTAGCTGAGGGTGCACAGGGCGCTATGCTTGATATCGACTTCGGTTCATATCCGTTTGTAACTTCATCAAATACTACCGCTGCCGGCGCTTGTACCGGTTTAGGTATTGCCCCTCAGCAAATTGGCGAAGTAATAGGCATTTTTAAAGCTTATTGTACCCGTGTAGGTGGTGGTCCGTTCCCAACCGAGCTGGAAAACGAAACCGGCGAAGAATTACGTAAGGTAGGCCATGAGTTTGGCGCAACTACAGGCAGGCCACGCCGCACCGGCTGGATCGACCTGCCGGCTTTAAAATATGCCATTATGCTTAATGGCGTTACCCAACTGGTAATGACCAAAGCTGATGTTTTAAGCGGTTTTGAAAAGATCTATGCTGCTACTCATTATAATTATTTAGGTGAGCAGATTGATTATATGCCTTACGATATTTGTTCGGTAAAACCTGAGCCGGTATATAAGGAAATTGATGGCTGGAACGAAGATCTGACCGGCATTACCGAGCTGTCTCAAATCCCGGCTAAACTGCAATCATACATTGATTATCTTGAAGCTGAACTTGGTGTGCCGGTTAAGTATTTATCAGTAGGCCCAGACAGGAAGCAGACTTTAACATTGCATTAAGAATAAAAAAGCGTCATGCCGAATTTATTTCGGCACCCCACCGGCAGAGTGTACTTCATGTGTAGCCTTCTTGTGGGATCCTGAAACAAGTTCAGGATGATATAGTTATAAATAAGAATAAAAAGGCCGGACGTTCCGGCTTTTTTTCATTTACTTGGTTATTTTTGCAGGGTGATAGTACAGGTTAATGATCTGCCGGGATTCAGAAAGAAGGCGTTGCAATGGGCCACAACTTTTGATACGCTGTGTTACCTTGATTCGAACGGATTTAATGATCCCTACTCCAAATTTGATACGCTAATAGCGGTTGGCTCCCGTGCCGAACTTACTGCAGATGCAGGTAACGCTTTTGATCAGTTTGATGAGTTCGGGAAAAATAACCCCGGCTGGATGACGGGTTTCCTGGGATATGACCTTAAAAATGAAATTGAAGCACTTACATCTTCCAATCCTGATGGTTTAAAATTTCCCGACCTGTATTTTTTTGTTCCTGAATATCTCATCATTATAAAGAGCAATGAGGTCGAAATTATCGCCGATGAGCCTAACCTCGTTATAAAAGCCATCAATGAGCAGGAACCACCTGCCGCTGGTCAGCAACTTGCCATCAACCTATCCCCACGCTTCAGCAGGCAGGAATACATTGACACGGTAAACAAAATAAAAGAGCACATTACACGCGGCGATATTTATGTCACTAACTTTTGCCAGGAGTTTTTTGCTGAAGATGTAGCCCTTGGGCCGCTGGAGATCTTCACAAAGCTGAACGAAGTTTCCCCTAATCCGTTTTCTACCTTTTTTAAATGGAATGGGAATTATATTCTCGGAGCCTCGCCCGAACGGTTTCTGGCTAAACGGGGAAGTAAACTCATCTCGCAACCCATAAAAGGTACAGCTA
Source organism: uncultured Mucilaginibacter sp. (assembly GCA_966212355.1). Taxonomy (GTDB): domain Bacteria; phylum Bacteroidota; class Bacteroidia; order Sphingobacteriales; family Sphingobacteriaceae; genus Mucilaginibacter. Next base: position 47,249 of record CBIHRB010000013.1, read on the forward strand.
AAAGGATGGATGATATTGAAGCCGATGAACAGGCTAAACAGAGCCTGCGCAGCCATCCCAAAGAATTGCAGGAAAACGTAATGGTTGTTGACCTGGTAAGAAATGATTTAACCCGCTCGGCTAAATCCGGTACGGTTAAAACCGAAGAACTTTTTGGTATCTACAGCTTTAAGCAGGTGCACCAGATGATCTCTACGGTGGTTTGCGAAATACAGGACGGCCTTTCAAACGTACTGGCCATCAAAAATACTTTCCCGATGGGCAGCATGACAGGTGCTCCGAAAGTTAGCTGTATGCAGCTGATGGAGCAATACGAGCGTAGCAAACGTGGGGTGTATTCGGGCGCAATAGGATATTTTAGTCCGGATGATGATTTTGATTTTAACGTTGTGATTCGGTCATTACTTTATAATTCTGCTAACAAATACCTTTCGTTTCACGCAGGTGGAGCTATAACTTATCACGCTATCGCCGAAAATGAATATGAAGAATGTTTGTTGAAGGCGCAGGCGGTTATGGAGGTTTTGGGAGGGCGTTGATCGTTTTATTAAACTATCCATCTATTATTGGCGCAAGTGTTGAGCGATAGCCCGTGGGTGTGTTCACTTGGGCCTACAGAAAGCACAAATCTCCAAACACACATTTCTCCGCTCAAGACTTGCGCTAAAGAGGGGACTTCGCTATAGCAAATCATCAATTTTTTATTATATTGGCTGTGAAAGTACTATCACTATTCGCTTTTAATTATTAATATGTTAAGACCCCTACGAAACATAAAGCTAATTATCGGTTCCCTGTGTTTATTAGCAACCACTATCTCTTCAGCCCAAACTAAGTATCATCCTTCAGATTTATTCCCGGCGCAGCCCTTATTACCTCCGGGCAACTCATATCGTACCGCTGCCGGCGAACCTGGCCCTGCCTACTGGCAAAACAAGGCTGATTATCTAATTGATGCAGCGCTTGATGATAAAACCAACGTCATAACCGGTACAGCTACAATTACTTATACCAATAATAGCCCCAAAGCCCTTTCGGCACTGTGGTTGCAGCTGGAACAAAACGTGTTTAAAAAAGATTCGCGGGGGATTCAATCCAAGCTATTTCTTTACCAGGATCCTGAAAAAACTACTCCCGACGGCGGATACCAGGTAGAAGGCGTTCAGCTTGCCGGAAATAAAGCTGGAAATATCAAATACCATATTTATGATACACGCATGCAACTGGAGCTGGCACAGCCGCTGTTAAGCGGGCAGGCCATCAGTTTTAGCATCCGTTATCGTTATAACTTCCCGGTAAATTATAAAAATGCTGATTTCCTGGTTAACCGTACCGATATCCTCCCAACAAAAAACGGTAATATCTATGCGGTGGCACAATGGTACCCCAGGATGTGTGTTTTGGATGACGTAGAAGGATGGAACACACTGCCGTACTTAGGTAACGGTGAGTTTTACCTGGAATATGGCAATTTCAGGGTTAATATCACAGTTCCTTCAGGCCTCGTTGTTGAAGGCTCGGGCGATCTGTTAAACCCTGAAGAGGTATTAACCCCAACTGCGTTAAAACGCTGGCAACTGGCAAAAGAAAGCGACACACCAGTGCAGATCCGTACAGCAAAGGAAGTAACTGCCCCATCGTCAAGGCCAGCAAAAGCTACCTGTACATGGAAATTTAAATTGGATAATGCAAGGGATTTTGCCTGGACTGCCTCCCGTTCCTTTATTTGGGAAGCGGAGAGTTTTAAAATTGCTGATGGTAAAAGGGTAATGGGCAGTTCGCTCTACCCGGTAGAATCGGAGAAGCAGGGCAGCTGGAAACGCTCGTCGGAGTATATCAAATTTACCTTGCAGCATTTTTCCGAAAAATGGTTCCCATACCCTTATAACAAAGCAGTTAACGTGGCTTCAAACCTGGATGGTATGGAGTACCCCGGCATGGTTTTTTGCTCGGCAAAAGATACCGGCAATATGTATTTTGCAGTAGTAAACCATGAGTTGGGCCATACCTGGTTCCCGATGGTAGTGGGCAGCAACGAGCGTAAATACGCATGGATGGATGAAGGGTTTAATATGTTCATTGACAAAATTGCTACCAAAGCTTTTAATAAAGGTGAGTTTATAGGTTATGTAGAGATCGATAGTCCGCTTGATTCCCTGTTTGCGGAAAAGCTATTGCCTATTGTTACCCGCCCCGATGCTTTGCCCGGCAACCAGGTATATCCGTTACAGTATCAAAAAGTGGCTTATTCCTTAGCACTTTTGCGTAACCAAATTTTAGGTGCGGAACGTTTTGACCGCGCTTTCAGAAAATATATCCGTGATTGGGCCTATAAACACCCAACCCCATGGGACTTTTTTAGGAGTATGGATAGTTCGGCCGGGGAAGACCTGACCTGGTTCTGGAAATCTATGTTCCTCGAAAACTATCGCCTCGATCAAAAAATTGTTAAAGTAGAAAGTGCGGTGGGTTCTCAACCTATTATTACAGTCGAAAATATGGACAAAGCAGCCATGCCTTTGGTGGTTGAAATAAACTACGCTGATGGGTCAAAGGAGCATCGTGAATTCCCGGTTGAGGTTTGGGAGTATAGCAGTAGTTATTCCTTTACAGGCAATAAAAAGGTTGCGGTTGCCAAAGTGGTTATCGACCCTGAAAAAATTTATCCTGATGTGGATAGGGGGAATAATAGTTATGAAGTAAAAAATTAAAAATCAACTCGTATAAACAAAAATGTCATTTCGATAGAGCAAGCGGGGGAATAAACGCAGGAGCGAAAGAGAAATCTTATACGCCCTGCTTTGTTACAGGGCTTATAAGATTTCTCCTCACGCCCTGCAATACCCTTTCACTGTTCGTCGAAATGACAATCGTAGATATTAACTTCCCGTCCCATCAGGGTTTCTGGAAGAGGACCCTGTTCTGTGGGGACGTTCTTACAACTTCACTCCCCTCAAAAAATCCTCAATACCCATGCGTTTCTTGCCTTCTAACTGGATATCTTTTAGCAACACAAAACCATCCTTAGCAGCAAATTTCAAATAGGTTTTATTGTCGGTTAAAAAGCCGCCGGGTTGTATGGCAGGTTCTGATAATTGATATTCAGATGCATAAACTTTTAGGCTTTTACCATTAAGCTCGGTATACGCAGTTGGTACCGGGCTTAAGCCACGAATTTTGTTATAAATCGACAAGGCAGGTTGTGTCCAGTCTATCTTACAATCATCCTTGAAAATTTTGGGCGCGTGTCTCAACTCTGTTCCCTCAGCCAATTGAGCTTGCGGGTGTTCGTTATAACGGCCGCTCTCAACCGCTTTAACTGTTTTAACCAGCAGCCCTGCGCCTTTGTTCATGAGACGGTCATGCAATTCGCCGGCATCTTCATGGCCGGTAAGGGTTATTTTTTCGGTGAACAGGATGTTACCGGTATCAATATCGTGTTTTAAAAAGAAAGTGGTTACGCCGCTTTCTTTTTCGCCGTTAATCAGCGCCCAGTTAATGGGGGCGGCCCCGCGGTATTGAGGTAATAATGAGGCGTGTAAATTTATGGTACCTTTGGCTGGCATGTTCCAAACGGCTTCGGGCAGCATCCTGAAGGCTACCACAACCTGCAGATCGGCTTTCAATGCTTTCAATTCGGTAATAAAACCTTCATTCTTAAGTTTTTCGGGTTGCAGCACTTTTAAGCCGTTAGCTACGGCATATTGTTTAACAGCCGACTCGCTAACTTTTTGTCCCCTTCCGGCTGGTTTATCGGGCGCTGTAACAACAGCAACGATGTCACTACCGGCTTTAATTAAAGCGTCTAACGAGGCAACGGCAAACTGGGGGGTACCCATAAATATAATTCTCATAGTATGTTTAGGTATTAGATGTGCTTTATTCTGTTATTCGTATAGTAAGTATTTTTTGCGTGTGGCTTTAAACTTAGTTAGTCCGGGTTGCCAGCCGGCACGGATCTCTTCTTCGGTTTTGCCGGTTTCAATTTGTTTCCTTAGTTCGGCCGTGCCTGTAAGCTTTATGAAATAGGCATTAAAGAAATGATCCTTGTCGGGGAAGGCGTTATATAACTCCAGGAGCCATTTCAGATTGATAACACCTGCACCTGTGATATCAGTTGGTGGAATATTTTGCAGATTAATGCCAAAACATTCCTGGTCTTTCTGCGGCGGGTTCTCGCTCATACCCGGGATACTTTTGGGTGTAAACGAAAAGCTGTATTTCCCTTTTAGCGCCGGATGCCCCAATACGGCAAAGGGGAAGAGCGTTCCCCTGCCCAAACTAAATGTTGTACCTTCAAATAAGCAGGTACTCGGATATAATAAAATTGATATAGGCGTATTTAAGTTGGGCGATGGATTTATGGGTAAGGGATAAGGCAAATTATGCTTGTAATTAGCCACTTTAATGATCTTCAGTTTACACTTAACCCCATTTTTTAACCAGCCTTCGCCATTTATCATTTGAGCATATTCGCCAATAGTCATACCGTGGGCGATGGGGATGGGGTGCATGCCCACAAATGAACGGTTAACCGTATCCAGGATAGGGCCGTCAATTAAATAACCGTTAGGGTTTGGACGATCAAATATCATCAGCTCTACATTGTTTTCGGCACAGGCCTCCATTAAGTAATGCAGGGTTGAAATATAAGTGTAAAAGCGTACGCCAACATCTTGTATATCAAATATCATGAGGTCGATACCCTTCAAATCGGCCGGAGTTGGTTTGTAATGCTTGTTACCGTACAGCGATATTACAGGCAAGCCGGTTTTAGGATCTTTAGTGTCGCCAACGGTAGCGCCGTTACTGGCATTGCCCCTGAAACCATGCTCGGGGCCAAAGATTTTTTTTACGTTTACTCCTAAATGCACCAAACTATCTACACTGGCAGTTAAATTTTTACCAATAACCGAAGTTTGATTAATAACCATCCCTATATTTTTTCCCTTAAGATAGTTAATATACAGCGGAATTTGATCGGCTCCGGGAATAATAGGGCTGTTTTTTTTGTTTTTTGGGATGGATGCCGTCTTGCAGCCTTTACAATCGGTTGCCTGGCTGCATGCCGTGTTTGCAAGTAAAACTGTTATCAGGGCAAATCGTAAAAAAGCACAAATCTTATTCATAAAATATTGAGTTGAAACAATTTTAAAAGTAGCAGGTTTAACAGCAAAACCGCATATTTGCGAAGGTACAAAAAATCAGTCTGCCATTGAGTTTCGCCTCCTTTATATCAGCCCGTATAACTTTTAAATCAAAACGCACATTTTCAAAACTGATAGTGCGTATTGCAATAATAGGCATTATGCTGGGCCTTGGTGTAATGATACTGTCACTTGCTATCGTTAAAGGGTTTAAACACGAGATCCGCAATAAAGTTCGCGGCTTTGCCGGCGACATCCGTGTGGTTAAGTTCGACCTGAATAACTCTTACCAAAGTTCCTCGTTTCCTGCTGATAGCGAATTCGTTAAGCGCGCGCTCAAAAGCCCGTTTATTACCCATGTAATGCCGGTGGCCACCAAACCCGGCATTGTTAAGGCCAATAATGAAATTGAAGGTGTGGTACTTAAGGGCGTTGACAAAAATTACGACTGGAGTTACTTTAAAAAAATGATGATTGCCGGTGATGTGATCAGTTTTGCCGACTCGGTTGAGGCGCAAAAGGAGATCATGATTTCCCAAACAACGGCCGACAGGCTTAAACTAAAGGTCGGGGATAAGCTGCTGATGTATTTTGTACAGGAGCCGCTTCGTAAACGCCAGTTTAAGATCAAAGGTATTTTCAATATCGGGGTTGAAGAGGTTGATAAAACCTTTGTGATCGGTGCCTTATCGCTCATTAATCGCCTTAACGACTGGAAACCGAACGAGATAGGCCAATACGAACTACGCGTAGCCGATTTTGATCATATCAATGAAGCCGCCTATGCGCTCGAGACTGTTTTACCGGTAAAATTGAAAGAGTACACCATTGAAGAAGATTATCCTACCATATTTGAATGGCTCAACCTGCTCGATGTTAATTCGATAGTGATGCTGGTACTGATGGTTGCGGTTGCAGTAATCAACATGATATCGGCCCTGCTGATCATGATCCTTGAACGAACCGCTATGATCGGGATGCTCAAAGCCATGGGGGCATCCAACTGGGCCATCCGCAAAATATTCCTGATCAATGCCAGTTACCTGATAGGTTTAGGGCTGCTGCTGGGTAATCTATTGGGGATAGGCCTGGGGTATTTCCAGATGTACACTCACTTCTTCCAACTGGACCAGGCTTCCTATTATATGACCTTTGTGCCGGTTGAGTTTAATATTTTTGATATTGTTGCTCTCAATATTGGTACGCTGATCATTTGCCTCCTTGTACTTATTATACCATCAACGCTGGTAAGCCGGATCTCGCCTGTGAAGGCTATCCAGTTTAAGTAAGTTTTATAGCAACCGGTAGCTTAATCCCAGTCTAAAATATTCACTATGCGCGTTAAAGGAGGCATCGCCTACCATATCTTTCATATAGTTGGTCAGGCCATGAGCAAAGCTGGCATTTAAACCATAGCGGCCATAACTGGCTGCAGCGCCAAGGCGTAACCTAACATCGGTAGGTGCTTTGCTTCTTTTATAATCAACTTTAAACACGTTGCCTTCTTTATCTTTAACTTCGCCTTTATCCCTGCTATCCAGTATCAGGCCAATATCCATCCCCGGTAAAATATCAAGTTTAACTTTATTAAGCTGAAAGCGATATCCTATATACGGGTTAAGGTTAATGCTTTGATTTTGAAAAGCAACATGGCCGGTTACAGCGAAACTTGCGTCATTTGCTACTATATTGTATTCTGTTGGATTAAGAATGATAGGGGTATACTTATTAACCTCGGCTTTGCTTCTCAATAATTCATAACCACCCTGCAGCCCGGCTATAAATCCACCTTTTGATACGGTTTGAACCTGGACACTGCCACCGTAGCTAAAGCCGTTTTTGCTGCCGTATGGGTTGTTAGCACGGTTCATCGGATCGCCGGTGGTTGAGCCCTGCAATACCTGGGTGGTAGCCGTTGATGATTTACCCGCAAAATGAAATAAACCGGTGTTGGCCTGTACAGTAACTTCTAACTTTTGGGCGCTAAGCTGCAACCCGCTAATCAACAGCGGGGCAAGGATAAGGATGTACTTTTTCATTTTTTATGTGTTGTAAAGTTCAGTTTCAGGTTTAAGCCGCCTGCTCCAAATTTTATCTGCTGTGAGCCAAGGCCGTCAAGCGGGTATTTTAAAAATGGTTCAATAATTATCCGGTTACTTTTACCCAGGGGATAGCCAACACCAAATGCCACATTCAGGGTTTTGGCAAAATAAAAGCTGTTAAAGCTTTTATGCGTTGTTTCATCGGATGTTTGCGGTTGTACACCGGCAGCCATAGCCAGCCCGGGGTAACTGTAACTTGCCGTGTAGGCTTCGTTGATAAATGTACCCGAACTTAAACCTGCAGAAATATAAGTGTCATTTTTCTGCGGGTTAAATTCATACTTAAGGTTAACAGGAATATCAAGACCGATCAGGTTAGCACTGTAGTTTTTAAATGAAGGTGTAGACGATACCTTACTAAAATCGGCCAGCGTATTATAGGCTGTGCTTAATGATGGCGAAAACGACACCGCAGCCGCACCATTTGAGGGTTGGTTTTTATTGTAATTTAGCGTGTTTTGGGCCAAAGCTAAACCGGTGGAAAGTTTGAGGTTTTTGCTCAGCTTGATATCGGATGTAAAGCCGGCGCCGGCATTTACCTGGTTTTGGCTGCCCTTAGCGTAGTTAAAGAATGTAGCCGCGTAAACACTGAATTTTACCCTGCGTTCGTTCATGTCCATATCAGGTTTTTTAGGCTGGTCCTGATCGCTGGCCAGTAAAGATTCCATAGAGTTGATCTTTGGTTTAACTTTTATTACTGATGGAACAACAGGCGGGGTTGCATTAACAGGCTTGGTATTTGCCGGAGGCTGTACAACAGGGTTATTAGCATATTGCTGCGCATTGGTTTGCGGCAATACAGCTTTTACACTATCAGTCTTTTTAATCGGAGTTACGCTGACTACGCCGTTATTAGCCGGTTGAACGGCAGGCGGCACGCCGGTTTTGGCAATTCCGTTAACAGGGTTTACAGTTACAGGATTTGCCGGCGCAGGTGTAAACGCGGGTACGGTTGCAGCCGGTTGATTTACGATTATGTTGCCCGCCGGTTTATTTAAAGCCTTATTGCCTGCAAGTGCATTAGATTTATTTGCCGGGGTGTTGCCTGCCGGCTTCAGTTTTGTTGCTGAAGATTGGGTGCTATTGTTGCCCGCAAGGTTTGTTGCAGGTGATTGCTTAATTGTTACAGGAGGCTGTACCGGGGTAACGTTTTGAACATTGCTATCTGCCGTGTTGCTTTGCGGCTGTGCAGGTTTTACCGGTTTAGCCGAAAATGTTTGGCCATTATTATTAACATTATTTTTGTTCGATGCTATCCACAAGCCTATACTCAAAAACAACAACAGGGCAGCAGCAGCGCTTGCCCACCATAGGTAAACCGGGCGGCGCTGTTTTTCCTGAACCGGGAATTTCTCCCTGAGCAGCAGCCAGCCTTCATCAGCGGTAGTGTCTTCGTAATTGTCAAACACGTCCCTGATGCGGTCTCTTAAGTCGTTATCCAACTGGTCATCCATGGTTTTGTGCTTCTTTTCTTAATATACTTCTTAATCTTTCTTTAGCCCTGCTCAGGTAAACGCGCGATGAGCTTACCGGGATGCCGAGCGTTGTGGCTATTTCATCATGGTCATAGCCGTCTATCTCATACATGTTAAAAATAGTTCGTTGTATAGTTGGGAGCTCAACCATCAGTTTTAATATATCCTGTACGTTTAAATTATCAACCGGCCCCATATTGCTCCTGATGGGGGCAGCATTTTCCAATTCAACATTAAGCTGGAATTTAAGGTCTTTGCGCCGGCGGTCAATGGCCGTATTAACCAAAATGGTGCGGAGCCAGGCTTTAAACGGCTTATCGATATTGTAGCCGCCAATAGCGTTAAACACTTTTATAAAAGCGTCATTTACAGCTTCAAGGGCATCATCGCGGTTTAAACTGTAACGCAAACTTATACCCATAGCATAGCCATAGAACTGCTTATACAGCAATTCCTGATGTTTTAAGCTGCCTTTTTTGCATTGCCTTACGATCTCTTCTTCGGTAATGCGAGGGGGTGGATGCATTAAATGTACTTAGTTCCGCTAAATGTTGTTTTAAAGCCTTTACGCAGCAAAACAGGTAAATGATACAAAATAAAAAAAAATTCGCCCGGATTATTTGCTGTAGTAATCAAAAAAGCCGGTACCCTCAATGCGGGCACCGGCAACGTAATAAAACAATAAAAAGTAGTTAATTAGTTTTCTTCAAATTGTATTGAACAGTTAATGTATCGCCGTTGCTGTTGCGCTGCAGTTGAAATACATTGCCATCATAATAATATTGGTAAACACCTTTGAGGTGAAATTTATTGACACCAGGTGTTACTGCCAATGAGTCATTAAACTGGATATAGTAACCGTTGTACACAAACGCTCCGTAGCTTGCCACGTGTTTCCTGGTGTTTGCAGCCACTTTAAATAATGATGCCGCAGTAAGTTTTAAAGCTATGGTATCACGAATAGTATCATAACCGGTACCACTTGTTTTTTTAACAAGCGCGCCAAATACGCCTGTAAAATTACCTTGTGGCTGGGCAACCGGAACAACCTCATTTTTGGGAGAACAGGCTACGCCTAATGTTAACAATAATGGCAGCAGGTAAAATAAATTACGTTTCATATAATCTTATCTCGTTATCAATTTTTAACCATTACGCATGTTTTTAATTAAACGCTACAACCGGGCTGCAGTATTTTACAGTTTTTTTGCCTCGTCCCAAAAAACATCCATCTCGGCCAGGCTCATATCATGCAGTTGTTTGCCATTTTCCTGCGCTTTAAGCTCCAGGTATTGAAAGCGCTTAATGAATTTTTTATTGGTTTTTTCGAGGGCGTTTTCCGGGTTGATATTAATAAAGCGGGCGTAATTGATCAGCGAAAACAGCAGGTCGCCAAATTCGGCTTCGGCCCTTTCATGGTCGATAGTGCTTTCATCTTCGGCATTGAATTCGTTTTTAAACTCCTGCATCTCTTCCTCAACCTTTGCCCAAACCTGGCTTTTCTCCTCCCAGTCGAACCCAACGCCGCGCGCCTTTTCCTGTATGCGCGATGCTTTTACCAGCGCCGGTAAGGAAGCCGGTACGCCTCCCAAAACAGATTTGTTGCCCTCCTTAAGCTTGATTTGTTCCCAGTTACGTTTTACATCTTCCTCGTTCTGCACTTCTATATCACCATAGATATGCGGGTGGCGGTTGATGAGCTTGTCGCAAACGCTGTTTAAAACATCGGTAATGGTAAAGTCGTTGGTTTCGGAAGCTATTTTGGCATAAAAAACCAGGTGCAGCATAATATCGCCAATCTCTTTTTTTATTTCGGGCATATCGCCGCCTAAAATGGCATCGCTTAGCTCGTAGGTTTCTTCAATGGTGAGGTGGCGCAGGCTCTCGAGCGTTTGCTTTTTATCCCATGGGCAATTGGCCCGCAGGTCGTCCATGATTATGAGTAACCTGTCGAACGCGATGGAGGCGGTAGGGGCAGTTTCAGGGGCTTTTAAAGGCATAAATTATTTATAATGAATACTTATGTTGCAAAGGTATGATAACATCTTTAATGAAAACTTACTGTATCATTAATTTTAAGCTAACATTAATTAATTTTATTAGCCAATTGTTAATGCTACCCATAAGCACATTTTACCATGAAAAAAACTTACCTGTTTATCCTCCTTTTTGTTTCGATAATTAAAGCAAGCTATGCTCAACAGCTTGTTGACGGTGAGGCAAGCAGCACCTTTAGCCAGCCGCAGCCTTTTTTGTTTACTATAAGTACACTTAACCCGCAAGGGCGTAACTGGAGTTTAAATTACTCGGGCGGATATGGTGAGAGGACTGTTACGCCTTTGGGTTTTGACGGTGTTGATCAAAATTTTTCGGCCAAGGGGTACCTGGGCAATAAGTTTACCTTAATGGCCATGCTGGGTACAGGTTTTAGTAATAACGGCGGTGTGCGTACCCTGCAGCAAGCCGAGGTATTACGTGATTTTTTTGGCGGCACTCAGCCGATGGGTTTCAGGGCCGGGGCGAGCCTGGGTTTCAGAAGGGAGTTTAACAGTGATGCTGTAGCGTTCAGCCGTATAACCGCGGCATATGAGGTATCAAAATGGAAGCTTGGCGCTAACCTTCGCTTTGAAAAAGCGTTTTCAACCCACCGCGATGGTTTGGATTTGATAACCAGCGTTGGTGTGCACCGTCATATCTCGGGCCAGCTTTTCGGCGGCTTCGAAGCGGTAGGGCAGGACCTGGAAGGTTTTTGGGAAGCCGATGAAGCCGAAGGCGGTGCCCGTTTATTGATCGGCCCATCGTTAAATTATGCTCCTGTAAATTCGCGGCTGGCGTTTTCACTTTGCGGCGGCCCCATTATTTACGCTACCCACAGCGCGGCAACCCAGGGCCAGTTTGCTTATCGCGAATTGCCAACTACCAATGGTTTCACACTGAAATTCAATGTAGGCTTCCGGTTTTTATAGCAGGAAGATTAAAGTTTTACTGCCCTGAGCATTTCGCGTTTGCCGGGTGCTCCGGGTGCTTTCTCTATTTTAAAGCCCTGGCTTTTGAGGATGCGTTTCAGGTTGCCGGTGATAGCATAGGTAACAAACACACCGCCCGGTTTTAAAAAGCTAACGGTGTGACCGATGGCTTCTTCGTTCCACATTTCGGGTTGATGAGCCGCGGCAAAGGCGTCGAAATAGATAATATCAAACTGCTCGTCTGTTTTAAAATCCAGCAGCTTGCTGTGAGCGATATGTAGCTGTGTTGTGTTATCGATTTGAACTTTGGCCGTTAACGCAGCAGGGTAACTGCTGTTAAATTGCTCCCATAACAGCTCAGGGACGTATTGCCGGTAGCCGGTTTGCGCCATCATTTCGGCATTTACCGGGTATGCCTCAATACCGGTGTACTCAAGTTTTATTTGCTTACCGGTACATGCATTGGCAGTTAACAGAAAGTTGAGCCCTGTGCCGAAACCAACTTCCAGGATATTTACCTTACCGGCATCATTCCGCGCCAGGAAATATTGTAAGCCCGATTTTACGAATACGTGCAAACTCTCCTGCAAAGCCCCGTGGCGCGAGTGGTAATGCTCACCTACTTCGGCATTGTAAATGGTATTGGAGCCGTCGGCAGTGGGGACTATGGTTAGTTCATGGTTCATGGATGATGGTTCATAGTTTTGTGTGGCATACTTAGTTCATGGTTTATGGATGATAGTTCATAGTTTCTAAGACCTTATTGGCCATGAACCATGAACTATCATCCATGATCATTAGCCATGAACCTCTTTCATCATCTCCGTCACCACCTCGCCCAGATCATAAACGGGCACGGCATTTATCGCAGCCGAAACAATGCTCACACCGGCAGCCGAACGATAGCCTGCAGCGCAATGTACTACCACAGGTTTATCGACAGGGATCTCATTAACGCGTTCGCGCAGTTCGGGCAAAGGTATGCTAATGGCATTTTTAAAAACCTTGCCGGCAGCAACTTCTCCCTGATTACGTACATCAACTATCGTGTAATCATCTTCATTTGCCCTAAAGGCGTCTAAATCAAGATCGGGGGATACTTCATCGGCGTTTAAAGGAACCAACAATGCGCCTTTGATATTTTGTTCGTAGCCTATTTTGGCTGCTTTTTTAATCAGGGTGTCAAGTTTATCATCATTTTCGGCAATGAGGTAAAACTGCTCATCAGGGCCGATAATGGAACCCAGCCAGGTTTCAAATTTTTCGCCGTCCTGCAGGTTAATGGCGCCATGCAGGTGACCGCTCCTGAACTGTGCTTTGGGACGCCCATCAACTACTAAAATATCAGCTTCCAACGCGCTGCCTTCCTCCATACGGGGTACAGCAGTAATGCTGTCCTCAAAACCCGGTACCCCATTTTTATTCAACAACACGTCCCGACCGAAGTATTTGGGCATAAAAGGCTGATCGGTGGTGAGTGTTTTAACAAATTCCAGCTCATCCATCAGTTGTAAGGCATAGTTTTCACGCAGCTCGCGGCCAATGGTGCTTTCCAGGTCGGGGCTCAAGTTTTTGCCGCATAACGAGCCCGGGCCATGCGCCGGGTAAACCACTACGTTTTTGGGCAGGGTCATGAGCTTTTGCCGGGTGCTTTGAAACATCTGGCGGGCAAGCTCCTCTTTTTTTGCAGTGATGTTACCCACATTTTCCCGCAGGTCCGGGCGACCAACATCCCCAACAAACAGGGTATCACCGGTAAAGACAGCAGTTTCGCGGCCTTCTTCATCTACCAGTAAAATACAGATAGAATCGGGCGAGTGACCCGGAGTATTGATGGCTTTTAGTTTAATATCGTTAAGCTGGATAAGGTCGCCGTCGTCAAAAGTTTCGTGCGGATATGTTGCGCCGGTTAACTTGCTGCAATAAATTACAGCGCCTGTGGTTTCATGAATTTCGAGGTGTGAACTTACAAAATCCGCGTGCGGGTGGGTTTCGATAATGCCCACGATGTCGGCATCATGCTGGGCCGCGAAATCATAATAAGGCTGCGGGTTACGGGCCGGGTCAATAACTATCATTTTGCCCGTGCGGATCACGGCATATGAACCATGCGCCAGGCCTTTATCGTAAAATTGCTGAATGATCATATTTTGCCTGCAAAGATAATGCTTAGGCGGTATGTTTTATTTGTGCATTGTTTAAGTGGTGTAAATATTGATCGCTTTGTGTAAATCTGTGAAGCAGGTTGCCTGCATAAGTCAGGAAACGATCAATGAGGAATTTTTACACTAATTTTTGCGTATTAATCGAATTACACGAATCTTGCCTGGGCTAATTGACATTCGTGTAATTCGATAAATTGTGACGGATTTGAAAAGAATTCATGTGGAAATTTCAGTATGATTTATTCAAATAGATAGATTGTTTAAAGGGCGATCCCATCTGCCTTAATTACTAAACTGCCTCAAATGATGGTCAATATGCTTGTAAGCTAATTGGCCCATCTGCCCCCTGGTCATTTTGCCAAAAAAAGTATGCTCAAAGTCAGTTTTTGAAGTTTTGCCATATTCCTCAACCAGTTCAATCCATTGTTTTTTCTGGGCCTCTATGTCGCCTCCGGCTTCAGTTACTTTACATTGCGGAATAGTAGGATTATTCTTTGCAAGGGGAGCATCATCCTTCAGCATACCTTTCAGCGCCACTTTGCCAAACAAGCGGCCTATAAACGCTCGTTTATACGTTTTAATGCCCAGGTACATTTCGTCCGAAAGGGTGCAATGTTTCAGCATTTGATAAACATTCATTTTACCCCATTGTGGCTGGCTGTTTTCGTTAATTAAATTGATGCGGGTTATGAGGCCGTCGCGGGTTTTTTTATCAAATATCGTTTTCATTTATTTTGAAAAGTTTATATCATAAAGTTATTACGAAAGTACAAACAGGCACAGGCGTTTTTGAGCCATAAGCAGGGAGGGTTTATGCCAACAAATTATAAAAAAACAGGCCCGGGTTTACAGCCGGGCCTGCTATGTCAAAAAAGCAAAATTTCGCTTACCAGATCTTTGTCCTGTCTTCCGGTTTTTTATACAACTTATCGCCGGGTTTTACATCAAAGGCCCTGTACCATGCGCTCATATTGGTTATCGGCTCATTGGTACGAAACTGCTCGGGCGAGTGTGGGTCTATCAGGAGGCGTTGTGCTGCCGATTCGGGTGTTTGCGATAGGCGCCACAACTGTGCCCATGATAAAAAGAAACGCTGATCGGGGGTAAAACCGTCAATGGTATTGGCCGACTGGCCCTGTTTGGTTTTACTAAAAGCCTCGTAGGCAATGTTCAATCCACCAAGATCAGCCAGGTTTTCGCCCAGGGTAAGTTTGCCGTTTACGTGCAGGGTATCAAGAACGGTAAATGCGTTGAATTGTTTAACCACCTGATCCGCACGCGACTTAAACTTATCTGCATCTTCTTTAGTCCACCAATCGCGCAGGGTACCATCGGCATCATACTGGCGGCCCTTATCGTCAAAGCCGTGTATCATTTCGTGGCCTATTACCGCACCAATGCCGCCGTAGTTAACGGCATCATCGGCCTTGAAATCACAGAACGGGAACTGCAGGATTCCGGCAGGGAGCACGATCTCATTGTTAATTGGATTGTAATAAGCGTTAACAGTTGCCGGCGTAATTCCCCAGCGGGTTTTATCAACCGGTTTACCTAAACGGCTCACATTAAAGTTGTAACGCCATTTGCTTACAGCGCGCATGTTACCGAAATAGTCTTCGCGGTTAATTACAATGCCATCATATTTTTCCCAGTTATCCGGATAGCCTATTTTTACGGTAAAGGCATTTAGCTTTTTAAGTGCGCGTTCTTTGGTTGCAGGGCTCATCCAATCAAGGTGTTTAATGCGGTCGCCAAGGGTTTCTTTAAGATTGTTTACCAAATCAACCATATATTGTTTGGCGGCAGGTGTAAAGTATTTCTCAACAAAAAGCTGCCCCAACAATTCGCCAAAGTAGCTATCAACACGGGCACTCATCTGTTCGGTACGCGGGGTTTGTACTTTTTGACCACTTAACGCGCTGCTGTAAGCAAAGTTTGCATTAATAAAGTCAGAACTTAAATGAGGGGCGCTGCCCCTTAGCATATTCCAGCGCAGGTAAACTTTCCATTTGGCAATCGGGGTGGCAGCAAATAAAGAATCGGTGGTTCTGAAAAACGACGGCTGACCAACAAGAATACTGTCCTGGCCTCCTGCGTTTAGGGCTGGTAATATTTTTGACCACTTCAGGTGTGGAGTTTGCTTTTCAAAATCAATTACCAGGAATTTGTTGTAGGTAAGGTGCGGGTCGCGCATGGCAACGCGACTCCATTGTGCTTTCGCCCAGGTATATTCCAGGTCATAAACAATAGCTGCGTTTTTGGATGCTTCATCGGCACTGCTTCCGCTAAGCCTGAACAAGGTTACGGCCAACTTTTTCAAGGCGCCCTGTGCCTTTTTTGAACGCGGGTCGTTTTTGAGGTAATAATCCCTGTCGGGCAGGGTGGTGCCGCCCTGGCCAAGACTTATAACATATTTATTTACATTTTTATCGTCCTGCTCAACTCCGAATCTGAAAATTGGGGCACCAATTCCGTTAATACGTTCATAAACCAGCTCATTAATAAAATCATCAAGTGTTTTTATCCGGTTAATACGCGCCAAGTCTGGTTTAATAGGATTATAGCCACGTTTTTCGATAGTCAGGCTATCCATACCGCTGGCATACAGGTCGCCAACACGTTGTTTCAGGCTACCCTTAGGCTGCGAGGCCGAAATCTGGCTTACTTCGTTCAGCAAGCTGATGAGTTTATTTACATTTTCCTGGCGCAGGATCTGGGTGCTGCCCCAGCGACTTTCGTTGGCCGGGATGCTGTTTTGTTTTAACCAGCCGCCGTTGGCATATTCAAAAAAATCGTCGCCCGGCTTTACGCTCCGGTCCATATTAGCGGGATCAATAAACTTTTTAGGAGTAATAGCAGTTTTGTGCTTTGACTTTGCAGGCTTTGGCCCGTCTGCAGCGAAAGCATTTACTGATATAATAAGAACGATAACCAGTAATAAACAGTTTAACTTTAATTTCATCTCAATTTTGAAAATTAAAGTTAGTAAAATAGAAGGTATTTATGCACAAGTGACCAGGGGAGGGCCGTTAGTGATTGAACCAGTGGATAATGGCGTCCAGCCTTGTTTTTTTCAAAATATCAAGCCAGAAACGGTATAAAGGCATAGTTTTCATGTCAACTTGAATGTTACTATATAATAACTGGTTAATTGTAAAAATATTGTGGGAGCGGGGATTGTTGATGGTTGATAGCTCGTGGTTCATGGTTTTTGGGGTGGTAGATCATGGTTTATAGATGATTGATAATGATTGCATGTTGTGGTGATAATCATTTTATAAAAGTACTGGTTTGCGTTTGGGATGGGAGCGGATACCGGCCAAGTGGCTAAGGCCTTGTGCAGTATGAGCGCACAGCCCGGGCCGCAGGCAACGCCATAATTCTGAACCGGGATTTGGGTGGTTTTTTGGATTCATGGGATTTTATGAAAAACTCTCTAACTCAAAACGGGATATGCTTACCTGACCAAAACTTAAATATGCGTAAAACAACAAAACGCTGATCCTCAATCTCTAATCTCTTTTTCCGTGCATTGCCTCCGGCCCGGGCTGTACGCTCATACGCCTGCAGGCATTACGCTCGTGGGCCGGTATCCGCTACCATCCCTAATGCGGCCTACGCACCGACAAGGCTTCATTTTGGCAACCGTAACCTATCAAACCTATCATCGACCATGAACCATGATCTATGAACAATGAACTCCCCACAGCCATCAACTATGAACCGACACAAAAAAATCCATCAACCTTTGGCTACGAACCGCTAAGTATCGTATTTTTGCGCGTTATGAGTATTGCTAAAACATATATCCCTAAAGAAACCGAAGAAAAATGGTACAGTTACTGGTTGCAGCACGACTTTTTTAAGTCGGTGCCTGATGAACGCGAGCCTTATACTATAGTCATTCCGCCGCCAAACGTTACCGGGGTTTTGCACATGGGCCACATGCTTAACAATACCATACAGGATGTGCTGGTTCGGCGTGCCCGTATGAAAGGCAAAAACGCCTGCTGGGTTCCCGGTACCGACCACGCCAGTATTGCTACCGAAGCCAAAGTTGTCGCCATGCTTAAAGAGCGTGGTATCAGCAAAAAAGACCTTACCCGCGAAGAGTTTTTAACTTACGCCTGGGAGTGGAAGGAAAAGTACGGCGGCATTATCCTTGAACAGCTTAAAAAATTAGGTGCCTCCTGCGATTGGGACCGCACCAAATTTACCATGGACGAGAGCCTATCGGAAGCGGTTATTGATACGTTTATCCACCTGTATAAAAAAGGTTTGATCTATCGCGGTATCCGCATGATCAACTGGGACCCGCAGGGAAAAACCGCGGTAAGTGATGAAGAGGTTATCCGCAAGGAAGTTAACCAGAAGCTTTATTATATCCGCTATTTTGTGCAGTCCGAAAGTCAGGTAAGTCCGGAAGTCGGAAAGTCGGAAAGTGTTGAAGCTTCGTCGGACTTCCGGACTTCCGGACTTTCGGACTCTCCTGGCTTCCTAACCATCGCCACCACCCGACCGGAAACCATTATGGCCGATGCGGCTATCTGTATCAATCCTAATGATGAGCGTTACCTGCACCTGCACGGTAAAAAGGTTTACATTCCGCTGATCAACCGCGAGATCCCGGTGGTCCTGGATGATTATGTGACTATGGATTTTGGTACCGGCTGTTTGAAGGTTACCCCCGCACACGATTTAAATGACTATGAACTGGGCCAGCGCCATAACCTGCCGGTTATTGATATTTTAAATGATGACGGTACGCTGAATGAAAAAGCACAGATATTGGTTGGCGAAGACAGATTTGCCGCCCGTAAAAAAATAGCTGTGCTGCTGGAAGAAGCCGGCGTACTGGAAAAAGTTGAAGAATATAAATCGCAGGTTGGTTTCAGTGAACGTACCAACGCGGTTATTGAGCCAAAACTATCCATGCAATGGTTTTGCAAGATGGGCGAAATGGCCAAACCTGCTTTAGACTATGTGCTAAACGGTGAGATCAAACTGATCCCCGAAAAGTTTGTGAACACTTATCGCCACTGGATGGAGAATGTAAGGGACTGGAACATCAGCCGCCAGCTGTGGTGGGGACAACAGATCCCGGCCTGGTACCTGCCCAACGGCGAATTTGTGATCGCAAAGAACAGGGAAGAGGCTTTTGAAGAAGCGAAAAATCTCAAATCTCAAATCTCAAATCTCAAATCTGAAGACCTTACCCAGGACGAAGATGTAGTTGATACCTGGTTTTCATCATGGTTATGGCCCATCTCGGTATTTGACGGTTTTAAAGATCCTAACAATGCCGATATCAATTATTATTACCCAACCAATGATTTGGTTACCGCGCCGGAGATCTTGTTTTTCTGGGTAGCCAGGATGATTATGGCCGGTCATGAGTTCAGGGGCGAAGTACCATTCAGGAACGTATATCTTACCGGTATAGTAAGGGATAAGCAGGGGCGTAAAATGTCGAAATCATTAGGCAATTCGCCCGATCCGCTTGACCTGATTGAAACATATGGTGCCGATGGAGTACGGGTAGGCATGCTGCTATGCTCACCTGCAGGTAACGATTTGATGTTTGACGAAAGCTACTGTAAACAAGGCAGCGGCTTTGCCAACAAAATATGGAACGCCTTTAAACTGGTAAAAGGCTGGGAAGTTGATGAAAACCTTGCCAACCCTAACGGCGTAGCCATTGAATGGTTTGCCAACAGGTTTAACCAGGCGCTAACCGAAATTGAAGCTAACTTTGCCCAATACCGTTTATCAGAAGCCTTAATGGATACCTATAAACTGGTATGGGACGATTTTTGCGCATGGTACCTGGAAATGATCAAGCCTGCTTATCAGCACCCTATTGATAAAGCAACGTATATGGCTACCATTCAATTCTTTGAGAATATTTTGAAGGTATTGCACCCTTTTATGCCCTTCCTTACCGAAGAATTATGGCATGATGAGCTGTTTGGCGAACGTACTGAAACAGACTGCTGTATTGTAGCGCAATTGCCCGCTATTGGGGAAATTAATTCACGTCTATTGAATGAAACTGAGCTTGTTAAAGATGTAGTAACCAACATCAGGAACACCCGCAAAACAAAACAAATTTCTGACAAAGAGCCGCTTGAGTTATTTGTTAAATCAAATTCAGGGATCAATTACGGCCGGTATGAAGCTATCATTGTAAGGCTTGCCAACATCAGTAAGTTTGAATCAGTAGCCGATAAAGTTGAAGGGGCGAATAATTTCTTAGCCTCAACAGATGAGTTTTATATCCCTTTCAGCGAAGAAATTGACCCGGTTGCCGAATGTGCGAAACTGAAAAAAGAGCAGGAATACCTGTTAGGTTTCCTGAAATCAGTTAATGCAAAATTGGGTAACGAACGGTTTATGGCCAATGCAAAACCCGAGATTATTGCGGTGGAGCAAAAGAAAAAGGCCGATGCCGAAGCCAAATTAACCATCATTGAAGAAAACTTAGCAGCTTTGGCTTGCTAATTGCAGAACTTACAGGCTTTGCGTAACAAGCTACCCTACAGTATTTTGATTGCTGTACGGTGGCCTGTTCAATTGCAGGGCCAATGTTAAGTTCTGAATATGAGTAATAAAGTAAGTTTTTTTAACTTATCAATTTATAAGATTTTGTCGAAGGAGCAATCGTTCCTTGACCAGGCCCGGATTCGTTTATTGTATTATGGGTTCTTCCTTATTTTTGTTGCCCTTGGGGCACTTTACCTCAACGTTTATTTCCAAAACCAAAAAATGCTTGCTGATACCGCCCTGTTTTTGATGGGAGCGGTAGTCTTATTATTTAAGTATTTAACCTGGCGGCCCGACTGGCGCAGTGCAGCACATGCCCTGCTTATTGTGGGTACACTTGTTAATACCAGCCTGGTTTATGCCTCTATGCAAACGGTAAATATCATTACCGTGCAGGTAATTATAATCGTAATCGTATTCAGTTATTATATGCTTGGCCAGCAATGGGGTCTCATGTACTCGTTGCTCAATACAGTACCGGTTTTGGTATTTATGATCATTGAGTACAACAGCGGGTACATTATTAGTATAAAGCCTAACAAAGTTGATCAATCCACCATTATTATCAGCCTGTTTGCCAATTTTATATTGCTTATTTTTATCCATAGCCATTTTTATACTGCTTTCTTAAAAAACATCAGGCACCTTAAAGATAGCAGCAGGGAGCAGGCCCGGCTTTACAATAAGATGGAAACAGCTATTGATAAGGCAGAGAAATCGGCCCAGGTCAAATCAGAGTTCCTGTCAACCATGTCGCATGAAATCCGTACGCCGCTGAACGCGGTTATCGGGATGAGTAATTTGCTGATGATGAGCAATCCTCGGCCCGACCAGCGGGAGAACCTCGAAATTCTTAAGTTTTCGGCCAATAACCTGTTAGCTATTGTTAATGACGTGCTTGATTTCAGCAAAATTGAATCGGGGAAGGTAGTATTTGAAAATATCCGCTTTAACCTTGTTGATCTGATGAACAATATTTGCGGGGGGCAAATGCTGAAGGCCGAAGAGAAAGGCCTGCTTTTTAAGCTTGATGTTGATAGTTCATTGAGGGATAAGGTGCTTTTTGGCGATCCTACCCGCATAACCCAGATCATTTTTAACCTGGTTAGCAACGCTATAAAATTTACGCCGCAGGGAAACATATGGGTGAGGGTTACTTGTGTGGAAGACCGGCATAACACCGTTACCGTCAATTTTTCGGTAAGGGATACAGGCATCGGTATCGAAAAAGAAAATCTTGAAAGTATATTTGAGCCATTTACACAGGAGTCATTAGCTACTACCCGCGAGTATGGCGGCACAGGGCTTGGCCTGGCCATAGTTAAACGTTTGCTTGAGCTGCAGGACCTGCAAATGACTGTTAACAGTACAATGGGGCGCGGATCAGAGTTTTCTTTTCATATGGAATTTCCTGTATCTACAGAAGTATTGCCCGTTGTGATAACCGCTCCCGAAGCTAAACAATTTTCAGAAAATCCGCTGGCCTGTTTACGCGTACTTATTGCCGAGGATAATATGGTGAATGTGATGCTGATGAAGAAACTGCTGAGCAAGTGGAGCATCAACCCAACCATTGCCGAAAACGGCGAACGGGCAGTTGAGTTTATGCAATACGGCAATTTTGATATTATATTAATGGACCTCCAGATGCCGGTGATGAACGGTTTTGATGCAGCTAAAGAGATCCGTAAAATGGCCGACCCTAAAAAATCAAGCATACCGATCATAGCGCTTACAGCTTCCGCGCTTTTTGATATCAAAGAACAGGTATACGAAGCCGGCATGAATGATTACGTATCCAAGCCTTTTAAACCTGACGACCTGCTGGAGAAACTTAATAATTATACTTTGAAAAAGGTGGGGTGAGCCCCACCCCAACCCTCCCCGGAAGGGAGGGCTTTAAAAATTGCTATCGCTAAACTTCAACCAGTTCAAGCTGCTAAGCAAAAAGGTGGGGCTCGTGCGATTCTCCTCTTGAGAGGGGCGGAGGGGTGTGTCTCTCTGCTTTGATATTCAAATCGTATAAACACACCCCTGCTCTTGCTCATTCCCTCCGCGCCCCCTCTCAAGAGGGGATTTTAAAGCGCTCACCTAATGGCCTACTTATTCAACTTTTCCCCCTCCTTAATCACTGCCTGGTTTACGTCCCTTACTCTTTCAACATCCATTTTTTCAACGGCCCTGTCGTAGGTTAAAACGCCGTTTACTTCGTGTTCAACGTCGGTGGTTTGGGTATATATGGCAACGCTTAATCCTTTATATTTCATAAGCTGTTCTACTTCATCCAGCAAAAAAGCATACCGGTCGGTAAGTCTGGCTTTGGTTGGCTCATAATCATAGGCGTCGTTATGCACCGGCCACATATGACCGCGAACAAACAGGCCAACGCCGCCAAATTCGCCCAACGAGGCCGCCCGGCGGTTATCGGGAACGGAAGCACCGTAAGGGCCAACATAAATATGTGTATCCACGTAATCGCCATTGCCCGGATCTCCATACGGTTTTTGATAGCTGGGATTATTGTTAAAACCCGAATTGCCATTAACTAATCGCGACGGATCATACTGTTTAACCCAATTGGTGATACTTTTCACATCAAAGGCGCCCCAGTTTTCATTAAAAGGCACCCATGTAATAATGGAGGGCGAGTTATAATGATCGTCGATGATGGCTTTTAATTCTTTTCGGTAAACCGCCCTGTTTTGGGTAGTATCCTCATTCTGATACCATATCGCGGGCATATCCTGCCAAACCAATAAGCCCATTTTATCGGCCCAATAATAAAAACGCTGCGGCTCGGTTTTCATGTGCTTACGGATCAGGTTATAGCCCGCTTTTTTGGTGTATTCTATATCAAATTTAAGGGCTTCTTCCGTAGGTGCGGTTAAAACACCGTCGGGCCAGTACCCCTGATCAAGCAGGCCAAGCTGCATAATGAATTTGCCATTTATAAGCGGACGCACCACGCCGTTAAGCTTACCCAATTTAATATCACGCATGCCGAAATAGCTTTTAACCTCGTCGGCTTCGCTGCCATCAGTATTGTATAGGGTAAGCTTCAGATCATACAAAAACGGAAAATTTGGTGTCCACAAAACCGGGTTATCTATAGGCAGATAAAAATATGAGCCTCCGGTTGCATCAACCTTTGAAACCTCTTTGCCATTATTTAAGGCAACTGCTTTAACCTTGCCTGCACCTTCGGCATTAACAAATATTTTTAAGCGTTTACCTTGCACGTCTGGCAGCAGGTGAATATTTTTGATGTATGATTTGTTAACGGGTTCAAGTCAAACTGTTTGCCAGATGCCCGAGGAGAAAGTATAATCGCCGCGGGGACCGTTTTTGCCCGATGGTGTTTTGCCATCATTAGGGTCATGAGCGGCAACAACAATGGTGTTATTGCCCGCAGTAAGATATGGGGTAATATTAAAGCTGAAAGAATCGTATCCACCCGAGTGCGAGCCTGCTTTTTTACCGTTAACGAAAACGGTGGCATCATGATCAACCGCACCAAAGTGAACAATAACCTGTTTGTTTTGCCATTTTGACGGAACCTCAAAGCTACGGCGGTACCACATGTTAATCTCCTGTTTGCGCTGTATGCCGGAAAGTACGGATTCGGGACAATAAGGTACCAGGATCTTATCGGACTTGCTCTCAAACGAAGCAGACTTTTCAGGATTTAGCGCATTAGGCGCGTTTTTACCACCCTGATAATCCCATTTGCCGTTTAAGCACAGCCAGTCATTACGCTGCAGTTGCGGACGGGGATACTCAGATAAAGGTATTTCGGCCTGCATGGCAGTGTTTGTCCATTGAGTAGGGAGTTTGGCTTCCTGTGCAAAGGTGGCGCATCCGTATAATACTGCAGCCAAAAGCAGGGCTTTTGATTTGAGATAGGCGTTCATAAGGTAATGTTATAATTGACGAGGTTATGAGTGCCAAAATAGGGAATTGGTAACTGTTATCATAACATTTTATTGATAGGTGCTGTGGCTTTGCTAAAAGTTTATACGAGGCACCTACGGAGCCTTAACTTTTATTTTTTTATAAACTATAAACACGATACTCCTACGGAGTTAATACGTTGGTCATTCTTCTATATCTAATCGATCTGCTGAGGACTCCAATAGGAGTCACGTGTTTATAGGATGACAAGATCAAGGATTTAGGGCTCCGTAGGCGCCCCGTGTTTCAAACAGAGTTATAAAGCGTTAAGAATTTACCCCTTAACATACACCGGCAGCTCTTCAATAAACTTGTACGTACAGTTTTCATGATCAATAGTGCAGTAATAATGCTGTAAGCCGTTGCTCACCGCCAGTAGGGATACTTTATGCACCATATTATACCGGGCTATCTGATCGAATGTTTTTTGATCGATAGTAATCGAGGGTGCTTTACATTCTACCATTAAAATGCGTTGGCCGGCTGGGTTAAACACCACGATGTCGGTACGCTTTTGCAGGGTATTAAGTTTAAGACCGCCTTCGAGCTTAATCAGCGAGCGGGGGTATTTTTTTTGTTTGATAAGGTATTGTACAAAATGCTGGCGTACCCACTCTTCGGGCGTAATGATGATGGTTTTTTTGCGGATTTCGTCAAAAAGCGTTAATGTTCCGTTATCGTCGCTTATCTTGAAAGGGTAGGGTGGCAGGTTAAGCGGTTGGAGCATTTTTGAAAAGTCTGAAGTCGAAAGTTATTAGTCTGAAGTCGGGGTTCAAAATTAATAAATATATCATAGTGAAAATCGTCTTTGAAATAATTCGATATGTTTGAAAAAATCGTGATAAGAAATTCTCACACAAATTATTTTCATACTTATCACAATTAATCGAATTACACTAATTTTTCAATTGCGTGACTTTGAAAAATTCGTGTAATTCGATTACTTTGAAAAATTCGTGTAAAAGTTTCTTATCCATTCAACTCATGTTGACATACCTTTTTTAAAATAATTTCCCTGAGTATATCCTCGGGCATTCCCCTAAATAAAAATACATTCCACTTTTGACTTTCGACTTAGTACTTTTGAATCTGAAATATGACTGCTGCCGAGATATTAAAGGACCTTAAGAACCGTAAGTTTAAACCGCTGTACCTGCTGCATGGTGAGGAACCTTATTTTATCGACCTGGTAAGCAATTACATTGAGCATCACTTGTTGCCCGAGCACGAACGCGGCTTCAATCAAACCGTGGTTTACGGCAAGGATACCGACATCATGACCGTGCTCAATGCCGCCAAGCGTTACCCCATGATGGCCGATTACCAGGTGGTACTGGTAAAAGAGGCGCAGGACATGAAATGGGGCAAGGACGATGATAACAAAAAAAGCATCGACCCGGTATTGAGCTATCTCGAAAATCCGCTGCCAAGTACTATTCTTGTTTTTTGCTATAAATACGGCAAGTTTGATAAGCGCAAGAAAACATACAAGGCCATTGAAAAGAACGGGCTTATTTTTGAATCGGCTACTTTATATGATAATAAGGTGCCGGCCTGGGTTGAAGGGTATGTAAGCGAGAAGGGCTACAAAATGAACCAGCAAGGATCGGCCATGATTGCCGAGTACCTGGGCAACGACCTGGCTAAAATTGCCAACGAGCTCGAAAAACTGATGCTGAATGTTAGCGCCGGGCAGGAGATTACCCTGAAGCATATCCAGGATAATATTGGTATCAGTAAGGAGTACAATGTATTTGAGCTGCAAACGGCCCTCACCAAAAAAGATGCTTACAAGGTAAACCAGATCATCAATTACTTTGAAGCCAATCCCAAATCAAACCCTATTGTTTTGGTGCTCGGCAACCTGAATAACTTTTTCAGCAAGGTGCTGGTGTACCATTACGTAAAAGATAAAAGCCCGCAAAACCTTGCCCGCGAAATGGGCGTTAACCCATACTTTATTAAAGATTATGAGCAGGCCGCCCGTAACTACCCACTTGGTAAAATTTTCCAGGTGATCAGCTACCTGCGCGAATATGATTTGAAAAGCAAAGGCGTTGAATCAAACGCGCCGCACGGTGAGTTGATGAAGGAGCTGATGTTTAAAATCCTGCATTGATACCGATTTCGATTTAACAGTTATGCCCCTATCCTCGCAATCAAAAGTTAATATAGCATCCGGCATGATCCGTATTTCGGCGGTTTTGTACCTGGTTTATTATTATTTGAACGGCGGAAGGTCGGCTTCTTTTCAAATCGCTTTAGCAACGTGCATAGCGCTGGGTATTTTACTTTTACTGGCTTTATTTATCAGGCGCGGTTATAAATGGGCAAAATGGCTGCTATTAGGCTTATTAATCTTAACTATAACGCCTGACGCTATAAATCTGCCCGCAACTTTTAAGGCAAACTTATATGCAGGTTGCATCGCTGTTATAATTGACCTGCTACAAATAAGCGCGCTTGTTTTGCTTTTTTTGCCGGATAAAGAAGGGCCTGTTGCTGAAGAAATTTAAAAAAGCTCTCCAAAATCATTTCTAATAAATTAAATAATGTAACATTTTTGTTAAGTGTAGCATTAGTTAGTGTTTGACCGTATACATACGGTTGTTCACTAAAACTTCATTATTAGCCGGTATAAGCAGGTTTTTAGCCTGACTTTCTATCTCGCTGGTTTACATGTAATTGATTATTTACAATGTAACAAAATTCATCAGCCAATTAATTTCCTAAGTTCACTTATCCTAAGCAAATGTTTTGGGCTAATTAACAAGGTATACTACTTAGAAATTACGGTCATGATACTTTTATTTTGTGGATTATCGGGCGCTGGAAAAACAACTTTGGCAAAAAGTGTAGCTGCCGAATTAACAAGCCTGGGCATTAAAATTGAGATCATTGACGGTGATGAATATCGCGCTGCACTTTGCCGCGATCTGGGTTTTAGTAAGGAAGACCGGAACGAGAACATCCGCCGCCTCGGCTTTGTGGCCAGCCGTTTTAGCGCACAGGGTATTGTTACCATTGTGAGTGCTATAAATCCATATGACGATATCAGGCAGGAACTTGCCGAAAAATATGATCATGTAAGCATTATCCACGTGGATTGCCCGGTGAAAAAGTTGATAAGCCGTGATACCAAAGGTTTATATAAACGGGCGCTGCTGCCCGACGGGCACCCTGATAAACTAACCAACCTGACAGGTATTAACGATAGGTTTGATGTACCTGTAAAGCCCGACCTATACATTGATACCTGTAATTATACCATACAACAAAGTACCTCATCACTGCTCTATTATATTATCAATAATCTGCATCCTGTTAAGCAGACTAATAAAATACCAAGCTATACCTGACAAAAAAAGGACGCTTATAACAGTTTTATGCAAAAAAGAGTACTGATCATTACCGGGATGCACCGTTCCGGAACCTCGCTTATTACCCAATGGTTAAGCAAATGCGGCCTGCAAACAGGCGAAAAACTGGTGCCCGGCGGGTACGGCAATGTGGAAGGGCATTTTGAAGATATTGAATTTTTAAAAATGCACGAAGAGATCCTGGCCGGCCATAACCTGCCCAAAACCGGGCTTACGGTTGAGCATGTGGCGCAGTTTACCTTGTACGAAAGGGAAAAGCTTAAAAGCATTATTAAAGTTAAACAACAGTTATACGACCAATGGGGCTGGAAAGACCCGCGGACATGCCTGTTTCTGGATGTGTATAAAGAACTGCTGCCCGATGCCTGCTACCTGGTTATCCTGCGTGATTATCAGTCGGTAGTGAGCTCACTTTTACGGCGCGAATTTAAGTGGGTGGAAAACAGGTACATGGCGCGCAAATATTTTTCAAGACTGGTATGGATGAAATTCAGACGGTCGCGCCGCATGGTGCAGTTCTATAATGAGTACGCTACCGAATACCTGAAAGTTTGGATAGCCTACAACCAGGATATTTTGAAATGTATTGAAACACTGCCCCGGGATGCTTTTGTAGTTGTTAATTATTCGATGCTGAAAGACGAGGATGAACAGGTTTTTGAGTACCTGAAAGACAAGTGGAACCTGGCATTAAAATACTCCAGGTTTAAGGACATTTTTAAGGAAAACCTTATCGGTCCCGATGTCGCTTTTGAGCAATACATCAATGATAAAACCCTTATTAAGCAAGCCATAAAACTACAGGCCCGGCTTAAAGAATATATGCTGACTGATTAGTATCAAAAGTTTTTTGCGGTTTATTATACATTGTTGCGAAAGAAGTAAACAAGTATCTGTGCAATAAAGTGTAAAGGCAGCTCAATTTGTGATACAATCGTTATTACGGTTTGATAATCAGCTGATTATTTCTCCAAATTCGTTTTACTCAATGGCTTAAGTACCCCTTGTTACGGTGCTGATTTAGCCGTTGTAAAACGAAGGAGGAGGATATGAAAGCTAAGTTTTTTTGCTACTTGCCCTACAGAGTAGTTACGGGGCTTTTGATCATCATGTGTTTACATTCGCCGGGTTTTTCGCAGGCGGGGAAAATTGGGTCGCTGGCATATTTAAGGGCCCGCAACGGAATTGGCGGGTTTAACCTGGGCGGCTTGTTAACCGGCGAGCAGGAGCAAGCTTTAACTTACATTGATGGTGAGGGCAGCAAGCCCGATGCGGATAGCTGTGTTACCTATGAATATCATTCTGATAAGCAGCTGGAGCTGGAAGGGGGCCTAACAGCAACCCATATTTGTGTACGGACATGGCAAAATAAAGTAGTAAA
Source organism: uncultured Mucilaginibacter sp. (assembly GCA_966212355.1). GTDB lineage: Bacteria > Bacteroidota > Bacteroidia > Sphingobacteriales > Sphingobacteriaceae > Mucilaginibacter. The sequence continues at coordinate 76,359 of CBIHRB010000013.1, forward strand.
TATTTATGTTTTCTTTAACCGCAACCAGGGCTATAAAATGCTCAGTAAATTTTTGCACTGGTACGGTACGTTCACTGCAAAACCAAATGATTACCAGGATGTTTATCTGTGGGATTCGCGCACGGTAAAACTGTTGTTGAGCTATCACCCCGATGATGACCAGGGAATTGCTGTTTATACCTCTGTTCCTTTAACAAACACCATCAATGCGCAAAATGCTAAAAGGCTAACCCAGTTGTTAACCAGTAATGAATGATGGGTTTTATTATTTCGGTATTGATTTTACCACATCAGCAATATATGATTGCATGCTATAGATATCGGCAAAAGGCTACGAAAAAATGAGATGATAAACCCATTGAAAGATAAAAATCCAGCCGACAATACTTCCCATATACAGTAATAACTTGAATACTATTGCAAGAGTTGATCTACTGCGATAATTATCTGATGATTTTTTGGGATATGGTCGATAATTTGACGGTGAATCTAACTGATAAAATACCATCCTTTCTTCCAAGTCTGCTTTAGAGCGATATTCGGCTCGTACAGAGGAAGGGCGTGGCTTTACAGGCTGAGGAGTTGCGGTCGCTTCATCTTGCGAGTTTGGAACTTCATCATCAGCCATATCACGAAAGTTTACTTCTTCTTGGAATTAGATTTAAGTACTGCTGTTAACTCTTGTCTAACAGGAGAAGGGCTTGGTTTGGGAGCAGCAACAATTTTGGGTGCTACAATTTTATTAGGATTCTTTGCCATTTATTTTGCGGGTTTAGATGGTTGATCGCTTTTTTCCCTCCTAACTGGCGATGGAGCAGGCTTGGGTGGTGGCGGTGGTGTTTGAACCGTAGCGGGTTTTGCCATTGGTTTATGATTTATTTTGGTTACGCAATACAATCCGAATACCAATATACCTAATAAATAGGATATTCCAATACTAAATTTAGAATAATGAAAATTATTCATCCTGGTATCGTTAACTTTAATGTTATTATCGTTAATGTCTGTATACCATTTAATTATGAAGTCATTGAAGTCATTGTCTATATTTTTTTGAATTTGGCTGTTTTGAGCTTGATTAGCATAATAGTCTTTAATATTTTTATAATCCTTCATTACATCTGTAGTTTCAGGAAAAGAGCAATATTTTCTTTTTAAACCGAAAAATACCCGGTATAGAAAATACATGCTTACAACTGTAGTTAATATTAGAGGGTAGATAAAAAATGGTTTTGAATTTTCGAACCAAGGTACTTTGTTTTCATCGTTAACAATAAAATAGACCCCGGCAACGATAAACCCTAATAAAGTTACAGGCAAGGATATGACATCATCATAATATAGTTTACGCTCGTTCTCATATTCATACTTTTCTTTAAGTATTTCTATTAGATTTTCTTCTGCACTTGCCATTATATATTGGGTTTAGATTGTCTTCATTCAAATATAAATAAAGGCGTTCTATTTATTAGTGTACAATGTCTCATAGTTAAGCCTTATATGCCAGACCAAACGCTTGTTCATTCTCCATAGCTATCAGAAACTTTATTAATCCCTACATCACCACTCCACCCCGTAATTTCATTGTAACAATACCCTGTATTGCCTGTAGCGCATTTTAGTTTACGCTCCCTTTTTTACATTTTTACGTTACAAAAATTTATACCGTACAAATGCAACATTGGTTAGTAAAAAGTGAGCCCTTTAAATACAGCTGGGAAAAATTTAATAAGGATGGTCGTACCTTTTGGGATGGTGTGCGCAATTACCAGGCACGCAATAACCTGAGGGAAATGAAGGAGGGCGACCTGGTGTTATTTTACCACAGTAACGAAGGAAAAGAGATTGTGGGCATAGCCAAAGTTGTTAAGGAAGCTTACCAGGACCCCACAACCGATGATACCAATTGGGTGGTGGTTGACTTGGCCCCGGTTGAAGCCCTGAAAACCCCGGTGACCCTTGAGCAGATCAAAGCCGACCCTAAATTACAGGATATTGGCCTGGTAAGGCAGGGGCGTTTATCGGTAATGGGGGTAAAGCGCGAAGAGTTTGATTACATCTTAGCGCTGGGCAGTAAATGAAATGTGGAAGCATCTTAACGGGTTATTTTGTTAAACCGGGCCTTGTCGCCGTTTTATTGGTATTGCCGGGACTTGCAAAAGCGCAGGATGCTTTCAGCGCCTTTCCCGATCTGTTTACTACCCCGAGCAGCTATATTGCGAAACATGTAAAGCAGGCACCGGTAATTGATGGCGATGTGGAAGATGCTGTATGGCAGCAGGCCAAATGGACCCGGGACTTCCAGGATATTGAAGGCCGCCTTAAGCCGCAGCCGCCATTGCAAACCAACGTTAAAATGCTTTGGGACGATAGCTGCCTGTATGTAGCAGCCCGGATCAGAGATCCCCATGTTTGGGCTACGCTTAGCCATCATGATGATATTGTTTACAAAGACAATGATTTTGAGCTGTTTATCGATCCTGCCAACAGTACACATAAATATTTTGAGATTGAGGTGAATGCCCTCAATACCATTTTCGATTTGTTTTTGACCAGGCCCTACCGAAATGACGGCGCCGCGGTAACCGGTTGGGATACGCATGGCCTGCGCTCGGCGGTAAAAGTTCAGGGCACGCTGAATGATCCTTCCGATACTGATAAAGGCTGGACAGTTGAAATGGCTATCCCATTTAAAGCCATAGCCGGTGGTTTTAACCGCGCTGTGATAAAGGATGGTACTTTATGGCGTATCAATTTTTCGCGGGTGCAGTATGATACTAAAGTGCAAAACGGCAAGTATGTAAAGCTGCAGGATAATGCCGGGCATAATTTGCCCGAGCATAACTGGGTTTGGAGCAACCAGGGGCTTATCAATATGCATTACCCCGAACGCTGGGGCTACCTCCTCTTCAGCAATCACGAGGCTGATGGCGCGGCGTTTAAAATGCCTTACGCCGAAGAGCAAAAGAAATACCTGTGGCTGGTTTATTACAAGCAAAAGCAATGGCTTAAATATCATCACGAATACGGCACCTCGTTAAATAACCTGGGTGTTGAAAATAAGGTAACAGTAGCAGGCCATACTAACGAACTTAAGCTGGAAGCAACTGCCCATCAGTTTATAGCTTATATTGCCGATAGCAAAAACCAAACAACCTATACCATTGACCAGGACGGCCTGGTGCAGCAACAGATAATCCCTAAAACTCCATGAATAAGCGTGAATTTTTAAAGGCCGGTTTACTGGCCGGCGTGGCTGCCCAGTTGCCCTTAGTAAGCAACGCCGCTGTTGAAGCTGCCAAAAACAGCAAGAAAAAAGCCATGAAAAACTGGGTATGGATCAACCCTAACCAAAAAGATACTGATGATGAGCTGGCCACCCGCTATGCTTCCTACAAAGCGTCGGGTATTACCGGCATATTTTTCGAGAACGACAGCGAGCGCCATTTCCGTGCCGCTAAAGCTAAAGGCCTGGAGGCCCACCGCTGGATCTGGACTTTTAACCGTGCCGAACTGGTAACTGAAAAGCCCGAATGGTACAGCAAAAACCGCAAAGGCGAATCATGTGCCGATCATCCGCCGTATGTGCAGTATTATCGCTGGCTTTGCCCGTCGCGCCCCGAAGTACAGGAGTATTTAACCAAAACTGTCGATGATATTTTGGCTAAAGATTATATCGATGGCATCCACCTGGATTACGTGCGTTACTGCGATATTGTGTTACCGGTAAACCTTTGGGATAAATATAAAATTGAGCAAACCAAAGAGCTGCCCGAATATGATTTTTGCTATTGCGAGGTTTGTAAAGCCAAATTCAAAGAAGAATATAACCAGGATCTCGATCAGATCCAATACCCCGAAGCCAGTCTTTCATGGCGCTTGTTCAGGTATAATAACATAACCCGGGTGGTTAACGGTATATCGACTGTTGCCCATCAGCATAAAAAACAAATAACTGCAGCGGTATTCCCAACACCCGAAGTAGCCCGCCGCAATGTAAGGCAGGACTGGACAAACTGGAACATGGACGGCATTTGCCCCATGATATATCACGGCTTTTACAAGGAGGGCGTAAGCTGGATAGGCAACGCCGTTGCCGAAGGTGTGCATTTCCTGGCCGGAAGGTTCCCACTGTATGCAGGCCTGTATTTGTCAGATTTTAAGAGTGATGATGAAATCCGCACGGGTATACAGGTGGCGCTCAAAAATGGCGCGATGGGCGTGTCTTTCTTCGGTAATGTAAGGCCGGAAGTGTTGGCGATATTGAAAGACGAAGTAGCGGCGTTTAAGGCTTCGTAACTAAATATGAAACTTGCGCTCGTTTGTAACGAGCGTTTAACGTGGGCTTACGTTTGTAACGTAAATACCGGCGATACAATCGCCAAACCATATTAAGCGCTCGTTTCAAACGAGCGCAAGAAAAACATTGCCACGTTACGCTGGCAATTACATGATTTTTATTAATACAGTCAGGACAATAAACCTTTCACCTTTTCCCTTTCGCCTTTAAAGCCGCCTCAACAAAACCTATCCCCGCATTTTATCCAATAGGTCACTTAGGGTTGCGGCTTCATCTTCGGTGAGGTTATTGCTCAGGATCTCTTTTGTTTTAAACTCGGCATCCATTTTTGAAAGGGTTGCAAGGCCTTCTTCGCTGATGCGGATATCTACGGCGCGCCTGTCTTTATTGTTGGTGCAGCGTGATACCAGTCCTTTTTGAACAAGGCGGTCAACAATGCGCGATGCATCCGACATCTTGTCGATCATCCTTTCCTTCAATAAATTTATGGTAGCTGGTTTGGGGTATTGGCCGCGCAGGATCCGCAGTATATTGAACTGCTGCTGGGTAATATTATGTTTTTCAAAATGACAACGAAAATAGTTAGCCAGCCAACCTTGCGTGTATGCCACGTTAATGGCCACTTTGTGGTAGTTGTCTTCAAAATTGGTACTTTGTATTTCGTCTTCTATTCGCATAGTAATAGTAATGAATGGGATGCAAATATGTTTAATTATTTTTAATTTAACATTGATTTATTTATCGCTACCGTCTGATTCAGTGCCATTTCCGGACAATTTTACCTTGCCATAGCCCCAGGGGCAGTGCAGGCACTTGTTTTTACAGCAATAGCCCCGCTTTAAATGATAGGCTTCGGTAAAAACGAAATTGCCATCTTCGTTGATATAATAATCAATGCCTTCCTGCAACATCAGTTCAGAATTTTTACAAAGATATCATCTTTAAAGTAAGCTTTCAGATGTTCGCCCTTACCGTGAAGTGTCCACACCTGTTTAGGCCTGGTGTTGGTGATGGTTTGCAGGATATCGTTCCAGTCCACATGGTCGGAAATAAAGAGGGTATCCTGGTTATTAACCTGCAGGTTTTTCCATCCCGATGCAAAAAGGCGTTTAACACCGGTGGCCCTGATGTAACTGTCGAACGTAAAGGGCGGCACTATATAAACAAACTCGTCCTGCACCTTCATCAGTTTGCGTCCGTAAATCTGGTATTTGCCGGGATGGAAGCCCATCTTTTCATAAATGGCATTGATGGGCATTATTTTATGATGTACCAAAATCTTCTTTTGCGGCGCATATTCGGTAATGAGGTTGATTAAGCGCTGGCTTTTGCCCAGCGCATAAGCACCAAGCAAAATGTTACTCTTGATATCATTGATTTTGCGGATTTCGGCAACAGGATCAGGATGGATAACATCAGGATTGGCAAAAGTGCTTTCGGTGATCAGCACATCGGTGGTAACCCATTCAATAGGTTCGCAGGTAGCATCAGGTTGCAGTTTGTAGTCGCCGGTATATAAATACCTTGCGCCTTCATACTCCATCAGTATTTGTGCCGAACCAAGCATATGCCCTGCCGGAATCAGTGTTACCGTAACCCTGCCTACTTCAAATGGCTGGTTAAAGGCAGCTATGTTAAAAACTTTGGCGGCGGTACGGTCATACCGCAGCTGCATAATGCTTGCTGTGGCGCGGGTGCAGTAAACATTGGTATTGCCACTTATGGCATGATCAGCATGGGCATGAGATATTATAGCCGTTTTTACCGGCAGTTGCGGGTCGATATAAAAGTCGCCGTATTTGCAGTACAGCCCTTTTTCGTCAAAAGAAACAAAATCGTCAAGTATCATTAATGCTGAGGGAGCGATAAATACAGTTCATGCAAGGCCAGTACCTGGGGTATAACCAGCTGTTTACCGTCGTTAACAATTACATCATTGGCCAGTTTCAGTTTTTCCTCCTGCGATAGCTGGCGGGCCTCGCGGCTTTCAACATCGGCCCGGCTAATGCCGTCGCGTTCCATAACGCGGGCAATGCGGGCTTCAAGCGGGGCGGTGATCATGATGGCCCTGTCGCACATTTTGTATGAGCCGCTTTCAAACAAAATAGCCGCTTCCCGGATCACGTAGGGAGCATCTTTGTGCAGTTGGTCAAAACTATCAAAAGCCCTGAACACGGCAGGATGTACCAGGGCGTTAAGCTTTTCAAGTTCGGCTTTATTGTTAAAAACTATCCCCGATATATATTTGCGGTTCAGGCTGCCATCATCAAAATAAGCCTGTGCGCCAAAGGTTTGTTTAATACCATCAATAAGCACATGGTCGGTAACCATTACTTTTTTGGCTTCGTCATCGGCATAAAAAACAGGGATGCCAAGTAATTCAAACACCTGGGCAACGGTTGTTTTGCCGCTGCCTATATTACCGGTTAAACCTATTTTAAGCATTATTTTTTTATGTAGAAATCAATATTGGCAGGAAATATTCTTACCACTTTACAAAAGGGAGGCATATGGATAAGTTTTACCGGCAGGGCCGTATAACCCTTATCGCGCCAAAGATTAAGATCGGCAACGGCTTCAAACAGGTCTTCATCAATATCGGCATACCGGCTTAAAGACGTAGTAAAAGTGACTTTAATTTTTTGCGGAAACACTTTTACGTTATAGTAGCTGTTGTTGTTAATCAGCTTTACGGGGATCTCCAGCGTTTTCTCGGTAAATTCATCAACCGGCACAATAGCCTGTACCGAGCGGGGATAAACATTCAGGTTGCCCTCATTGCTGGGCTTTAAGTTAACCCTGGTATTAATGGTTTCATTAACATTACTGAATTTAAGCGAGTCTGTTTTCCACGAGGTGATCTGCTTCAGGCGTTCAACAGGGCCGCTCACGGTAACATAAGCAGGCCTCACCGTTATGTTACCCGATACGGCAAATTGCTTTTGATAGCTAACGCCCATGGTAAGCTGAACGGGGACCTTTTTGATAAGGCGGTTACTGAAATCAAAATAAAGCGTATCCGGGTCAATGGATGAAACGCGGTTAGCCGGATCTTTCCCCATATTCATCTGCTTGAGCTGCGTGCTGTCGATAACCACATAATTGCGGGTTTCGAGCGAGCGGAGGTCAACAGTTAGTGGCTTATTATCACTGTTGAGCCTGGAGAACAGCATTTGCCAGCCGGTACCCTGTATAGTTGCATCAACAGTATCGGGCTGCAGCGAATGAAAAGCCCGCCTTTGCGGAGCGTTTTTAAAAGTTAAAACCTTTTTTACCTTATACGGAAGCGGATCGGAAAGGGTAGTAAAAATCCAGGCAATGATAGCCAGCGACAAACAGGTAAAAAATACCGAGAGCCGCCTGCGTTCTGTTGCCGATAATTTTACTATTGCCATATTTTAAGCTGAAGGCTTAATGCTAAAAGCTGAAAGCCGAAAAATGTATTGCTCATTTCTTAACCTTCAGCTTTTGCTGTTTTATTTATAAGTATATTTTGCTTTCGGCTTTAAGCGTTTCCCTTTAGTTTAAACTAAGGTTGTTTTAGCTTTCGGCCTTTAGCTTTATGCTTTAAGCTCAATTACGCTTTCTTCTCAACCGCCGGTGTATTCAATGCTTTTGATGCATCAAGCGATATGGCCGATTTATCAAAGCGGATCTTGCCGTTTTCAACCTCAACCAAAAATGTGGTTTCGTTTAAATCGACAATACGACCGTGGATGCCGGCTGTAGTTATAACCCTGTCGCCTTTTTTAAGTTCTTCAACGTATTTTTTTTGATCTTTTTGCTTTTTAACCTGCGGGCGGATCATAAAGAAGTAAAACACCACGATGATCAGTACCATTGGTACTAATGAACCGTAGCTGCCTAAGCCGCCGCTTGAAGCCTGTAATAAAATAGTAGCTATCATTTGTTTAAATTAATTGTTATTTTTTTAAAACCTCGCCAATTAAATGTACCATGGTTTCGGCGGGCTGGGTGTTTGCTGTAACGGTTATTTGTTTATCCTGTAAACCGCTTTTACCGGCGCTGTTAAAAGTAACGCTGATCACGCCGCTTTCGCCGGGTTTAACCGGGGCTTTTGGCCAGGTAGGGGTGGTACAGCCGCAGGTAGCACGCGCGTTGGTAATAATTAACGGCGATTTACCGGTGTTGGTGAACTTGAAATCGTATGATACCTTGTCGCCTTCTTTGATCTTGCCGAAATCGTGGCTCTCCTTTTCAAATTTAGCTACCGGCGCGTTGGCTGCACTTGCGGCGCTATCAGCGGTAGTTGTTGATGAATTACCGGCTGTACTGCTATTGCAGGCCGATAATAACATGCCCGCTGCTACTAAGCTTAAAAATAGTTTTTTCATTTTTTAATATTATTCTATTAAGCCACGGCCTATCTTTTTGATTTTGTTTTCGGCTTTAAGCTCTATTAAAATCTTGTCCAAGATACCGTTTATAAATGAATTACTCTTAGGCGTGCTAAACTCTTTTGATATTTCAAGGTACTCGTTTATAGTAACCTTAACCGGGATAGAATTAAAGTTAATAAACTCGGTTATAGCCATTTTCATTAACAGGGTATCCATCATGGCAATACGCTCGGGCTCCCAGTTTTGGGTTTTGGCGGCTATCAGCTCATGGTAGGCCTCATTGTACCTGATGCTTTGCTGAAACAGGTTTACCACAAACTCACGGTCCTCAACCCAGTTGCCGGTAATTTCGGCAAGCTGGTTAAGCTTGTAATCATCGTGCGAAAAGTTTTTGAACGTTTTGGCAATAAGCGCCTGCAGCACGTCTTTATCAACAGGCCAAAAAATAAACCTGTCTTCAAAAACCTGCTCGGCTAATGATGATTTGAGGATAACTTTTTTGAAAATGAATTTGATGATATCCTTGTCTGTTTGCAATGTATCGCCTGTTTTGGCAAGATACTCGGCATACTCGGGCGAGTTTTTAAGGATAATGAAAAGTGATTTTGCAAGTTCGGGCTCAAAGGTCCAGTCAACTTTGTACTTTTTCCAGGCTGTAATGTATTCCTTATTATCGTTCAGGCTCAGGATAAACCTGTTGGTGAGGATCTTTAGGTTTGCATTTAAGTCATCGGCGGTAGGGAGGTGTTTGTTGGCGCGTTCCTGCGCGTCGTTCGCGGCAAAACTTACTACTTCATTAATTAATGATAGCATCCAGATATACATTTCGTAAACCTGGTCAATGCTGTTTAGCATGTTTTTCTCGAATAGCTTAACATCTTTCGTGTCTGATTGATGATACGCGTACAGTGCCTGTAATACCTTTACCCGGAGGTGCCTTCTGTTTAACATTTTTGTAAGAACGATTTGGTTTGCTTATGCAAACGGTTTATATAAAAATTAATTGTTTTAATAGGATGATTTTACTTTTCTGATGTCTTCAATGCGTTTTTCGGCTATTTTATTGGCCGCGCTAATGGTTGGAATATTTTCGGCCTTTGACAGCTTTAACACATTGCGCGTAGCTTCGTAAATATTTTCTGTAAGCTGTAAGGTACGCTTTTTATTGAAATTCATCAACTCCGAATAACCGGTAATAATACCGCCCGCGTTGATCACATAATCGGGGGCAAAAAGCACACCTTTATCAAGCAGCATTTGCCCGTGCACACTCTCGTCAAGCAGCTGGTTATTGGCCGATCCGGCTATAATGCCGCATTTTAATTTGGCAATGGTTTGATCATTTACTGTACCGCCCATGGCGCAGGGGGCGTAAATATCGGCATCGATATCAAAAATATTATTATTTGATACCGGTTGCGCGCCATACTTTTTAGAGATCTGGCTTACGCGTTCCTCATTAATATCGCTGGCGTAAACTTTTACATTTTCGTCCCTAAGCAGGCGTACCAGGTTTTCGCCCACATGGCCAATGCCCTGTACAATAACCGATTTGCCTGTTAAGCTGTCGCTGCCGTACATTTCCCTCACACAAGCCTTAATGCCCATCAAAACGCCCAGCGCGGTTATTGGCGAAGGGTCGCCGCTGCCGCCGATGTTTTCAGGGGCGCCGGTGACATGGTTGGTTTCCATTTTAATGTACTCCATATCCCGCGGATTGGTGCCTACATCTTCGGCCGCGATAAATTCGCCGTTAAGGTTTTTGATAAACCGGCCAAATTTACGCAGTAAAGCCTCGTTCTTATCCTGGCGCGAATCACCTATGATCACCGAATAACCGCCGCCGAGGTTAAGACCGGTTATCGCTGCCTTGTAGGTCATGCTTTTGGCTAACCGCAATACATCGTTAAGGGCATCGCCTTCGGTTTTATAGGCCCACATACGTACGCCGCCAAAAGCAGGGCCAAGCGTTGTATTATGGATTGCGATAATAGCTTTCAGATGGGTGTCAGGATCGGTACAAAAAACAACTTTCTTGTGCCCGAAAGCGTCAAGTTGGCTAAATATAGATTCCGGTGGATGTTGTTCAGGCATTAGTACTATAAGTAAATGTCTTTAAGCGCACAAAAGTAGAGGTTTTTTTTAATACTGGCAAAGATATTAAGTGAGGAGCAGGTATGAAATGATTATTAAATAATTATGAGCAGCTATTAACGGGGTATTTAAGTTTTATGATTACAGTAAGATTATAAAAACAAATTTTGAATTTGAGACATTTGTCTGTATATTGGTAGACATTATGGCAGAGATAGCTAGTCATCCGAAGAAATTAAATATAGCTGATCTTAAAATTGGGTCGCCGGATGCGTGGTATGTTTTTTCTTTTCTTTTCCCGGAAGATTACGTTAAAAGCAATATGAAGTGCGATATGGATAGCAATGTAATTGATTGTATCAGAAGCGGAATACCAAGGCGGGCTATCGATAGTATTTTAGAAAAAACTAATGTTTCCAGGGCGCAGCTTTCTAATATACTTCATATCAGTACCAGGCAACTTAACCGCTATGGGCAGGACGACCGCTTATCGCCCGAGCAATCAAACTTTCTTTATGAGTTTACGCGTGTTTATACTCGCGGGCTTGATATTTTAGGTGATGCAGCTACTGTTGATAAATGGCTGATGCGGCCAAATATGGCATTGGGAGATAAACAACCTTTAGAGTTGCTTGATACCAGTGAAGGCTTAAGGATGGTAAACGATGTGCTTTCGCAAATAGAATATGGGTTTTACTCATGATCCTTTATCGTATTACAAGGGAAAAATATGCACACGACTTGTCGGGCAGGGGAGGTTTGTTGTCATCGGCCCGCTGGCATGACCATATCCCGGTGATATATGGCTCTGTAAATTCATCAACAGCTATCCTGGAAGTATTGGTGCACCTGCAAGCCGAAGAAATTCATAACGATCTCGTGATCATGCGTATTATTGTGCCGGATACAACCGGTAGCGAAGAGTTGGAGATGGCTCAATTGCCTGCCGGCTGGAATAATTATCCGGCACCGGTGATATTAAAAAGAATAGGTAATGCATGGCTTACGTCAAAAAGCGCGCTGCTGCTTTATATTCCGAGTGTTATCGATCCTCTTGCTAAAAATGTGTTGATAAATCCATTGCACCCGGATGTCTCCCGGCTGAAAATAAGTGATGTGCAACCCTTTACTTTTGATAAGCGATTGACTAAAAAGGACTGATCATACTGACAGGATCCCGTCAGTGTTCAATTTTTAAAAAACGAGTGTTCAACTTTTTATTTCTTGATTTTGTAACTGATTGATTATTAGGATGTGTGTGTTCAATTGGACTTTTAAGGACGTTTGTGTTGCTTGTAGCTTATTGATTATCAATGGTGTTTATTTTAGAAAAATATGCAAGTGTTCACACTTTTAAAAATTGAACACCGATGGGATTGTAACAGATGTATCAATATAACTTTCTTACATCCGGCCGACTTTTCCATTCCATCACTCTCCCCAAATTTTAATACTTTTGATCATTATGTCAGGATTTGCGGACTTTTCCGACTTCCCGGCTTCCGGACTATAATAAATGAAAGACCTCGCATACCTTAATAAGTTTTTTTACAAATACCGCTGGCGACTTATTCCGGGCGTGTTGTTTGTAATTATATCCAATGTTTTTGGTGTGCTGCCGGCGCAGGTTATCCGTGTAGCTTTTGACCTGGTTACCGAAAACATCGGAGCCTACCAGCTTTTTTCGGGTTTCGACAGGCAGAGTTTTATTTATGACATTTTCGGTACCAGCTTGTTTCTGTTTGGTACGCTGGTATTGGTGCTGGCCTTGCTTAGGGGGCTGTTCCTGTTTTTTATGAGGCAAACCATCATCCTCATGTCTCGCCATATCGAGTACGATTTAAAGAACGAGATCTATAACCACTACCAGGAACTTTCACTGGCTTTTTATCGCCGCCACAACACCGGAGATTTAATGAACCGGGTAACCGAGGATGTAAGCCGCGTGCGCATGTACCTTGGGCCGGGGATTATGTACTCCATCAATACCGTAGTATTGTTTGTTATGGTGATATATGCCATGCTTACAGTAAACGTACAACTTGCCATTTTTTCGGTATTGCCATTGCCTATTTTGGCTGGTGTTATTTACTATGTAAACAATATTATCAATCACCGCAGTGAGATGATCCAGGAGAGGCTTTCCGGTTTATCCAGCTTTGTGCAGGAAAATTTTTCGGGCATCAGGGTGATCAAGTCATACGTGCGCGAAGGCTTTGTGCGCGAAAACTTTGCAAAGGAGAGCGAAGACTATAAAGTGCACTCCATGGAGCTGGCCAAAGTACAGGCGCTGTTTTTCCCCATTATGTTATTGCTGGTAGGCCTGAGTAACGTAATAACCATGTACGTTGGTGGTGTGGAAGTAATAAAAGGTAACATTACCCCGGGCAATATTGCCGAGTTTATTGTTTACCTCAATATGCTGTCGTTCCCGGTTATTTCACTGGGCTGGGTAACCTCGCTGGTGCAGCGGGCTGCAGCTTCGCAAAAGCGCATCAATGAATTTTTGCATGAAAAGCCAGAGATCATTTCGCCGCTTGCAGAAAACCACCATGTTGAGGGATTGATTAAGTTTGATGATGTATCATTCATTTATCCTGATACAGGTATCCAGGCTTTAAAGAATGTTTCCTTTACAGTTGAACCGGGGCAGATGCTGGCAATCATAGGTCGTACGGGTTCGGGTAAATCAACTATTGCTAACCTCGTAATGCGTATGTACGATACTACAGGCGGGAAGATCACCATTGACGGCCGGTCGATAAAATCGTTGAGTCTTGAAAACTACCGCTCGCAGATAGGTTTTGTACCGCAGGAGGTTTTCCTGTTTTCGGATACCATAGCCAATAATATTGCTTTTAGCGCCGATGTACTAAACATGCCGGTTGTTGAGCAGGCTGCCAAAGATGCCGCGGTGTACAATAATATTATTGAGCTGGAAGAAGGTTTTACAACACTTATTGGCGAACGCGGCGTTACCTTATCGGGTGGGCAAAAACAGCGTGTATCCATTGCGCGCGCCATATTTAAGCATCCGCAGGTTTTGATCTTTGATGATTGTCTTTCGGCAGTTGACACCCGTACTGAAGAGGAAATCCTGAATAACCTTGGCCGGGTAATGCAGGATAAAACAAGCATCATCATAGCCCATCGCATTTCCACCATAAAAAATGCCGACAAGATCCTGGTAATGGATAACGGCGAAATTGTTGAGCAGGGTAACCATACATACCTCATGCAGCTTAAAGGTACCTACTTTGAGCTTTACGAAAAACAATTACTGGAAGAAGAGCAGGACGCATAACGAATGAGCACATTGAGCATTCCAGCAACCTCCAGATGGCCCAAGTTAGCCTCCGCACAGCCAAACCCGCAAAACTTGCGCCAGTTAAGGGGTTAAGGGAGATGAACTTGTGTGTACTCTTCTTTTCACAACTCTGTGAATTGCTCATCCACACAAAAAAATGACACTTTTGTTTCAAAAAACTCAATAATAACGAATAAAATACTTGCACTTTGAAAATTTATTTATATTTATGCCAACCAAAACTAATTACAGGTAAATATATATGGGAGATTTTGACAATAGAGAGCGTGAAGAGGTTTATTCAAAGAAGGTGAGAGCCGGGAAGCGAACCTATTTTTTTGATGTAAAAGCAACCCGTTCAAACGATTATTATGTTACTATTACTGAAAGCAAAAAACGTTTGGAAGATGGGGTGTTTGTAAAACACAAGATCTTTTTATATAAAGAAGACTTTGAAAAGTTTGCCGAAGGTTTGAAAGATACCATCGATTATATCAAATCAAACCAGGAGGTAGTTGAAAAACGCTATGAGTATAGCGAGAACCCTGAAATTGCCAGGGCATCTGCCGACGAAGATTTTTCGTTTGAGATCTAACTACTACAGAACAATACTAAACTAAAAATAATTAAAGCCCTGCTTCTTATTTGGAAGCAGGGCTTTTTGCGTGTGTTATATTTATTTGAAAGCGAGGGTTACAATAATATGCCCCTCATAAATAGTACTGCTATGGTAAAGTAAATGATCAACCCGGTAACATCTACCAGGGTGGCTACAAACGGAGCCGATGAGGTAGCAGGGTCGGCGCCAAGTTTTTTAAGCAAAAGCGGCAGCATCGAACCTGATAATGATCCCCATAAAACAATACCGATAAGGGACGCGCCTACTGTAAAGCCAACCAGCATCCAGTGCGGGCCATAAATATTGCTGAACATGCTCCAGGCCGCTATGCGTAGAAAGCCTATCAGGCCTAAACAAACGCCAAGCATCAGCCCCGACAGGATTTCCCGGCGCATTACCCGCCACCAGTCGGTAACGGTAACTTCGCCCAGTGCCATAGCCTGGATAATAAGGGTTGAGGCCTGCGAACCACTGTTACCTCCGCTCGAAATAATTAGCGGGATAAAATAGGCCAGCACCACTACTTTGGAGATCTCATCGCCAAAATAACCCATAGCGGTAGCGGTAAGCATCTCACCTAAAAATAAAATGATAAGCCAGCCTACGCGTTTTTTTACCAGTTTAAAAAGGTTGATGTCCAAATAAGGTTCATCCAGTGCTTCGGTACCACCTATTTTCTGGATATCTTCGGTATATTCTTCGTTAGCTATCCAAAGGATGTCGTCAACTGTTACTATGCCAAGCAGTACGTTATTATGATCAACAACCGGCAGGGCGGTGCGGTTATTCATCCTGAAAATGTTGATTGCTTCTTCCTGCGGATCACTGGCGCTAAGGGAAATCAAACGACCGTCCATTAGCTCACTCACCTTGGTTTCGGGCTTTACCAATAAGATCTCACGGATTCGGATATCATCAAGTAAAACACCGTGCTCATCAATTACATAGATAACATCGATGGTCTCTGAGTTTTTACCATACCGGCGAATATGCGAAAGGACACGGCTTACATCCCAGGTGCGTTTAACGGCGATATAGTCGGGCGTCATCAGGCGACCAACGCTCTCTTCTTCGTAACCTAAAAGTTTTAAAGCTTCCTCACGGTTTTCGCGTGAAAGTTTTTGGATAAGTTTTTGAACGGCGTCGCCATGCAATTCGCTGAAAAGCGCTGTGCGATCGTCGGGAGGAAGTTCATTGATCAGGTCTTCAAGCTTTTGGCCCGAAAGTTTTTTGATGATCCGCTCCTGCACCGGGAACTCAAGGATCCGGAACACGTTAACCGCGCGGTTAAGCGAAAGCGTTTCGATGAATTTGGGGCCATGTTCAGGAAGTTCACCAATCAGTTCTTCAACATCCGATATGTTGAGGTTGTTCAAATATTCCTGTAATTGGGTATCGTCTTGTTTTTCCAGCAACAATTCTATTTGCTCAACCATTTCTTCCATATATAGGCCCTCCTTTTTACATCGGTGTTTTAATATTTTAGCTTCTTTTTTCCGTGCGCAAAAGTCGTTTATTTTTTCAAATTACAAGGCAAAATTTTCTGTTATCTTTGCGCTTTTTAGTCCATGGCCTATTGTTCATGGTTCATAGCCTTTTAAGTATAATTTAAGAAGATTTTTAAGCTATGATCTATGAACCATTAACCATGAACTGTAATATAAATTAGATAAAAACAAACATGGGTTTACAATGTGGTATAGTAGGTTTGCCGAATGTGGGTAAATCGACACTTTTTAATTGCTTATCAAACGCTAAGGCACAAGCGGCTAATTTTCCGTTTTGTACTATTGAGCCAAACGTGGGTGTAATTACAGTGCCGGATGAGCGCTTAACAAAGCTTACCGAAATAGTACAGCCAAAATCAATTGTACCAAACGTTATAGAGATAGTTGATATTGCCGGCCTGGTTAAAGGGGCCAGCAAAGGCGAAGGTTTAGGTAACCAGTTTTTGGCGAATATTCGCGCTACCAATGCTATCATCCACGTATTACGTTGCTTTGATAACGATAATGTGATCCATGTTGATGGCTCGGTTGATCCTATCCGCGATAAAGAAATTATTGATACTGAGCTGCAGCTAAAGGACCTTGAATCTATAGAGAAAAAGATCCAGAAAGTTGAAAAGATGGCTAAAACCGGCGGCGACAAAGAGGCCAAAAAAACCTTTGAGGTGTTAACCGTTTATAAAAACCACCTGCTGGAAGGTAAATCGGCCCGCACCGCCCCTGTTGAGGAAGAAGATAAAGAATATGTAGCCGACCTTTGGCTGCTTACCGCTAAACCGGTATTATATGTTTGTAATGTTGATGAAGGTTCGGTAAGTACCGGTAATGCTTATGTTGAAAAAGTAAAAGCAGCTGTTAAAGATGAAAACGCTGAAGTGCTGATCATCTCAGCCCAAATTGAATCTGAAATTTCACAACTGGAAACTTACGAAGAACGCCAGATGTTTTTGGATGACCTTGGTCTTACCGAATCGGGCGTTAACAAACTGATTAAAGCTGCTTACCGCTTATTAAATTTGGCAACTTATTTTACTGCCGGTGTACAGGAAGTACGCGCCTGGACTATTACCCAGGGTTTCACTGCACCGCAGGCGGCAGGCGTGATCCATACCGATTTTGAAAAAGGGTTTATTCGCGCCGAAGTAATTAAATACGAAGATTTTGTGAAATTCAATGGCTCTGAAGCTGTGATCAAAGAAAACGGCAAGCTGGGCGTTGAAGGCAAAACCTACATTGTGCAGGATGGCGACATCATGCACTTCAGGTTTAACGTGTAATTTAAAGTCTTAAGTTTAAAGTCGAAAGTCTTAAGTCAGGAGCTCAAAACGAACTCCTGATTTAAGACTTTCGACTTTTATGGCATTTGAGACTTATGACTTAAGGCTCAAGACTTCAGACTTCAAACTGCTGACGGCGCTACTCCATAAGCTTTTTTAAAGGCGAAGGAAAAGTGGGAGAGGTCTTTAAAGCCCACATCCATATAAACATCTGATACTTTGTGTTTCTTTTCTTTGATCAGGAAATAAGCATCCTTTAATCGTTGCTGCTGGATCCAGCGGTTGGGTGATATATTAAAGATCCGTTCAAAATCGCGCTTAAATGTTGCCAGGCTGCGACCGGTTAAATAGGCAAAGCGGTTTAAATCGACATTGAAACGATAGTTTTGGTTCATGAAGGCCTGCAGGTCTATTTTGCCAGGTTCGCTGAAATCAAACAGGATGTTCTTGAGCGCCGGGTTGGTTTCAAGCAATATCATCACAGCTTCCTTTACCTTGTGCAAGGTAAGGGCAGGATTGATCTCATCGCTGCTTTTATCCATATAGGGGCTTAACGATTTGATGTAGTTGCTGAACAGCTCATTAGGTTTCAGGAAGAGTGCGCTTTCGCCGCTGTATGGTACATCTGCATGCAAATCAAGTTCGATACTCATACTTTGCAGGGTGGCCTGATCCATACCGATGGTTATGGTTTTGAACTCGCCCCCTGCGGGTGGATGCTTTACAAATTTTGCCAGTTCGTTCCGCTTCAAAAAACGGTAGTCGCCCTGTTTAAAATAATAGTTTTTGCCATTAACGTAAAGTTCCGAATCGCCAGAAAGGATATAGCCAAATATATGGTCGGCAATAAATTGTTCGCCCGCTCTGCTTACATGCGAGTAGCAGGAGTAAAATATGCGAGGCGATGTTTTTGGATTTGACAAAGGCATGTTGCTCAAATTTATATAATATTTCTACATATCCCCAAGGGCGTGTCCTCACGCCCGTCGCATACTTGTGACATCGGGGCATACACCGCGGAAAAAAACGGCGGCCGTGGGGACAGGACCGCCTGGAAAGGAAATTATATTATGCTTTTTGAGCTGTTATTGATTTCCCAAATTCCGTATTCAGAAAATCTTCCGCTTCGGCATGATCAGTCGAAGTTGTAACGGGTAGCCATTTTTCAAATTCGGCTTTGCGTGCTTCATCGGCAGCTTTTAATAAACCGGCGGCTTCGCTACCCAATACCAAGTGTATAGGAGGCTCTGGATGTTCAACAAGATCAACCATTACCTTCGCTGCTTTTTCAGGGTCACCTACAGGAACAAATTTACCGCTCGATAAATAATCGGCACGAGCATCAACAGTTTGTTCATAGCCTTCAACCTTTGGTGCGTAGCTCATCGAATCGCCGGCCCAATCGGTACGGAATCCTCCCGGCTCAACACTTGTAACTAATATGCCAAGTGGTTTTACTTCTTTAGCTAAAGCTTCGGTGAAGCCGCTCAAACCAAACTTAGCTGCCTGGTACATGCTTAAACCTGCATTACCAACGCGACCACCAACCGAGCTGATCTGTAAAATACGGCCCGAACGCTGCTTGCGCATATAAGGCAAAACTGCGCGGGTGATTTCGATAGGAGCATACAGATTTGTTTCCAGCTGACTGCGTACCTGCTCATCAGTGAACGCTTCGGCGGCGCCAATGATACCGAAACCGGCATTGTTTACCAATACATCAATTTTGCCAAAGTGGGTTACCGCATCGGCAACGGCTTTATGTACTGCCGGGTAATCGGTAACATCTAATTTTATCGGATATACCTGGCCGGAATATTTATCTGCCAGCTCTTTCAATTGTTCGGGGTTGCGTGCTGTAGCGGCAACATTGTCGCCTGTTGCTAAAACTGCTTCTGTAAGGCTGCGGCCTAATCCGCGGGCGCTGCCTGTTATAAACCATACTTTTTTCATTTTCTTATCTTTATTTTGATAACACAAAGTTAGGCTGACAGGCCGCGTCGCGTTTTGTTAAAAAGCTCAAGTTGCTTTGTTGAAAAGCTCGACCTTGATGCGCTTGATTAGAGGATTTCCGGATGAATTGATCTAACTATCAAGCAATCCCATAACTCTTAAACCATGATTCTTTTGATTAAAGGATTTCTCGATTGCAGAGATTCAAGTATCAAGAAATCCTAAAATCCTACAAATCATGGTTCTTAAAAGAAGCTGCTCATTTTCTCCATATATTCCTCAATAGGCATGGAGCTGCGCATGTTCATCAGCATGTTACCCATATCACCTACCACGGTACGGAACTTGTTGCTTTTACCGGTAGCAAGATCATCAATAGCGTTAACAATAAGCATCGGATCATCAAGCTGGGATTCATCGCGTGAGCCCATCAGGTTTTGCAGTTTGTTGGTGAGTTCGTCATAAACGGTTATATCCGGGTTTTGGTTCCAAACCACGCTTTCAACAAAGTTGTTGCCCTTTGAACCGCCCTGCTCTATCAGCCTTAACTGAATATTAAGCGGCTTTAGTTCATAATAGAGCCCTTCGGTAAGGCCCTCCAGCGCAAATTTCGACATGTTGTACAAAGAGCCGAGCGGTACAGCAGTAGTAATACCCATAAATGAGCTGATGTTGATGAACATACCTCCTTGATTTTCCCTGAAATGAGGCAGGAAGGCACGGATGATATTAATAGGGCCGCGGGCGTTCACAGCGAATTGCCAGTCGATATCTTCTTCTTTGGCAAGCTCCAGTGCACCATATGTGCCCATACCTGCATTATTCACCACAACATCAATTTTGCCGAAAGCGGCTATTGTCTGTTCGGTTGCTGTTTTTACCTGCTCAAGGTTGGTAACATCCAATTTAAATATTTTGATATTAGGATATTGTATTAGTTCGGTTTCCTTTTCGGGGGTGCGCATGGTAGCAGCTACATTCCAGCCTTGTTGTGCAAAATGTTTAGCGGTTAATTTGCCCAGTCCGCTGCTGGTTCCGGTTATAAAAACTGTTTTCGACATGGTATTTTATTTTTTGATGCAAAAGTATATTGGAATTGGTATAATTTTGTAACCAGTTACACAGAGTATACCAGTATGGAAGGGGGAATAACGTCACACCAACGTAATCATGCCGATGAGCGGCAGGCTTTACAAGATACCATGTATGTTATTGGTGGTAAATGGACACTGCCAATTATTAATTCCATTTGTAATGGAAACAAACGTTTCCGGGAAATTGAGCGGAGCATTCCCGGCATCACCACGCGTATGTTGTCGCGCGAGCTGAAAACCATGGAAATGAACAAGCTTGTTAAACGTACCGTAACGCCAACTTCGCCGGTTTTAATTGAGTATGAATCGACAGAGTACTGCCGGAGTTTTGGCGGCATCATTTTGGAGATGATAAAATGGGGCAAAGAGCATAGGGAAATGTTGAGGAAGGCTGATAAGGAATAGCTGTCATTCCCTATTGTAAAAGTTAAGTTATCTTTAACGGTCGTCCGTTATAAAAACTATTTTCACGGGGTAATGAAACATCTAACCAAATTAACCTGCAAAGGCCTTTTCCGTTTGGCTTTTATATTTTTAATTGCACCGGCTTCGGCACAAAAAAAGCAATTACCTAATATCATTTTTGTATTAGCCGATGATATGGGGTACTCCGATTTAAGTTGCTATGGCAACCCGGTGATCCGTACGCCGTTTTTAGATAAGATGGCGCAAAAAGGGGTTAGGGCAACCAATTACGTGGTGAGCAGCCCAACCTGTACGCCCTCGAGGGCTTCATTACTTACGGGGCGTTATGCTTCAAGGATGAATTTGCCTTACCCTATAGGGCCCGGTTCATCGCTTGGGATCCCTGATCAGGAAGTTACCATTGCCGAAATGCTGAAGCAAATTGGCTATAAAACCGCCATGATAGGTAAATGGCACCTGGGCGATCATGCAGCTTATAACCACCCCATGGCGCAGGGTTTTGATTCATACTATGGCTTGCTGTACAGCCATGATTATCGTTCGCCTTATGTTAAAACAGATACAACCATTAAAGTATTCCGCAATCATAAACCGGAAATCTTAAAACCTGCCGATTCATCCCTGATTGAGCTATATCAACGCGAAGCGATCTGCTTTATCAAAGAGCAAAAGAAGAGTGATAAACCATTCTTTCTGTACCTCGCTCACAACATGCCGCATTTACCGGTAGCCTTTGCTTCATCGGCAAAAAATAAAAATAGAAGCGATGGCGGGCACCTGGGTGATGTGGTTGAACAATTGGATGAAAGCCTTGGCCAGGTTTGGGCAGAACTTGAAAAGCAGGGACTGGCCGATAATACGATATTCATGTTTTCGAGCGATAATGGTCCGTGGATAGATTTTCCAGACCGGATGCTGGGCGATAGCGCTACCAAGCATTGGGATGCGGGTACAGCCGGAGTTTTTCGCGGTAGTAAGGGATTAACATACGAGGGCGGTGTACGCGAGCCATTCATCGTTTATTGGAAAAATCATACCCCGGCTGGCGCAAGCATTACCAGCATGATGAGCAACCTGGATCTGTTGCCTACACTTGCTAATTGGACTGGCGCCCCACTACCGAAAGGCCGTACCCTGGACGGGCAGTCGATAGCCGATGTATTAACGGGCAAAGCGCCTAAACACCCCGAACACAGACCTATTTACTATTATAACAACAGCGTTTGCGAGGCTGTGCGATTGGGCGATTGGAAATATCGTGAAGTGAAAGCAAATAACAACGTTGGCAGCGTAGCGGGTTCGCCACTACCTGCGAAAACAGAATTGTTTAACCTGGCCTATGACCCCAGCGAGCGTACTAATGTGATAAAAGAATACCCTGAAATGGCCCAAAAGCTAAAAGCTCTTTTTGACCAATATCCGGGGATGAAAGAGAATTAGTGAAGCTATAGCTATGCAAATTTCTTTGTATAAAAAAAAGACTCACAACTTGCAAGTCCCTTTTGTGCTCCCGACGAGATTCGAACTCATATCGATGGTACCGGAAACCATAATTCTATCCATTGAACTACGGGAGCAGACAGGGGCAAAGATATAAAATTGATTTAAACCAAAAGCATTGTTTAATACATTAACGTATTGTAATAATGCGCAAGTTTGATAACGATTATTATCGACGAGATTTACTTTATGTAAACGTTTACGTAAATAAAAGTACGTTGGTGCCGATATTTAAGTTGAAAGTTTAATAGTTTAGGTGTTTAATGTACAATTAAACGCTTGTTGTTACATATTTGAAAAGCGATAAACCTGCTTAAAAAGCTTTCTTAATAATAATATAATGAAAAGTCTTTATTTTTTAGCCTTGCTCATAACACCGTTTGCCGGTTATGCCCAGCAAAAAGTATTTAACATTGCCGATTATGGCGCCAAAGCCGATGGTATTACCAACAATACCATCAGCATTCAAAAGGCTATTGATAACGCAAGTATACAGGGAGGCGGTACAGTATATGTACCAGCCGGCAAGTTTTTGACGGCTGGTATCAGCATGAAATCAAACGTTACCCTGAATCTGGCTGAAAACGCCGTGTTGCTGAGCAGCGCGAAAAGAATTGATTTTGGTGAAGGCCATGCAGCGCCATTGATAGCAGCCAACAATCTGCAGCATATTGCCATAACGGGCAAGGGAACAATTGATGGAAACGGGGAAGAATTGCTAAAAGATGTTTTTGCTATGCTGAAAGCGGGTAAATTAAGGGATTCATTATGGCAAAAAGAAAACCCGTGGGGGCAAACCCAGCCCGAGGAACCAAACAGGCCTAAACTGATCCATTTCTCTAACTGTACCGACGTACTAATAAAAGGTGTAACGATGAAAAATGGCCTGGTGTGGGTGCAGGATTATACCAAATGCCGCGACCTGGTTATTGACAGCATAAAAGTTGAAAGCAATACTTATTGGAATAATGATGGTATTGATTTAGTTGATTGCCAAAACGTGAAGCTTACCAATAGCTTTTTTAATGCTGATGATGATGGCATCTGCCTGAAATCAAGCGACAGGAACAGCAGTTGCGAAAATATTTATGTAGCAAACTGCACTATTCGGTCAAGCGCAAGCGGGATCAAATTTGGCACGGCCTCGCGTGGAGGTTTTAAAAAGATAACCATAAAAGATGTGAAAATTTACGATACCTACCGGTCGGCTATTGCTTT
The DNA here is from genome assembly GCA_966212355.1 of uncultured Mucilaginibacter sp. GTDB lineage: Bacteria > Bacteroidota > Bacteroidia > Sphingobacteriales > Sphingobacteriaceae > Mucilaginibacter. The sequence continues at coordinate 100,016 of CBIHRB010000013.1, forward strand.
GGAATGTGTTGATGGTGGCGTAATGGAGGATATTGATATCAGTAACATTAATGCGGTAAATACGGGCAATGCCATTTTTATTCGCCTCGGTCATCGCAATAAAGATACTGTGGTAAGCCGCATCGATGGCATCCGCATCAATAATGTAACTGTTGATGTGCCAAAAGGTAAACCCGATAAAGGTTACCCGATGGAAGGCCCTTTAGTTAAGGGAAACCATAATACTTTTCCTTCATCAATTGCCGGGTTGCCGGGACATCCTGTTAAAAATGTAACACTTGAAAATATTAAGATAGTGTACCACGGCGATGCCAGTAAGGCTATAGCACATGTTAGCCTCGATTCGCTGACAAAGATCCCCGAAAACCCGCATGATTACCCCGAGTTTTCGATGTTTGGCGAGTTGCCTGCCTGGGGTTTTTACACACGGCATGCAGAAGGGATAACTTTTAAAAATGTAACCCTCAGCTGCCTTGGTGACGATTTCAGAGCTGCCAGTGTATTTCATGATGTGAACGGACTGCTTATTAGCGGTCTTAAAATACCACAGGTTAAATCACTGCCGGTGATTGTGCTTGATGGGGTAACCAAATCTTTGATCAGGTACACTCAGATTCCGGGGAAAAGTAAATCTAAGATCCTCAGGAGATAATTAGATAAATTACTGATTCATTTCAGATAAAGGCATTAACCTTTCTAATATCGATTTTAAAAGCTTTTAGCTTTGAGCGTTCGGCTTTTAGCTTTGGTTTAACTTAATCGTTTACGTAAATAAATATCGTATTTAATATAAAAGCACCGTTTTTTTTATCAAAATTTAATCATTATAAACTAACGGTTGCATTTAAATGCTGCCTCAATTTAAATTATAACCCGATACTTGATTGATGTTTTTTGGTATAGGGTTTCAACAGAAGGTTTTTTATTATTAATAAAATGTTTACGATATGGAAAAGTTAACTGAAAAAGAGATATCACCATTGCCAAGTCTTGATGTATGGGAAGATGATGTGTTGAGCAGATATCCTGAGCCGGGCACTACCAAAGCCAAAGAGGAGTTTAGGGTTTATAACGATGAGGAAAATAACCCGGTAAGGGAATTTTACAGGCTTAACCATACTTATCAAACCTATGGCAACGTATTGGCAAAAAAGGCAAACTTTTTACAGTTTGATAAAAAGGAGATGCCATGGTGGTCGGCAATGGAATATCTGAACACACTGGTTGATGAATCGGATCCGGATATTTCCCTTGATCAGTTACAGCATTTACTGCAAACATCTGAGGCTATCCGTGCTGATGGTCACCCGGACTGGTTTGTATTAACAGGCTTTATACATGATTTAGGCAAGGTGCTTTGCCTTTTTGGCGAACCGCAATGGAATGTGGTGGGCGACACGTTCCCGGTGGGCTGCAAATTTTCGGATAAGATAGTTTACCCGGAATTTTTTGCCGCAAATCCTGATAGCTACGATGAGCGTTACAATACCAAGTATGGCGTTTATACTCATCAATGCGGGCTCGAAAATGTGCATATGTCATGGGGACATGATGAGTACCTGTACCATATCACCAAAGATTACCTGCCCGAAGAAGCTTTGTACATGATCCGCTATCACTCATTTTACTCACAGCACCGCGAAAAAGCGTATGACCATTTGTTGAATGCGCATGACCAGGAGATGTTTAAATGGGTTGATAAATTTAATCCGTACGATCTGTACTCCAAAAGTCCGAAACCGCCGGTAGTATCGGAGTTAAAACCTTATTATGAGGATTTGATTGCTAAATATTTGCCGGCAACGGTTAAATTATAAGTGAGCGGGCTGTAATTTCAGTCGATTTTTATATTGATTATGTTTAGCCCGGGCTGTAAGAAAAATAATTTTTGCAGCCTGAGGTTAAACTTTATAAAGGGAATAAACCTCCTTTACCAATTACTGAATAAATTATCAATGATGTTGCAGTGAAGCAGAGTTATTGATAAAAAAATAGTTGTATTTTTAACAATAATTCCTGCCTGTTGATTAAAGAATAAATAAATAATTATCAGTTTTTTATGGATTCAAATGGAGATAAAGATTTAGTGTTTCGCTTACACGATGACGACATCGGTGCATTTGATATGCTTTATCAAAAGTATCATCAGGCTATTTATCGTAACATATTCAAACTCACTAAAGACGATGATATCGCCCGCGATATTTTGCAGGATATTTTTGTGGCCCTATGGGAAAAACGGGCCGATATTAACCCCGATCAATCGGTAAGCGGCTGGTTGTTTGTATTGAGCTTCAATAAATCCATCTCCTATCTCCGCAAAAAAGTACGCGAAACCGCTATTGTTAACACCATGCCTTTTGCCGAAACGGAAACCGACAACGGTGACGTACAGTTAATGGATGAGCAATATTATTTATTACAACAGGCTATTAACCAATTATCGCCGCAGCGAAAAAAGGTATTTACCCTTTGCAAATTGGAAGGGAAAACCTATGAAGAGGCTGCTGAGAAATTGAACCTTTCTAAACATACTGTTAAGGAGTACCTTGGACATGCGGTTGTGGCAGTTAAAAACCACATAAAAGAACACCATACCGAATGGAAAACCGCAGGGGTTATGCTGGTTTGTTACTGGATAGGGACAAATTGATGATGGGATAATAAATACCTCCTTTAGATATTTTAAGCGATAAATAGTCATGTTATCGCTTTTGCTGTTTTATGTAGTCTCTGGTATTGAGCGCAGGCCAGCGTTAGGGATTGCAGCGGAAAACCCACAGCCCTGCCGGGCCTTTGCGCGGAGGCCGGGGCGAGGATTTGCAGCGTAAAGCCCGGGCCGCAGGCAACGCCCAAATTATAATATAGATCATGTAGTTTATTAATAGTCAGCTGCTTATATAGGAGGCAAAAGGGGGGGGGAGGTACGTGGTGAGTGCATGCTATACATGTGGCAATGCTTCCCTGCGGTTGCCACGCTACGCTCGCAAATGACATGATTTTTATTTAAAAAAGTTTTTGTTCTTCCTAAAACCCGCAATGATATTTACCGGCCACAAGAAAAAAATATTTTTTTCAAAATAATTGCAATCCCATCCCCCCGTTTTAAAGCTCCCGGCGTATTTATATAAAAATAGCTTGTGGAAACTATAGTCAAACGCTTAGAAAGGCTTTATAATACCGAGAATTTAACTCCTGAAGACAGGCGCTGGCTTGCCGAATACCTGCAGGGAAATGTTTCAGAATTATACCTTATAGCGCTTGAAGGTTTCAGTAAGGATGCACTGGAAAAGAAGATAACCCTGAGTGGAGAGGCATCTGATCAGATACTTAACAATATCCATCAGCGTATAATTAAGCCTCCGCCCAGAACGGTGTTTCCCCTTTGGCGTTTGCTGGTAAAGATAGCTGTAGCCGCTTCTGTAACCGCTATTTTTAGTGCTGGCTATATCTTCAGAAAACAGTTGGATAATTGGCTGAACCCTGTTACTTACCAGGAAACGATAGCACTAAATGGCGAAATTAAACTAATCACTTTACCTGATGGCACAACCATTTGCCTTAATGCCGGCAGCAGTTTAAAGTACCCGGATAAGTTTAAAGAGAAAACCCGGGAGGTTACACTCACAGGCGAGGCTTTCTTTAAAGTAGCCCACGATAGCAATAAACCATTTATCATCCATTCGGGTAAAATTAAAACCACTGTTTTAGGTACCAGCTTTAATGTTAAAGCCTATAATGAAGATAAATCGGTTAAAATAACGGTAGTGAGCGGAAAAGTAGGTGTTGTACCAACAACCTCAAAAAAACCGGCTGTATTGCTTACATCAAATATGCAAATGGTGTATAACAAAACCAGCCAAACAGTGCTTACCGAAAAAATAGACGATGCCTCGTCGGTGGTCAGCTGGCAGCAGGGTAAATTACAATACCATAATACCCCCCTGTTTGATGTTTTGGCTGATGTGCAGCGAAAATATAATGTAATAATCAGGGCCGACAAAAATTTACTGAACTGTACGTTATACGCCGATTTTAACAATATGCCATTAGAAAAAGTATTGAAGCTGACGGAAGCCCTTATAAATGCCCGTTTTAAAAAGGCAGGCGATGCTTATACTTTAAAGGGCAAAGGCTGTAATTAATGTACCCGATATACCAATTATAAAAACAAATAAATGTTTGACAACCTAAAAAAATGAAATTGCTATGAGTTAAACCAAGGAAAGAGAAAATGATCCTCCAAAATGGCCGGGCCAGTTTTGGAGGAATAAAATGTAAAGATTTTTTAATGGACCATGTATAGGGCCTCTCACAACCGCAGCATGTTCCAGCTTGACCTATAACACTTTAATATAGCAAAAATATGAAAATAAACATACCCGAAAGAGTCTTTCGAGCCATAACATTTGTTATGAAAATTAATGCGATCATTTTATTAGTAGTCTGTTCCCTGTCAACCATTGCCATGGCTGATAACTCATACGGACAAAGCGTGCTGGAAAAGCCAGTTACCGTTAAATTAAAAAATACCCCTCTTGCTGATGCACTGGAGCGGATTTCGGCCAGTACCGGCGTACGGATCATGTACACCGGGAACAACATTGAAAGCGATGTTAAAGTAACCCTTACAGCTCATAATGAAAAGCTGCAGGCTGTTTTGAAAAAAGTTTTATTGGATAACCAGTTTACCTATACCGAAGTTGAAGGAAGTTTGCTGGTTAAACCCGCGCCAAAGCCACCGGTAGAGAAGAAGATTGAGCTCCCGCCGCCAGTTATTGTTACCGGATCTGTTGTTGATGATAAAGGGCAGCCCTTAATAGGTGTTTCTGTTAAAATAGAAGGCCTTGCAACAGGTGCGGTAACCGATATAGATGGTAAATTCAGGGTGCAGGTTGCCAATGAAAAAGCTGTGCTGGTGTTTTCTTACATAGGCTTTGAAACTCAAAAAATAGCCGTAGGCAAACAAACATCTATAAAAGTAATTTTACTGCCTTCGGCAAACTCGTTATCTACCGTTGTCGTAATTGGTTATGGTACTACTACCAAAAAGGAATTGACCAGCGCTATTGCAACTGTAAAAGCCGAGCAATTTAATGCCGGTGTTGTTGCAACTCCTGCTGATCTGTTAGAAGGTAAAGTAGCCGGTTTAAATATCACCAACGATGGTAATCCTAATGGAAAGGCTTCGGTAACACTGCGCGGTCCATCTTCAATAAGGGCTGGCGCAGCATCTGTTCCTTTTTATGTAATTGATGGCGTACCCGGCGCCGATTTTAACCTATTGGCTCCATCAGATATTGCTTCAATAGATGTGTTGAAGGATGCTTCGGCAGCGGCAATTTACGGAACCAGGGCTACCAACGGTGTAATTATCGTTACTACCAAAAGGGCAAAAGCCGGCCAGTTAAGGATGACTTATAACGGATACGGATCATTTGAAAAAGTATCTAACCAGTTTAAAGTTGCCAGCGCCGACCAGTTAAGGGCCTATGTAAAAGCTAACGGACAAAGTTTTACCCCGGCAAATGACAATGGCGGAAATACCGACTGGCAAAAAGCCGTTGAACGCAGCACCGGTTTCTCTCAAAACCATAACCTGTCTTTTGGCGGCGGTACCGATAAAACTACTTATAACGGAAGCATCAACTACCTGCAAAACCAGGGTATAGTTAAAAGCAGCGACATGAAGCGTGTTATAGGCAGGCTTAATATCACCCAAAAAGCGTTGAATGATAAATTGAAATTGGATTTTTCGCTAAGTAATTCGGTAACCAATTCTAACCTGTTAGTTAACGATATTCCGCTGTCATCGGCAAATGGACAAAGCCCAGGCCTGTTTAAGTCGATAGTTCAATATTTGCCTACTCGTACTATTTACAATGCTGATGGTACTTTTTATAATGACCCTACTTTAAAATTGGGTTATAACCCGGTAGGGCTTATCACTAATGATAGCTACAAGCAAAAAGTTAACTTGTTGCTGGGTAATGTACGCGGTGAGTTGATACTGCCTGCAGGCTTTCTTTATAATTTTAACTTAGCTTACCAGGAAACAAATACCGATAATAATACCTACTACAACTCGGCATCAGAACTTGCTCCGGGACTTAATGGTAAAGCTATCCGCTCAACTTATGAGGATAACAAAAAATTATTTGAAAACTATTTGACCTATTCGCATAAATGGGGTGAGAAACACGATTTTAAAGCTTTATTTGGTTATTCGATAGATCAAACCACAACAGGTAACGGTTTTCAGTCAACCAATCAGGGCTTTATTTCAGATGCTACGGGTTCCAGTAATCTTGGTTTAGGCACGCCTGCCGCAGGTTACCGGGTTGATTACGGTAATGTTAATGTTGAAACTTTACGTTTGATATCTTTTTACTCACGTCTTAATTACAGCTACAAAGGTAAATATCTTTTGCAGGCATCTTTACGCCGTGACGGTTCAAACGCCTTTGGTATCAACAAACGCTGGGGATACTTCCCGGCTGCTTCGGCCGCCTGGCGAATCATTGACGAGGGCTTTATGAAATCTCAATCCTTATTTGATGATTTGAAACTGCGCGTTGGCTATGGCAAAACAGGTAACTCATTGGGTTTCTCGCCTTATACTCCTATAACGCTTTACGGTACTACCGGTAGCTTTTATTACAATGGCGCTTATATTGGCGCAATTGGCGTAACCCAAAATCCTAACCCCGATTTGAAATGGGAAAGCACAGCTACGTTGAACGGCGGTGTTGATTTTTCCTTATTTAAAGGACGTTTGGGAGGCTCGGTTGATATCTACAATAAAAAAACAACCGACATGATCACCGCGGTGCCGGTATCACTGATTAATAACTTTGTTGGTACAAAGGTTGAAAACGTGGGCAGTATGACCAATAAAGGTGTGGAGATAGCCCTTAACGGAACACCAATAAAAACAAAAGATTTTACCTGGAGCAGCTACGGCAATATTTCATTTAATAAAAATAAGATCACAGCACTGGCGCCAAATCTTTCAAAGATCTACGCAGGTGATCCGGAAGGTCCCGGACAAAGCGGTATCAAAGTATCAATCATTGAAGCCGGTTATCCGCTTGGCGAATTTTATACCTTGAAATATCTTGGCCGTACTAATGGCGTATCTACCTTCATGGGTGCTAATGGTCAGCCAACAACAACCCCTCAAAGCTCTGATCAAACTTATGCAGGTAATGCACAGCCGACATACACATTTGGTTTTGGCAATGATTTTACTTACAAAAACTTTAGCCTTAATTTCTTTTTCAGGGGGCAGGGCGGTAACAAGATCATGAATGCATCACTGGCCAGCTTTAACCAGCCAACGCAGGCTTCGGCGCATGGCGTGCCTGCTTTAACATTAAGCGAGCCGGGAACCGATGTTAATGCCAATTTATATTCAACACGTTACCTTGAAAGCGGTGCCTTTATCAGGTTAAGTAATGCTACGCTGGCTTATAAAATAAATGTTCCGGGTAATTATGTACATGGCATCCGGTTGTATGTTACCGGTACCAATTTATTTATCATCACCAAATACAAAGGCGTCGATCCTGAATTGAACCTGAATATCGATAACCAGGCAAGCGGCCAGTTTATCGGGGTAGACAGCAATAATTTCTATCCAAAAACAAGGAGCTTCCTTGCCGGCGTACAAGTTGATTTATAATGAATTTTAACCTAACAGACATGAATAATTTAAAAAGATATATAAAACCTGGCCTCATTGCCATGTTTATAGGAGCAATTTACCTTTCGGGTTGTACTAAATTGGATATTACGCCAAAATCGGCGCTTACAACGGCTAACTTCCCTACTACACCGGCACAGTATGTAGCTGCTACCGGGCCTATCTATACCTCATTTCGCGGGGCGCCGGGCAGACAATACTGGTTGTTGCAAAACCTAAGTACCGATGAGTGCGTACTTGTTGCGCGTGGTGGTAACTGGCTTGACGGAGGCACCTATTCAACAGTAAACCTGCACACTGTTACTCCTGATAACAGTATGACCGAAACCTGCTGGTCGGGAGGTTACGGAACCATCAGCTTATGTAACCAGGTATTGTCGTTATTGGCACCTACACCCGAAAGCGATGCAAAAAAGCAAACTATTGCCGAAATTAAGACCATGCGTGCACTGTCATATTTTTACCTGATGGACCTGTTTGGTAACGTGCCTATCAGCAAAACTTTTGGCGATACTACCAACCTGGGCACCCAGCCAAGGGCGGCAGTGTTTGCATTTATTGAAAGTGAATTGCTTGGGCAAATTGCTGATCTGAGCGGGACAGCAGGGGTAACTACCTATGGCAGGCCGACCAAAGGTTTGGCATATGCCATACTCGCAAAAATGTACCTTAACGCGCAATATTATATTGGCACACCAAGGTACCAGGACGCGGTTACCATGTGCGATAACGTTATAAAAAGCGGTCAGTATGGATTAGATGCAGATTATTTAGGCATGTTTAAGCCTAATAACGGCCCGGGTATTAAGGATTTTATTTTTGCCATTCCTTATGATGGTGTGTTGGCGCAGGGACAGTATTATTCGCGCTGGACGTTGAACCCTAATCTGAAAAATAAGTATAAAATGCCATACACACCTGATGGGCCTGTATATACTTATAAAGAATATTATGCTTTGTTTAACGACGCAAATGACATCCGTAAAAAGCAATTTTTAGTTGGTAAACAGTATAATAATGATGGTACTCCAATACTGATTACAACAACCAATATTGGATTGGATGCAAGCTACTCAGGGCCTAACCCTAATGCTACGGTAGTGCATCAGTTGGAGTTTACACCTGATATTGTGTGGAAAAATCCGGCAACGTTTGATATTGGTAACGACGAACTTGCCAACGAAGAAGGTTACCGGAATAATAAATTTTATCCGGACAGTCTGAACACCGACCGTAACCAGGGTAATGATGTGCCTATGTTCAGGTATGCCGATATCTTGCTTGAAAAAGCCGAAGCTATTTTACGCGGTGCATCAGCAACCAATGGCGATTCGCCTTTATCATTGGTTAATCAGGTTAGGGCACGTGCAAAAGCTTCGCCTTTAACTGCTGTAACCTTATCCGATATATTGGACGAACGTGGCCGCGAATTTTCTATGGAGATGTGGCGTCGTAATGACCTGATCCGCTTTGGGCAGTTTGAAAAGCCATGGGGCATAAAGACAGATGCTAATCCAAATAAACGTATTTTCCCGATCCCAAGACCGGAAATGCAGTTGAACCCGAAACTGGTACAAAATCCGGGTTATTAATTTAGTTCTATTATTTATTTAACAAACGCAGGCCCTAAAAAGCCTGCATTTGTTTTTTAAGAAGGGCTTTAATGATCTTAAAACTCCCTGAATTTTCTCCGGTATTCCATTGGCGTGTTCCCGGTAGCTAATTTAAAATACCTGTTAAAATTTGAAAGATTGTTAAACCCCGAATCGCGGCTGATTGAATTTATATTTTCGTTGGTCTCTCTGATTAGTTTACACGAGTTTTCTATTCTTACCGTCAGTAAAAAATCAAAATAGGTTTGGCCGGTACGCAATTTAAAATAATGGCAAAATGCTTTCGGCACCATGTGTATGATGTTTGCTATTTCCTTCAGCTTAATGTCTTTATAAAAATTGTCCATGGTATACAGGTAGATTTTTGTTAATCGTACTTCATCTATCCTGTTAAAGATCTTCTTCTCCGTTTCACCGGCCAGGTTTGATACCTGTTCGCCCTCGGCAATTTTATTTAACAGTTGCAGCAATAACGGAAGTTGTTCATGTCTGGCCGAAATTTCTATTTGGCGGATAAGGTCAACCGCGACAGCTTTAGAATTTTCATTGATCAGTAACCCATTCCTGGCGCCATTTAAAAGATTGTTTATCAGGTTGTTTTCTGGTAGCGTCATGAAAGTGCTTCCCAACTTATTAGGATCAAAATGAAGGGTAAGCAACTGTAGCGGTTTGGGTATTTTACCGCTTTTCATGGAGTAATCATAGTAGCGGTTAGTTTCAAACTTGAACATATGAGGTACGTTACAGCCTATGATGATCATGGTATCCCCTGAAATTCTTTTTGAAGTATTTCCTATCGAAAAAGTTCCTTCGCCACTTATGATATAAATAAGTTCAAGCTCAGGGTGGTTGTGGAAATTATTGATAGCATGGTAGGTTTTTGCTTCGGCTATTGTAAAAGCTGAATTGTCGACTTTCAGTACCTGCTCGAAGAAATCTTTCATTTTTATACTATAGTGATATAAAAAAGTAAAAATAGATAATATGTTATGAATATAGTATTACTTGTTGTGAATATTTAGGCATTGGGCAGTTTGCTAAGCGACTAACTTCGTTTTATAAAATTTAAGCCATGAAGGAAAAGAAGTTTACTATGAAACTTATTGAAGCTTCGATAAGTGACATTGAGTTAGTAGGGGGTAAAAATGCATCGCTTGGAGAAATGATGCAGAACATCTCTCAATTTGGAATTGATATTCCTGACGGGTTTATCATAACAAGTAAGGCCTATTACCAGTTCATTACAGATAATCAGCTTGATAAAATAATCAGGGATATCCTTGAGGATAAAGACCTGTCCAACTTGCAGGTTCTGTTATCCTGTGGCAGTAAAATAAGAAAACTTATACAAAACGGCCGGTTTTCCGTTGCTATGGAGAATGAGATTCTTGAAGCTTATAAGGATCTGCTGATCCAATATGCAGATAACGCGGCCGACGTTGCAGTCCGCTCATCGGCTACTGCAGAGGACCTGCCCGATGCATCATTTGCAGGCCAGCAGGATACCTATTTAAACATAAGGGGAGAAGAAAGCTTATTAACAGCAATAAAAAATTGTTTCGCGTCATTATTTACCGACAGGGCAATCAGCTACCGGGAATCATTTAATTATGATCACTTTAATGTTGGTCTTTCTGTTTGCGTTCAAAAAATGGTGCGTTCAGATAAAGGCGTTTCGGGGGTTGCGTTTTCGTTAGATACGGAAAGTGGTTTTAAAGATGCCGTTATCATTAACGGATCATACGGCTTAGGCGAAATGCTGGTGCAGGGATCGGTCAATCCCGACGAATTTATCGTTTATAAGCCATTGCTTAAAAGTGGATTCAGGCCAATCCTGGAAAAAAAATTGGGTAAAAAACATAAAAAGATGATCTATGGAAACCCAGGGGAGGCCGCCGTAACAATCATTGACACCCCTGTTGAGGATAGTTCAAGGTTTTGCCTGTCGGATGATCAGATCATCCAATTGAGCAACTGGGTAATTATTATTGAGGCCTATTACACCAAGTTAAAGGGCAAATGGTGTCCCATGGATATTGAATGGGCTGTAGACGGGATCACCGGCCGGCTGTTTATAGTGCAGGCAAGGCCCGAAACTATCCACTCCCGCAAGCAAGTAAACCTGCTTACCGAATTTCGTATTAATGACCCGGACAGAGCGGACAGGATCTTGCTGAAAGGTATCGCTGTTGGCGATAAAATAGCGACAGGCAAGGTGCATAATCTCATCGGTATCGGGAAGCAAAATATCCACGAAATTAACTTTTTACCTGGCGATATCATGGTAACCGACATGACCGACCCTGACTGGGAACCGGTAATGAAAAAAGCGTCGGCTATTATAACCAATAAAGGTGGGCGAACCTGCCATGCTGCCATTGTTGCCCGGGAATTAGGCGTTCCGGCTATAGTTGGCTGCGAATGCGCTACCACTATCCTAAAAACCGGCGATGAAATAACCGCTTCATGCGCCGAAGGAGACGCCGGAATTATTTACAGCGGCATAGTGGCGTTTACTAAACGGGAGCATGATTTGAATGACCTGCCTGAAATTGAAACCCCGCTAATGATGAATATCGGATCGCCTGAAATAGCATTTAATTATGCGCATTATCCAGGAAAGGGTGTAGGCCTGGCCAGGGAAGAATTTATTATCAATAATTATATAAAAATTCACCCATTGGCCCTGCTCGAACACCGAAACCTGAATGATGCTTCATTGACCGCCCATATTGAGGAAGCTATGCTGGGTTATGAGAGTGAAGAAGCTTATTTTATTGAAAAGTTATCCTATGGAATAGCCAAGATAGCCGCTGCATTTTATCCCAATAAAGTCATTGTACGTTTCTCGGATTTTAAAACCAATGAATACTATAATATGCCCGGCGGCAAGTATTTCGAACCGAATGAGGAAAACCCAATGATCGGTTGGAGGGGAGCGTCCAGGTATTATTCAAAAGTATATAAAGATGCATTTGGGATGGAATGTAAAGCTATTAAAAAGGTACGCGAAATGATGGGCCTTGATAATGTGGTAGTGATGATCCCTTTTTGCCGCACAGTGAATGAACTTTCATTAGTATACGAAACCATGAACGAGTATGGCCTGAAACGTGGAGAAAACGGCCTTGAAGTTTATCTGATGGCCGAAGTTCCGTCGAACGTGATCCTGGCCGAACAATTTGCCGATCATGTAGATGGTTTTTCAATTGGCTCCAATGACCTTACCCAGCTTGTACTGGGGCTCGATCGTGATTCTTCTTTAGTGGCCGGCTTATATAACGAGCGTAATGATGCGGTAAAGTTTATGATCTCATCATTAATAAAAACTGCAAAGAAAAAAGGCGTGAAAGTGGGGATCTGCGGGCAGGGGCCATCCGATTATCCTGATTTTGCCCAGTTCCTGGTAGAAGAGGGGATTGACAGTATCTCTGTAACGCCCGATTCGTTTTTTAAAACCGTAATGGCTATCAGGAAAATAGAGGATGAAATTGAAGCAGCAAAACGGCTCTGCCTGTCTGCCTGACAAGTTATTAATTAATTCCAGCAATTGTTACCCTGATTGGGTAGCGGTACTAATCTTAAAATTTTATTTATATGAAAGCGGTAAAAACTTTAGGCCAGTTTATTATTGAAAAACAAGCAGAATTTCCTTATGCCAAAGGCGAGCTCTCCAGGTTGCTGAGAGACATTGGTATTGCGGCAAAAGTTGTTAACAGGGAAGTTAACCGGGCAGGATTAGCTGATCTCACACTTGATAACGGTTCGGTAAACGTACAGGGAGAAAGCCAGAAAAAGCTGGATGTTTTTGCCAATGAACAGTTTATTTCGGCCCTACAGCATGGCGGCGAATGTTGTATTGTTGTATCGGAAGAAAGCGATGAATATATTGATATTGACAGCGAGATCTCCAGGCATGCCAAATATATTGTAGCCATAGATCCCCTGGATGGCTCGTCTAACATTGATGTAAATGTGAGCGTGGGCACTATTTTTTCTATTTATCGCAGAACAACAACAGATGGAAGAGCTACCATTAAAGATGTTTTACAAAGAGGAACCGAGCAGGTAGCTGCGGGCTATGTGATTTATGGTTCGTCAACCATGTTGGTTTACACTACCGGGAAAGGGGTTAATGGTTTCACTTTAGACCCCTCCCTCGGTGAGTTTTGCCTCTCACATCCCAAAATGCAAATCCCTGATGATGGGGTAATTTACTCTATAAATGAAGGCTATTATTCTCATTTCCCTGATGGTGTAAAAAAATATATCAAATATTGCCAGGTTGAAGATGTTGCAACAAACAGGCCTTTTAAGGCAAGATACATTGGATCAATGGTGGCCGACTTGCACAGGAATATGATTAAAGGCGGGATCTTTATTTACCCGGCCAATGCCAGCGATCCGAAAGGGAAACTGCGGTTAATTTATGAATGTAACCCCATGGCTTTCATTATTGAACAGGCGGGGGGGAAAGCCAGTAACGGATACCAACGCATTTTAGATCTTGATGTTACCGAGCTGCACCAGCGTACAGGCATCTTCATTGGCTCAAAAAAGATGGTGACTAAAGCAGAAGAGATGATGAGGCGCTTTTCGCCCATTACAACTAATGTTGACTATAGTTATCTGGAATTAATATAATGAAGCTAAAGGCAGAAAGCACAACACTAAAAGCTATAGATTAATTTAAAGACAAACCGGGGAAGCGGGGGCGCTATTTACATTTACCCGGATTGATAATGAAAAAACTGTGGCTATTATTTTACATGTTAAACACGTAAAGTAATAGCTCACAGTTGTATTTATAAATGACATTGGGTGTAGAGGGACTGTCATCCTGAACTTGTCGAAGGACGCGCGCAGAGACCCTACCCGCCATGCTTCGACAAGCTACCCATGACAACTTAAAAAATGGGTGTCATACTGAGCCCGTCGAAGTATGCGGGCAGGGCCTCTGCACACGAGTCTTCGACAAGCTCAGACTGACATGCCCTCTTTGTCATCTAACCTTCAGAGTCCATGGATTCAATCACTCAGCATGACACCCATTTTTTACCAACGCTATACTTATTTTGCAGCGCTGGCTTTAATATTAAGCCAGATCAAACCTGTCGAGGTTTATCACCTTGGTCCAGGCGGCTACAAAATCTTTAACAAATTTGTCTTGTCCGTCGGTGCTTCCGTATACTTCGGCAATAGCCCTTAGTTCGGCATTGGAGCCCAGCACCAGATCGGCGCGGGTTGCTGTCCATTTTATGGCGCCGGTATTGCGGTCGCTGCCTTCGTAAAGTTCCCTGTCGGCAGCTGTGGCTTTCCATGCGGTGCCCATATCAAGCAGGTTTACAAAGAAATCGTTGCTAAGCACACCTTCGCGCGCGGTGAATACACCGTGTTTCGATCCGTCAAAATTAATGTTCAATACACGCAGGCCTCCCAATAACACGGTTAACTCAGGTGCTGTCAGGTTGAGCAAATGTGCCTTATCAATCAGTAACTCTTCGGTAGAAACCGGGTGTTTTGTTTTACGATAATTGCGGAACCCATCGGCTGCAGGTTCGAGGTAACCGAATGATTCTACATCAGTTTCTTCCTGTGAAGCATCGGTACGGCCCGGAGTGAACGGAACGGTGATATCATGACTGCCATCCTTAGCCGCTTTCTCAATAGCTGCACTTCCTGCCAGTGCGATCAAATCGGCCAGTGAAACTTTTTTACCGTTGTTTTGAGCGCCGTTGAACTCTTTTTGAATGCCTTCAAGCACGTTCAATACCTTTTGTAATTGTGTTGGATTGTTTACCTGCCAGTACCTTTGCGGGGCCAGGCGAATGCGGCCACCATTTATACCACCGCGTTTATCAGTACCGCGAAAAGTAGAGGCAGCAGCCCATGTTGTTGAAACCAATTCAGATATGCTTAAGCCAGATGCCAATATTTTCGCCTTTAAAGCAGCAACGTCGCTTTCAACTATCGTTGCGTAATCGGCAGCCGGGATAGGATCTTGCCAAAGCAGTACTTCTTTAGGTACATCGGCGCCGAGGTAACGGGCCCTTGGCCCCATATCGCGGTGTGTTAATTTATACCATGCGCGTGCAAAAGCATCAGCAAACTGATCAGGGTTTTCCAGGAATCGCCTTGATATCTTTTCATATGCAGGATCAAACCTTAAAGAAAGATCGGTGGTGAGCATGGTTGGCAAATGCTTTTTGGAAGCATCGTAAGCATCGGGGATGATAGCTTCCGCGTTTTTAGCTACCCATTGATGGGCACCGGCAGGGCTTTTGGTTAATTCCCACTCAAAGCCAAACAGGTTTTCGAAAAAGTTATTGCTCCATTTGGTAGGGGTTGTGGTCCAGGTTACTTCCAGGCCGCTGGTAATGGTATCCGCTCCTTTGCCAGAGCCGTAACGATTATGCCAGCCAAAGCCCTGTGCTCCAATGTCAGAAGCTTCCGGCTCCTTACCTACATTATCTGCAGATGCGGCTCCGTGAGTTTTGCCAAAAGTGTGACCGCCTGCTATCAATGCAACGGTTTCCTCATCGTTCATGGCCATACGACCAAATGTATCACGGATATCTTTAGCGGCCATAACCGGGTCGGGGTTACCGTCTGGTCCTTCGGGGTTTACGTAGATCAAACCCATCTGCACTGCGGCAAGTGGTTTTTCAAGATTGCGTGAGTGAATATCACCATCGGCATCATCATCTGAAACCAGTACACCATGGCCTTCCTGCACGCCGTGCGAACCATGTGCATAACGGATATCGCCGCCCAGCCAGGTAGTTTCTGCACCCCAGTAAACAGATTCATCTGCTTCCCAGGCGTCTTCACGACCGCCGGCAAAGCCAAATGTTTTAAATCCCATTGATTCAAGCGCTATATTTCCGGCAAGGATCATCAAGTCGGCCCACGAAATTTTGCGGCCATATTTTTGTTTAATGGGCCAAAGCAGCCTGCGGGCCTTATCAAGGCTTACGTTATCGGGCCAGCTGTTAAGCGGCGCAAAACGCTGTAAACCTGCACCGGCACCGCCGCGACCGTCGCCTACACGATAGGTACCTGCACTGTGCCAGGCCATGCGGATAAACAAACCACCATAGTGACCAAAATCTGCCGGCCACCAATCCTGCGAGTCGGTCATGAGCGCATGTAAATCGTTTTTTACAGCCTCCAGGTCGAGGCTTTTAAAGGCTTCAGCATAATTAAAGCTTTCTTCCATTGGGTTTGACAGCGAAGAGTGCTGACGCAGGATATTTAGCTTTAACTGGTTTGGCCACCAATTGTGGTTCCGCGTACCGCCGCCGCCAACATTGTGCTTCATTGTGCCGTTGTGAAAAGGGCATTTACTAATGTCATTTGATCCGTTTTCCATAATTATATTTATATTTTGAATCTGCTGCTTAAATCCCGCCTGGGGTATTAAGTTTTATAAAATTATGATGTTAACCTCAACAATCACAATCAATTAATTCTATGTGCAGATAGTTAAAAACTATAATATGGTTAGATGACACGGAATCGTCAAAAATGGAAGGAGAATTGCCATCTATGGAAACAAAAAAAGGGTAAGTGACTTTAATTTACCTTGATCTAATAAGCAAAAAACACTTTTTAATCTATTTCCGATCCTTTTGTTAACGAATTGTTTAGTTTTGCATTAACCTTAATCTTATCAATGTTGAAAATATATATAACCCATCCTGCAACAATAACCCAATCAAAACGTCTTATCGAAAATATGAAGATGTTAAAGGTTGTGCCCTGTTAATTGGTTTGAAAATATTGGGCCTAAAGGTTATGACTTAGAAAATATACCAGGCGCTATGTGGTGCTTGTAACAATATTCCCGATAGTTCTTTAATGGGTATTTTCATTGTAAAATACAGTTTTAGTTAAAAAAAACAATGTGTTAGCCAGGGATAGCACATTGTTTATTATCCCTGCCATCAATACTCCTTTATTTAAATTTTACTTTCTGATAACTCTATAGTACGATCCCGTATATAAAAATATTAAAAGTGGCTGTTTTCGGACGGCTTTTTTGTTGTAAAATGCATATTATTGTACTACGTGTGCGTACACGTAGGATTGTAATCCAATTTTTTATTAATATGAAGACCTTTTTGCAGCGTGGTTTTATTTTATTCCTGCTCATTGCAGGTTTGAGTTTTTCGGGATCAGCCATCAATTTTAAACCGGCAGATTCGGTTCAGATAAAAGGTTTTCACTTAGATATGCGGATCCAGGTGATAAAGTTACCAGCCTTAAAGCAGTTTGTTTTAAACCTGGCTAAAAACGGTATTAATACTATTATAATGGAATGGGAGGGAAGTTATCCGTTTGCGAAAGAACCTCTTATTGCCAACAGGTATGCTTATTCACGGGAGGAGGTTCTCGATTTTGTGCGCTATTGTAATTCGCTTCATATCCAGGTGATTCCACTGCAGCAAAGCTTTGGACACGTGGAGTATATCCTTCGCAATTATAAATATGCCGCCCTGAGAGAAGATCAGAAAGATTTTAGCCAGGTTTGCCCAAGTGAGCCCGAATTAAATAAGAAGCTATTCACCTCCCTTTACACCGATTTGGTTTCAACGCATAACTCGCCCTACATTCACATCGGTGGCGACGAGACCTACTTGCTGGGACACTGCGAAAAATGCAAAAAGCGGGCGGCCGAAATAGGCTTGTCGCGATTGTATTTTGACCATATTAAAATGTTGTGTGATATTGTGGCAGGCCTGGGGAAAAGGCCAATTGTATGGGCCGATATCGCCTTGAAATATCCGGACTATATTAGCTTGCTGCCCAAAGAAACTGTTTTTGTAGATTGGAATTATGGCTGGGACGTGAACCATTTTGGTGATCATGCCAAACTGCTAAAATCAGGATATGAGATCTGGGGATCGCCGGCGATCAGAAGTTACCCGGATAACTATTTTCTTACCGATTGGCAAAAACATTTTAATAACATCAGGGATTTTATTCCCTTGTCCCGAAAGCTGGGTTATAGAGGTATCGTCATGACCTCATGGTCAACCTCGGGTGTTTACTCCTCCCTGTTTGAATCGGAAGATGAACTGATCGACTTATATGCTATTCGGCATGTATATCCTTTAAACGGTTTCAATATCCTGGTTAATTATTATCTAAGTACCTTAAATGGCGATAGAAAGTTAACTAATGATCAGTTCATCACCAATTATTGTACTTCCCGTTATGGCTTAAACCCGCGACAGGCTATGCAGTTTAAGAATGCTTTATTTGCAACGCCCTATATTGTGGTTCATGGCAAGGTTATATCGCCAAAGGAGATAACAGTAAACCAGTTGCTGGATAGCGCGACAAATGCCCTGAACGTGCTGAAATCATTGAAACCGATAAGAGAAGAGCAGGAGTTTAGACATTATGTTTTAATGGCGGGGATCAGGGTGTATTACCTTACCTGCATGACAATTGAAACTGAAGTAAACTCACCCGGTTTTTCTGCCGGTCAGGTTCCGGTATACCTGACAAAACTTGATAAACTATTGGCTGATGAACAAAAGCTGAGCGCTGAGTTCATTGCGCTTAATAAGGATTTTCTTTACAAATCTGCACTCGATGAGGAAAATCTGTTGAGAAGCCAGAAGATTCATGTGCTGTATAACCGTTTGGCTAAAATAAAGTGAGGTTTGAGATATTCAGATTGCTTGTAGTTTAAACTAACCATTATAAAACCGATAGTTTTCTTTAGTGATGATATCAATAGGCATATAAGTTGATTTTTCAACCCCGCTTATTTTAAAGAGATGTTTGTAAAGTGCCATGACGCCGAGATAGCCCTGTTCTTTAGGGCGCTGGCAAATCAGGAAGGTAATTTGGCCGGTTATAAGGTAATCGATATTTTTTTTCAAAAAATCGTAACCCACAAGCAATATATCTGTTTTTTTATGCTTTGCTAAAATCCCGGCTATAACGTTTACCCTTGAGTTGGTTACAAAAATGGCTTTGATGGCAGGTTCAGCCGTTAATTCATGTAGCAATACTTTTTCTGCCGTGTCAAATTTGGTGTCGTTAATATGAAGGGTGATGATCCGGTTGGTGTTGCCGCTGCTCTCAAAAAAACTTTTAAACCCTTGTTCCTTTCTCAGCAGGTGATGATTATTTTCGAGATCGGTTGATATGTTTACCGTTAAAATTTTATCCTGTTTTTGAATGGCAAGGCTGATAAGCTGAGCGGCGAGCATACCGCTTTGATAAAGCTCAGGACCGATATAGGTAAGGCCAGGCTGGCCGGGCAAATCCGAATTTATAAATACCAGCGGCAGTTCAAGCTCCAGGATCCTTTTGGCAAACGCCATTGAATCTTCCACAAATGATGGAGCCATGAGTACCGCGTCAGGCTCGTTTTTCAACAGCTCATCGGCCGCTGTATGGAAACTGTTTTTTGAGTTGAGATCGTAAAAATAATATTGAACGGTTACACCAAATTGCCTGATCTCGTCTGCTGCTTGTTTTATGCCGTTTAAAGGGTAGCTCCAATAATCTGTTTCATCAGAAACAGCCGGGATCAGAATGGCAAAATTCAGGATCTTACGGGATGCTAAGAGGCTGGCCATTTTATTGGGCCGGAAGTTCATTTCCTCAATAATGGCGTTGATCTTCTTTTTGGTATCCTCAGATACCCCCTTTCTGTTGTGAATAACCCTGTCTACAGTGCCAATGGATACATTTGCCCTCCGGGCAATTTCTTTAACACCTGTTAATTCGGTTCCTGTTTTTTTCATGAGCGTGTAAACCAAATGTACTATATTTTGATAATTGTGCCTGCTTATAATTACGGGCTACGCATTAAATGTCGGCAAAACCTTTTTTAAATTGTCAGTTACAACGCTTAACTTTAAGGCCGGTCAATTACAAATACTGATACAGAACCCAACAAAATTTTAATAGTTATAGCAAATCAGTATTTTCGGCAAATACCTTTATAATCTTCAAATGAAAGATACCAAACAAAACTACCGTCGTCATTTTTTAAAAACCACTGCTGTAGGCACGCTTGCAGCTATGGGCATACCCTCAATTGTTTCATCGGCTTTAGCTGCCGAAAAACCAGCCCCAAAAATAACTTTTAACCAGGGTGATGTTGTGCTTTTTCAGGGAGATTCCATTACCGACTGGGGCCGCGATCATAACAAAACCGAACCCAATACCACAAGCGCTTTAGGCTCGGGTTACGCATTGCTTACAGCATCACAATTGTTGCTTAAGCATGCCGATAAAGGGCTCAAAATTTACAACAAAGGCATCAGCGGAAATAAAGTATTTCAGCTGGCCGACCGTTGGGATACCGATTGCCTTGCCCTTAAACCAAACGTGCTGAGCATACACATCGGTGTAAATGACTTTTGGCATACGCTTACCAACGGTTATACAGGTACTATTGATACTTACGTTACCGACTATAAAAAACTGCTTACCCGTACCAAACAGGCCCTGCCCGATATTAAACTGGTGATTTGCGAGCCTTTTGCCGAAAAGAATGTGAAGGCAGTTGATGATAAGTGGTACCCGGCATTTGATGCTTACCGTAAGGCAGCCAAAGAGGTAGCAGCCGAGTTCGGCGCCGTGTTTGTGCCCTACCAATCTGCATTTGACAAAGCCGAACAAACCGCACCGGCAACTTACTGGAACCTTGATGGCGTGCACCCCAGTGTAGCCGGCGAAGCCCTTATGGCCCAAACATGGTTGAAAGCGGTAGGAGCATAAAATGAAAAGTATATTAATGTTATTGCTGCTAACCCGTTTGTTGAGCAGTACACCGCCTAAGGATATTACCGGAAAATGGCAGGTTGATCATGTTGAAATTTCAGGGAGCACCATGAAAATGAATGAGCAGCAAAAGGCCATGATGATAAAATCACTAAAAGGTATTTTCTCTAACGCTGTTTTTGATTTTAATACCAACCATCATTTTTATTTGACCCCGGCAATCAAAAGTATGCCGAAAGGCGACTGGGAATACAATCCGGATAAAGGCATTATACGCATTAAAGAAGTAAATAATACAGGAACCATCATGCAGATCAATGTTATAGAAAAAGATGGTAATACGATGTTTGAAATGGTAGAAACACAGATCGTTTTAAAAGTTCACAGAAAATCCTAATAATAGGAATTGGTTCAACTTTGTTATCCTGTTCTCGTTATTAAGCATCACCTAATAAGCCTTAAGCTTTCTGCCTTCGGCATTCAGCTCAAAAAACAGTATCTTTGCGCGTAAATGATTGCTATAAATAACCTTACGTTCGAGATTGGTGCGCGGGCCCTGTATGATGAAGCCAACTGGCATATTAAACCTGGTGAAAAAATTGGTTTAATTGGTGCCAACGGTACAGGTAAAACTACCCTTTTAAAAATTATTGTAGGCGATTATAAGCCTACTTCCGGAACGGTATCAATGGCTAAGGACCTTACTATGGGGTACCTTAACCAGGATCTGCTTTCATACTCATCTGACAAAAATATCGTACATGTGGCTATGGAAGCTTTTGAGCGCCAAAACCAGCTGCATGATGAGATCGAGAACCTGCTTAAAAAGCTGGAAACGGATTATAGCGAGGAATTGTTAAATAAATTAAGCGACAAGCAGCACGAGTTTGAATTGCTTGACGGTTATAACATCGAATATAAAGCCCATGAGATTTTAGCCGGTTTGGGTTTTAGTGATGAGGATTGCAAACGTAAGCTGAGTACCTTTTCGGGCGGTTGGCGGATGCGTGTAATGCTGGCCAAGATCCTGTTGCAGGCACCCGATATCCTGTTGCTGGATGAACCTACCAACCACCTCGACTTACCATCTATCCAATGGCTGGAAGATTATTTGAAATCGTTTCCCGGCGCCATCATCATCGTATCGCACGATAGGTGGTTCCTGGATAAAGTGATCAACCGCACGGTTGAATCGCGCAAGGGTAAGCTGACTGTTTACGCAGGCAATTACTCTTTCTATCTCGAAGAAAAAGCCCTGCGCGAAGAAATTCAGCGTGGTGAGTTTAAAAACCAGCAATCAAAAATTAAACAGGAAGAGCGTTTGATCGAGCGTTTCCGTGCCAAAGCTTCTAAGGCCAAAATGGCGCAGTCGCGCATTAAAATGCTGGATAGAATGGAGCGTATTGATGATGTGGATGATGATAACCCAACGGTTAACTTCTCGTTCCGTTTCAGCAAGCAATCGGGCCGTCACGTGATAACTTTAGAGGATATTACCAAAAAATATCCTGCTATTGATATCCTTGATCATACTGAGGCCGTAATTGAAAAAGGTGATAAAATTGCACTGATTGGTGCCAACGGCAAAGGTAAATCAACCCTGTTGCGCATTATTGCATCTGCCGATAAAGATTACACCGGTACGGTAACCACCGGCCATAACGTAACTACTACATTTTTTGCTCAGCACCAGCTGGAATCTTTACACCTCGAAAATCAGATATTGCAGGAGCTGCAATCATTTGCTCCCAAACATACTGATACCGAGCTGCGTACCATTTTAGGTTCATTCCTGTTCACCGGTGACGATGTGTTTAAGAAGATCAAAGTACTCTCGGGTGGTGAAAAATCGCGCGTGGCTTTGGCTAAGGCGCTTACTGCCGATGCCAACTTCCTGGTACTGGATGAGCCTACCAACCACCTGGATATGCAGTCGGTTAATATCCTGATCCAGGCGCTTGACCAGTACGAGGGTACTTTCATTGTGGTATCGCATGACAGGTATTTCCTTGATAACGTAGCCAACAAGATCTGGTTTATTGAAGATCAGAAGATCAAGATTTACCCGGGCACTTATGCCGAGTTTGACGAATGGTATGCCAAACGTAAACTGGAACCCAAAGCTGCTGCACCTGCACCTCAGCCTAAAAAGGAAGAGAAAAAGCCTGAGCCTGTTAAACAGCCTCAAGGCGAAAACAAGCATCAGCAATTAAAAAAACTGAACCAGGACCTGGCTAAAATGGAGCAGCAAATTGCCGACCTTGAAAAAGAGGTAAAACAATTTGAAACCCAATTGGCCGACGAAAAAATATACAGCGATAACGCCAAACTAAAGCAAACCAACGCTGCCTACAGCGCCAAACAAACCGAGCTGAAACAAATGCAGGACAAATGGGAAGCACTGGCCGAGCAGATTTTGGAGTTGGAATCGTAAGGTAAAAGCACCATGTTAGTTGAGTGCAAACGACATTGAGTGTAAAGAGCCTGTCACCCTGAGCTTGTCGAAGGGTCGTGCGCAGAGGCCTGCCCACCATGCTTCGACAGGCTCAGCATAACACCCGTTTTACCCCGTCATTGCGAGGAAAGAAGCAATCGCGAACGGTATAAGGCCGCCCTGTATAGCATGCGATTGCCGTGCTATAGCAATCAATGACATGGTTGTTTTGATCTGTTGTAGCGATGGTGCGCAGAGGCCGCGTTGGATTGCAGTGTAAAGCCCACAGCGCGTGTAGGGATTGCGGGCAGGAAAGGCGAGGACTTGCAACGGAAAGCCCGGGCCGCAGGCAACGCCCATGTTATAAAATAAAAGTCGTCATTGCGAGGCACGAAGCAATTCCCGATTAGCAGAGTAGCTATGCAAGTTTCTCTGTATAGTTTGCGATTGCTTCGTATCTTACAGCAATGACGTTTGTTTTACAGTACTTTAGCGCCCCATCAGGGTCTCTCGAAGAGGACCCTGATGAACACGAAAGTCGCTATTGCGTTGTAATGGCGGCTTTTTTATATTCGTTTATCAAAATTGATATTAACCTAAATTAATAAATGACCAATCAATACCGTAGCCTTGTCATTGCTATAATAATATCCAGTTGCCTTATTATAGTTGGGGCAGCTCACGGCGCGGTACCAATGATATTGATTGAAATCATGGCTCCGATAGCAAAAGGGCTTAAGTTTTCATTACAACTATCCAATAATAATGAAGACACCATTGCGGCATCTGCGTTGTTCTTTTTTATCGGACAACTTTTGTTGTTTTTCGGTACACACAGAATGCATGTAATTACACGGCTTATTGGTGTTATATTTATGTGGACAGGTTTATTTTACCAGACACATAATATGTACAGCGACGGTGGTGCTAAGTTTACATTTGCTACAGGCGCCCCATTCTTATTTTTATCAATTGCATTGTTTAGTTTTGATGTCAGGCAGAATTGGCTGCAGGATAAAACAGATATTGAAGAGGAATGAAATTGATGAGATTTTTTTTGAGTATTGCGCTCCTTATCTTATTTGCTCAACAAAGCTTTGCACAACAATCCCCTTACAACAACAGCGTTTACTCGCCGGCTATAAAAAGCGTTGAGTTTTACAATACCGCGAAGCAGGGCTCTTTCCCGGTTATTAATTTAGGGACCGATGAAAAGGTGCTGCTAACCTTCGATGACCTGCGCGGCGGCAGCCGTAATTACTATTACACCATTGAGCATTGCGATGCTAACTGGAATTCATCAAACCTTTCATCTGCCGAGTACCTGCAAAGCTTTACCGACGACCGGCTGTACAATTACAGCTACTCAACCGGTACCATGCAAAAGTATACCCATTACGAAATTTCATTGCCCAACAATAACATCGCTCCCAAAATATCAGGCAATTATGTGTTGAAGGTGTATGAAGATGGCGATCAAAGCAAAATGGTGCTTACCCGCAGGATGTATGTGTTGGGCAAACGGATATCTATCGCGGCCGATATGGTTGCATCGCCCAATAATGCCACACGGCAAACCAATCAGAAGATCAACTTTACGGTTGATTATTCGGGCTTGATTGTGCAGAACCCGGCTTATGCTTTGCGTACTTTCATTATGCAAAATGCCCGCACCGAAACTGCAGTGCTCAACGGGCAGCCAACTTATATCCGTGGTTCGCAGTTAATTTATAACGATGTAAGCATTAATGATTTCCCCGGCCGCAATGAATTCAGGCTGTTTGATATGCGTACACTCAAGCTCAACTCGCAAAGGGTAGCCAAAATTTATAAAGATTCGACCAACGTGGTAGTGCTGCTCGGCGACCCGGTGCGCGACCAGCCCAACTACATTTTTCAGTACGATAACGACGGCAAGTTTTACATCCTGAATAATGATGGTACCATGCCGGCCACCGATGCTGACTATGCTCATGTATACTTTACATTGTCAACCAATAAAAATCCTAACGACGGAGCGCCATATGTGGTAGGCCAGTTCAACAACTACCGCCTTGATGATAGTAACAAATTGCACCCGCTTGATAACGGGAGATACACCGTAAACATGCTGCTAAAACAAGGCGTTTATGACTATGAATACGTGTGGGTGGATGCCAAAACCGGCAAAGCTGATGATATCCCTTTTGAAGGCAGTCACTTTGAAACCGAAAACGAATACCAGGTGCTTACCTATTATCGCCCCCCCGCAGCTCGCTGGGATGAACTGGTGGGTTTCAGGGAATTGGTAACGAAGAGGTAGAAGCCTTACCTAATCCTCTCCAGAGGAGAGGACTTTAAAAACAAACTTAACAGCGTTTGCGAATTAAAAGCTTCCGCTTAGGAGAGGGCAGTCTCGTCCTAAAAAAAGTTTACAAATTAGTAAATCATTTAAATCCTGCCCGTCCGAAAAATCTCCCCAAATCCCGGTTCAGACAAACAAAAAAACGCCCTCAGGCTAACCGAAGGGCGTTTTTATATCTGATAAAATCAGCAATTATAATTTGCCAATTTCCTGAACAAGGTCGATCAGTTTGTTTGAGTAACCCCACTCGTTATCGTACCATGAAACAACTTTTACGAAGTTATCATTCAGGCCGATACCGGCTTTAGCGTCGAAAATTGAAGTACGTACATCGCCTTTAAAGTCTTCAGATACAACTTCATCTTCAGTGTAACCAAGGATACCTTTTAATTCGCCTTCAGAAGCTTCTTTCATAGCAGTTTTGATAGTTTCGTATGAAGCACCGTTTTTCAAACGTACAGTTAAGTCTACTACAGATACGTCGGCAACCGGTACGCGGAATGACATACCTGTTAATTTACCTTTTAACTGAGGTAAAACTAAACCAACTGCTTTAGCTGCACCTGTTGATGAAGGGATGATATTTTGGTAAGCACCACGACCACCTCTCCAATCTTTTGCAGATGGACCGTCAACTGTTTTTTGAGTTGCAGTAACAGCGTGTACAGTAGTCATTAAACCTTCTTCGATACCAAATTTATCGTTTAATACTTTAGCGATAGGAGCTAAACAGTTGGTAGTACAAGAAGCGTTTGAAACGATGTTTTGATCAGCTTTCAATTCTTTGTGGTTAACACCCATTACAAATGTAGGGGTATCATCTTTTGCAGGGGCGCTCATTACTACTTTTTTAGCACCGGCGTCGATGTGTTTTTGAGCAGTTTCCTGAGTTAAGAACAAACCGGTTGATTCGATAACTACCTCAGCACCTACTTCATTCCATTTAAGGTTAGCAGGGTCTTTTTCGGCAGTAACGCGGATGGTTTTACCGTTAACAACCAAATGACCACCTTCAACAGCAATGGTACCTTTGAACTGACCATGGGTTGAATCGTATTTTAACATGTAAGCCATATAATCCGGCTCAACAAGGTCATTAATACCAACAACTTCAATGTCTGGTCTTTCAATTGCAGCCCTGAATGCCAGGCGGCCAATACGGCCGAAACCGTTAATTCCTATTTTCATGATTTTTTAATTTTTACTTGAATAGTAGGTTAATAAATTATTTATGGGTTCTTTAATTATGTTAGTGATTTGCAGATCAGCTTCGGCGGCAGCTTCATACAAGTGTTCCTGAAAATTAAAAGCAACAGAGCCTGCAAAATGAACAGACGTACCCGGGTGTTGCTGATATAAAGGTAACAAATATGTGGAAATTAGCTTGCTAAATCCTTTTTTTATGACGCTTTGCAGATGATGATCGTTTTTATTATCGAGATAAAAATCGGTAAATGAGCTTAAAAACAAAGCCGGCTGTTTTTGCCGGTAAACCTTTTCGAGCAGGTTTTTACGGTCGGCATCGTATTTGTGTATAAACTTTTTACGAATAGATAAAGGCAGGGTATCGTTCATGAATTCTTTGATGAGCTGCCTGCCCAGCCAGTTGCCCGAGCCTTCATCGGCCAGGATATAACCCAGGCCATAATTGTTGGGCCAAACTCTTCTTCCATCGTACCAGGCGGCATTGCTGCCGCTGCCGCAAATGCTCACAATGCCGGGTTCGTTTTTACAGCAGGCTATAGCCGCCCCGGCAATGTCATGCTCAACAGAAACTTTTCCGAACTTAAAAAAGGTTGAAAAAGCACGATGTACTATCTTCTTCCGCTCATCTGACGAGGCGCCCGCGCCAAAAAAGTAGATGCGCCTGATTACTTCGGCGTGGTGTATAAGATTGATGTTTTTGTTGAGCAGTTGAAGGATATGTTTTTCGTCGTTAAAATAGGGATTTATGCCATTGGTTTTAAAGGAAGCAACAGTTCTTCCTTTATCAGTAAGCCTCCAATGTGCAAAGTACGATCCGCTATAAACAACTGCAATCATTAATAATCTATATCGATAATATATCCATCATTTGTAAAAGGTCTTCTTCAAGCTTAAACTCATGCTGGTTAAGTGCTGCTTCCAGGTCTGTCATCATGATCTGATTGGCCTGCAAACCTACCATTTTTTGTGATTCGCCGGCAACCAAAGCATTAACTGCTGCAAAGCCAAGCCTGCTGCCCAAAATACGGTCAAAGCTTGATGGTGCACCGCCCCGTTGCAAGTGGCCTAAGATAGTAACTTTTATGTCGTAATTTTTAACTTCTTGTTGTACAGCCTTTGCCACATCATAAACACCGCCGTTTTTGTCACCTTCGGCAACAATTACAATGCTCGATGATTTTTTGTTCATGTGGCCCTCTTTAAGGTTTACGATCAAATCATCAATGGCGGTAGCACGCTCGGGCAATAAAATAGCCTCGGCACCGCATGAGATACCTGCACGCAAGGCAATAGCGCCCGAGTCGCGGCCCATAACCTCTATAAAGAAAAGGCGGTCATGCGCATCGGCAGTATCGCGGATTTTATCAATAGCCTGGATAACCGTATTGGTAGCGGTATCAAAACCAAGGGTATAGGTTGAACCACAAAGGTCATTATCAATTGTACCCGGTACGCCCATTACTGCAATGTCGGGATATTTACGTGAAAAGCGCAGGGCACCGGTAAAAGTACCATCACCGCCAATAACCACAAGGGCATCGATACCACGGGCTTTGGCGTTCTGGTATGCTATCTCCATGCCCTCGTCGGTTTTGAAAGGCAGGCAACGCGCGGTTTTTAAAATGGTGCCGCCCAAATTAAGGATGTTACTTACCGAGCGTTTATCCATTTCATACATATCGTTTTCGATAAGGCCTTTATAACCCTGCCTTATACCTACAACTTCCAGCCCGTTATACAGTGCGGTCCTCACAACGGCACGTATACAGGGGTTCATTCCGGGGGCATCACCACCTGAAGTTAAAACCCCTATTTTTGAAATTTTACGCATCTTTCGCTCCTTAATTTTACGCTACGAAGATAGTGTGTGTAGATTACACCATTAAATTTTATTTATTTTTTTTTGGATTAGGAATTAAGGCTATATATTTAAACTTATTAACTAAATCTCACTAATAGTTTGGAACTAATGTTACCCAAGTTTGATTCCGTATTCTCGATTGACTGCGTGATATTCGGCTTTGAAGCCGGCGAGCTTAAAATTTTGCTTATTGAGCGAAACGAGGAGCCATATAAAGACTGGCTTGCACTGCCCGGCTATATTGTTGAGCAGGACGAGAGTATTGACGACGCTGCCGAGCGGATCCTGTATGAACTTACAGGTTTACGTGATTTGCACATGCAGCAGTTTCATACTTTTGGCGAAGTGAACCGCCACCCCCAGGGCCGTGTTATTACGGTTGCTTACTATGCATTGATCCGCATAAACGGGCAAAAAGAATTGCGCCCGGTTACGCAATATGCTAAAAAAGCATTCTGGCACCCGGTAAGCGAACTGCCTAAACTGGCGTTTGACCATAGCGAGATCTTTAAAACAGGATTCAATAAAATAAAGCGCCGGCTACACTACCAGCCGATAGCGTTTGAGCTATTGCCCGAAAAATTTACGCTTACCCAACTGCAGTCGCTTTATGAGGCTGTTTTGGACAAGAAGCTTGATAAACGCAACTTCCGCAAAAAAATGCTGAGCTACGGCTTTTTGAAGGAACTGGATGAGAAGCAGAAAGGCGTATCATACCGCGCCGCCAAGCTTTACAAATTTGATAAACGCAAGTATGGGAAGATTTTTCAGGGAGAGATGAACCTGGTATAAGTCCGGAAGTCGGGAAAGTCCGGAAGTCCGAAAGTTTTTAAGATGAGGATTATGCTTAAAAAAGCGTCTTTGTAAAATATAAAAAAAGAGGTTGAACAATTTTCAACCTCTTTTTTCTTTGTCTCTTTCGGACTTTCGGACTTTCCCGACTTTCGGACTATAGCGAGCTTGGTGCCAATTCCAGGTGGTATTTCACCAGGTTATCTATGGGCGAGCGGATGATGTTGCCAACAACCATACCATTTTCAGTAACTACTTCTTCCAGTACGTTACGGAAGTTATAACCTACCGAACCGATGCAGTTGAAAGTGTATTTTTGATAATCAGGGTAGTGGGTTACCAGGTTGCGGAAGAAATCCTCGAACGAGGTACGCACCAGGTTGCGTGAGTATTCAATGTGTACGTTGTTATCGTAAACAAATTTGCTGAAGCTTGCACAAAAACGATTAGCACGGGGCTGGGTGTATACCTGCTCGTTTATATCATCAGGAGTAAGCTTGTAGGTTTCCCAAAACAGGGCACGTACAGGTTCAGGCATGTAGCCGCGCAGGTAATCTGTTAACAGCTTTTTGCCGATGTAGCAACCGCTGCCTTCATCACCCAGGATGTATGCTCCTGAATCGATATTGTGTATCACTTCCTTACCATCATAAATGCAGGTGTTGGTTCCGGTACCTAATATGGCAGCAAAGCCTTCGGTGTTACCAAGTAAAGCGCGGGCGGCTGCCAGCAGGTCATGACCGATATTAACCTTTGCGCCGGCGAAAACCACTTTCATAGCTTCCTCAACAATCTTACGCATTTCGGGGGTTGAACAGCCGGCACCGTAGTAATTTACCTCTGTGATCTGGTTTTTTTCAAGATCGGTAGGCAAGCTTTCGTTCAGTGATTGTATAATATACTCTGTACTTGAAAAGTATGGGTTATAACCCTCGGTATTAAAGTAAACTTTTTTTCCCTCTTCGGTAACCAGGCACCAATTTGTTTTGGTTGAGCCACCGTCAGCAATTATGATCATAAATTTTTGTTTTTTTAAAAATCGGTTAAAAGTAGGATTTACTTATTGTAAAAAAAACACTTAGTATTTTAAAAATTGAAAATTGCGATTTTTACTTAAATTACAGCTACTTTTTTGTATAAATTAAACTTTAAATGGCGCTTTTATACCATTGTTATCAATAATTAATCAGGTCAACTATACCTTTTTTTAAATGTAAAGTTTACAGATAAGAAGTGCGCCCTACAACTTAAAAACAGAGTAATTTACAATTGTACGCAATGTTACATTATTAAGCAAAATATTGGCTTTATTAAATGCTAAAACGTGGCTTTTGCATTACATGAAGGACAGCGAATTGCCCGGATGAACGTGAGTAGCTTTAATGCCGGGTACGTTTTGCTTTAGCCATTCTATCATAAACTCCGACCCCGGTTCTTCGCTGGCGATATGGCCCAGTACAATCAATGAAAGTTTGTCGCCTTTGGCTTGGGCATCCCTCACATATTCGGCAGTTTCCCATTCCGAAATCTCACCGCAGATCAGTACGTCAGGTTTCTTTGTGCTCATTTCGGTGATCTGCCTTCTACCGCCGGCCGCTCCGGGCAACAGCAGTACCTTTTGGCAATTTTGTAATGGATTGCCTATATAGCGTACCTTCTCAATCTTCAGTTTCTTTTTCAGTGTATCGATCAGGGAGCTTAATGTGGTGGATGGAATACTTAGCAGGTTTCCTGTTTCGGGTTTGTAATAGCTTACCCAATCAAGCTGCTTTAACAAACCAATGCCAACGCCATCGGGTTTAAGGCTGTGTATGGTATCATGGTTGCGCCAAACGGCAATGTTGTGTCTGTCAAGCAATTGTTTTTTATACTGAAATACATCATCGTTGGCCAGCCAGGTAGTTTCATCGGCATGGTTATAAAAAGTTGGCTCGTGTGCTATGATAAAATTAGCGCCTAAGCTGATTGCTTTTTCAATAACGGCAATGGTGGCAAACATGGTGGTAACTATGCCGGTAACAACAATATCGCGCTTGCCTGATTTTAAGGTATCAACCGTATTAGGGAAGGGAGCGCCCGGCACTTGTTTCATAAACAGATCGATGATTTGCCCTACGGTTATGTGTTCGTCATGGTTAGTAAAGGTGATGGCATTTACAGCGAACGGAGTTGATAATAACGCAGCGGTACCCGCTAAAGCACTTAACTGGCTAATGAACTTACGGCGATCGGGATTATGATTAATGGGGGGGAGGTTTGAATTCATGGTAATGATTGGGTTTGTTCAAAGATAACACAGGACAAGTTAATTTCAGATTTGTAATAATTGTGTGACATATTCATATCTTCGCAAAAATTTAACGATCCCTAATCCGTGCAAAAACTTGCTAAGCTTATCACCAACAAACCTTTTGTGTATTCTTTATGGTTTGGCCTAAGTCTGTTTCTGGTAATTAAAGGTGTTTTAACCCACCAGGGGTTTAACAATTACACGATATTTAAATACAATTTTTTAAATACCATCCATCGGCATAACCTATACGCTTACCAGCCGGAGCACTATTACGACCTGAACCATTACGGGCCGGTATTTTCAATAATTATGGCGCCTTTTGCTATTTTGCCTGATAGTATAGGGGTTATTTTGTGGGTACTGTTTAACGCCTTCATTCTGTTTAAGGCTATCCAGCTTTTACCGCTGAAAAAAGACCAGTACGTTATTGTGCTTTTGCTGTGCGCTCATGAGTTAATGACAGCATCAGCCAATGTACAGAGTAACCCAATGATAGCAGCATTGATCATATTAGGCTTTAATTTTATAAAACGCGAACAGGATTTTTGGGCTGCATTAATGATAGCATTCGGCGCATTTATAAAGCTTTACGGTATTGTTGGGTTGGCCTTCTTTTTCTTCTCTGCAAATAAGCCAAAGTTTGTGCTAAGCTTTATATTCTGGTCGGCAGTGTTGTTTGTGTTGCCGATGACTATTTCATCCCCCTCGTTTATTATACAAACTTATCACGACTGGTATACCGACCTGGTGATCAAAAATTCGGACAACCAGCAATCATACATGCAGGAAATTTGCGTTACTGGTTTTATACGGAGAGCATTTCATTACCAGGATCTTAAGAATATGTACATAATAGGGCCGGCACTGGTGTTGTTTGGTTTGTCGTACCTGCGCATTGGGGCTTATAAGGTTTTGGAATACCAGCACCTGATCCTTTCATCGGTATTGATCTTCGCGGTGATTTTCAGCAGCTCGGCCGAGTCATCAACTTATATTATTGCTTTTGTAGGAGTTGCCGTTTGGTTTATGAATTTGAACCGTCCGGTAACCGGCTTTGAGATTTTTCTGCTGGTTTTAGCATTGCTGATTACAAGTCTGTCCCCTTCCGATCTTTTTCCGTCCTTTATCCGCAAACAATATATCGTTCCTTATAAATTGAAATCGATACCCTGCTTTTTGATATGGCTTAAAATAATTTACGAAACACTCACCAGAAATTTTGTCAGGAAAGAGGAAAATATGCAGCAGCCGGTCATGGTTTAAGGCATTCGCTATAGAATAAGCTATAAATTATTTGTCTTTTTACCGCAAAAAGGTGAAAGACTTGCAGATTGATAAATAATTATTAATATATTTGTAACAAGAAAGTTACATTTTAATTTTTTTGCACGTCTTTATAAATGATTGATTAAAAGCCGTTACGTTTTGCAGTAATTCATCGTAAGGTTTTTTTATAAAAGAGCGTGCTAAAATGCAACCAAATATAAGTTTTAATTACCAATACCGCCTGTTACAATTAAAAATTTCCATAGTATAACTATGACATACCTTGCAGATAAAAAGATCTCTATTGTTATACCCTCCCATAACGAAGAAAAAAACATCGGTTATTTAATTGAGCAACTTCGTGAAACACTTTCGCCAACAGGGTATGCTTATGAGCTGATCTTTGTAGATGATGGGAGCCGTGATAATACCTTAAATGAATTAAAGATCAATGCCGAGTTGCATCCCAATGTATTTTATGTAGAGCTTTCGCGTAACTTTGGTAAAGATTATGCCCTTAAGGCCGGTATTGCAATGGCTCAGGGCGATGCTGTAATAACTATGGATGCCGATTTGCAGCACCCGCCGCAACTGATCCTGAAGATGTTAAATCTTTGGGAAAATGGCTATGATATTGTTTACACCTATCGCGAAGGCGAAAACCCTCATGGCAAAGGTTATCAGAAAGTTACCTCAAAATTGTTTTACAAAGGCCTTAACATGCTTTCAGATATCAAGATGGAAAATGGCACCGCCGATTTCAGGTTGATTGATGAAAAAGTCGTAAAACAGCTTAAGCTGATTGACGAATACGAGATCTTTTTCAGGGGGATAATTAAAT
This sequence comes from uncultured Mucilaginibacter sp., assembly GCA_966212355.1. Taxonomy (GTDB): domain Bacteria; phylum Bacteroidota; class Bacteroidia; order Sphingobacteriales; family Sphingobacteriaceae; genus Mucilaginibacter. The sequence goes on from CBIHRB010000013.1 coordinate 134,125, forward strand.
GGGCAGGATATAAACAGGTTGGCATTCCTTATGTGCCATCAAAACGACATACAGGTGAGGCAAGTTATTCTTTTTCAAAGCTGGTTAAGCTTGCTGTAGGCAGTATCGTAGCCTTCAGTGCAAGGCCGCTTTATATTGTATCGTTAATTGGTTTGTTCTTTTCGTCGCTGGCTATTTTGTATATTCCTTATGTGTTGGTAAGTTATTTTTTGGGTTACGCGGTTTCGGGATGGGCATCAATTGTTGCTACTATAGCCTTTTTTGGCGGCCTTCAGTTACTTGTAATGAGTGTTATAGGAGTGTATGTTGGCAAAATATTTATGCAGTCTAAACATCGCCCGCATTATATCATCCGGTCATCAAACGTTGTTATTGTAGATAATGATTTTATTAGGGTTTGATGTTGAGGAGTTTGATATGCCGTTTGAGTACGGTAAATCAATATCATTTGATGAACAGCTTGATATTTCAACAAAGGGTACCAATACTATACTTGGCCTGCTGAAACAAAAAAATATAAAAGCTACTTTCTTTTGTACGGCCAATTATGCCATCAATAAGCCTGATATCATCAAACAGATGGTAACCGAAGGGCATGAAGTAGCCTCGCACGGGTATTATCATTCTGATTTTAAGGTTGAGCATTTAAGGCAGTCAAAGCTGGCTTTGGAGGATATTTCCAGAACTAAAGTAACAGGTTTTCGGATGGCCCGGATGATGCCGGTGGATGAGGCTGAGATTGCGAAAGCCGGTTATGAATATAATTCATCCATAAACCCAACCTGGCTTCCCGGGCGGTATAACAACTTTAATAAACCACGTACCTGGTTTTATGACCATGGTGTGCTGCAGATTCCGGCTTCGGTTTCGCCATTGATACGTTTCCCGCTTTTTTGGTTAAGCTTCCATAATTTGCCGCTATCTTTATTAAAACGTATGGCTTCGGCAACGCTTAAAAAGGACGGTTATCTGAACCTTTATTTTCACCCCTGGGAATTTACCGACCTGTACGATAAAGAAAAATTTGGCTTCCCTGGCTATGTTTCAAAAAATTCAGGCGAAGTTTTTGCTCAGCGAATAGGTGCTTTTATTGATTGGGCAATGGGCAAAGGTTACCCTTTTGGACGGACAGACGGCTTTTGTAAAATGATCGAAAACAAGAATAAACAGGAGCGTGTTTTGCATTAACAAGCTGTTAAGCAGCTTATAGCAAATCAATTACTAAATTGATTGTTGTTTTCGGCATAATTTTGCATATTTGCACCGCAAAAAATTGTACAATATGCTACGGGCTTAAAACCTTGTGTATATTTGTACTCAGAATACGATGGTCCTATAGCTCAGCTGGATAGAGCAACAGATTTCTAATCTGTAGGTCTTTGGTTCGAATCCAAATGGGATCACATCTTGTATAGCCTCTTGGAATTATCTAAGGGGCTTTTTTGTGGGCTAAATCCTTGTTTTTACGCTCTAAATGCAGTTTTTTAATCTGTTAATTGATAAATCTACTTGTTTCTTGTTTTGTGTGTTTGATAAGACTTTCTGTTTCGTAAGAGGGTTTTAGTTAGTATTTGGCGCACTTTTGGCGCATTTTTTAATTGAATAAATGAATTATGGAGCCTCAACACGCTTATAGCAATCAAGTGCAAGGAGGAACGGAATAAATGAAGGGCTATGCGATGGATTGTGTTTATGCCGTAGTTCCTTGCCTCGCTTCAGCAGCTATAAGCGTAACTTTGCCTAATAATTCATTTCCTGCTCTCCTTTTTTTAAAGAATCTTGTAATTACTCTTAATAAAGTAATAATCGTATAAAAATAAGAAATTAAGAATAGCGGATAACTCAAAGCCAACCGCACTCTTTAAAAGGTAACTGAAGCAAGCGGCTTTCCGATTGATTGCAGATAGCACTATCAATGGCTATAAGATTGGAGGTAAGTGGAGGTAAGTTTGTGTTTAACCTGACTTCTTAAAAGGCAACTGTTGCATTTCTTTGGTTAATCTATATCCTTGTAGCTGTCTTGGTTGCCTTGTAATGAGTTAACTGCGCTTTGATTATGCATCCTAAGTTCAATAGCATTTAAAAGATAAGCATTGCAATCGCCTTTCTAATAATTTGTAAGATTTTGTAATTGCCCTTATAAAGTAAGATTGGTAAATAAATTAGAAAAGTAGATTGAGTGTATTGGTTCTCAATGTTGAGTTTGATTTAATTGTTTGGGTTGGCACTTCCACCACTTGCTTTAAAAGGTCACTGAATCCGATCCTTTAACAAATGATTCGTCAAATGGCCTTACCCCACGATCGAAATAGAAAACCTTTAATACAAACCCTTTTATTGCTATTTGTTAAACAAAGCAATACTTATTCCATTAATATTACACATGGCTTAAACCTCGGATAAAAAACAATAAGGGTTTTCGATAAGAGTTTTGATTTATAGATATTATTAAATATTTTTGTATAAATATTCTGCAACAACCTTACTCACATGAAATCACAATTTATACTCCGTCAACACAACGGTCACATCTCATTAATGCAGCTGTTTATCGGGTACATTACTACTTTTTCCATAAAGTCCACTGCATTCCTCCAATGCGGGCTGTGGCTATCGCATCCATGAACCGATAAGCATCTCGGTGTAACTAAGTCAGCAATAGCTGCGGTTGCTTTTGAGGTTCGATTCAAAACATAGGTTTTATTTCAGTAAATATTCGGTGCTATTGTGTCTTGTTTATCTCGTCTCAGCACAAGATACATCTCCCGGTGCAACCGTCAAGCCGTTTTCGGTTTTGAACCAATCCAAATTTATCATACATAAGCAATTAAGGATATTTATAAATAATGATTGCCAAAATAGCTATCATCTTCAACGATTATTACAATAACAACTTTTAATAAAAATGAAAAAACTAACCCTAATCACAACTTTGTTCGTTTTTACATCGAACTATCTTTTTGCACAATGGACAACCAGCGGCACCGTAACATCTACAACTAATTCTATTGGCATTGGCACATCCACTCCCAGCGGTAGACTGCACGTTATGGGTACGGTAAATTCTGTTGTTAGCGGGGCTGGTGGGGATAACAATAGCTATATGTTGTCCAATCCAACAGCAGCAAATACCACCAATGATCCGAGAGGGGGACTTTGGATAGACAATGATGGCCGCTTTAAATTACGCTCTGTTACCGGGTACGGCTTCGCATTCAGGAGTACCAGCAACACGTTTGATATTCTCAACATCAATGACAACGGTCTTTCTATTGGTACCCAAACAATGCCTGCAGGCTATAAACTGGCGGTAAATGGTAGTGCAATTGCCACATCAGTCACGGTAAAGCTCAACTCAGCCTGGCCAGATTACGTATTCAAACCAACCTATCAGCTTCCATCATTAACCGAAGTTAAATCTTATATCGATCTGAACAACCATTTACCTGAAATCCCTTCTGCTCAGGAAATTGCCAAAGACGGACAGAATCTCGGGGAAATGAACAAGCTGCTGCTAAAAAAGGTGGAAGAACTGACCTTATATCTTATTGAGAAGGATAAGGAATTGCACAACCAACAGCAGCAGATCACTCAACTGAATAAACAATTTAAAAAGATATTAAAGAATCGTTAATCGTAATCAGAAAGAAATGGAATATAAAAAAATGAAATATACTTACCCTTTAGCTCCTTACAATTTAGGTAAGCTCACACTAATTATTCTTTTTCTTCTCTTGTTTTTTCAATCCGCAAGAGCTCAGAATACAACAGATGATATTAGCAAGGCTTATTATACTTCTCCGGAAGTAAGCAATTTAGGAAAGTATGGCCAGATCCCCGTTGATTTATATAACGGCACTTACAACCTCTCGATACCCCTGTATGAGATAAAAGAGAGAGGTGTGTCAGTTCCTATTACTATAAGTTATAACTCAGGAGGAAACAAAGTGGGTATAGCGCCTACAATGACGGGAATTGGCTGGTCCATTTCCGCAGGGGGAGCCATTTCACGGACCATTAATGGGGCGCCGGATGAAAGCATCGGCGCTTATTTAGAGTATGTTAATGATAATGAACACCATATCTATAACATCTTACCAAAGGGCTATTGGCATGCAAGAAACCGCTTGGCAAGTTCAAATTGGTATGATTCAAGTAACCTGTATGATCCTGTTGGGGAGTACTTTGTAGATAAAAATCCTGATGAATTCAATTTTAACTTTAATGGGATCAGCGGCAGTTTTTACATGGATCATAATGGCATTTGGAAAATCAAATCAAAACAGAGCCAATATCTTAAAATTGACTGCCAGATTACCAATGAGCCGCCTACAAGTGATGGCCTAACCCAGCTTCCAGTAACCTTTTACAAGTTCACGATCACCGACGAGAAAGGCATACAATACGTATTTGGCGGCGACATGAACATGATGGATTTTGGTGACGGGGGGCTTGATGGCGTCACCTATTTCGACGCGACATACAATGGCGTTCTCTATAACAACCCTTACACTCAATACGGCGTAGTGACTTCATATCCCACCGCGTGGTATTTAAAAGAAATTATTACGCAATCCGGTGAAAAAATTTCATTCCAATATGACAAAAAAACGGAATACTTTCTCGCACCCATATATGAGGGCATTTATGGAAGCGGCATCCATTTAGGGGCAATTCCAACAAGGATGGTATTCTTTTCTCCCTCTCAAATTTCTAAAATCGTTACTCCAAATCAAACAGTAAATTTTACACTCGAAAAGAGTAACAGCTCATTAAACAACAGCCTAATAAAAGTAAGCGGATTATATAAGTTAACAGATATAAAAGTTATCAAGGATAATATTGAGTTGAAAGATATCACTTTAAACTATATCGATAATGTCAATGAACGTCTAAAACTAAAAAATATAGTCTATAAGACAAGCTTTGGGAACTATAATTATGCCTTTACCTATAATCCATTAGTGCTGCCGGACTACACAAGCCAGCAGACTGACCATTGGGGATATTATAATGGGAAAACGCCTCCTAATATCTCCACAGATCCGTCATTTCCGACAAATTTTTATAATTCAAAAGAAGCAAATAATACCTATGCCCAAGCAGAGCTGTTAACATCAGTACAGTATCCGACAGGAGGCAAAAGCACTTTTTATTATGAACCAAATACTTATGCAAAAGTAGCTAAACAATACCCTTTCACAGTGGACAATATTTCCGGCATTGGAGGTGGTGTCAGGATAAGCAAAATAATCAGTGATCCGGTTACAGGCACACCGGAAGTTAAGGAATATTTTTACACAAGTAATTCTTTTAACGCTACGGGAACAAGTAGCGGGGTACTCAGTGGCATACCTGTTTATTACATTCCTACCCAGGGTAGCGTCGCTTCATTTTTTCAAAATAAAATGCTCAATACATTGGGCTCTACTTATGGTAAAGATCTGACCTATACCCGTGTAGTGGAAAAGGCAAACTCCGGGTTTACAGTTTATAATTTTTCTAATCATGATAACGGATATGCTGACGTGCCAGCATTAACCACCGGACCTGGAAGTTCGTTTTTACTATGCTCCAGAGAACTCGAAAGGGGAAATTTGCTAAGTGTGGAGAAAACAATGGATAACGTCAATCACGACCTGGTTTATAAAACAGAGAATTATTACAACGATGACCCGGCAAGGTATAACGATTTTGTGAGGGCCATCGGAGGGTCACCAAACGGAGGTACGGTTGCTGGAAGTTCGCTGGGAATTGCTGCAATAACATACTATACGTTTACCCCTTACCTAAAAAAGACCGTTGAAACGAGTTACCATTCCAATGGCAATGTTTCTATTGTAAATGAATACAGTTATGACAATACCTATAAAAAAATAAAGCAGATAAAGACGACCAATAGCAATGGCGACGAATTGTATACTTATTTCAGGTATCCGTTCGATGTGATCAATTATGCTCCTGCAGCTAATGCAAATGCTACAAGCGCCCCATATGCTTTCATGAAGGAGAAAAACATTATTGGCAACCCGATAGAAACGGTAAAGACGATCAAAACTAACGGGGTTGAAACCATAAGGAATGTCAATCTTACTACCTATAAAGGATTAAATATCACGTTGCCGGATAATTCAACTATCCAGACAGTTGTTCCGAACACTGATTACCTCGCTAAATCTACGCCAATGCTCAAATCAAGCTATAGTAATTTCGTTGTTAATTTAAGTAATGGCACTGAGCAGGAAGCTGTTTCGTCGACGATAGAGCCGAATATACTTTACAGTAAATATGATAACGTCGGCAATATCACTGAATTGAAGAATTCAGATATACAAGCGGTAAACCAGGGTTTTAACAGCATTGCCTGGGGGTACAATAAACGTTACATGATTGCCAATATAAAAGATGCAAAAAGGGAAACGGTATCATACACCAGCTTTGAGGAAAAACTGGCTGATATCTATGATACCGATGACTGGCAAATACTTCCGGCGCTTCTTCCTAATAACGGCACCAATCTTGCTACCAAAAGCAATAGTTATGTGACAGGAGGAAAGACAGGGAAATATTCATGTAATGCTTCGCTGATTACCAGCAAAACTTTCCCATTAAGCAGTTGCATTGTAACCTTATGGGCAAAAGGAAGTGGCATCATTCAGGTAAACAATGTAGCCCAGACCATAAGCGGCGACTGGAAATTATATACCTGGAATGTGAGTTCAACAACCCAGGTAACCATCAACAATCCAAACGGATTAACAATTGATGAATTACGCTTATTCCCGGCCAACGCTCAGGTCACCACATACACATACGATCCTTTAGTCGGCGTAACAAGTGTGACGGATACCAAAAATCTCATAACTTATTATGAGTATGATGACTTTCAGCGATTGATGAATGTCAAAAATAAAGACGGACATATTATAAAAAACTATCTGTATTATACAACCAATCAAAGTGGGGTTCCTCCGGTAGTTTTCTATAGCAATGTCGCAAAGTCCATCTCTTTACAGCCGGTCTGTGGCTCAGGTTACACTCCGGGCCCTGCAGTAACCTATCTGGTGCCTGCTGGCCTTTACACTTCCAGTTTATCCCAGGCAGACGCAGATAACCAGGCACAAACAGATTTGAATAATAATGGACAGAATTATGCCAATACCTATGGCACCTGTACGGTGCAATCAGGTAACGCCAGCATTACGCTCAGGACGAATACCAGTCTTGGCAGTACAGGTTATCGTTTAATTATCAATGATACCGGGCAGAGTTTTACTTTCCCCGCATCCGGGACCGCCACATTCTCCGTAACATCCGGTACCTATAACTCGGTAAGCATAGCGCCTGTTGGCCAGCCTTCATCTTCCCACACTTTCACAATGGGATCAGGCATGCGGGCTTCTATCACCGGAACAAGCGCAACGTTTAATACCGTCAATTTCACAAACGGTGCGGCGGATACAACCATTTCAATTAACTAAAGACAAACCTGCAAGAAAGTAAATTTATGTTAAACCTTGTTAACAAAAACAATCTGCGGCGCAAATCGCTGGCTTTTCTTATTGCCTCGCTTTTAGCTTTGGGTGTAAAAGCTCAAACATATGTAAATGCACCGATGACAGGCACTCCGATAGCAGGCGCTTATTATAGCAATACTAGCATTACGTTGAATCAGCCATTCAGTTTTGCAGCGGGATCAGGTAGCAGCTTGAGCCTGTATATTGTAAACCCTGACTGTGTGCCGCAAACAACAGCGTTAAGCGGAAATCAAAATTATATATTAACCTCTGTGCCGCGGTTTGGCGGCATTACTACCGCGGACGGGTTGGTCAATCGGAATACTTGTGAACTGATGCAGACCGTGCAGTATTTTGACGGTTTAGGTCGCCCGTTGCAAACAATCCAGATCAAAGGTTCCCCTGCCGATAAGGATCTGGTTCAGCCCATGGCATACGATGCGTTTGGCAGGGAAAACCAAAAGTATTTGCCTTACGCGGCAGCCACTACTGATGGTAGTTATAAAACCGATGCGTTGACAAGTACTGGCGTTTTTAATTTTTATAATCCCTCGGGTGTTCCGGCCAGCCAGACACAGCTAACAGGAGGCATAGCACATATTACAACGCCGTTTGCAGTAACAGTGTACGAGCCCTCGCCGTTGGGCCGGGTAACTGAGCAGGGAGCTCCGGGAGATGCCTGGCAGCCGAATACGACCAATCAGGATTTGAGCCACACCAGCCGTATAGCCTATGCAACGAATGATGGGGTCGACATTACAAATGTGTCGGCTTCCTTCAAGGTGATGCTTTATAAAGTTACCATAGCAACAGACGGCACCCGCGCATTGATAAATGCAGGCACAATTGCTTACGACCCGGGGCAGCTTTTTGTAACCGTAGCTAAAGATGAAAATTGGCAGGCAACAGATCAAAGGGCCAAAACATCACAGGAATTTAAAGACAAAGAAGGCCATGTTGTGCTTAAAAGGTTTTTTAATAGAAAGCCGGACAACAGCATTGAAATGCTTTCTACCTATTATGTCTATGATATTGAGGGAATGCTGTGTTTCGTGTTGCCGCCCGGGGCCTCGCCCGATGGTGGTACGATAAGCCCAACCACATTAGACTATCTTTGTTATCAGTATCGTTACGACGGGCGCAACAGGTTGATCGAAAAAAAGCTGCCCGGCAAAGGCAAAGAGTTTATGGTGTATAACTCATTGGATCAGTTGGTGATGACACAGGACGCTAATCAGCGGAGTTCTGCCAATCAGCAGTGGTTGGTAACCAAATACGATGAATTGGGACGGGTTGCTGTAACGGGACTATATACCCATGCAGGTAGTGCAGCCAATACGGAGTACCGTACAGACATGCAAACTGCTGTGAGCAATAATGCGAATCTATGGGAAACAAGAATATCAGGAGGGAACGGATACAATACATCGGCTGGAGTGTACCAGGCTTATCCAACTACGCTGAACACGACGCTTGGCGTGAACTATTATGATAGTTACGATATTCCTGGCTTGATCGGTTCGTATGACAAGCGTTCTGACCCCGGGATAAGTACAATGACGCGGGGAACCCTTACCGCAAGTTTGGTAAAAGTATTAGACGGCAGCACAGGCAGCAATAATATGCTCTGGAATATAAATTATTATGATGATCTCGGGCGAAATATCAAGGCCTTTAACCAGCATTTTAAGGGTGGAATTGTAAGCGCCAGCAATTACGACGAGCTGAATTCCGGTTATGATTTTACCAATGCCGTTACGACCGTCAACCGTAAACATTACATTGATAACAATAACTCCCTCTTGCTTTCAGCAACGGTGAATTATGCTTATGACTACGATCACATGGGAAGGAAGGTCAATACCTGGCAGGAGATCAATGGTAGCAAAATTTTATTGAGTAAATTGGTATACAACGAAATAGGACAGCTCATTGGCAAAAAATTACATTCCACCAATAACGGTCAAACATTTCTTCAAAGTGTGGATTATCGTTATAACAGCCGTGGCTGGCTTAAAAGCATCAATAATTCGGTGTTGAATAACACGGACCCATTGATAAACGATGATAGTAATGATGCATTTGGCGAGGAACTATTTTATGATGATTACAGCGTTACTGCTTCGAAGCAGTATAACGGCAATATAAGTGCGGTAAGCTGGCAAAGTAAGGTGCCTTCAGGTTCGACAGTGCCCCAAGCACAACAAAGTTTTGATTATAACTACGACGGTATAAATCGCCTTACAAAAGCCAATTTCACTACTACAGGGCTTGTCGGACAGTATAATGAGGCTGTCAGCTATGACGCGATGGGTAACATCAGAACGCTTGCCCGTTACAGCGGTAACGCAGCGAGCCCTATAGACCAGTTGATCTACACCTATGAGAACTCGAATAACAGCAACAGGCTACAGTCAGTAACGGATGGCAGCAGCAGTAATTTGGGACTGCTCAGTGGCACCAATAATTATGTTAATGACGTCAATGGGAATCTGCAAAGCGATAGTAAAAAACAGCTTGGGTTTACGTATAATTACCTCAATTTGCCCTTTACAATCACTAAAACGGGCGGAGGGGTAATTACTTATATTTACGATGCTACTGGCCGGAAGCTTAGAAAAGTACTTAGTGGTGCGAATCGCGATTTTGTGAACGGAATAGAATATGATAATACCGGATCAATAGGCTTCATACAGACCGAAGAAGGCAGGGCCAGACCTAATGGCGGCAGTTATTTTTATGAATATATGCTGAAGGATCATTTGGGAAATACGCGTGTAATGATTGGCCAGGATGGCGTGATAGGGCAGCAAACAGATTATTATGCGTTTGGGATGGAACTGACCCGGGGAATAAATGTTGCCCCGAGCCCGGATAACAGGTACAAGTACAACGGAAAGGAATTTGAGGATGAGTTGGCTATGAATCAGTACGATTATGGGGCACGGTTCTACGATCCTGTCATCGGAAGATTTACCGGGATTGATAGATTTGCAGAAAAGTATAGCAATGTTACTTCTTATCAATATGCAAGCAATAACCCAATTATGAATATCGATTTAAATGGTGATTCGACTTGGACAACTACCAACAGAAATGCCAATGGAGTTATAACTGGCTATACGACACATATTTCAGGTAAGATTTTAAACTTAGCTACAAGAGGAATATCAACAACTGATTACGCTAAAGGATTAAATGACAGATTAAACAGTCAATCGTATACAGACAAAAAGGGCATGACTTATACAATTGATGCGCAGTTTCAGGCTGTTGAAAATATTGATCAGGTATCGACTACAGATCATTTAGTTGTTCTGGTTGACCAGGTAACAGGGGGGGCCGATCAACACTTATCGCCGGGATCAAAGGCTGGCGGGATTGCTGAACGATACGGGCTCGTATCCTACGTCGGATATGCGGGTCAGACTTTCAAGGATGCTATTGACGTAGGTTTTCACGAAGTAGGACATAATTGGGGGTTGGATCACGCAAAACCTGAGAATTCCGATTATTCAATTGACCCAATGGGATATTCTCCGAATTCGAGAGACAAGCCATTCACTGGATCAGAGATGTTGGAGATATATAGAAATGTGAGCGGATTGCCTCGCTTTCTGAACATGATGCATTACAATAAATCTATTATTACGGGAGGGGAATTTTATAATGGGTTTTCTTCAAATGAAGTTCCACTTCGAGGAAACTGGTATAAAGGATTACATATTCCGATGGTAATAAAAAATTAATTATGAAATCAAGTGATTGAAAATGAAAAAACTGTTGATTGTTTTATTTGTATTTATTGTTTCTTGTAAGAGCGAGTCAAGAAAAAAAATAGATGTATTCATTTACTTTGACAGTTCAGGGGAAGTGACCATTGATCGATACCACATCGAGATAACTTTGAACAAACAAAAGCTAACGGATACTATTATTAAAAAACATAACGTAGTGGGCTTCGGATTGATCAGGAAAATTGCTGTTAGTGATAGTCCTAATAAATTACTTTTGCTGAAAATTAATCAGAAAGCCTTAATGATAAGGCTTGACTCGATTCAATCCGATTCAATCTATTTGATGGCCACCTATAATAGAGGGAAGTTGTGGCCTTTGTTTAATGATTATGTTAAACAAAAAAAAACTGTTAATGCTGACTTTTTTGAGTTTTCAAAACAATTGGAAAAGAATAATCCAGAGGTTCTAAGTGGTAAATATGATTCATTGGATGTCAGAGTCTACAGAAAGACTCCAATAGATCTAAGATGAGATCTGTTGCGCGCATTCTTTTCACTAATTGTTTTCAAATAATTGCTGCCGCAAGTCTCTTGGCTTGCGGCTTGTACGTAAAGAAGATTATGCAGTGTTGGTTTGTTTCATTCGGAATTTTTTGTAAATGGGCATTAAATTGAGCTAAAAAACTGCTGTTAATAGTTTTACCTACTCTGCAAGCCGCTGCGAGTTTGAGCGAAGGTCTGTGAAGAGAGAGCCGACAGGCGACTTCACAGAATGCTTCACAAGGTTACTGGCGCTGCATTTGACTATAGGAGCAACGCATTGGGCATTTCAAATGCTGTGACAGTACCGAAGCCTGAGCGATGAAAGCAGGCGAGCCTAAAATGATGAGCGACTGGCTGAATTAATCTTGAAACGTTGCAAGTGTCACCTGGTCGAATAGACCAAGTGAAAGCGCAGCATAAGTGAAAGGTTGATGAAGACAGAGAGAGCTCATGTGATGAACGACTTTGCGCCCTCAAATAGCATGACAGGCAGCATCACTATAGGCCATTAAGATCTGCGCATTTTTGTTGCGCGTAGTATATAGAGTAAAGGCCTAAAATAAAAATGTGCGAATCTTAATAGTGTGATGGTCTGATGCGGTGAGTGGCAATTTGCTGAAAAGCTTATTGCAACGAACGAAGCCTGGCGTGATATTTTGTGGCGCTTAGAAGTGAAGAACACCGATGGACCTGGTGTGGTGGGCTATACGACGGACAAGCATAAACGTAGCTTGCCTTTCCCCTTGTAAGCACCAAAAGAGGAGAGGCAAGCGTAGGTTTATGAAAATAAGACTCTTCCGTTCTCAAATTTCAACTTCCGCAAATCGCCGTCGTAAATTAATTTATTGATCTTACCATTCTCCGATTTCACGAAGAGCATTGCTTTTCCCTCCGATTCAATTACGAGTTCACTTTCAGAGATAAGAAACGGCACTTCGTACTCTAAACCTTCTATTCCGTATAGCATTTGATCAACCATCAGGTGCCCGCCTTTAATAATCCAACAACCTTTCGACACAAAGCCGTCTTCCCATGTTGTTCCAGGAGGGTTTTGAAAGCTTAAATCGTGTACTGTGATAAGTGTGCTTCCATCACTCTTAAGAAAGCGATCAATAGAGTGAGATATGGTCTTTCCGGCATATCCGTTTTCTAAAAGCTTTTGTTTTGCATCTTTAGTGAATAAAGCCTGATACTTCGCATTTTGATAATCCATGTTATGACTTATTACATTGATTACGAGTTTTTTGAGCCTTCCTGCCTCGTCCTCTTCTGTCGATGGTCTGATATTATAGAGTTCAATCGGCTTATGCATCGGATTTACATTTGAACTGGCCGCATATTTCTTAGCCGGTAAAGTATAGTCTGTTGCGGAAGCAAAGAAGCCTGCATTCAGAGGTAAATCGCTAAGTGCACCTTGCATTTTTTGTATATCGCCACGTCCGACCTTTTTAGATTCTATAGTATAGTCCTTTGCTTCTATCATGTTGTTGTTTTCTTCAGTATTAACGCGCCCATCTAGTTGGTAGACAGTTTTACTGTAGTCTCCTCGCAACATTTGATCGTACTCTATATCTTTATTTAATAATAATTTAAATGCAGCAGCTACGATTCGCTCATAAGCTTGCCCAGCCTTGGGTAGATGATAACCGTAGAGGTTATAATATAGGTCATCAATTGGAGATTTTTTTATAGCCATGGTCTTTTGATGTAAAAGTAACTAATGCCTCGTTAATTATATTGAGGTCAACCAATAGCAGAAAAGTTATTACCTAAAGGAATTTGATTTAATGTTAATGCGCTACCATCCCAAATAGCTTCACCACTCTTTAAACGATAGGTATCTCCTTGGTTCCATCTGTTTCCAACTATATCTTCAATCACATCTTCAACCCAAACCGTTTCGTCAACTGTAATATCTTTAGGTATCAAGTATGCTGCATAAGGCGATTCAAAATGATGTGGGTAGTAGTAGGTAAATGGGATAAGTGTTTCAAATGGAGAATCCTCGTCGGGTATAATATCATAGCCACGCGACCTGTAATCACTTATTACCTGAACTATGCCGGTTGCCTTTTCACGTATAATAGCAAACTTGCTTTTGATTTCTGGTGATGGTACGACAGGCTTAATGATAGCTGTAAAGCCCTGGGCAATGGCTTCATTGATTTGTTCTATGCTTCGAGCAGTCTTGATAACTCGTAAGTTGTTTTGAGGTTGGTTAGTGTTCATGGGATTGATAGGTTATGGTTAAGTTGTTTTGGTCAATGTCAAGCTTTAAGCAAGCTTGTGGAGATTCATTTATAAGTTGCTGAAGCTGTGTGTCGCTAAGATTTGCAGTGTCATAAACAGCCTTATTACATTGCTCACAAATCTTGCTTTCCGCATTGGCAGAGCCATTAAGTTCATCCCATTGCTTCAGTAGTGGGCAGTGCAACTTCTTTATAAAAGTCCCATCATCCAAGTAAAGTTCATTTGTAATTGGGTTGTATTTCATAGTGATTAAAAAGAGGCTGTATCATAAATCATGGTACAGCTTTTTTGTTGAAAAAAAAG
>CBIHRB010000014.1:0-146071 GCA_966212355.1 uncultured Mucilaginibacter sp.
ACCTTTTTTTCAAGAACTCTTCTTTAACTGTTTCATGCATACGATCTTATACGCCTTGTTCTAAAACATGTGTACGGCTCTACAGGGCGTAGGAGATTTCTCTTTCGCCCCAGCGCCGATGCCCAGCTGCTCAATCGAAATGACATTTTCTTTTAGTTAAAGATGTGTTCACATAGTAGTGCAATGCCCTGTAATATTTAAGGCTTTTCTACAAATGCAACTCCAAATCACCTTTACCTTCACGAACAATATCAAAGTCGCCGGTAGTGCAATCAACTATGGTTGATGGGATGTTGTCGCCATAACCACCATCGATCACAATATCCACCAGGTCTTCATATTTTTCGTGGATCAGCTCCGGATCGGTTGAGTATTCGATAATATCGTCGTCATCCCTAATAGATGTAGAAAGTATCGGATTGCCCAACACACGCACAATTTCGCGGGCTATATTATTGTCGGGCACCCTGATACCAACCGTTTTTTTGTTGGAGCTGAGCATTTTGGGAACCATATGACTGGCATTGAATATGAATGTAAATGGCCCCGGCAACGCTTTCTTGAGCACGCGAAAAGTAGTATTGTCAATGGGTTTGATATAGTCAGAGATATGGCTCAGGTCATAGCAAATGAATGAGAAATTAGCCTTTTCGGGTTTGATATTCCTGATCTTGCAAATGGCCTCAATAGCGCGGTGATTGGTAATATCACAACCCAAACCATAAATGGTATCGGTAGGGTATATGATGAGGCCGCCTTTTTTTAACACCTCAACCACCTGCTCAATAGCCTTTGGATTAGGGTTTTCGGGATATATTTTAATTAGCATAAGTATAAGAACAAATATAAGGCTACTTAGTTTAAAATTGAGGCTTAAACGCGCTTTAAATCATGCGTTTGCGATGATTTATACTGTAATGCGGAAAACTTACGAAGTTTTTAAAACTTCGTAAGTTTGGTTGGTTCATAACAAACAAAGCCATCCCGATTAAATCAGAATGGCTTTGCTATTTAAATTTTAACCTGTTTTGCTGTTTCAATAATGCCGTGTTGTTTGGATCCTTTAACAACAGCGGCATTTTAAAAGTTAAAACACAGCAACAGTATTAAAACAATTAAGCTTGTTTAGTAAACTGTATGTTGATTAGCAATTTAATGTCTTCGCCAACTACAATTGAACCTGCTTCGGTTACGCCGTCCCAGGTTAAACCGAAATCTTTACGGTTAATTTTACCGCTGATCTCGAAACCTGCTTTGGTATTGCCATAAAAATCAGCTGCCGAACCACCAAATTCTACGCCGAGCGTTACCGGTTTGGTTTGATCTTTAATGGTAAGGTTGCCTTTCAATTCATATTCTTCATCATCAGTTTTGGCGAATGAGGTTGATTTAAAAGTGATCTGAGGATATTTTTCAGCGTCGAAAAACTCAGCTGATTTTAAGTGCTCGTCGCGTTGTGTCTGATTGGTATCAATGCTGTTGATATCTAAAGAGAAATCAATTTCAGCATTTTCAAAATCATCATTATCAGTTAATAACTCACCATTAAAGCTTTTGAAAAAACCACTCACGGTTGAAATAACCAGGTGTTTAACTTTAAATTGTACTTCTGAATGCATTGGGTCAATAACCCATTTTGTTGCTGTTTCTGTTGCCATGATTTTTATTTCTTTTTTGTTGATACAAAGATAAGTACAAAAATAGATGTTTAAACATGTATTTTTACTTTGTGACTTTAAAACGACATTGAGTAAGTTTCTTAACCACAAATTTGCCCTATTGTTTAAATTATAAATCTATTTTTATAAAACTTAATAGCCGCTTCATATAAAATTAACTATCCATGAGAAAGCTCTTCGTTGTTTCGTTCTTTATCATATTCAGTATGCTTGCCTTGTGGGCCGTCATCTGGCCGCCCGCTGTATGGTCGTTCCTGTTCATGGGGCCGGTATATCTTATCGGCTTTTACGATATGGTACAGCCCAAACATAGCATTGTGCGTAATTACCCGGTGTTTGGCCACCTGAGGTATTTGATGGAAGAACTTAGGCCCAAAATATACCAGTACTTTATTGAAAGCGATACCAACGGTACGCCCTTTAACCGTCAAAACAGGAGTGTAATTTACCAGCGGGCCAAAAAGGTTGACGACACCCGGCCTTTTGGTACTGAGCTTGATGTTTATGATAATGGCTACGAATGGCTTAACCATAGCATCGCCGCTATGGATCACCATAAATTAAATATGGATCCCCGTGTAAAGGTCGGCGGGGCTGCCTGTAAACAGCCTTATATGGCCAGCGTATTCAATATTTCGGCCATGAGTTTTGGTTCGTTGAGTATGAACGCCATACTGGCCCTTAACGGCGGTGCAAAACTGGATAACTTTGCCCATAACACCGGCGAAGGTGGTTTAAGCGATTATCACTTGCAGCCGGGCGGCGATATCATTTGGCAAATAGGCACCGGCTATTTCAGTTGCCGCCATAAGGATGGTACTATGAACTACGATGCCTTTGCCGAACGCGCGGTGCTTCCACAAGTGAAAATGATCGAGATCAAGTTGTCGCAAGGGGCAAAGCCCGGTCATGGGGGGATATTGCCCGCTGCCAAGGTAACGCCTGAAATTGCACGGATCAGGCTGGTGGAGATGGGGGAGGATGTAGTATCGCCACCATACCATACCGCGTTCACCAATCCATTGGAGTTGATGGTATTTATTCAAAAGCTTCGGGATCTTTCAGGCGGCAAACCTATTGGCTTTAAACTATGCGTAGGCCATAAAAGTGAATTTTTAGCCATCTGCAAGGCCATGGTTAAAACAGGCATTACTCCTGATTTTATTACTGTTGATGGGGGAGAAGGCGGCACCGGCGCTGCCCCGCTTGAGTTCAGTAACTCGGTAGGGATGCCGCTGCGCGAGGCTTTGGCTTTTGTTTATGACGCGCTGACCGGGTTCGATCTTAAAAAACATATCAAGCTTATAGCATCAGGAAAAGTAGCCACGGGTTTTGACCTGGTCAAAAATTTTGCCCTCGGCGCCGATATGTGCAACAGTGCCCGCGGCATGATGTTCGCCCTCGGCTGCATCCAGGCGCTGGAATGCAATACGAATACCTGCCCCACAGGCGTAGCCACACAGGATAAAAGCCTGATGAAAGGCCTGGTAGTGGATGATAAAAAAGTACGTGTGGCTAATTTCCACCGGCAAACGGTGAGCAGCGCCATTCAAATGATAGGTGCCGCGGGTTTAAGCAAACCGTGCGACCTGCACCGCATGTATATTTACCGTCGTGTTAACCACAGCCAGATCCTCACTTATGGCGAACTGTTCCCTTACATCCCCAAAGGCAGTTTGTTGAACACACCTTATCCGGCATCGTTTGAGTTTGATATGGCCATCAGCAGCGAAAATACGTTTGTGCCTGATTATAGCGGGATTACAAATGTTGACTATAGCAATGTGAGTTCGTATTGAAGAAACTTGAGAGTTGGTGATAGTTAAAAATGGCGCGATTGCCGGTTCAAGCACGAATGCCTGAACCGGCGGGTTATATTGCGAAAGCCCCGCGCTTGAGAGGGAAATTCAAAACACTTAACGGATCTGTTAGCATAATTAATGTCCTACACTCACCACCCTCGTCACTTTCCACAGCCCATCCTTATACTGCCAAATGTGTACAAATTTCATCAGACCGATTACCGGTTGGCCGTTTTCGGTATGTGTGAAACGATGCGTACCCATTTCAATAGCGCCAAAGCCGGGCATGGGGTAAACCTCAAGCGTTTCTTTAAGCAGGTCGCGGCGCAGGTCGGCGGCTTGTTTGTTCTCGAAAATTCCTTTAAAGCCGGCCATGGTGCCATCATAACCAGTTACACCCTTACCATCGTTATAGAATTCAACATCGGGCGCAAACAGCGTTTTCATCACTTCTAAATTACGGCTGTTAAAGGCGTTGAACATTACACTATCCATATGTGCGATGGTGTTATATAACTGCTGGTCTTTTGGTTTAAACGCCTTGGTTTGCGCGTTGGCAACGGAGGCAGACAGTATTGCGGCAAAGCCAATAATAAACAGGGTATAGGTTGATTTTTTCATGATATGATAGAGCGTCTAATAATTAATTCCACATAAAATAATTAAATAATGTTAATAAACAGAATGTTAAGTTTTTGGCTTTGTGCGTTCAGTTTTTAGCTTTATATAAATGTATTAAATATATCATCATGACGCGCCACCATGACCGATAGTGACAGTAGTACCGACCATTTTCAAGGTGAAAAAAACTGTATAATGCTACTTCAATTCATAATTAAGTAAAAATGCTCCCGATTAACATAATTTAACGGTTTATGCCTGGTGCCTGTGTAATATTTGGACTGCATTTTACGTAACTTTACTTATTAAATTAAGCGCAATGAAAAGGAATATCTTTATGATAGGCTTGATGCTTTTGGGCGGTTTGTTTAGTGGCACCGTAAAAGCCCAGGAAAATGCATCGCTGGTTGCCGATCAAAATCCACGCTACATGGAAAGCCAGGCAAAATATATCAGGGTTGCCGATACCCTGAACAGCCTGCACGGGGTAACCATACAAAATACTTACAAAGCTTACGATTGGTATGAAGCCAAACTGGAACGCCGCCGTCAAAACCGCGCGTGGCGGCATGAGGAACGCATGAACGGATATTATGATTATTCACCGTCATGGGGCTTATATGGCGGCTACTCTTATTCTCCATTTTTAAACTATGGATGGGGCAATCGCTGGGGCGGCTATTACGGTGGCCGCTGGGGCGGCCGTACAAGCATCGGTATCGGTTTTGGCTGGTAACAAATTAAACAGCAATCAATCTAACACATCATAATTTATAATATACTACAAATGAAATTTAACAGGATTTTAACAGTTGCTGCAATAGCAGTTTCAGGGGTTTTTATAGCCTCATGTTCAAGGCAGGTTACACGCGTTAGCACCGACCAAACTATTGATGTTAGCGGCAACTGGAATAACAGTGATGCACGAATGGCAGCCGATGAGCTTACCGGCAAAATTTTAGGTGCTAACTGGATAGATACTCACCTTAACGAGCACCAGGGTAAACGCCCGGTAGTTATAGTTGGCTTTGTCCAAAACAAAAGCCACGAACATATTGATGCTGAAACATTCTTAACCGATATTGAGAGCTCATTCATCCAATCGCAAAAAGTACGTTTGGTGCAGGGCGGTAAAAAACGTGATGAGTTACGTGCCGAAAAGGCCGATCAGCAAACAAACGCTACGGTATCAAGCATGAAAAAATTTGGCCTGGAAAACGGTGCCGATTATATACTGCAGGGCTCAATCAATTCAATAGTTGATTCGCACAAACGCCAAAAAGTTGTTTACTACCAGGTAAATCTGGAGCTTACCAACATTCAAACAAATGAAGTGGTTTGGATAGGCGAAAAGAAAATTGCCAAATACGTTAAAAACTAAAGCTGGTAAACATCATTGCCCTGAACATGGTACGCCTGTGTTCGGGGCAGTTTGCATTTAATAATGATCAACTTACGTACGCATATTCTCCGGGTATTTTCTTTTATCGGGCTGATGCTTTTTTTATCGGCGTGTTCAACCTATAATCAAAGTGTTGCTCCTTATTATAAAAATGTATCGGCCGGTAACTATCCCCAGGCCGAGAAGGAGCTTGATAATAACAGCCTCATTCAAAAGCCCCGAAATAAGCTCCTTTACCTGATGGAGAAGGGGAGGATCTGCCATCTAAAAGGCGAGTACGAAAACAGTAACAACTACTTTAACCAGGCCGATCAGTTGCTTGATGAAGGTTTGACCAGCGCGTCTGACGCCGCTGTTGGCGTTTTGCTTAATTCAGCATCGCAAAGATATAAAGGGGAGGATTTTGAAAAGTTCATGATCCATTATTATAAGGCGCTCAATTATTTGTACCTGAATAAAACAGAGGATGCTATTGTTGAAGCCCGTCGCATTACTCTACAGGCTCAGGAACAGGGCGATAAGTATAACAATAAAGACAGCCGTTACTCAAACGACGCATTTTCGCTGACATTGCAGGGGATGTTGTATGAAAGCAACAACGATGTAAACAATGCATTTATATCATACAGGAACGCGGCTGAGATCTATCTTAAAAGTCCTGATAAAACTTATTACGGTACCCCGATGCCCGTTGAACTGGAAGAAGACGTGATCCGCACGGCCAAGCTGAACGGTTTTACAACAGAAGCTGACCAGTTTGAAACAACCTTCGGCATTAAATATGAACCTGTAAAACCATCAGAAGGCGGTGAGCTGATATTTTTTTGGGAGAACGGCCTTGCCCCGGTAAAAACGCAGGTCGACCTGTTTTTTAGCCTGATCCGTAACAGCAACGGCGATCTGTTTTTTACCGATGCTGCCGGAGGCCTGGTAATTCCCTTTAATTACGAGGGCGACAGGAACAGGGTAAACACCAAGTCGGTTGAAAGCATGCGGGTCGCATTTCCTAAATATGTTGCGCAAACGCCATATTATTCAAGCGCAAGTATCTCGGTTAATAACCAGGATGCGCCGTTGGTAAAAGCTGAAGATATAAATGAGCTGGCATTTAAAACTTTGCAGCAGCGCGCATTAAAAGAGATGAGCGGGATCCTGTCGCGCCTTGCGGTGAAGAAGATAGCCGAATATTCAATACGCGCCGCGGCCAAAAGCGATGGCAAAACCAACGGGTTACTGGAAGGCCTGGGTTATGGCATCCAGCTCTACAGCTTACTATCAGAAAAAGCCGATACCCGTAACTGGCAAAGCCTGCCTGCTTACATTTCTTACACCCGGATCCCTTTGCAAAAAGGAGATAACCAGGTACATATTACCCTCAAAAACGCCCAGGGCGCGACGGAAACAAAAACTATTATCGTACAAGGCACCGGCAGGTTGCAGTTTTATAATTATGCTACCTTGCGATAGTTGGCAGCAATTATTTGAGATTTGTATATAAACAAAAAAGCCATTTGCTGTTCAGGGCAGATGGCTAATTTATATTGATAGGGTTTAGGTTCGATATTTAAATACTTTTCTAAATATTTTTTAAAAATAGCTTTAATATTTTCTCCTTGAAATACCCCTTTTTCAGTATATTTCAGTGTTTTATGAGTCGCGTTCAAAAAAAACTACAATATCTATTGCAATTAGCAGCGTAGTAATCTCGTGTTCGGAGTATTGAACCATCAATAGTTTTCATCCACATATAAGAATGCCAAACCGGGCAGCGATTATTGATCCGCTCTTGAGGCTTCGTAAAGCAGGTTTAAGCCAGTTGTTTTTCCGTTACCGAGATCAGGTTTACCAGTTGGTTCCCGGCAAGTTCAACAGCGCCGTCATTCTGTATTTCGATGCAGTTTTCGAGATTGGTAGTGAGTTCGGCAGTGCGGGCTATACGGTTGGCTATTTCTTCAGCGTTTTCCCGTCCGCGTCCAACCAGGCGACTTGCAATAATTTCGGGGCTTGCAGTTACTAATATTACTATCAGATCGGGGTAGAGCCGCTGTGCAACGGGCAGGTATTCGCGCGAGCCGTTAACCACCACATTAAAGCCTTTATTAAGCCAGTTGTTTATTTCCTGGCCTATGCCATAGTATTTATCGTGGCTGCCCCAGCTTAAAGCAAACATGCCGGCTTTGCTCCTTAATGCAAATTCCTCATTGGTTAAGCTAACGTGGTTCTCATTGCCAGAAAACGGCGGACGGGTAATATACCGGTGTGCAAATACCACATTTTCCGATCCGTTAATTTGCTTGCGGGCGTAATTCATCAAGGTGTCTTTGCCTGCTCCGGATGCTCCAATAACATAAAATAACTTGCTCATAATTGGGTGCAAAAGCTTTATTGCGAAAGTATCAGGTTGTTTTAATTATAACGTAGGCTAAGGGATTAAAAGTGTAGTGGTGATACCGAAATGATCGCTCGGGTATAAGCCGGTTTCTTCATCAGGCACATTTAATACCACTGCCGAATCAATAAACCGCGGATAATTATCCGTACCAGGTAAGGGCAAAGTAAAGATCTGGTCAACACATACCTGTTTGTTGGCTTTGTAATAGGCGTCCGTAAGGCTGTATCTCGGCTCTGTACCATTACCTTCAGTATAACAATCAGCAGCTTTACATAATTCCCGGAAAGCCATAACCGCTTCCGAATCGGGTGTGGCATTAAAGTCGCCGCAAATAATGTGGTATGGCTTTGGGGTTTTTTCAATAACAAAACCCGCAAGGGCTTCGGCCTGGGCTTTTCTTAGGCTTTTATGCTGTCCCAGGTGTGTAAGATGGGTAGTAGTAACAGTAACTGTTTTTCCCGATGGCAGATTAACGTTTGCCCGGAACGCTTTACGGTCGTTATCTTCAGCTACTACGGGTAAATCAAAACTCCCGGTTTCGGTAACCGGGTAAACTGATAATATGCCCAGACCCGATGTACTTTTAACCATCCTGCCTTCAAACAGGCGTTTTTTTGATCGGCCGGGTAAAAAACGGTAATGCATATTTAATTCGGCAGCCAAAAACTTCAAGGTATCGGCATTTGCCTCTTCGCTGTAAAAACATTCCTGGCAAGCTATAACATGGGGTTTTAGTTGTTTAAGTTGTTTGGCAAGTATGCCCATGCGCAGCCGGTACTCACCATCACATTTCCATGTATTTATGGTGACAATTTTAACATTTTCCACTCGGGCAATATCAGCAATCTAAATTATACAATCAACATTCGGTAATTATTAGCTGATAACACCGGCCTGGTGATGCTGACCAGGAGTCTGCCGGTTAACCCATGTAAAATCTACAGTATAAAAGTTATAATTGAGTGTGGCAAGAGGCAAGGTGTTTTCAGTAAACAGGTTAGTAAAACTGGTGGATATTTATTTACCTTTTTAAACAAAGCAAGTTAAAGTGCATTGCCTTTTAACCTTTAACCTTAATTTAAAATTTAAATTTTCATTTTTTTTTGAAAGTTTAAAAACTTGCTTATATTTGTGTATGGAATTGGCAGAGGCAAAGTTAAAGTTCATTGAAGCCTGGGGTAAGCTGGGGTCGGAGTGGGGGATTAACCGTACCATGGCCCAGGTACACGCTTTGCTGATGATCTCGCCAGAGGCTTTAACTACTGAAGAGGTGATGGCCGAGTTAAGCATATCACGCGGTAATGCCAATATGACCCTGCGCGATCTGATTGACTGGGGCCTGGTTGAAAAGCAGCATAAAACCGGTGAGCGTAAGGAGTTTTTTTACGCAGAAAAAGATGTGTGGACTATTGCCCGCCGTGTTGCCGAAGAACGTAAAAAGCGCGAGCTTACCCCTATCATTAAAATACTTGATCAACTGGCAGGGGTGGATGGCGATGCAAAAGATCCGGCTTATAAAACATTTAAAACCACGGTTACTGATATAAATAAACTGGCTAAAAACGTGAACAAAACACTTGATACCATGCTGAAGGCCGAAGAGAACTGGTTTTTTGGTTCGATATTGAAAGTGTTTAAATAATTTTTTTGTAAATTAATTTCAATTTTTACTGAAAATTCTAAATAATTAATAATAACTAAATCTTTAATATTATGAACTACTTTATTTTAACCTATGTTATTTACCTGTTGGCAAGCATAGCATTAACGGTATGGGTTGCCAAAGTGTTGTTTAAAAACGGGCGTATATTTTTAGTGGATATTTTTCACGGAAACAGTGAACTGGCCGATTCTGTGAACAAACTGCTTGTGGTAGGCTTTTACCTGGTAAATATAGGCTATATGAGCCTGGCCTTAAAGGAGTATGGCAGTATTGCCAGTATGCAGGTAGTTGTTGAAGTACTGAGTTATAAAGTGGGCTGGATAATTTTAATATTGGGCGGTATGCATTTCCTAAACCTTGTCATTTTCTTTAAGCTGCGTAATCGCGCTAAACGGGAAAATGCATTTACTATAAATGCTTAGTTTTTAGTTTTGTTTTGATTTGACGGGGTAGGCGAATATTTGCCTGCTCCGTTTTTTTGCGGGGATATCTCCTGTATATCAGGCGGCACTTCTTAACTGCCTGTTTATGCTATCCAGCAAAACATCAATATCAAAAGGTTTGGCTATAAAATCATCGGGCGAACCGGCCTGGCTGAGCATACCCGGATTATGGCTGGCCGAAATTAATATTACCGGTATGTTTTTAGTTTCCTGTTGGTTTTTAAGGGTTTTGCAAAGTTCACGGCCATCTAAATTGCCAAGCATAATGTCAAGCAAAATTAAATCGGGCTCCTGTTGCTTTATCCGGTCAAACAAATTTCTGCCTTCAGTTAAGGTATCAACCTCATAGCCTGAATCTTCCAGTATATATTTTATGATTTCTAAAATATCTTTGTCGTCGTCCACCGCTAATATCCGTCGCATAAGTAATCTGTTAAAAAATGTATCAGCAAAAAAAATCAATGGCGATATGGCTTTATACAATATCAGAAAACGTTAAGCAATTTTTATACCAAGTATTATGCGTAACTATCTTAATCCAAATTTGGATTTTATGCGGTTTTATAAATAAGGTTCTGCAATCCTGTAGTTATAACGATATACAACAGGAGTTTTATTGTATACAAATAAGGTCGGGGTTTTAAAATAACAGTATAAGAGGGGTATAAACGCAGGTTATCTGCATTTTTTGAAGTAACAGGGCATCAATACACCAAAGAAAATTGGTTAATTGAAAATTATTTGATGAAAACGTGAGCCGGCTTTTTACACTTTGCGCAAAAATATTTCCTGACCGGTATAAAAAACAGGACATTTTTCAAAAACCAACTTCTTCGCATCTGGAAGTGGTAAGGGGCTCCGCATTTTGAACAATAGTATCTTTTTTTAGACTTGGCTTCGTTTTCTTCCACAAACTTAAAATAACAGGCAGCCAAAATACAATATCTATGTTATTGGTGAAGAAGAAAAAAAAGAAAAGTACTTTTAAGTGGGTGTTAATTTCTTTTTGGGAAATTTATTATCGTAATACATAACGCCTGCGCTGGCATTTGTAGCACATGTACCTCTTTAGCGGAAGAAAAAACAAAACTTTTTTCACAAAAAAGCCTCTGGGCACACGGTTATCAAGCTCTGATTTACACCTGGGGCATACCGGCGCCTTTTTTACTTCCGTTTTCTCGTGTTCGTTTATTGATAGTACCATAATACAATCAGGGGCTTATTGTATTTAACTAATTATTTTGCTTTAACCTATAAAACAAAGTTAAAATAATTACCAATATTTCAACCATGCTGTTTAAGTATTGATAATTAATCAATTTATGCCTTGAAAATGTGCTGTATTTGTAATGCGGAATGCTTTAAAGCACTTTCTTTGCTTTTTTTATAATTATTATTCCGGTTTAGCAGAAGAAAGAAATGAAATAAAGGTTAAATGGATAGTGCAAGGGAGAGGTAAATTGACCGTTGAGGTTGGGATTACGTTTTTAAAGCAGGTTATTAACCTTTTCAACAAGTTCGGTCAAATCAAATGGTTTGTTGATTATGGCGTCGCACCCGTAGCTGATGAGCTCATTTTCATTATTCACATAAGCCGAGAATATAATAACAGGAGTATTGCCAAATTTAGGGTGTACTTTTATGTTTCGGCAAATTTCGCCGCCATTGGTACCCGCTACCCGGTAATCGAGTATAACAAGATCCGGTTCAAAGCTCTCAATCAGCGGAAGTACATCGGTGCTTATTGACGTACTTTTAACTTCAAATTGTTCATAAGTAAGGGTTTCATGCACAATATCAAGTATGTCTTGATTGTCGTCTAATACTAAAATACGCTTTACCATAATAAAAGTTAAAGAAATAATGCCGAAAAGGTATTAAAGTATGCGTTAAAATTACAGTATCCTGTAAAGTAGTGGTTTGGGTTTAATCTTAATCGGATAAAACTTTAATGCAAAATTAAAACTATTTTTTATAAAATTAATAAAACAATGTTATAAATAGCAACATGTTGTATGTTAGTTACACAAGTAGCTTGTTTTTAAGTGTAGATGATAAAATTACAAGGCTTATTGATGATTGATGCCGGGTTATCAAAGCTTTTACCATATAAAAATCCTAAACTCAAATTTTGTTATTACTTTAGTTGGCAGCAGCAGGTGCCCTATACTCAGGTTACACGCCCGCTGGCCACACATAACCTATAACTTAATGGTACTGCTAACTATCTTTTTTTGTATTGTTTTACTGGTGTTGCTGGTGAGCCTGGTAAAAATAAACCCTTTTATTGCCTTCCTCATTGTTTCGATAATAGCAGGTTTGTTGCTGGGGATACCCATTAATAAGGTAACCGCCTCCATTCAAAAGGGCATGGGGGATATTTTAGGTCAGCTGCTCATCATTATTTGCCTGGGCGCTATGCTGGGCAAGCTGGTTGCTGTGAGCGGGGCCGCGCAAAAAATAGCGGGTGTACTTGTTGCCGCTGTGGGCGAAAAATATATTCAATGGGCACTGGTAGCAGCCGGGTTTATTATAGGCATTCCGCTGTTTTATGGTATTGGCTTTGTGCTGATGGTGCCGCTTATATTCTCGGTAGTTTATAAATATAAACTGCCCGCTGTTTATATAGGCTTGCCTATGCTGGCCTCGCTATCGGTAACGCATGGTTTTTTGCCCCCGCACCCTTCGCCATCGGCATTGGTCGCTTTATTTCATGCTAATATGGCAACTACCTTTATTTACGGACTTATGATAGCGGTTCCGGCTATTATACTGGCAGGGCCGGTGTTTGCACAATTTCTTAAAAAAATCCCGTCGGAGCCGCTGGCTACTTTTAGGGCTGAAGAATTACCTGCCGAAAAATTGCCCGGCGCGTTCAATAGCTTTTTTACAGCTTTATTGCCGGTTTTGCTTTTAATGCTTACCGCGTTTTTTCCATACCTTAACATACAGGATCCGGGTGTAGCAAAGTTTATTACATTTCTTGGCGATCCCTCAATTGTTATGCTGATAGCGCTTATGGTTGCCACCTATACTTTAGGTATAAAGCAAGGTAAAAGCATGGGCCAGCTTGCGGGCAATTTTACTGATGCGGTGAAGGATGTGGCCTTGATATTATTAATCATAGCGGGATCGGGCGCGTTTAAAGAAGTTTTAACTGCCAGCGGTGTAAGCGGCCAGATTGCATCGCAACTGCAATCGTTCAATTTACCGCCATTGTTATTAGGCTGGGTGATAGCCGCTATTATCCGCGTTAGTTTGGGCTCGGCAACAGTTGCCGGACTAACAGCTGCAGGCATTGTTGCGCCGCTGGTTTTACAAAACCATATTAATCCTAATTTAATGGTATTATCTATCGGTGCCGGCAGCCTGGCATTTTCGCACGTAAATGATTCGGGTTTTTGGCTGTATAAAGAGTATTTTAATTTAAGTATTAAGGATACTATAAAATCATGGTCGTTAATGGAAACGCTTGTTTCTGTTATAGGGCTTGCGGGAGTAACTGTTATTAACCTGTTTGTTAAATAAAAATATGCTTGTTACTAAAAAACTATCGGCAGGTTTAGCCCTGTTAATTTTTTTGCTGATCACCGGCAATGGTGTGTTAGCGCAGCCGGTTACTGCTCCGGGCAGCTATTATAATTCGTTTGATGGTGTTAAAATCCATTATGAAGTAAAAGGCGATGGCTTCCCGGTGATATTGGTACATGGTTTTTCGGGCACGGGCGAAGGTTGGAAAAAAGGACAGCTTTATAATGATCTGTTAACAGCTGGTTATAAAGTGATCATACTGGATCAACGGGGCAACGGACGGTCGGATAAGCCCCACGATGATGCGGGTTATGCTAACGATGCCGAAGCCAAAGACATTATGGGCCTGGCTACAAGCCTGGGGCTGAAGCGATATGATATTGTTGGATATTCGCGT
Organism: uncultured Mucilaginibacter sp.; assembly: GCA_966212355.1. Lineage (GTDB taxonomy): Bacteria > Bacteroidota > Bacteroidia > Sphingobacteriales > Sphingobacteriaceae > Mucilaginibacter. Next base: position 13,931 of record CBIHRB010000014.1, read on the forward strand.
GGATCGATCATTACTTCGCGCGTGTTTGTGCTGGATAAACGGGTTCAAAAGGCGGTGATGGGTGGCATGGGCGATGCTTATACCAACCCCGAATGGCCGCGAAGGCTTCATGCTTATAAGGCTTTAATGGGCGATACCAGCTTTCATGATGTTGATGGGATGATCAAATATATCCACAGTAACCCTTTTGATGAACTTGCTTTAGCCTATCAGCAAAAGTGGCAGCCATCAACCAGCAAACAGGAATTAGCTAAAGTAAAAATCCCGGTACTGCTCATAGACGGGACCGAAGACCATGATAACGGCGACGAGGCTGCTCTTCATAAACTTATTCCCGGCTCAAAGCTGGTTCATGTTCCGGGCGATCATAACAGCGCCAGCCGCACTCCCGAATTTTCAAAAGCTGTCATGGCTTTCCTGAAATAAACATTGTCGGTTAATGATTAGTTGTTGAATTTTTGTGCCGGCATTTTCGATAATGGTCTGTTATTTGCATGAGTGTATATGTTAACACTTATAAATACATACCATTATGAAAAAGCTAATGATATATATGTGCTTTTTAATTGGCCTGATGCTATCCATCAGTATCACTGCCAATGCACAAACCACACAGAAAAAGGGAATAAGTAAACAAGGCAAAGGCGCAATCATAGGTGGAGCAGGCGGTGCAATTGCGGGTGGCCTTATTACGCATAGTGCGGGCGGTGCTTTAGTTGGCGGTGCGCTTGGTGCCGGTGGCGGTTATATTATCGGTAATGAAGCCCGCCGGCGCGAAGAGAAAAGGCAGCGTGCTGCCCGCATTGCCTGGCGTAGGGCACATCCCCATCACCATTATACCACAACCAAAACAACGGTAACTAAACAAACAACTTACCATTAATTTAAATGGTTGTTATAAAGGCCTGTAGGTTTCAATGCTTACAGGCCTTTTTTATTTAAATTAAAATTTAGCTAAATTGAAGCGATTGCCCTGTTTTATCCGTTATTAAACTTATTAACAGCCAAACAGCAGGGCAATATTTTCCGTTTAAAGCACGATGGTAAAAAGATTATCTGTAATAGTTTTATGTTTGATTCCGGCAATGATGCTGGCTCAGGAGCCGGTTACAGATACCATTAGCATAAAAAAAGATACAGTACCTCAGCGGGATGTTATTGACATTGTACGTTCGCTTTTTAAAATAAAACCCCGGCACCAGGCAACTGAACGAAAGAAGATCTACTTTTCTGTTTTTCCCACCTCAACAACCGATGGGCGAAGTGGAGGAAAAGCATTGTTTACTTCAACAACAGCTGGGTTTTACCTTGGAGATGAAGCTACTACTAATTTATCAAGCTTTACTTTTACCCCTTATTTTAATTTGAAGGGGAGGTATGGCTTGCCTATCCGATCAAATATCTGGCTTAATAATAACGAGTGGAATATACAGGGCGATACCCGGCTGATGGTTTATCCCCAATATACCTGGGGCTTAGGTGGTAATCAGGGTCAGGAAGATAAGTTTTTAGTAAACTACAATTATCTCCGCTTTTATCAAAGCGTGTTAAAGCAGATAAAGCCATACTTTTATGCCGGGTTAGGCTATAATTTGGATTATTATATGGATATTGAAAGCAACGGCGATCAAAACCTGCGTAAGTTCACCGGCTATAAATATGGCACCGCTGCCGGTCAGGATGCGTTTTCATCGGGTATAACGCTCAATTTATTATACGATTCGCGCAAAAACTCTATCAATCCACTACCCGGGGCTTATGCCAACATAGTTTACCGGGTTAATGCCAAGGCTTTTGGGAGCCATACCGACTGGAGGTCACTGTATATCGATATGCGTAAATATGTGCAGTTAACCAACTCGGGGCCTAAAAACGTGCTGGCTTTCTGGGCCTATTACTGGACAACACTTACGCCCCGCACACCTTATCTTAATCTGCCAAGTCTTGGCTGGGAGCCTTATCAGCGATCGGGCAGGGGATTTCCGCAAAGCCGGTACCGGGGCGACAGGCTGGTATATTTTGAAACTGAATACCGCCGGGATATCACCCGCAATGGTTTATTGGGCTTTGTGGTATTTGCCAATGTAAATTCCGTTACCGAGCCCGAAAACCATGCCTTTGTATACTGGCACCCGGCTGCCGGCACAGGCCTGCGTTTTAAGTTCAATAAAAAAGCGGGAACCAATATCAGCCTCGATTATGGCGTGAGCAAAAACTTTTCATCAATAAGTCTTAATTTAGGCGAGGCGTTTTGATGCTTCGGTTCATAGGTTATGGATCATGGTTCATAGAATTTTTGCATGACCATTATATATTGTGTGCCCATTCACAGCTATGAACTATCAACCATGAACCATCAACTAACTAACACACACGTATGACCAAACAAAAATATATAGTACTGATCCTCATATTGGGTTCGCTTACGGCGCTTGGCCCTTTTTCTATCGATATGTACCTGCCAGGCTTTAAAGCCATAGCTAAATACCTGCATACAAGTACCGATGAGGTAGCGCTGTCATTATCGAGCTATTTTATTGGCATCGCCGCCGGGCAATTACTTTATGGACCTTTGCTCGACAGGTTTGGCCGTAAAAACCCATTATACTGGGGGCTTGGACTTTACATCGTGTCATCAATGGGATGTTTTTTCTCTTCATCGCTCGAAATGCTTATTGCACTGCGTTTTTTTCAGGCGGTGGGCAGCTGTGCGGCAAGTGTAGCCGCCATGGCCATGGTGCGCGATTTGTTCCCGGTTGAGGATAATGCCAAAGTATTTTCGTTGCTGATCCTGGTACTTGGTGCATCGCCAATGCTGGCTCCTACAGTAGGCAGTTATATCACCGCGGCTTTTGAATGGCAGATCATTTTCCTGGTGCTAACTATTATAGCGGTGCTGATATTACTGGCCGTCATATTCTGGCTCCCCGAAAGCTATCAGCCCGATCCTGCTTATTCTTTAAAGCCAGGGCCAATTATTGGTCATTTTATAACGGTTTTAAAGGATGCGCAGTTCGTAACTTATGCCATAGGCGGCGCGTTCGCTTTCGCGGGTTTGTTTGCCTATGTTTCGTCATCGCCTATCGTGTTTATTGAGGGCTTTAAAGTAAGCGAAACACAGTTCGGCTGGATCTTTGCCGGGCTTTCGGTGGGGTTTATTGGTTCAAGTCAGCTAAACAGCATACTGATAAAAAAATACAAAAGCGAACAAATGATAGGCGCATCGCTTATTTTAATGGTGATCATCTCCACGGTGTTTTTGGCAGGTTCATTAAACCATTGGTTCGGGATAGGTGGTACTATAGCCATGATATTTGGAGTGTTATGCTGCGTTGGCATTTGCGCCCCAAACACATCGGCATTATCCCTTGCTCCCTTCACTAAAAATGCCGGTTCGGCTTCTGCAATATTAGGCGCATCGCAAATGGCTGTGGGAGCTTTGTCATCTATAGGTATCTCCGTAATAAAACAACACAGTTCGCTGCCTATGGCGGCGGTTATGGCGGCGTCATCAATTTTGGCACTCCTGATTGTATTTATTGGTAAGCGGTTTATAAAAAACAAGGTTGAAGCCGGTGGGGATGTCGTTGCGGCACATTAGGGACCTTGATTTTTAGGATTGAAGGATTAGCTTGATTTTAAATTACTTGTAAGTGCTGCCACAAGGCTGTGCCTTGTGGCCTGCATGCAAAAAATTAACTGATTTAAAATTTGCTTGCCCGCAAAGCTGTAACCTTTGAGCCTTCGGGGCCGGTACTTTCAAAAACTATCTTATTTTCGGTTAGTTCCGAAACGTAAAAAACGAAATTACGGGTTTTGCCATCAGGGAGTTTCTCGGTTACATTCATGTTGCTTCCATTCAGCGTAAAACTACCGTGCGACAGGAATTTGCCGCCCCATACAATCAGGAATTTCATTTCGGGCGTAAACTGGATATAAGGTACGTTGGCATCCAACTCGGCTTGTTTTACGGTATCGGGCGGGTTGGCATTTGGATGCTCGATTTTTATATATTTCCATTTGCCGGTAAGCGTCCTAACCGAAACTTCAGGTTTACATGATGCTATAAAAAGCACCACAACAGCAAACAATAAAAAGCCTTGTTTTATCATAACATAAATGTTTGGATAAAACTATACAATTGCTTTTAAAATTGAAAGCGAAGGCTTAGTCTTTAATCTAAAGCCGTAAGTCTTAAGTTCAAATATAAAGAAGAAAGAAACTTCGAACTTCTGACTTCGAACTTCCGACTAAACCTATTTCTTCGTGGCTTTCCTGGTACGCTCTTCGGCTTGCTTCACTTCGTCTTTTTCACTTAGCGGGCCCTCGGTTTTGATCTCTTTGGCTTTCTGTCCACCCGCTTTTGCCGGACTTATCCTGGTACCTTCTTTTTTGATGTCTTTGGGGATACTCATAGCGGTAATGTTAAGTATTCATTAAACAATAGGATACTTATTTAACTACACCTGTTGTAAAATGTTTCCTGAAAATTATTTAAAATTTACTTTCTGTGTATCAATTAATTACATGAATTTGACGATGCTCCTAAAATATTTTTAAGATTTTCCGTAACAAAGCATAATTGCAACTGTCTTAATGACACTATATAGCCAAGGTACTCTTCCAGGTAAGCTATAAGTATTGTGAGGGCCCGCACCTTAAGGGTTCCGTTAAAAAAATCAAAAACAATCTTAAAAAAAAATGGACAATCTAATTGTTAGTCTGTGGTGGGTTATACCCGTCATAGTGTTATTGCTGATGTACAAATTTGTTTTGCGCGTGTTTTGCGGCATGGTTATCGTTCCTGACGACCGTATCGGGCTGGTGATCAAAAAGTTTGCCCTTACAGGTAATAGCCGCCTGCCCGATGGCCGTATCATTGCCACCCAGGGCGAAGCCGGTATGCAGGCCAAAGCGCTTGCCCCGGGTTTATACTGGAAAATGTGGCCATGGCAGTACACCATAGTCATGCAACCTTTTACCATCATTGAGCAAGGCAAGCTTGGTCTTGTGAAAGCTAAAGATGGTGCTGCATTTGATACCGGCCGTGTACTGGGTAAACCGGTTGAGTGCGATAAATTTCAGGATGCTATTGCCTTTTTAAATAATAATGGCCAGAAAGGCCCGCAGGCCGCTTTCCTTACACCGGGTAGCTACCGTATCAATGCCTTTTTGTTTGATATTGAGATGGTGCCTATCACGCAGATCCACGAAAACAAGGTAGGTATTATTACCACTTTGGATGGTGAACCACTGAATAAAGGTGAAATAGCCGGCGAATCGGTGCATGGGCATAAAAACTACCAGGACCCGATAGCTTTTATCAACGCAGGCGGTCGTAAAGGTTTGCAGGAAGATGTGATCCTTGCAGGTACTTATTACCTTAACCCCTGGTTTGTGAGCGTTGAGCAGGTAGATATGATCTACATACCTATTGGTTATGTAGGTGTTGTGAATTCGTTCGTAGGCCCCGAAGGTAAGGATACCAGTGGTGATAATTTTAAACATGGTAACATTGTTAAACGTAACGAAAAAGGTGTTTGGGACGAACCGCTCGACCCCGGTAAGCACCCGGTGAACATTTATACCCACGCCGTTGAAATTGTACCCACAACCAACATCGTATTAAACTGGGCAGATAGCCGTACCGAATCACACGAATTGGATAAGAACCTGTGTACCATTACCGTAAGGTCAAGCGATGGTTTTACTTTTAACCTGGATGTGTCACAGATCATCCACGTACCGCGCAACGAAGCACCAAAAGTGATAGCAAGGTTTGGTAAAATGAAAAACCTGGTATCGCAGGTACTGGAACCAACCATTGCCAACTACTTCCGTAACTCGGCCCAAAAAAGTGATGTGATCGGCTTCCTGGCCAATCGTATCCAAAGGCAAACAGATGCCCGTGAACATATTGGCAGGGTACTGGAAACCTACAACGTAATTGGTGTGGACACCCTGATCGGTGACATAGTACCTCCGGCTGCCCTGATGAAAACCCTTACCGACCGTAAACTGGCCGAAGAGGAAAAAGTTACTTATGAAATTCAGCGCCACGCGCAAATTGAGCGTAAGGAATTTGAAAGCGCTCGTGCCGGTGCCGATATGCAGCCTGAAGTGGTAAAATCAACCCGCCAGGTTGAGATCAACACCCAAATGGCTGCTTCAAGGGTTGCCGCATCAAAAGGTGAAGCCGAAGCTAAAACCATCAACGCCAAAGCCGACGCCGAGGTAAGGATCACGATAGCAAAGGCTGATGCTGAAGCTAAAACCGTGAACGCCAAAGCCGACGCCAACGCCACAGAGGTAAATGGTATGGCCGAAGGTGCCAAGATCAAAGCCATAGGTTTATCAGAAGCCGAGGTTACCAAACAAAAAACCGAAGCCATGGGTACCGAACAATACGCTATAGTGCGTGTGGCCGAAGCTTTGGCTGCTGCAGGTATCAGGTTGGTACCTGAGATATTGGTAAGCGGTAAAGAGGGCGGTAGTGGCGGTATGATTGATGCCCTGATAGGCACCGAAATGCTCAAAAAACTGCAGATAGAAAACCACGGCAAGGGCGGTGACACCACTAAAGGCGAATAATTAAAATAGATGCATAAAAATTAAAGGTTGATTATGTAATCCCTTCAAATTATGCATCATGGTTAAGGTTTGTGATTAGAGATTTTTGAGGGGGAGTACATATAATTTCAAAATCCTAAACCTTTTTATTGAAGATATTAACGGTTGGAGGTTGGTAATTAAATATCGCCTCCGGCCAAAAGACAATACGTTCTTTATACCTAAACCTTTTTTAAGTGATCAGAGGTTGGAGATTATGGATTGGTTGCTGTGATAGTATCCGGCTTTATGATTCAACCGCTCTGATTTAATTGACGAGGCTTTTAACCTAAACCGATCAATGAACAAAGGCATCCCGCGAGGGGATGCCTTTTCTGTTTTATAAGTATGCTTTAAAAACAAGTATCATTGTGACGTATCCACATATGATAAGCAAAAAAGGGTGTCATGCTGAGTATGTCGAAGTATGGCGGGCAGGGCCTCTGCGCACGAATCTTCCACAGGCTGCCATTGACACATTGTTTAGGTATTGATTATTAATAATGCTAAGCACTCGATAGCCTATTGATTTCTCGCAAAGGCGCTAAGTCGCAAAGGGTTTTCTTAGCGTCTTCGCGGCTTTGCGAGCTTATATTAATCGCAGGCTTTCAATCAGCTACCTATAGTTGTCATCTACAATGCGATCATTTGTGCGCAAATAAAACCTACTCAGACTGACAGGCCCACTTTTTATTATCTTAAGGGTGACAGAATTTAATCACTCGTATAATGTTTCCTGTTCGTTTTAAGCAACTTCTGAGTCAAAAATTATCAAAATCAAACCAATCAACGGTTATAGGTCGCTTAGTTTAAACGTTTCCTTAACCCTGATGCCTTTTTCTGTTTGCTGTAAAGTGCAGCATTCATTAACCGGGTCGTGCTCAAAGTATAGTATGTATTCTTTTTCAAGGGCCTCGTTTAAAAATAGCTTTTTCTCAGTAAGCGTTTGGAGCGGAAACATATCATAAGCCATTACGTAGGGGATAGGCAGGTGCCCGACAGATGGGAGCAGATCGGCCATGTAGAGTATCTGTTTCCCTTTATAATTAATGAGCGGCAGCATCATAGATTCGGTGTGGCCTGATACAAAACGGATCTCAAAATCTTTCATAAAGTTGATGCCGTTTTCAGTATCAACAAATTTTAGCTGGCCGCTTTCCTGTATCGGAATGATGTTTTCTCTGAAAAAAGAAGCTTTTTCCCGTTCATTAGGGTGTACGGCCCAATCCCAGTGTTTTGGGTTACTCCAGTAGGTAGCGTTTTTAAAGGCAGGGAGCAGGCTTTCGCCATCGCGTACAACGGCACCGCCAACATGGTCAAAGTGCAGGTGGGTTAAAAATACATCGGTAATATCACCGCGATGAAAACCGAGCGAAGCCAGTGAACTATCCAGGCTTGCATTACCGTGAAGATAGTAGTGGCTAAAAAACTTTTCGCTTTGCTTGTTGCCTATTCCGGTATCAATCAATATCAACCTGTTTTCATGTTCAACCAGCAGGCAGCGCATGGCCCAGGTGCAAAGGTTGTTTTCATCGGCGGGATTGGTTTTGTTCCAGATGGTTTTCGGAACAACGCCAAACATAGCCCCGCCGTCTAATTTGAAAAAGCCGGTATCAATGGTGTGTAGTTTCATTTTTAGTTCATGGAGTATGGTTCATGGATCATGGTTGATAGTTCATGGTCTTTGATGTGTAAAGGTCCATAGTACTTACAAGGCTAAATTAGGATATTATTTTTAAGATGACTTTCACTTAATGACCTTATAAAATTAAAAAGCCTCAAACTAAATGCTATACATTTAATTTGAGGCTTTGAATATGTGTTGAAGCTGTAAGCAGCTATCAACTATGAACTATGATCCATGATCCATGAACCATACCCCATGAACCAAAAACTACAAATGGATACACTCGCCGTAAGCTTCGGCAGCGGCTTCCATTACAGCTTCGCTCATGGTTGGGTGAGGGTGTACCGATTTGATGATCTCATGACCGGTAGCTTCCAGTTTGCGGGCAGTAACTACTTCGGCAATCATTTCGGTAACGTTGTAGCCAAGCATGTGAGCGCCTAAGAACTCGCCGTATTTGGCATCAAATATCACTTTTACAAAGCCATCTTTAGCGCCGGCAGCACTTGCCTTACCCGATGCCGAGAATGGGAATTTACCAACTTTAACTTCATACCCAGCTTCTTTAGCTGCTTTCTCGGTATAACCAACAGAAGCAACTTCAGGTGAGCAATAAGTACAGCCCGGGATATTGTTATAATCAAGCGGGTGAGGGTTTTGACCGGCAATTTTTTCAACGCAGATAATACCTTCGGCAGATGCTACGTGTGCAAGGGCCTGGCCTTTAACAATATCGCCAATGGCGTAAACGCCTTCAACATTGGTACGATAGAAATCATCAACCAATACTTTGCCGCGCTCGGTTTTAACGCCGTTTTCTTCAAGGCCGATGCCTTCAAGGTTAGTGGCGATACCTACTGCAGAAAGAACGATCTCGGCTTCAAGGGTTTCGGTACCGGTAGCTGTTTTTACAGTTACCTTGCACAGATCGCCGCTGGTATCAACCGACTCCACATTGGAGCTGGTCATGATGTTGATGCCCTGTTTTTTAAGAATGCGGTTTAATCCTTTTGATACATCCTCATCCTCTAACGGAACAATATTATCTAAAAACTCAACTACGGTAACTTTTGTACCTATTGAGTTATAAAAATAAGCAAACTCGATACCGATAGCGCCCGAACCAACTACAACCATTGATTTAGGTTGCTGAGGCAATACCATGGCCTGGCGGTAACCGATAACTTTTTTACCATCCTGTTTCAGGTTAGGTAACTCGCGCGAGCGGCCGCCTGTAGCTAATATTATGTGTTTTGCACTGTAGGTTTTAGCTGAGCCATCGGCAGCTTTAACTTCAACAGCGCCTTTGCTTTTCAGTTTACCAAAGCCAACAAGAACATCTATCTTGTTTTTCTTCATCAAAAACTGAACACCTTTGCTCATGCCATCGGCAACGTTACGGCTTCTTTTAACAACTGCGGCAAAATCAACTTCGCCGGCGCCGTTAATTTTAATACCGTAATCGGCACTGTGGTTAAGGTATTCAAAAACCTGGGCGCTTTTTAATAAAGCCTTGGTTGGGATACAACCCCAGTTCAAACAGATACCGCCCAATGATTCTTTTTCGACAACGGCGGTTTTTAAACCAAGCTGGGAAGCGCGGATAGCAGCAACGTAGCCACCCGGACCAGACCCAATAACAATTACATCGTAATCCATATTATTATTGATATACTTTAATTTCGTTTCAAAGGTATATAAGCTGCGCGGATTTTTGTGGTTTTTCCGCAAGCCCCTATTTTTTGAATGCCAAAGCTAAGGAAAAGGGCTGAAACCAAAAAATGTACTGCAGGTATATATCACCTGCCGGGTGTTATTTATATCTGCGCTGTGTCATAAAAGCAAAGGGTGTAATATAACCCCTAAGTCCGGATATGATTTAAACTATATTATTTGTAATATTTTCATTGCTTTTGATGATTGTTTTATGGTTTTTATGCTTATAATGTAAAATGTTGATAAATATATAATAATTGTTAACGTTAACTTAACATTGGTAATTAGTTCATTAATTATCTTTGCGCCAATTAATTAAACGTATAATAAAAAAGCAATTTATGAGGAAGCATTACCTTCTCTTATTACTTCTCATCGGCTTTTCGTTCTTCACTGGTAAGAGCGTATTAGCCCAGGGTGTAACCACCGCCAGCATTAACGGTACCGTTACCGATGCTAAAGGTGCTATTCCCGGTGCAACCGTAACAATTACACACATCCCAACAGGTACTGTGTATTCAACTGTAACCCGTGCCGACGGCCGTTACAACATCCCTAACTTAAGGGTAGGCGGCCCCTACACTTTCAAAGTAACTTTTATTGGTTACGCAAATTATGTTCAGGAAGGTATTACGCTTTCAATTGGTCAGGATCAAAGATTAACTGCCGTGCTTAAAGACAATACCACTACTTTGAACGAAGTTAAAGTGGTAGGCACACAAGGTAAAGTGATCAACTCATCACGTACCGGCGCCCGCGAAACTATCAGTCGTCAGCAAATTGAAAACTTGCCTACTGTAGCCCGTTCATTATCTGATTTCACCAAATTAACTCCATCTGCCAACGGCTTAAGCTTTGGCGGTCGTTCAAGTACTTTCAACAACATTACAGTTGACGGTGCTTTGTTCAACAATTCATTTGGTTTATCAGGTACTTTAGGTGGCCAGACAAGCTCTCAGCCTATTTCGTTAGACGCGATCGACCAGATCCAGGTTGATATCGCCCCTTACGACGTACGTCAGGGTAACTTTACCGGTGCCGGTGTAAACACAGTAGTAAAATCTGGTACCAACGAAGTAAAAGGTACAGCTTACTACTTTGCACGTGGTTCAAAACTGCAAGGTTACCACGTTGGCCCAACCAACCTTAATGTAACTGATGTAAACTACCATACAGACGGTGTTGCCGTGGGTGGCCCTATCATCAAAAATAAATTGTTCTTATTTGTATCGGGCGAGCAGGAAAGGATCACTACTCCACCATCTGCAGTTTACGTTGCAGGCCGGACTGGTTTAAGTGGTGCTAACGTATCTAACGTACAGGCTTCAACACTTGATCTGATCAAAACTAAACTTGCCGGTTTAGGTTACAATCCAGGCGATTACGAAGGTTACAACTATCGTACATCAAGCAACAAGTTAACCGCTAAATTGGATTGGAATATCGACAAGAACAACACTTTAAGCGCTAAATACTTCTACCTGAAATCGTTTAAAGATCAGCCTGCAAGTAACTCAGGTATCAGCAATGGTGGTGTTGGTTACGGTACAACACGTGCCCCAGGTATCAATACTTTACCTTTCTACGGTTCTGGTTATACCATCAACAATAACTTTAATATTGGTATTGTTGAGTTAGATACCCGTTTCAGCAATAAAGTTTCAAACAAATTTACTGTTGGTTATTCTGCTTTAAGAGATTTCCGTAGCTTCCTTGGTAGTTCATCAATACCTATGGTTGATATAGGTAACGGTACGAGCGATGCTGACGGTAACGTATTAACTCCGGCTTCTGCAACTGCCACCAGCTTTGGTTCTGAACTTTATACAGCTGGTAACTTATTGAATACTAATATCTTCCAGATTTCTGATGATGTAACTATTTTCGCCGGCAAACACGAGATCACTATCGGTACAAACAACCAGATCCAGAGCTACACCAACGGTTTCGCTCCTGATTACAATGGTTTATATACTTACAACTCAGCATCTGATTTCTTGAACGACAAACCAGCTGCTGCTTATACTTTACGTTACTCGGCTGTAGGCAATGGTTTCCCTTACGCTAAAATTAAAGCTTCTATTTACAGCGCTTACGTACAGGATAAACTGCACTTAACTGATAACTTCAGGTTAACTTACGGCTTAAGGGCTGATTATGATCAATTTCCTACCACTTTAGCTGCTAACCCCAACGCTGCTGCTTTAACCTTCCAGGGGGGCACTCATGTTGATGTATCTAAATTGCCTAAAAACAGGATCCAGCTTTCACCACGCGTTGGTTTTAACTGGGATGTTAACGGTGATGGTTCAACCCAGTTACGCGGTGGTTCGGGCTTATTTACCGGTTCGGTACCATTTGTATGGATCTCAAACCAGGCATCAAACAACGGTTTATTATTTGGTTCGTACACCATTACCAGGGCAAATGCCACCGACGCTAATAAAGGTCAGTTAATATTTAGCCCGAATATTGATAAAAACAGGCCGGCAAACGCTGCAGCAAATACTTCATACGAGCTTGACGTTGCCGATCCGAACCTGAAATATCCAAAGATTTGGAGAACCAACTTGGCTGTTGACCAAAAATTACCTGGCGGTATCATCGCTACTATCGAAGGTGCTTACACTAAAGATATCCGTGCTATTTACCACCAAAACTTAGTATTATCTGATGGTTTTACAACTCTTCCGGGTGTTGAAGGTCAAATTCAATACAATTCAAAAAACACAACCCCGGCAGCTTCTGCAGCTACCGCAGCAAACCCATCTATCACCGGTTTATACTACATGAGAAACACTAAAAAGGGTTTTTCATACTTCATTACCGGTCAATTGCAAAAAAGCTTTACTAACGGCTTTGCAGCAAGCTTTGCTTATACTTACACCAAATCGAAAGACGTTAACGACGGCGGTTCAACCGCAAGCACTATCTGGAGCACCAGGTATGTTGCCGGTAACCCTAACCTTGATAACCTTTCAAACAGCTCATACGTACAGCCAAACCGTATCATTGCTACAGTATCATACCGTAAACAATACGCTAAAAACTTAGCTACTACAGTTGGCCTGGTATTTGAAGCTGCTAACAGCGGTGCTATCTCTTACATCACCGCTAACGACCCTAATAACGACGGTGCTACCAACGATTTGATGTTCATTCCTAAAAATCAGAGCGACATTATCTTAGTTAAAGCTCCTGCCGGTACTAACGGTGTTGCTGACCCACGTACTCCTGCACAAATCTGGAACCAGTTGAACAACTTCATCAACCAGGATTCGTATTTAAGCGCACACAGAGGTCAGTATGCTCAAAGAAACGGTACTATATTGCCAACCTACAAAAGGTTAGATTTACACTTTGCTCAGGATTTCATGATCAAAGCTGGCAAAACTAAAAATACTTTAGAGTTCACTTTCGACGTAATCAACTTTACTAACTTATTGAACCGTAACTGGGGTACTTACCAGGTATCATACAGCGGCTTCAACAATGGTGCAACCACTGTGTTAAGGTATATGGGTAAAGATGCTACCACTGGTCAGGCAACTTATTCATTCCCTTATCTTGATGCTAACAACCAGATCCCTGTTACCAAATCATTCCAAAACGATATCAGCTTAGCTTCTCGTTTCCAGGGACAAATTGGTGTAAGGTATATCTTCAACTAAGAATAACTTATATGTTATATAAAAGTCCCGGTCACTTGGCCGGGACTTTTTTGCTTTAGCTATCGGTGTTTTGTGCAGAGCTCTTATTATAAATTTCAATACACAACAATTAGGAGCGACTAATATTTCTATAAATAAAGGTGAACTGAAAGATTTGGGATAGATAGTGAGATCAATTATCTGCCTGTCAAGGTTTATACGTTTTAAATAGTTTATCCCAGATGTTGGTATAAAAACCAAAATTATGATTAATATCAAGGTGATGGCGATGATGAAATGAAGAGGTTCCAAGATACCTGAATGGGAATAGTTTCCGTATCGCTGCGGGTACCGGTTCGACACCCAAATGACCGGTTGTGCCAAAAAACACATTAACGGTAAGGTATATGAGTACGGCATAAAAGTTAAAGCCATACAGCATTAACATAGCAATCCAAAGCGAGCCGAAGCTAATAGTTTCGAGCGGATGAAGTACAAACAGATCAATAGGGATAGGATCTGCATAATGATGATGAAATCTGTGCACCACTTTATATACTGCCGAATGATGGATCATGTAATGGAAAACGAACATCGCGAGATCCATCAGCAGAAAAAGGAGTATGAAATCAAAAACAATAGCCCAGTTTATTTCAAAAGTGAGCTGTAGATACCCATGCTTAAAAAGCCAGAACCCGGCATACGTGATAACTGTATTAATAACGTTGGTAAGCAGGCATATCAATACCTCGTTCCTGCTGGCGGGCTTTATCAGCTTTTTACTTATTTTTAATATAAGCCAACCAAATAGTAGGGCCAAAGCTGTAACAAGCAGGTTTTCGGCCAAAAAAATCATCCATAAGTTTATTGATGATAATGCAGCCAAAAAACTAAGCATAAGCGTTACATAATGTTATTATTCGTACTCAAATACCCCAAACTCCGATGTCACGGTCACTTTCTTAATATCCGCCTTTTCCACACGGCCAATGATCTGCGCATCAACACCAAAACTTTTTGAAATATTGATCAGGTGAGCAGCTATAACTTCAGGTACATAAAGCTCCATACGGTGGCCCATGTTAAATACTTTATACATTTCCTGCCAGCTGGTTTTTGATTCCTCGTGGATGAGCTTAAACAGCGGAGGAACAGGGAACAGGTTGTTTTTTATGATATGAAGGCCTTCTACAAAGTGTAATACTTTAGTTTGCGCCCCGCCGCTGCAATGCACCATGCCGTGAACCTGGCTACGGTAGCCATCTAAAATTTGCTTAATGATTGGCGCGTAGGTGCGGGTCGCACTTAAAACAAGCTTGCCTGCCGTTACGGTTTCACCGTTGCCAATGTCAATAGCGTCGGTAAGGTTTTTACTGCCCGAAAAAATCAGATCGTAAGGGATGGCCGCGTCATAGCTTTCGGGGAATTTATCGGCAATGCTTTTATTGAATACATCATGGCGGGCGGATGTCAGGCCGTTTGAGCCCATGCCGCCGTTGTATTCTTTTTCATAAGTAGCCTGACCGTATGAGGCAAGCCCTACAATTACATCACCGGGTTCAATGCGGTGGTTTGATATTACATCTTCACGCTTCATACGGCAGGTAACCGTCGAATCAACAATGATGGTGCGCACCAGGTCGCCTACATCGGCAGTTTCGCCGCCTGTTGAATAGATGCCTATGCCGGCCTCACGCAGTTCGGCTAAAATTTCTTCGGTGCCATTAATGATCGCGGCAATAACTTCACCAGGAATGAGGCCTTTATTGCGGCCGATGGTTGATGACAGCAGGATATTATCAGTAGCGCCCACGCAGAGCAGATCATCAAGGTTCATGATGATGGCATCCTGGGCTATGCCGCGCCATACGGAGATGTCGCCGGTTTCTTTCCAATAGCTATAAGCAAGGGACGATTTGGTACCGGCACCATCGGCATGCATAATATTGCAATACTCTGGATCGTTGGTTAAGATATCGGGTACTATTTTGCAGAAAGCTTTTGGGAAAATGCCTTTGTCGATATTTTTTATGGCATTATGAACGTCATCTTTGGAGGCTGATACGCCACGCTGATCATATCTTTGCGAAGAAATCATGGGCAAATATAATGCTATTAACCTTAATTTTAAGAAAGAGTGCTAC
This sequence comes from uncultured Mucilaginibacter sp., assembly GCA_966212355.1. Classification (GTDB taxonomy): domain Bacteria; phylum Bacteroidota; class Bacteroidia; order Sphingobacteriales; family Sphingobacteriaceae; genus Mucilaginibacter. The sequence goes on from CBIHRB010000014.1 coordinate 29,677, forward strand.
TCCTTATACGGAGTTTAAATTATGAGTGTGACCTGATTAATAAAATTGACCGAAATTGTGTTTCTTTGTAAGAAAATAGACTGGTGTATATGACCAGCCTGTTTTATCAGCTTAATCGAAAACAATTCGCGCTCATAACTCTTCATCAGCAGAATTGGTAGTATATAATTCTTATGTTAAAAACGCTTTCCTACAAAATAAACCGCTGGCGGTTAAAACGCAATAGTCAACGTAACTTTTTAATTTATTGCAGCGTATTTGTAGGTTTTATGGGCGGACTGGCCGCCGTTGCCCTTAAGTTTTTAGTGCATTTAATGGAAGAGCTAAGCCGGAATATCTCTTCGCACCTGTATTATCATATAGCATATGTGTTTTTACCTGCAATAGGCATTTTGGGTACGGTGCTGTATCAGCACCTGATCAACCGCGATAAGATTGAAAAAGGGATAGGTAAGGTACTCATCAATATCAAAAAGAACCGCTCAAACATTAAAGCCAATAATATTTATTCGCATTTAATAACAAGTTCATTAACCATAGGCTTCGGCGGCTCGGCAGGGTTGGAGGCGCCTATTGTTTGTACAGGTACAGCCATAGGTTCAAATGTAGGTAAGTTTTTTAAGCTTACACCCTATGAAAAAACGGTATTGTTGGCAGCGGGATGTTCGGCGGGTATAGCAGCGGTGTTTAACAGTCCTATTGCCGGGGTGCTTTTTTCGCTGGAGATATTAATAGGAGAGATCACTATTCCCACTTTTATCCCCCTGTTAATAGCCTCTGCTACCGGAGTCGTAGTTTCCAAACTATTATACTCGGGCCAATTGTTCCATTTGGTTACCGAAGGCTGGGCAATGAACGCCCTTCCATTTTACGTGCTGCTTGGCATATTAAGCGGATGGATAGCTATTTATATATCCAAAGTAGGGGGTAAGCTTGAAGGCGGGATCCTTAAAAAACAAAACCGATATATACGGGCAATTGGCGGCGGCGTGATATTAGGGTTGATCATTGCTGTGTTTCCTCAATTATTTGGCGAGGGGTATCATTATCTCACCGAAATTTTAAATGGTAATATCAATGTATTAAAGGAGGAAAGCTTTTTTGCCGACTGGCTTTCTGAGCCGCTTGTCATGCTGTTATTTATAGGGGCACTTGTGTTTACAAAGATCATTGCTGCGGGTATTACCATTGGTGCCGGTGGTAATGGCGGTACATTTGCCCCTACGGTGTTTACGGGGGCTTTCCTGGGCTTGTTTGTAGCTTATGGGGTTAATCAAACCGGGCTGATACATTTAAATACGGTTAATTTTATTGCGGTGGGCATGGCTGGTGCGCTGGCCGGTGTATTACACGCTCCGCTAACTGCTATATTTCTGATAGCCGAAATTACCGGTGGGTATGTGCTGTTTATCCCGCTCATGATCGTATCGGCTATGTCATACATCATATCGCGCTATTCATCGCCTCACAATATGTACTGGAGCCAGCTGATCCATCATAACAATATTCATCCGGGGCAGGATTATGGCATGCTTAACAGTATAATGCTTGATAGCATCATTAACCGCAAATATACCCCGGTTGATAAACAAATGCCGGTTGGCGAATTTTACCAGGTACTGGCTAAAACCGATGCCAATATTTTCCCGGTGCTTAAAGACGACGGAAGTCTTGAAGGTGTTGTATTGATAGATGATATTCGCCGGCGCTTGTTCAATAAAGATATCGCGGATGAAAATATAGCCGATATCATGATTGAACCACCGGCTATAATTGATTATGATCAACCGGCCAGCAGCGTTATGGATACCTTTGATGCCATTGACGTATGGCAGTTACCGGTGGTAAAAGATGAGGTTTTTATCGGCTTTATATCCAAATCGGCATTGCTATCAAAATACAGGGCTGTGATTATTGAACAGCATAAGGCGAGTGATTTGTTTGCATAAGAATAAAAAACTATGTTCTTGTAAAGAATGATGCAGTCGCCTTTTTCAGAGTATTGCGATATTATAAGCAGGAAATGAAATATCAAAAATACTGATTGGATAACTACTATTTATATGTCTAACTAATGACTGTAAGTAATTAAACTTTTTTGAAATTTGCTTCTATGAAATATGTAAAATTTGAGGGTGCTTTCGCTCGCTTTTTTTTACATTTTCTGTACAATACTGTTAAATAATGTTATAATTGCTTGCAAAACCTTGTGAATGGTATTGTTAAAAAGTAAATTTAACAAAGATATTACGCAAATATTGCCCAAAGAAAACTTTGGTATATTATAAAAATCATGGCCAATACTCCTCATATAAGAATACCGACACAACATATCGAAGCCTTTAGACAGATTTGTAATTTAGACGATCCTGAGTTCGACTCTCTTATAAATATGTTGTCTGAAATTCCGGAGGGTGCTAATAGAAAAGAATTTATTACCATTTTATCTGATGGGCTTGATTTTCAATACTCAAGGGAAATTGCACTTGCGATATTTAGTTTAGGCAACTTAATTGTTTCTTTTCTTAATCCAGATCAAATTGTAGACCAGTTATCGAAATCGTTTAGAGCTCAAAATTCGAATGACTTTTCGGAAGAAGTTATCGATAATCTGATTCAGGTATTTAAGAATAGAATTCACAAAATTATACTGCAATGTGATAGTCTAAAACCATTATTTGAAGCACTTAAAATCATTGACGACAGCGGTAATATACTTGCAAGGACGGAAATATTGAGTTTGGTTCATCTTTTGCATGAGAATGACTTTGAGTCTAATCACGCTTTTCAATATTTTAGACTAAAAGTAAAATATAGATCAGATGGAGACTTGAATGATCAATCGTTTTCACTTGATATAGAGGATTTAAATTTATTAAAGAGTCAAATAGATCGGGCATTAAATTCAGCCCAAAACTTTAGATTAATCAATCCAAATATTAATTTAATTGATATTTCTGAATAATGAATATTGAATTTCCAAAGAGCTTTCTAAATCCTCGATCTCCGAAAAGGTCAGAGGATGATTGGGGTGTGGAGTGTTACCGCTTTGATTATTCGGGCTCTTTTTATGGTCGAAATGAAATTGGTTTTACTTTATCTGAAAAGAGGAAGGATCGACATAAATCTGAAGCTGATGATAAAGATTTAGTCAAAATCGTTGAAGATATTGCTTTTTTTTCAGATGAATATTTAACAATAAATATTCAAGGGAAGAAGTTTCTTCTTCATTGTGAATTAGAAGATATTTTTGAAGAGATTATTCATTCTCATTATTTACTTGATCTTGAAGATGATTGGGATAACATGGGAGCTGCTGCTATTAAATTTGATACTTATATTAGTGCTATTAATTTTTTAATTAGATATTCGAATACTCTTGTAGATCTCCATTCTACGGTAATAACATCTCCTGAAATTAATCCATGTTTTGATGGATCGATTGATTTATCTTGGAAAACGGACAAAGTTAGACTTTTAATAAATTTTAAAATGGTTGAGAACTCTGTTAGAGCTATTTATTATCGAGATTTTTACGATAATAAAAATTCAAGTAAGGGTAGTTTACCTTTGGATGAACTAAATGAGTCGTTTTTAGTATGGATGAAGGCGTTGAAGTAGTATCTCCGTGGCAGCAGGAGCCAATAACTGATAATTGTATTTTTTTTAGGCATGTGCCCATAATGCACACCTCTAAAAATGATAAGAAGCGAAGATTTCCAAATGAATCTCATTTTAGTTTGCATCCTGAGGATGATGGTTTGTCGTTTAATTGGAGTGAATATGCAGATCAAAATAAAGGGTTAATAGTATTAGGTTTAACGAAAGGGAAAAAGGGCGATTTTATCAATATAAAGAACTATTTAGAGTTTAAAATTCCAGTTAGCGTTCTTAAGAAAACAAGTGAAAATGTAAAACTTTCCCACGATCCTTTATTTAATGGGAATCCATCAGATGTTGGCAAGCCCAACAATAAATCTCATGCACTATTCACCTATGATCCAGATGATGTTGAGATAAGAGTGCAATTAAGTCATTATTGTAACAGTACAGATGACTCCTTTTGTGTAGTTAACCATGACGAATTGAGTGAGTCGATAGCAAGATTACAGGAGCGAGCGAATGATACTCCTTATCATAAATTATGGGAGTTTAATGAGGTGGTGTGATTTAGTAACGCTTAAGTTCTTTTCGCAATTATTCGGGGTGTCTATGCTTCCGTGCGATTGCTTCGTTCCTTATAAGGACGTGATCGTAAATAGTTGATTATCAAATATTTTTTTTCGCGTCATCCCGTTTTTTCCAGGGTTTTCCCCTGATGGTTACTCGCAATGACATGATAATACGAATGCCACTAACTTTATATTATAGTTAGTGGCATTCGTATCAATTCGTAAAATTCCTTTCTTATTTAATAAACAACAGCTCCCTGAATTTAGGCAGCGGCCACTGGCGGTCATCAACCAGTTGCTCCAGTTTATCAACGTGGTAGCGGATAGGCTGGAAGAATGATTTTACCTTTTCATCGTAATCAATAGCGCGCTGACGAAGGTCGTCGATAACGTTAGCTTTTTTGCGTTCGTCAACCATTTGCTCGGTGTTGGTTTTAATGAAGTTCACATGCTCGGAGATCCTGTTAATGATGTCAAGCTGTGAAGCATAAGTTGCTTTATCCAGGCCAATATCTTTTAGTCCTTTTACATTTTCAATCAGTTTGCTTTGATAAGCAATTGCTGCCGGAATAATCACATTCATCACCATTTCGCCAATTACGCGGGCTTCTATCTGCAGCTTTTTGTAGAAAGCATCAAGCAAGATCTCGTGACGTGCATGCGCTTCACGCACGGTGAATACGCCGGTCTCGGCAAAAAGGTGTTCCGACTTATCATTTATTAAAGCATCCAGCGCTTTTGGTGTGGTTTTAACGTTGGGTAAACCTCTTAGCGCAGCTTCTTTTTCCCATTCTTCGCTATAACCATTTCCCTCAAAGCGGATGTTTTTTGATTCTTTGATGTACTTTTTGATCACCATTAATAAAGCAAGATCTTTTTTCTCGCCTTTTTTCATCAGCTTATCTACATCATATTTGAATTTTTTAAGCTGATCGGCAACGATGAGGTTAAGAATGGTCATCGGGCTGGCCGAATTGGCTGATGACCCTACTGCGCGCAGCTCAAACTTGTTACCGGTAAAGGCAAAAGGTGAGGTACGGTTACGGTCGGTGTTATCGGGCAAAATTTGCGGGATCTTAGGGATGCCCTGCCATAACAGGTTTTCTTCTTTGATTTTTTTGCTGATGCGGGATGTCTCTATCTCATCAAGCACGTCGCTAAGCTGGCTGCCCAAAAATATAGATATAATAGCCGGAGGGGCTTCATTGGCACCTAAACGGTGGTCGTTATTAACCGACGCAATGGATGCCCTTAACAGATCAGCATGCTCGTGTACCGCTTTTATGGTGTTCACAAAAAAGGCCAGGAACATGAGGTTGTTTTTAGGCGTTTTGCCCGGCGATAACAGGTTTTTGCCTGTATTGGTTATCAGCGACCAGTTATTGTGCTTGCCCGAACCATTAAGGCCCGCATATGGTTTTTCATGGAGTAATACCTTAAAGTTATGGCGCCTTGCAACACGGTCCATCAAATCCATTAGCAGTTGGTTATGGTCGATGGCGAGGTTGATCTCTTCATATATCGGTGCGCACTCAAACTGGGATGGAGCAACCTCATTATGGCGGGTTTTAAGCGGTATGCCTAATTGCAGTGCTTCGGCTTCCATATCCTGCATGTAAGCATACACGCGCTCAGGTATTGAGCCAAAGTAATGATCTTCCAACTGCTGGTTTTTGGCTGACATATGACCGAATAAAGTACGACCGGTTAAATAAAGATCGGGACGGGCATTAAATAAGGCCAGATCAACCAAAAAGTATTCCTGCTCAATACCTAATGAGGCGTTTACTTTTTCAATGCCTTTATCAAAATAATGGCAAACATCAACGGCTGCTTTGTCAAGCACGTTTAATGCCTTTAATAAAGGTACCTTATAATCAAGCGCTTCGCCGGTGTACGATACGAACACTGTTGGGATACACAGGGTACGCGCCATTAAAAAGGCAGGCGAAGAAGGATCCCAGGCGGTATAACCGCGGGCTTCAAAAGTATTGCGGATACCGCCGCTCGGGAAGCTTGAGGCATCAGGCTCCTGCTGCGCAAGGGCATCGCCCGAAAAACGCTCTATAGCGCCGCCATCTGCAGTGGGCTCAAAAAAGGCGTCATGCTTTTCGGCCGTAGTGCCGGTAAGCGGTTGAAACCAGTGTGTATAATGGGTTGCGCCTTTGCCTAAAGCCCAGGCTTTCATTGCCGAAGCGATCTGTTCAGCCAGGTCACGCGGGATCGGCTCACCTTTTTCAATTGAATTTACTATTCCCTGGTAGGCCTCTGATGAAAGGTATTCCTTCATCTTCTTTTTATCAAAAACATTCGATCCGAAATAATCGGAAATTTTTGGCGAAGGCGGTTTTACTTCAGGGATAGTTCTTGAAAGTACATCCTGTAAGGCTTTAAAACGAATATTGGACATATTTTATGAGGTTTAAATAAAGGTTAGTGTTCAAAAATATAACTATCCTTTAAAATATCGGGCAAAATTAAGTGAAATATAACATACCACCTAATGATTAAGAAATGGAAAGAATTTAAAGGAAAATCTTAAATAGCTTGAAATTTTTATCTAAAATGAATAAAACTTTGCTTTTTTAATGTATTTATCCGGGTTTTTTATTTTAAATTGGTGTAAATGGAAATTTAAACCGTAAAAAAATCAAATTTTAGATTTTTTTAATGATGAAATCGAATTTATATTGAAAATAACATTTTTAAATAATCAAAAAATGACATTACAAAGGCCTTGTTTTTGCAATTTTCATAATTTTTTGATTTTTCACCATTAATTTATCGTTAATAATTTGTTATTCTTAAAAATACTACCTAATTTCAGAAAATAATTTACGAAAACGCACCAATTATTATGCTTTTTATAAAAAAATGAAAGAAGTTATAGGCGGGATGAGGGATTTGGAGATGAAAAGTGTTTTGTAATTCAGGATAGCAATCAAACTAAATTTAAATACAACAATCAAACTAATTAATTTTTAAAAAACAATCAAACTAAATTAAACGATGAAAGTAGGTTCTACAAAACACAACTTCCTAAGTGCAGTCCGACAGCTGACACGTGAAAAATGGGCGCTGGGAGCAACCATTTTTACAGGGAAAATGATTGGCTTATTGCTGGTGTTTGCCGCGATGATGGTTTTGCCAGGTGTATTTGGCACAAAAGCTAACGCTGCCGAAACGTACACCGCCCATGAAATAGCGTTAATTAACACAGTTAATACTGTTTGGACACTGGTTGCTGCCTTTTTGGTATTTGGTATGCAGGCTGGTTTCGTTATGCTCGAGGCCGGTTTCGCCCGTAAGCGCGAAACAGTGAACGTGCTGATGGAGTGTATTTTTGATACTTGTCTTTGTGGTTTGCTATTTTACGCTATAGGTTATGCCTTTATGTTTGGCAATGGCAACGGCTTTATTGGCTGGGGCGGTGCTGATGGTAAAACCTGGTTCTTCCTTCAAAATACGCCTGAAACTTATGGTTCAACCGGTATCCCGGTATTGGCACACTGGATTTTCCAGTACGCTTTTGCTGATACCTGCTCAACCATTGTATCGGGTGCTATGATCGGCCGTACCAGTTTCCGTGGCGATATCCTTTACAGTATCGGTATTACCGGCTTTATTTATCCTATCATCGGTCACTGGGCATGGGGCCCGGATGGTTTCCTTGCTACCATGGGAACTTCAGGTTTCTTCAAATCAATAAGCGCTCAGCCTTTCCGCGATTTTGCAGGTTCAACGGTAGTACACACTATTGGTGGCGTAGCTTCCCTGGCCGGTGCAATGGTGTTAGGCCCACGCTTAGGCCGCATATTTGCCCGCGATGATAAAGAAAAAGGCGGTTTACCTGCAGGTCATAACTTATTGGTTGCTGCTGTAGGTGGTTTCTTACTTTGGTTTGGTTGGTATGGTTTTAACCCTGGTTCAACGCTATCAGCAATGGATATGCAGGGTATCGGCCGCGTTGCTGCAAACACTACGCTTGCTGCCTGCGCCGGTGGTTTTACTGCTATGCTTGCCGCTTTATGGTTTGGCCCAACAAAAGGCAAATTTGATTTAGCCTTTACTATTAATGGTTTCCTTGCAGGTTTAGTTGCTATTACCTGCCCTTGTTACTGGGTTAGTCCGTTTGGCGCTATCATGCTTGGTGCTATTTCAGGCTTCATTATCTTCGGCGGTGTTTACCTTATTGAGTGGTTCCGTATCGATGATCCGGTTGGTGCGGTATCTGTACACGGCTTTAACGGTATCTGGGGTACTATCTCTTTAGGTTTATTCGCTTCTGGTCAATATGGTGCTACAGGCCCAACAGGTGCTGATAATTCTGCCCCGGTAACTGGTTTATTTTACGGCGGTGGCTTTGATGTATTAAAAGCTCAGCTAATCGGTAGCCTTACCATTACCCTTGCAGTATTCGTGGTTTCTTATGCGATGATGTTTGTGATCAACAAATTAGGTCATCCGTGGAGATTACGTATCGAAGAGCATGGTGAAACAGGTGCCGGTGGTATCGACGTGTTCGACCACGGTATCGAAGTTTATCCTGTTCAGGATGATGAGATCAGCTTAAGCGGCCTTTTTGATAACGGCGCTAAGGTTGCTTCTGAAGCCTGATCATATAGGAGCTTAACAGCTTAAACAGAGATATTGATGCCTTGTGCGGTTGGAGAGTGGTAGTACTAAGTCAGTAGTACTGAGTTTAAAGTCAAAAAGTTCATTTTTTAACTTTAAACTAAAAACTGATGACTTAAAACTTTAAATGAACGTTGCCAACCGTACAGGGATTTTTTATGCCGACACATAAACTATCCTTTTAACTGCAAGGTGTTGATAATCAAATAATAACAGTGTATTTCCCAAAAAAACAACAATTAACAAATAGTTTATCAATTCACAATTAAATCGTTATCATGAAAAAAGTATTTCTACTCTTCTCATTTTTTTCAATTGCGGCCTTTACGGTTAAGGCTCAGGACACGGTTAAAACAACCTCGGATGCCCCTCTGGTGATCTACGGTTCGGTAGATACCTATTATAAATATGATTTTGCTGACAAAGGCTCACAAATCCCTACCAGCTTTGCAAGTGATCATAATTCAGTATCAATTGGTATGATTGACCTGGGTTTGAAGAAAAAAGTAGGTAAAGCTGCATTTGTGGGCGAGCTTTCATTTGGTCCGCGTGGACAAAGCCAGTCAATCCCAAATGGTCCCGACGGCGATTCATTCCACATTCAGAACTTGTACGTGTCATATGATCTTACCGATAAATTAAACCTTACCGGTGGTTATATGGCTACCTTTATTGGTTATGAGGTTATCAGCCCGGTAGGTAACTTTAACTACTCTACTTCGTATTTATTCACCAACGGCCCGTTCCAAAATCCTGGTGTTAAATTAACTTACGCGTTTAGCGATAAGGTTAGTTTAATGGCCGGTATTTTTAATGATACCTGGAACTACTATACTTCAACCAAAAAAGTAAATACTTTCGGCTCACAGTTGTTTGTGTCGCCTGTAAAAGGATGGACTGCTTATCTTAACCTTGCTACCGGAAGTACTTCAGGTACCGAAGTTGATTTGACAACAGCTTATCAAATTACCGACGCCTTTAAACTGGGCTTAAACGGTGCCACTTACTCTGCCCCTGATAATGGTGGCGGTTTTAGCGGTGTTGCGTTATATCCACAGCTGGCGGTATCAAAAACTGTAACTTTGGGCTTAAGGGGCGAGTATTTTAAAACTAAAAAAGGTGCGTTGCAAACTTTTGGCCCTCCTCCGGGCGAAAATGTTAAAGCATTTACCTTTACTGCAAATATTAAATCAGGTCCGCTTACTTTCATTCCCGAAATCAGGTTAGATCATGGCTCATCTACTTCATTCCTTAACCATTCCGGTGATCCTTCAAAATCAGCCGGTCAGTTTGCTGTAGCTGCTGTGTACGCTTTCTAAAAAAAAATAATTTAATCTATTTTTATCATGAGCCGTTCCGGAATTATCCGGAGCGGCTTTTATATTTGTTACATGAAAAAGATATTATTAGGCTTTGTCGGTCTCCTTTTTTCATCGGGCGCTCTTGCGCAGAAGGATTCACTGGCTTTTGATGAGAATAATAAATACATTTATTATAAAACGGTTGATCAGCCCGGCTTTATTGCAGATTCGCTTTACAGCAGGGGATTGTATTTTTTAACTAAGGCTTATCCTAAAAAGGTGCTGAAACTGGCAAAGGCCGATAAGGATGGCAATGCACTCACCGGTACGGGTATTTTTTTGGTTAACAAAAAAGGCCTGATGGGTAATAGTGAAGGCGGCGAGCTAAGCTACACGCTTAAGGTAGAGGTAAAAGATGGTAAATACCGTTATTGGTTAACGGATTTTGTTTATCAGCCATATCAGCGTAATCGTTATGGTAATGTGGAGCATATGCATGGCAAGGATGTCGCCCTGGAAAAGGCATCTGAAAAATTATCAAAGGCCGATTTTACCGCCTGTTTAAACCAGGTGCTGAGCAACAGCAAGCATGTAGGCGATAATTTAAAGGCGTATATGCTTAAAACGTCGTCGCTTGAAAAGCCGGCGGAAGTTAAAAAAGTGAAAAGGGTATCTACTAAAGAATGGTAGTTTTCTTGAGTTTGCAGTTGCAGGTTTGCAGTTGGCGGTAAATAATGCCCGTGAAATAAAAGAGCCGCACGCTGTAAAGGGTGCGGCTTATTTTTTATGTTGTTAATTGGGTTTAATCAGGTAGGGGTAGGATCTGGTTACAGTTCCTCGTCGTGCTGGCTGATGTCCAGGCCTGCAAGCTCTTCTTCTGGTGTTACACGCAGTGTGCTGATCATGTCGGTGATCTTTAATAAGATGAATGAGCCGAAGAAAGCGAAGGCCGATACACCTACAAGTGTAATTAAGTGAACGATGAAAAGGTGTGTTTCGCCGTAAAATAAACCATTGCCGGTTGTGTTGGCTGAGTTTACGTTTTGGTGTGCAAATACACCGGTTAATAACATACCTACCATACCGCCTACACCATGGCATGGGAATACGTCGAGGGTATCATCAATGCTGGTTTTTGTTCTCCAGATCACAACCAGGTTACTTACCACTGCTGCTACGATACCGATAATTAATGAGTGAGGGATAGTTACATAGCCCGCTGCCGGAGTGATAGCTACAAGGCCTACAACCGCGCCTATACAAGCGCCCAATACACCTGGTTTTTTACCGCGAAGGATATCAAAGAACATCCAGGCCATAGCAGCTGCAGCTGATGCTGTAGTGGTTGTTGCCAAAGCGGTTGCTGCCAATGTGCCCGAACCCAGGGCCGAACCGGCATTAAAGCCAAACCAGCCAAACCATAATAAGCCTGTGCCTAATAACACATAACTGATACGGGCGGGATTATGAGATGTTTCATTACGGCCTTTTAAATATATGGCTGATGCCAAAGCTGCCCAGCCAGCGCTCATGTGCACCACGGTGCCGCCGGCAAAGTCAAGTACGCCTTTTCCGAAAAGGAAGCCTTTTGGATGCCAGGTAGCGTGTGCTAAGGGTGCGTATATGAACACCATGAACAGGCAAAGGAAGATAACATAAGAGTTGAAGCGGATCCTTTCGGCAAACGCGCCGGTGATGAGGGCCGGGGTGATAACCGCAAATTTTAGCTGGAACATAGCAAATAGTATCAGCGGGATAGTTGGAGCCAGTTCCCAGGTGGCGTTGCCCAATGTGCCTTTCATCATAAAGAAAGTGCCGGGATTACCGATAAAGCCACCAAACTCATCTTCGCCAAAGGCAAGGCTGAAACCGAATATTACCCATATAACAGTAATTACACCCATACAAACAAAGCTTTGCAGCATGGTTGACAGTACGTTTTTTTTGCTCACCATACCGCCATAGAAAAATGCCAGACCGGGGGTCATGATCAGTACAAGGGCGGTACTTACTAATAGCCAGGCGGTATCACCTGTATCAATTTTGCTGTCTTTAATGGTTGTAAGTGTAACTGAAGGGTATAGAAGGGCTAATACAATTACAATTAAAAGTATGCCGAAGGGTATGAATTTTTTCATGTTTTGGGTTTAAGGGAGGAAAAATGAAAATTTGAATAATACTGCCCGGTATCCAATCAAAAATACCGGACAGCATTAAAACTAAATTTTTTTAAAAAACAATAATCCCGCAATGCTTAATCAGGGCATGTGGGTTGAAATTGTTTTTTACCTACCAAAAATCGTGAAACGGAAAAAGGATGAGCTTGCGGAACCGGGAAAGTTTACTTGTATCCAGTTCGCAAATGAAATCAAGGTATTTAAATTTAATGGCGTAGCCGCCGGGTGTTGCTACAAAGGCCTGTAAAGAATGTGCACCCCTATGCAGGTGTATATTAATAGCGGGCGTGAGCGCATTATTGAGTGCAAATTCTAAATTTAACGGGCGATGATGCGGTATTGTCGCGGATACCGTGGTTTTTTTTGTGGTTTTGTGGTAATAATGGTATAATCCACCCTTGGCGGATGCAGTGAAGCCGCTAAAGAGTAAAAAAAATAAGGCGATAAGTTTATAAAGCCTGTTAACCATATCTAAAAGTAATAAAAAAATAAAATAACTGCACTTTTTTTTAAAATATTTTAAGATTTTGATGATTTATGTATTAAAATTAAGTTTAAATGAATGTTTTTGTGCTGTTTTTATTTAATTGATAATAAAAACGGGCTTTGTTGTTGATTTTTAAAACAGGTTATTATGATTTGATGGTTTTTATGCGAAGATGAAAATTTGATGAAAAATTAAACGAAATTATTTTTGATAAATTTGATTTTGTTCAAAATATAATATAAGTATATTCGTTATAATTGAAATTTAATTCTGAAACTATGCTTATCACCAAATTTGATTTGTACAATGCCGAGTGGCTCGACCTTGTATTTAACCATCGCAACAAAAATTACGGCGCTTATGAATTAAGACAAAGCTATGGGCGTACCATGGCAAAATCCATGGGGATCGCCTTTGCGGCAGTAGCCCTTTTATCGGCTGCAGCCATTATTTTTAAGGCAAAGCCGAAACAGGAGTTTAAATTTACAACGGTACATCTTGCAGATCCGGCTCTGATTGTACCACCTGTTGAGGCTAAACCCAAGCAACCGGATGCTCCCGCACCAATTGAGCATCAAAAACCAGCTGCCCCGGTTGAAACAAAAGGCTTCACCACTCCGCACCTGGTAACAACAGAGCCGCCGACAGAGCCGCCTACCATAGATCAACTAAAGGATGTTGCCATTGGGCCAGTTGATGTTAAGGGGCCGAGCGGGACGGGTAACGTTATCGACTCAAAAGATCCAGGCCCCGGAGGACCCGGAACTGCCAAAGTTGATGAGGGTGTTCATACACTTGGCGAAGTACTTGAAGTGATGCCCGAACCTGTTGGCGGGGCTGCAGCCTGGGCAAAGTTTCTGCAGAAAAACCTACGCTTTCCGGGAGCCGCACAAGATGCGGGTGTGTCGGGCAGGGTATTTATGAGTTTTATTATTGAAAAAGATGGTACGCTTTCAAATATTAAAGTCGACCGCGGCGCCGGTTATGGTTTTGATGAAGAGGCAACCCGTGTACTAAAACTGGCCAAAGCCTGGAAACCGGGTGTGCAAAACGGCCAGAATGTACGGGTTAGGTACAGCATTCCAATAAGCTTTCAGTTAGCGACAGAAGAATAGGTAATAATTTGCTGTGTGTTTTTAATTAAATGTGTGTTATATAGTAGCTAACTGTTTCGGCCCCGCGTAAGCGGGGCTTTTTGTTATCCATCATGCCTCCCGGAAGTTGTTTATGAACAGGTAAAACATTTTTGGTAGAGACGCATCCACGCGTCTCCCATAGGACAAGCCGGTTTGTAAGTCATTAAGTTCATGAATTTGCATGCGGGAGACGCATGTGACGCGTCTGTACATAAAAAAAACAAAATGCGTCATTGCAAATAATCACCCTGGGGAACCCGGAAAAAGTTGTGATGATGTATAAAATAGATTTTAGCGATGGTGCGCGGGGGACGCGTTAGTGATAGGAGCGGATACCGGCCAATGAGCATAAGGCCTGCAGGCGTATGAGCGGATAGCACGGCCGCAGGCAACGCCCATATTTATAATATTGATCGAGAAAACACATTTAACGATCAGTAACTTACAGTCGCGGTATTATAAGTAATGAAACTATGAGGCCTTATCTAATAAAATCTTAATCAGGCTGTTTTCAAAAAGCCTCTTAATACCTCATTATATAAAGACTGTGCCGAAACTATCGCCGAGTATTTTCCACTTTCTGTTATTACAATAAAAGGATCTTCATTGGCAAACAGGGCGTTTGTTTGCTGCTCATTATCCCAGTTTTTGTCTATCTGTTTTTTTATCAGTACCGGCTTAAATAAATTATCAAGGTGTACGGTGCTGATATGCTTTGCGCCGCCCATGCTTTCAATAGTTTGGCCAAGTTCGTTTTGTAAAAGTTGCTCGGTTAATAATTCGTTAGGTAAACCGGTGGTGTTTGAAAATGCCATCCAGGCGTGGCTTAGGGCAAGGATACCCTGCATCCAGGGCGGTGGCGGCGGAGCATTATAATAACTGCCGGGCGGCAAGAGGGCTAAGGGGCCTAATAATGCCCATTGCGCGGCAGCCGCACGGGCGGCATAAAAGGTTCTTAAATATCGCGGGTCTTCTTTTAGCAGCTGTTCCAGGAGGTCGCCGGGGCGGGCCCAGCCTAAATAAGTTTGCTCTCTTGCTTCGGCAGTTGCTACAAAAACAATTTTATCGGGTTTTTTAAGGCGGTCGGCGCCGGCAAGTAAAACTAACAACCGGGTTTCCCACCAGGCGTGCCCATCTTCAAGGTCGATCACCGCAACGCCCGAAGAGGTGGCCGCGCGCAGTGTTTCGAGGATATTGGAGGTGCCGCTGTCGGCAACATACTGTCCCCGCACCCCGATATTGGCGGGCACGGTAAAGCCCGAATTTGACAGTTGCTGGATTTTTGAAAAGTCGATCTTAAGGTCGCCATAGCCTATGCTGCCCCCGCGCTCAATAATTACGTTGAGGATTGCGAGGACAATAGGGAGCAAGCTAAGGATAAAAATACCAATTAAAACGGTGTTATTGGCCGATTCGGCAGGCCAGCCTGTATAAGTACGGAGCACTGCAGTGAGCAGCAGGAGCACCAATAAAACAACAACGGCAGTAATGATACTTACCTTTGGTGTAAAGGGCCAAAAACTATGATCGCGCGGTTTCATTTATTTCGCCAATTGTGCTTGTGTAAATTCTAATTGCTGGTTGGTATGGTTTTATTGCTGTTAGATGAATGAAATTAAATATAAATTATTGAAAAGCAATGCGTTGAATCACGTTTTGCGTGTGCGGTTTTTACGCGAATGCAGTATATAATATAGCGAAAATCAATTATCTTTAATTCAGTGAGTTTTTTTATGAAAAAGTTAATTCTGGCTATATTTTTACTGGGTTTTAATTGTGCTTTTGGTTATGGGCAGGAATATGGGGCGGCTACAAATGCAACAGAGCGCAAGGTGTTAAAGCTTATCAATGCTTTACCCGAGGTACAGCGGGAAAATCAATATAGGATAGCACATAAAAATCCCAGGTTGTTAAAAGCACTGATTCAGGATACGCCAACTAAAGAAAATAATTATTACAAGGTATCAATAAGTGAGGATCTCGGCTTTCAATTGCGAACTTATGAATGGTACGAAGTTGATGCCAAAACCTTCGTCATAAGGTATTGGGATGTAGCGAACGATAAAACCATGTCATTAAGCGAAATGCGCAGGCGGAGAAAATCTCAATAAACTTCGACCAGTCGGAAGTTATTTTATTGAGGGGGTGAAACCGGACAGGGTTATTTTGCACCTTCAGGAGCAGCCTGGGCCATTTCCCTTATGGAAACCCAGCCGTAGGGACTGTTTTTATACCTGACAAACACGGTCATTGACCGACCCCGGCCTACAGACGACTTGCCGCCATTTACCGGTGTTGCCCTAAACGCGAATATGCAGGTTTCGATAATGGTGTTGCCATTAAACGCGGTACTTTCAACCTGGTTCTGAATTAATTCCATCCTGGATGTACGGAACATGGCCGTTAACTGCCGGGCCAGCTGCGCGCGACCGGTAACCACATTGCTGCCTCCAAAATATTTAACAATATCGGGATGGTGCAGCGCTACTATAGCCTTTACGTCACTGTGAGCAAAAGCCGTAGTAAAAGCGGCCTTGGTTTTTTGAAGGGCAACTTTGTCGGCGGCAAGGTTATCGCTTTGGGGTGCTGACGAACAGCCGCAAAATGTTAAAACGATGAAAATAAGGCAGCGTGATGTTTTCATACCGGCTATTGGTTTTTGATAACAAAATAGCTAATGTTAACGGTATGGGTTTGATGAATTGATGATTGTGTTGGGATAATTGACGAGATGCGGGTTGGGAGGGATGAGAGGGAGGAGGGGGGATTGTCGTTTTGGTTGAAGTTAGCTACAGCATAAATTCGTCATAACATAGGGCGGGTTTCTGCTTGTATGGCAGAAATATTGAAATATATTTACCAAAAAAAGAAAGATGAACCAGAATTTATCTTCACCGATGTATACTTCATCCATAGGCTATAAAAAAATCAAAAAAGAAATTGGGGAGCTAATGTTGGCTAAAGGGTTCTCTTCATATAAAACGATAACTTACTATCGCGTTACAGCCGGTGATATCCTTCAGTATATCAATTTTCAAAAAGGAGAACGCTCCTTAAATGAACAGATGACCATCAATCTGGTTATCCAGCCATTATTCTCTCCCGGTTGCTCATTTCAAATTTTATGCCCGGGAGGAAGAATTGGTAATTTAACACGTACAAATACAAGTTTTGGGTGGTATTGCAATACGGAAGAAGCGACCCTCCAAAGCATTCAGCTCATAACAACGGATATAAACAACTATGTAATCCCCTTTTTTAATAATTTGTCGACAGCTGAACAGTTGTGCAACAGTTTTGACAACCCTGACTTACAATTTATATGGTCGATATCGTCTGATTTTGTAAGCCGCGGTTATAGTTGTTTAATGGCCGGGCAATATAAACAGGCGTTATCGATATTCGAGGCAAATAAACCGGGCGAAGTACCTAAATATAAAACTATAAAACGGATGATTGAAGAATTACAATTTGGGGAGATAGATGCAATGCTAACCGATAATATCCGCTATCATAAGGAGAAATTGAAGATATAAACGAGAGATAGGCTTATAGTATGACTTGTATAGACTGTTTCTGCTACACCGGGCAAATTCAATCAATGTCATATTTACCGCAAGGGGCAGCATCGCGATAGTAAAAAAATCAAAACGAAATCGGCGGAGAAGGATGTGCCTGATCTCTCAATATTTTACCGCTATTTTCTTATCGTACTCATCCTGCAGTTCATTTATTTCATCGTAATAATTCTTCTTATCAGCAAAAATCATCGGATTATAAGGGCTGCCGGGCTTGTGTTTGCTGAGGAGATCGAATTGGGAACCATGGGATGCTAACCAAATATCAAATTTTAAACCCTTCATTGCGTTAAGTGTATAAGCGTAGTCTTTAGCTATGTTAGGGTAAGAAGGTATATCTGTGAACTTTTTATCGGTAACGATAGTGGGCATGTTGGCGATCAAAACCCTGTAGTTTCGTTTATTGTCTTTTATATCAAATAAATAGCTGCAGGAACCTTTGGTATGGCCCGGATGGTGAAGTATGGTTAGTTTCATGTTACCCAGCTTAATACTATCGCCGTTGTGTAAAATACGGTCTGCTTTTACAGGCCTGAATGTGCGTACATCTCCTTTAAGATCAAAATCGGAAAGCCCCCCATCGGCTACAACTGCCGCGTCGCCTTCATCTACCATCATTTTGGCTTTTGTGATCTTCTTTATTGCCGCCATCGCACCCACGTGATCAAAGTGTGCCTGCGTTGTTAAAAGAATTTTTGTGTCTGAAACCTTGAAGCCCAATACCCTGATATTTCCTATAATTTGCTGTTCGGAAGACGCAAGCCCGGTATTGATCAGGATATTGCCCGCTGAAGTGGTGATGAGATAACAAGCCAGATCGGCAGTGCCCACATAATAAAGATTGCCCGCGATTTGAAAAGGCGGAAAGGAGCGGGTCCATTCAGGGTGCTTTGCTGCAGATGGTTCCAGTACTCTTTGGGCCTGTACAATTAAAACATTGCTGAGAAAAAATAACAGGAATAGTGCTCGTTTCATTTGGCTAATCTTTAAAGGACAAAGAACGTATTTTATTTTTTCAGACAGGGACATTATGTTTTGCAGACCTGCACAATTTCTCAAACCTGGCTTTGGTTGAAGTTTAGCGATAGCGCAACTTCGACCTGAAATAAGGCAGGCATCCTGCTTTTTGGTTGCCGGAAGCGTCCTCACTTGTGGATGTTATTTAGATATGTGGTTTGTGTCTTGTCATGTTTATGACCTAAACGCGGGCCACAAGCGAGGACGCTTGCGGCAGCGAGGGGTATTTATGCCAGTAGAGGAAAATAAGTTTCAATGCTCGGAAATATTAAATATATACTTATGTTTATTAATATTTATAATCATTACCCCCATTACTTAAACCCAATCATGGCAACAAAAAAAGTTAATGTTCCGTTGAAAGAACCAGACGCGCTAATTATTTCTAAATCTGAATTTACCTCTAAATTATTGAATAGGATAGAAATAGGCCAAAGTCTTTACGATAAAATCATCAGCACAGTAGAACAACTCGAAGCTCATTCAGAAGAATATTATAAATGGGACTCATATAACTCCGAATTGTTAAAAAACACATTTAATAATGAAAGTAACAGTTATAAGATTAGTTATGATCACGTGAACTTTTCAATATTCGGTGGTGGCTCACACCCAGAGGAGAGACTTATAAGGCTTAAGCAAGATATAAAAAATAAAGTCGCTAATTTGCAGGACCTATTGGAACGGGTGGATTTACTTAAATCAGAAGTCGAGACTACGGTTTTAACAAAAGATGCCACGCAAGAAGCATATACAGGTCCGGAAGTATTTATTGTACATGGTCATAACACCGATGTGTTAAATTCAGTCGCAAGAACTGTCGAACGATTAGGGTTAAAACCAATAATTCTACATGAGCAACCGAACGCGGGTAAAACGTTAATTGAAAAGTTTGAAGAACATTCTAATGTTGGTTTTTCAATTATACTTTTAACTGACGATGACGAAGGTAAAGCCAAAACTCAAATAGAGCTTAATAAAAGAGCCAGGCAAAATGTAATTCTTGAATTAGGTTATTTCATAGGCAAATTAGGCCGACCAAGAGTGCTGCCTTTATACTCTGCTGGAGTAGAGCTACCAAGCGATATATACGGTTTGGTTTACGTTCCAATTGATGGCAGTGGGAATTGGAAATTTGCCATAGTCAAAGAACTTAAGGCAGCTGGCTATGCTGTGGACGCAAATAATATTTTATAATTAGTTACATCTTTGCTGACACGAGTGTATTGCTTGATTCAAGTACAGGATAGTTAAATTCAAAACCTAATTTTTATTGAAAATGAGTGAATCTGACAGTAATAGTAAATACAACTTAGAACTTAAAGATACTGCGGAACTAACTGCTGCAGCAATCGCATTAGCAATCATTTTTTCTTTAACCCGCAACTATCTATATTATGTTGTCTTTTTACATGTCCCTATTTTTCAATATTGTGATGTCGGAGAAATAATATTGCTTGCACCAACAGTAATTTGGTGGGTATTGTATTTTAGTTCAATGAAGGTTGCTCAGGAACTTCAGGAATCATCGAATTTGGAAAACTGGGAGCGCTTAACTTATCCTTGGTTGTTTTATGTATTCTGCATTTTGTTAGTCGTTTTGGCTTATAAAAATGAGCCAATAATTTCGGTTATTTTGAGCATAACTTTTTTTATAAAGCATTGGTGGTTTATCCCATTACTCGTCGCTTATATATTAGTTATGATGAAAGCAAAAAATAGAGGGAAGAATTATTTTAGGAAAAATCCATTGTTGGCTATCTTATTGGCTGCTGTTTGGTATGCAATTTTTGATAGCTGGGCAAGTTATGACTTACTTAAGAAAAACCAAGGACATTCTCATCAAGTAATTTTAACTAAGGATGGCAAGAAAATAAAGTTAAATAATGATCTCGTTTACGCTGGAAGGACATCAAATTACTGGTTCATTTACAACCCAAAAACCAATTTTACCCGAGCGATAAAAGCGGACGAATTTCAATTAGTTGATTTTGATTCTGGAAAATAAGTGAACAATTCTCCTTCGCTGGCACACGCAGTGTGCATGCTTTTTATGAAAACTCTACGGCGTTTTATTTTTCAACCCCTGCTACCGCAAGCAAATTCAAGGCATAGTATAATTATCACTGGGCACAGCTCTGCGGCAGCAAAAAATTAAAACGCTGCCGCAAGGCTGTTCCTTGTGGCTTACATGCAAGGTATAATCCACTAATGATGAATATGGTACAAATCGAATGCGATTGTTTAAAAATTTAAGCCGCAATAATGGTGTCGCTATGTTGTCAGTACCTTTTATGGTTGAGGCGCTGATTTAAGAAAATCTCCAAAAAAACACAAAAATTGAGTGAAATAAATGGAAGGTGAAAAATCAATATTTTAATGCTGTTTTTTACTCCATATGGTTTTATTTCCTGATTGTCAATCATTTAATATTGTTTCAAGCAAAGGCTTAGTTGTTTGATTATCAAAGTGTTTCAATAAAAAGGTGTTTCGTGTTTTCACACTCAAAATTTGGGACACGCTCATTTTTTAAAAAAGAACGCCGGAGAATTTTTTATTTTTTTTTCGGGAATCAAAAAATTGGGACAGCCGTTTTGTTACAATTAAACCGGAGATTGGCATAGCCGGAAACATATAAGGCCTCCCCAAAAAACTTACGAAGTTTCGGAAACTTCGTAAGTCTGTTCTGCGCCGGTCCTCTTCAAACCTTTCGCCTTTCAGCTTTTACCTTTAACCTAAACTGCACCGCTGCAAGCCTCCCGGATTGTGGCCGCTGATAGGTACACAACTTGCAAATCAAACCTTTCACCTTTAGCCTTTAACCTTTCCGCCTTTTTTCATACTTTTGCGCATCCTTTCAAATAAAACAATATTACATTGGAGCACCAGGAATTAACCACAGTTGAAACCGCTAAAGATCTGGGCCTTTTACCCGAAGAATTTGCACGAATAAATGAAATATTAGGGCGTGTGCCCAACTTTACCGAGCTTTCTATTTTCTCGGTTATGTGGAGCGAGCACTGCTCATACAAAAATTCAATTACATGGCTTAAAACTTTGCCAAAGGATAGTCCGCGGATGCTGGCTAAGGCAGGTGAAGAAAATGCCGGTCTGGTTGACCTTGGCGACGGCATTGGCTGCGCCTTCAAAATCGAATCGCACAATCACCCTTCGGCACTTGAGCCATACCAGGGTGCCGCTACAGGGGTAGGCGGTATTAACCGCGATATTTTTACAATGGGCGCAAGGCCAATCGCGCAGCTTAACTCATTACGTTTTGGCGACCTGAGCCTCGACAAAACCAAATGGTTGGTTAAAGGCGTGGTTAAAGGTATTAGTCACTATGGTAATGCTTTCGGCATCCCAACCGTAGGCGGTGAATTATTTTTTGACGATTGCTATAATGTTAACCCGCTGGTTAACGCTATGTCGGCCGGTATTGTTAAGGCCGGCGAAACCGTTTCTGCTACATCATACGGTGTGGGCAACCCGGTTTATATAGTTGGTTCGGCTACAGGTAAAGACGGGATCCACGGTGCCGCCTTTGCTTCTAAAGATATTACCGAAGACTCGGTGAACGACCTTCCTGCCGTACAGGTAGGCGACCCTTTCCAGGAAAAATTGTTACTGGAAGCTACCCTTGAGGTAATTAAAACCGGTGCTGTTGTTGGTATGCAGGATATGGGCGCTGCCGGTATCATCTGCTCAAACTCAGAAATGAGCGCCAAAGGCGAGCACGGTATGCGCATCGACCTGGATAAAGTGCCAACCCGTCAGGACAACATGAAACCTTACGAGATCCTGTTATCTGAATCACAGGAACGCATGCTGATCGTAGTTCACAAAGGCCGCGAAAAAGAAGTTGAAGCTATTTTTGATAAATGGGATTTGAACTGCGCCATTATTGGTGAAGTTACCGATACCAAACGTTTAGAGTACTTTATGCACGGCGAAAAAGTTGCCGACGTACCTGCCGATGACCTGGTATTAGGTGGCGGTGCCCCGGTTTACCAACGCGAATACCGCGAGCCTGCTTACTTTGCCGAAAACCAGAAATTTAATATTGATGATGTTGCCGAGCCTGCAAACCTTGTTGAGGTTGCCGAGCATTTGGTTGGTCACCCTAATATTGCTTCAAAACGTTGGGTAACCGACCAGTACGATAGCATGGTAGGTGTACAAACCATGACCGCCAACCGCTCATGCGATGCTGCCGTTGTTGCCGTAAAAGACACCGACAAAGCTATCGTGTTAACTACCGACTGTAACTCGCGTTACGTATACGCCGATCCATACAAAGGTACTGCCATTGCCGTTGCCGAAGCTGCACGTAACATTACCTGTGCCGGTGGTGAGCCTGTGGCCATTACCAACTGCTTAAACTTTGGTAACCCTTACATTCCTGAAGTTTACTGGCAGTTTGTGAGCGCTATTAAAGGCATGGGCGATGCCTGCCGCAAGTTCGAAACCCCTGTTACCGGTGGTAACGTGAGTTTCTATAACCAGTCGGCTGACGGTGGTTCGGTATTCCCTACGCCAACTATTGGTATGTTAGGTGTGATGGACAACGTTGAAAACATCATGACCGCCGACTTCAAGCAGCCCGGAGACCTGATCTATCTGGTTGGCGAATCTGTTAATGATATCGCTTCGTCGCAATACCTTGCTTCATGGCATAAAATAACTAAAGCACCTGCGCCGCATTTTGATATCGATAAAGAGTACGATATGCAGCAAACTGTCAAGGAACTGATCAAGCACAAAGTGGTTGAATCGGCCCATGATGTTGCTGATGGTGGTTTGTATATTGCCTTGTTAGAGTCGGCCATGCCTAACGGTCTTGGTTTTGATATAGCTACTGATGACAGTATCCGTAAAGATGCCTTCCTGTTTGGCGAAGCACAAGGCAGGGTAGTGGTGAGCGTCGCACCCGAAGAGGAGGAGCGTTTTGTTGAGGTAATGGCTACCAGCGAGGTTGAGTTTACCCTGTTGGGTACCGTAACCAACGGTGCTTTAACTGTTGATGAAGAAGCTTTTGGTCATGTTACCGACCTGAAAATGGTTCATGCAAACATTCTTCACGGCATTTTAGGCGAATAATGTTAAAACTTAACCGGGTACATCATATAGCTATCATCTGTTCGGATTACGCAAAATCCAAACGGTTTTATACTGAGGTACTCGGCTTAAAAATAGTTCGTGAGGTTTATCGCGAACAACGACAATCATACAAACTCGATCTGGAAGTAGGCAATCTCTACCAGATCGAGCTTTTTTCTTTTCCCGATCCTCCCGCACGGCCCTCACGTCCAGAAGCAACTGGTTTGCGTCATTTAGCTTTTGAGGTTGATGATTTGGATGAGGCGGTGGCTCATATTTCTTCTTTTGGTGTGGATATCGAACCTATCCGTATAGACCAAACTACCGGTAAACGCTTTACGTTTTTTGCTGATCCGGATGGTTTGCCGCTGGAGTTGTATGAGATCTAATTTAGGTCGTCGTGCCGAATTTATTTCGGCATCCCACAGGACAAGTTTTCTTCGTTTTTAAAATTGCTTTTGCTGGTATTAACAATCATCGGCCCGCTCATTCGCCGCGGGTTGGCTTTGTTCTTTTTCTTGATAAAAAGAACCAAAAATCAAGTCAGCAGGGAGGCTTCTTTGCCGCACTGGCCAACCCACATGCCTTTGCCTGGCCTTTGCCCTGCAGATCGGGCAGAACCACGGGCTGCAATTATTTTGCCCTGCCCGCACTTTCCCCATGCTTCTGCAAAAACTTGCTATGCCCCTGCAGCCGCACAAGGCCACCATTGTTCTACCCGCTTTCACCCGAAGCTTACCTGCTGACGAAGAGGGGGGAAGAAGCAAGATTTCGAGAGGTAAGAACCAAGAAACATACGATGGTCAAGATTCAGGAGACAAAATTTACAATTACACAAAATGGGATTTATAGAAACATAAATACAATTACTAATCCCAAAGCAAAAGCGGGTAAAGGCCTGACAGAAAAGCGGGCCAGGGAGTATGGCCTGTGGGGGGAAGCTTTTTTCTGTCTTGGGTTTTTGGTTACTTTTGGGCCAAGCCAAAAGTAACAGCCTTTCCCGCGGCGAATGAGCGGGCCAATGTTAGTTATATAGTCGATAAATATAGTTTATTCCCAGTTCCACAGGAAAGTCTTAACCGGAAACTATAACTTCGCCCTTATGTTCCGTTTCAAGCAATTCAACGTTGACCAAACTGGCTGCGCCATGAAAATCAATACCGATGGTGTATTGCTCGGTGCTATGGCCGGCGATGCAGAACCGTTGAACATACTGGATATAGGTACCGGAACAGGCGTAATAGCTCTGATGCTGGCGCAACGCTTTACGGATGCCAAAATAGACGCAGTTGAAATTGATGAGCAGGCCGCTGCTACAGCAAAAAACAATTTCAGCAATCCACCATTTGCAAGCAGGTTAGCACTTTATGCAAAAGGGTTTGAACAATTTTTTGAAGATCATCCTGAAAAGAGATATGATCTCATTGTATCAAATCCACCGTTTTACATTAACTCCCTGCAATCGCCGGGAACAAAGATCAATCTGGCCAAACATGCTGGTGATGGTTTCTTCGAAAAGCTAATATCGGTAGTTGCCCTGCAGCTTACCGAGCAGGGTATTTGCTGGCTGATACTGCCTGTAGATACTTCGGCACTGGTGAAAAACCTCGCGTTACAAAGCGGACTTTATCTACAAAAAACAATCAGCATTCACTCCTTTAAGGATGATGCAGCACACCGGAAAATCCTTGCTTTTGGAAAAAACAACCCGCAGACGATAGCCGATAAATTTGTAATCTACAGCGAACCAAAAGTATATACCGATATGTACAGGGACGTGCTAAAAGATTTCCTGACGATATTTTAGCCTGCCTCGAATCTTAATTCTTGGCTCTTAACTCTTGTGATTCTAATTAAATTCTAACTTTACCCCATGACCCGCATAGGCCTAATTTCTGATACTCATAGCTATCTCGACGATGCCGTATTTAAACATTTTGAAAACTGCGACGAGATCTGGCATGCGGGTGATTTCGGTACTATTGAACTGGCCGACAAGCTTGCCGCTTTCAAGCCCTTAAAAGGTGTATATGGCAATATCGACGATAAAGATGTACGAATTGTTTACCCCGAACATTTACGCTTTAAATGCGAAGATGTAGATGTTTGGATGACCCACATCGGCGGCTATCCCGGCAGGTACAGCCAAAATATCAAGGCTGAAATTCATAGTAACCCGCCAAAGCTTTTTATTACCGGGCACTCACACATTTTAAAAGTGATGTTTGATAAAAAGATCAACTGTTTGCATATGAACCCTGGCGCGGCAGGCAAGCAGGGCTGGCATAAAGTGCGTACCCTGTTAAGGTTTAATATTGATGGTGATAAGATCCAGGATTTACAGGTGATTGAATTGGCGGGTTAAGATGTGTAGTTGATTGGGTTGATTAAGTGAGTGGTTAATACGAGAATCACGCCATCCCCGCTTTTGCGTTCTCTGCCTCAAAAACCGAATCAATAAGCAGGGGAGGGCGCTTGCCTGCTGCTACGGCTAATTGGTCGCAACGCTCATTTTCGGGGTGCCCATTATGACCGCGTACCCAGGTGAATTTAATTTTATGAAGCTTGCTGATTTCTAAATAGCGCATCCACAGGTCTTTGTTTTTTTTGCCCACAAAGCCCTTGGCTACCCAGCCGTTAACCCAGCGTTTTTCGATAGCATCAATAACATATTTGGAGTCGGAAAAGATCATTACATCCTGGTTGGGTGCTTTCAATGCTTCCAGTCCTTTGATAACAGCTAACAGTTCCATCCGGTTATTGGTGGTTTTGCGGAAACCCTCGGATAGCTCTTTATAATGCTGTCCCGAACGCAATATCACCCCATATCCGCCTGGTCCCGGATTACCGCTTGAAGCTCCGTCTGTAAAAATCTCGATCATTATGTTAGTTCATAGTTGATGGTTCATAGATCATAGTCTGAAACCACAGTAAGCTTCAAAAATAGCAAACTTTAGCCTTATCCGATAAAACTAAAAAGGCTAAAATGCCGCCATGAATCATGATTTATTATCTATCAACCTTTTTAATCTTCAGCCTTAGTGAATTACCTATCACCACCACGTCCGAAAATGCCATGGTCAGTGCGCCAATCATAGGATTAAGGAAACCCATTGCCGCCACAGGAATAGCTATGATATTATAGGCAAAGGCCCAGAAAAGGTTTTGTTTTATGGTAAGCAATGTATGCCTGCTGATCTGCAAAAACTTGATCACCGAATGCAGGTCGGTATTTAATAGCACCACACTGGCCGATTGGATTGCAACCTGGCTGGCATCGTTCATAGATATGCCGACATCGGCATGGGTGAGGGCAGGGGCGTCGTTAATGCCATCGCCTATCATAATGGTTTTACCTTTTTGTTTATAAATGTCAATTACCTTCAGTTTTTCTTCGGGAAGTCTTTCGCCATGAACCTCCGTGATACCTAATTGATGAGCTATGTTGAGGCAACGATCTTTTTTATCTCCGCTTAACAGTACTGGGATAATGCCCATTTGTTTAAGCTGGGTTACAAGTGTGGCTGCTTCGGGTTTTACCTGGTCATCAACGGCTATCTGTGCCATTAGTACCTGGTTTTTATATAGCACAATGTTGAAATTGGCCAGGTGATTTGTTTTGGCGGTACCTAAAAAGTAATTGTTGCCCAGGATATCTTCCGCACGCATACCCAGGCCTTTTTCTTCTTTAACCGATTTTAAAATGAGCTTTTGCTGGGGTAATCCCTTTAAACCGTTTACAAGCGATTTAGCTATGGGGTGATTAGATCGTTCCTCAATGGCGGTGATCATGCCCCTGATGTGTTCTATATCGGTATCATCCTCAATTTTAATCTCATTAACAGTAAACTTGCCGGTGGTTAAGGTACCTGTTTTATCAAATACTATATATCTGGTATTGGTAACGGCTTCAATCGTATCTCCGCCTTTTACCAGGATGCCGTTCCTGGCTGATCTGCCCAAACCAACCATAACAGCAGTAGGTGTGGCTAAGCCCATAGCGCACGGGCAGGATATTACCAGTACTGCAATGGCATTCATCATAGCATGTTGAAAACCGGCGTTACCGACAAAATAAGTGAGAATAAAGGTGACCAATGCTATCAGTATTACCGCCGGTACAAATACAGCTGCAACCTTATCGCCAAGTTTTTGAACCGGAGGTTTAGCTGCCTGGGCTTTCTTCATGAGGTCGATGATCTGGGCGAGGATGGTATTTGACCCAACACGGGTTGCCAGCATGTGGAAATTGCCATTAATTAGTATAGTGCCGCCAATAACTTTATCATATTTCTGCTTTTCAACTGGGATACTTTCGCCAGTAAGCATAGCCTCGTCAACAGAGCCCTGGCCAGAAAGGATTTCGCCGTCAACAGGTATTTTATCACCTTGGTTAACCAACAGTGTATCGCCGGGGCGAACATCTTTGGCATTAATTATTTCGATACTGCCATTTACCATGCGATTAGCATTCACCTCCTGAAATTTGATCAGATCTTTTACTGCCGAGGTGGTTTGACTTACTGAACGCTTTTCAAACACATTGCCAAGAAGTACCAGGGTAATTATTGTAGCACAGGTTTCGTAAAATTGGTACTGGGGACCAAGGTTTTGGACGGTGCCAATAAGGCTATATATAAATGCCGAGGTTGAGCCAACAAAAATAAGCACATCCATATTAGGGATGCCACCTTTAAGCGAGCTGATGGCACTTTTGCCAAAATGTAAACAACCAACAATAAAAACCGGCAGGCATAGCAGCAACTGGACTATGGGTTGATGAAGAAAATGCCAGGGCATCACCATGTGCAGTAAAAGCGGAGCGGTAAAGATGGCGCAGAAGATAAATTTGTTTTCTACCCGTTCGTAAAACGGCACCGAGTGGGTATTGATGTCATCAACAACTTTAAATCCTAAATTTTCTATGCCTTTGATTACTTCGGGTAGCCTGGCTTCGTCATTGGTTGAAAATTTTACTTCTTCGCTCGCGAAATCAACCAGGATATTATGTAAGCCCTTTTTTTCGAGGAATTTATGGACAGACATGGCACAATTATTACAATGCATGCCGGTTACATTCAGTTCAATTAATTGCTCAGCCATAATTACAAAACTACCGATTAATCATAATCGTTCTAAACTGAATAGGTAAGTTTAATGTAATTTTAAAAAAGAGTTTGCAAATAGCCGGGAGATTCCTATTTTTGCACACCCGAAACAAACGGTAGGCATAGCTCAGTTGGTTAGAGCACCAGATTGTGGTTCTGGGGGTCGTGGGTTCGAGCCCCATTGCTTACCCTTTATGGGGCAAGTCATTAAAAAATGATTTTGCCCCATTTTTTTACTATTTAATTGTTGTTAATCAGGTATATGGGGACGGCTGCATCGGTTAGCTTTCCGGTTCGATGTTGCATGCCGTCAAAACACAATTTTTCACGGAAGATCGAACCGATAATTTCTCTTTTCCTGGCAATATCTGCCTTTAGGTATAGAATGAATTACGCACAAAAATGTTTGTCTATATGCTTTATGGCATCGCTTAAATTGCCCCACAATGTGAGGTAATCAGACTTTTAACACAGCGAATGGTTTTTGTTTTTTATTCCACGCACAAAACTGAATTACTTAATCGTATAGCCTTTAGTAGCTACTTCTGCCAGCCTGAAATAGCCAAAAGCGTAATTGTTGTTATTGGTCTGATTGATAATATTACCCCGGACCGCACTTGGTGTTGTAGGGAAAGGGTTGCCATCATTGCCGGTAGCCAATATTAATTTGAACATATAATTGTAATGGCTTTTTGAAATTCCGTACAGTTTAAAGTCTACCTGGTCCCCAGGCTTTAACTTTTCATGCGAGAAGGATTCCTGCATTAAATTACCATTCGTGTGTTCATCGTCTTCCACTTCAAGTTCGGGGAACGGCGAGTGCGGCTGGCTAATACTGTTTAGATAAGAATTTGTCTGACTTGCATCATCCTTATAGTAAAATGTTACTTCGATTTCATCACCCATTTCACCCCCTTTGTCCTTCTGATCAATATTATCTTCAATTTTTGGAACAGGGGTAAATGTTTCTGATGCCGTATAGGTTTCGCCGTTTATTACAATTTTTAATTTGTAAGCCTGGCCGATAACAGGAAGGAAATTGTGACAAACATATTGCCCCGTTCCAGGAGTTTCTACAAAATTAAAGACTGTGTTCGACATGTTTGTTACCGTAATTACGGCTCCTGAAACGGTCGGAAAATCGGGACTGTAATAACCTGTTGTTGTCGACAATACGATCTTTTGTTCATTGCCTGCTGTATTTTTAATCCAATCTATAGACGCATCTATAACCAATCTTGGCGATGCTGTCTTAAGAGGCACATTAATAGCTTTCTCGCATCCTGTCACAAACAGTCCAACCGATAGCCCGACAGTTAGAATTATAATTTTTTGAAGTCGTTTCATTTTTATCTTTTTATAAATAGGTAAGTTGCTTTTAAAATTTTACGTTGTAGGTCACGCTCGGAACAATACCAAAAATGGATACCCTTCTTGTCTCGCTTGTTCCCGTATCTTCATTCTGTCTGAAAGAATACGATGCCGCGTTATTCCTGTTATAAAGATTGTAGATGCTGAAATTCCATTCACCCTGCCACCCTTTTTTCTTGTCGGGTTTTGGCGTATAAGTTGCAGATACATCTATACGGTGGTACGCAGCTAAAGAATTCCCATTTCTTTCACCATAACTCGCCACATTAACGCCCTGATATTGGTATTTTCCGTCAGGAAAGGTTGCTGCTTTGCCGCTCTGGAAGGTTAAAATAGCCCCAAAAGACCATTTCGGACTTACAGCATAAGCGCCCGTAACTGATAAATTATGCAGTTTGTCATAATTTGCCCGGTACCATTGCCCGTTATTTATACCCGGTTCATCTCCATTTCTGCCTGGCGTTCTTTGTTGCGCT
This sequence comes from uncultured Mucilaginibacter sp., assembly GCA_966212355.1. Classification (GTDB taxonomy): domain Bacteria; phylum Bacteroidota; class Bacteroidia; order Sphingobacteriales; family Sphingobacteriaceae; genus Mucilaginibacter. Next base: position 60,235 of record CBIHRB010000014.1, read on the forward strand.
TTAGAAAGCGTATACGATATCCAGCCCGTCAGCCTTCCTGTATTTTTTTTCAACATCATTTCCAAACCGTACGCTCTTCCTTCTCCGTTTAAAAGCACGCTTTCAACAGCATCGATTCCTAATAAATCCGCGCCGTCAATATAATCTGCCTTGTTTTTTACTTTTTTATAGAAAGTTTCAGTTTCCAAAGAATATTTACCGTCTTTAAAATTGTGAAAGTACCCCATTGCTATTTGATCTAAAATTTCCGGTTTAAGGTATTGGTCAGAAGGCGCCCATATATCAAGCGGACTTGCGGAAGCAGTATTGGAAATCAGATGAACATATTGGCTCATTCTATTGTAACTGGCCTTGATAGATTGGTCATTGTTTAGCGAATAAGTTATGGCAAGTCTTGGTTCCAGGTTGTCAAAACTGGCTATCTTTTTATTTTTCGCATAGTTTATTGTTCCTGTTGGCTTAGCCTCTTCATAAATATGAAGCTCCTTATTGTAAACAACCGGTTGATTATTAGCATAGGTGTACACTTCCTGCGCGCCTAATCTTTGAAAATTACTGTAGCGAAGTCCGTAGTTCAGTGATAATTTGTCAGAAAGATTTTGTTCAGCGCTGATATAGGCGGCATTTTCAAAAGCATATTTTTTGGCCAACTGGTCCGGATTTACACTTGAAATCGTTCCGAACGGCCTGATCGTTCCCGGATTGAAATTGTAGTAAATTGAATTTATACCATAATTTAAGGTCAGGTTATTTGAAACATAATGTTTAAAATCATATTTAAAATTGTAATTTTTCACCTCGGCTTTCCAGTCAAGGCCGGCGGATTTTACTTTGATCCGGTAATCATAATCACTATAAATGGCAGATGCATTAGAGAAGATCTTGTCTGAGAATATATGGTTCCACCTGAGGTTAAAAAGTTTGTTACCATAGGTGTTTATAAAACTGTTATTAAAATTCAGATTGTCATTACCAAAATAGCCTGAAACGAACACGTTGTTCTTGTCATTGAATTTGTAATTGAACTTGGTGTTCAGGTCATAGAAATAAGCTGAATTGGGGTCATTCACCATTTTTAAAAAAAGATGTGCGTAAGAACCTCGACCCGCAACCACGAATGAACTTTTATCTTTAACGATTGGACCTTCAACAAGCAACCGGCTGGAGACTAATCCGATCCCCGCATTAACATGATACTCCTTGTTATTTCCTTCTTTTTGATAAATATCCAGTACTGATGATATACGTCCTCCGAAATTTGCGGGGATGCCTCCCTTATAAAGTTTCAGATCTTTGATCACATCGGCGTTGAAAACAGAAAAGAACCCGAATAAATGGGAGGTATTATAAACAGCGGCTTCATCAAGCAGCACCAGGTTTCCATCTACAGAACCTCCCCTGACGTTAAATCCCGATGCACCTTCCTGGGCATTCGTAACCCCGGGAAGCTGTAGGATCGATTTTAAGACATCTACCTCACCCAGAACAGCCGGCATCTTTTTTATCGTAGCAATAGACAGTTTATTGGTACTCATTTCAGGTTTTCGGATATTGTCTTTTGTTGTATTGCTTTTAATTACAACTTCACCCAATGTTTTACTATTTTCTGTCATTTCAAAGTTCCTTTTGGTGCTTTCGGTCAGCGTGATCTTTTCTTCTATACTATCAAAACCCATGTGGCTTATGATAATAGTGTAGGTTCCTTTTGGCACTGTCGTTGTGTAAAATCCGTAAGAATTGGTCGTAATACCAACTTTCGCTTCCAGGATGTAAATGGTTGCGCCAATGAGTGTTTCGGTATTGGACTTATTAGATACCGTGCCGCTAAGGGTAACTTTTTCCTGCGAATATGCATGGCCTGCAAAGGCAAAAAAGAGTATTAGCAAGGATAGGATTCTGCTTTTCATTTATTAATGTTTAGAGTTAAATGTTATGATTTGCAGCTAAAGTATCCTTTTGTTAACCCCGCATATTTTAGTATATACAAAATGCCTTACTTTATATATTAAAGCAGCTTATACATATAGAAAAATAAATTGCACACTAATATTTCAGCTAAAGAAGCTGGATTTTTAAAGTAAAAATTTCCTAATTGGAATGATAGTTGGCCAAATCGTTTTTACCGACTAATAAAAAACCGGCCGTTAAGCATAGCTACCGGGATAGCAATCAGCAAATGGCAAAAGGAGGCTGGGATTCTAAGAATTATACTTAAAAAAGGTTTGCCATCATTAAATCTTATTTTGGTATATTATTAATGTGCTTTGGTATAGTAAAAATTTGTATTGTTTGCGGGTTGTTTAATTTGCTCGAAATCTAAAATAGGCTTATGAATAAAACTTTACACAGAAAAACTATGGATACCAATTGGATGCTTCAGTTGATCATTTCAGAAAAATATCGATTTCAACGTCATTTGTTTGTAATTGCATTTTGTATCGTTGTTTTGTATTACAGTCCACCCGACTATGTGGAACCCTTCGAAACCTATAATCGACTGGTTATTTTTTTTCAGGTAATAATATTGGCCTACAGTAATATGTATTTTTTTGTGCCTGAATTTTTATTCAAAAAAAGATACCTGAGTTATGGTCTTTTTGTGCTTTTAGGCATTATCCTTTCGTTCTACATTCATGAGTTTTTTGCTTATTATTTTAAGGCTGATTCACTGCCTTACCAGGATGACAGTATTAACTTTTTTACCTTTTCCTTTATGATCATGATGCTTATTGTTGCATCGGCAGCAGTTAAAATATTCCAGCAGTGGATCTCTGATGCTCAACTGATCTATGAACTGGAACTGGCAAAAACTAATGCTGAGCTGGAACAGCTCAAGAACCAGATCAATCCGCATTTCCTTTTTAATATGCTCAATAATGCCAATGTTTTAATTGAAGATGATCCTAAAAAAGCCTCACAGGTTTTGATGAAATTAAGTGACCTGCTGCGCTATCAGCTTTATGACAGCTCAAGAGATAAGGTTTTATTAACATCAGAGATCCATTTTTTAGAAGATTTTCTGAACCTGGAAAAAGTCAGACGTGACAACTTTAACTTTTTAATATCTAAAGAAGGTGAACTGAGCGGTGTTCAGGTGTCGCCTTTATTATTTATTTCATTTGTTGAAAATGCTGTTAAACACAATAATGACTCAACGAAATCATCCTATGTTAATTTATTTTTCGATGTTCGCCATACTGAGGTTTTTTTCAAATGCATTAACTCGAAACCGGCTGTAAAAGCAGTTAACAAAACCGGAGGATTAGGTCTGGACAACATCAAAAGACGATTAGAACTTTTGTTTCCCGCTTCACATGATTTGAAAATAGAAGACAATTCGGAAACATATTGCATTACCTTAACTTTAAAATTATAATATGAACTGCATAATAGTAGATGATGAGCCATTAGCAAGAAAAGCAATCGAAAAGATGGTTTATCAGACAGATAATCTTGAAGTTGTAGCTTCATTTAACGGAGCCGATGCTACAAGAGAATTTCTGGCAAAAAATGCAGTTGATTTAGTATTTCTTGATATCCAAATGCCGGGAGTAAATGGAATTGAATTTGCCAGAACTATTCCTAAAAAAACTTTAGTGGTGTTTACGACAGCTTTTCATGAATTTGCTTCTGAGAGCTATGAGGTCGACGCCATTGATTATTTAATCAAGCCTATAAAATTAGAACGCTTCCAAAAAGCAGTTGAAAAAGCACAAACCTATTGCAAATTATTCCATACGGATTATATAAACAGTAATATAGAAAACATAAGTGATGATTATATTTTCGTAAGGGCAGAAAGAAGAATTCATAAAGTACATTTTAGTGACATCCTTTTTATCGAGGGGTTAAAAGATTATGTGGTTATTTATTTAGAAAATCAAAAAGTGATTACGCTGATGAATATTAAAACTATTCATGATTTAATTCCAAAAAGTTTCTTTGTCAGAGTTAGCAAATCTTACATCATCAACGTAAATAACATAGATTCTGTAGATAATAATACTGTTTACATAGGGGAAAACGAAATACCGATCGGTAATATTTACAGGGATCACTTCTTTAATGAATTTGTAACCAAAAAGATTTTGACCAGGTAATACAATCAAAAAAGGTATAAACTCGTTGATTTCAAATTTTAAATTATCATTTCCGGACAAAATTCATTGATCTAATCAGCACGGAACCGCATGGTCAGACGTGCCGGGATTAGGATATGCAATATGATGAATACACATTAAAAGTTGGTGACTCATTACGCCAATCATTTTAATTTCAAATGCTTTCACCCATCGTTCTAATTTTTTAGTCTGTTAAGTATAATCCAATTAAAACTTACCAATAAACCTGTTATGAGATTTTTATTCTTTTTGTTGTTTCTGGCATTTAGCCAGGTATCCTATAGTCAAACCGGTACAGACGGAACATTTACCGGAACTATTGCCGAGGTTAGGGCGCTTAACGGTTCGGCATATAAACAAGCTGCAACAACTGATTATGGGGCCGGGAACTGGTATAAGGACACTGTTGACCATACAAGTTCAGATAACACGGGCACTATTTTAATAGATATGAGCGGGAACCGCTGGAAGCGTATCTTTTCAGGGCCTGTTTTTGTTAATTGGTTCGGGGCCAAAGGAGATGGAGTAGCGAATGACGGACCCGCTATACAATCCTGCTTCGATAATGCAGCGCCCTATCAAACTATCAGTTTTAATAAGGGAACTTACAAGTTCGACTCTGTTGCAATGATCAGGACCAATATTAACATTGCCGGCAACAAAGCCAATTTGCTGGGTACTATAAATGTAGGAAATGACACCGCGAAAACATACAACTCTATCATATCCGATTGTACCTTCACCTTGTCGGGAAACGCAATACAGATTAAGAATTGCCGGAAACTGAAAATTACCGGGAACGTGTTCAACGGATGCGACAAATCCATTTACGTAAAGAAGGGAGCTGGCGGCGCGCACTACAATGCCATGATAGAGATTATAGATGCTAATTATTTTAACGATGTGAATTATTGCTTTTATGTAGACCGTGCCACTGCGTCGAGCTGGCTGACCACAAGCGACTGCAGTTTCTCCGGCAATGTAGCCAATAACGCGCTGATCACGGCTGTTTATTGCAATGGTATTGATGGGCTGCGGTATGAGAACAATACCATATTTATGCCATCTACCATGAGTCAGCGGACAAACAAGGTTAATCATTTAAAGATCATAACCCAGGCCGATTGGGTGATTGTTTCGAACAATAACTTTTTCGAATCCGGTGAAGAGAGTATTGCAGTAGAAAATTGCAAAAACCTGAACATCAGCGGAAATAATTTTGCATGGTGCGGGCAAAAAGGTGTTTATAGCCTGATCAAAGCCAGCGGAACCATCACAGACCTGGTGATGAACGTTAGCGGAAATATCATTAACAAATTTTCGGGTAATGTTGTCGAGATCGACAGTACAACGTATGGTCAGGTAAATGTTACCGGTAATACCATCAATTATGCTAATACATTTACAAATTATTTTGGTTCGCAAAACCTTGCGCTGATCAATCACTACATCATTAAAGCCGGTAACGCCTTTACTCAATATTTTCAGAAAAATAATTACAATAGTATCGCTAACTTAAAGGTGTTTTATAAAACGGGGATAGTATCCAACTATGAATCCTGGGGAAACTACGTGGCCGAAAGTAATATGAGTAAAACCATAACAACGGTAAATAATACCACGCCTGTAGACCTATTGGGGGTACTTGACGCGGCTGCAAACACTTCAACTTATGGCGGAACCATTGTCATCAATGCAAAAAACTCAGCCTCCTCCAGTGCCAATACAACCACTTATTATATAATGGTTAATAAAAGCAGCACATCAACATCGCCGGTATTAAGCGTCATATCCAGCCTTGGTCTTACCTCGGGGGCAGCGGCAAGTCATCCGTCTTTTACATTTAGCCTCTCCGCTAACCGCCTTTACGCAACGCCGGTCAATCTTACCAGCGGCACCTTCTATTTCTACAGTAAATCACAAGGAAACCTGATCTTAACCGAATAATTAAAAAATATAGGAATGTCAGCAAAAGGATCCAAGCCGATGCTTTTTTACAGCCGGCTTTATTCAAATAAAGTAATCGCCTCATTCGCGTGTATCAGTGCCGCTATGGTGCTGATATTGAATACCCTCGCGCAGGCACAAGCGCTCGTCTGCCAGGATAAAGGCGAATTTGACGAACGTGTTACGATGGCGATCGATCGTCTGACAGGCAGGAACTATCAGCCGTTTTTCACAGAAGATTTTGTCCTGGCGGATGTAAAGATTAACAAGGATAACCCACGTCGTTTCTACAATTTCAGCGGCGATTTGTCTGGAAGATATATCGAAGTGATGGCCATGGCCGATAAAGGCAGGGTAAATTTCAATTTGCCGGGGATGGTTAGTAAGCTCATTGCCTGCCAGCACAGCGACGGGCGATATGGCGATCCGCTGCTTAGCTTTTCGGAAGAGCAGATCGGTGCCCCTCAAATGGCGTTGCTTTGGGGAAACGGCCGTTTATTGGTGGGCCTGCTCACTTACTATAAATACTACCATGATCAGCGCGCGTTAAATTCGGCAAAAAAGCTGGGAAATTTTTATCTAAGTGTATGGAAGTCTTGTGTTAAACCCGCCGTTGTGAAACGGCTTGAGGATGCCGGAGCCACGGGCATCATATGTTTAACACAATACATAGAAGGACTTGTGTTGCTGACCGAAGCCACTGGCGATGAAAAATACGTAACCGCCGCAACCGGGATCTATCCTTATTTACCCCCGCGCGGTAACCAGCACACGCATGGCTATCTGACTACGCTGCGTGGTGTTTTGCTGTTGTATCAGCACACGCATCAAAAGGAGCAGCTCGAATTTGTTCGAAAGAATTATGAGGAGTTAATTAAATCAGATGATTTGACACAGTTTGGAAGCGTCCGTGAATATTTTGGGCACGAAAAAACCGAACGTGATGAGGGGTGTTCAACCGCGGATTTTATCCGGCTTAGTTTTGATCTTTACCGGCAGGCGGGTGATCAGCGCTATCTTGACCTGGGCGAATTCGCGTTGTATAACGGCCTTTATTTTAATCAGTATTATACAGGCGACTTTGGCCATCATCTGATAAACAATTCAGGCTCAAGCCCGGATTATCTCCATGCCGCCTGGTGGTGTTGCACCATGCATGGCCTCCGGGCGCTTTATGATGTGAGCGCGCATAATATGGTTGAGTATAACGGTAAATACTACAAGATCAATCTTTATTTGGAAACAACCTTTTATGATAACCGCATCACACTTTCCCTTAGTAAAAGGCCTATGGTGAATGACCATCATTTTTATCGTATAATAATCGGCAGGAAAGACCACATAAGCGATGCGTTTGCTCTTCGTTTACCCCCCTGGGCTGTTGATCCGGTTTTAAAGCTTAATGGCAAACCGATTGATTTCAAAGTAAGTACCGGGCGGCTATTGCCCGGGCAAAAGCTGAGGAATGCAGATACACTTGAGGTAGGCTTTAAATATCAATTCAAAGTGATCACAGCGGATAAAGAACAAATTAACGTTGAGGCTATTCGGTCAAAGGTTAAAGGCAGTATTATTTATGGGCCCAACTTGCTTTGTGTTGATGATAAAACTGACCCGGTATATACTGCAGAACCCAACAGCAATATTGTTTATACAACAACATTTAAAGCTGATAAAGAGCAGCTGTATCGCAACTATAAAGAGGTATTTTATTCGCACGCCGGCTATCCATCCTATGCCCGGACATTGCTTAAACCAGTCGCGGATCTGACGTTCAGCAAGCATGGCTATATTTTAACCAATTTTATTTTGACCCCGGTAAAAGACAAAAATCAGTTTGATCAGGATAATTCGATGCTTGAGCCCTGGCGGGAAAAATAGAATTATATGATATATTTGATTATCCCTTTTATAGCCGGTTGTTTACCATTATTTAACCTTATTGTGACCATTCGATATTTTCATGAGCGACGATAATACTTTATTGGAAGAGTTGAAAGCGGGTGACATGAACGCTTTTGAGAAAGTATTTAACAAATACCATAAGCTGCTGAGTATCGAAGCCTATCATTTATTGGGCGATGAAATGGAAGCCGATGATATTGTTCAGGTCCTTTTTATTGATCTGTGGGATAAGAAGTACTATAAACACATAGATCAATCGTTAAAAGCCTACCTTCGGACTGCTTTAAGAAATAAATGCCTCACCCGCCTGTCAAAAGGCATAACAGATAAAAAGCGGCTGGATACTTATATATTGAATACTGATGTGATCTACTTCGATGACAAATTGGAACGGCGTGAAGTGGCTTTAGGTATGGAAACGATCATCAATGATCTGCCCGCACAAAGATTACATGCTTTTAACCTGGTTTACCTCCAGGAAAAGAAGTATAAAGAAGCTGCCGCCGAAATGGGTATAACGCCTAATTCATTAAAAACCCATTTGAAGCTTGCTGTAAAAACACTCAGAGAGAAATTCAGGAAGATTCGATAACATTCAGCTTTATTGACCGCTCAGCCTTAGCAAAGATCATGGATTACGGAAAAGATGAAATAAGAGATTTATTATTGGAGAAGATCGCGGGTACGATCAGCGAACAAAATGATCATTTGGTAAATGAGGCCATTGCCCGGTTTCCGGATATCGAGCGTGAATGGCTGGCCTTGAAAGCGAAATTCGATTCATCCCCGGGAAGTACCTATCTCCATTCGCTGGACACCGGAAAAAGCTGGTCTGCACTAAGATCGAAGCTGCACACGGAACCTTTTAAAAAGCCGGATACATTCAGGGTATGGATGGCTGCGGCATCGTTCCTGATCATTGGCGGCCTGGCCTCTTATTTTATTTTTTTTTACAACCAGACAAAGGGGCTTACAAAGCCGTCAATGGATCAGGTGCGGCTTGAATTGGCAAATGGCTCGATGGTTAATCTTTCGGATAGCACAAAAGCGATATCTGTAGGCCATATGCGGGTTTATAATCAAAACAAGCAATTGAGTTTTACTGCCATGCCGGCCAAGGCTGTTTCCTGGTTAAAGTTAGTAGTGCCGGTAAAAGAGTTTTACAAAATAAAGCTCCCGGATAGCACGGAGGTTATTTTAAATGCAATGTCTGCTCTGAAATTTCCGGATCATTTTACCGGCGATAGCCGGGAAGTTTTTTTGACTGGCGAAGCTTATTTTAAAGTAACAAGCAATAAAGAATTTCCTTTTATAGTTCATACCTCGTCCGGTAATATTAAAGTACTGGGTACGGTTTTCAACGTACAGGCTTATGACAGCAATAAGCTGGTGACATCCCTGGTAACCGGGAAGGTGTTGCTGCAGTTCGCTGATCAGGAAAAATATCTGCAGGCAGGACACCGGGGGACAATCTGCAACTCCGGCTATAAGGATGAATTATTTGACCAGAACCGCGACCTCGGCTGGCTATCCGGCGAAGCTTATTTAAATAATACGCCGTTGAAGGAGATTGCCCCCTTATTGAACAGGTGGTACGCTATAAAAACCGTATTTGCCAGCCCGGATATTGCGGATATCAAACTTTCGGGTATTGTATTTCGGGATAAACCGATAACACTTTTTCTGAGCAGCATTGAATTCTCCTCGCATTTAAAGGCAACCTTAAAAGACAGTACTGTTTATATCTCGCATTAGCTTCAGGTTCATCTGTAAATTAAGCATCAGCAAATACTGGCTTAATGGTCAGTAATAACCTATCTAATATCTGGGTAATAATAATCAAGCGTTTAATGAACTGGCCTGCATGCTTAATCGATAGATTAATTAATCCTTCCGATAAATAAAGAGCTTTAATGGTTCACCCAGGCGACTTTTTTTTTAGTCTTATTAGCAAAAGCAATTATTAACCACTTACCGAACCAATTATGAAGAAAACTTTATTTTTAGTTTTTTATTTGATTTTTGGGCTATTGTATATACCGGAAAGCTATGCGCAATCGCCCGGTAAATTTACTTTATCTGCAGATCATGTCAGTTTCCGGGATGTATTTGACAGTATCAAAAAACAAACCGGTTATACCGTATTCTATGACAGCCGTACCATCAACGATCAGGAAAAGATCAAAGTTGGCTTTGTACAGGCTGATCTTAAATCCGTATTGAACACCTTGTTCCAGGGCAGGTTTATTGAGTGGGTTATTAATGATAAGCTGATCGTCTTAAAAAAAAGCAGCGTAAGCCCCGGCCCTGTTACTACCGAAAAGACACATACACAAGTAACAGGCGTTATTACCGGCGATGACGATCATCTGCCTCTACCGGGAGTCACGGTCCGGCTTAAAGGCGGTACCAATGCTACGGTAACAGACGTTAATGGTGCCTTCACCATTACAGCCGCAGTTGGTCAGGTGTTATCGTTTTCCTATATAGGTTTTCAAACCCGGGAGGTGGTAGCTGAGCAGCTAATGAATGTTGAGCTCCATAAGAATAGCAGTAAATTAAATGAGGTAGTTGTGGTAGGCTATGGTACACAACGTAAAGCATTGGTCTCTGGTTCGGTTGCGTCGATTACTTCGGCAGATCTGGAACATCAAACCGGCAAAAACATCCTTGACGATATGGCAGCCCAGTTACCCGGCGTTTCGGTACAGGATGGCACAGGCCGGCCAGGAGCCAACCCTGTAGTACGAATCAGGGGAACCGGATCCATCAGTGCAGCCAATACACCTCTTTATGTGATTGATGGCTTGCCCCTTGAAAACGCCGACGATATCAATACACTTAACCCTAATGACATTGAAACACTTGACGTTTTAAAAGATGCTGCCTCGGCCGCTATTTATGGATCAAGGGGAGGCAACGGTGTCATTATCATTACCACAAAAAAAGGGAAGACGGGACAAACTAAGATAGATGTATCGGTAACGGCTGGCGTACAACAGGTATCTAAAAAGATCGATGTTTTGGATCGTGACCAGCATATCGCTTTTGAGATTGAAGGGCAGGCAGCGAACTGGGCATCGGTAGGGGGAGACCCTGCTGTCGCCAATGGCTTCCGGACTAAAAACGGGCAGAATTATAACTATCCCGCGGTTTTCAATGATCCCTCTCTTTTGCCCAATACAAACTGGCAGAATGAGATATTCAGGACCGCAGCCCAGGCGAATTATCAGGTTGCGGCACAGGGAGGGAACCAGGCTACAACGTACTATATATCGGGAAATTACTATAAACAGGATGGGATCATAAATGCAACAGGCTTTGCGAGATATGCAGCCCGGCTCAACGTAGCTACCAAAATCGGCAAAATACTGCAATTGGGTACCGACCTGACGCCGAACTATACCACTGAAAATATCAGGCAAACAGACGGGCACCCCACTTCAGGTGATGGGGGCATCATCTTAAAAGCCCTGACGCTTCCTCCCACTGTTCAACCCAGGTATCCGGGCGGCCTATATGGCGGAGTGCTCGGAAATCCTGTTTATGTATCAACAGGTTATTCCCAAATCAGCTCTCCGCTGCAAGTGCTGGAAAACCCGGAGTATTTAAACAGGAGAGAAAGCGGAAGGATTACGGGTGATATATTTGCAGAACTTAAACCTGCCGACGGTATCACTTTTCGGACAAGCCTGGGTGGGGATTTTAGAAATTATTGGCAGAATTATTATCGGCCATCCACAATTAGCATTGGCAGCGTTGCCGCGATGACCCCCGAGTTTCCTAATGGTAATATCAATAATATAGCAAGTACGCACAACGAGAATCGAAGCATGCGTTATGCATGGGCCAACACGCTGACTTTAAAAAAAACCTTTCAACAGGTGCATGACCTGACCTTGCTGCTGGGATTTTCTGCAGAGAAGAACAACTCTGAGGCCTCGGCATTAACCGGGCAAAGCGGAACGTTTGATAATGATCTCGTTAACTATGTTACAGGTGCCTCTATCATTACAGCAGCCGCTAATAAAGAGCAGTGGAGTTTGCTGAGTTACCTGGGAAGATTGAACTATGCCTTTAAAAACAAATATTTATTAACCGCTTCGGTCAGAAAAGACGGTTCAAGCCGTTTTGCGCCAAATAATAAATGGGCTACCTTTCCCTCCTTGTCACTGGCCTGGGTAGCTTCTGAAGAGCCTGTTCTTAAGCAGCTGAACTGGCTTAGCACACTGAAGTTCAGAGGGAGCTATGGCATTACCGGCAACTTTAATATCGGTAATTACAGATGGCAGGCATTGTTGGCCAAATACAATTACAGTTTTGGCACAGGTGATGGCTCACTGGCAACCGGTTATGCTCCCGGCGGTTTCACCAATCCCGATCTGACCTGGGAAGAGAATAAGCAGTTCGATGTGGGTGTTGACCTCGCGGTTTTAAATGGCCGGTTTAATCTTACACTGGATTATTATAACAGAATTACAGATAACCTGCTATATAGCATCCCGGTACCCTCGATAACAGGCTTTACCACAACGTTCGGTAATGTGGGCAAAATAAGGAACCGCGGCTTTGATATCGACTTTAGCTCCACTAATATTAAAACCAACAATTTTACCTGGACCTCCAGCCTTAACTGGTCTGCCAATCGCAATGTGGTACTGCAACTGGGCAAAAACAATGAGCCCATTATTGTAACCAGCGAAAATACGGTCTCGCAAATTACGAAGGTTGGTGGTCAGCTGGGTGCTTTCTATGGCTACCCCATTGCCGGGATATTCAGAGACCAGGCTGAGGTGACTGCCCATCCCGAGATGAAATTTAATTCGAGTTCCGGACCGGGGGATACAAAGTTTACAGATACTGATGGCGATGGCAAGATCACTCCTAACGATCGTGTTATACTTGGCAGCAATAACCCGGATTTTATTTATGGAATTACTAATCATTTTTCTTACAAAAGGATTGGTTTGGATATCCAACTGCAAGGGGTACAGGGAGGAAAGGTCTTCTTCCTGGCAGAACGCTTCATCGGTACCAACGGTCTGTCACTCAATCAGCTTACACAATCGGTGCAGAACCGGTGGGTATCGCCCGATAATCCTGGCAATGGAGAGTATACTAAAGTAACACCTGCCAATTCGCTTTCGCCGGGACTGACCGAATCCAGCGTTTCGCGCTGGCTCTACGATGCCTCCTATCTGCGGGTGAGAAATGTTACTTTAAGCTATATATTCCCTGGGGCGCTGCTTAAAAGAGCCAGGATCAAAGCGGCCCGTATTAATATTGGTGTTCAGAACCTGTTCACTTTTTCAAAATACATCGGCTATAATCCTGAAACGAGTATGAATGGCGAATCGGTAACCGCTCCCGGAATTGATTATGGGGTTTATCCTCTCGCCCGAACCTTTACCATCGGTCTTAATCTTTCCCTGTAATATTTTCAAATAAAAGTATCGTTATGAAAAGATATTTCTCCATTCTGATTTTTATAATGCTGTCGCTTTTTATCGGTTGTAAAAAAAGCTATATCGAATTAACCCCTATTGCTGCAGGTACTCAACAGCAATTCTATAATTCGGCAAATGATTTCAAAAATGCGGTTAACGCCACTTATTCGGCCCTGCAGCTTGCAGGGGTGAACGGGGCCGACTTTATATTCGGGGACCTGACATCGGATGACACTTATGCCAATTCTGGTTCCTGTCTTAGCGGGCATTGCGATTTTGATAATTTTTTAGTGACTGCATCCGGTTCTGCCGCTTCTGCCATTTTGAATAACAGGTGGAATAACTGTTATACGGGCATTAGCAGAGCAAACGCCATCATCAGCAGAATTGACGCTATTAACATGGATGCTGCTTTAAAAAAGCAATATACCGGCGAAGCCAGGTTTTTGAGAGCTTATTTTTATTTTACGCTTGTTAAAACATTTGGCGGCGTTCCACTGGTATTAAAAGAATTGACAACAACAGATGAGGCTTACACCTATACCAGGGAAACGGCAGACAATGTGTATAAACAAATCGAAACTGATCTTACCGATGCGGCATCGCTTTTGCCATCGTCTTATAACGCATCTGATGCAGGTCGTATTACAGCCAACGCGGCAAGGGGCATGCTCGGTAAGGTGCTGCTGTTTCAAAATAAGTTTACTGATGCTTTGCCGGTACTTAAGGCTGTGATCGATGCTAATATCTACACTTTAATTAATTATGCTGATATTTTTCGCTATAACAACGGCAACAATAAAGAGATATTATTTTCCATACAATATACGCGCGGCGGGATTGGGCAGGGGGCAGCATCATTTGTGGGTTTTGTGCCCGAGAACTCCGGAGATGCGGTTCAGGTAGGGGCCGGCAATGGTTTTAACGCCCCCACGCCGGATATTATCAATGCTTTTGATGCATCTGATGTGCGGAAGGAGGTATCGCTGGCTACGACTTACGTAAATGCTAAGGGTGTTACGGTTAACTATCCATATGTTAAGAAATTTGTTGATAAGGGAATGGTAGCTAAAAATGAAACCAGCGTTGACTACCCGGTACTTAGATATGCAGATATCCTGCTTATGTATGCCGAGTGTCTTAACGAAACAGGTAGCACGGCAATTGCTATCCCATATGTTAACCAGGTAAGGACGAGGGCAAATGTAATCAGCCTTGGCAGTCTTACCCAAAGTGACCTGCGGGTTGCCATCGAAAAAGAACGGCGCCTGGAGTTTTGTTTTGAAGGCCAGCGCTTTTTTGACCTGGCACGTACAGGCAGATTGCTGACAGTAATGAACGCCTATTTCGTGAAATACAACCTGCTTGCTCAAGGGGTATTAATTCAGATAAAGGATTATCAAAAAATATTCCCGGTGCCGCAAGCGCAAATTGATATCAACCCGGATAAAATCAAACAAAATCCGGGTTACAATAACTAAGCGGGATAGTGTATGCGCATAAACGCGATAAAACAAAGGATGGGAGATAAGATCTGCCATCCTTTTCGCAAGCCATTCTTTTATTGGAAGGTAGTTGTTCCTGGTTTTCTATTGATGATGACGTTTGATGAGTCCGGGCAGGCAAAGCATAACAGGCAGGTTACCAAGGTCTCTTTTAGCGATGAGTTGCCTGCAAGACAACTTATTTCACTTAATTTGGGATGGCGGTTTCATTATCTTTATGATGTACGTAAAATTTTTCAGCAGCAGCAAGTAGATATCCCCCACACCTGGAATAACAGACCGGGTCCTGATACTTTAAATTATAACCGGACAGCGGCTATATACGAACGGAGCTTATCACTTAAAAAGGAATGGCGCGGTAAAAGGTTCTTTTTGTATTTCGAGGGTGTTAATTCTTCGTGCAGCGTATTTGTTAATAATAAATATGTGGATAGTCATACCGGTGGTTACACGGCATTTTGTTTTGAGATCACCGCATTTGTAAACTTTGAAGCAGAAAACATAATAACTGTCCAGGTAAGCAATGCTTTTAGCTACGGGGCCTTGCCGGTTGCCGGAGATTTTAATATATACGGCGGGATACACAGGCCGGTATCTTTGTTAATTACTCCTCAAAATTGTATTTCTCCGCTTGATTTCGCATCGCCCGGGGTATACGTAGAGCCTATATCAGTTTCTGAGAAAGTAGCGAAGATTGGTATTAAAACCGTTCTCTCCTTTGCACAGCCAAACAGTAAGCTGCAATTGATGACACAGATTATTGACGCAAAAAATCGAATCATAAAAGAAAATATTTTACCTGTTTCAGCAGATACGACCTTAAATGATATGCTAACCGTTTCGCAGCCTCATTTATGGAACGGGGTAAAAGATCCTTATCGCTATAAGGTTACTGTCAGCATATTAGCAGGTACTCGTTTAATTGACAGCGTTTCGGTTTATACCGGGTTAAGATATTTTAAAGTAGATCCGCAAAAAGGTTTGCTGCTCAATGGCCATTATCTTAATATCAGGGGTGTTTGCCGTCATGAAGATGTGTTTGGAAAAGGATCTGCGCTGGGCGATGCAGATCAGGAACGAGATATCGCTTTGATCAGGGAATTGGGTGCCAGCGGCGTCAGGCTCACACATTATCCGCAGTCCAGGTTATTCTATGATCTTTGCGACCGATACGGGTTGGTGGTATGGAGCGAAATACCGCTTGTAGGCCCCGGTGGATATCGTGGGGCAGGATTTGTGAATAGTCCGGTATTAAAAAAGCAAGCCAGACAAGTGCTCGCCGAGATGATCAAACAAAATTATAATCATCCCGCTGTCCTTTTCTGGGGGCTTTATAATGAGCTTAAGCTTGACTATGATGACCCGCGGAATTTTATTAAGGAATTGGATCAGTTAACTAAACAACTGGATCCGGGCAGGCTGACTGCAGGCGCCACTTTCCTGGATGGCGCGGCATTTAACGGCCTGACCGATTTGATAGGCTGGAACAAATATTATGGCTGGTATGGAGGTGACGCTAAAGATTTGGGAGTTTGGGCCGATCAAACCCACAGCCTGTATCCGCAACAAGCATTCGCACTAAGTGAATATGGTGCCGGGGGAAGCGCTTTTAAACATGAATCAGAAGGGTTACGTCCATTGCCGGATAGCCATTTTCATCCGGAAGAGGGGCAAACCGCTTTCCATGAAAAAAGCTGGCATGAACTGGCAAAGCGTCCGTTTATATGGGGTAAATTTATTTGGGTGTTGGCCGATCTTGGGTCTTCTATCCGAGATGAAGGAGATCAGCCAGGAATTAATGATAAGGGGCTGGTAACCTATGACCGGGCCATAAAAAAGGATGCCTTCTATTTCTATAAAGCCAACTGGAATGATGAGCCAATGCTCCACCTTGCCGAACGACGTTTTGCCGAACGCAAGGACTCTGTGATCAGCGTTAAAGCTTATACCAATTTCCCGGGTGCAGAATTATATGTTAACGGAAAGTCGCAAGGCACACTGCAAAAAGACTCGCTATGTCGGCTGATTTGGCCGGCCGTACGCTTAAAATCCGGTTTAAATCATATTAAGATCATTGCACAAAAAGGGAACCTTCGGCTTGTTGATTCCTGTTATTGGCGGCGTTTAATTACAGGGCGTAATGATTCGGTAATGCCTACTCTTTTGCGCCATTCTGAATAATAGAAGCTTATATTTTCGGCATAAAACCCCTTTTTAATGGGGCTGTTTTTGCCAGCCAGGTTTTTTAAATATTCGATATCTGCAAAGACACCTGCATTCAGCCCCGCAAGCATGGCCGCGCCTTTTGCCGAAATATCTGGCATATCATTGCATATCAAGTTACATGGCAGCAAATCCGCCAGGAAAGTCACCACAAATTTATTTGCGGTGATGCCGCCATGTATCATTAACTCATTTAGGCTGATACCTGCATCGATTTGCATCGCCTCTAATACATCCCTTACCTGGTAGCCGATAGATTCGAGCGCTGCCCTGGTAATATGGTTTTTATTGCAATCGAATGTTAGCCCGGTTATTTCGGCTTTTCTGTCCATTTGCCAATAGGGGGCGCCCAGGCCACTGAAGGCAGGAACGATATAAACGCCGTTATTACCAGCTACTGAACAGGCCATTGCTTCGGTCTCAGAAATCTCTTTAAAAAGGCCCAATTCATTTTTTATCCATTCAACCGTTGCGCCGCATGAAACGATGACGCCTTCCAGGGCGTAATCAACCCTGTCTTCGGTGCTCCAGCAAATGGTGGTAACCATGCCATTAGCGGATGTTTTAGCGGTGTTCCCTATATTCATCAGAATAGAACATCCTGTACCCAATGTGGCTTTTGCTGTTCCCGGTGCGAAGCAACCCTCGCCGAATGCAGCTGCATGGGAGTCGCCGATGATTGTGGTGATATTTACAGGTATATCAAATATTCCACCGAAATCTGATTGGCCATAAAGCGAAGAGGAGGGTTTGATTTCAGGAAGATTTAATCCGGATAGCCCGAATGCTTTTAAGATTTCGATGTCCCACTGTAATGTGTTCAGGTTAAAGAACAGCGTGCGCGAGGCATTGGTGTGATCGGTATAATATTGAGTTCCATTGGTGAATTTATACAGCAGCCAGGTATCTATCGTTCCAAAATAAGCTTCACCATTATCAACTGCGTTGGTTATGGCTTCATTATTTTTATAAAGCCATAGCATCTTGGTGCCCGAAAAATACGGATCTATGATCAACCCTGTTCGTTCCTTTATTAACGGTTCCAAACCGTCAGCCTTTAAATCTTCACAAACATCCACCGATCTTTTGCATTGCCAAACTAAAGCATTGTGCAGTGGCATACCATCCTTATCCCAAACTAAAAAAGTTTCGCGCTGATTGGATATACCACAGCAATTTATATCAGCCAGGTTACCGCCGTTTAGTTTAAAAATATCCGTGCATTTTTTTATTGCATCAAGTACGTTTTGATAAATGGCCTCTGGTTCCTGCTCCACAAGTCCGCCGCCAAGGTAATGCGTTTTTAATGGCTCAGTAGCTTTACAAACCACTGTACCCTGTTCGTCAAAAACAAGGCATTTCGTACTGCTTGTCCCCTGGTCTACCGCCAAAATATATTGCTTGTTCATTATTCGCTTTTTGAGTTGGCTTTATCAATAATTACGGCTAAAAGTATGACGAAACCTTTAACTACCTGTTGCCAGAATGGTGAAACATTCAACAGGACCAAACCATTATTCAGTACGCCAATGATCACCGCGCCCAGCACTGTACCCCAGATACTACCTTTGCCGCCGGATAAAGACGTACCGCCAATAACCACAGCGGCTATGGCATCCAATTCATAACTGGTGCCCGCGTTAGGTTGTGCAGAATCCAGCCGGGAGGTTACGATCAGTCCGCCTGTGGCGGCCAGCGCACCGGCAAGGCTATATACAATTATTTTAACCTTGCTGATGTTAATACCCGATAGTTTAGCGGCATTCTCATTACCGCCTATGGCGTAAATGTATCTCCCCAGCGGCGTTTTACCGGTGATTAAAATGGCCGTCAAAACAACAATGGCCGATATCCATACCGGTACAGGTATTCCCAGGAGCCAGCCGGTACCTATATAAGCAAAATGATTTCCCAATACTGATATTGGGAAGCCTTTGGTCCATAACAGGGCGAGGCCACGGGCAATGGTAAGCATAGCCAGCGTAGCTACAAACGGCGGTACCTTAAAACGGGTTATCATCCAGCCGTTAAACGCGCCAATGAACGAACCTGTAAGCAAAGCGGTAATAATTGCCCCTAAAACCGTGAAACCGATAAATAAATTGGCGGCGGGTATCGCGATGCCGTTTTTCAACAGTCCCGCTGTGATGGCGCCGCATAGCGCCAGGACCGAACCAACTGAAAGGTCAATCCCCGATGTCAGTACTACGAGCGTCATCCCGACCGCGATACAGATGTTGACGGAGATCTGCCGCATCACGTTCCAGCCATTATCAACCGTCATGAATTTATCCGACAGGAATGCCAATACCACACAAAGCACAAAAAGTGCGATCAGCGGTTGAAATTTAATTAAGTAGGGGCGATATTTATTAAGATTCATCAGGTGCTGTTAATTGGTTTTAGGGATGGCGGCCTTTAATATATTATCTTCGGTTGCGTTGGCTGCAGAAAATTCGGCTGTGATTCTTCCTTCCGACATAACGAGTACACGATCGGATAAAGCCAGGAGCTCCGGTAATTCCGATGATACTACAATTATTCCAAGTGACCCGGCGGCCAGTTCAAGTATCAGCTTATAAATCTCATTTTTTGCATGGATATCAATGCCGCGCGTTGGCTCATCCAGCATTAATATTTGGGGCGACGTTGCCAGGCACTTCGCCAATACAATTTTTTGTTGATTGCCTCCACTCAGATTTTTTACCGCCTGGTTCGCCGAGGGGGTCTTGATCTTTAACAAATCGATATATTTCTGAGCAAGCGCAGCTTCTCTTTTCTCGTTCAGCCAGCCAAATTTTTGCAGTTTATGAAATGTTGTTAAATTGATATTGGTTTTTACGTTGAGGCCCAATACCAACCCATCGCGTTTGCGGTCTTCGGGCACCAGGGCTATACCTGCTCTCATCGCTGCTGCAGGCGATGTGAATTTTGCAGTCTGGTTTTCAATTTGTATGGTACCCAGCGAAGTTTGATGATGTAAGCCATATATAGTTTCAAGCAACTCGGTTCTTCCGGCGCCCATCAGCCCAAAAATGCCCAGTACTTCGCCGCGCCTCAATGAAAACGAAACGTTGTTCACTAATAAACGCCTGGCACTTTCGCTATGCTTCAGGCTAATGTTTTGTACCGATAATAATGGTGTGTCATCCGCCAGGGTGCCCGCCTTTTTAAGTATATTTAAATCGCGGCCTACCATTTTTTTGATCAGGGCATCATGCGTCATACCCTGCATATCGCCTGATTCAATGGTACAGCCATCGCGGAGCACAATATACCTGTCGGCTATTTTAAAAAGCTCATCTAATTTGTGTGAAATGTAAACAACGGCTTTGTTCTCGGCCTTAAGCGATGCAATGATCTCAAATAAAACAGCCACCTCGCCTTCGCTGATAGCCGATGTAGGTTCGTCCATGATGATTACATCGCAATCGGTAAGCAAGGCCTTTGCAATTTCAACAACCTGCTGCTGGCCAACCTTCAGCCCGGCGATAAATGTATCAGGGTCAACATCGAGTTTCAGCCGCTTTAATAATTGAGTAGTTTTAACACGCATGGCGCCACGATCGAGAAAGCCCCAGCTATTGACTATCTCCTGTCCTAAAAAGATATTTTCTGTGATGCTTAAATGCGGAACCAGGTTAAGTTCCTGGTGAATGATCGCAATCCCCGCCTGCTGTGCTTCACGCGGGTTTGTAAAGTTTACTTGTTTACCCTTCAATATTACCCTGCCTTCGTAATCCGGGTAAACCCCCGAAAGGATCTTCATCAGGGTGGATTTCCCGGCGCCATTCTCACCTAAAATTGCGTTTACCTTGCCGGGATACAATTCCATGCAAACATTGTTGAGTGCGGTGACACCCGAAAACTTTTTGGTGATATTTTCTGCGACAAGCATATATCAGCGCATAATTTTTAATGATACGGGTATAAATTCCGGGACTGTAACGTCAAGGTGTGCGCTGTTCAATTCAACTGCGCCTGAAAATTCTATTTCATCCCCCTTTTTTGCCTTAGCTTTAAACGGGGGTAAAACCTGCCGCCGGATAAGTTTATTTATCTCTGCGGATATATTATTAAGATCGGCGGTGCTGCCAAAATCATTAATATGTATCAACCCTGTTGCATCACGCACAGCGTTACCAAATACGTATTCGGTGGCTATATTAATAATTGCATGCGTGCTATCCGTTTGCAATGTTACGTTTTCCTCATTTACACTAACGATCCCTCCTCTGCCTTTAACCCAAAAGAAGCGGATGGTACCAATATCCAGGGCATTCGAATAAGTATCAAACGTTTTTTGAGGGACCGATTGCAGGTTGGCCAACAAACGGTCAACAGGTATAGCCTTGCCCATTAAGCCCGGCAGTGTTATATTTAAATAATTTGATGCATATGCTGCCGCGTTAAAATTGCCGGCATTAACCGCCTTCATGCTATCAAGTTTCTTAAAATAGATGGATTTGTAGCCGATAAAGACCAGCACCACCATCCATAAAATGCACTTCAGTGTTTTGTTCATACCTGATTATTTTTTACCGAAGGCAATGTAATCATTCACGTTATGTGCGGTTACCAGTTCCACGCTTACCGGTATTTTTCTCGGAAAATCGCGCTTGCCTTTAAAATATTCATCGGCATAGATTGCCGCGGTTTGCGCCATGATTTTTGGAAATTGCATGCCGGTAGCGGTTATCTTCCCGTCTCTGATGGATTGTACCACGTCGGCCGCCCCGTCAAAGCCAAAGACTTTTACTTTACCGGCTTTGCCCGCGGCTACCAGCGCCTGGTACGCGCCTAAGGCCATTGCATCGTTGCCGCAAAATATTCCATTAATATCCGGATGCGCCTGCAATATAGATTCGGTAACTTCCATTGCCTTGTTTTGGTCGAATTCTGCGCTTTGCTGCGCTACCATTTTTAACGCCGGGTAAAAATCAACTACGCTATGAAATCCTTTAGACCGGTTCCATGTATTGTTATCAGATACCAAACCCAGCAGTTCAACATACTTCCCTGTTTTGTGCATAGTTTGTACAAAATATTTTCCTACATCGGCACTACCCGAATAACTGTCAGAAAGTATTTGCGATGTTGCACCATCGGTCGAATTAACCTCCCTGTCCATACAAAAAACGGGTACCCCGGCAGCTTTAGCTTTATTTACGTTTACTATCGAGCCATTGGCATCGGTGGGATTAAATAAAATGGCTTTATAGCCAGTAGCAATGGCGTTTTCAAAATGATCAGTTTCTAATGCAGTATTGTTTTGCGAATCGAAAATACGGCTGTCATAACCCAGCTCTTTAGCCTTAGCTGCCGCTGTTTGCGCAAGAAACACAAACCAGGGGTTATTTAGGGTGGAAACGATAATAGCCACCTTTTTAGGCTGACTTGTGTTATTTGCCTGGTTTTTGCAGCCAACGATCATAACAATCAACAATAACCAAACTGATAGTCTTCTCATAACTTCCAGGTCAAATTGTTTTTAATAGTTGGATAGCGGCATCAGCAATGCCATCTTTTGATATATGATAATGATTTAATATTTCTGCCTGGGAGCCGGTAACGGTATATTCGTCAGGGATACCGATAATTTTAAAAGGTTTTTTGTATCCGTGCTGAAGCAGGTATGAGGCACAGGCTTCACCCAAACCGCCATACACACCGTGTTCTTCTACCGTTATGATGGCATCAGTGCCAGTTGCCAGCTTTGCTAACAAAACGGTGTCCAGAGGTTTTATGGTATGCATGCTTACTACGGTCGCGTTTATGCCATGCTCATGATGTAATTTTTCAGCGGCCTGCAATGCAGGGTAAACAGTTTCGCCATTGGCAATGATGGCAAGGTCGTCACCTTCCTTAACTATCCGGCCCTTGCCAAATTCAAACGAAGTTTCATATGGATTAAGGAGCGGCATCGGTTTCTTGCCAAATCTTAAATAAATCGGCTTATTGATTTTTGCACTTAGCCGTGCGGCTTGTTCTGTTTCGAAGTTATCGGCCGGTGCAACGATTATAATATTGTTAATCGCCCGCAAAACTGCAAAATCATGCAGGCTATGGTGGGTTGTTCCCAATGGGCCGTAACTTACCCCGGCACTGATGCCTACCAACCTCACCGGGTTATCAGAATAGGCTACGTCATTTTTTATTTGTTCCAATGCTCTTGCTGTCAAAAAACATGCGGGCGAAACAGCAAATGCTTTTTTTCCGGCAGAGGCCAGTCCTGCCGCTACACCTACCAGGTTTTGCTCTGCTATACCTATCTCAACAATTTGTTCAGGGAACTTTTGTCCAAAGGGCACCAGTTTGCCCGACCCCCGTGAATCGCTGGTCACAACAACTATCTGCCCGTCGTTAGCTGCGAGCTCCTGCAATATGCCCGAAAAAACATCCTGGTTTGATCTGGTAGTTGCTACTTCATTATCAATTACTGCACCCATCTTTATTTAATTTATACCAATGTCAAAGCGTTATTCAACTCGTCCACTGCATCGATGTATTGGTCCTTATTCGGCACACCATGGTGCCATTTTATTTGGTTCTCCATAAAGCTGATGCCTTTGCCTTTCACTGTATGAGCTATTATCAAATTTGGCTTGCCGGTTTCGAAGGGGATTTTAGCAAGTGTTTCGTTTAGTGCCTTAAAGTCATGGCCGTCAACCTCGGTTACCGACCAGCCAAAGGTTTCAAATTTTTTATCCAGCGGATCGGTGTTGCACACATCGGCCGTAGGCCCCGTTATCTGAAGCGTGTTTTTATCGACAATGGCGCACAAATTATCCAGTTTGTAGTGCGATGCAGTAAGCGCTGCCTCCCAATTTGATCCTTCCGGTAATTCGCCATCTCCTAAAAGAGTGAATACGCGATAGGCTTTTTTGTCCATTTTTGCAGCAAGAGCAGTTCCAACCGCAACCGGCAAGCCATGACCTAATGCGCCGGTATTTTGCTCCACACCGTGTACTTTACGTGTTGGGTGACCTATGTAATGCGATTTGTATTTGCAAAGCGTTTCCAGGTCGCTTTCTGCGAAAAATCCTTTGTCTGCCAGTACCACAAAAAGCGCCTCAACGCAATGGCCTTTGCTTTGGATATACCGGTCCCTATCGGGAGAGGCAAAAGTTTCCGGGCTTACATTTAAAAAATTATTATACAGCACGTTTAAAATATCTATACATGACAAACTTCCCCCTGTATGCCCGGCATTTGCACCCACAATATATTTCAGGAT
The DNA here is from genome assembly GCA_966212355.1 of uncultured Mucilaginibacter sp. Classification (GTDB taxonomy): domain Bacteria; phylum Bacteroidota; class Bacteroidia; order Sphingobacteriales; family Sphingobacteriaceae; genus Mucilaginibacter. Next base: position 84,620 of record CBIHRB010000014.1, read on the forward strand.
ATTTTTGCGGTATGCTATCGACTTTTGTGCTAACTCCCTTTCAGTCATAATTATAATTTTTAGCCGTTGTGATGGTGTACTTCCCATCCCATATAATTTCCAAGCGCTTCCTTTAGTATCCCGGCAGTTTTTGATGCGTTCATCACTACGTGATGTTCAAAACCGTTGCGGCAAACATATTGCATCAGGCCCTGCATATCATTTATCTTGGCCACAGCGCGATTGCCAAAAGTGTTCAGCGGATCATCCGTCAAGTCACCTTCGCCTATGTATGTCTTAATAATTCCCCGGCAATCGTCAGTACTGATCCTGCCGAAGGTAAGCGGTGAAGCCGGTGTGCGCCCGGCTAATGCACCGAAGGTGTTTTCTTCGCCAACGGAGGTGCCGATGATTGGCGCGGTGCTGATCTCAATGTCCGGCAAAAAGGATTTGGCCCAGTTACCGCAATGAAACAGCACACATTTATTTTCATCGTTAGCGTAATTATTATTCCAGTCAACCAATGCGCTTGGTGAGCCGGAGGCAAGCTGCATGGCGTACATGCTTAGTGTGCCTGTAACATCAACCTCGCAGGCGCTTGGCAGCATGTTTTCGCTCATAATGCTCATGCTGGTGCACACGTTACAGCCATAATTTTGCTGCAGCGATGTCCAGCATTGTATAGCGGTGGCATCCAGTTCATTTTCCTGCATAAAGTTGTTCAATACTACGTCCAGCTTCGCTATTTGTACCAAAGCGTCGTCAGGTGTTCGCCCTTTTGGGGCATAAGCCAATATTTTATCAATACGTTGCTTAACAATCTGGTCGTCTTTAGTGAGTTTGTTAGCATTGCCCAAAATTTCGGAAAGGTCAACCGTAACCACCGATATCCCGCTGCGCTGTAGCAGCTTTTCGCTGTAGCGGACCGTATTAAAGCCGCCTGGTCTTGCACCCACAGCGCCGATACGTACTTTACGAAGTCCTTTTACCACACGGCAAACGGCCACAAAATCCAAAAGCTCCTTGCTGAAGGCTGCATCAGAGGGGTGGATAACGTGTTGGGCTGTAATGCTGTATTTTATACCGTATTGGTAAAGGTTATTGCAGGCAGATATTTTACCACACCACGCGTCACGTCTGCGGGCTACGTCAAGCTTACTCAGGTCGTCAGGGTAGGCTTGTACCAGCACGGGCACGTTCAGGCCGGCCAGTTTAAGTGCCTCGGCAATACCACGCTCGTCACCGAAGTTTGGCAATATCACCAGTATTCCCATAATTTCGTTTTCGTGTTGCTTAAACAATGCGGCACAACGCTGCGCGTCTCTAAAGGTTTCAACACCACCAAGCTTGGTTTCGTGCTCATCCAATAAAATCGGTTTTAGATTCAGCTCATCAAAAACGCGGAGTATGTCAATCCTGGCCTCGGTTACCAGCCTGTCAGGAAAAAAATCCCTGTTGCCTATGATAATCCCAAAGCTTCCCTTTTCCATCATAAATTGTATTTTAATTAAATATTGTAAAACTTAGGTAATTCGATAATTAGTAACCGCACTTTAGCTCAGCAAGGGCGTTGTTTCAGATGGTCATTAAATCATCCTGTCAATATTCAAACCGATAAATTTTTCCTTTGCAATATGGCCCGTAAGTTCCCGTTAATGCAATTTTCTTAATATACCTTTTTCGAATTAAACAAAAATAGAAAATAAAAGAAAATAAACGAAGGTTTTTATTTAAAAAAGAAAAAAATGTTAGGGTAAGCTGGGGTTTGTAAAGTTTAAGACCGCAATTTGTAATTATAATTGCACAGGGTTTGTTTGCGGTGCAGATATGTGTTAAAAAGGGTAATATACAGCTGATAAGGTCGCGGGTTGATCGGCCGATTAAAACTGCTATATTAATCCATCAGCCGCATTGAATTCTCATAGATGTATCTTTAAGATTCTGTACCTCAAAGGATCGAACAAATAAAATAGAAAATACCGTGTGTTTTTTCTATTCTGCTATTATTAATTTTATTTCGTTTTGCTTTAAAACCTCGGTATGTTTTGGTTCAATATCTGCATCGGTTATAATATAATCGATAAGTGAAAGCGCACCCAGGCTGGCAAATGAGCTCTTCCCGATTTTGGTAGAATCCGCTACCAAATATGTGGTTTCTGCAGAATCAATCATCGCTTTTTTTACTACCAGGTCGCTGATGCTGGGATAAGTAAGCCCCGCCTTCAGGGAAAGACCGGAAGTTGCCAAAAAAAGTTTCTGCACAAAAATTCCCTTAAAAAAATCAGCCGCCTTTTGCCCGGTAAGGGACAATGTTGGCGGTTTAAACTCACCTCCGGTGACAATCAAATCAATGCCTGGTTCTGTTCCCAGCATCATAGCTATATTTATTGCATTGGTTATAACCGTGAGATTCCTAAATCCCTTTAAAAGCTTCGCTATCTCCGTAGTGGTAGAGCCGGAGTCTAAAATGATGCTGTCGCCGCTTTCAATAAACTCCAGGCTTTTTTTTGCGATCAGCTCCTTTTTATCCATGTTTTCCTGGTGCGTCAGCGAAAATGCCCGAACCTGGTCTTCGATATTCTTAAGGTATGCGCCGCCATGTTCCCTCAAAATAAGTCCCTCTCTCTCCAGTTTTTCCAGGTCTTGTCTGATGGTCACCTCTGTAACTTTAAATATTTTTGCAAGGTCAATCACCTTTGCCGAACCGTCTTCTTTTATTAATTCAAATATTTTGTCTTTTCGCTGATTAGGAAGCATGGATTGAATATTAAAAAGTCAAAGGTAGTAATCGAAACTCCAGAAAAGAATAAACCAGGCTTTTAAAATGCTTTGCTGGAACTTTAGTAGCTGCATGATAGCCAGATAAGCCAATTTTGTTTTTTTTTATTTTCTTTATTTCTTCTTTTGTTTTTTTAATATTTGTTTTGTTTGTTTTTTTTGATCGTTTCAGCAGCTAATCAAAACTTCCCGCGGGCTAATAGTTGTTATTGTTCATTTCTCCTCTATAAGAATTATGTCGAATCGTTTTTAAACAGCTTATAGGAACCATATATTTAATTCATGAACAGACCAAAATTGAGCCATGGTGAAAAATTGAAACGTGTGGTACTGATTTTTTGCTCTTTATTAGTTCCTTTCAACGCTTTTACCCAACAAAATCCGCTAAAATTCTCCTATTTAACGGTTGATGACGGACTGTCACATACCGATGTTAAAGATGTTAGGCAGGACAAGCTGGGGTTTATCTGGATTGCAACACTTTACGGTCTTGACCGGTTCGATGGCCACGAAATAAAAAGGTTTTATAATACGACGATCCCCAAAAATTACGCATTCAAGAACAGGATCAGGAGTATGTGCCTGGACGAAAATGACCGGATTTGGTTGGGATCTGAGGATGGTATCCAATATTTTGACCCCAGGACTGAGCGGTATGTCAATATGGAAAATACCCCGCATCGTATCGGCAAGAAAAACTATGTGCGTTTGATCTGTCTGAAGGGAGGGTATTTGGCAACCCTCGGAGAAGGCCGGTTCCGGTTATATAAGATTAAGGACAGGCAATTAACAGATGTAGCACTGAAATACCCTCCGGGCGTAAATTTTTCTGATATGGCCCTCGGGAAAGATGGCACTATATGGCTTGCCGGTAGCGACGGTGTTTGGGTTTTGAATAAGTCGTTTCAATTGTCCCGATACCGGAATCCTGATAACAACAGGGTAGTTTTGAGTGACCTGCTCAAAATCAGTATCAACAGAAATAACCAGGTACTGATAGTTAAAGGCACTAATATACAACTTACCTCAATAACGGCCGGTAATTACCCGCGTAAACATTTTACACTACCATATGATAAGCCCACACAGGTTGCCATACCTGGCTGTTCGGTAATTAATGATATTATTCAGGATAAGAATTTAAGTTATTGGGTAAGTACTGATGCGGGATTGTTCCTTTTAGACAGAGCTCTGACGATCAGGCAAGTTATTACCAACAAAAGTTTTATTAACAGCATCAATACCAATTTCCTGAATAACCTTTTCATTGACAGAAGCGAATGTCTTTGGGTGTGTACATTTGGTGGTGGAATTGATTATTGTGATTTAAATGAAAAGCATTTTTATACATTTCAGCATAATCCCGAAAACCTTAATACCCTGTCGGGGAATCATACCCGGTCAATATTGGAAGAATCGGGCAAAACACTGTGGATAGGAACAAACTCAAATGGCTTGAACCGCTACGATTTCCGCACTAAGAAATTTACTCAGTTTAATAACCGGGATACGAAGCCGAAATTAAAGAGTAACGAAATAGATGCACTTGAGATGGATGATGATCACAATTTATGGATCAGTTCGGATAAGGGTATTGAGATATTAAATCAGCAGCGTACGGCAATCCTTCATCCCGGTGGTTCGGAAAAGTTCCCTAAACATTCCGTTTCCAGCATAGTTAAAGATTGTTATGGAAACATTTGGTTTGGGAGTTATTATGATGGATTTGGAATCATTACACGCGATAAGGACAAACAATATAAAGTTTCCTACAAAGGAACCGGATCCGGCTATTACGTTTATGCTGATAAAAGTAAACCGGAGATCCTTGTTTCCAGTATCAATGGTCTCCTCCGGTTAGAAATCGACAGTATAGGAAATATACTACAGCGTTTCCACTATGGTGTAAACAACGGACCAAATTCGTTGAGCTCTGATTATATTTTCCCGATACGGAAAAACCAGGCTAATTCCTATTGGGTTGGAACAATAGGCGGGGGGCTTAATTTCCTGAAGCTTGATCATGATAATAATTTTAATGTGAAAATTTTTGATCATACCTTCGGAGTTTTTAATGATGTTGAAGCCATTGAACTTGATGACCATGGTAATGTATGGATGGGCGGAAACGGCCTGGAGCGATTTGATCCCCTTACCAAAAAACTGACCAGGTATGATAAAAATGACGGGTTACAGGGAAACAGCTTCAAAGTCGGGGCCTCGTTCAGAGGGGCTAATGGCAGGTTATACTTCGGCGGAATAAATGGTGTGAACTATTTTTACCCGGACAGTATAAAAAATAACAACATTCATGCGCATCCAACCTTTACTGATTTAATGATTAACAATAATAGGGTGCATGTTGGTGATTCTGCAAAAGATTCACAGGTAATGAGCACTGCCTTACCTTACACAAGTACCCTGGTGTTGAACTACAACCAAAATAATTTCGTCATCTCATTTTCAGCTATGCATTATGCTAATTCGGCAAAATGCCGGTACCGGTATAAGCTTGTGGGCTTTGATAAGGATTGGAATTATACGTCAGGCAATAAACCTTCGGCATCATATACCAATCTGGATTATAATGATTATCAACTGATTTTGGAAGCCACCAATAATGACGGTATCTGGAGCAAAGAGCGGGCGGAAATGACCATTGTGGTCAGGGCCCCATGGTGGAAATCGGACCTCGCCAAATCAACTTACCTGGTATTGATCATCGGTGGTCTCGTGGGGGTTTATTTTTACCAGGCAAGATGGTACCGGCTTAAAAATGAACTTGCTGTAAGAGATATTGAAGAAAAAAAGCGCGAAGAAATGCATACCCAGCGCGAAGAATTATACCGTCAGCAATTACAGTTCTTTGCCAACATATCCCATGAATTTCGTACACCACTTACGCTGATCCTCGGTCCGCTTGAAAGCCTCATCGCTGAATTAAAGGATAAGGCTTTTCTGCACAGGTTTCAAATTATGCATCGCAATGCGAAACGGCTGATCAACCTCATCAACGAGCTGATAAACTTTCGGAAGGTGGCAGATGATGCCGTGAAACTTGGCGTCTCAGAAATCGTAGTCAATGAATTTGTCCAGGCTTTGCACGACGAGTTTCAGGAGCTCGCAGACCATAATCAGATTGAATTTTTGCTGCGATCGCCTGCCGGCGAAATAGTTGCCTTTCTTGACGAACGGGTAGTGGAAAAGATTATGTTTAATTTGCTTAATAATGCTTTTAAATATACGCCGCCCGGCGGAAAAATAATTTTAGAAGTATTTACTGACCCTGCGCTCATTAAACCCGCATTTACACCTGAATATAAGTACTCATTTCAAAAACGGGCCGAACATTATATTTATTTCAGGGTCAGCGACACCGGGGTGGGAATTTCAAATGAATCCATCGGGCATGTATTCGACCGCTATTACAGGGTAAATAACAGTCATATTGGCTCCGGTATCGGGCTGGCCCTTGTGAAAAGCCTTATTGAATTGCATCACGGCGATATCTGGGTTTACAGTGAGCGGAATATCGGGACCGAAATTTTTGTTGCGCTCCCAAAAGATCTGAACGATTATAACGATACAGAGATCGACTTTGAGCAAAAAAAAGGTGCCGGTGTGCAGTTGGAAGCCCTTGATAATTCGGTAGAGAGCATTGTATCATTCCCGCTAACAGAGCCGGCAAATACGCCGATAGTTGATACAGCTAATAACGAACATGTATTGATTGTTGAAGATAATGATGAGCTCCGGGCATTTTTAAAAGAAGTATTGGAGAAAAAATACACCGTTTATGAGGCAATTAACGGTAAGGAGGGTTTTGATCTGGCTGTCAGGAACAATCCCGATTTGATTATCAGTGATGTAATGATGCCGGTGATGAACGGTGTTGAGTTTTGCCGCAAAATCAGGCAAACCTTTGAAACCAGCCATATCCCTTTCCTTTTTCTCTCTGCAAAAGATGCATTGGAAGCACAGCTGGAAGGTATGGAATCGGGAGCTGACTTTTATATTTCAAAACCTGTCAGTATAGATCTTTTAATGTTGACAATTGCTAATTTATTTGAACAAAACCGGAAACTCAAATTAAAATATACAGAGGATTATTATGCAGAAGCATCGGAGCTTGTCCATTCTGAACAGGACAAGGAGTTCATCGGGAAACTTATCAAGCTCATAGAGGATCATATTGCAAACCCCGATCTGGATGTTGATTTTATCTGCAGCAATATGTACACAAGCCGTTCTTCATTGTATAAAAAAATAAAGGCGATATCAGGTCAGTCCATAAATGAATTTATCAGGACGGTCCGCCTGAAAAAAGCGGCTTATATCCTCACGCACGAGGACATCACCCAAAATGAACTGGTTGACAGGATTGGCATTTTAAGCGTTTCTTACTTCCAAAAAGCATTTAAAAAAGAATTCGGAAAAACACCTACCCAATTCCTGCAGAGTTTAAATAAATAACATTCCATATTGTGCTCCTCAACGCCTGCAACCCTGTTGGGGCAAAAAAATCCGGTACCACAATAGGGTAGTTAAATTGTAAGGCTTTTATTCGGGTTATCGTTGTTAAACATGGTGTGATAATGTAATACAAGAGGCATAATTACCAATTTGAGCTTAATTTATACCTAAAACAGCGCATGATTCCCGCGCAAACGCCTCTTTATTTGTACCAGCCAATTGATGAAAGCTAACCGAACGGATCCGGGCCAGTTTTCATCCTTAACCAACTTTAATTTAATTCTTACAGTTTATGAGTAAAATCTTACCAGTTTTTGGTGGCCGAAATATTTTTGAGCCACACTTTTCCCTTAAGCTCCGGCAGCCGGCCCGGACGGTTACAAAATTGTTTTGCCTGTTATACTTCCTTGTGCTTTTACCCTTATTTTCGACAGCACAGGGCTCAACGGTAAATGGAACCGTTAAAGATGAAAAAGGAGGAAATATGCCCGGTGTTTCGGTCGGGCTTAAAGGTACCTCTGCCGGGGTTGTTACAGATAATAATGGCCATTTTTCTTTAAATATTCCCGGAGGAAACGGCACACTGATTTTTTCTTACATCGGTTATCTGAAGCAGGAAGTGAACGTAAAGCAAGGAAGCACCGTTACCATTACGCTTCAGCCGGATAACAAAAATTTGTCTGAAGTAGTTGTAGTGGGCTATGGCACGCAAAAAAAATCTGATGTTACAGGTGCACTATCAAGCCTTTCGGCAAAAGATTTCAAAGACCAGCCTGTTACAAGGCTTGACCAGGCGTTGCAGGGCAGGGTATCCGGTGTTCAGGTTGTAACTAACTCCGGCGCTCCGGGCGGCGATGTAAAGATCAGGGTGAGGGGATCAAATTCAATCCTCGGTGATAATAACCCCTTGTATGTAATAGATGGTTTTATCGGCGGCGATTTTAATAACCTCAACCCCGACGATATAGCCAATATTGAGGTGTTAAAGGATGCATCCAGTACCGCGATTTATGGTAGCAGAGGTGCAAACGGGGTGGTGCTTGTTACCACTAAGAGGGGCAACGCCCAAAAACCTGAAATCACAGTTTCTTCTCTTTACTCCAGTTCAAAGGTATCTAAAAGATATAACCTGCTAAATGCGGCCGATTATGCAACCGTTGTTAATCAGCGCGCAACTGAACTTGGTGTGGCACCTACTTACACTGATGATCAGATTGCAGGTTACAGGAAAAATGGGGGTACAAACTGGCAGGATCAGATTTTCAGAACCGCTCCGACCCAGGAATACAAAGTTGGCGCCTCAGGCGGTACGGCAAAGTCACAGTACCTTGTTTCGTTGGATTACCTGAACCAAAAAGGCATCGTGCTTAATTCGGGCTATAAAAGATATGCAGTAAGGTCAAACCTGAACTCGCAGTTTACTGATAAGTTGGCGGTTAGGTTTAATGTTTCGGGAATGAGGAGGGAGAACCTCAACAACCAGGGTGGTGTAAGCAGCCCGGTAGTTCAGGCGCTTGGCTGGGCGCCTACTACACCTGTACGAACCGCGGCGGGTACATACACAATAAGTGATCCTGTTGGTTCGATATTTCAAAACCCTGTAGCGTTGGCCACCGATCAAACCAATATCCTTAACAACACCAGTGCCAACCTGGTGGGCGGAGCGAATTATCATTTCTTCAAAGATCTTTCACTCGATGTTAGTTTCGGGGTAGATTATCAGAACCAGCAGGGTGAATATTACTCGGGTCCAACCATCACTAACAATGTGCCGACTGCCAGCCGTACTTCGGCCGAATTGCTGAACCTGCAAAATACAAATACATTAAACTACACCCATACTTTCAACAAGGTGCATAGTTTAAATGTAACAGCCGTGTTTGAACAGCAAAAATATACTTCTACTATGTTCAACGCCAATGCTACAGGTTTAACATTCTACAATCTGGGCTTTGATAATCTCGCCCTTTCTTCTACACAGTCTGCCGGATCTTCGTATTCAAGGTCTAACCTCATTTCGTATTTAGGCAGGGTGAATTATGCGTATAACGACAAGTATTTGTTAACCGTGTCTGTAAGGAGGGATGGTTCATCAAAGTTTCAGCCTATTAACCAGGAAAGCACCTTCCCGTCGGTTGCTCTTGGATGGAAATTGTCGGAAGAACCTTTTATCAAAAAACTGAATTTCTTCGACCAGTTGAAATTGCGCGGAAGCTGGGGCTTAACCGGTAGCCAGGCCATCAGTCCTTATGCAACATTGTCAACTTACCTGAGCGATCTTTTTTCCGCAGCCACCAGTTTCAACTCGTCAAGCGTATCATCAGGTATTGTTCTTGGTAATGCTGCCAATCCAAAACTTAAATGGGAAACTACCGAAGCTAAAGACCTTGGCTTTGATATGACAATATTTAAAGGCAGGCTGAGCTTCAGCGCCGATGCGTACGTGAAACATACCCGCGACCTGCTGCTTTCCTTGCCTTTACCTGCCTTTGCGGGTGGAGGGAGCATCGTTAGCAACGTTGGCAGGGTAAAAAACAGCGGCATCGAGTTTAACCTGAGCGGGGTACCTGTAAGCTCGGGGAAATTTACCTGGAGCAGCGCTTTTAACATTTCGTTCCAGAAAAACCTGGTTGAAAACATTGGCTCTTTAAAGAACATCTTCTCGACCGGCAATGCAGGCGCAGGCCTTTCATCACAGCCCGAGTTTACGATTGTAGCCGGCCAACCCCTTGGTTCTTACTGGGGATTAAGGTATCTCGGAACCTGGAAACCCTCACAAGCTGCCGAAGCTGCTAAGTTTGGCGCCAAACCCGGCGATTCAAGATACCAGGATCTTAATGGCGATAATGCCATTACAGGTTCGGATTTTCAGATCATTGGAAACGGGCTTCCTAAATATTCGCTGGGTTGGAACAACACGTTTACTTATGGTAATCTTTCCCTCAACGTGTTTTTTCAATCCCTGCTTGGCTATGACAAACTTGATTATTCGTACGGAAAAACAATTACAGCCAACCCCGAGGCGAGGCAGGCCACCAACGCTGCAATTACAGGCAGGTACATTCCTGGTGTAAATGAAACGTCAAACATTCCTGCTTTCAGCTCCACCAACAAAGATTACTTCCAGTCTACCCGGTTCCTGGAAAAAGGGGATTTTGTGCGGCTTAAAAACATCAATTTGTCATATGATTTTCCTAAAGGTACAATACCCAATGTTGGCCTTAAGGTTTTCGTAGGGGCTACCAATCTCTTCACCATAACCAAATACAAAGGTTTCGACCCCGAATCTACCAACGCGGGGTCGGGATCAGATATAACCCAAAGTATTGACAACGGATCATATCCGAATTCGAGGACATTTACAGCAGGGGCTGTGTTTAAATTTTAACTAAACTAATCATGAAAAAGATCTTATTTGTTTTATTGGCACTGGCATTTGCCGGCTGTAAAAAATCTTTGAAGGAAGACCCTCGCGGCCAGGTTGTAGGCAGTCAGGCCCTAAGCACCGTTGCCGGGTTGAACGCTGCCCTGACCGGGACCTACAAACCTTTGGCAACAACCTGGGTATCGGGCTTTACTACCGCGGCAATAGATGCCGTATTGATGGGATCTGATGATCTGACTACCCATCCGGCAAGTAACAAGCAGGATTTCCGTGAGTTTGACCAATATAATGTTTCCAGCTTGAACGGCCGTATGGTAAACATCTGGAATGGCTGTTATAAATCAATTCAGGGTGCCAATAATATTATCAATAATTATAAAACCACTTCTGGCGATGCAGCTACTATAAACCAGATAGTTGGTGAGGCCTATTATCTTCGTGCGCTTGACTATTACTGGCTTATCAGGTTATGGGGTAAAATTCCATTAATAACTTCAGAGGTTTATGACCCGTCAGTTTTGAAAGTATCAGGGACGGGGCCGGTAGAAGTTTATAAACTTATTGAAAGTGATCTCATCAACGCGGAGAAGCTTATGGCGGATAAAAAGAAAGATGACGGCAGGGCATCAAAAGGTGCTGCATCTGCGTTGCTTGCTGATGTTTACCTTACAGAAGGGGGCTGGCCTATCAATGATAATTCAAAATATGCACTCGCCGCTGCTAAAGCTAAAGAGGTGATCGATAACAAAGTCTCCTATGGTTTTGACCTGGTATCGAACCTGAATACCCTTTGGCAAAATACAAAGGCGGGTACTGCAACTGCTGAGGAAGTGTTCTCGATCCATAATTGTGGTACCTGTAACTGGTTCAACTCAAACGTAGTTACCGGTGCTTCGGCCATGCCGCTTGAGGAAAACGGCTGGGACGATTATTTTACCGAGATCAGGTTTTTTAATGATTTTCCGGCAGGGATAAGGAAGGATGTCACTTTTCATACTGTCATTACCAAAGCTGACGGTACTAAAATTCCGTGGCAGAGCACTTTCGTGAAACATCCTTATTACCAGAAGTTCAGGGCACCGGATGATGGCAATATTAATTCGCCAAGTTCCACGCTTCACCTTATGAGGTTTGCACATGTGCTTTTGATTTACGCGGAAGCGCAGGCACGTACAGGCGCGCCGAATGAACAGGCTTATAGCAGTATTAATTCGATACGTTCAAGGGCCGGGCTGGCCCCGTTAAGCGGTCTCTCCAGCACAGATTTCATTAACGCTGTGATCAATGAAAGGGCATGGGAATTTGCGGGAGAATATACCCGTTGGTTTGATATCACGCGGTTACAAATTTTGCCGGCGGTCATCGCTAAAAGAGATGCAGCGGAAAATCCGGTGATTGGCACACCTAAATATTATTTGCCTATTCCGGCCGGCGAAACTCAGCTTGATCCTAATTTGAGCAACTGATAATTCAATTTCGGGGATATGTTAAGACAAAAGGATGGCTGCGTTGCAGCCACCTTTTTTGTCTATTTTTAAACCTTATTCATAAGCCTGGCCCATAAAGCCCTACTACAATAATCTACCTGTTAAAATAGAAAACAAAATATATGAAATATACAGTACTAATCCTGATCTTATCCATATTTTTCACTAATCAGGCGCGTTCGCAAAACATCATTTCGGGCGGAGATTTTAAGGATACCGACGGAAACGTCATTAATGCCCACGGAGCCGGGGTACTTTATCACAATGAGGTATATTACCTGTTTGGGGAAATTAAAAAAGGCAAAACCTGGCTTGTCCCCGGGCAAAACTGGGAAGATTACCGGGTTCCTGCAGGCGGTGTATCCTGTTATTCGTCGACAGATCTGAAACATTGGAAAAACCTCGGAACTGCATTAAAATCTGTGACAGGTGATCAATCAAACGATTTGGATACCGGTAGGGTAATTGAGCGGCCCAAGGTGCTTTACAATGAGAGAACCAGAAAATTTGTGATGTGGTTCCATAACGACAAAAATGATTACCAGGATTCAAAGGCCGGTATCGCGGTAAGCGATTCGCCCGAGGGGCCATACACATACCTGGGTAATATCAAACCAAACAACCAAATGCTGCGCGACATGACACTTTTTAAGGATACCGACGGAAAAGGCTACGTTGTGTATTCATCTGAAGATAACAACACTATGCATGTTTGCCTGCTGACAGATGATTATTTAAAGCCAACGGAACATTATACCAGGATTCTGATCGACAGAAAGCGCGAAAGCCCGGCACTTTTCAAAAATAACGGCAAGTATTTCCTGCTCACTTCGGGATGCTCTGGTTGGAGCCCCAATGCAGCATCTTACGCAACTGCGGATAATATCATGGGACCATGGAGTGAGATAGGTAATCCCTGTAATGGTACCAATTCTGAACAGACATTCTTTGCCCAGGGAAATTACGTTTTGCCGGTAAATGGAAAACCTTCAAATTTTATCTTCATGGGAGATTTGTGGAACAAACTTGACCTGGAGAAATCTGGTTATCTGTGGATTCCTTTTGAGGTAATAGACGGCGAAGTGAAGATAAATAACTGATGTGTTGCCGTCGATAAATTGACTTAGCTTTTAGCTTATTAGTTCTAAGTAATCAGTTAGTAGAAAATTAACATCCCGCATTCATTTAGGACAACTGCGAGTTGAAAGAAGTAGGTTAACCAGCCACCGGGGCTTATCGGGTCTGATTTGGCAGTTTGTAGCCGATATTACAGTTACCTATGACCCGCCGATAAATTATGGCCTGTAACAGCCGCTGAAAAATGGAATAAAGGCGCTAAATTAGAGCGGAATCATGGATATTAATAACCTAACCAAACTGGTCGTTTATCTCACCGTTTTGGTTGATTTTTTATATGGTTACATGATACAGTATTACATATGTTAAAATCACTCTTGAATACCGCGTAAGTTATCATGAATAATGAATATTATAACCGCAACATATTAAAAACAACACCGTTACTGTATTTACTGCTAACCTTAGCAACGACTATAAACGTTAATGCTCAAAATTTGAGTGTAAAAACTGCTTTAGCTTCAAAGCCTACGGATATTACATTGGCCACTGCTCAAAAAAGTATAAGTTTGGCTATTGATGATTCTGATTATCAGGCGGTCAAAATTGCGGCTGGTTTTTTTGCCGACGATATAAAACAGGTTACCGGAACTTCGCCGGCTATTACTACTTTGCAACATCCCGCCGCTGAAATGATTATTGCCGGCACTATTGGTAAAAGCCCGGCTATTGATAGGTTGATAGCTGCACACAAGATCAAAGATATTATTAAAATTAAAGGCCGTTGGGAGGCTTCATTATGGCAAATAGTTAACAACCCCGCACCTGGTGTAAAAAAAGCGCTCATTATAGTTGGAAGCGATAGACGTGGGACAGTTTATGGGCTTTTACAAATTTCAAGGAAAATAGGTGTATCACCATGGCATTGGTGGGCCGATGTTCCTACTGCTAAAAGAAAAACAGTTACGATCTCCGTACCTAAACCAACATGGGACGAACCGGCAGTTAAATATCGTGGTATTTTTATTAATGACGAAGACTGGGGAATAAATCAATGGGCAAGGAAAAACTTTGAAAAGGATTTTGCACACGGCATTGGCCCCAAAACATATGAAAAATTATTTGAATTGATGTTGCGTTTGCGGCTCAACTATATTTGGCCTGCTATGCATGAAGTGTCTAAAGAATTTGGCGATACTCCCGAGAATGTAGCTTTGGCCGATCGTTATGGTATTGTTGCAGGTTCATCACATTGCGAACCGATGCTGTATAATAACGTGCATTGGAACGAGAAACTTAAAGGTGCCTGGAATTACAGCACCAACACTGATAGCGTTTATAAATACTGGAAAGGAACTGCTAAGGATAGAAAAGACAAAGAAGCAGTTTGGACAATGGGTATACGCGGTATACATGATCGTGGTATGGAATCGCCTCCGTCAGGTATACCCGAAAGGATAATTCTTTTGGAAAAGGTATTTAAAGACCAGCGAGATCTTATCAATCAATACGTCAATAAACAATGGGGGCCTGTTGCTCAATGTTTTGTTCCTTATAAAGAGGTACTGCCTGTGTATGATGCCGGCTTAAAAGTACCCGATGATGTAACCCTGATTTGGGTAGATGACAATTTTGGATATATTCGCCGCTTATCGAATCCCACAGAAAGGAAACGGGCCGGTGGTAGCGGGTTATACTGGCACTTATCGTACTACGGTGGCCCTCATTCGTATACCTGGATTAATTCTACCTCGCCGGCATTAATGTGGGAAGAGTTTCATAAGGCCTGGGAGAATCAGGCCCGGACGATGTGGGTGATTAACGTAGGTGATGTTAAACCAATGGAATTGGGGATCGACTATTTTTCACGTTTATCATGGAACCCGGAAAATCAACATACGGATGCACAACCCCAATTTTTGAAAGCATTTCTAACAGAACATTTTGACGAAAATGTAACCACGCTTAACAACTTGCTTACAGAATTTTATCGTTTAGGCACGGTGCGGAAACCTGAATTAATGAATCGTGATTGGGCTGTTTCTTTGTCAGATAAAGAAGCTATGCAATTACAAACCGAATATCAAAAAATATTAAATCTTGAAACTTCTGTAGCCAAGTCTGTACCTTTAAATAAGCAGGATCCCTATACAGAAATGATTGGTTTTCCGGCCCGTATCATGGCAGAAACCGGGCTTATATTTATGCATGACAGGGCAATTGTTTATGGCGCAAATCAATCTGTTCATCGGGCAGAGATAGATCGCCTTAAAGCAGCATTGGAATCCGAAGTTGATAATTACAACAATAAAATAGCAGGGGGGAAATGGCAATATATGATGCCGGGAACAGTAACCGGTCAAAATCTTCTATCATGGAATAGCCAGGTAGCATGGCCATGGGCTGAAACCAGGAAACCGGACACCACCAAAAAAGCAATTCAGGCGGATATAACAAGAAACGCTTCATCTGCCGATGAACAAACCACAGCCGGAATCGCAAAATGGTCGGTTATACCAGGATTGGGCAACAGTGGCCGGGCTATGGCATTGACACCGGTTAACCTTAATTTATCATGGAAACCTGGTGATGCAAAAGCTCCTGCATTGAATTACAATTTTAAAACTGATGGCAACTTAGCAAAGGTGAGGATTGATTTTATGCCAACTTTCAGAATTTATCCTGGTATGCAATTAAGGGTAGCCATTTTAGTTGATAATAAATTTATTTCAACAACAGAAGTGCCGGGGTCAAATGGTAAGGAAGATGAGAATGGACCTAACCGTAACCAGGGTATTAGAAATAATTACGTTAGTGCATTAATAGATTTACCATCATTAACCACCGGGACACACAAATTATCTATCAGGGCTATTGACCCTGGTGTAGTAATTGATAAAATTTCATTTTATAAAAATTAATGCCCTTAACTTTTTTATTTATTCCCAAAGCCGACGGGAGCCGAAAAAAAAGATATATTCAGGAAACCGCCCTGCGGAAATCAGTAGGTGATTGCTGCGTGTGCTTCAAATCTTTATGGCAGGATCTGTGAAATTTGTATTGGAACATGCATAGCCATTTTGGAGAAATGATGGCTATGCCGGCTCATGAATATTTAACCCCTGATGAACAACAAATGATGATCAAGACCAATCTTTCAGGAATGAGGCAAAAACTTCTTTATATTGTTCTGTTACAGGTATCGTAGTATTTGTAATCTGGACAGAATTTTTGGTAACGGATTTGACTGCTTCTTTGGATACGATAAACGAACGGTGGATTCGCAGGAAAATACTGGCCGGAAGTTTCTCTTCAAGGTTTTTCAGGCTTGTGAGGGTCAATAAGGGTTTATCCTGGTTCGCCAGGAAAATCTTTACATAATCTTTAAGTCCTTCGATATAAAGGATGTCTGCTATGTTAACTTTTACCAGCTGATAATCAACCTTAAGATAAATATAGTTCTTTTCAACAGGCGTTCCGGGAGTTATATTATTTTGAGCGCTTTCCAAAATCTCAAAATAATCGTATGCTTTGGTAGCTGCTTTTGAAAAATCAACAAAACTAAACGGTTTCAATAAGTAATCTAACGCGTTTACCTTAAAGCCGTCTAAAGCATATTGATCATAAGCTGTTGTAAATATAACGCGCGGACCTTTTTTCTTTCCGGTTTGCTCAATGATCCGGGCCAGTTCAACACCGCTTAGGTCGGCCATCCTAATGTCTAAAAATATCAATTGAAGGCCGGGTTGTTGATGAATAGCTTTCAGCGCTTCGATAGCATTGCCGAACGTACCCTGTAAATTTAAAAACGGGGTTTGTTCAATGTACGAAGTGATTAGCTTTAAAGCTATCGGTTCGTCGTCTACAGCTATGCAGTCAATTTTCATTTGAATCGGAAAGTTAAATTTACAATGAATTCCCTGATATTGGAGTCGCGGTGTACCGATAAAGTGTAGCGCCCGGGATAAAGCAGGTCGAGCCTTCTTTTCGTATTTACAATACCGATGCCATTACTATCTTCCAACTGAGCCGTTTGTTCTTCAAAAAGGGAATTCCTGATCTCCAGCTTCAACTCTTGGGCAGATTGGCTGATCTCTATATAAATGTAACTTGGGTGTACACCGCTGATGCCATGCTTAAAGGCGTTTTCAACAAATGGCAGGAAAAGCATGGGTGCTATTTCATGATTTTTTAAGTTGGCCTGTTTTTCAAAAATGATCTGTACATCATCGCTCAGTCTTAGCTTCATCAGCTTGATATAATCTTCAATAAATTTGATCTCCTTTTCCAGGTCGGTCAGATCATTCTTTGTTTCATAAATAACATAACGCATCATATGCGAAAGTGTATAAACCGCATCTTTGGAGGCCACAGGGTTGCTATCGGCGAGTGCATAAATGGTATGCAGGATATTAAAAAAGAAGTGCGGATTGATCTGTGCTTTTAAAAAAGAAAGCTCGGAGCTGATTTTTTCCTGTTCGGTGGCACGGAAGGCTTCCTGATCGGCCTTGATTTTCCTGGATACCGCGATGATTGTGCTCACTCCGAGTAAAACAAGTGCAGTTATGATAGTCCAATAATTATAAACATGGTTATCGTCAGATGATTTTTTAACCGGGTTTTTGTAAACTTTGGTAAATACAGCCTTCCAGCCGGTTACTTCATCTAACCAATTGTTTAAGTACACAACGGAGACGAGAATAGCTATCATCAAAAGAACAAATAATACAACCTTGTTTTTGTAAATCAATTGGGGCGTAAAGTACAGCAAATTGGCATAGAATAACGTTGCCCATATTAAATGTATCAATACCTGTTTGATCCAAAATTCGCCGGGGAGTTTTAAGGGCCAGGATAATGGGAATAGCATTAACGCTAATAAACAGGCCACTATATAAAAGTGAACTGAGAAAAAGATCTTCTTTAAGCCTGAAAAAGCCATATCGGGAATTTTACCATAAAAATAGCGGAAAAAAGTGCGTTTTGTTTCTCAGGCAAAACGCACCATACTGTATCAAATACAGTAATCAACTAAATCCCATCTCACCGGGATGATGCAAATGACCAAATGTTTTTTTTATTTTTTTTAAGGAATAGACGGTTTACAGGAATTAATAGATAGAATGACAACTTTTATCTATAGTTTTTATTGAAAATTCCTCAATCGCCAAGCTATAGACTCTAACGTTCGTTTGGTCTATTATTAAGGCCGATCCGTCTATTCTGCAGATTTTGATCAATGTATTTACTTTGTTTTGTTTCAAAATCTCGAATATGGGAACTGAAAATTACAAGTTCAACTTAAAAAATACAACGAGCCTGCGGGCATTGAAACTGATAATCTGGTTTTTATTGGCGGCAGGAACCGTGCAAGCCCAACAGCCCGCAGGCCCGCCATCAGGTGCCTCTGTGGGTAATGGAACTATCTCAGGAACCGTAATAGACTCCCTGACTAAAAAGCCACTTGACTATTCGACAGTAAGCTTATTTAAAGCAGGTACAACTGCTCCAGTGAACGGTAGCCTGACAGATCAGAAAGGGAGTTTCAAAATCACCGGTGTAGCGCCGGGGACTTATCGCGTCCAAATCGCTTTTATAGGTTACTCTACCAAAACAATTGACGGCGTTGTTTTAACGGGAGCCAAAACCGACAGAAACCTTGGGCAGATTATCGTTTCGCCAAGCGCTAAGATGCTGGCTGATGTTCAGGTTACCGGGCAAAGAGCCCTGGTGGAGAACCACATTGACAAATTAGTTTTTAATGCAGAAAAAGATGTGACCAGTGCCGGCGGCAATGCTTCTGATATCCTGCGCAAAGTGCCCATGGTTTCGGTTGACATGGACGGCAATGTTTCCCTCCGCGGAAATCAGAACGTACGGATTCTGATCAATGGCAAGCCTTCAGGAGCGTTGGTAACCAACGCGGGCGACGTTTTGAAATCCATGCCTTCCGATCAGATCAAGAATATTGAAGTGATAACGGCGCCCTCGGCTAAATACGATGCGGAAGGGTCGGCCGGTATTATCAATATTATTACCAAGAAGAAGGAGGTTGCCGGTGTAAGCGGCTCTATCAATATGGGTATAGGCACCCGTCAAAACAATGAGAGCGGAAATATCAGTTTTAACAAAAATAAATTAAGCATTACAGCTAACCTTGGTTATAATGTTGGATGGCCGCAAACCACCTATCAATCCTTTAACAGTCAAAATACCGAACTGGGTACATCATCCTCGTCAAACGGGCAAAGTACATCAAATCGTCATTTTACCAATGGCTCGGCATCTTTGGGATATGATTTTAATGATCAAAACACGTTTAACTCTACTTTTAGCCTAAGGGGAGGGGCATTTAAAAATAAAGGTAACTCGGTAAATAGCAATAATTCTGCATCAGAGGGAAATATCGATTATACAGCCTTAACAAGCAACGAATTCAAAGTCTCCAACTTTGACTGGAATAACGATTTTACTCATAAGTTTAAAAAGGAAGGTGAAGAATTAAGCTTTGCTTTTCAATGGACACATGGTACATCAGATGTAAACTATCTGTCAGAATATTCTGCTTTTACCCAAAACCAGCGTGCGGTTAATAACGGTACCAATAACGAGTATACTTACCAGCTGGATTACGTACTGCCGGTCAGCAAGGTATTTAAGCTGGAAACAGGTGCGAAAAGTATTTTAAGGAGGATCTCCAGCGAATACGATTTTTTCAATCCAGATGCTTCAGGCGCGTATGTATTTAATACGGCCACATCCAACACCTATAGTTACGACCAGGATGTGTACTCGGGCTACGGCTTGCTTACGGCAAATTTGAAAGATGGTTTTACAGTTCAGGCAGGTGCCCGGTTAGAGAATACAAAAATTAATGGAAATTCGGGCAATGTCAGTGCGGGCCTGGCACCTTTTGATAATACGTATACCAATTTTATTCCAAGCTTTGTGATTTCAAAAGCTTTAACGCCCACCCAAACGCTGAAACTAAGCTATAGTAAGCGTATTCAGCGGCCGAGCCTGCAATATTTAAACCCGTTTCTGAATACCAGCAACCCTCTAAACCAAACGCAGGGTAACCCGGAATTGTCGCCCGAAATTACGCAGACCGTAGAAATGACTTATTCCACCTTCATCAAAAGCAGTGTGATCAATGCCTCCGTTTACTACAGGAAGACCGATGATATTATTGAAAGCTATGTGCGTACCGTGCCTTATACTACGGTGGATAATAACGGGAACCCGGTTACCAGGGATGTTTCCCTAACCAATTACCTTAACGTGGGTAACAATAATTCCATTGGTGTAACCTTCTTTGGCTCAACAGAACTGTTCAGGGTCCTCACCATACGGGGCAACGTTAATGCGTTTACCTATAAGCCGCAGGTGATTAGCAGCCTGCAGCAGGCAAGCCAGTCTACCTATGTTCAGTACAATGCCTTCATTAGCGGAACAGTAAAAATAAACAAAGTATTGTCTGCCGAAACTTTTTTGATCCAGAACTCGGCAAGGAGAACTTTCCAGGGAACAAACCCATCTTTCAATTTATGGGTGATAGGTTTGAAGCAGGATGTTTGGAAAAAACGCGGAACTATTGGTTTGAATATTACGCAACCGTTTAAGGATTATAAAGACTTTACCTCCAATATCAATAGCGGCCCGCTTAGTCAAAGCAGCAGGTTCTCGGTGCCGTTCAGATCTTTTGGCGTTAGCTTTGCCTATAACTTCGGTAAAATGAATTTTGGTCCGCAGATGCCTAAAAAGAAACGCGGCGTTAACAATGATGATTTAAAACAGGGTGACAGCAATGGGCAAGGGGCGCAAAACTGATAAACAATATTAGGAGTAGCTTTGTCTTCTAAATGTGTTTAAGTATGTTCCGTATCCATTGACCATGCATTCTAAAAAATAAACGGGTTATTCTATATCACTTTAGTTTACTCAAGGTTTATTTGACTTTTCTTACCACTACGCAGTTCTGTGTTCTTAGAGCACAGAACTGCGTACTCTCATTTGCCATAAGACATAGGTTTTACTCATAACCCGGTTAATAACCAAATTATTAATAACAAATGCTTTCAATGATTTCGTAAGGGTAGCTCTGTACATTTTGCCTGTTTAGATCCTGCGAAATCAGGTCTGGTACGTTGCTCTTTTACCTCGAATCATGGCAAGGTTCGGGGCCTTACAATTTGAATAAACTTGAATGGATTTGAACAGGAAATGAATTTGATATAAATGGCACCTCCTGTAAATTTAATTGAGCAAAACGGTTTGCATGTTAACCGACGTCAATTAATCATAAACCAATGAAAAAGTTAAGATTTTTATTTCTGCTGTTACCGCTTATCGGGAGCCTGCGCCTTCAGGCCCAAATTTTGTATGTTGATCCTGTTAAAGGTAAAGAAGCAGCTTCGGGCTCCGCAACCGATCCGCTGTTAAGCCTTGAAAAAGCAGTGGCATTGGCAGGCTCCTTTACGGGGGAACAGCCGGTTACTATCAAACTTGCACCTGGCTTATATGTGGTAGCGCATGAAATGATCATCAAAACTGCAAAAAACGAGGATGATCACTCAAAACTCACCATTGAGGCGGTTATTATGCCCGATGACCCCGACTGGCAGCCGGCGAAAATGCCGGTTATCCAATCCGTGTCGCCAAATAATTCTGAGGTACAGTTTATTCATTGTGTAGGCTTCCTGGTCGCTAAGAATAATGTAAGCTTTAAAGGCTTAAAATTCGTTGGTAATTCGCACCCGGAGGTACCTTATTATTATCCCATTACCCGTGAAAATGAAAACCTGAACGGGCTTGAAGTTTCCCAGTGTTATTTCATCGGCGAAAAAAATGCCGCCCGCCTGCAAAGCGGGCTCTGGACACATGGTGCCGGTATCCATGTTGATCATTGCATTTTTTATAACTGCCGTAACGCAATGGTGCTGATAAAAGGAATAAAGGATTTTTCATTAACCAATTCCATTATTTACGGTGCTTATGAATCGGGCATTTGGTACGGCCTCTCTGACGCACCCTTTGTGTTTGACCATAATATTGTAACCCATTGCAAATTTTTTTGGGTGAGGCCTGATAAGACACAACCCGCTTATACATTCAGTAATTCCCTTATCACGGAAAATGATGGCTATATGGGCTATATCTCTAACGAACTGATCCCGGCAATAACAAACAATCTGATTGAAAAAAATATTAAAAAAACAGGAAAGGTACTATTGGTGGAGATTAAAACGGAAAAGCAACAACCCCATAATTACCTGAACCTTGCGCCGGGCTCGGCGGGCAGTGACATACCTGCCGGGATATTTAAAAATGATAAAAAGTAATCCTGATAAATATCCCGGACTGGTTTGTTTGGTACGATACTATTTAAATGATTTAAAAGCCGCCGCAGCCTGGTTTAATTGCGCTGCGCTGTTAGTTTGCGGGCCATTGTGTATGATGATCCGATACCTGAATGTTACTGATTCGCCTTTCTTTAAAGTAAGGTTCTTTTCAGATTTGCCGTTAGTAAACACCTTTTCGCCCAGCGGATTGGCTGCAAACAGTCCGTAGCCACGGGCATGCCAAAAAGTAGGATAATTAGGGTTTTGAGGATGATCAATAATGGTAACGCTTACCGAATCGGCTCCAATTTTACCATATACCTTGCACCAAACGCCGCGGGTGCTCCATGCGTCGTTACCTGTTTTGCCCTCGCTTGTAAGGTAAGTGCCGTCGGCAACTTTATCGGTACCACCTTTTACTATGGTTACATTGCCTTTATCGTCGGTAAATTTCTGATCGGCAGGGTCGGGGATTTGCAGCTCATGGGCCAGGCGCAGGCCAAGCATGCCATCTTTGGCATCTTTAAAAAGAGCGTCCTTATCCGCAGTAAGCGTAGTTACACGGTCAATGATCCGTTCCTGGGTATTTCCGCTAAATTCAAAACGGGTTTGCTCTTCCAGTATCACCTGCTTTTGCTGGTCTGTCCAGTTTGCATGATAGGCCAGTATGCCTTTTGTGCCATCTTTTGTTTCCAAAATTTTGTCGGTTCGGATCCAACCATAACCACTCTTTTTGGCGGCCGGTATGGCATAAGAGTTATTCCAGAAATCGAGACCGTTCAGGTTCTCAAAGTTAAACCATAACCCTATGTGATGTGGGTGATCTGTAGGATCTCCGGGTCGTGGGGCTAACGGAAAGCCGCGGGTTACCAATGTGCCGTTTGCCGACCGCAAAGGATAAAGAACGGGTTTTTCTAAACTATCCGGATACAGGAAACTGGTAAATGGTTTTCCGCCTATCAGGATATCTATTTTATTATTTGTTGCTTTTACCAGCTTTACCGGTTCGGCTTTTTGAGCTTGGGCCGTTACTGCAAACAGGGTGTTTGCGGCAAAAACAAAAGCCCAGTTTTTTAATACTCTCATGGATAGATGGGGTTATATGATTAGTGTGTAAGATTAACTACGTGGAGAGGGGGAATCTGCGATTCCTCTCTTGGGGGTGTAGGGGTGTGTTTTTGCTGTTTGCTTATCGCTTGCACAACACACCCCTGCTATCGCTGGTTCCGCCGCTCACCCTCTCGAGAGGGGATTTTTAAAATCTTTCCTTTAGCTTAAATCATTAAGTGTTAATATTTAAAAACTTTTCCATTAGCCATCACCTCCTGGGTAGCTTCATCAAAAGTTGCTTTATAGCCGGTATGTACGGCAGCATTGGTCATGATGTTGGCTATTGAATGGCTGTAGCCGGCTTCAACCGGTGCGTTTGGCTGCTTACGGCTGCGCACGCATTCCATCCAGTTGCGTACGTGGTTTGAAGTAAGTATATCACCTCCGGTATTGGCTGATGCTACCACCTTTTCGGTATTAGCCAGGCTAATCTCGGGCAGCAGGTTTGCCTTCATATGCATGGCATCGGCCATTTTTTGAGTAAGGCCTCCTTTTGGTGATACTGTATTGGTGATCAGGTTAAGCTCGCCGCCATTTGAATAGTAAATTTCGGCCGGGTGCTCATCCCCATTATGCATCCGTGAGCCAAAAGTAACCTGGAAGCCGGTTGAAGGATCATTAAGCGGGCCGTAATCAAAAGCGGCCAGTATGGTATCCCAGTTACGGCGCCCATCTTTCCACATATAGATGCCGCCGTTGGCAACTACACTACGCGGGTGTTTTAAGCCGGTAAACCAGTGTACAGTATCAATCTGATGGCTCATCCACTGTCCGGGCAGTCCTGACGAATATGGCCAGAACAGGCGGTATTCCAGGTATTTACGCGGGTCAAAATCTTCATAAGGCCTGTTCATGATAAAGCGTTTCCAGTCGGTATCCTGTTCCTTTAGCTGTCCTAATAGCTCCGGCCGGCGCCAGCGCCCGGGTTGGTTCACGTTCCAGGTAAGCTCAACCATGGTGATAGGCCCAAACTTGCCCGAACTGATAAATTCGTTAGCAGCATGATAATTAGCGCCGCTTCTGCGCTGCGATCCAATTTGCACAATTTTGCCCGATTCCTTTACCGCTTTTAAGGCAGCCCGGTTATCTTCCATGGTTTCGGCAAATGGTTTTTCTACATACGCATCACATCCGGCCTTTACCGCTTCAATAGCATGGCGCGCGTGCTGAAAATCAGCAGTGCTGATGAATACAGCATCTACGCTTTTACTATCATATAATTCTTCATTATTGCGGTAAGCTTTTACATCATGCTGCATTTTTTCTTTCCAGAGGGCAGAGCCTTCTTCCCGCCGCCTGTTCCAGATATCAGATACGGCCACCACATCAAAGTTGAGTTCTTTATAATGGTTCATGAAACTGGGCACGTGTGAGCTTTTGTGCCTGTCTGAAAAGCCCACAACCCCAACCCTGACCCGATCATTGGCGCCAATGATACGTTTATAACTTTGTGCGCTCCAGCTTTTGGGGGCAAGCATAATTCCGGCCCCGGCTAACGAGGCCTGCCTGATAAAGGTACGGCGTGATTTTTCCATGTAGTAAATAGTTTGATTTGCAGGTTGTTTTTCTTCAAAATACCGGTACCGCAAGGGGCAGGTACCTGCATTTTTTTGCTGATTAAAAGGTAAACTGGTTAAAGCCGACACCTATGCGCGGCTAAATCAAATATCGAAGAATAGAATTGAAAAGCAATAGCGTTTTTAACTGTTAATGTAACAATAATACTGTTTTTTGCAGCTCAGATTTCCTTAAATATTAGCCTGTTTGAAAAATGTAACAGGTTAATATTTAATTAAGCTAAATTGGCTAAGCATTAAGCATAATTACCATATATTTTATTTTCTTTAGATGCTTATCATTTTGTTTTTCAGTGTTTTCCTGTTTAATTAACTATCTATTAATGAAATTGAAAGGCATTTTCGCAAGTGATGCGCTGATTTATATTTATATGGCATATTAATTAGCCTGCAATCGGGGGCAAACTGATTGTAAATGCTATTAGTTTAATACAATTATTTTATTTTAGTTTGTACCGGTCGATACTGATCTTGTATCGCAATAAACCTATATTAATTTTAAGCAATCAGAAATGCCCCACAATTTATCTGAGTTAACGGATATTGTCGAAGAAATAGCTGTACATGACAGTTATATTGCTTACAAAAAATTATTTGGGTTGCTTTTTCCATCCATAAAACACTTTTCTTACTGTTTGTTAAAATCGCCCGAACTGGCAGAAGAAGTAGCATCAGATGTAATGATCACTATATGGCGAAAGCGGAAGACAATTACCTCCATCAATAATATCAAAGTGTATGCCTTTGTTATTGCGAAAAATCTTTGCCTAAATATTTTAAAGAGCAACTCCCGGGGCAGAATAGTTTCTTTAGATGATGTTGCTGTCAATTTGCAAATTGATACTACCCCCGAGTGGATCCTGATTAATGATGAATTGAGGAAAAGCCTCAATAATGCCATCAACAAATTACCTACCAGGTGTAAAATGATTTTCAGGCTTGTAAAAGAAGATGGCCTGAGTTATAAAGAAGTTTCTGAAATCCTTGATATATCCATAAAAACAGTTGATTCTCAGCTTGTTATTGCTTCCCGGCGTTTATCTGTCTCCATTAAAAAAGAGTTTAACCTCGGTACAGTAAAAAAATATTAATTTTCTTTTAGGGAGAATTTTTGTTTCTGTTGTCCTTAAGGCTTACCACCAAACATTTCATCATTGATGGAGCAGGAAAGGATCATACAGTTAATAACCAGGAAACTGGCCGGTGAGGCCACTCCACAGGAACTTCGGGAACTGGATGAATGGCTGCTATCGTTTCCTGACGCTTTGTATTACGAAGAAGTGTTAAACCAGATTGCTTTTAAAAATGAACTTCCGGAAGAAATTGATATAGATAAGGCCTTTGACCTGCACGAACAAAAATACGGTTATGAATTTGATGGATATAAAGATACAGGCCAGCCAACTACAATAAAAAAGAGCCCTGTTAAACGCTGGCTGATAGCCGCCTCGTTCATAGCGATAAGCAGTTTCGTTTTTTATTTCTTATACCATAAAAACAACGCCACTGCTGCATATGTGCCCGATACTGAAATTGTATGCGGAAAACGAATGCGCAAAAACATAGTGCTCCCGGATGGTACTAATGTTTGGCTTAATACCAACAGTAAGCTGCAGTATAATGATTCCATGCTGTATAAAGACCGCCGGGAAGTAAGGCTGTACGGCGAGGCCTTTTTTGACGTGACTAAAGATAAAAAGCACCCTTTTATAATACATACCCAAAAAATAGCTGTGAAAGTTTTAGGTACTGCTTTTAATATCAAAGCATACCCCGGTGATGCTGTTACTGAAACAACACTCATCAGGGGATTAATAGAACTATCACTTAACAGCGACCCTCAGCGGAAGATCTTGCTTCGGCCCAAAGAAAAATTAGCGCTAAATGAAAATGTGCCTAATGAGCATACCGATAAACGCCTTGCCCCGGTAATCCATAACCAAATGGTTATAGAAAACATCGAACCGGTTGAAATATCGAACAAGGATTATTTTGAAGAAACTTCATGGGTTCAAAATAAGCTGGTTTTCAAAGATGAATCTTTTGAAGAGCTGGCCCCGAAGTTAGAGAAGTGGTATAACGTAACCTTCAAAATTAATAATAAAGCCGTGGCCAACTACAGGTTTACGGGTATTCTTGAAAACGAAACACTAACCCAGGCATTAACAGGAATGCAAATAATAAGGCCATTTAAATTTAAGATAACCGCCAATGACGTAGTGACCATTAACTAAAGAAGAGGGTTGAAATAAAAAAGCGGGAAATGCTCGAATATTCCCCGCTGCATATCGATCCATTAATCAGCAACAGGATGCTGCTGATAACTAACCGATTATTTAATTATTAACACCGTAAAATTATGAAAAAAGAAATACTTCATGATAAAGTATTTTCTGTGCCCCATTACCGAAAATTTTTATTGATGCTTAACTGGATTTTTGTACTGACTTTCCTGTTTTGTTTGGATGTATCGGCAAACAGTTATTCGCAAAATGCAAAGGTTAGTTTTAACCTTAAAGATGCGTCGCTGAAAAAAGCCATCTACACACTTGAGCAAAAAGGGCAAACCCGTTTTTTATACAGCGAACAATTGCTGCCGCAAAACAAGCAAATTACACTTGATGTTAACAATGTGCCATTGCTTGATGTATTAAACAGGATCCTTGAAGATACAGGCCTTGATTACCAGGTAACTGATAACGGATTGGTGATTATAGCCATGAAAGGTTCTATTATTAAGAACATTGACGTAAAGGGAAAGGTACTTGATGATAAGGGCAACTCTTTACCGGGGGTAAGTGTAAAGGTACTGGGTACAAATACAGGTACGGTAACCAATGCAGGGGGCGAGTTCAGTGTATCGGTGCCCGAGGGGGCATCTCTTGTGTTTTCATACATTGGTTATCTTTCGCAAACTGTAGAGGTTGGTACAAAAACGCAAATCAACATAGTTTTAAAGGTAGATGAAGCCAGCCAGAAACTAAGCGAAGTAATTGTGGTTGGATACGGAACCCAGCGTAAAAGCGACCTTACCGGATCAGTTGCATCTATAAGCGGGAAAGATCTGGATAAAACACCGGTATTAGGGGCCGACCAGATGTTACAGGGAAGGGTGAGCGGTTTACAACTTACACAATCAGACGGGCAGCCAGGCAGCGCTACTTCTGTTCGCATACGGGGTACCAATTCAATAAATTCGGGTAATGAGCCTTTATATGTTATAGATGGCTTTGCAGGTGTGGGAAACCTAAGCTCTATCAACCCCAGCGATATACAATCTATCGAGGTTTTAAAAGATGCTTCGGCAACGGCAATTTATGGTAGCCGTGGCGCTAACGGGGTAATACTTATCACTACAAAAAAGGGAAAAGCCGGGCAGCATAACATAAACTTTGAATCATACACCGGCCTGCAGCACATAGCCCGTAAAATTCCGTTGATGGATGCTACTCAGTTTGGCAAATACCTCAATCAATATTATACCGAATACAACGCGGCTAACCCGGCCACCGCTAAAGCCCTGCCTTATACAAACGAGCAGATTGCCGGGTTTGGGAAAGGTACCGACTGGCAGGATGAGTTGTACCGCACTGCCCCTATCCAAAATTATCAGCTTAGCTTTAACGGCGGTACCAACGAAGCCCGGTATTACCTTAGCCTGAACCATTTTGATCAGGATGGTATTATGAGGGCTACCGGTTTCAGGCGCGAACTGATCCGTTTAAACCTGGACAGGAATATTGGTAAGAAGATTAAGATGGGCTTTTCTTCTCAAATATCATATAATGTACAGGCAGTTGACCCAAGTATAACAGGGGTAGGATATGGCGCTGCAGGCGGCGCCCTGAGTATGAGCCCTATTGTACCTGTAAAAGATGCAAGCGGAGCATATACATTTGCAAATGCGCCGGCCGCATATGTTGGTACTTATGGAAACCCGGTTGCCGCTGTTGAATTGGGTAAAGACCGCATTGCTAATTCGCGCGGACTCATCAATACCTTTGGCGAATATGAATTTATCCCCGGCTTTAAATTTAAAAGCAGTTTTGGGGTCGACTATAATAACACCAACGAAAATTCATACCTGCCTACTACAATGTACATCGGGCAGCAAACCAACGGATCGGCTTATTCATCAAATAATATCAGCTATAGCTGGCTAAATGAAAATACATTATCTTTTAATAAGCAATTTAAGAAGAACCATGCAATTGATGCAGTAGTAGGTGTTTCATTACAGGAGTTTAAAACCAAGGCTTTCAGCAGCAGCGCCCAGGGCTTTTTTACAGATAACTTAGGCACCGATAACCTGGCTTTAGGCGCAAATGTTTTGACACCGCAATCCAACACTTATAAAAATACCATCGCTTCATATTTTGGCCGTGTTAATTACCGGTTGATGGAAAAGTACCTGTTTACTTTTACCATGCGTTCCGATGGGTCTTCGCGCTTTGGGGCAACCAAAAAATGGGGTTATTTTCCGTCCGGAGCGTTTGCATGGAGAGCATCGGAGGAGAAGTTCATTAAAAATATAAAACAGATCTCAGACCTGAAGATCAGGGCGAGCTACGGGGTTACCGGTAACCAGGAAATAGGCTCTTATCAATCATTATCTCAATATGCCATTAACAGCTAC
This sequence comes from uncultured Mucilaginibacter sp., assembly GCA_966212355.1. Lineage (GTDB taxonomy): Bacteria > Bacteroidota > Bacteroidia > Sphingobacteriales > Sphingobacteriaceae > Mucilaginibacter. The sequence continues at coordinate 114,463 of CBIHRB010000014.1, forward strand.
TCATTAGGTACTTCTACAACACGCGTGGTTGGCGTATCGCCAAATAACATTGCCAATCCTAAGTTAAGCTGGGAGTCTACAGCTTCGTTTGACGTGGGCGCCGATGTGGGATTCTTTAATAACCGCATCAGCCTTACTGCCGATTATTACCGCAAAACAACCAGCGATCTGCTGCTTAACTTTTCGATACCTCAATCGTCGGGCTTTTCAAGCATACTGCTTAATGCAGGGAAAGTAGGGAACCACGGGATTGAATTTTCTTTAAATACCAGAAACATCGAGACGCGAAATTTCAACTGGTCGACTACGATTACTTACGCAGCAAACAAAAACAAAGTATTGGATATGAACGGCACCAACAATATACTGGTGGGCAGCACCGGCCCGTATATTGTAACCAACGGTCTTGCCCCTTCTATTTTACGGGTGGGCCAACCCATCGGGTCTTTCTATGGCTATCATTTTGATGGCATATATCAAACCCCGGCACAAATTGCTGCTGCGGGCATATCAGGCGTAGTACCGGGAGATGCCATAATCCGCGATGTTGACGGTAATAAGATCATTAACGGTAACGACCGCGAAATTATCGGCCAGGCGGCTCCTAAGTTTATTTATAGTGTCAACAACACTTTTTCTTATAAACACTTTGATCTTACCATTTTTGCACAGGGGGTGCAAGGTAATAAAGTGCTCAACCTTACCAGCTACGCGCACAGTAACGGCACTACAGCAAACGTGTATACCTATATGGCTAATGCATGGAACGGTCCCGGAACCAGTAATACTATCCCCAGAGTTTTGAGCACGTCTATACGCAATGCAGGTGTGGTGGATAATTACCTGGAAGATGGAAGTTATTTAAGGATCCAAACGGTATCGCTGGCATACAATGTACCGGTTTCGCCAAAATCGCGGGTATTTAAAACCTCAACGGTATATTTTACAGTTCAAAACTTACACACCTTTACAAAATACACAGGCTATAACCCCGAAATAAACAGCTTTGGCGCCCAAAATCTGAATGCGGGTACACAGAACCTGAACCCGGGCAGTCAGAATTTAAACCTCGGGGCCGATGTTAATTCATATCCGCCGCCACGTACTCTTTTATTGGGGGTTAAATTAGGATTTTAAATAAAAACATATCAAATATCATTTATATGAAGATAAGAATTTTAATGGCTGTTGCGATAATTGCGTTCAGCCTTACCTCGTGTAAGAAATTTCTTGCCGAGCAGCCATACAGCTTTTTAACGCCCACAAATTTTTATAAAAACCAGGGGGATGCGGTTGCGGCTTTAAACGGTGTTTTTAGTACGATGCAGCCTCAAACCTTTTATCAGCGTACGGTTTATACGGTATCGGATAATGCTTCGGATTTGATGTACGCGGCACCCGGCTCATCAACCGATAGGAACTCGCTGACCAACCACACCTTTGCCGCGGTAAACGGCGAAATTGCCAATTGGTATATTAATGATTATAAAATGATCAAAAATGCCAATGACGTTATTAAATACGTTCCACCGATTTCGATGGATGCAGTTGAAAAGGCAAATATTATTGGTAATGCCCGTTTTTTGCGTGGCTTAGGTTATTTTAACCTGCTTACAGCTTTTGGACAGGTGCCGCTTATCACAGAGCCCGTTACCGCTACCGATCCAAACCTGTATCCAAAAAAAGCTTCTATTGCAGCGCTTTATGACCAGGTTGTTGCCGATCTTCAATTTGCAGAAGCCAATTGCTATGTAGAGAAAAATATCGCGGCAGCCAATAAGGGAAGGGTATCCTCTGGCGCGGCGTCTGCATTATTGGCAAAGGTATTGTTAACACGGGCCAAATCAGATGCGGCAAAGGCTACTGATAGCCAGGATGCGCTCACCGAATGTAATAAGGTAATTAATGATGGCTCATACAGTTTGCTTAGCGATTATGCCAGCATCTTTAGCTCAGATAATAAATATAACAAGGAGATTGTTTTTGCCGTGCGGTTTGGCACAGCACCTAATGTTGGTAATATTATATTACGGATGTTCTATCCAACTGTATTAGGCGGGTATGGCTCATTTTTTGCCCAGAATAACTTTTTCAACAATGGCTTTCCCGATGGTAACAGGGACGTACGTAAAACCTACAGCATATCTAACCAGGCTGTTGACAGTAAGGGTGTAACCCAAACCGTAACACCTTTTATTTATAAATTCAGGGACAGTCAATGGAAACAGGATAATAATTCCAGGTCGGATTGGTTTGTATTACGTTTGGCCGAGGTTTACCTGTTACAGGCAGAGGCTATGAATAATATCAATCCGGCCGACCCTAACAAATTTAACGGAATAAATATAGTAAGGGCAAGGGCTGGGTTATCATTGCCTACAGACCAGCTGAATTTAACCAATACACCTACCGCTGATGCTTTTGTAAATGCTTTACTGGCCGAACGGGCTCGTGAGCTTTGCGGGGAAGGACAACGCCGCTGGGATCTTTTACGTTTAGGAAAGTTAAAAGCGGCAATGGCTGTTGTTGGCGTTACTGTTGATGATAACCATTTGTTATTTCCGATACCTCAATCTGAAAAAGACGCCAACCCTAATTTATAGGGGTATAAGGTTTGGGATGAAATTTAAATCTGTAACGTCAAGCCTTGAGGTAGGGAAGGTGCGTTGTCCTTATACATGACAGGCCGTTAAATCCAGACTTACGAAGTTTTAAAAGCTTCGTAAGTCTTCAACAGCTTTTGTAATTGCTTTCTACAGCATTAGCGGGATTTTGACACTCAACCTAATTGGGAGGAGACGCTGTTCATGCTCTTGAGCCGGATATCAAAACCTTACATTGTCCCTAACTTTCTTTAGGATTAGGTTCTCCTTTACCTGTAGTAATGAGATTGTACAAACTTCCCGTAATATAACCGGTCCAGGCGTTTGAGCAAACCTCATAACATTCATGCTGTGGAACCAGGCCCTGGTGGGTGAAGCTGACTTGTGTTTTGCCGTCCTGTTCGGAAATTTCAAAAATCACTTTGGTGCCTTTCCATTCGGTTTGATCTTTGGTGAAACTAAAATAGTTGTCCAGCACAAGCCAAACCACTTTTTGGTTGGGGATCACTTCTGTTAATTTCATAGTACAACGGTGAAGGTCCCGGGCTTTGTAGGTAAACTCGTCATTGAGCTTCTCTGTACCTCCTATAACTTCTTCCGACCACCATCCGCGAACATTATTAATGGCATCAAAAGCCTCTTTAGAGGTTTTATCAACCGAAATGGTGATAGTTAAATCCTGATCTTTCATTTTTTGTTCATTTTATCGTTCATTAAAGCTCCCAGTTTGTCCAGTTTATCGCCCCAGAATTTATCATAGTAAGCTAACCAGGCCTGTAGCTCTTTAAAGCCGTCTTGTTTCAACACACAATGCCTTTCTCTGCCGATATCCTGAATGGAGATAAAACCTGCGTTATAAAGCACTTTGATATGCTTTGAAACTGCAGGCCTGCTCATTTCAAAGTTTTCGGCCAGTGCATTAATGGTGCTACTATCTTTTGAAAGCAAGTGCAGGATCTGCCTCCTGCTCGGATCGGCAATTACCTGGAATACGTCAAGCCTGTGCTGTTCCATCTTTTTCTGCGTTTATGATCTGCAGCATTTTGTTGATAAGCACCAACCAGCCTTTTTCCATCGAGCTAAACATCAACGGATTTACAGAGCCTTTAAAATCACGGTGTACCAGCAAAAGTTCGGTGCCGTTATCTTTTTCAGTTAACATCCAGTTCACTGTCGAATCGCTTAATTCACCATTGCCGGGTCCGAATTTCCATGAATAGGAAAGTTTTTTTAAAGGGACAACTTCCAGGATCTTGCAATAAAAAATCCCGTTGAAATCCATCTCGGGCATAGGTTTGGCCTTAAGCTGAAATTCGTGACCCAGTACAGGTTTCAGATCGCCGGGCATGAGCCATTGCGATATCAGTTCCTGATCGGTTAAAAATTCCCAAACTACTGCGGGTGGGTGTGGGTAAAATAATTGGTGCTGAATGATTTTTGCCATGATAGGTAACTTTTAAGTTACTCAAATGTATATGTAACTTATGAGTTACGCAAATTTATTTTTATTTTTATTTTGAATGTCTGGAAAGCTTGTTAAAAATGTAGAGACGCATCACATGTGTCTCCCCCGCATGCAAATTGCGATAGGCAAGTGCTGTAAAGGGAGTTTACCTTATAGGAAACGCATCCATGCGTTTCTACAAAAAAAATAATTGAGTGTTTTGTGTCTTAGGGCAGCTTTTCTATGCAGGATGAGCGTTTTGATACAAGATTACACCGGTTATTATCAACGCAATTACAAACAGCACGGCCAGGATAATTTTAATGGCGCTCACCGGGCGCTGGCCGATAACCTCACCTGTGCTGGCGTTAACTGTAAACTGATAAATCTTATTATTATAGTTATAAGCGCTTACCCAAACCGGCAGCATCAGGTATTTTATAGCTTTATCAAGATATTGGGTGTTGGTGCTGTCAATCCTTTGTTCGTCTCCGCCTATGTCGTCTCGTATGGCCGAATTTATCGCTCCAACGGTTTGTTCAGCTGCCTTAGCAAAACCTTGTTCCGGGCCTACCTGGTAAGTTTCAGAACGGAAGCCGCTCATATAACGTTCATCAAATTTAACCAGCATATTAAAATTCCAGGGGCCAAGTTTGTTAAGCGTTTTTTCGGGCAATGAGTTGCTGGCGGGTACCATCAAATCGCGGAAATCACATTCTACTCTTCCGGATGCGTATGACCAATCGGTATGGCGTACCTGCCTGGTTTTGGTTTGTGTTTTACCGTCGACAGTTTCTGTATAGGTTTCGGTAGTATAGTAGTAATCGCCGCGCTCACCGCTATAATCGGTTATAGTATAAGTATCATAGGTCCAGTGTGGGAGATAAACACCTTTTAATGCTGATGATGCATCGCTTACCTTTTTATCCAGGTCATTTGGCGCCCACCAAAGGCTTTTAAGCCATTTTTTAAAAAAATCAACGCCCTGTTGTTGGGTAACGGCAAATGGCAAAATATAATGAGGCGGCACATATTGCTGCCCGCTTTCAAGGTCCAAAACCAGGGGAGCGGTACAAAACGGGCATTTATCCGAGGTTACAAACTGATCGAGAATGGTTTGCGAACCGCAGTTTTTACAGTTCACTACCTTAAGATCGGCACTTTGTTTATTGTTATCAATACCGGCGACAAATTCTTCATAATCATAAGGTAGAATATCGCGGCTGTCGGGGGCGCTTTCAATGGCGTTGCTCACACCACAGTAATCACACAACAAATTATGAGTGCCGGGATTAAAGTGCAGTAATGCTCCGCAGCCCGAACAATTTAAAGAATTGTTTATGGCTGACGGATTAACCTGGTTGTTCATCTCGAAAATATAGATTTAGGAATAGTTACAGATCAGGCTATCGGCGGAGGTACATTGTTAAACAATTCTGCAATTTCTTCAACAGATGATGCAACTGCCCATGCAGCCATACCTTTTTTCCAAATCATGCTTTCCCTGCTTAAGGTTCCGCTGGCGATCATAGCATTAATGTCATCTATAGCGTGCGGCCCGTCTGATTTTCCGTCCTTCACAATATGATATTGAACAGCAGGCTGGGGTGGAGGAGGCGGTACATTGCTACTGTTGTTATTGTTAGGAGTGACCTGGTTTTGCTGGAAAATATTACCAACCTGGCCCATCATGGCAGCGCCAACACCTAAACCCATACCGGCAGCACCTAAATTACCGCCTATGGTATTTTCGGCAGATTTTTCGATGGCATTCGCGGCCTGGAATTGCGCGTATGCACCAAGGTTGCCTAATATGCCCATTTCGCTTCGTTTATCAAGCATTTGCTCAACCTCAGGTGGCAGGGAAATATTTTCAACCAGTAATTTGGTCAGACTAAGCCCCAGATCGGCAAAATCCGGCTGGATAGATTCGGTGATGAACTTACCCATTTCGTTGTAGTTGGCTGCCAGGTCGAGCACATTTATTTTTGATTCGGCCACGGCATCCATCCCGCGTGATACAACGGTATTACGCAACTGCTCATTGATATCCTCAATAACAAAATCGGGATTGGTAGCGGAGATTTCTTTGATGAATGTTTTCGGATCCTGAACCTTAAAGTTGAACGAGCCAAATGCCCTTAAACGTACCGGCCCAAACTCAGCATCGCGGATCATCACCGGGTTTTTGGTTCCCCATTTTTGATTGGTAAACTGACGGAGGCTTACGAAGTATATGTCAGCCTTAAACGGGCTTTCAAACCCATATTTCCAACTCATTAAGGTGGTTAACAGAGGCATATTCTGAGTTTGCAACTCATAAGTGCCGGGAGTAAACACATCGGCGATACGCCCCTCGTTCATGAAAACTGCGGCCTGCGATTCGCGAACAATGAGTTTTGCACCCATTTTTATGGCATTGTCGTGGCGCGGAAATTTCCACACAAGCGTATTCTGGGTGGTATCAACCCACTCTATTACATCTATAAATTCGTTACGAAGGATATTGAACAGGCCCATATTTTTCGATATAAGGTTTAAATAATGTTTAAATATGTGAAAAAATCAGATACACAAATGTGTCTGCAGCTAATTATTTTACGCTTTTAAATCTGCAGAAAGCAAAAAAACCGGACATTAGTCAATTGACTAACGTCCGGCTCAAATGTTACAAATCAACTAAATTATGGTACTATTTTATCAAGCGGGGGGATATTGGTTTCGGAACCGGCGTATCCTTTGCTTTGGTTAATGTGCCCGTTTACATTCAGGTCAATCTCGCTTTGCGGGATAGGCCATAAAACATGGTATGGCGAAATAGTATAGTGGTTACCCGAGTTGGTTACAACGTTAGGGTTTTTGTAAAAGTCGTTCTTCTCCATGATCCTGTCGTAAAAGAAGTTGCTTGTTGAAAAATTAGCTACGTTATAGCTTTTTCCGTTATAAGCAGCAATTCCTGTTTGCGCAAAGATGAAAGCGATCCGGGTAAGCTCGGTTTTACGTGGCTCTTCCCAATACAGTTCTCTCTGGCGTTCATCAAGTATGGTGCCGATATTAACTTTGCCCGGATCTGTTAACAACTGTGCATTTGCACGTGCCCTTACTTTGTTGATATCATCCATAGCAAGTGCGGTTTGGCCTTTCCATACGTAGGCTTCGGCACGCAGCAGGTAGGTTTCGGCTAAGCGAAAAACATACCAGTCGGTGTTGGTACCACGCGGCGGGCTCCACCATTTATCAAGCGCGATAGGGCCCGAGCCTATGAACACTTTGTAATGCGGCCAGCCAAACCAGGCACGGATGGTATCTTTTGCACCATTCAGGAAGCGTTGCTTAACGTTAGCATCGGTATATTGCTCAAGATGCTTGCCATACCATGCCGGATCGGAGGTTTTAATGGCCGGGCTATTGTAAACCAAATCGGTCATGTTCATCCAGTTACCGGGGGCATGCCTTAAGTCGGTATTATCTGTCCAGATGTATTTGGTAGCATAAGGTGTACCCCGTAAACGGCCAATACCACGGCCATACCATAAGGTAAGCGGGAATTCTTCAGTAACCTTATCTGAGATCCCTGGTTTTAATGCGCCGGGGGTAAGAATAGTACCGTTATGCCACATCGGCACACAGTTCCTCATCACCTGTGATCCGTTTGGTGTAGCACCGTCAAGTGTTTCGCGGTCAAGTACTACATATAAAGCCTCGGCATTTGTTCCTAAAGCCTTGTTTTCGGGTCGGTGAAGGTCCCAGATGATGTTTTTTGAAGCGTCGCCCGCAACTATACCAAAACGATTGGTCATGAGGTGATACGGGCCGTTGATAGCAACATTGGCGGCTGCAATGGCATCATCAAATAAACCAAGTGCCAAATCAACTTTAGCTAAAAGGTGAGCAGCACCGCCTTTGGAGATGTCGCCTTTAGCGTTCGCATCGGTAAGATTAGCTACGGCGAACTCCAGGTCTGTTTTTATTTGCTTCAGGATAACGATACGCTGCGTACTGAAGTAGCCGGTGTTTACCGCAGTTTCTTCTTTTAGCAGCAATGGCACATCGCCAAACTCATGTACTAAACGATAGTAGCGGTAAGCCCGGTGAAATAAAGCTGTCGCTTTTACCAGGTTTTTATCGGCGTCTGACGGCCATTTAATGTTATCCAGCCTCGATAAAATAACGTTACAGTCATGTATCCCCTGGTACCAGGCGCTCCAGTAACGGCCTATTTTGTTATAGTCGTCGCTGTTTAAGTTGGCGGTAGGGGTGATGCGCGCGTTCAGATCCTGTGCCGGTGTGGTTTTATCGGTAGTACCTTCAACCGCGGCATCGGTAAATATCGATTCGGTAAGCAGCGGGGCCGAGTCGCCAAAGTATTCAAACCTAACGCTTACATTTAGCGTAGCCAAAGCGGCTTTAAATGCAGCAGGCGATGTATAAGTTACATCGGGTGTAAATTTTGAAGGTGCCTGCGGATACAGATCAGCCCGTTTGGTACAGCCCCCGGTTATAAATATGGTTGCCGCTGTTAAAGCCGCAGCCATGATGTTTTTGTTTATCTTGTTCATGTATTAAAATCCCTCCTTTAAAAAACTACGTTAAACCCGGCTGATAAATATCTTGGAGTAGGGCCGCCGTTTTGCGGGTCCCAAAGCGGCCAGCTTGAAAACACAGCGGCATTGCTTGCATTCACAAATAATTTGGCACTTGAAATGCCCAGGCGTTTGATAAGCTGCGGACTGAAAGTGTAGCCGATAGAAGCGGTTTGCAGTCTTACAAATGAAGCTTTACGCCAAACGTTAATGGTTGTGCCTGATGAACCTGAGTTTAAGCGGGCGTAATCATCAATCTCGTTATCAGGTGTCCAATAAGGTAATACGTATGAGTTCATACGGGCAAAGCCTACGCTGCCCGGATTGTTTAAAGCCTGGTTGTATTGTCTTAACTGACCAATGCTTGATACCAGCAGGAACGATACATCGAAATGTTTAAGGAAATTGAAATCATTGCGTAAAGACCAGCTAAAGCGTGGATTGGTTGAACCCAGAAATTGCTTATCATCATTAGTGAATTTAAAATCGCCGTTTACGTCCTGTAGTTTAAAATCACCGGGTTTAGCGCCGTATTTAGCTGCTTCGGTAGCATCCGCGGTTTTCCAAACACCCAGGATCCTGTAATCCCAAACAGCGTTTATATCGTGACCAATGAACCAGCCGTTGCCTATATCATCTTTTTCGACATTAGTAGTAACACCATTGGCATCGGTAACCGGGAATGCACCATACAGGTGAACAATTTTGTTGCGGTTTAAGAAAAACGTTCCGCTGGCATTCCAGTTAAAGTTTTCGCTTTTAATGATCTTGCCATCCAATGAAATTTCAAACCCCTTGTTGTTAACCTGGCCGATGTTGGTGTATGGGTTGGAGTTGTTAGCCCCACCAACCAAATCGCCCGATGAGTTGTAGCCCTGAACATCAAGAATACTTCGTTTAACCAGCAGGTCGGTAGTTTTACGGTCATAAACATCTATTGAACCGCTAAGCCTGTTGTGAAATATGGTAAAATCGAGCCCGATATTAGGACCTACAGTACGTTCCCACTTCAATTGAGCGTTTTGCAGGGTGCTTACATAAATACCGCTGTTGTTGGTAACTGTACCCGAGTTGTTTGCCGTTGGATATTTTACGCCGCCCAATACAGCCAACGAGATAGATGGGTCGGCAGTGGTTGTTGAAGTACGATTACCGTTGGCACCATAGCTGAAACGTAGTTTACCATAGTCAAGCCATTTAAAAGCGTCACCTTTCATGAAGCTTTCATCACTGAATACCCAGGCAATTGCTCCTGAAGGGTATACCTCGCGTGGATGCTGCAAGCCAAATGCAGAGAAACCATCACGACGGACCGTAGCAGTCAGGATATAGCGGCCTAATAAGGTGTAGTTGATCCTGCCCATGATGGCATCGGCGTTATAAATGCGGTCATCGCTACTTTCAACAGGTAAATTACCGGCGCCTATGTTGTGGTAACCCAGGATATCAGTTGGTGTTAACTGTGTATTTGAAGCATTGGTATACCAGGTTTGGTACTTTTCTTTGTTAAGCAGGAAGGTTGCATCAAAGCTATGGATGCCAAAAGTTTTGTTCCAGCTTAATATGTTATCGAGGTTGTACCTGTACCGGTTTTCCTGTGTACGGATAGCAGTACCACCCGAAAGTTCGTTAGGGTTAGCTACGGGGCGGAAGAAAAAGTTCCTGTACGATTCGATGGTTGGCGCATAGTTCACGGTATACTTAATGCCGAAAGGGAGATCCAAACGGGCAAAAAGTACCGAGAACAGGGTGTTTTGAACCGCTACGTTTTGATTATAGCGGTTGCCGAGAAATGGGTTACGCTGATTTAAACCGCTATCATCGGTATCGATACGGCGTAATGAACCATCGGCATTGTACACATCTCCATAAGGGGATGAGTTAATGATCTGTGTCCAGTCGGCTTCGGTAGCGTCAATACCCTGGCCACTCAGCGGGGTGCTGGCTGCACCTTCATCGCGGCTTGCAAATTGCGCATTTACACCAAGGGTTAAAAATTTAGCAGCTTTGCCTTCGAGGTTTACTCGGAAACGGCCATCGGTATATTGACCGCCCTGGATCAGGTTTTGGTTTTTAGTATAGTTGCCCGATACATAGTATTTAACCGTTTCTGAACTGCCCGAAAAGCTGCCGGTATAATCCTGGCGGAAGCCATTGCGGAAGATCAGTTTTGACCAGTCGGTCATTTTACCAGCCTGGTAGTTGGCAATCTCGTTAGGGAATAAGCCCAAACGCTGCAGCCAGATAGTAGTCGGATCGCCTTTTGCGCCGTTAAGGAACTGGTCAAGCGTTACACCATCGGGCAGTTTGTTAGGGTTGCTGTAATAGTAATAAGGATTTGAAGTATTAGAACTGCGGGCACCGTCGGCACGCCAGTTAAGAAAGCCGTCACCGGTGTAATATTTTTGATTTTGCAATAATTGGGCTATACCAAAGTTGGCATTTAAGGTGATTTGGGTACCGCCTTTTTTACCTTTTTTAGTGGTAATAGCTACAACGCCGCCAGCCGATTGAGCACCATATACAGCAAGTGCGCTTGGGTCGCGCAGTACATCAACACGGTCGATATCGTTAGGGTTGATATCAGCCAGCTGGCCGGGATAAATAACACCATCCAATACGATAACAGGCTGTACGTTGCCCGAAAGAGAGGCTTTACCCCTGATCTGTAAGTCGCCTGTGCCGCCGCCTTTAGCGGAAGTATTTAAAGCAACCGAAATCCCCGGGATATTTCCTCTGATAATGTCGGTGGCACTGGCTGGGTGCTCGTTTTCTAATTTCTCGGCCTTAACACTGCTGATGGCACCGGTAACATCTTTAACGGCACGTGTGCCGTAGCCTATTACTACAACTTCTTCCAGCTGTTTGTTGGCATCGGCCAGTGTTACATCAATAGTTGTGCGTCCATTAACTGGCTGCTCTTGTGTGGCCGAACCCACAAAGCTGAAAACAAGTGTAGCATTGCTATTGGCCGTGATAGAATAGCTGCCTTTTAAATCCGTAACTGTCACCGCACCTGTTGACTTGTTTTTTACAGTGGCGCCAGGTATTGGCAGACCCTGGCTGTCTTTAACAATACCTTTCACGGTAACGTCCTGTGCTAAGGACCGTGTTAGTATTGTAATAAGTAAAACAAAAATTAGCGTAATTTTTTTCTTCATAATTAATTGCTGTTTAGTTGGTTAAGCAGCACCTGGCTGCCGGAATGGGCTATGGGCAAACCTGGTTTACACCATAGCGATGCAGGTAAGAACTGCTGTGCAATCTTTACTTCATATAAGCGATTTGTTGGTTAAGCGTATTACTAATTGGTATTTGGTGGGGGTAAATTTAACGTGGAATAAACCAATAATGCAATAGATGAATTGTGTGTAAGTTATTGATTTTAAGATATTTAAATAGATTTTGATACGTTTTGATAACGAGAAACTCAAACGTTGAAGTGGCGTATTTACAGCGGGTTACACCCGGTTTGTTTTTGCAGCTGATACGCTTTGTGAACAAGAAAAAAAAGTGAAAATAATTTAAAAAATGACAATGGAGGGAATCTGGGAGGTGGTTAAAACCTGCTTTATTATCAGAGAAATGAAGTTTTCGCGGCGTCAGGATCCCCTGCGAGCTTGGGTTAATGCACAAACCTAATAGCAAATGGCTATTGCCAATTGATCGGTCAGCGTGGGTTGAACCCCTCTTGGGTTCGTACAAGAGGGTAGGACATTATTTCTACAAACCTTTTCCCCCTCGGGGAATTATATAATTTAATAAACAACCATTAATGAGATGTACTTAAGGACGGGCGCACCAGCGGCGCAAAAGGTTTGTAGCACGAAAAATTATAGAAGCATGCCTTGCCCGGAAGGCAAAACGAGACGGATTATTGAGAATAAACCATTGTCGGCCTCAGAGCGCCACGGTGTTTATAGCAAATAAAGGAGTATGTTTTGGCTCCGTGCCTCCTATCAACATTCGGAGAAACTGTCTCACATCACCAGCACCGTCCATCCTTGCTGGTCATTCTTCTTTCGTGATTTTTTCTTTTCCTGCAACACTTTTTTTATGCGGATGGCATAGGTCCAGCAGGTGCTTTGCCTGATATCGAGCTTTTCAGATAATTGGTGCGAAGATATGGTGCCGTTGGTGCTATAAATAAGATAAGTGAGGTAAAAAGCCTTATTAATCGGAATGCGGCTGTTTTGAAATATGGTGTTATGCAGGGCCGATTCTTCATAACTGCATTTGGTACACCGGCGACTGTGCGGCAACCTTCCGGCACAGTAGGTTGTATTCGAACACCGGGTGCAAATAAAGCCATCTTTCCATTTTAAAGCCGACAGGAATTTAAAACAGGTTTCCTGATCGGGATACTTTGCGCTGAATTCTTCATAGCCCAACTCTGTGGATAACGCTCGTGATTCGGTAACCTTTTCAATATTGGTTTTGAGCTGAACATTATCTTTTTCAAGTAAAACATTCATTCTTAATATTTCACCGGCCTGCTTTTCCAACTGCTCGTTGGCCCGTACCAATTCTTTGTTTTGGTTTTCGATGATCTGGCTTTGTTGCCTCACCTCGTTTGATTTTTCAACCAGTTCATGCGTGCGGATTTCAACCTGACGCTCCAATTCCTCATTTATCGAATCCTTCAACTGGCTGTTCAACTGCATTTGCCGTATGGTTTCTTCATGGGCTGCATCCTTCTCTTTCCGCAGGATTCTTACCTGATCGCCAATGGCAAATGATAACAGCACCATCTCAATAATAAAGCAAAAACTGAGGCTGTAGTAACTTATAGGGGCGGGTAAAAAGTAAGCATAACCAAGGGCGGTAAACGCTTTAACTATAAAGCCTACAAACAAAATTGAGTAGGCCAGCACAAAAAAGCGGGCCGGCTTGTAGCCGTTTTTATAGATATACACACCGGTAGCAAAAGCCAGCGATAGCGGGATCACTTCAACAAACTTATATACAAACAGCGAATTGTTGAAGATAAGGCAGTACAGAAAATAGGTGGTGCGCAACAATAACACATAATTGATTAGCCTGTTAAACTGCGGGGCTTTTGTTTTAACCTGCAATAACTCCTTGCTGAATATCAGGGCACAAATACTGGTGAAATATAGGGCAGTGCCGTTCCCGTAATTATTTAAAGCTGGTGCCCCCGGCCATAAATATTGGAACGCGATGCCATCGGCACTCATTTCGTAAAGGCCTACGCTTAAAATGTAAAATACGTAGTACAGGTATTGTTTCTTTTTAACTGCCAGGAACATGAGCAGGTTATGGAAACAAAAAATGAGGATCATACCATAAAACAGGCCGTAGGTTAAATATTCATTAAGCGCATAATGGATAAAGTAATTAATGGTACGGTAAACTATGATAACGTTCACCGCATTGTGCGATTTGATTCTGAAATAATAAGTATGATAGCCAGGTTTGGTATCCCCGATCAGAAACTCAAAGTTTTTATGATGAAAAAGCCTGCTGTTGAAATTAAGATTAGCGCCCGATTCACTTTTGATATAGTTACCTGCCGCATAAGGCATATAAGCCGTTACCTCATCGGTTGTTTGATCAAACAGCTCAATAATGCTGTTGTTGTTTACAGGTTCACTAAAGTACATCCGCACGCGGAACCAGTAGGTGGAGTTTTTATGGTGATTGCTGGGGTAGTATGAGCTGTTTTCGGTAAAAGAGGAGCTCATTTCCTGTATCTCCCGGAAAGTTAGCTTCCCGGTGCTATCCTGCAGGTATTTTACCTCGTTAAGGGTAAACTTATGTTGCTGAACGCTTTTATCAACCCTGAGTATATTTTGAGCACGAGAATTAAGTGCCCACAGGCTTAAATAAAAAATAAATAAATACTTAGTCAATGCAGGTAAATGTTTAATCAAATGTTTTTAATAAGCAGTGTAGCCTGCAATAATTACGCAATCATTTAAATGCATAATCATTGCATTCCCTATTTTTAAGGATGATGGGCTATATGTAATAAATGTTTTATTAAGAACTGGTTTATAATATCCCAAATATAATTAATTGTTAATTATTTGTCTTCAATATCGGTGTTATTTTCTTCATATCTTTTGATACATTGCAATTCCTGATGTACCAAAACAGGATAAAATTTGCGAATGAAAGCCTGCTATATTTTGATACCTTTGAAAGCAACCAGTTATTGATTATACGGCGAATGTTTCAGCAATTAAAGGCCTTTTTGCTTATTTCTTTTTTGTGCTATTCTTTAGCAGCCTCAGCAAAAGGTCCTGGTTTTCCGGTTAGATATTTAGGCATTGAAGATGGCCTTTCAAACAATGCGGTAACCTGTATTACGCAGGATAAATATGGCTTTATGTGGATGGGGACTTATGACGGCCTTAACCGTTATGATGGCTATACCTTTAAGGTTTTCCGGAATATTTGGGATGATAAAAATTCACTCGTCAATAATCACATCAAGTCCATCAAGGCCTGCGGCGGACGAATATATGCAGGAACTGAAAAAGGCCTGATGTATTTTGATTATGCCGATTCCCGCTTTCATGCACTTTACTGTTATAATGAAAAACATCAGCCTGTTAAGATCGGGTTTAACATTAATGAAATTGTCGCTGACCAGTCGGGTAATGTTTTCGCCACCAATGGCACATATGGTTTTCTGAAATTTGGGAAAACAGATACCATTGGCAAAGAGATTCTGTATGATGCAAAAACACAACGGTTTAATACCATTGCTGCCCAGATGGATAAGCAGGGCACTATCTGGATCCTGGTAAATGGGGTTGGGCTTGGGAGGTACGATGCAGCAACTGAAAAGATAAAAATTGTAGCTCCTGAACTGGCATATGCAGGCTGTATGACCATTGATGGAAAGGGTAAAATAATTGCAGGCTCTGGTAACGAGTTGTTGATGTATGATCCCGTCACCCTGAAAACTACGAGGCTCGATAACGGGTTTAACAAAGTGACCAGCAACAATATTTTTAGCCTTACCACAACAAAAAACGGCGATATCTGGATTGCAACCAACGGAGGAGGAATCAAAGTTTGGAATCCCGCTACCAATACGCTCACCTATATCAATGCAGGCGAAACACCTAATAGCTTACGCAGCGATGCTGTTGATGCTGTTTATGAGGATGATGAATCCCGGATCTGGATAGCAACCTTACGGGGTGGTGTAAATATTATTGACCGTAAGCCGGCCTCATTTCATGTATTTGCACATGATGCTTTTAATAAAAATAGTGTTATCAATAATTTTATCCTGTCGTTTTGCGAAGATAAACAGCATAATGTATGGATTGGCACCGACGGCGGCGGGTTAAATTACTGGAACATTAAAACAAATACGTTTACTGCCTATATACATCAAAATATCCCGGGATCTATCAGCAGCAATTTTGTTGTAAGTATTTTAAACGACTATACCAACAAAATATGGGTGGCAACCTTTAACGGCGGTATTGATGCTTTTGATAATGCTACAGGCCGTTTTAAACATTACAGTTGCTACAATCCGGCAGAAAAAAAGGAGGAACGGAATTTTTGGAAGCTGTATGAAGATTCACAGCACCGCTTGTGGGCGGGCAGCACCTGGGGAGGTGCTTTGTTTTTATATAATCGTACAAAAGACCAATTTGAACTTTTTGATAACAACCTGGTAAATATCCACGCGCTTTTTGAAGATCATGCGGGTAATTTATGGGCGGGAAATTATAGCCGTCTCATCAAAATAGATGTTCAGCATAAAAAACACCAGGTTTATTTTATTGGCCAGGCCATCAGGGCTATTACCGAAGATAATAAACGCAATTTATGGATTGGTACCGAAGGCGGAGGCCTGCTTCAATATAATACCAACACCCATCAGTATAAAAGATACACGGAATCGGCAGGATTACCCAGTAATACTGTGCTGAATATATTGGTTGATAACAGCGGGAATTTATGGTGCAGTACTTATAACGGCCTTTCTAACTTTAATGTAATAACGGAAAAGATCACCAATTACAACGCATCTGATGGATTACAAAGTAACCAGTTTAATTACAACGCGGCCTTAAAACTGGCATCGGGCAAAATGTTGTTCGGCGGTATAAAAGGGTTTAATTTGTTCTCGCCTGATAGTATTGCCCCTTACGCGCACCAGCCCCGGCTCATGCTTTCTGATTTTAAAATAAACAATGTATCAATTGAACTCGATAGTGCATATGGCCCAAAACTGCCGTTAAATGAATTAAAGAAAGTAACTATCCCGTTTAGCCAGGCTACGCTGAACATCAGTTACACAGCGCTTGAATATTCATTTCCCGAAAAGATCTCCTACGCCTATTACCTTGAGGGCTGGGACCATGGCTGGAACTATGTAGGCAAACTAAAGTCGGCCTATTTTTCGCGTCTCAATGAAGGCTCCTATACACTGAAAATCAGGGCCACCAATACAGAAGGACAGTGGACGGCGCCACCCATCACCATTAAAATTATTGTTTTGCCACCATGGTACCGCACCTGGTGGGCCTATATAATTTATCTGTCATTAATAGTTGCTATAGGCTACGCGTTTTACAGATACAGATTAAACCAGGCCAGGCTCAGGTTTAAGGTAAAGCTGGCCAACCTGCAGGTGGAGAAAGAAAAGGAACTTAATGAAAAGAAGCTGACCTTCTTCACCAACGTATCGCACGAATTCAGGACCCCGTTAACGCTTATTATCAACCCCATCAAAGATCTCCTTAATCAAAATAAAGGCAATACCGAAGAGCTGAGCACAATTTACCGCAATGCGCGCCGACTGCTTGGTTTGGTTGATCATTTGCTGCTTTTCAGAAAAACCGAAAGCGAAAATGCTTCGCTGAAAGTGAGCAGATTAAATTTTGTGATTTTGTGTAACGAGGTTTATTCGTGCTTTATTCAGCAAGCCAAAATTAAACATATTCGTTATACCCTCGAGGGCGGATCAGATGCCATTGAGGTATACTGCGACCTGGAAAAGATAGAAATAGCTTTGTTTAACCTCATTTCAAACGCTATAAAGTTTACTCCGGATAGGGGAACTATCCATGTTGTAATTGAACAGGACGATACTTATGTATATTTTAAAGTAATTGATAATGGTATAGGCATCAATACGGAAGCCGGCGACAGGCTGTTTGATAAATTTTACCAGGCAAAGGATAAAAACTATTTCCGTAAGGGTTTTGGGATAGGCTTATATCTGGTTAAGGTTTTTATTGAAAGTCATAAAGGTAATATCAGCTACTCCAACAATCCCGATGGGGGTACCACCTTTGTGCTTGCGTTACCGAAGGGTAAAGCACATTTTTCGGGAGAGATTATTGTTGACGATGTTGTGCCTGATTATACTTATGTAAATGAGCTTATTAGCGAAGATAACAAAGATGTTATGCCGGAAGACGATGACCTGGCAGCGTTGGAGCTATTCAGCTCGGCCAGGCATACACTTATAGTGATTGATGACAATGACCAGATCCGTACATACATCAAAAAGATTTTTACTCCGGGATATAACGTAATTGAGGCCCAAGACGGTACCACGGGCCTCGAACTTATCAAGAAGCATATTCCCGATGTAATTATAAGCGATATTGTAATGGACGGCATTAGCGGGCTTGATTTGTGCCGGATTGTTAAAGAAGACCAGGCTATAAACCATATCCCTGTTATCCTTTTAACCGGCGATACAACGCCGGATATTATGCTTAGAAGTATAGATGAGGGAGCTATTGACTTTTTACGCAAACCCTTTGATAAAGAATTACTCATAGCAAAGGTAAAAAGCGTGTTGCGCAATAAAACTGAGCTTCAGAATTACTTTTATAAGGAGGTTACCAAGAAAAGCACCGGTCGAAGTATTTCGCAGGAGAATAAAGACTTTCTGAACAATTGTATTTCGGTGATTGAGCATTATTTTACCGACGATAAGTTTGATGTATATGTGCTGGCTAAGGAGATAGGTATCAGCTATGCAACCTTATTTAAACGTCTTAAAAATATCACAGGGCAATCGGTCAATAACTTTATTAGGTTTGTACGCCTGCGCAAAGCTGCCGAATTACTCATTCAAACCAATTGTAATGTTAATGAAGCTGCCTTCCAGGTTGGCTTTAGCGATGTGAAATATTTTCGCGAACAATTCTTCAAACAATACGGTATCAACCCGTCTGATTTTATCAAAAAACACCGCGCCAGTTTTCAAATTTCGTATCGCATAAACGAGTTTGAGAAAAACTCTTCTAAATAGGCCTGTCTTTAACAGTGTTGGTGTGCCATCACAAGAAAAGCTTTCTGAAAAAAATAAGAGTAAATTTGACACTTATTTTCTTGTGTATTCTACAAAAACTATCAAAAGGAGCGTTTTTTATACATTTTGACCCCGGTAATTTATAGTTTTACCCCTCTCTCGTAAAGCCAAATTCCACTTATTTCGTTTCAACCGATGGGCAATAATTAGTACCAATATTCTATTGCCGGCAATTCATAAACTAAAAATTAATGCAATGAAAATTTCAAAAATGCGCAACCGGGCAGCTAATGCCGTGGTGTTAAACCGGCCCGGATAGACTCAGTTACCACCCAAAATTCCAAATTAAATGAACCCTATAAACCAAATTAAATTATGAAATATAGATTTACTCTCTTAAAAAGTTTTTCCGTATTGCTTTTAATGATGATGCTCACAGGCATTGCTCAACTGGCAAGCGCGCAAACAAAAATTAATGTAAAAGGTGTTGTAAAAG
The DNA here is from genome assembly GCA_966212355.1 of uncultured Mucilaginibacter sp. Taxonomy (GTDB): domain Bacteria; phylum Bacteroidota; class Bacteroidia; order Sphingobacteriales; family Sphingobacteriaceae; genus Mucilaginibacter. Next base: position 133,853 of record CBIHRB010000014.1, read on the forward strand.
ATGCCACCGGCAATGTGTTGCCTGGTGCAACTGTAAACATCCAGGGCACAACCCAATCAACCACAACCGATGTTAATGGCGCTTTTAAAATAGAGGTTGCCGAAGGCTCAACGTTAAAGATTTCTTTTGTGAGCATGGTAGCCAAATTCATTGCGGTTACAAAAAATACCACCACATTGAGTGTAGTACTTGAAGACAACAACAAGCAGCTTAACGAAGTAGTGGTGGTTGGTTATGGTACTCAGAAACGTTCTGATGTTACCGGCTCTGTTGTATCGGTGCCTAAAGCGCGTTTATCGCAATTACCGGTAACCAACGTATTGCAGGCATTGGAAGGTGCTGTAGCAGGTGTAAATATCACAAGCTCATCTTCTGTGCCGGGTGCTCAACCTTTGGCAGGTATAAGAGGTCAAAATTCAATTAACGCCGGTACCGGCCCGTATGTGGTTGTTGACGGTATTCCGCTTAGCAAAAGTGGCGGTTCGTTAAATGACATCAACCCTAATGATATCGCCTCGATGGAGATCCTTAAAGATGCGTCGGCTGTTGCTATTTATGGTACCAACGGCTCAAACGGCGTAATCCTCATCACTACCAAAAGAGGTAATACCGGCAAACCGGTGATCCGTTATAACGCTTATGCCGGTGTTGAAAACATAGCCCATATGCTTGAGCCTCGTGATCCTGCATCTTACATTCAAAAATATGCCGACTACATGTCGCAAACAGGCCAAAAGCAAACAAGCCCTGTGCCTAACTATACCGAATTGCCAAACTATAACGCAGGGAAAACTATTGACTGGATAAAAGAAGTTACCCAAACCGGCGTGATGCAAGATCATAACCTAAGCATCTCAGGCGGTAGCCCTGATACAAAATACTATGTATCCGGCGATTATCTGAAACAAAAAGGTGTATTAAAAGGCTATCAGTATAACAGGGTAAGCATTCGTTCAAATTTAGATATCAATGTAACCAACTTTTTAACAGTAGGTATGTCATCGTACTTCGCCAATAATAATTATGACGGCGGCCGTGCTAACCTGTTAAATGCTACTGCCATGAGCCCATACGGTAATGAATATAATGCCGACGGTACTTACACCATTTATCCGATGGCGCCAGAGCAATTATATGTTAACCCACTATTGGGTTTAACTACCGATCAGGTGAACCGCAGTGTAAACCTTAACGGTAACGGTTATGCCGAAGTGAAATTTGGCGGTGTTTTAAAAGGATTAAAATATCGTTTAAACGCAGGTTACACTTATTTGCCTACAAGGGTTGACAGCTACAGCGGCCGTTTGGCAAATACTCCACTTGGTAGTGCAAGTGCTGCAAGCTCTGAAACTAATACTTATACAATTGAAAACCTGTTGTATTATAACCGTGATTTTGGCAAACACCATATTGATTTTACCGGTTTATACAGTGCGCAGCGTCGCAGGTACTTCACATCAACAGCTGCAGCAACAGGCTTTGTTAACGATGAGCTTTCATTCAATAATTTAGGTGCCGGAGCTACACAAACCTCATCATCATATTCGGACAGGTATGCGTTAAACTCGCAAATGGCACGTATCAATTACACCTATGCAGGTAAATACCTGGTTACTGTTACTGCCCGCCGCGATGGTTCGTCGGTGTTTGGTGCTAATACTACAAAATATGGCGTTTTCCCGTCTGCAGCTTTGGGTTGGAATATCGACCAGGAAGACTTTCTTAAAAATTCAAAGATTATTAATGCTTTAAAACTTAGGGGATCATACGGTAAAACAGGTAATGAGGCCATCAGCGTATATCAAACCATCACTACCGATGGTACTGTACGTTCACCTTTTAATGGTGTAAGTACCATTGGTGTACAGGCCAGTAATTTAGGTAACGCAAATCTGCACTGGGAAACTACTACAGGGGCAAACGTTGGTGTAGATTTTGCTTTGCTCGGTAGCCGGATTAACGGTTCGGTTGATGCATACAGCACACATACCTCGGGTTTGTTATTAAAAAGGAGCCTTCCGCTTATAACAGGTTACTCCAATGTTTGGGATAATATAGGTAAAGTTGCCAACAAAGGTTTAGAGGTTAACGTGAATACAAGGAATATTGCTGGTAAAGATTTTCGTTGGGAGTCAAATATCGTTTATGCACTTAACCGCAATAAAATTGTTAGCCTTTACGGCGATGGTAAAGACGACCTTGGTAACCGTTGGTTCATTGGTAAGCCTATCGGCGTAATTTATGATTACAAAATGACCGGTGTTTGGCAAACAGGCGAGGATGCGTCTAAACAGGATCCCGGAGCAAAACCAGGCGACCTTAAATTTGCCGACACAAATGGCGATGGTAAAATCACTGCCGACGACCGCGTGATACAAGGCCAAACTGCACCTAAATGGACAGGAGGTATCACCAATACGTTCCATTACAAGCAATTTAACCTGAGTGTATTTATCCAAACAGCACAGGGAATGATGCGTAATAATACCGATTTAAACTATGCTGATGAATCGGGCAGAAGGAATACCCCGGCCGAAATCGGTTACTGGACTCCAACCAACAATAACAACTCATTTCAGTCATTAGCATATACCAACACCCGTGGTTACGGTTATCCGCGAGATGCGAGCTATACCCGCATCAAAGATGTAACCTTAAGCTACGTGGTAGGGCAGAATATACTTGATAAGCTGCATTTGAATGGCCTTACATTTTATGCAAGTGGCCGTAACCTGCACACTTTTACCAAATGGATAGGATGGGATCCTGAGCAAACTTCTTATACAAGGGGTACCTCAAATTCGGGGCTTAATCAATCAGCATTTGCATCCGATTGGACCAATAACTATCCTGTAACGCGCACTTTTGTTTTTGGCGCTAATATCTCATTAAAATAAACTGATAAAACATAAACACATGAAAAAGTATTCGATCATATTGGTTTCAATATCAGTGCTTATTACCGCATTTTCATCCTGCAAAAAATCATACCTCAACGAAAAGCCGTATTCATCATATACTCCGTTAACCCTTAACGATTCACTGGGTTTTGAGGCTGCAGCAGTAGGTTTGTATAATTATGAAAGCACCATTTTAACCTACTCAAGCGCACAAGGCTGGCCAAGTGTTTGGCAGGTAGGAACCGATGTTGCTAATGCTACCGCCAACCAGCAGGGTATTGAAGTACCATATTATAACTATGCGCAGCTTACCTCTACAGATGGCGCTGCATCATACATCTGGGGTAAATATTATTCACTGATCAATAACGCTAATATCATTATCGCTTCGGTTGAAGATCCTTCAAACACCAAGCTTGGCGCAAAAGGCAAAAGTGCTATTGATGCTGAGGCTAAGTTTTTCAGGGCTTATGCCTATAATAACCTGGCAACGTTGTTTGGGAAAGTACCGTTGGTTACAGCACCGCTTACAGCTCCCAAAACAAATTTTACACGTGCTTCGCTTGATGAGGTAAATAACCTGATTGTTAGTGACCTTACCTATGCAAGCACCAACCTTTCTGATCTGAATGCGGGTACCTCAAAATTGAATGCTCAGGGTAAACCGGTTGGGCGTGCTAATAAATATATGGCTATGCAGCTTTTGGCCGAGGTTTATCTGCGCATGGGTAAAAATGATTTGGCCGAGCAACAGGCTCAAGCTATTATCACCAGCGGTAAATTCAGCCTGATCAAAGCTCGTTATGGCGTAAGGGCAGGCGGTACCGGCGACTATTATTCAGATATGTTTGTATACGGTAATGAGAGACGTGCACAAGGCAACTCTGAAGCCATCTGGGTGTTGGAGCAGGAAAATCCAAGTTCGGTAGTTGGTGGTAATACCGATAATGCCCAGCAACGCAGGGTATGGGGTGCCGCTTACTATAACATTGCAGGCATGACAATTTGCGATTCATTAGGCGGCCGTAGTATTGCCAGGCTTAGGTTAAGCAACTGGGTTTTGTACGGCTTATATCCCAATGGCGACATGCGTAACTCGCAATACAGCATCAAAAGACGTTACTACTATAATGATCCAACAAACGCTAATTATGGGAAAATGGTTCCGTTTACTGGTCCGGATACTTTATATAAGATCTGTCCGAGCACAACCAAATGGGGAGCATTTGACCCTAATGATACCTTTGGCTATGCCATGATCAAAGATTTTATCATGATGCGTTTAGGCGAAACCTACCTGCTACTTGCTGAAGCACAGGTTAAACAAGGCAAAACTGCAGATGCTGCTACATCTATCAACGTATTAAGGACAAGGGCTAATGCACCGCAGGTAACCGCTGATCAAATGACACTTAACTTTGTATTAGATGAACGTGCCAGGGAGCTCATCGGTGAAGAAAACCGCCGCCAAACCCTGATGCGTACCGGTACTCTGGTTGAACGTTCATTACGCCTTAACTCTGGCGATGTTCAGCATCCGACAACAGGGCTTGCAGCGAAGAATATGCTTTTGCCTATCCCATTGTCTGAAATTCAATTGAATAAAGATGCTGTATTGGAGCAAAACCCGGGTTATTAATTAAAACACAAATAAAAAGTAAGGGCAATATTAATTGCCCTTACTTTTACTTTTTATGAAGCTATACCATTTAAGATCACTGTTTTTTATATGTGTCCTGTTTGGGAGCACTGTTGTCGTATCTGCTCAAACAGGCAAAGTAACTACTACCACTATCGGTTTAGGTTGGGCTAATAACTCTGTCAATACAGTTGTGTTCCGCAAAAACTCGCTTGTTACTTTTAAGGGCGAACAATACGCTGCTTATTATAATAACGACCAGGTTTTAGTATTGGCTAAGAGAAAAAGCGGAGCTGCTAACTGGCAGGTTGCCGCAACGCAATATAAAGCCGATGCTGCTGATGCCCATAAGGATATCAGTATCATGGTTGATGGCGCCGGCTATTTGCATGTTGCCTGGGGGCATCACAATCAGGCTTTAAATTATGCTAAAAGCATTAAGCCCGGAAGCCTCGTTTTATCTTCACAACAAATTATGACGGGTATTACCGAAAACAAGGTAAGCTACCCGGAGTTTTACCGTTTGCCGGGCGGCGATCTGTTATTTGTTTATCGCGACGGCGGTTCCGGTAATGGGAACCTGGTGATGAACAGGTATAGCATGACTACTCAAAAATGGGTCAACATTCAGCAAAATCTTATTGACGGTGAGGGTAAACGAAATGCCTACTGGCAAATGTGCATCGACAAAAAAGGGACTATCCACATTTCATGGGTATGGCGTGAAAGCCCTGACGTAGCAAGCAACCACGATATGGGGTATGCCCGCTCAAATGATGGTGGCCTGAGCTGGGAAAAATCAACCGGCGAAAAATATACGCTGCCGATTAATGCAGCGAATGCGGAGTATGCTTGCAAGATACCGCAGCACAGCGAACTCATTAATCAAACATCCATGTTTGCCGATGATAGGGGTAATCCATTTATTGCCACTTATTGGCGTGATAGCAGTACAACCATCCCACAATATCATATTGTTTTTAAAACCGGGGGAAATTGGCAGTCGGCTGATCTTGGTTTCAGGAAAACGGCATTCAACCTTGGTGGCACGGGTACCAAACGGATCCCGATTTCGCGCCCGCAGATCATTGCCTGGAGCAATGGCGGGAAACAATCGGCAGCGCTGATTTTCAGGGATGCCGAACGTGGTGATAAAGTTTCTGTAGCGACGAATGCCGATCTGAAAACTTCAAACTGGAAGGTTAGCGATTTAGCAACTACACCTGTAGGGGATTGGGAGCCAACCTATGATACCGAATTATGGAAGGATAAAAAGATTCTTAACCTGTTTGTACAAAAAGTAACGCAGGTAGATGGTGAGGGTAAGGCCAACATAGCGCCTACGAAAGTACAGGTGTTGGAATGGACACCTTTGAAGTTGTAAGTCTCAAGTCGGAAGTCTTTAGAATAGTCTTAAAAAAACGACTTAAGGCTTAGAACTTTCGACTTGAGACTTACAACATGGAACTTGAATCAAAGTATAATGAACAAATAAACAGCCGGGATGAAGAAACTCATATTTTACTTTCTATTGATAAGTGCTCCGTTTTGTGCATCCGCCCAAAGCAAAAAGAATACTGTGCAGGTATCCGACAGGAAATTGTGGTTAAGCTACATGGATAAAGTAGCCCGGCCTGTGATCAGCAACCTTGCAGCCGATCAGCTTAAAGAGAAAATGCCCATGGAATTGTCTGATAGGGTAGATAACAAGGAAAGCCGGGCTAAGGTGGGTTATCTGGAAGCTTTTGGTCGTACATTGTGTGGTATAGCACCGTGGTTACAATTAGAGGGCGGTGATCCCGCCGAGGTAAAACTTCGTGAGCAATACCGGGCATGGTCTTTAAAGGCTATCGCTAACGCTGTTAATCCGCAGGCTAAAGATTATCTGCAATGGAACGGCGGTCAGCCATTGGTTGATGCCTCGTTTGTTGCTTTTGCATTGGTACGGAGCCCATGGTTATGGGAACACCTTGATGAAACTACCAAAAAGCAGGTGGTTGAAGTGATGAAGACTACCCGTGCTACTGTTCCGGTTTACTCCAACTGGATTTTGTTTTCGGGGATGATAGAGGCATTTTTTTGCAAATATGATCTGGGCTATGATCCGGTAAGGGTCGAATTTGGTGTTCGAGAATTTACCGAACACTGGTATGTTGGTGATGGTATGTATTCGGACGGGATGAGCTTTCATCTCGATTATTATAACAGCATCGTGATCCATCCCAATTTGAGCACCATATTGGAAGAGGTTAATGCTAAAAAGAAAACTTATACACGCGAGGAGCAGCGCGAACTGGCCGTAGGTCAGCGTTATGCCGAAGTGCTCGAGCGCATGATCAATGCTGATGGAAGCTATCCTGCTATTGGGCGGTCGATAGTTTACCGTGGCGGGGCATTTCATCACCTCGCAAACATCGCTTACAAAAAGCAATTGTCTGCAAGTCTGAAACCTGCACAGGTAAGGTGTGCACTAACGGCCATGATTAAAAAAACACTTGGCGCACCACAAACTTTTACTGCCGATGGCTGGCTCAATATAGGGTTATATGGCAAGCAGCCCGGCCTGGCCGATTTTTACATTACAACAGGCAGCCTGTATTTCTGCGCTACTGCTTTTGTACCCTTAGGCTTACCCGAAACCGATCCGTTTTGGGCCGATGCGGACGAACCATGGACGGCTGTTAAAATTTGGAGCGGTCAGGATGAACCTGCCGACCATGCACTTGATATCAGAAAATAATACAAACATCTTTATATGAAATACTATCGCTTTTTACTACTACCTGCCCTTTTGCTGCTAAGCATTGTTGCCCGGGCTCAAACAAAATTAACCAGCTTTAGCCCCGGTGCTATCTGGCCCGATGATAAAGGGGTACATATCAATGCTCATGGTGGCGGCATACTATATAATAATGGGGTTTATTATTGGTTTGGCGAACACAAAATTGCCGGCGATGCCGGCAACCGGGCAATGGTTGGGGTTCATTGCTATTCGTCAAAAGATCTGTACAACTGGAAGGACGAGGGGATTTCGCTGAGCATTTCGCCGGATACTACAAACGATATAGCAAAAGGCTGTATTTTGGAGAGGCCTAAAGTTATTTATAACAAAAAGACCCAAAAGTATGTGATGTGGTTTCACCTTGAGCTATTAGGCAAAGGCTATAGCGCAGCGCGTGCAGGGGTTGCTGTGAGCGATAAGGTGACCGGCCCGTATAAATTCATCAAAAGCTATCGTCCAAATCCGGGACAAATGCCGTTTTATCCGGCGCTTACTCCCGAAGGTGATAAAATAAACTGTGTTAATCCGGCTCACGAAACCGATAAATTTTTTTGCCGCGATTTGCCCGGCGGCCAGATGGCCCGCGACATGACCGTTTTTGTTGATGACGACGGCAAGGCTTACCACGTTTTTTCATCCGAAGAAAACTATACCCTTGATTTAGCCGAGTTGACTCCTGATTATACAGGCCATACAGGTAAATTTATCCGCATTTATATTGGCCACCAAACCGAAGCTCCAGCACTATTTAAACGTAACGGAATTTATTACATGATAGGTTCGGGCTGTACCGGCTGGGCACCTAATGCTGCCCGTTGGTTTTCTGCAAAATCAATTTGGGGGCCTTGGACTTACCATGGTAACCCTTGCCAGGGACCGGATAGCAAGATCACTTATGGCGGTCAAAGTACCCATGTGCTGCCTGTAGCAGGTAAAAAGGATGCTTTCATATTTATAGCCGACAAATGGACCCCGAAAGATGCTATTGATGGCCGTTACCTGTGGTTGCCTATCAGCTTTAAGGGTGATGACATCGAAATAAACTGGGTGGATAACTGGAACCTTGATGTTTTTAAAAAATAACATGCGAAACTTCATAAGCTTATGCTGCCTGCTGTTCATTACCGGTACTGCGACCGCTCAGGATAGCCTCATTACCAATATCCAAAGCCGTAAGTCGCTTGATCTGAACGGCAAATGGCAATACATTGTTGATCCCTACGAAACCGGGTTTTATGATTATCGCTACAAGGAGCTAAACGAAAAAAATGGCGATGCTTACTGGAACAGTGGTATCCCTGCTAATAAAACTGAGAAAAAGGAGCACGGCTACATTGACAAATACAGCATTGATGTGCCCGGCGACTGGAACCATCAAAAGCCGGAGTTTACTTATTACGAGGGGACTATCTGGTATAAAAAATCATTCGATTATGTTAAACCTGCCAATGGCAGCAGGCAGTACGTGTATTTTGGCGCAGTAAATTATCGTGCCGATGTATACCTGAATGGTAAAAAGCTGGGCATGCACAAAGGTGGTTTCACACCCTTTAATTTTGAAATCCCTGCCGGATTGCTTAAGGAAAAGGATAACCTGTTGGTGGTTAAGGTTGATAATAAGCGCTATGCAGATGAAGTACCTACCCTCAATACCGACTGGTGGAATTACGGCGGTATTACCCGCGATGTAAAACTGGTGGAAGTGCCTGCTACCTATATCCGCGATTTTGTGATCCAGCTTAAAAAGCCTGTTAATGGTGCGGCGCCCGCTAAACAACCGGAGGTAAGCGGATGGATTAAACTGAGCGATACCCCGTCAGTCGGTCAAAACATCACCATACAAATACCCGAGCTTAAGTTTACCAGGCAGTTTGCGGCCACAGGAGCGCTTACCCAGCTGAGCTTTAAATTACCTAAGGCTCAGCTATGGTCGCCGGAAACACCCAAGCTTTATAGAGTAATTATAAGTACCGGTGCCGATAAAACTGAGGATAAAATCGGATTCCGCACCATTGAGGCACATGGCCCGCAGTTATTGCTAAACGGCAAGCCTGTGTTTTTACGGGGTATCTGTATCCATGGCGAAATACCGCAGGATGTACGGAGAGCATACAGCCAGCAGGATGCTGAGCAATTGTTAAATCAGGCGCATGAACTTGGCTGCAATATGGTTAGGCTGGCGCATTATCCTCATGATGAAAAAATGACCCGACTGGCCGACTCACTGGGTATTATGGTTTGGTCGGAGATTCCGGTTTACTGGACTATCGATTTTGGTAACGCCGCGGTGCTTGAAAAGGCAAAGGCGCAACTCAATGAAATGATCACCCGCGATCATAACCGAGCCAGTATCATTATCTGGTCGGTTGGTAACGAAACACCAATAAGCCCAACCCGTACCAACTTCATGCATAATTTGATTATTAAGGCTAAGCAGTTGGATGATACACGCCTGATTTCGGCCGCGCTTGAGGTAAACTATAGTTCGGGTAAGGATTTGAATGTGGTGGATGACCCGTTGGGCGAGTTTGTTGACCTTGTTGCTTTTAACGAATACCTTGGCTGGTATGGCGGTCTGCCCGATAAATGCCGTACCACAAACTGGAGCACGCCATACAATAAACCTTTATTTATCAGCGAAACCGGGGCCGAAGCTAAAACCGGTTTTCATGCCGACTCACTGACCCGCTTCAGCGAGGAATACCAGGAATGGTATTTTAAAGAGCAGGTAGCCATGTTTAAGCGGATGCCTGCAAATTTCGTCGGCCTGTCGCCATGGGTAATGGCCGATTTCCGGTCGCCAAAACGGAATAACCCGCTGTACCAGGAAGGCTGGAACCGCAAGGGGCTTTATGACGATAAAGGCAACAAAAAGAAAGCATTTTATATTCTTCAAAACTATTACAAACAAAAAAGCGCAGAAGCGCTGAACCGATAGCGCATCACAATGAAAAAAATTACAATATCCTTTTTAACATTATTCTTAAGCATTAGCATAGCAGGCTTTTGCCAGGCACCCAAGCATACGTTTGCCCTGGGCGACGAGGCTTTCCTGCTTGACGGGAAACCTTTCCAGATGATCTCGGGCGAGATGCATTATCCCCGCGTACCGCGCGAAGCCTGGCGCGCCCGCATAAAAATGGCGAAGGCAATGGGCTTAAATACCATCGGCACTTATGTGTTCTGGAACCTGCACGAGCCACAAAAAGGCAAGTTTGATTTTACCGGCAATAATGATGTGGCCGAGTTTGTACGCATTGCCCAGCAGGAAGGCCTGTGGGTAATCCTTCGCCCAAGTCCGTACGTGTGTGCCGAGTGGGAGTTTGGCGGATATCCTTACTGGTTGCAGAACGAAAAAGGCCTTGAAGTGCGCAGTAAAGAGGCTCAATATCTTAAAGAGTATGAAAGCTATATCAAAGAGGTAGGTAAGCAATTAGCTCCACTACAGATAAATCACGGCGGTAATATCCTGATGGTACAAATTGAAAATGAGTACGGATCGTATGGCAGCGATAAAGAATACCTGGGCATTAATCAAAAATTATTTAAAGAAGCCGGTTTTGACGGATTGCTGTACACCTGCGATCCTGCCCCCGATTTGGTAGCCGGTCACCTGCCGGGATTATTGCCTGCTGTTAACGGCCTTGATGATCCTGCAAAAGTGAAAAAGATCATCAATGAAAATCATGATGGCAAAGGCCCATATTATATTGCCGAGTGGTACCCGGCCTGGTTCGATTGGTGGGGTACTGCTCATCACACTATCCCTGCCGAACGTTATGCAGGCAGACTTGATTCTGTATTGGCAGCGGGCATCTCTATCAATATGTATATGTTTCACGGCGGCACAACCCGTGCGTTTATGAATGGCGCAAATTTTAAAGATACCTCGCCTTATGAACCGCAAACGAGCAGCTATGATTATGATGCACCCTTAGACGAGGCGGGCAATGCCACACCAAAATTTATGCAGTTCAGGCAAGTGATCCAAAAGCATTTGCCTGCCGGCATGCAATTGCCCGACGTGCCTGCAGCTAAACCGGTAATTACGATACCTGCTATTAAACTAACACAATCGGTAAGTTTATTAAATACTCTGCCGGCTGCTAAAGAAAATCTAAGTCCGCTTACATTTGAAGACCTGCACCAGGACTATGGTTTTGTGCTGTACCGAACCATCTTAAACGGAAGCAAAAGCGGGCAACTTAAACTCAAAGAGCTTAGGGATTACGCTGTGATCATGATTAACGGTAAAAAAGTGGGTACGCTCGACCGCAGGCTTAATCAGGATAGCCTGTATCTAAAACTTCCGGCAGGTAAAGTAACGCTTGATATTTTGGTAGAAAACCTTGGCCGCATCAACTTTGGTAAGTATCTTTTGCAAAATAAAAAAGGGATCACCCAACAAGTGCTTTTAAACGGAAGGGAAGTGCAGCACTGGAAAATGTATTCGCTGCCCTTTTATGATTTAAGCACCGCGAAATTCTCTGCTGCGAAGCAAAATGCGCAATCGCCGGTGATCAGGAAAGGCGGGTTTACGTTGGATAAAGTGGGCGATACATACCTTGATATGAGCAATTGGGGCAAGGGAGTAGTATGGGTAAACGGGCATAACCTTGGTCGGTACTGGGGCATCGGCCCACAACAAACTTTATACCTGCCGGTTGAGTGGTTAAAGAAAGGGCATAATGATGTTGAGGTACTTGAACTGCTAAAACCAGAGCAAGACCAGTTGTCAGGAATTGATAAACCGATATTGGACGTGGTAAAACCATAAATAAGCTCAAAGCGGAAGGCTTAAGGCGCAAAGCCTTTTTAGCTGTATTGGCAAATAAATACAATATGTCATGTCCTGAAAAAAGTAGACATTATTATTGTTTATTTGAGCTGTTAATAAG